>NZ_JAUFPW010000035.1 GCF_030409415.1 Pedobacter aquatilis | reverse complement strand
TGCAGCCGTAAAAAGAGGAACACCGTATCTTGCCGAAATAGCAACCTAAATTAATGCTACTCAGAAAAATTAATTAACCTTTTATTTGCAAAAACCATAGAATACGGGTTTAGAGTAAAAAGGTTATTCGGCTAAGGTCGAAAACATGCAATTTCATTACTGGCAGTTAAAGCAGCCTGCAATGAAATTGTGTGTTTTCTTTTATAAGAGTTAGTCATTTGCAAGTTCACATTGCCGTTAGTTTTAACCAACGGATAATAGAAAAGAAAGATTTTCAAAAAAGAATGCTCCCTGCCTAACAATGATGGAAATGTTGCGCTAGTTACTATATTTCACTAAATATTCTGTCCCTTTCTCTATCTTAACTTCATAATTTCCTCTTGAAATTTCCTCTACAATAGCACCCTTAACAATTGGTTTCGTTTTACTTTTTATTTTAAGCGTACCTGTTCCAACGGCAGAAGTTACCTTAATTTCTTTCTTATTCATATAAACGGAAATATCACCATTAGCCGTAGGCACATTGCCTTCCATCCATTCCAAGCCGCCTAAACTTGGTTCAATGGTGTATGTTTCGTAACCTGCACTAACCGGGCTTACGCCTAAATAATATTTCCCTAATAAATAAATCGGACTAGCGCCCCAAGCGTGGCAAAGGCTTTTTCCATATGGACGACCGTACATTTCTAAATGCTCCACACCTTTTTTATCAGGATTGTATTCTTCCCAAAAAGAGGTTGCACCTAACTTTAGCATTCCACCCCAATAGCTTTTCATTTCTTTTAATACGTATTTTTGCTCGCCCATTGCACACAAAGCTTCCAACTCGTAAAAACGCATGTAAGGTGTGGTAATTTTAGCAACATTATCGTTTAGCAAAACATTCTTCTTAACGCCTAATTTTTGCTCTGGAGTAAAATAATCAAAGAAGATTCCGAACATATTTGCATATCTGGTTACGTTATCTGTTTGTTTAGCATTAATTCTGCTGTGCACCAAAGCATTTTTATTTTGGTTCCAATAAAGCTCAAAAATTTTGCTTTTTAATTCTTTTGCCTGCTTATCGTATTTTGAAGCACCGTCAACATCATTCGCAAGTTTAGCACACAAAGCCATCGTTTCTAAACTTCGGGCGTAAAGTAACTGCTCAAAACTTACCTCACCATCTTTACTCAATTTATCAGCCCAATCAATAAAAATCCAATCGCCTGGCATCCACTCCAATAAACCATTTTTGTTTTTTCTACCATCAATATAAGTCATAAGCGATTGCATTCGTGGATAAATATCCTGCACAAACTTTTGGTCGCCTGTAAACTTGTAGTAATCGTAAATCCCCAGAAACCAATAAAAAGAATAGTCCATTATCGTATTAATATGGGCGGTAACCGGGTCTTTTCCACGTTGTGCAAGTAGTGTTCTTTTAACCGTGGGTGCATCAAAAAACGAATAATAATTCATCAGGTAACTTTGGTATGCATCGCCACTCCAAACCCATCTATCACGTTTTATTCCATCAATAAAAAACTCCCGAGTATTTAAATGGAAAGTGTATTTAGCGACATCATAAATCTTGTTCAATTCCGCATCTGACGATTTAAAACTGCCGCGTTCGGTTACCGGCGCATACTCATAAAGCATGGTTACAGAATCGACCGAAACATTTCCGCTTGGCTGATAATTCACATATCTAAAAGCCTTTGAAAGCGGCATAATGGAATCTTTCTTCTGCGATAAATCGACATCAACGTAATCCAAGGTTTCACATTTACCCGTCGATAAAGCCTCTTCAGGCGATTCGCCATAGTAAAGACTTGCTCTGCCCTTGCCCTTTAAGCCATGAAGTTTAATAAAACCAAACGTTTCTTTTCCAAAATCATATAGTGTACCTGCCTCGGCTTTTTTCGATGAAACTGCTTTAAGCGCTACGGTTGGCAACTTAAATTGCGATGGCAATTTGGTTGGGTCGGTTAAATTCCACGAGCCAGCGGTGACGAAAGTTGTTCCCGATTTATCAGAAACTTTACCACTTTGGTCTATCCACTCTTTATCTTCGAAAGTAGTTAGCCAGGTTTCATCAGAAACCACAGTTTTGCCTTGTACAAAAATTGCGGGAACTGTTCCCTGACTGTAAACTTTTAAACTCAACTTGTGCTTTCCGGCAGGGATTTTCACCGTTTTAGGAAAGCCAGAAATCGCCTGACCGTCAATCTTTACGTTGTAAGTACCTTCTACAAATAGCTTAACTTCTTCAGCTTCTGTAAGGGTAAATTCTTTATGAAAATCGACTAGAACATAATGGCTATCCATTTTCCAAAATACAGGAAAGAATACGCCCCGCTCGGTTCTTCGGTTTTGCATTACGTTACTCATATAAATATCAAAATCGCCTGGATACCAAATCCATGATGCTTTTTGAGCCAACGCAGGGCTTAGCAAACCACTGAAAATAGCGATGAGAAGTATATTTTTTAAGTTTTTCATAATTTAAAATTTGGTTCAAGAAACGTTATATTAAAGGTTACATTTATTTGGTTCGTGAAGACACGAACCAAGGCTGTAAAATTATTTATTCTGTGTATCATCCGACTTCGGACTAAAGACTCCCAACATTTTTAATGTCCATTAAAGAAAATATATAAGGCAATCATAATTATGGTTAAGGCACCAAAAGAAATCCAAACTCGGCGACTTGGTTTTTCGGTATTTGCCAGGTGTTCTTCATTGATTTTATAAACTGATGGCGAGGAATCAGTAAGTGAAATTGCTATTGATAAAACCGCTAACAGCACAAAAATCAAGAATGATAAAACCAAATAGTGTGGCCAGAAATCATACATTGAAGATGGGAAAACCCACAAATAGCAAACCCCAATCCCTAAACTGATTATGGAGCCAACTGAAAGCGTGAAATTAACTGCTTTTTTGGTTGTTCTTTTCCAAAAAACTGTCGATAAAAATACAACTGATAATGGCGGTGCGATAAATCCAAGCACGGCTTGAAAAATATCGAATAACTTTAAGCCTTGAATATTATCAATCGCTAAGGCGACCAAAATCGCAAAAACACAACCAGCTATTACGGTTAATCTACCTACTTTAATTACTTGACTTGTTGTTGCTTCTGGATTGATTTTTTTCACATAAACATCCATTGTAAAAACCGTACTCAAAGAATTTAAGCAAGAACCAATGGAACCGACTAAAACCGCAATAAGTACCACAATCACCAAACCGTTCATCCCAGGGGGAAATAAAGTGGTAACCATGGTCATGTAAGCCATGTCGGCATTTTCTAAACCAGGATATAAAACATAACACAAAATACCGGTAACGATAAAAAGCGGCAGCGATAGTATTTTTAACCAGCCAATAAAACTCACGCCAAGCTGACCTTGTTCTAAATTTTTTGCACCTAAAACCGATTGAACCATGGATTGGTCAGTACAGAAAAATGCTACCGCCGAGACTGGATACCCCAAGAGAATAGCGTACCAAGGATATTGTGGATCGCTTGCGGGTTGTACTAAATTCCAAAAATGCTTTGGTGTTGTATCGTATAATGCTACAATACCACCAACTTTTTCTAAACCTAAATAAGTTAAGGCTAAAGAAACGCAAATCAGCAAAATCATTTGAAAAACGTTTACTTTGGCAATGGCCTTTAATCCTCCAAAAAAAGCAAAAAGACCTGCAAAGGCCACAATTACCGTTACAGATTGCCACATCGGCACACCTAAAATTTGTCGGACTAAAACTCCACCAGCAAACAAACCAAGAGATAGCCAGGAAATTAAAATCTTAACTAAAGCATACCATGCCAATATATTTTGGGTAGAATCGCCATAACGGTTTCCCATAAACTCTGGCATGGTGCTAACTTTTGCAGCTAAATATTTGGGTGCAAAAACAATGGCTAACAAGAATAAAAAGATGAACGCATACCATTCGAAATTTACCGCAACAATTCCTGTAGTGTAGCCAATGCTTGCAAATGCAACCAACATGGATGGACCAACATTTGTGCCCCACATATTAAAACCAATGCTGCTCCAACCCAAAGATTTATTGGCTAAAAACAAGTTTTCATCGCTTTTCTTTTTCGAGAAACTTGCCCGATATCCGATAATTATCAGAATAATGAGGTAAGCGATTACGATGAAGTAATCTAAATTGGTTAAGCGTTCTACAATGTTGTTCATTGGTTTATTTGGTTAGTTTTGCCTAATTTTTTGCCACGGAAGCACTGAATTCACGGAATTATTTTTTTTAAGCGCCCGTATATTACTATTTTATTTTGCACTAATTCCTTGTTCCTCAGTATTTCTGTGGCAAATATTTATAGTCCTATAGATTCCCTTGTAATCTTATTTGCTTTCAAAATTTCATCTATTTTTACTGGCAAACCTATTTCCATTGATTTATCCATTGCCTGTAAAAGCGCAACTGTACCAATACCTTCTTTCAAATCCGGGTATGCCGTAAATTTATTATTAATGCTATCTGCGAAATAATCTAAATAGTTTTGATATTCTCCTGCATGATGGCTTTGCCCCTCGAAGCGGAAATAATGTTTCAGCGTTGAATCGCCCCAGGTAATGATTTTTTCTTCGCCAGTTTTAGTGGTTACGGAATAACGTAATTCATGGTAATCGGCCTGACTGGCGCCTTCGGTTCCTCGTAAAACACAGCTCATTCCACTATCGCGGCTTGCAGGTTGCGTCGGACCAGTGTATGCACCACTCACGCGAGCAATTCTACCATCTTTAGCTTTAAAGATGAAGTGCATAGTATCTTGATTCTTCAACCCAGCTTTTAAGCCATTAGCACTTAACATACCGTAACCCATCACCTCTTCAATATCGGGCATATACCAACGTACAAAATCTACAGGATGACTTAAACCGCCATACAACCATTTAAACGATTGTTTTAAAGACCAACCTTTCTCTAAAAACCAACGATGGTCGGCATGGTAATAACTCTCTATGGTAATTAATTCGCCAATTAAGCCTTTATCAAAATCTTTCCTTTGGCGCATTGCAGGTTCAAAAAAGCGAGAGCTTTGTCCGACAAAAATCTTTTTTCTCGACTTTTTACTTAATTCCAAAAGTTCATTTGCCTGCGCCAAATCATCAATAAAAGGTTTTGTACAAACCACATGTTTGCCATGTTGCAAAGCGAGTTTGATGTGTTCAAAGTGCAAATGATCAGGCGTGTAAATCGCAATCATATCGATTTTATCGCTGGTTAGCATGTCTTCATAATTGGTTGTCCAGTTTTGAAAATCGAACTCCAAAGCACGTTCTTCGCAAAGTTTTTTATTGGCATCGCAAATTTGAATCAACTTAAATTTCCTACTGGCCAAGGATGCAGAAATCGTGCTTCTGCCCTCACCTAATCCTAAAATCCCTAATCTTAACATATTTATATTTAGCGTTATAACATTCTTAATTTCATTATTTTCACCATCGCAATGATGACTTTACTTAATTTTCTATCGGTTTAAAAAACACCCAAACTTCATTTGCTTTTGTACCTTCAATTCCTTCTTGGTATTTTTTCATTATCGCATTCCATTCATCCACTCTTGGATTATTCTCAGTCGTTTTCGGATTCAAATCATCAAGTTTTTTTCCTTTGGGGATGCTGATGATTAGCATCAATTGCCTATCCTTTTTAAAAATTGCCAAACGTTGAAACTCTGCATTGCAAAAACCCTTTGATATTTCGGGCCATTTTTCGAACTGGGTTTTATGGTAATCCAGATATTCATTTTGCAGCTTTTCATCCTCAACCAAATTGGCCGATAAAATAATGTTATCCCATTCTTTAACAGGTTTATCGCCACAGTTTTTCGCTCGTTTAAAATCATAAAACAGATTATCGTACAGCTTGATATCTTTAGCATTTAAACGTTTCAAGGTTTGCTGCAGGCTTTCAACTTTTAGTGTCGAGGTATAAATCACCAATCGATTATTCCATTTATATATTGATGATGGCAAAAGATTATTCTCCTTTGCAAAGTTTTCTAAAATTTTATCTGTTGGGAGATTTTCATTTTCAAAAACCAACTCAAAAACGACCGATTTATCTTCAGCAACGTTAATTCCTCGATTTGAATAGCTAGATTTTTCATTTAGTAAATATTGATAAGATGGTTGTAAACCCGCATTTTGCTTAGTTTCTAATGAAACTTTTGGCCCGTTCTTTTCCCACAAATTACCTGGTCCGTTGGCATTTTGAAGGTACTTTTCGGCTGGTGTCCAATTATTTTTTACTGTAAAATTTGATGAACCTTCATCCGTATATAAATAAAACCAATGCTCTGGAAGATGCGCATATGGCGCTTTGTAGATACTATCAATAACATTTTCAGTGATAAAAGATTCTGGCTGTGCTGATAAAGTGTAAATCCCAGCAACATCATACATATGTTTCCCGTAATGATGAATTTTATTCGCAGTAACTGTATTGTTCTTCATAGCGTTAGGCGTTTTTGTCCAACCCCAACCCAAGCTAATGCCCGAATAAGAAACATTTCGAATCTCGTTGTGCAAAATTTTAATACCGCGAACATAACCCGCACCAATGCCTACAGCGCCCCAATCTTCGTTAGTTGCATCCGTAATTAAGTTATTTTCGATAACATCATTGGTAGAAATTTCTCCCTTATCTGATGGATTATAAGGCAGATGGACTTCTGTTGCTTCATCAGAAAAAGTGCCGATTAGAATTGCCGAACCACCAATATCTGTAAATAAATTCCCTTGGATAAGATTATCGGCTGTGCCTTTTTTAAAATCTAAACCTGTTGAGGCTATGTGTTCAAAACGACAAGATTGAAAAGAAATCTGTTTAGCATAATTAACTTCAACGGCTGATGCAGGTCGCCCAACCCAAGCTTGATTTTCCAAGCTTGCCTTATCTGGTGTTCCAGGCGTTTTTAACTTATAGGCATCAAGCATGTACATTCCTGCCTGATGTGGCACATGTCCAAATTTTGATGGTCTTAACCAGCTAGAGTGCTCGAAAGAAATTCCTTTAAAATTTACATACGATACAGGGTTATCAATTGTCCCCTCAATCTTAACCAGATTTTCTAAAACTGGAGCAACAACATCCGCCTGAAGCATATTTTCATTTGCTCTTGGCCAGTAATAAAGCTTATGATTTTTCAAGTCTTCAAACCATTCGCCAGGCTCGTTTAAAAACTGAATAGCATTTGTGAGGTAAAAAGCGGAGTTTCCAGTCTTTTCAGAAATCCATGGAGCTGGCCAGGGATGCTCAGATTGTATGCGACTTTCTGGCTGCATAAACGATAATTCAGCACTATTTCCAATTATTTTAACCGATTTTATACGAAGATTTGCAACCGCCCACCATTGGTGAATCAGCATTTCCATACCTTTAATATTGGATAAGTTGATGTTTTTTTGAAGTGGAATTCTACAGGTTTGATCTTCCTTATTCCAAGACAAAATTCTGCCCATCAGCTCACCATTGTAGTTTTTAGCTCTGATGGCTTTTTTACCGCTAACCCAAAGCTGACGAAATTGCAAATCAATTCCATCAAAATTTGGAACATCAGTAACCCAAACTTTACCAATTGCTTCTTTCGGCAAACCTGCAACAGGCATAGTAAGTTTTTTCCATCCATTTATTTTCGTTCCACCACTTAAAACTACTTTTTCAGAAGCAATTATTTCCGTCGGACTCTCTTTAGTACCTGAATCTTCTGGTCGTAAAACGATTGCCTCATCTAGCTGATAAAAACCTCGCTCAATATAAATTTTGATGCCATTTTTTATAGATGAATCATTTAAACGCCTCAGTTCACGAGCTTTTCTGATGGCAAAATGTAAAGAGGCTAATGGTTTTCCTTTTGTACCAATATTACTATCAGAACCATTTTTAGAAACGTAAATATCAGCTGCCTTGACATTTAAACTTAGGAATAGAAAAGAAAAAATTATAATAAAATACGACCTTGCTTGATAATTTCTTAGCAAACTGTAACAAAAATTATAATTTATTTTGCGATAAACATTTAGCATACCTTTCACTATTTTTCTTTCCATAAATCGACTAATGAGATTGCTTCGTACCTCGCAATGACGAACCATCTTCCTGAAAAATGGATTTTAAATATTTTGTATTCGCAGTGAAATTATATTTGACATTGGTGGGTTGTTTAGCATCGCGACTTCTTTCTATTACCAACCAACCACTCCAGCGCATATCATCTAAGGTTTCTTTTACTTTTTTTAAGTTGATTTTTGGGTCGTTTTCGAGCCAAACGCCATCTTCATTTGTTGCATGAATTTGAATGATATTTTTACGGCCTAAAATTCTTAATTCTTCATATAAATCTCTTCCGTTTTTTATCGCATTAGAAAAATTGAAATAACTTTTAACGTTTTTAGAACCGACTTCTTCGAGCAATTGTAATTCACCTTTTGCATCTAAAGAGGTTTCAATTCCAATAACCACTCCCGATTTTTTCGCCATTTTACCTGCGATTTTTAGCCGCTCAACGATAGGTATTCTCAACTCAGGATTTTGAACTAAATCGCCTTGAACACCGAGCGGAAGAAAGACAACCTTCACATTCATCGCCTTTGCAGTATCCAAACAATCCTGAATCATTTTTTGATAGGTTGGACGAGTAGCAAAAGATTGTGCATAAAATCCTGTCATTGCCAGAGCACAAAATCCTAAGTTCAATTCCCTGGCCTTATCTAAATATTCCTGCCTGATTTTTGGGTCGGCCAGCTTATTATCAAAAGTTTCCCTGTTGCCTAAACCGCCCATATCTATTTCCAAACCGTCAGCACCGATTTCTTTCGCAAGCGGCAAAGCACTTATTTTCTGACGTTTAAGAATCATTAAATCAATAACCGCAACTTTGTATTTGCTTTTTAAGGTTGAGGCTTGCAAAATGTTCGGCACAAACAAAGCGCCCGTTATCAAAGCTGCATTGGTAAGAAAAGTTCTCCTGTCTTGATTCTCCATATTAAACTATTTTGTCGGTTGAGGAAATAATTTCTCCAGATTTTCAAATCCGATTATTGCATTTTTAGGTAAGTTCTCACCTTTATCACCAAATACATACATTGCGTTTTCCTTTTCGATGGTTACCTTACTTTCATCGTATTTACCAGATTTATCTTTAACCGCAGCGCCATTTAGCTTGAAGTTTTTAATCAGAAAATCGTAAAGTGCGATGCGTTTATTGATACCAAAATCATGTTTTTCCGCTGGAAGATGAACATTTTCAACTTTATCTTTCACGCCATAATAACCGTACATTTTTTGCAGGTAAGGAAAATCATGCTCGGGTGTGTGCGCTGTCCAATCGCTACCATCCGAAACCAATAACTGAGGTCGCGGAGCTGCCATTGCGGCCAGTTCTACATTATCTGTTCCGCCGCCACATTGATGGATTGGCATACCACTTTCGCAAGGACAACCGCCATAAAAGTATGATGACATGGCAACCACTGGTGCACTTAATTTTATCCTATCATCCATTGCCGTCATTAAAATAGAATGACTTCCAGCACCCGAACCACCACTGATGCCAACTCTTGAGGTATCGGTTTCTTTTAAGGAAGTGAAATAATCCAAAATTCTGATTCCCCCTAAAGTTTGTACGGTTTGCGCTAAACTTTTTCGGTGATCTTCGTATTTAAATTGAAGCATCGATTCACCCCAGGCAAATAAATCGTAACTAAAGGCCATTGCGCCCATACGTGCAATTGTAGCACAGCGTAACTGGCAATCGGCCCGGTAACGTTGTTTTTCCCAATGCCCATCAGGACTTAAAACCACAGGAATTTTGCCCTTTGCATTTAATGGTTTATACAATGAGCCATTTATCCAAACGCCAGGTAAAATCTCTAAGGCAATATTTTCAACTGAATAGCCATCAAAAATTCTTTTGGCTGTAATGATTGGTTTTGAGTTGATTTTTGCTGGTAATGGCGATAACATCAAGGCTTGGTAAAGCGCTGGTTTGATTTCAGCTTTGCGCTTTTCCCAAGTGGCTTTGTCTGTATATTTTGAGGCTAATACATCTAAATAGTCCCATCCATCCTGCACTTCCCAACGGTAATATTCGTATTCTTTTAATTTGTAAACGCCAGGTTTTTCTTTGTTTACTTTCATATCCAAAGGCGTAAGCACATTGGCTATCGTTTCGTCGACATCCGCACGGAAACGCCAATTGGCATAGTTTACCCATTTGTCTTTTACCTGTGGTTCTGAATATTTTATTTGAACTTTAAAACGAGTTTGAATTTCTTTTAAAACATCGGATAAAGGTTTCTTGTAAAGATTATCGGTATTTTGGTTTTGGGCGGAAAGCTGATTGATACTAAATAAAAAAAGCAGTATTAATAGAATTGAAGTTCGGACATAAGTCGTCATTTCGAGCGATAGCCGTGAAATCTTTTTAATCAATTTAAAAGATTTCTCAACTACGGTCGAAATGACGAACCAGGATGATGAATTATTTATGCTCATGGTTCTTCATTTTTAGTTTCACCAATAACTGGAGCAGTGTAACCTTTTAAAGATGGCCAAATACCATTTTTAATTTTCTTCAATTTCAACTTTGATGGGTCAACCACTACATGTTTAATTTTTTGTCTTCTCCAAGTGTAAATGAAGTGGAGCATTCCATCAGAAGTCTGTATAACAGCCGGATACGAATACTGACTAATTGGCGAATCCTCTAATATCAGTGCTGCAGACCACTCTTTTCCATCTTTAGATATTGAAACATTTAGTGGTGTCCTTGGTCCCTTAGCTAAATCGCCAGGAGGCAAAACGTGGTTGTAAACCAAAACATGGCGACCATCTTTCATGGTTACTGCATCTGTTCCCGAATTATTATTTGGTAAAGATGTTTTGGTCATTGGAGACCAGGTTTCTCCATTATCTTCTGACCACGATTCTGCAATTGCCCGGTTGGCTGTTCTGGCTAAAATCTGTAATCTCCCATTGCCATGTTGCAAAATACTTGGCTGAATGGCTTTAATTCCATTCTCAACCAACGGACCAATCGTTCTCCAGGTTTTACCATTATCTTTTGTTACTTCAAAATGGATTTTCCAGCCATTGCCCTCTTTACTTGATGGTGCAAATAGATTTCCATTGCTAAGCAATACTGGTTTGTTCTTTACCGGACCAATATTTCCATCTGGCAATTTTGTCGCATCCGACCAGGTAATACCACCATCTTTCGAAGTTTTCATCATGCCCCACCATTCAGATGGTTTTGGCCCGATTTTGTAAAACAAGATTAAATCTCCGCCAGGAACCTGATATAAAACAGGGTTCCAGGTTGGCAACCTTTTACCATAGGATTGAATACCGTTTGCAGCAGAAACTGGCGCTAACCAATTACCATCAACAAAGCGACTAATGTAAATTTCCACATCAGGGTCACGCTCTTTTGTACCGCCAAAATAAGAAGCCACCAAACCTGTTGGTGTTTCTGCAATGGTTGCAGAATGACACGATGGAAATGGCGCTTTATCATAAAGAAATTCTTGCTTTACAATTCCTGTCTGCCATTTTTCAACTTGGGCGTTGGCTGATGTTGCCAATGCTAAAACAAATCCTAATGCAATGTATATTTTACCTTTTAACATAATATTTTAATCTACTTGTAATGAACGGTCGTCATTGCGAGGCTGGATTGAGCGAGCCGAAGCAATCTTTGTTTTTAAAAAGAGATTGCTTCGTGCCTCGCAATGACGAAGAGCTGAAGCATTCCGCCACTATTGCTTTGCCTTTTCTTTCTCTTCCTTAATTTTCTTTGTATAAGCGCTATACAAAGCTCTCCAACTTCTGCCGTTGTTATTCAACATTTGCTCTGATTTCGTTTTATAGATCTCAAAAATTGCCGAAATCTGTTTCATATTTTTATAGTCTACTGCTTGCTCACGAGCTTGCTTTAAGAAAGCCAAAATCTTCGCTTCTTCATCTGCAGTTAAATCTGGAACAATGGCTTTGTAACCTTTCATCGTGAAATCAACCTTACCAATCGTGTATTTATCCAAAATAACTTCTACTTGTTCTGGCGATAAATTTTGATTCAAACCATCCATTAAAGCTTTGTGAACGGTAGATGGAATAGCAGAATCAGTGATGATTTGCTTGTCTAAATCACTCAATTTATTACCAGTAACTGGGTTTATTCCATCGGGAACTGTTGAAGATGGATGCTCGTTATGCCAATCTCTAATCGTGGTTAAATGAACTGCAATTACATTTTCGACAGCAGTTTTTTTCTTCGCGTCTGTTAAATTTAGTGCAGCAACCCATTCTTTCGATTTCGACAGAATTTCTTCAGTCACTACAATATCTTTAGTTTGACTGTAAGCATTTGCTGTGGATATCAGCAATGCGCAAATCAAAAATGGTTTTAATAATTTTCTCATAGTGTTATTTTATTTTGGTTATTATATTTTTAAATATCCCAATATATTGCTGTCATTCTGAGAGCAACGAAGAATCTGTAACCGATTGGCACTGCCTAAAATTAATCCACTGATTCTAGTTCGGTGGTATATTTACATTGCTTTTCTATAGCCTGGAGATTCTTCACTGCGTTCAGAATGACAAAGCCTGCTACCTCTTCCCCACCACAAAAGAATAATCGCCGGAGCCAACCTCATAAACTGCTCTGCCGTTATCCATTCTTATAAATTTTAATTCTTTAATCGATTTTATTTCCTCTGAGACTTCATTTCTATTATTCGTGGGAACAAAAACCAAAGCTGTTGTATTTGGTGGAATACTTACTTTCCAGTTAAAACGGTTATCAGTTTTAGTATAGCTGCTATTAATTAGACCATAAACCGAGTTATAACTTGCATTAATCGAATTTAAACCAGTAAGCATTTCTGGCTTTAAAGTGATTTGCTTAAACGCAGCTGTTTCAGATTTTATACCGGCTAAATTTTCGTAATACCAAATCAGCAAATCGCCAAGCATCATTACATGGTTTTGCGAATTCATTTTAGGGTCGGCGGTGTTGCCATTCCATAACTCCCAAATCGTTGTCGCACCATTATCAACCATATAACCCCAACTTGGATATGTTTTTTTCGTTGCGATGGTGTAGGCCAAATCCGGTCTGCCGTAATCGTTCAAACAACGCATTAACCATTGAATCCCAACCAAACCATTACTCAAGTGGCCTTTATTGGTAACTTCAACTGTATAGGTGATATTTTTAAAAACACCATCCACTTTATCCTTTGGCACCATACCGAAATAAAGTGGAATAATATTATCGGTTAAAGCATTTGAAGCGTAATAACCTTTTTCATTATAGTATTTCTGATTGAAAGCATCTTTAATTTTATCACCCAAAACGTCATAAGTTTTGATGTCATCTTCGTTGCCAATTGCCTTGGCAAATTGCATCATCAACTGCGTGAAATGATAATAATAAGCCGTAGAAATTAATGCTGATGGATACTTTTTATCGGCACTTTTACCTCGGCCAAATTCAATTGTAATCGGCGGCATGCACCAGTCGCCATAACTATCTTTAGTTAAAATGTAATCTTGCATATAGCGGTCTCGCATATAAGCCAGCCATTTTTTCATTGCCGGGTAATTATCCCGAACGGCAGAAACATCGCCATTTTGCTTGTACAACATTTCTGTAACCAAAAGCATTGCACCTGGCCAAGTCATGTTATCGCTATAATAGCGCCAAAAGGCAGGCGCAACATCTGGTATTGCTCCATCTTCTTTCTGCGAATTACGAATATCCTGTAACCATTTTGAATAAAAACGACCATTATCGAAAACGAAACTTTCGCCATATGCAACCGCACCTCTATCGCCTAACCAAGGCATACGCTCGTTGCGTTGCGGGCAATCAACCGGAATGCCTTTATAACTTCCTGCAATTCCCCACCAGGCATTTTTAAAAATCTGGTTCGTCAAAGCATCCGAAGTTTCG
Organism: Pedobacter aquatilis; assembly: GCF_030409415.1. GTDB lineage: Bacteria > Bacteroidota > Bacteroidia > Sphingobacteriales > Sphingobacteriaceae > Pedobacter > Pedobacter aquatilis. Next base: position 313,045 of record NZ_JAUFPW010000035.1, on the reverse strand, counting down.
AATGTACCAACGGTTTTAATGTTGTCATAAATCATCTTGCCAACAAAATCACTCAGCGAAGGCTGATAAGTGTAACCGCTCAATTCTACATACCTGAAACCACGATAGGTAAAAGTAGGTTCCCAGGTTTCTTGTTCGCCACCTTTCAAAGTGTATAAATCGGTACATTTCGCATTGCGAAGATTGGCTGTAAAAAGCTCGCCATTTTCTTGTAGTGATTCTGCAAAACGCATTTTAACCTGTTTTCCACGCAAGCCTTTAACTTTGATTTGCAACCAGCCAACCATATTCTGCCCCATATCCAAAATATATCTTCCACCAGATAATTTTGATATTGAAACTGGTTTAAGCGTACTCATCACACGCATATTTTCATTCATTTGCGCTTCAATTGTACCGCTTGGCTCTTGCACAAATTCTGCTTTTGCCCACTTGCTGTCGTCAAAACCTACGTTATTCCAGCCAGAAGCTTCTTTCGTGGCATCATATTCCTCGCCATCGTATTCGTTATTGGTACGAATTGGCCCATCAGTTGTACCTTTCCAACTATCGTCTGTATCAATATTCGCCGTAGAACCATCGCTATAAACAATACGAATGTTCATTAGCATTTTAGGAAAGCCAAAAGTTTTGATTTTGTAAGGTTTTTCATTTTGGCGCATGGCGAAGAAACGACCATTGCCTAAAACAGCTCCTACAGCATTTTTACCACTTTTGATGTATGAGGTAACATCGTAAGTATTGTATTTTACATTTTTGGTATAATCTGTTGCTGTTGGTGATAAAACATCTTCCCCAACTTTTTTCCCATTGATGTACAGCTCGTATAAACCTAAACCGATGATAGATGCAGTGGCAGATTTCACGGTTTTAGCGGCTTGAAATTCCTTTCTGAAATACCTTGCAGACAAACGTGAATCAGTTTTGATATTATCCCAAGGGAAAGTCCTATCGAAACCAATCCATCCTTTTGGCCAATCTTTATAATTCAATAAACCCATGGAAAAATAGTTATCCGCCGACCATTCGCTTTGACCAACATTCGTCCAAATTTTAACTTTCCAGTATACTTTTAACCGACTAACGAGTGCTTTTCCATCGTAGTTAACATGAATTGATTCAGATGAATTAACCTTTCCGGAATCCCAAATATCACCCTCATTAGCTTTTAATTTTTCTGCTGAAGATGATGCTAAAATTTGATAGGCAGTTTGCATTACATTACGTTCTTTAGCAATAATGTGCCATGCAAATCGTGGCTTTTGTGCATCAATTCCCAAAGGGTTTTCCAACATTTCGCAAGTGGTTTTTTGCAAAGTGATTTGCGCCACTGATTTTGAAATATGCAGAAACCAAATGCTGATGATTGCTATGTAGATTTTAATGTTCATTTATGCTTCGCGATTGATTACACTGATTATTTATTATTTGCACTTTATGTCGGTCGTCATTTCGAGCGAAGCAAAACGAAGCCGAGAAATCTTTTCTCTAAGTTCAAAGATTTCTCCACTGCGGTCTAAATGACGATGTAACAGTCTATCTGTGTTCATCCTTTTTATCTCTGGTTAATTTAACTGAAAAATCAAAATACAAAGTCATATCCAACGTCCTGTTTGGTGCCTTATCAAAATCGTAATAAATATTTTTCATACCCATTGGCCCTGTTGTTTCTGGTTTTTGTGTTTTTGTTCCAATCGCCGAAATTCCATTCATAAACGAAATATCTCCATTCGGAAAAGTCGGACTCATATTATCATACTCTGTATCCTTTGATTTTTTTGGCGTAAACAACCTTAAAAATACATCCTCTCTATCCGTTACCACTTTAAAATTTTGCGTTTTGCCGATAAACTCACACCAATACATATTAGCGTGATAACCTTTAAATTCTGGATATTGCCAGCCTGGTTCTCCAGTTGCAGAATCGTTATAATCCTTTTTCCAAACGCCAAACTCAGTGCCTTTCATTCGGTTTTTCCAAACGCGATAAGGTCCGTTTCCTTTATATTCAACCGATTTAATTTCCGTTTCGGGATAAGAAAAATTCAATCCCACGAAAGTGGTAAAGTATTCGGATGGAAAATATTTAACCTGCATTTTTAGCCAACCCGATGGATAAATCGTCCATTCTAAAGTATTCCAGCTTTCTTTTTTATCATAAGTTGATGAAATCACCAGATTTTCACCATCCATTTTGGTCTTAAAATTTTTAAAATTATTTATACCTTCCTGCAAAATCGGGCCGTTTGAAAATGGGATAATGCCTTTTGCATTTTTAGCTTGCTTCAATAATCCGCTTGTTTTATCGAAAGTTAGCTCAATACCATTTGCAGAAACTTCATAAACCGAAGCCGTTTCTTTAAGATTTACTTTCGATGAACCAGTTTTAACCACAATTTTATCTGCATCAGCTTTAGGCAGCGAAATTGGGAAACTCCAGGTAAATAATTCTTTCCCATATAAATCCTTGATGGTTAAATACAAAGCATCAAAATTTCTCCAATCGGCAGGGAGATTGATTTGTAATTTCCCATTTTCAAAAGGCTTAATATTTGGTGCATCGGCTTTGCCTGCTTTAAATTCTGCATCCGCTCCGCTTGTTTTCAATTTCTTCAATTTCCACTCGAAACTGCATTGATTAAGATTGGTAAATGCGTAACGGTTCTCCAATAAAAACGAACCATCAAAACCAGTTGTCATTTCTTTTTTCTCGACAAAAACAGGACTCCAAACTTCTTTTATAGTAAAGAAACTACCCTCTTTTTCGTGATATGGCCCAACAATTCCATCAGGACCGTGATTGCCATCGGTATCTAATTCACCATTTTTATCAGTACGCACTACAGCCTGGTCGGCAAAATCCCATAGGAAACCACCTGCCGAAAGTGGGTTATGCCACATCGCATTCCAGTAATCTTCTATACCAGCGCCATGACCGCCATCCCACATACCATGCAAAAATTCGGTCGGCATTAAAATATTATGACCATGGTCGTAATTGCCAATCCCATAATTAAACTCACGGTAATGTGTAGTTTCAAAACCATTAAAAACCTCCCAAGGATGAATTAAAGGGCGCTTTTGAATATCTTCATCAGCAAAAAGATGGTCGAGTTCTCGGTTGTGTCCGCCCTCATTTCCATTGGCCCAAAATATTATTGATGGATGATTTTCATCATTTACAACCATTTCTTTGAACAGTTTCGTTCCTGTTTTAGTATCGTAATTGCCATGCCAACCCGCTAATTCATCCATCACAAATAAACCCAGCGAATCACAAACGTCCAAAAAATGCCCATCGGGTGGGTAATGCGACATACGAACCGCATTCATATTCATTTCTTTCATCAACATTACATCAGCTATGCTGATTTTTTTACTCGTTGTTCTGCCAGATTTTGGATAGAAAGAATGACGGTTTACCCCTTTAAATTTCATCTTCACACCATTCACATAAACACCATCGCGTTCTTTAACTTCAACCGTTCTGAAACCGATTTTATTGGTAATTTGATGTATGGTTTTGCCGTTTTTAATTAACGAAATGGTTGCGGTGTACAGGTTTGGAAACTCTGACGACCAAAGCGCAGGATTTTTAAATTCCTGCTCAATTTTAGTAGAGCCAGCTGTGATTTTAGTTGAAAAATCATTACCAAATTTCTTTCCATTCGCATCCGTAAGTTCTACATTAATTTTATCGGCTGCGCCGGAAGTAAAAACATTTGCCGTAAAAATGCCGTTTGCTTTTGCATCAATCTGAATTCTATCGATGTAAGTTAGCGGCAAAGCTTCTAAATAAACCGGACGGAAAATTCCACCGAAAATCCAATAATCCGCTTTGCGTTCGGCTTCATTTACAGATGGATTAGCAGAATGTTTAGCAACTTTAACTTCCAGTAAATTTTCTCCTGATTTTAAAAGTTTAGAAATATCATATTTGAAAACATAAAACGAACCTTGATGAATCTCTCCTGCTAATTTTCCATTGATTTTAACTTCGGTATCCGTCATCGAACCCTCAAAAACAATATTTATTTTTTTGTTTTTCCAATCTGCAGGAACGGTGAATTTATACTTATAAAGTCCCTCCTCTTTTCCTTTGTTTGCTTCCTTATTAAAACCGTAATTGTACTTTCCGAAACCTTGTAATTCCCAGTTTGAAGGCACAGGAATTGTGGTCCATTTCCCAGCGTTCATGCCTTCTGAACAGAAAAAATCCCAATTAATAGTGTTATCATTTCCAGTTCCCGAAAGATATAATTTCTCCGTTTGTTGTGCTTTTAGGGCTCCAAACATCATCATCGAACAAAGAAAAAGTATAAATCTAAGTTTCATTAATTGGTTTTAAATTGGTTGGTTAATGGGTTATCGGTGCGGAAAGGTAATGCTGGTAAACCGTTACTGTAAAAGTTTCCTGTCGGACTTTCCGTCCAGTTATAGCGAACGGCAGTTGGTGCTGCAATTTCTTTTGAAGAGACGACAACTTTTCCGTTTTTTATAATTGCATCGGCCTTGACAAAATTCTCATCTTTACCTGCAATAGTAAATCCTGTAATATTTTGATTTGATGATTTTAAATAATCAAATTCCAATAAAGCTTGATTATTTTTAAAAGAAACCGCTTTAAAAATCGGGCCCGAAAAAGCTATTTTTTGGTTGTAGGTTTTGCCATGCGCCAATAATCCTAATCTTCTGCCTACTTCCCATTTATAAGTTGGGTGCAAATCGCCACCGTTGTCATTTAAATCTGAGGTAGAAATCATTCCAGTATTCGGCATACGCAAAATTTGTTGTTGCGCTTCCCAAAATTTTGGTTGGGTTTCAGATGTAAGTACAACCTTATCGCTTTTTTGCTTACTATAATCATAAGGTGCAATTTGTACATAATAAAAGGGTAAATCTTGTTCGCCCCAAGCTTTTCGCCAAAGGTTTATTAAGGTTTTCATTTTATAAGCATAGCTGATATCTTCGTTTAAAAAGCAATTGGTTTCGCCTTGGTACCATAAAAAACCACGGATTTTATACTTAGAAAGTGGCTCAATCATTGGCGTATAAAATTTACCTGGGTCGTTACTAACTTTTACATTTTTAAAGTAAGATTCTTGTGCAAATGCTTCTGGAGCAACCCAAGGTTCGATGGCACTGCCCGAAACTGAGGATGAAATCATCCCCACAGGAACGCCTAATTTCTCTTGAACTTCCTTGGCGAAGAAATATCCCACGGCTGAAAAAGCTTTCAAAGCAGAATCTTCTGCTACAGCCCAACTTTTATGTATAGAATCGGGTTTTGACAACTGTTTTCGATTAACCAGAAAAACCCTGATTTTCGAATTGTTTGCTTTTTCAACTTCATCAGCTGGGAAACCTAACTTTTCATTTTTTGGCTTTGGAATTTTTGCCAGCTTACGCATTTGGTATTCCATATTCGATTGCCCAGAACAAAGCCAAACTTCGCCAACCAAAATATTGCTCAATTCGATTTTATTCGAACCGTTAATGGTCATGGTTTGTGGTGTTGAAGAAGTTTTTAGTGGCGTTAAAATGACCGCCCATTTTCCGTCTTTATCGGTAATGGTTTGCTTTTTTTGCCCTGCGAAAGTAACGTCAACTATTTCTCCTGCTGATGCAAAACCCCAGATATTGATGGGTTTATCGCGTTGCAAAACCATATTGCTGGATAGGATTTGTGGCAAAAGGATTTTGGCGTTTGAGGTTAAGGAGCACAAAAGGATAGCTAGCAACAAAAGAGAGTGCTTTACCGAAAAATCGGGACGGGCTGTACCTCGCAATGACGACCGACTAAAAAGCATTGACTCTAAGGCGGTCGTCATTGCGAAGCTGGACTCGTGCGAGCTGAAGCAATTTAACTTATCGAATGAGATTGCTTCGTTGTGCCTCCTCGCAATGACGGCATATTTAAACTTATTTCCCATCCTAAAACTCCTCCGTTTTTAAATACTTAATTGAATAAACCGCTTCTTTTTTCTCTGATTCTCCCGCATTTTTTAAATCGTAAGTCTGGTCGGCGGGTGTATCTACATTAGGAAAACGACGAACCTCGCCAGTACGGAAAACAATACGGGAAACATCAGCCACAGGCTGAAAAGCTAAACTTAATGAAAGTTCTTTTCCATTAACTAAGAGCGAATAAAACCTGGTATGCGCATCTAATTTTAATTTGATATCATAACTTTTCCCAGCTTCATATTTCATAAAATTTTTATAACGGGAACCATTCTTACCACTTAGATTTCCAGCGGTATCAAAAGTTAAACGAACTGAGGCCAATCCTTTAGCATCTTGTAATTCAATCTCCAATAAGCCAAAATCATTTTGCTTCGGTGTTACTGAAAATGAAGTCATAATCTTTTTCGAAGCTGGAAAAATCCTTTCTGCCTTTGCATAATCGAATGGGTCTTTATCTTTTAAAACCAAAGCGCCATTTTCAACTTTTACAGGTGCCCACAACGGACTATAAATATTCCAAGGCTCTAAGCTTCTAGCGTTATTAAAATTATCATCAGCATGCTTTAAAGCCTTTTCATTTACAGGCAGCGGAACCGAAGAAACCCAGATATCTTCCTTGTTCATGCTGTAGGTTACCCATAACTTGCCATCCGCAGGTTTTCCATTTCCCTCAATAATTCCGCGTACATATTGCGGACCGTAAGATTTATAGTTTCCACCATAACGCATTGGCGTAATTTCACCATGAACCAATAACAGATTTGTGTAGTCTAAGCCACTTTTACTGGTCGAAATCGCCAATGGCCATCTATATTCCGATGGATTATAAACCGTCGCGTAATTTCCGTCAGCCGTTTTTTGTCCCCAGATTTTAGCATTACTATTTACGAATCCAGGCGCACGAAAAGCACTTTCAGGCCAGCTTTTACCGTTATCCTTACTAATAGCTGTTAACGCATTTTTCCACAATCCAACCACTCTTCCGTCGGATAAATGGTAGTAACTGAAGGCCTTATATTGCTTTTGTAAGGTGATTAAAGGGTCTTTTCTATCGGCCTCTTCATTCCATTGTTGCGTCATTAACTTATTCGCCAGCAACTCCTTGCAAGCGGCAACGAAGGCTTTGTTTTTGCTTTTTGTAAAGTAAGGATATTTTGTATTTTGCTCAGAATAGCCAGGATTGTAATGAATAAAATAAATCGGTCCGTATTTGCCATCGGCTTGAATTTCACGTACGGCTCTGCCAATTCCATGACCATCATTCGGGTCGTCTTTTGCATCAAAACTAATCGCATAAAAACCTAAAACCAGAAACACATTCTTGGTAGAAACATAAAAACCCATGCGTTGATGCATTACCGCATCTAAATCTTTAGCCACATCGGTTCTGCCCTCCTTTGTTGTACCATCAGCAATTCTATAAATCGGAAAAATCACATCAGGCTTTGTCCAGGTATAACCATCTGCTGAAGATTGCAATAGGGTTTGTCCTGGCGGGATGCTTTCTCCAACTTTATCGCTTAAATATTCTACATAAAATTTATTGTTCCAATAGGCCAGCATTGGGGCATGGTTATATGTCCAGCCAAAGTTTTCAGCCAATTCCGGATGTTCTCTGTTTGCCCTGAAAGTTTGAATATTGTGCACACCAATTACTGGCGTAAGTTGCCCATGATGATAATCGGCATTAACCAGGGTTTTACCTGTATAACGTACGGTATCTTGCGCTTGTGCGTTTTGCATCGCAAAAGCGAACGGCAGGATTAGGTAAAGTATTTTTAATAGTTTCATTTATTATGCATTTCGTCATTGCGAGGCTGGGTTTGTGTGAGCTGAAGCAATCTCATTTCCATTAATCCTTTAAATGAGATTGCTTCGTGCCTCGCAATGACGGTCTAAATCGTTATTACTATTTATTTATTCCTTTTCAACTCCTCAATCACTTTCTTTTTCACTTTTATTATCGTTCCATGCTTATGCCCTTCTGGGATAGAAACCTCTTTGGTTACATCCTTAAAAGATTTAAAATCGGCAGTTTTGTAAGCAGAGTATGTTTTTTGTCCGTAGGCATCAAAATAAATCAGGTAATCGTTCTTAACCTTTACAACCGTTGGTCCTTCTGTTAATTTCGGACTAAAAGTTTCTGAAACATTTTGGTATGGACCTAAAGCATCCTGAGCAAAAGCAACTTTTAAATTCCGATTTGGTCGGGTATTATCCTTTAAAACCAACACGTAATCTTTGGTTGCTCTTTTTACAATTACAGCATCAATCACACTAAAACCTGGGTCTAAAAACAGCTTTGTATCAGAGAACGACTTAAAATCTTTTGTGGTGATGCTGTACATCCTGTGGTTATTTTCTTCCTCCTCAATACCTTTTTCAAATCGAAATGGAATGGTTGAGGCCCAGATAATTACAAATTCCTTTTTCTTATTATCATAGAAAATTTCTGGTGCCCAAACATTTACGGTTTTTGGCTCATTCGCCATCACTGGAAGAAATTTTTGCTCACTCCAGTGAATTAAATCTTTGGATGATGCATAACCGAAACCTTTATCGCCTTTCCAGCTACACGTCCAAACCAAATGAAATGTACCATCTGGTCCTTGAACAATCGATGGGTCTCGCATTACCTTCTGTGTACCAATTTCAGGCTTCAGTAAGGTTTTGTCCAAATCTGTCCAATGGTATGCATCATCGCTATACAGCATTCTCAATCCCTCGTTTGCAGGTTCGTGGAATGATGTAAAGATGTAAGCTTGTTTTGAGCAAGAGTTAAGTCCGCACAAAGCCAAGCCAATAATGGCTAAACGTAGGGTTAATATGATTTTTGATATATACAATTGTTTAATTTTTCTTTTTTTAGCGGTCGTCATTGCGAAGCTGGGCTTCTGCGAGCTGAAGCAATCTAATTTTTCGAAGAGATTGCTTCGTGCCTCGCAATGACGAACGTTTTAACCTTAACATCGCCTTAATTTCTAAAGCTATCGTCATTGCGAAGCTGGGCTTATGCGAGCTGAAGCAATCTAACTTTTAAATGAGATTGCTTCGTACCTCGCAATGACGTGCTATGTGGCAATGACGACAATCCTTATTCTACAGTTTATCCAAAATTAATACCCAGTCATTACCATTTGCAGGTTCGCCTGGCGGATTAAACGCCTTAATCCCTTTATTTTCAAACTTTCCAATAACAGTTGTTTTTCCTGTTCTTGGGTCGTACCATGATGCAGAAACTTCATCGCCATCGGTTTTACCTAACTGAACACTAAAAGTTCTGCCTGTGTAGGTATAAAACATGGCAAAATCTTCACCTCTGGTTGCTAAAACCCTATCGTATTTTTCTCCATTTTGACTTGCAACCAATGTTTGGTCAGGTACACGGTCGAAATAAGAACGCGATAACATCAGGTCTTTCAAATATTTCATTTGCTGTGCGCCCGGAGAATTTATGGCTTCAATCCATTGTTCTTTCGGACCATAAGCTGGTTTTAAATCAGTTTTCTTGTACATCTGCATTACGGAATTGTGTCCGTAGGTGTAACCGAAAGCACCAGCAAAAACCGACCAATAACCATATCTTCGCACATCAGCATCATTCCATCGTGGTTGTGTGGTATCGTGTAAGCCTTGCGGAATACCCTCGTAAGATGGTTCTCCATCAATAGTTGGCTTCGTAGGCTTAAGTTTATAATCCGATTCAATGTATTTCCAGTTATCCTCTCCATAATGCAATTTTTCCTTGGCAGATGTATCCTGGTTATAGCGACGGTGGCCCGATTGAGACATATTAAAATCGCTCCACTTCGCATTTTGAAACCACTGTGAACCTGCCGTTCTTCCTCTTGGATGGAAAGTTATTAAATGATTTGGGTCGTTTGCCCTCAGCGTTTCACCAATCGCATTCCATACATTTAAACCATCACTGCCTTTAATATCCCCGCCATTTAACCAAATGATATTCCATTTTTTTTTATATCTATCTGCTAAAAACTTGGCATAAACTTTTGCTTGCGCTTCGTTCACTTTTTTCTCTTTTACATTCGTACCCCACACCGGAACCAAGGCCATGTACAAGCCTTTTTCTGCTGCTTTATCTACTACATAATCGATGTGGTCCCAATAATCATAAGCCGTAGAATCTTTATGATTGTTTTCATCAGTTACCAATGTTTTAGAAACATTTTTACCCACCAAAGCAGAATCGCCATAAATATTTTTTGTCGCTACATCATGCAAAACCATTACTTGAATAACATTGAAACCTTTCTGTTTTCTATCTTCCAGATAAGTGTTCGTTTCCTCGCGATTTAATTTACTGAACAAGAGCCAGCCTGTATCGCCCAACCAGAAAAATGGTTTTCCATCGCCTGTGGTAAAATATCTACCATTCTCTGATATTAAAAGACTTTTATCACCAAAATGAGGTTTTTCCTTACAACCAAAAGCAATTGCAGAAATCACAGCGAGTAAAAATATTTTCAATTTTAAATTCATTCTTTATATTTTATTTATGATGATGACCTCGTCGCCTTTGCCAACTTTGCTAAATTTTGCAACAGCATTTCCATTTATTTTTTCTTCTTTCAGCACCGTTCCATTCTTCGTGTCTAACACTTTAACACTGAATTTTCCGCTGATTTTAGTTAAATCCAAAGTCGCTGCCTCTGATGAAGAATTGTATAAAATGTAAGATTTGCCTGCATTTTCCAAACCATATTCCTTAGTATTTTTTCCTGCCGGAAGAAAAGGTTTCATCGTTGAGATCGCATCAAGCGTAGCTTTATTAATATTTTGAACATTTGATAGTGAGCCACCAGCCATTAAAACTGCCCATCCGAAACTGTCAAAGTTATCACCAGAATACATAACTGCTTTCTCTGGAAATTTAGTTTTATATTCAGAAACAGCGTGATAAACTTCCTCAAATGATGTTTTCTTCGGTTTTAGCAAACGAGCGTGTTGGCGTGGCGCTAAATTTTGTCCACCTTGTGGTGCATAGGCCGTTCCATCTGCCTGATAATGCCAATATCTGATGTCAATGATATCAACTACTTTAGCTCTTTTTGCATCTGCTAAAATCGCATCCTGCACATCTTTAGTAACACTTAAACCAATAATCGGATGCTTGCCCGTTTCCTTTTCCCACTCTTCAATCGTATCAATCCAGAATTGAACAAAATGCAGCGGACCAGTAAATTCAGCACCAATTAATTGAATAACACCAGTGTTTCCATTAAAATTCTCCAGACATTTTCTAATGTAAGCTCGGTGTATCGCTTTGCGATGTTCATTAGAAATATCGTAAAACTGCTCGGCCATGAAAATTCGCTTATCTCCAGCGTACGGAACGGGCTCCGGGAAACCTGTGCTGTTGATGTTGTTTGCTGTACGCCACGGGAAATCGGCATAATGTGCGCCTGCTTCGATAATATTATGCTGAAAATAATTTTCGTGAATTAACACCAAGCTCTTTTGGTCGGCAAGATTGGCGAAAGTTTTTAACCTATCCCAATACCAAAGGTTATATTTCGTGATGTCATATTTACTTAAGCCATCCCAAGCGGTTTCCTTTCCGCTACGAGCGAAAGGCAATTCGTAAAAAGGCGCCCAAACTTCTCCATCCATACGACGGATGCGCTCATGGTCGTCTCGTCTTCTATCATACCAAAGGCCATAATTATGGTCGATAACTTTTAATGAACGCCTTTGCATCGAATCCGTAATTTCATCCAAATCATCAGTTAAACCATTTCCTTCACGACCAGGAACAAAACGAGTGATGTGAAATTTGGTGTTTTTTAATCCATGCGGGCGAGCACTGCCGTTCCACCAAGGTACATCCTGTCGGTTGCCTAAAACAATTTCGCTGCCACGAACTAGCCAACCGTTTTTAATAACCATTGCATCTGGTGTATTAGGCTGTATTACTTTATCTAAACCTATCTTATCTATATTTTTAGCTTGATTTTTTTCCAGAGGAATTTTATTCCTTTCTGCAGCTGCATCAATGTATTCAGAAACGGTTAAAGCTGGTTTATAAGCCAGTTTAGTTAGTTTTTGAGCAACATCTACAGGCGGACTGCTTGAGGCTTCGGTTTCAACTGGCAAAACAAAGGCTCTGGCATCAACTTCGTTGCCCAATCTATCTTTTAATTGCGCATAATATAGACTGCGTGGTTGAATTTGCTCGTTTGACATATCCCAATAGCCATTGCCTGAGAATTGTGCCCAGGTTCCGAAAGCCCAATTTTGGGCAGTTGGCGGTTGCGGATTATCAACCCTTGCTGCACTACATTGCCAAAAAACGCTATTTGCTGCACTCCAGCCTGCACCTTGGCCATCCTGACCGCGGTTTAAATAACTTAATGCTTGTCCATCAACATTCACAATATCAAACAAAACCCCTGAAGCCCAACTATCAATTGTGCCGCTGAAACTGAAAGGCAAATAAGATTGGCATTGAACGAACACGTTTGGTCCTGGCGCACAAAAACCTATCGCGAAATCGTGGTAGCCATATTCAGCATACAATCTTTGGAAAAGTATTTGCTGACCAGTAGTGTAAAAGGTATTGCGACGTTCGCCTCCGATTTCAGAAATTGGTGCTAATGATTTACAATCTTCAACAGTAATGCGTTTAGCAGTTTCTAAAACATTAACCGCAGACCCTGCAAAATGCTCGAAAACCACCTGACGAACCCAAGCATCCTCCACGTTTTCTAAACTGATAGCCGTCCAACGATGGTATTCATCTTTAATATTTTCCTTGTGATAATCAGATTCGAGTTTTAAATTTTCTACACCAGATTGAGAAATTCTTCCATCCCATTGGTATTTTGAAACCGTTCCGCCACCAAATTTAGCATCTAAAGCAGTTGTTATTGGCACATCGAAAGTAATCGTTGTACCGTTAATCGCTGTAATTTTTCTATCGAAATGAATATCTCTTGTACCCGGTTTCCAGCCTAAAGCACTTTCGCCACCGCCAAACTCAGTTGTTTTAAAGATTTCAATCCATTCTTTAGTTGATGGACGGTGAATCATGATTTTGTCGCCAATTTTAAAACCTGAGGCATTTGATAAAGTTAATTTAACAGAATTAACCGGAACGTAATTATCGCTAATGGCAATTGGTTTTTCTTCAATTTTATTATTTTTGCCTAAAATTCTGATTACGCCAATTCTATCTAAACCTGTAGCAAAAATTTTAGTACCATTTTCCCCCATTCCGCTACCACGCAGTATAACGCCTGAAGCTGAAATTTTCAAAGTTCCTGCTACTTCATAATTGCCTTTTTCTAGTAAAACAGCGCCACGTAAACCATCTTTACCAATCGGTAGTTTTGAAACATAGTTGATTGCAGATTGAATGCTTAACGTAGCATCTCCTTTTAAAACAGGAACAACAACTTTAACAGCTGCATCAGGAATTGCCTTTTCACCAGCCATATATCCTGCAAAAGAAAAATCAGGAATGCGGTTTCCATTTTCGTCTGGTGTGTAAGCCAATTTACCATCTTTCCCCTTAAAAATTGGCTTTGGTGGTTCAATCGGTTTTGTTTTCTGACCAAAAGCAAAACTTGTTGCAAATAAAAGTAAAACCGCCATTGGCAGTGCTTTCATTTTATATATGTGGTTAGTTTTTGGCATTTTTCTTATTATACATCCCGTCATTGCGAGGTACGAAGCAATCTTTATGCTATTTACTAGAGATTGCTTCGTGCCTCGCAATGACGAAATGGCTGTCTATCGTGTTTTACATTTAACCTCACCCTATTCATGTTTGTGGTTTGGTTTCTTATTTGCAATCCCTCTCCTTGAAGAGAGGGAACAATGTTCTTACTAGTGGTTAAAATTGGTAACGATTAATTCCCTCTCTTTTAGGAGAGGGATGCACTACATTAAGTTTTACTTCAAACTTTCAAAGGGTGAGGCCTTTTTGCTTATAAAATTACATTGTACCTCGCAATGACGTAATGGTGAAGTCTTGCGCTCAAGTCTTTTTACTTTCTACTTTTAACTTCCTTAAGGCCTCACTTTATTCACATCAACCAAACTATTTAAATACACTTCGATATTCGAATAGCCTGATTTGGTAACTTTCCCTGCATCTTTTGCATCTTTCGGATTTAAGCCGTTTTTAATTTCCCATGCGTCAGGGATACCATCATTATCACTATCTAAATAAGGTTTTCCTTTATATTCTGGATATCCGCCAACCTGACTAATATCCGAAATAATTCCTTGTTTATATGAATCGGCAGACAATCTGCGCTTTACATAACCTTGTTTTTCTGTTAGATGTGCGCCCTCAAAAACCTCAATTTTCCCTGTTGCTACTTGCTTAATAATACGTTTATCTACTGCATCGCGTACCGGTAAACTTGCACCGGCATTGGCCAAAACATAATCGTAAGCTTTTTTTGTATCGATGATGGAAATTTTCGCCATTGGCAAAGGTTTATCTGTGCGAATAGAATCCAATAATTTTTGCTTATCGCGTTTACTTTCTGGCTGAATGCCTCCATTCCAATTATTTGCAGTTACCTTTTCATTACCTTCAACAATATTTCCAGTAACATATGCACGACCGAAATCATTCACAAAACGTTTATCTCGGCCAGATTCTGGCTTTAAAATGCGATAAGAAATTGGTTCTCCAGCAGGTGTAATTGGTCCAGGTTTGTAATAATTGTTGATGAAACTATAGAAAGAAGCATTATCGCCACCATCTGCACTCCTATTCCACCAGTTAAAAATTACGTTGTTGGCAAAACCGAAATCACCATACATACCAACAGATGGATTTCTACTGATATTCGAAGCCCAAAGGTTGCGCATAAAGGTAGAATTTAAGCCCCCAATGGTACTTCCAAAAGCGTGATTATAAGTATCCAAAGCCTCAGAAAAAATAGAATTTTGAATAGTGATGTTTACTGTAGGCAATTTCTCTGGCTTCGAACCATCTTTTGCATTGTAAACATGGCGGTACATCGACATATTTTCATCCAATCCCCAACTTGCAGAAACGTGGTCAATCATTATATTTCCTACCGGATTACCGCCAATCGCATCATCTCTACGGGTTACATCAGTTTCTCCGCGACGGAAACGCATATAGCGAATCACCACATCATGCGTATCAATCCAAACCGATTCTCCGGCAATACAAACTCCATCACCTGGAGCACTTTGTCCGGCAATAGTAATGTATGGCGCACGAATGCTTAAAGGTGTTTTTAAACGAATAATTCCCGCAACATTAAAAACTACAATTCTGGCGCCACCTTGTTCGCAAGCTTCGCGTAAAGTTCCCTTACCCGAATCTTCCAAACTTGTAACCACATAAACTTTACCTCCACGACCGCCAAAAGAATAAGCGCCACCACCTTCAGCGCCTGGAAAGGCAACAATTTTTGATTGGGGTAAATCGCTTGGTTTTGCAGCCCATGGAATATAGGGTTTACCGGCTTTAGCATCGGCATCAATAATCGGCTTTATTTTTAAAAACTGCTGGCTGGCCCGGCTTTCAAGCTTCGCCATTAGCGAATCTGCCTTTTTTTCCATTGCTTCCGGTATCACCGGATATTGAGCAAAAGCCAAATTTCCAATGCCACACAGCGTAATCATCCCTAAACAAGAATTCCAGTTACGCATATTAATTAGGTTTTACAGTTGAAACGTTAACCACGCTATTTAAATAGTTTTCGATATTTGAATAACCATTTTTGGTGATTTTAGCGGCATCAGATGCATCTTTCGGATTCAATCCATTTTTTAACTCGTAAGCATCTGGCATGCCATCATCGTCAGTATCTTTATAAGGTGTTCCTTTATATTCCGGGTAACCGCCTACTTGTGAAATCTCGGTGATAATTCCTTGTTTGTAAGAATCGCCAGGTAATCTGCGGTGCTCAAATTGAAATGCTGATGGTTTTGCATCAGGATGTACTTCGATAATTCCGGTGCGAACTTGCTTAACAACTCTAGTATCAACCGGGTCTCTTTTCGGTAAAGTTGCGCCAACATTAGTCAACACAAATTCTTTTGCCTGTAAGGTTGGGATGATGGATATTTTTGGCATTGGGAATGGTTTTTTAGCCCGCATTGCAGCAAAGTATGGCGATGCTTGTTCAAAACTCATCAAGCTACCTTTTTTATCTTCAAGCTGAACACCACCATTCCAATTATCTTTGGTTACTTTGTCATTTCCTTCAATAATATTTCCCTCCACGTGTGCTCTCCCGAAAACCACATAAGGCAATTTACTACGGCCAGATTCTGGTTTTAAAATACGATAAGAAATCGGATCTTTTAGTTCGGTTACAGGACCTGGTTTATAATAATTATTGATGATGTTATATTGTGCGGTATAATCGCCACCATCGGTTGAGCGGTTATTCCAGTTGAAAACCACATTATTTGCAAAGTTGAAAATACCGTTCCAGCCAATTGATGGATTACGAGCGCCATTATCGGCCCAAAGGTTACGAACAAAAGCACAGTTTTCGCCACCCAAAGTAGAACCGAAAGCATGGTTCCAATAATCTAAAGCTTCAGAAAAAATAGAATTTTGTATGGTGATGTTAACCGTTCCTAACTTATCTTCAATTTTACCTGTACTATCATTATACATGTGGCGATACATAGACATATTTTCGTCTAATCCCCAACTTGCAGAAACGTGGTCAATCATAATATTTCCTACCGGATTACCACCAATCGCATCATCACGGCGACCAACAAAAGTTTCGCCTCTACGGAAACGCATATAACGAACGATAACATCATGTGTATTTAACCAAACCGATTCGCCTGCAACACAAACACCATCACCTGGCGCTGTTTGACCTGCAATGGTAATGTATGGTGCACGAATAATTAATGGTGATTTTAATTTAATGATACCAGCAACATTGAAAACAACAATTCTGGCTCCGCCTTGCTCACACGCATCACGCAAAGAACCCGGACCGCTATCATTTAGGTTTTTCACCACAATAACTCTACCACCGCGACCGCCAAAACTATAAGCACCACCACCTTCAGCACCTGGAAATGCCAGTAATTCTGATTGTGGTAAATCTGTTGGCCTACCTGCCCAAGGAATATATGGTTTACCCTGTTTAGCTTCAGCTTCCATAATCGGTTTAGCTTTTTCCCAGGCAATATTTGATTGACGAGTAGCTGCCTTCATAATCGAATCAGATGCTTTTTGAACATCGGCAGGGATTTTGGGGTATTGCGCAAAAGCTGAACCAGCTGAGAGAATTAATGCTGATGAAAATAGCAGATTTAATAAGTTCTTTTTCATTTGTGTTTTGCTCGTAAAGAAAACTAAGGAATAGCCGATAATTTTATTTAGGAAAATTCTAATTGAATTTATTAATTATGGCTCAATCTATAGCATTCTTTGGTTAAAAGTTTTGGTTAGAAAGTATATTATCTTTCAAATTTGCAATCTAAAAATAGCCTTTTACTGTATAATTTTCGCTATGTATTGTACAATATTACCAATCGAACAAATAACACACAACAAATCAAGTTCATTATCAAAGCCGTGTTACAAGGTAAATAAAAAATTCATATATAAATGTAACATTCTTAAATAAAAAAGGAGAGCACTCGCTGCTCCCCTTTTTCAAACCAAATATATATAAAAGTAGCGGTGCTAAATCCGCCATACAGCAAGCAATTTAATTTTGCATTTTTATGCTCACATCAATGTAAGGTCTTTTCTGCAAATCTGTTGTTACCTGATTGATTAACATCATACCATATTTACCTTCAGGTGTTAAAAAGAATACGGCACTACCTGGAGCCAAACCCGCCGCAGCCGTTGTTGCAACTGTATTATTTAGATTTATAGTTCTAGCTTTTGCCAAGGTTTCGATAGTTGAACCCGAAATGGCACTAGTTAAAAATATTGTTCCCTGATTAGTAATTGGCGCACTAAATTTTGTAGCTCGTTTTGTCCAGGTGCTTGTATCATAAATTGGAAAAACTGTAGCCGGTGCCGTTGTATTATACAGATTTACAGCATATTGAGTAACACCTTGTGCATCTTTATACATTGTACGATAAATACCAAAATCTATTTTAGCAGCATTTGTCGCTCCGTTAGTGTAACTAAAACTTGTAGCATCGTTTAAAGAAAAGAATGAAGGCAAAACTTTAGCAGTCGAATCTGGCAAAAAGATATCTCTGTTTGCGAAGATTTTATAGCTTGGATTTACATCAATGGTTACTTTTTTGTATCCATCACCAATATAAATTCCTTTTTGATTTAATGCATAAACTCTAAAGCTTTGCTTACCATCTCTTAGTGCGGGATATGTACTATTGGGAATTTTATAAATAAAAGAAAAACTTCTGCGCTGTGCAGGATCCGAAATCGGAGTTGTAATTCTTGATGGTGTTGTAGTTCCAGCCGATGTTTCTATAACATACGAATACATATCTTCTACAGCAGAATTAATCGTAAAATCAATCCACACCTCATCTTTATCATTTACCACTTTGTAATCAGTAACACAACGCGGATCGCTATTGTTAAAAGTTACCGTAACATCTTTAAACATGGTAAATATATTTTCAGATTCCTTTTTGCAAGAGGCAAAAAACATAAGGCTTAATGCTAAAAGGAATAACTTTTGAATATTTTTAGTTTTCATTTTTAATATTATTAAATCAAACAATCTCTGTTTACGACTTCTATTTTTAATCTAGCGGATCAAATGTTCCACCCGGCCATCCAACTGTTGTTGTGATGTTGGCCCCAAAATTCACAAAATCGTTATGGAATGTGTAGAAATAATGAAACTCTGGTATTGTGTAAGCTCCAAAATTTGGTGTAGTTGTTACGTTTCTAAAATATCTCTGATAAGTCGTTTTATCATTCACATTTATGGTTTCTCTAAACATTACACCATTAGTTACGGCTTCTAAAATAGCCTTGTCAGCAGTGTTTGCTAATGAAACTTCTAATTTAGACATGTTACCTGTTAGCAGATGAAATGTACGTGTTCTTCTTAAATCAGCATTACGTTTATTTTCAAAAGCAAATTCAATTTGTCTCTCTCCTAAAAGCAAAGTACGGAAATCAGCTGTGTTGTTTGCAAAACCTAAACCATAATCTGAATCGCCAGCAACAACGCCAGCCCTAACTCTAATTTGTCTAACTAAATCTTTTGCGAATGCAATATTTCCAGTTTCATTTAAACAATCAGCATAGTTTAACATTACTTCTGCAAATCTCAATTCAATCCAATCCATACCACTTCCACCAACACCGTTAGAGTAAGAAACGCCACCTACAGCTAAACCTGGTGTAGTAAAACGTTTCACATAAACAGCATTACCATTCGACTCGTTGATTGCATTATTATAAGTCCACTGTTTTCTCGTGGCGTTACCGCTTAATGGATATACAGAACCGTTGGTTGCAAATGTTGCTTCAAATCTTGGATCTCTATTTTGCCAAAACATAACCGGATCATAAACAAAAGCAGTAGATGTTCCTCTCGGTTTTCCATCTCTCATCGGATAAGATTCTAACATTTTTACCGTTGGTGTATACATTTGATTGTATCCACCACCTTCTGAAGTTGGTCTGTTAAATTGCTCACCTCTATGCCCTCTATTTGGGATGGTGTTAGAATATGTCCTAACTAAAATGGCTTCTGTATTAGCAGTGCCTTCAGTACGGAAAATATCAATATAATTTGGCATTAATCTTTTACCTGCAGCAATACATAAATCGTAAGCTTCTTTGTTGGCAGCCAATGCTTCAGTCCATCGGGCGGCTACATAAGGATGCTTTGGATCGTTAGTTGGATTAAATTGTGGGCTTGCCCAGTAAAGCAAAACCTTAGCTTTTAAACAAGCAGCTATAAGCTTCGTCATTTTACCTCTTCCGTCTCCATCAGCCGGATTGAAGCCTTCTAACATAGTCATTGCATTATTTAAATCGCTGATAATAGCTGCAAAACATTCTTTTGCACTTTTTCTACCGTCTGTATAAACGCTATTGGCAAGTTGTTGCTCTAAAATTAATGGCACACCACCATAAATTTTAACCAACTCAAAGTAAGCCATCGCCCTTAAAGCATAATACTGCCCTAAATACTCACGCTGTCTGTTTTGAGCCATGCCTCCTTTTGGAATGTTTGTAATGGCGTCATTACATCTTGCAATGTCCCAATATTTATTATCGCCAGGATTACCTCTGTATTGATTACCCACAATCCCTCGAACATCATTAACACCTAAAACACCTTCCATACCAAGCGCAGCTCTAGCATTTGCATCGCCGTTTGGATAATAATTTTCATCACTTGCAAGATGTACACCAATCCTATCTGGCGCTATCTGTAATGGGAACCAAGGAATAGTTACATCATATACCCTATTTAGGTGCAATTGAACTGAACCCTCATTATCCCAAATGGCTATGTCAATACCTTCAGTATCAGGTAAAAGAAAAAATTCATCTTTATTTACGCAGGCAGGTAAAGCTGCTGCAATGGCTAAAACCAGTAAAGATTTTGTTATGTTGTTTTTTAATTGCTTAATCATTGCTCAAAAATTATAAGTTAAGACTTAAACCTAAAGATATTGTTCTTAGGATAGGATAATCCCAAGCACTTGAAGTGTAAGGATCTTTGTAAGGAAGTGGGTTTACGATTGTCCACAAGTTATTACCTGTAAGTAAAACTCTTGCGCCGCTAAAACCTATCTTTTTAGTAAATCCTGCCGGAGCTTTGTAACTTAATGTCATGGTGTTAATACGGATTGTTGTTCCATCAACGGCCCAGAAATCAGAGTTTCTAGCCAAAGATGGATCATCAAAACGAGGATACTTTCCTTGCATTGGATTTTCTGGTGTCCAGCGATCTTGCCAGATTGTTAAAACGTTTCTATTTTCTGCCGGAGCTGTTCTCGATCTTCCATCATAGAAAACTTTACCACCAAACCTTGCATTGATATTGGTACTTAAAGCGAAGCTTTTATAAGTTAAGTTTAAATTGATACCACCACCAAAGAATGCATTGGTATTTTTAAACATCGGTAGCATATCACTATCAGAAATTACACCATCGCCATTTGTATCTTCATAATATAACCAACCTGCTTGTGGAATGCGATCATAAAGCCTGTAATTTGGATTTTTAGCCATGAACGCATCTACATCGGCTTGAGTTCTGAACATACCAATTGTTTTTAAACCAATATTGCTAGAGTTATAAACTCTAGGATCTGTTCCGAAATTGATTAACCATTCGTTTGCTACATTGTTAAATAAGTTTCCCGGAGCATAAAGCAATCTATCTACAACAGAATTACCATACGAGAAGTTAACACTTGCATTCAGATTCCAGTCGGTTGCCAGTTTTGCTTTGTAACCGATGCTAAACTCAGAACCCCAATTATAAGTTTCTCTATAGTTGATTATCGGTGCTGCTGTTCCAAAATATTGTGGATATAAGTTATTTCCACCTAAATCAAATGCATCGTAATTGTAATTTCTGAAAACCTCAACACTAAAATCTAATTTATTGTTAAACATCGAAGTTTCTAAACCAACATTCAGGGTTTGTTTCTTTTCCCAGGTAATATCCGGATTAGCCAAACGAGAACGGTTTAAACTGTTTTGCGTTGAGTTTCCATATAAATATCCATTGGTTACATCGATTACGAATCTATCTTGCCATAAACGAGTTCCAATTCTGTCATCACCCGTAATACCCCAGTTTGCTTTTAATTTTAAGAAGTTAATAAAACCTAAAAACTTAGAGTCTTTAAAGAATTTTTCCTGACTTACAACCCATCCTAAACCTACGTTCGGAGAAACACCCCAACGATTTCCGGTTGCAAATTGAGATGAAGCATCTAAACGGGTAATTACTTCTAATAAATATTTTTTATCATAATCATAACTTAAACGACCAAAGCCTGAACGTTTTGAAGTAGTTGTTCTAGAAAAATCCTGACGAGCTAATGTTGATGCGTCAAATGCCCAATACTGATCTATGTTAGGAATTAATTGATTTGTATAACGAACAGCTGAAGCCTGCGAATTACCTTCGCTCTGCTCACCACCAACTAATATGTTAGCTGTATGCTTGCCAAATGTTCTGCCATACTGCAATGTTAAGAAACCTTGGTAGCTATTATTTTCTGAAACGCCTGGTGTAATGGTTGCCGCACTTGCACTGGTTGGTTCTACAAAAAATGATGTTGGAGAAGTATTAACTAATTGGTCGGTAAACAATAAACTGTTATTGCCCATTCTGGCGTAATTGAACAATCTGTAAGGCGGGATATATTGTGTACTCTTTGCCGAGCCACTAGCCTGAGATATCTGCAATCTTGCTGTAAAACCCTTTAAAAATGTTGGCTCGTAATTTAAACTTGCATTTATTCTATATCCTTTATTGCTACGATTATTGTAGTAACCAGATTCTGCCTGTGCAGCAGGGTTTAAATTATTACCATTAACACCTACATAATTAACGTAATTACCGTTAATACTGATAGGCACCCATCTTGGAGTAGTTACAAGCTTCTCAAAAAAGTTAGCATCATTATCTTGTGCATTATGTTGCTGTACTCTTGTTCCGTAATCTACGTTAAAGTTAATGTCAGCTTTTAAGCCTTCAACTAAGGTTGCCACTACACCACTTCTGAAACTGTATTTATCAAATTTCATCCCCGCATAGTTTGCGTTTTCACTTTGATAGCTTCCACCGGCAAAAAAAGTAATTTTATCACTGCCGCCAGATATACCAATATTATGGCGCTGCGTAGTTGCAGGCTGCCAAAGTTCATCGTACCAGCTTTTATAGTTTAGCGTTTTAATATACTCTAAATCTTCTGGAGAGAAATATGCAGAAGCACTTGCATTTTGAATGCTATAGGTTTCATTTAATAGTTTAGCATGCTCATATCCTGATAACATTTCTGGCGTTTTTGCAGCATCAGAAATACCAACATAACCATTGTAAGTAATGCTTGGACGGCCGATTTTACCCTTTTTAGTAGTAACCAAAACAACACCCTTCGCACCTGACGCACCATAAATAGCCGCAGAAGCATCTTTTAAGAAAGTCATATTTTCTACCATTGATGCATCGATATTGTCAAAAGCATCTCTGGTTACGGTAATACCATCAACAATATAAAGTGGTTCATCAGTTCCATTTGCCTCAGTGCCCACTAAAGAAGGCGAAACAGTTGAATTTCGGATGTTTAATGTAATTGGAGAACCAGGACGACCAGAAACTTGCGAAACACCTACACCGGCAATTCTATTTCTCAACGCACCCGCTAAATTCGGTGCCGGAACATCCTGAATTTCTGTACCTGTAATAGTAGCCACAGAACCTAAGATTTCAGAACGTTTTTTAGTACCATAACCTACTACAACAACATCATCTAGATTTTTATCATCTTCTACAAAACTAATGCTTAATGTTGTTTTTCCAGCTAATGGAACTGTTTGACGGATGTAGCCAATGTACGAGAACACTAAAGCATCCGTGTTAGGATCTGCGACTAATGAGAATTCACCTCTATCATTGGTGCTCACATTATTTGTTTTGCCTCGGATACCAACAGTTACCCCTGGTACCGGCTGTCCGTCCTTTTTATCTACAACTTTACCAGTAATTTGGCGCTGTTGTGCAAAAAGAACTGTACTTACAAGCATTGCAACCAGTAAGGACCATGAAAATTTTTGTAAAAGTTTCAATTTCATATTTATTATTTGGTTAGTTTTTAATCTATTCGGTTAGTTTGCTTTTTCAGCAGCGGCTTTTCTCCTTTTCTCCCACTCAATACCTTCCTTTTTTAAATCGTAGCCTGCGGCTGATAAATAGTTATTAATTCTGCCTTTGTATTTTCCGAACCAGGCATGTTTCTTATCTGATGATTCTGCATCCATTGCATGTTCTCTGGCTTCGGTTAACCAGATTAGGATTTGTTTCTTTTGTTCATCGGTTAGGGTTAAGATTTCTTCTTGATATGCTTTATAAGTAATCGGCAAAACATTGTAAGTCATTCCGTTTTTAACTTGCTCTATCTGACTTTCAGTTAAATTAGAGGCCAGTTTATCAATATATTTTTTATGAAGTTTCGCCAATGAAGCTTCTGTAACCCGGTTTTGCTTTGCAATTGCAGAATCTCTTTCTACTTTATTATCTGCATTCTTCTCCTTTATTTCTTTCAATTTCGCATCGCGAATAATGTAAATATCATTCAAATTGCTGTATTGGTCTCTGATGGTATTTCTAACCGATTCAGATTTTTTACTATCCTTTACATCAAGCGTAGCTACAATTTTATCAGCTCTTTCTGTAATTGCCTTTACATACTTTGCTTTTTCTTCTGCTGATATATTATTTTGTGCAATTGCGTTGAAAGAGGTAAATGTTACTAAAAGCACCGCTATAATCCCTAATCTCATATTTTCTAATTTCTATTTTTAATCAATTTTACATCACCACAAAAGTGAACTTTTAAGCCTAATTCATCCAAAGCAGCTGCTTTAATTCTGCAGGCCTCGTGTGCATTAGCTTCATAATTTGTATATACAACCTGAATGTGGTTTGCTTTATGTCTGGCCATCATCTGGTCGCGGGTTACACCTTTCAAAACCGCATGCATAATCGGCCACTCTGGTGTTGTATTGTTCCATCTTCTTTCAGTTTCAGCTTTAGGAAGTTCTACAACTTCGCCTACGCCTAAATCGCAATGTAATTCATTATCTATTATATAAACCCTACTCCAAACAATAAATCCAGGCTTGCTGATACCTTTTAACGAACCACCACCCAACCTAAAATACATTGGCGGTTGTCTGTCGCTGCTAGCACCCGCATAACCATCAATAAAATGAGCTGGTGGTGCTGCACCGGAAATTAAGAATAGCCAAACAAAATCGTCAATGGCTTCGCCTTTGTAATGTTCTCCCCACCGAATATCATGCAATGTATTTTCTCCGGTCATTCCAAGTTCTTTCCACAAACAATAGGTAAGCAAAGCATCTAAGCCAGCGCATTCATCAACTTCGTTAAAATGTGGTAATGCTTTTTTGGCATAAAGTTCTTTGCCTGCTTTTGAGAAAACCGGAGGTCGGTCTTCATTATTTAATAAGCCTTCAACCAAATCGCTGGCCACGGTTAAATCTTTTAAGCCTTGCTGATATTGAATTCCGATGGTATCGCAACTAAAATCATCAGCAATACGTAAAGCTGCGATGTACATTTTACATTGCTCCAAAGTTTGTTTTTTTGTTAGATGAACTTCTTCTTTGGTACCCCAGTTAAAGGTCATTCCTTTTTTCAATAACCAATCTAAAACATTTTCAGCTTCTGCATTTGTAACGTCTAGCATAGCTGCATAAAGTGCCGATTGACTCAATCGTTCTTTAAAGAAACCAGTTTTATGCAAAAGCTCATCAGGAATAATGGCATTGTACATGCCCATGCAACCTTCATCAAAAACGCCCATAATAACTTTGCGTTCTCTTAACCCACGAGCAAAAGCTCTGCCCTTTTTATCATCGGCAGCTGGTATTTTGCTTAAGTTAAAGCTTTGAACATGACTTTGGTCGTAACTGATTTTTCCTGTAGATAACCATTCCTGTAAGCCTTCACTAAAGAAATCATCATCAAAATTTTCGCTCCAGAGTGTACTGTAAGCAATGCCAGCTTTAGTTAAGCAACCATTTAAGTTCAACATGCCAACTAATCCAGGCCATTGTCCGCTCCAGTTTGCAACAGTTAAAATTGGCCCTTTATGAGTAGTTAATCCGGCCAGTACGTGATGCGAATATTGCCATACACTTTCGGCAACAATTAAGGGTTGTTTTGGGTCGATATTTCTAAAGATATCAATGCCCATTCTTTGCGAATCTATGAAGCCGTGTTTTTTTGTTGAATTGTACTCATGAGCACGCTTAACCGACCACCCAAATTTTTCGATTTCGGCCGTCAATTTTTGCTCCATTTCGAGTTGTGCCGGCCAGCAATTTTGGTTTGCCGAAAGCCGTAAATCACCACTGCAAACAAGTAAAATCTCGCTTAATTTTGCGTGCTTCATAATTCATTAATGAACAAAATATTTATATGAAAATAATTTGCCGGTTTATATTTTGGTTTATGCCTGAGTGGCTATATACAAAACTCAACAATCAAAATAGTTAATTTATGGTAGTTTTTATCAAATTTATATAGGATGTTATCCTAAAAGAGCCTATCTTTAGCCAAGATACGTTCATGTTTCGCAAAAACCGAAGCGTTATTTTAACCAAATATTTTTTATTAAAATCATGAAACCTCATTTCCACAAAGTTCCTGTAACGCTTCAAAGTTCATTCAGTATTCGGCATGATAATAAGCCAAATTTCGGCAACATTTGGCACTACCATCCGGAGCTGGAATTGCACTATGTAATCAAGGGTGAAGGGGTTCGTTTTGTTGGCGATAACATCAGTAATTTTGAGCCTGGAGAAATGGTTTTAATAGGTGAAAATTTGCCTCATACCTGGCGTTGTAAAGATGAATATTTCCAAAACAATTCAGACTTTAATACCGAAGCAATGGTTATACATTTTTTGCCAGATTGTTTGGGCAAATACTTGATTAATTTACCTGAGGCTTATTTAATTCCCAAGCTATTTGAAAAGGCTAAAAGTGGAATGGTTAT
Organism: Pedobacter aquatilis; assembly: GCF_030409415.1. Lineage (GTDB taxonomy): Bacteria > Bacteroidota > Bacteroidia > Sphingobacteriales > Sphingobacteriaceae > Pedobacter > Pedobacter aquatilis. The sequence continues at coordinate 286,363 of NZ_JAUFPW010000035.1, read as the reverse complement.
CAACGGTGAAGCAAAGGAAAAACTGGTTGAACTTATGACGAAAGCCGTTAATGCGACCAATATCGACAGAATCATCATCTTACTATCGATTTTAAAGACTTTAGCCGAAACAGATGAGTTTGAAAGTATTGTGGCAAGTTCCAACACCTTTTATCAATCTAACGAATCGGAAACGCTCCGTATCAATAAAATTTGTAATTATACGCTTAGTAATTATAAAAAGGACATCACTTTAGAGGAAGTTGCATCGTTAAGTAACCTAAGCGTAACTTCATTCTGCCGCTATTTTAAACTCATGACTAAAAAAACCTATTATGATTTTCTGATTGAAATAAGAGTTAGCCATGCTTGCAGATTCCTGATTGAAAATAAGTTACCTACTGAAATGATTTGTTTCGACTGCGGTTTTAACAATGTATCGAACTTTTACAGGCACTTTAAAAAAGTTACCGGAATGACACCATTGGATTATAAACGGAAGTACTTGAATTAGTATTATTTTTCGCCACAGATTTACAGATTGGCATATTTACACGGCAAATCATTTTTAGCATTTCCGTCATTGCAAGGCACAGCTTGTCCCGATACTTCGGGGAAGCAATCTCACGAAATAGATTGCTTCGTACATCGCAATGACGAAGTTATTTAGCTTAAATATAAACCTGAATATTCAAATCGCTTCTTAAAGCTGTATAATCATCAAATAATTTCTCAACTTCTTTAACTATACTCGGTGTAAAAGCCCCCACATCTCTTCTTGTAAAAGTAGAAATATCTAATCCTCTTTTTTGCAGAAAATACTTAGAAACTATAGGATAAACATTGTGCATTACATCCATATTATCAATTAAAAATTGTTGAACTATAGCAACTTCTTCTTTAAGTGTCTCATCATTATAATGGTCGCAAAGCCAAACAATTAACTCTGGAAAATAATTCCCTTGAATACAAGATAAACCTGCTGAACCAGATTTTAATGATTCAACCGCATGAACGATATAGGCATCGTATAAGCCAAAGTTATAATCTTTAGTTAAATTGATTTTATCCTTTATTTGGGTCAAATCCAAGCTGGTATCTTTATGATAAATCACGCGTCCTGTCGAAACAAAATCGGCCAATTGTGTGGGCTTAATTACCCTTTTGTATGGAACCGGGCATTCGTAAAATCCGATAGGAATGTTATCTGTTTGCTTTAATAAATCGTATACATTATCACCAAAAACCTTATCCTCTTGATTTTCTTCTGCAAGCAAACTTGTAATGGCGATAACAGCTTCAACGCCAGTATCATTTACCCTTTTTACAAAATCTGCCTGTTTCGAAATTGCGCCACCAAATGTACCGGTTGCAACCACAGGTACTGCTCCGTTTACAACATCGATAACATGTTCAATTGCATCAATTCTTTCCTTATCTGATAATTCAAACATTTCGCTCGATAAACAATTGGCAAATAATCCCGAAGAACCAGCTTGTAAATAAATCTCAGTTAACTGTGTAAGAGCCGGATAATCTATATTTCCGTTGCTTAAAAATGGCGTGAGCATAACCGGGATGAACCCTTTTTGTGAGTTTTCCATTATATTGTGATATGGTAAATTTGTAATTAAATAATGCCGAGATAAGATTTTAAAAACCTCAATTAGCTTGTCTTCTATTTTTTAGTTTTGTTAATGCCACACCAACAAGAAATATTGTTAATGTACCTACAACAATAATCATATTTTGATGTAATGGATATCTGAAAGCTTCTAAATCTGTTGGCAGAAAAGAAGATAAAGTCATCCAAATGATAACCAGTATGCCAATAATTGTTGCAATTATGGCTTCGTGATTTTTGGTTTGTTTACTCACCATCCCGAGTAAAAATAAGCCCAACATACCTGCTGCAAAAATGCCCGATAGTTGCCACCAAACATCTAAAATACTTTTTACGCCAATCATGGCGATGCCAGCAATCATCCCTGCTAACCCAAAACCTACGGTTGCAATATGTAAAAGCGATAAATTTTGTTTCTCGGTGATGTCCGATTTTATGTAACGCTTGTAAATATCAACCGAAAATACCGTAGCAGAAGCATTCATACCTGAACTTATGGTGCTCATTGCCGCAGATAATATTGCCGAAACGATTAATCCAACCAAACCCACCGGAATCTTGGTGACCATAAAATGAGGCATAATCTTGTCACCATAATCAGCAGGTTTAAGCGTGTTTTCTAAAGCTAAAATTTGGGTAGCTGATGTACCAACCGGCAATCTTTCAATCGCTACTTGATGCTTGATAGATTGTACCAATTCAGGGTTAACTTCGTAGTAAGCATACAAGCAAGATCCTATAATAAAGAACAACAACGAAGCCGGGATGTATAACCACACACATAGCCAAATTGATTTGGAAGCTGCCTTACTTGATGATGCGGTATGGTAGCGTTGCACATAATTCTGATCCATTCCAAAATTATTCAGGTTTATAAAAAAACCGTAAAGCAAAACCACCCAGAAGGATGAACTTACAAAATCTGGAGAAAAGCTACCCAAACTGAATTTATCAGCACTTTTACCTATCTCAATTACCTTAGATACGCCTCCGGGCATATTCGTAACAATTAAATAAAGGATAAGCAAAGCACCAAAAGTTTTAACCACAGCTTGTACCACTTCAGTCCAGATAACAGCTTCAATTCCTCCTAAAACTGTGTAAATAATGATTGAAATCCCCATTACAATCATTATCATTTGCATTGAATAACCAGTTAAAGCTTGCAGGCTCAATGCTATTCCAAAAAATATCGAACCCATTCTTGCCAGCTGTGTTAAAAGAAAACAAACAACTGCATATACCCTTGCCCAAGCACCGAAACGATGTTCCAAATGGGTATAAGCTGATATTTCACCTGTACCACGGTAAAAAGGAACGAAATATTTTGAGGCAATCCACGCCGCCAAAGGCATAGAAATACTAAATACAAATGCATTCCAATTGCCACCGAATGCTTTTCCTGGCACACCTAAAAATGTGTTACTACTTAAAAATGTAGCATAAATTGATAAACCTATTGCCCATCCGGGAATGAGGCCCGAAGCTTTCGTAAATTGTTCGGAATTTTTGTTTTTTCTAGAGAAATAAACCCCAACTAATATCATTCCAACAAGATATATGAAGATGATTGCAAGATCGAATACAGGTAAACCCTTCATTATCTATTGGCTCGTTTATTAATTTGGTTAAAACAAATATGCACGACTAAGAATCAAGATTAATATAAGATTTTCGCCACATATTGTATCATATTATCTTCTTAAGGCTTGTGAAATTACTTACTGAACGTCCAGTGCATCAATGGCTAAATCTTTAGAATCTACAGCAACGATTCTCAATTTATAGTTACCGGCATTAATCATACTTCCGGTATTAGTATTAAGGTAATTCCATTTACCGGCTTTTGTGGGTGCAAACTCAGCCATTTCAGTTTTCATTATGGTGCCATCGGCAGATAAAAACTCCAGTTTTGCTTTCAGATTTTTATTTGATGGATTATGATATTTGATAGTTAGTGAATACGTATCGGCAACGCCAACCCAAATACTCCATTCTAAGGTATCCCCAGCCTGAGTTTTGAAAATCACCCTTTGTTTGTCCATTAAATCTTCTTTAACGATACCATCTCCAATTAATTTGGCATCGGTAGCTTTATAACTTGTTGTTGTTTTTAAATCATAAGCAGGCTCCAACTCAGTAGGTGGAATAACCACAACAGAATACATAAAAGCATCGCTTGGATTTAAACCTAACTTAACCCTACTGTCTTTTTTAAATCTTTTACGATAAACTTTAAAACTTGCACCAACACTATTTTCAGCAACAGTTTTGGTATCTTCAAAATCAGCCAGCCAGTCTAATTTATTTTTGATGGATGCATCAAGTATTACAAAAACATCAGAGGTTTCATTCAATGTGAAGCTTTGTTTTTGTTGGTTCTTATTGGACGTTTTAATCCATTCAGATCCATAAAAATTTGATGGCAATGATGTAAATTCCGTTGACTCATCAGCAAACTGTTTATCGCCAATATCCATCCAATCTAAAATTAAAACATCATCATTTTCTTTAATTATAGATTTAGTTTGCGGTGCAGGCTTTATATTTTTCTTCAAACTTGCTATCGCGATGGCAGAAATTAATGCTTGTCCTGATTTAATTTGCGGAAACGAAATATCCAATGCGCCACCTTTTACGTAAAATTTTATAGATTTTTTTAATGCTGCATCATGACCGACTTCTTTAAAAATATCCAAATCCATAATAACCTTTTGCTGATTAAAAGCCACATCAAATAAACGCATTCCTGAAGCATCCATTCCACCACCAGTATTTAACCAGGGCTCAATAAAATAAAGCTCTACTAAATATTCGCCATCCGGAAGTGGAAAATGATAATTGAGTTTATCTCTTCCATAACGGAACGTTTGAAATAGCGACCAGTCTTTGGTGCCTTTTATCGGGTCAAATGTTCTCCGCTGACTTGCAAAAAAAGAAGGGATACCTTTAAAATCCTTTGTCCACGATGTTGAACCGAAACTTTTTTTATCGCTTAAATTTCTATCTGCAAACCACTTAAAACCACTTGAATCGATAAAATCAGTTCCGCCACAATTTAAACGATACACGTAATTGTAATCAGCTTCAGCTAAATTAACCTCGGTTTTTATGTTGTAAAGGCTATCAAAATGCGGCGATTTCGGCAGGTTATTTAGAAGAATATAATCCTTTGCAACAGGTTTTCCGTTTACATAACCAACTGCATAAAGCACATTATATTTTACATTAGGCTTATTCCATTGAAAATGTGTTCCAATGCCACCTCGCTTTTGTTTACCTAAAGATTCTTGATTATAATCATTAAAAAGTTCCACCTCATCGCAGTTCGAATAAACTACTATGCTATCTTTTATACCAGGATTATTCCATCGGTTAGGCCAGGTGTGTGAAACAATATATACCATCGGTTCGCTTTCTTTTGGTGCATAATTCGCCCTGAACATGTAAAAAACATCAGTTGGTTCTTCCCATGGGGTAAACATGCCTTTATAATTTACCGGACCAATCCTATCAATATCTCTTAAACCTTCGCCGCCTTGTACCCTACCCGGGTTATCATGCGAGCTATAAAGCCAAAAGAAATGCCCTGCGGTTTTATCTTTTACAGATTCTGCAAGTCTAACTTTTGTTTCCATTAAATCGGTCATGGCATTTTCGGTATAACCTTTTTCGCCTGCGGCGAGTTTGTGTAAGTCTATTGTTCGCCAGGCACCATATTCTCCAACTAAAACTTGCTTCTGCAAGTCATCACCATAAGTTTGCGGATTGCCGCCGTAGGTTCCAGTCCAGTTTTGCGGTACATCCCAATCCGTACCTTTACCGCCATTGCAGGTTGTAACTTTTCTTTGCGATGATGCAGTCGGATCGAGTTTTATAATCAGTTCAGTGCATTCTCTGGCAAAATCTTCGGGCAAAGTGCTTTCATTTTCCAAACCCCAAAGCACTACCGACGGACTATTTCTGCGCTCCTTAACCCAATCAACCAGAAGCGTCTTGAAGTTCTTTCTAAATTCGGGCGTATCATACCAAATATGTGCTGCCATTTGCGTCCACGAAAGTATGCCCATCTTATCCCAATGGGTTTGATATTCTAAATTATGCGGTTGGTGGGCATCACGAAAGGCATTAAACCCCGCAGCTTTTATTTGCTTAACACGGGATTTTATCTGCTCGCTACTAAAAGCATGACTTTGCCCGATTAAGTGCTCATATTCTGCAATACCATTTATAAAAACTGGTTTTCCATTTAAGTAAAATTGCTTTTGATTTGCATTTTCGCCAATTGGCCAGCTAATCCAACGAATTCCATAAGGCGTATTTATCTCATCTATAATTTTTCCGTTAGATAAAACAGTTGTTTTTAAAGTGTAGAGATATGGATTTTCTAACGACCAAAGCTTGGGATTTATAAGCTCCTTTGTCTTTTGCTTTACATTGATTTCTTTACCAGCCGATGCCTTTATCACGCTTTTTTGTTCATCCACAACTTTCATATCCGCATCAAGAAGCTGATTTAAAACCGTAATCTCTTTTGCTGATGAAGCATAATTTTTAATAGTGCTTTTGATATTTAAAACAGCTGATTTTTCCGAAACTTTGTTATCATTCCAGATGTGAACGCCAAATGGTTCAATCCGTACCTCATTGGTAACAATTAAATGAACCGGACGGAAAATACCCATTGGCTGAGAACCTTCAGAAAAGCCGCGTTCGGTTGAGCAACCGCCATCAACCCAAGGCAAATCCTGAATATTTGCGGGATGATCTGCCCGAACAGCTAAAATATTTGATTGATTCTTTAATTTGATAGATGAAGTAACATCAAGCGTAAAAGTTGTTCTGCCGCCTGCATGATAGCCAACTTTTTTACCATTTAACCAAATTGTGGCATAAGAACCAACGCCCTCAAAATAAAGAAAAAATCGTTTACCAATAGGTTTTTCATTGGTTTTGAATGATTTTCGATACCAGGCATAACCATGTTTATTACCATGAAGTTTTCGCTGATAACCTTCGTACTGATCCCAATTATGCGGAACATTTACATTTTGCCATTTTGAGGTATTATATCCCGCAAGATGGAATCCATCAAATGCCTTTATATTTTTTGCATCGGCAATACTTTGCCAGTGATTATTTAGCGAAATATCTTTTCTGATGGCAGTTTGCCCAAAAGCATTTACCACAAAAAAAAGCGAAACAACAATAAATATTCTAATCAAAAACTTCATATAAAACAACACAAACATTCACAAATTCGTCATTGCGATTCAAAAATCATCTTCTTCCAGACAATCATTTTTAAGATTGCTTTTCCGAAACGTCGGGATAAACTATACCTCGCAATGACGAACTAGTTCAATTTTAAATCTCCGTCCATTTTGTAACTTTCTCCGGCTTTAGTTTTAAAACTAACCTCCTTATCCTTATATCTTATTTTGCAATCTTCTCCACTTTTTGAGGTAATGGTTAGGGAGGTCAGTGCGTTTTTATCCCAATTTAGATTTAGCTCAAATCCTCCTCTGGCTTTTAATCCACGTGCATCTCCCTGCGGTATGGTCGATGGCAGGGCGGGCAAGATATCAATATAACCTTGATGACTTTGCATAATCATTTCTGCAATACCAGCTGCGCCGCCAAAGTTTCCATCAATTTGAAATGGTGGATGTGCATCAAAAAGATTAACGTAAGAACCGGCGCCATTATTTGCAGGCTTTATTAGCATTTTTATCAGTTTCATTGCATGGTCGCCATCTTTAAACCTTGCCCAGAAGTTGATTTTCCAAGCCAAACTCCAGCCTGTTGCATCATCACCACGATATAAAAGCGATTGTTTAGCTGCATTCATCATTTTGGCATCTTTATCCCATGCAATATCATTTCCGGGATAAACACCCCACAAATGCGAAACATGGCGGTGTTTGTTTGTGGTATCATCTTTATCTTCCAACCATTCTTGCAACTGACCATACTTACCAATTTGATTTGGTGCAATTAGCTTAACTTTTTCCTCCAGTGATTTACGGAAGCTTTCATCAATTTTTAAAACCTTTGATGCTTCTATACAATCATTAAAAAGCGTTCGGATGATTTGATGATCCATCGTTGGTCCTGCAACTAAACCTCCGTTTTCAGGCGAATTTGAAGGCGTACTGATTAACCAACCAGTTTTAGCATCTTTAACCAAGAAGTCTTCAAAAAATTCGGCTGATTTTTTCATCAAAGGATAAGCCTGTATTTTTAGAAACTCAGTATCTTTTGTAAATTGATAATGTTCCCACAAATGCGTACTTAACCAAGCTGCCCCAGTTACCCAAATCCCATGATTGGAGGCATTAATTGGTGCAGTTCCATTCCAGATATCCGTATTGTGATGTAAAACCCAACCGTGGGCATTATAATATTCCTTCGCAGTTTCGGCACCGGTAATGGCTAAACCTTCCATTTTTTTAAAAAGTGGCTCGTTTAAAGCAGATAAATTTAACACTTCAGCAGGCCAATAATTCATCTCCATGTTAATGTTGGTGGTATATTTGCTTCCCCATGGTGGGCTTAATAAATCATTCCAAATTCCTTGCAAATTTGCAGGTTGCGTTCCCGGTCTGGAGCTAGAAATGAGTAAATAACGTCCATACTGCATATAAAGCCCTGCGAAAGCGGGGTCGTTTGATGTTGCAAATTTCTCCAGACGTTCATCAGTTGGCAAATTTTCACTCCCTGATTGCCCAAAATTTATACTGAATGTGTTATAATAGGATTGATATTCTTTAATATGAGATTGTTTAATGGAATTGTATGCCTTCCCCATTACGCCAAGCTGATAAACCGAATTTTTCAATGCCGGATTTCCGGAAACATTACTAGCACTAACAAAATTTGTTGCTGCAGTAAGGGTAAATGTTGCTTCATCGGCCTTATCTACAACAATTTGATTATTAACAATCTTTACAATTCCTTTCTTAACAGTTACACTTAACCTGCTTTCGCCTTTTAACGCACCATCTTTAACCTGAACTTTCATCGAAATGAAGTGTTTATCTACTTTTAAGATTTCAGTTTTTAAATGAGGACTGGAAAGCGCCGCCGTTAAATTTACAGACCCAAGTTTGCTAGCTTTTAAGTAAATAATTACGGCATTATCAGGTGCACTTGCAAAATACTCACGTTTAAAATCAACTCCATTTACAGTATAACTCGTGTTAACAATCGCTGTTTTTAAATCAAGTGAGCGTTTGTAGTTTGTGATTGCTGAATTTCCATGTTTGAAGTTCAATTTTAAATTGCCGAAAGGCTGATAACTGGCCTGATATTGGGCAACGGCAGGCGGCTCTTGATTTTGGATTTTGTATTTCCACTCCTTAACCAACGAAATCCCTTGCTCAACGGAACTTCCTTTCGGATAAATTCCAATCTTTTTGGTTGTGTCCTTATATCCGGCGATGCCGCCTTTATCGTAATAATTTAAAACCAAAATGGCAATTGTATTCTTACCAATTTTTATTGATGAGGCTGGAATCGTGTATTTCCGGGGTTCGAGGTTATCGGTATTACCAATTAATTTTCCATTTATGTAAGTGAAATCCTGGTCTCTGATTCTGTTTAAATCCAAAATCAAATCTTTTCCTTTCCAATCGGCTGGTACATCAAACGAAGTCCTGAACCAAACTGCTCCATCTAAATTGGTTAAACCAACAGCTTCCCAACCCTCATAAGATGGAACTTTAATACTTTTCCAAAGTTTATCATTGTAGGCTTCCAATGCTGGATTTCCTTCCATTCCTTTCCCAGATTTGATTTCTTTAACCCAAGCTTCTCGATTGCCAGGTTCGCTTTGCAAACCCATAAATTCTGCTTGCGCTAATTCTTCAGCTTCCTTTTGTTTACCTTCTGCCAGTAACTTTCTAATTTGCGGCAAATAAGCCGATGCGCCTTTTTTATTGTAACTGCGAGGTTTACCACTCCACAATGTTTCTTCGTTAAACTGAATCTGGTCGGAATTTACACCGCCGTAAATCATTGCACCGATTTTCCCATTGCCGATTGGTAGCGCATCCGTCCATTTTTCAGCAGGTTTGGTGTACCACAGTGTTTGATTTAAATCTTGGGCAGAAACAGAAAAAGCGCAAAGAAAGTAACTACAAATCAGCAGGCATTTTCTAAAATTCATCTTCAAGTTTACATCAATCATATTGGAATAATTTATTAGCGCCTATTGACCCTTATCACCAGAAATCACATTAACTTTTTCTGTTACATCATCAGCTTTGCTAACGCCCTTTACCGCATTTTTAAAGTTGTTGTTTCCTAAAGATATGTTTTTAGTATCAGCGCCACTAAGATTTAGGTATGTTGAAGTTCCAACTGACGGAAAGGCGTTATAAATGAAAGCATCGTTTGTATTTTTCAAATCGATAATGGCTGCATTTGCTTTTGGCGTGTAAGTTTTTACATTATCGATTGTTAACTGGCTCACATTTGAAGTAGAAATTACAGCGCCTAATTCTGTGTTAACCTGAACATTGTGAAACTCAATTTTATTAGCAAAACCAATTTTAAACCCGGTTTTCGCCTCCATATTTATATCACTAAAAGTGATGTTTTCAATTGGCATTTCTTCAATTCCGTTTAAGTATGCAGCTTCATTTGTTTGTCCGGTAATATTGCTAAAATGAATGTTTCTAAACCTTGGCGTACGTTCGGATACTGGTTCAACAGTTGTTTTAGCATACTGCATATCCAACACAATGGCCTGGTTGCGAATGTTCTTCATTATGATATTGCTCACGCGAATTTCTTCCACAATTCCGCCTCTGCCTCTTGCTGTCTTGATTCTGATGCCTCTGTCTGTACCATCAAAAACACAATTTGATATGGCGATTTTGCGTACATCTCCAGACATTTCGCTGCCAATTACCACACCACCATGACCAGATAACATTGTACAATTGGTGATAACATAATTTTCTGCCGGAACAGCCATTTTCCATCCCGGAGCATCTTTACCAGATTTTATCGTGATGCAATCATCACCAACACTAATGTGGCAATCTGAAATGTGAACGTTTTTGCAAGATTCCGGATTTATACCATCCGTATTTGGCGAGTGCGGATTATTGATGGTTACTGAATGGATTTTAACATTTTCACAAAATTCTGGATTAACCGTCCAGAAAGGGGAATTGCGAATAGAAATCCCATCAATTAATACGTTTTTGCAAAACATAGTTTGTATAAACGGCGGACGAAGAAATCCGCGTTTCATTTGTTTTGGGTCGTCCGGAAGTACAATATCCTTATTTAACCCATCAAACATGATTTGCCATTTAGAGCGAGCTTGTCCCTCTTTGTAACCCTCAACAAAATCCCACCATTTTTTTCCGTGACCATCAATTAATCCTCTACCGATTATCGAAATATTTTCAGCTTTATAAGCATAGAAAAGTGGCGAAAAACTCGTTACATCAACGCCTTCATAACGGCTTTTTACCATTGGTAAATAATCATCAAAATTATCACTGAAATGAAGTTCTGCACCTGCGTCAATTAATATCGTAATGTTACTTTTTAGATGAATAGCACCTGTTAAGTATTTCCCTGCCGGAAAATAAACCGTTCCGCCGCCTGCTGCCGAAGCTGCATCAATGGCTTTTTTAATCGCAACCGTTGCAAGTTTAGTGCTATCGTTTTTAGCGCCATACTTTAAAACATTATAATAAGATTGGGCTTTGCTCACTAAAACTGATGAGCAAAAAACTAATAATAGGGCTATAAATTTTATTGGTGATTTAAATATCATTATCGATTTGATTTACTAATTCAACTTTACAAGTACCTTTTTTAATTCAGCACCTTTATATTTTTCTACTCCGTTTACAGAAACAGAAAGTCCCTTTCCCTGATTATATTTCTTGCCGGTTTTATCCCATTTTATGGTGATGATTTTGCCGTGATAAGATAAATTATCAAGTTTAAACCAATCCCATTTACCTTTCGGGATGAGTGGATAAAGCTCAAAAATTTCATCAGCACGGGGTTTTACACCAATTAAATCGTTAATAATTAAATCGCAGAAAGTAGAGTGATTGTAAAAACTGCTTCTCGGATTATCACCTTTAAGCCATTCGCCATTTTTTTCATCCTGGTATTCGCCCAAATAAGGCTTGCCATTTTTTGTATGCGATTTAGCGTAAGTATGCAATTCATCGTAAAAAACATCGGCAGTCATTTTGCCATGGTTTTTATAATTGGTTAATAAATTTGAAAGTCCTTTTAAGGTTTGCGATGTAGCAAAAGGCCAAAGTGCTCCATCCCATTCGCAGCTGTGACCCGTTCCACGCGTTCTAAAAGTTGGGTTTCTACGTTCTGCAGTAGTCAAGCCCCAAGGGGCGTTAAAGCCGGCAGTATCTAAAACTTGATTCCAAGCCAAGGCGTATTCTGGCTTATCATCCGGCAGGTTAAAATCCCATGGGATAAAACCAATCGCTTCGCGAACATTTGCCAATCCACCTTTTGCCAGTTTGGTTTCAAAAAATGATGATGAGGTATTCCATAAACTATCCTGAACAAGTTTTTTCAAAGCAACGGCTTTTGCATCGTACTTTTTTTTGAGGTTTTTATCACCAAATAATGAAGCGATTTGAGCCATCGCTTTTGCATTTGCAAACATATAACTGCTGATAGTTGGTCTTCGATTTTCATCTCTTCTGGAGCCACTAACCGATTCTTCCATACCATCCTTAACATCGTGCTGCCAAAACAAACCACTTTTTAAACCACGTTCCTTTTCCCATTTCTCATAATCTGAATCCATTGCAGGAAAAATACTTTTAAGAAATGCTGCATCAGGCTTTACCAGCTGGTTTTGGTAAATGGCATCATCAATCCAACTGCTAAACTGGTGGAAACGAGGCTTGGTTTGACCAACATCGGCATTGTAAAACCAAAACTTAATATAATCCTTTAAATAGCTATTATCCTTTAACCAGCGGCCTTCGTAAATATGGTGCCCGGCAGCACAGCTGATGGAATTATATTTCCCGGCATGTTTTACCGGCTCAATAAATTCTGTAAAAATGAATCCCTCAGGTGTTTTAACTAAATGTTTACGAAACGACCACCAACGATAATAATAATTTTGCTCCAAAACTTTATCGGGGCATTCTAAAAGTGGAATATTTTCTGATAACCAATTATAAGCATTCGCGTTTGGCACAAAGTTTTTTACCGCTTCAGTATCAATCGAATTAAAATAGCTAACATATTCCTTAAGTTTAGCTTTTAAAGGCATTGCCTTTTGCTGTGCTAAAACTGTAAATGCGAACGATGTGGCGAATAATGCCGTTAAAAAAACCTTCTTCATTTTATTCGAATAACCAGTCAATATCTTTTCCACGACCATCAAGCCCTGCGTTGAAAATGCGCAATTCTTGTTTATCATCAATAAAGCCTAAAATTAAGCAAGCGCCTTTACCCAACGTTAAAGTATGCGTACCTGGCTGAAATGAATAGGCATGAACATTAAGTGGCAAATAACCGTTTAAAACCAGTGCATTTGAAATTTTAATCTCACTCTGACCATAATTATTGGCACTTGCATCTGTTTCCAATTGTGGCGGATGCAAGGTTGATGCATCTTTAACATTGAAATAACAAACCAAAATTTTAACCGCAGATTTTGTACTGAATTTTATTTCTGTTCCTGCTTTGACCTGATTTGCTTTTGAAAGTTTTATCCCTTTCAAGCCAATTAATTCAGGCGTTATTTCTTTTACCGTTACAGTTGTATCAGAAAATACATTTACGTTTTTGTTAAAAACAATTTCTTCAGCTTTAGGCGAAAGTATTTTAGCATCAGCATTTTTGTAGGCGATGATTTTAATTTCTGAGCCTGGCTTAACCGATTTTAAAGAATCGATACTATGTTTGAAATGATTTAACTCTTTGGTAAAAACCGGCAGCATTTCTTTCCAGGTAATAAAAGTTTTATCTACACCACGCATTGGTATTTTTCGCTGCTTGGTTTGCATGCTGTTGGCATACAAGTAATCATTTTCGGTAAGTTTTACCAACTCTGCATAGAAATCCAGGCTTTTTTGTAATGATGGCAAGGCTTTTTCAAGGTCGGTAACCTCATTAGAGTATTTGTAACGTAAAATCCACAATGCAGCTTTTACCTTTTCGGCATAAGAATTGGCCATTGCATTGTAGCAATAAATATCGTTTTTTAATCGGTTAAATTCAGCAGTATCTTTTGTTGGCTTCGCCTGATTAATGGCCGCAATCGCTTTCTTGCCATGCTCTACAACTTCCTTTGCAATCTGAACTGGCGTTTCGCCAATATGGCCTTGTTTTTTCCATTCCTTTTCAGCGTACTCAATAATCATTTCACCTTCGGGTGCTTCAGATTCGTACATCAAAGTAAATAAACCATACCTGAAAGGATTAATTAACTGGGTCATCAGCATACCTAATGTTAAGGTTTGTCTATTGCCATCTGTAATGCCATAACGACGTAAAAGCTTTGGCGAAATCTCTCCAGATTCTTCGTAAGCGTTCAAAATAAATTTTCCACCATTTGCATCTGTACCGTATTTTTTTGCTAATTCCGTACCCCAATATTCAATTTCTCCATTCCTATCTCGCTTACTATTCCAGGCATAACGGCCCCATTCTTTGTACCAAATCCAGTCTCTATCAGTTTGCAGCAAACGTCCTTTAACGTTATCGGCTGTGTAAGGCCAATCCCAGTAACTTGCTTGAGGATACAAATGCAAGCCTTTCGCACCGTAAATTTTATCCATTGCCTGCACCGATTTTTGGATAAAATCTGCAGAACCGTAGCGAAACGGCTCCAGGTTGGCTAAAATGTGTACATTAGAAATATTTATGGTACCAATTGAAGCAAGCTTTCTATTCAATTCTGCCCATGCACCCCGAGGCTCATAAGTTGTTAAAGCTTCACCATTAAATTTATTTTCGGTATAAAGGTTTTTGTAAAGCGGTAAGGCTGCTTTCATAACTGCAGGCGCATCAGTATCATGTGCACGCAAAACAATCGGTGGTTCATCGGTTCTGCCAGATGCTTTGAGTCCATCTTTTAAACCCGGAATAATGGTTTTGGTAAACCAATCAATATCATCCTGACCAACACCTTCCATTGCTTCCCCAAGCGCAACCATTAAGCCCACATTTGGATATTTTTCTACAAAAGCAGCGATAGATTTTCTGGTATAATCCGCAATCAAAGGGATTATTGGTCGGTTTCTATCCTGGGTTTTTAAGCCATGTTTTTCGGCGAATGGTTTAGGGATAATGATGTTATAAAACATTTGAATCACCCAAATTCCGCGTTTATCGGCCTCATGTGTTAAAAACTTAAAAATCTCTTCGTTCTTTTTAAAGGTTTCATCATCAACCTCAATCGCATAAGGGTAATCTTTTAATTTAATAAGTGAAGAAAAAGGGTGACCATTCCATAAATAAAGTGAGTTATAACGGTTTTCAACCATCATATCCAGATATTTTACCCAAAGTTCCTTGTCGTAAAACCAAGGAAAGGTTTCTGGTGTATAAGGATATTCATAAACATCACGTCCGGGCAAGTAATCTGGTTTTTGCAAGCCAATACAAGTGCCGCGTAAAACCATTTCAGGTTGCTCCGTAACTGAAATATTTGCAGGAATTTTGCCCTGATTTTTAATCTGTTCAGCTAATTCCATACAACCATATAGCGCACCAGAATCATCAGCCCCGATAATATATAATACACCTTTAGCATCATACATTAAAGTAAAACCCTCTTTACCAGATGCCGATACTTTGTTTTTTACAGTCTGCGGCAATATGGATTCTATTGATTTATCACCAAGCTTGCCAACAACAATTGCATTTTTTGAAAGTGTTAACTTTTGGTTTTGCTTAACGCTATTTACTATTAATTTGTAGTTGTTATTTTTTAGCGATGCTGATAATTTCTCTACTCCAAAACTGATACGAAGACTACTTTCAGCGGAAACGAAAATGGTTTTGCTTTCAGCCGCTTTTTCAATATTAGCACTAGAAAATATGGGTGATAAAAACAGACAGGTAATAAAAATCAGAAATTTTTTCATTCAGTTGGCTCTACAACTCTAAAGCCGTTTTGATACAAGCTTTTGAGGATATTTGGTTATAATATTATTTAAATATAAAAGTAATATTCAAATATAAGTAATATATTAGGTCTGGTTTGTAAAATTTCTGCAAGCTAAACCTGAAAAACGGCCTGAAAATGAACCAATGCGAAGATTAGATAATATTTAGGCAAGAAGATACAATTTTCAGTTTGCAAATTCTTTTTTATTTGCAATTGATTTTATCTCTAACCAGGTAACATTTATGAGTGTCGTAATTTAAAGGTATTAAATTCGCTATATTTCGGCGATGCTAATTCATACATAACATCAAAATAAAAGCATGTTTTCATTAAAAAATAAAAAAGCAATTGTAACCGGCGGCGGTAGCGGAATTGGTAAAGCAATAGCAACCGTTTTAGCGGCTCAAGGTGCAGAAGTACACATTATTGAACTTGGTTTAGAGCAGGCCAAAGCTGCAATTGAGGAAATAAAATCAGCAGGCAATAGTGCATTAAGCTACGCGTGTGATGTTTCTGATCATCAGGCCGTGATTAAAACTTTCGATAAGATCGGAAAGATTGACATTTTGGTTAATAATGCCGGCATTGCGCACATTGGAAAAGCTGATACCACAGAAGAAACAGATTTTGACCGCATCATGCGTGTAAATGTTAAAGGCGTTTACAATTGTTTATATGCAGCTATTCCTTTGTTAAAACTTTCGGGCGGGGGTGTTATCATAAATATGGCATCCATTGCCGCACTGATTGGTTTGCCAGATAGGTTTGCCTATAGCACTGCAAAAGGTGCGGTAAAAGCAATGACTATGAGCGTAGCTAAAGATTATATCGCTGAAAACATCCGTTGCAATTCCATATCTCCCGCCCGTGTTCATACACCTTTCGTTGATGGATTTTTGCAGAAAAACTATCCCGATAACATTGATGAAATGTTTGAAAAACTTTCGAAAACCCAACCAATTGGTCGAATGGCAAAACCTGAGGAAGTTGGCGCACTAGCTTTATATTTATGTAGCGATGAAGCTTCGTTTATTACAGGCTGCGATTACCCGATTGATGGTGGATTTACAACTTTAAATAATTAAAATTACAACGAGATAAAACTATAAAATGAAATTAATTCGATTTGGCGAGCCGGGTTCAGAAAAACCGGGATTAATTATAGAAGATAAATATTATGATGTTTCTTCGCTAGTTAGCGATTATAACGAAGATTTTTTTGGCGGCGATGGTTTAGAAAAACTTCGCGAAGCGATAAAAACTGCAAACTTACCAGAAATTGATGCTAAGGCTCGTTTGGGTGCAGCGCTTGCCCGTCCATCGAAAATTATTTGTGTGGGTTTAAATTACAAAGACCACGCTGCTGAAACCAATGCACCAATTCCGGCAGAGCCGATATTATTTTTTAAGGCAACTTCGGCAATTGTTGGCCCGAATGACGATTTAATCATCCCGAAAAACAGTAAAAAAACAGATTGGGAAGTAGAATTAGCGATTGTAATTGGCAAAAAGGCTAGTTATGTTTCAGAAGAAAATGCACTGGAACATATTGCAGGTTATGTTTTGCACAACGATTACAGTGAAAGAGAATTTCAGCTAGAACGAAACGGACAATGGGTTAAAGGCAAAAGCTGTGATACCTTCGCTCCTATCGGACCATTTATTGCGACGCGGGATGAAATTACTGATGTACATAATTTACGCCTTTGGTTAACGGTAAACGGAAAAACCTTGCAAGATGGAAATACATCGAACTTAATTTTCAACGTGCCGTTCATGGTTTCGTACATCAGTCAGTTTATGACGCTTTTACCAGGCGATGTAATTACAACCGGAACTCCTGCAGGTGTTGGTTTGGGGCAAAAACCTGAGCCTTGGTATTTAAAAGAAGGCGATGTTGTAGAACTTGGCATCGACGGACTTGGAAGCAGTAAACAACACGTTAAAGCTTACAAATAGTACATGAGAAGATATTGTCTGACACTTGATTTAATTGACGACGAACAACTAATTGCGGAGTATAAAACGCATCATAAAGCAGTTTGGCCTGAAATTGAATCGAGCATTAGGGATAGCGGCATCGAAAATCTGGAGATCTATTTATTGGGCAATCGCCTGTTTATGATTATGGATGTGAATGATGATTTTTCTTTCGAAGCAAAGCAAAAAGCAGATGAAGAAAACTCAAAAGTGCAAGATTGGGAAACCTTAATGTGGAAATATCAAAAAGCACTACCTGGTGCAAAACCAGGCGAAAAATGGATTTTAATGGAAAAAATTTTTAAACTCTAAATACAAATGATTGACGCTCACGTACATTTTTGGAATTTCGATGCTAATCGAGATAATTGGATAACTGAAGAAATGAGTGTAATCCGCAATGATTTCTCTCCAAAAAATTTAATCCGAACCTATAACGAACTAAAAATTACAGGTTGCATTGCCGTTCAGGCCAATCAATCAGAAGCAGAAAATAACTTTTTACTAACCCTTGCCGAGCAAAACGAAATTATTAAAGGCATTGTTGGCTGGGTAGATTTAAAAAACCCAAAGCTGGATGAGAGATTAAAACATTGGAATTCCTTCAAAAAAATTAAAGGTTTCAGGCATGTTTTACAAGCAGAAAACGCCGAATTTTTCCTGTCGGATGATTTTATCCATGGTGTAAAAAAATTAAACAACTATAACTTTACCTACGATTTACTTTGTTACCATAATCAGCTTGCGGATATAATTAAACTTATTGATAAATTGGATGATCAGCCTTTGGTTTTAGACCATTGCGGAAAACCTGATATAAAAAGTGGTAACGTTAAAAAATGGAAAGAAAATGTTAAGATTTTGGCTCAAAATCCAAATGTAAGCTGTAAAATTTCGGGATTATTAGTTGAAGCCGATTGGAAGAACTGGAAAGAAGCCGAACTTTTTGAATGCTTCGATACCATCATAGAAAGCTTTGGAACAGACCGCGTAATGTATGGCAGCGATTGGCCTGTTGTTTTGGTGAGCAAACCGTATGCTAATTGGTTTCAACTTGTAGAAGCCTATGCATCGAGGTTAACATTTCAGGAAAAGGAAAACCTTTTCCTGAAAAATGCTACCCGTTTTTATAAACTTTAATTTATTTTAAAAACTTGTAAGTTGTAGTGCTTTTATAAACCGAACCAGGTTTTAGCGTTGTAGATTCAAAGTTAGCATGGTTTGGTGCATCTGGAAAATGCTGTGTTTCTAAGCAAATTGCCGAACGATGTGGATATGATTTCCCTCCTTTACCATCTTTCGTTTCTCCGGTTAAAAAGTTTCCACTGTAAAATTGAAGACCAGGTTCTGTTGTGTAAACCTCTAAAATAATTCCAGTTGATGTACTTTTAACTTTCGCAATTGCTTTGTTACCATCATGCGGATTTAGTGCAAAATTATGGTCGTAACCTTTGCCAAATTTTAATTGCTCTTCTTTATCATCTATATTTTTTCCAATTGTTTTTGCGGTGGTAAAATCAAAGGCAGTTCCTTTTACGGGGGTTATTTTTCCTGTAGGGATTAAAGTTGAATCCACTGGTGTGTATCTGTTAGCATCAATAAATAATTCATGATCAAGAATTGAACTGTTGCCCTCACCATTCAAATTAAAATAAGCATGGTTGGTTAAATTAACAATGGTAGTTTTATCAGTTTTTGCTTCGTAATCAATCTTCAAAGCATTATCATCATTAAATGTATAAGTAACTTTAACATCCAACTTACCTGGATATCCGGCTTCTCCATCCGCAGAAACATATTTTAATTCGACTTTATCGTCACCAATTTTCTTTGCATCCCAAACTTTTCCAAAGAAACCATCAAAACCACCGTGGAGTGTATTCACGCCATCGTTTAATTGCAAACTATATTCTTTACCATCCAGTTTAAATTTCCCCTTACCAATTCTATTTCCATAGCGACCAATCAAAGCTCCAAAAAATGGCTCACCTTTTTTACGGTAAGATACAATACTATCATAGCCTAAAACTACATCGGTAAGTTTATCATTTTTATCTGGCACTAAAAGGGAAACAATTCGCCCGCCATAATTTGTAATGGTAACAGATGCACCCGATTTGTTCTTCAAAGTAAATAGTTCTACTTTTTTACCATCGATTTCAGTTGTATATGCATCATTTTTTGAAGTAGTTTCGGCTGTATCTACTGTATTTTTTTGAGGTTGGTTACAGGCTGTGAACGATAACGCAAACAACACTGCTAGCATAAATTGATAATTGTTTCTTTTCATAACAAATAATTTGGTTGCGACTAAAATATGAAAATAAAATAACGTTATTGTAACGATTATAATTTAATTGACTTATTATTGGTGCGATTTTAAAACATCAAAAAAAATAGCATATTGTACAACTTAATATGAGCGTTACAGATTTAAAGCCAAAGGCCTTTCTTTTCGATTTGAATGGAACCATAATTAACGATATGGAATACCACACGCTTGCATGGCATGCAATTATGAACGATGATTTAGGCAAGTCAATTTCTTATGCTGATGTAAAAAAAGAAATGTATGGCAAAAATGCTGAGGTTTTAGAAAGGGTTTTTGGCACAGAAAAATTCACTCAAGAACAGGTCGAGCAACTTTCTATTGATAAAGAAAAACGTTATCAAGCACTTTATATGCCGCATTTGGCATTAATAAATGGATTAGATACATTTTTTGAAAATGCACGTCAAAAGCAAATCAAAATGGCTATTGGCTCTGCAGCAATACCTTTTAATATCGATTTTGTTTTAGATGGATTAAACATCAGGCACTATTTTAAGGCTGTAGTTTCTGCGGATGATGTTAAAATTAGTAAGCCCAACGCCGAAACCTTTTTAAAAGCAGCAGAAGCTCTAGGTGCTGAACCCAAATATTGTATTGTTTTTGAAGATGCGCCAAAGGGCGTTGAATCGGCAGCTAATGCAGGCATGCAATGCATTGTGCTTACAACCACACATGAAATTCATGAGTTTTCAGAATATAATAATATTATTGCGTTTATTGATGATTTTAGTAACCCAATTTTAAATACACTTTTTTAGTATGGCAAAGTATATCAACCAAATACCAGTTTTAGTTGCTGTAGATTGTATTATTTTCGGTTACGACGGCAACGAACTTAAATTATTGGTAATTAAGAGAGCAATTGAACCCGTTAAAGATAAATGGAGTTTAATGGGTGGCTTTATTGGAAATAATGAAGATTTAGATGGCGCAGCTAAAAGAATTTTGTTGGAACTTACCGGTTTACATGATGTTTATTTGGAACAATTAAATGCTTATGGTAGTCCGGATCGAGATCCAATAGAGCGAACAATTTCAGTTGTTTATTTTGCTTTGATTGATATTAATAAATACAGCGCTCAGATTAATGAGAAATATCACGCAGAGTGGTTTAAAATTACTGATGTACCAGAATTAATATTCGACCACAATCAGATGGTTAAGGCTGCTATGGATAAAATAAGGTATCAGGCAGCATTACATCCCATTTTGTTCGAGCTTTTACCTAAAAAATTTACCATCCCCCAACTTCAAAATTTATACGAGCAGGTTTACGATTCGCCTATTGATAACAGAAACTTTATACGGAAAATTACAGCAAGCGGTTTATTGATAAAACAAACTGAAAAAGACAAATCAAGTTCGAGAAGAGGTGCGTTTTACTTTAAGTTAGACCGACAAAAACATAAAGCACAGTTTCAATCGTTTTTAAATTTTATTTCAAAGCCAAAGTAAATTGCTAATTCATTTTCCTAAATTCTAAAGCCGAAACACCCTTTGTCTTTTTGAAATTACTTCCAAATGAATTGGCTTGCTCGAAGCCTAATATCTCAGCAATCATAGAAACTGAGTAGTCGGTATGAATCAATAATTCTTCTGCTTCACGTATCAAACGCGAATAGAGTAATTCTGGTAGATTTTTAGAAAAAGCCTTATTCAGAAATGCATTTAATTTTCTGGACGACATGCCCATACCTGCAGCGTAAAATTCTGTGGCTCTTTCAACCTTAAAGTACTGTTCTAAAATCGCTCTAAATCTTAGCACTTGCTGCAATTCATCTACAGTTAAATCCATCAACTCTGCATTTAATACAGCAGAAAAACCTAATAAAAGCGATAAATATTGTGCTAAATATGATGTATCGCGTTTGGCAGCGATTTCTCTTTTTAATTGTTCTAATAATGTGAACGCCTTTTGTGCTTGTTGTGCAGTTAAATCTTTAAATGACAGCATCATAAAAAGATTTTTAGATTGAGAATCAGTATGTTGAAGCAAAAATTCTGAATAAAGCAAGCTGCTAAAACTTAACCAATAGGCAGAAATAATTTCACCTTCTAAACGAATAATACCTTCTTCAGGAATAAAGAACACTCGACCTGGCGATAATAGATAATCTCCAGAATTCATACAAAGCAAGCCTGTTGCTTCCTTAATAATAAGAACTCTGATTGGATATCCTGCGCTTAATGCCTTATCTCTTTTAAACCTCCCCTTGATATCTTCAAGTTGTATCATGCTCTCTCAAAGTGTTTTGTTCGTCGAATACAATTATAACCTTATACAACTAAAGTACAAAATAAAGTAGTGCATACATAGATTTGTTTTGATACAAATTCTGGATCAAGTTATAATAAAAATTATTAACACCAGTATCCATCATTTGTTTATCAAATATATATTTTTTCAGCGCATGTAAAACTTACATTCTAGAGATTGAAATGTATTATAAAAAATACAATAAATTAAATTTTTGCGCATTTATTAAAACATATAGAGCCCGAAGATTGTTATAAATTTGTGAAAAATATTATAAAATACTTCTTAATATTTATTTTATTCCAAGGATGTAAAAAAGACATCCCAGAAGCTGATGTCGTTAAAATTCAGGTTTACAATACCAAGATAAAACACGCCAATTATAATGAACCGAACATTCTTAATTGGTATGTAAGAAGTGCCAACAAGGGAGGTTATTTTTTTTGCTACAGTACAAGTAATGTGACAGATTTTACAGATTATAAATTTCAGTATTCTTTATCGCTCCCAACTGCCTTAAAAGATAAAAGTGTTATAACTGAAGTTATTGTTAAAATAAATCAGCTCAAGGGCGATATATATTTTGATATTATGAAAAGAAATAAACAGGGTAATTAAATATTCATCCTTACTAAGGAAATATTTAATGAAGTTAATATTTGATTAAAACTAACTTTTTCTACCCCCACCAAAAATAACGCAGAAAACGCTAAAACCGCCAATAATAAAAATTACTCCAAGTATAAAATTCAGTGTATCGCCCATATTTGAAAGGTATTAAGAATATATGACATTACGCAGACTTTCGAGTTATAAAGCACTCTGTTTGAGAATAAGTTATTTTATTGTTAATTTAAATGCTCAAAATCTATAATTACTTTTACGCCATGAAAAGGATAAATGGCGATACTTCAATTGATGAACTTCAAGAAATAAAAAGAGGCGATTTAGTAACTGATACATTCAGCAAAACAGGTTTAGTTGAGCGTATAGAGATTATTGATGATGCTTTATACCGAAACTATGAATTTCATTTGGTTACCGGAAGGATAATTAGCATTAGAAAATAAAAAGAGGGAAATTAATCCCTCTTTTCAATTTATCAGGTAATTACTTTATTAGTGGTAATAAAAAATTATCCGATAAATAAATAATGTAATTACATAGTTTAGCAATTGTCTGGTTTTTAGATTAATCTATAATTGCAGACAATACGTGATTACATTTAAGTTAAAATCAAAAACCATTCCATAGAGACGTAAGTTTTAGATTTAATGTCTAATAATTTTGTTTATTGCCGCAGCCATATTGCCAGTACCTGTTTTAGCAATTATGTGTTTTCTGTGGCTTTTTATCGTTTCTGTACATAAATAAAGCTTATCCGCAATTTGCTTGCTTGTGTAGCCTTGTCTGGCTAATTCTAATACTTCTTTTTCCCTTTTAGATAAATTATTATTCACTTCTGGAAATTCAGTTTCGTGGCAAAGTACAAATGTGCCCGAGCTAGAGAGCAAGTGAACGGTTAAGGTAATTATGTTATTAAAGCTAAATCCGGTAATATCTGTACAGTTAACATACTCGATTGTAGGCTTCCCATCTTCCGTAAAACTCATAAAATTACTCTGCCTTAAAATGTGGATGTAATTATGATCTTTAGCTTTAATCCTAAAATTATATCCGAAACGCAACTTTAAACGTTGGTTCTGAGGTGTATTGTAATAATAATCGAATATCGATTGATGCACCGCTCTGAGCCTTTCCAAATCGGACGGATGAATTATACTCAATCCAAAATTTAAGCCTTTTTTTATAAGAACTTCTGGTTCGTAGCCTAAAATTGTTTTAATAGAATTGCTAACACTTAAATACTGCATACAAGACCAGTTAAAAATTGCTTGATAACCGATGCTACTTTCTGATTTATGGTCGATTATTTCAGGAATAAATTCAACAGGCGCAGTAATTTTCTGGAGTTTATTTGAATAGCCGGCAATTTTATAAAGCTCCCCGACTGATATATTATTCAACACATTCATAATGAGAGAATTAATTAATTATAAAATTACAATCTTTTTCTGAGAAGTAATAGATTTAAAATCCCCCTTTTGAGGGATAATCTCATTAATTAATATTTGTGATATTGTATTAACTAAAGGATAAAAAACTCGTAACTTACTTAAAAAGAACATCCTTCTAAAAAACACGCAACTCAAAATCTAAAATTATGTCTTACAAAATTTTATCGCTAGATGGTGGCGGTTCGTGGGCTTTAATTCAGGCTCGGGTACTTCAAGATATTTATGGCGACTTGAATGGTCATGAATTACTTAAGAAATTTGATATGGTTATTGCCAATTCGGGAGGTAGTTTAGTGCTTGCAACACTTTGCAACGACATGAAATTAAGCGAGATTATTTCAGTTTTTGAGGATGAAGATAAGAGAAAGCAGGTATTTTCTAAATTATCCTTTTGGGAAAAACTTAAATGGCGCAACATTGCAAGTTTAACAAACGTTTTAGGTCCGAAATATAGCATGGAACGCAAGCTCTCGGGCTTACAAAATGTTCTACAAGCTTACAATAAGTTAATGCTCGAGGGAAAAACCACACAACCAACATTAAATATTAACCTGAATGAATTACCAAAAATTATTGGTAAGCCAGAATTGCAAATATTAATAATTGGATTTGATTATTTTAGACAAAGAGCAACATTTTTTCGTTCGAATGTTGCAAGCAAAACTGATGCATTTAGTGGTGGCAAATATTATCAGGTAAGTTTAGGGCATGCCATACATGCATCGAGCAATGCACCAGTAAATTATTTTGATGCACCAGCCGAGATTAGGATTAACCAATTAAATGGGCAGGATGTTCGTAATACAAAAATGTGGGATGGTGGAGTTTCGGGTTTTAACAATCCTGTGTTAGCCGGATTAGTAGAAGCTTTAACAAATAATAATATTCCTTTAAGTGATTATAAAATCTTGTCATTAGGTACTGCAACTGGTGGACAAGCAATGATTTCAGACTATCAGACTTCGAGCAACCCGGAAATACAAAACATATTTCAAAAGAATAGGAAGAACAAATTAGCCTTTACAGATTATAACTTAACTTTTGTTTCGGATATTAAAAAAATGTCGACAAGTATATTAGGCGACCCACCTGATTCCGCAACGTTTATTGCTTATTCTATCTTAGATCCATCTTTAAGTAATACGGCTTGTTTAGTAAGGATTAATCCATGCATTAAGCCAATTTTAAATACCTCTACACAAATTTTTGAAGCTCCAGATGTGTATAAAATGCAGGCCAACGGAACAGAAAATTTTGCAAAAATAATGGACTTGGATATGGATGCTGTTGCCAATGAAGATGTTGATTTAATTAAGCAATTATGTGCAAACTTTATTACTGGCAATGGTGGTGCAACACTGGCAAACCAATTAATAAGAGGTGACGGAAATGGGAAGCACCTTGGCGATGATACTTATGTTAAAGCAAAAAACAGATGGCTAAACTGCAATCCAATTTAGTTTTTTATGAACTGATTTGAATCTCCTCGTTTTAAGCTAGTATATTTAGGCATGATAAAAATCGATGAAGACACGCCAACATCAGAATTGTTAAGTTTGAAAGAAAATACTTTGATTGAAAATGCTGGAATTTCTGGAACCATTAAAAGCATTGATGTGATGGTGACCGATTTGTATTGGCAATTTACATTTCTACTGAATAATGGTGCGGAAATTGAAATCAGAAAAATCAAAAATGTTTGCTAGAGAAATTTAAATTGATTGGGTGGAATCATAAATATTTGAGGATATTTGCACAAAGTAAAAGCCCACATGCAGAATATAAAAAACATCATTTTTGACTACGGAAACGTAATTTTCGATATAGATTTTAGAATTGCGCAAGCATCTTTCCAAAAACTTGGCATAACAGATATAGAAAATTTCTTTGCGCACAAAGCTCACAATCAATTGTTTGATGATTTTGAAACTGGAGCAATTTTGCCAGCTGAGTTTAGAGATGGCATTAGAAAAGCGGCCAATAAACCTGAATTAACTGACAGTCAAATTGATGATGCATGGAACAGCTTGTTAATTGGAACACATCAGCAAAACCACGAACTACTTTTAAAAGTTAAGGAGAAATACCGCACATTTCTTTTAAGTAACAATAACGAAATTCACTACGATTGGATTATTAATTATTTAAAAACAACTTTTAAACTAAATAATTACGATACGTATTTTGAGAAAGCCTACTTTTCTCAACATATGAAATTGCGTAAGCCAAATAAAAATATTTTCGAACAGGTTTTAAAAGAAAACAACTTAAACCCGGCAGAGACTTTATTCATTGATGATAGTCCGCAACACATCGAGGGTGCAAAAAAAGTGGGTTTAAATACATTGCTGATGACAGAAAAACCTGCCGAATTAGAGGCATTTTTGAAAGCCAACGGAATTTTTTAAATTAAAGTTATGACGGAAAAGAAATTTAAATCACTTAAAGAGTTTTATCCTTATTACTTAACAGAACACATTAACACGACCTCCAGAGTTTTACATTTTATTGGGACGGGCTTAGTTGTATTGGCTTTTTTTACGGGTTTTATGTTTCATAATTGGCTTTTCTTTTTAGCAATGCCAATTTTAGGCTATGGCTTTGCATGGGCTGGTCATTTTTTCTTCGAGAAAAACAAACCTGCAACCTTTCAATATCCAGGCTACAGTTTAGCCAGCGATTTTATCTTATTTTACGATTTGTTAACTGGCAAACAAAGTTTTGTGGTTAAGAAAGATTAAAATTATTTTATCCGTTGGTTGAAACCAACGGCAAAGAATTGCAACTAATCGAAATATATAATCTGCTATTTATTCATCCTCGATTAGCGGCTCTAGCGAAAAACCTTTTGTTTTTAAACCCGATTGTAGTGGACATACTTTTAAAAAAGCAGCAACCTTGAATATATTGTCATGCTGAGGCACGAAGCATCTGCAACCGATGAAACAGATTCTTCGTTCCTCAGAATGACAGAAGTATTTTTAAAAGATTGTAACAAAAAGCGGGACTACTGAATCCGAAGAGCCACTGCCCTTTCATTTCCAAATAAAAAATGGAATCATCCTTTCGGTAATTCTACTTTTCATCAATTAAGTATTTTTATAATTTACGTCTTTTCAGTTCACGTTCAATTAAACCTAACTCTCTACCGGTTTGGCCGGCAACCGAAGTATTTTCCTGCGCTCGTCTAAACAAATATGGCATAACCGCTTTTATTGGACCATACGGAACGTACTTAGCTACATTATAATTGGCATCGGCAAGGTTAAAACTTAGGTTATCGCTCATACCTAAAAGTTGTGCAAAGTAAACATGAGGATGGTTATGCGCCACTTTCTTCTCATCTAAAAGGTAGGTTAACAATCGACTGCTATCTTCGTTATGCGTACCACAAACGATCGCAATTTCTTCAATATGGTCTACACAGTAACGCAGCGATTCATTATAATCTCTATCAGATGATTCTTTATCGGGTTGAATTGGCGATGGATAACCCTTTTCTTCAGCACGTTTACGCTCCTTTTCCATGTATGCACCGCGAACCATTTTAACACCCAGGATAAATCCGGCTGCTTTAGCAATCAGGTGGTCGGCTTTCATATCGGCCAATTTATCGTGGCGATACATTTGATAGGTATTGTACACGATAATACGTTTCTGGTTAAATTTGCGCATCATATCCAAAGCCAATTCATCAATAGTATCTTGAATCCAGGTCTCCTCGGCATCAATCATAATCGGCACATTTTTTTCAAAAGCGGTGCGGCAAATCAACTCGCAACGGAGTTTTACTTTATCAAATTCTGCTTTTTCATAGGCTGTTAAAGTTTGCTTGGCATCCAATTTTTCGAGTAAAGCAAAGCGACCAATCCCGGTAATTTTAAATACCGTAATCGGAATATTTTTATCGCCATCGGCACGAAGAATGGTTCGGATAATTTCCTGACAAGTTTCATCAAATACAACTTCTTCTTCCTCGCCTTCAACAGAATAATCTAAAATCGTTCCAACACCACCTTTGGCCAGTTGCGCTATTGCTTTATCGCACTCAGCAATGGTTTCACCACCACAAAATTGCTTAAAAATAGTGGCTTTGATAGCACCCTGAATCGGTAAACCGATATTTAAAAAGAAATTGGTAATCGGTGGCCCAACTTTGGTTAAAAAGTTACTTCCAATCATTTTAAACAACCAATATCCTTTTTTTAAATCGGCATTGGTTTTTTGGCGAAAAGCCACTTCAGTGTTATCGAAATTAGGTTGTTTATTCGGGGATAAATCAATCATTTGGGTTGTAATAAGTCAGAATGGTGCAAAATTATAAAAAGCATTCATTGTTGAAACGTAAAACCTCTAAATAATCGTATTTTTGCAGCAAAATGATACAATTCAAATTAGAGGGCGAATTTATTCCGCTAATCCAGCTATTAAAAGCAACTGGTTTGGTTGGTACTGGTGGAGATGCCCAAGCTGCCGTTATGGACGGTTTAGTTAAATGTAATGGTGAAGTAGAGTTTCGCAAACGTTATAAAGTTAGGGTTGGCGATATCATTACTTTTAAACAAGATAAAATCGAAGTAATATAATGGAAACCTTAACAAGCGCAGGCCATTCGCTTTATTTCGAAAGCAATTTAGATGCCTTACAAAATTTAATAGATAGCAATAAATACAGCAAAGTTTTTGTACTTGCTGATGAAAATACTAGCGAAATCTGCTTACCGATTTTTCAATCGATGATGGACGATTTTGCTGATTTTGATTTAATTGAAACCTCTGCCGGAGAAGAAAACAAAAATATCGATTTCTGTATCGGTATTTGGAAAACACTCCTAGATTTTGAAGCCGACCGCAAAAGTTTGATGATTAATTTAGGCGGTGGTGTTATTACAGATATGGGTGGTTTTATCGCCTCTACCTACAAAAGAGGTATCGATTTCGTAAACGTTCCCACTACCCTACTTTCACAGGTTGATGCTTCTGTTGGTGGTAAAACTGGTATCGATATTGACAATGTAAAAAACATGGTGGGCACTTTCACCCTGCCTCAAATGGTTTTTATTGAAACTGAATTTTTAAAAACCTTGCCACAGCGAGAGCTTTTATCAGGCTTTGCCGAAATGATTAAACATGGCTTAATTTATGATAAAGCTTATTACGAGAAATTACAAACTACTGATTATTTAACACCATCAGCCGAGGATATTTATCGTTCAGTACAAATTAAAAACGAAGTTGTAACGATAGACCCTCATGAAAAAAATCTGCGCAAGATTTTGAATTTCGGTCATACGATTGGGCATGCAATAGAGAGTTATTCATTAGCTAATGATGAAAATACACTTACACATGGTGAAGCAATTGCCATTGGTTTTGTTTGCGAAGCCGCTTTATCCATCAAAAATAGTGGTTTAAGCAAAGAAGAATTGAAAGATATAAGCGATTATATTTTATCGTTATATCCAAAATACGAAATTAAAAAAGAAAGTTTTGATACGCTTTTGGAATTAATGCAAAGCGATAAAAAGAATGAGGATGGCAACATTTTGTTCTCTTTATTAGAAAAACAGGGCAAATGCACGTATAACTGCCGTGTAACCAATGCCGATATTTTGAGCAGTTTAGATTATTATAACAGTTTATAAAATGAAGTATACCGGAAGTGATATTTCTGTAATCGGGCTTTTTAGCTTTGTAATCGTTTTAACCTTGGTTGAAATGTATTTCAGCTACTTGCACGACAGAAAATTATACACCAAACGCGATACCTGGACTAACATTTACCTGATGACGGCTGC
The DNA here is from genome assembly GCF_030409415.1 of Pedobacter aquatilis. Taxonomy (GTDB): domain Bacteria; phylum Bacteroidota; class Bacteroidia; order Sphingobacteriales; family Sphingobacteriaceae; genus Pedobacter; species Pedobacter aquatilis. Next base: position 256,179 of record NZ_JAUFPW010000035.1, on the reverse strand, counting down.
AATTGTTATCAATTTAGCTACGAAAACAGGTACTTTTTTTCTACTTGAATATTGCTATCAGTTTCGCTTATTCCAAATCCCAAATGTTTGGGTATATTGGTTGGTTTTAATCCTTGCACAAGATTTTCTGTATTGGTTTTTACATACCGTTGGCCATTACGTACGCTTTTTCTGGGCAATGCATGTTACCCACCATTCGTCAGAGCACTTCAATTTAACAACAGGATTTCGTTCTACCGTTTTTGAACCACTCTATCGCGTTTTCTTTTATTTGCCCTTAGCATTTATGGGTTTTACTGCTGTAGATATTCTTTTTGCTTATTTGGTTACGCAGATTTATGGCAATTTGGTTCATACCCAATACAATATAAAATTCCCGAAATGGTACGAATATGTTTTCGTTACACCATCTCACCACCGTGTTCACCACGCCAGCAATGTACGCTATTTGGATAAAAATATGGGTATGGTTTTAATCCTTTGGGATAGATGGTTTGGCACTTTTCAGGCAGAATTACCAGAGGATGAAGTTAAGTATGGTTTAACCACACAACCAACTGACACCGGACCGGTTAATATTATTTTCCACGAATTTATCGCCTTAACGGCTGATGTTAAAAAGGCACCAACGTTTATGGATAAGGTAAAATACATCTTTAATCCCCCAGGCTGGAGCCACGATGGCAGCACAAAAATTGCTAAAATTATGCAACAGGAATTGCATGAAGCAGAAAAGAGCAATAGAATTAAGCATGTAAAGGAGCAATCGCAAGAATTGAGTTCGGCTGTGTAAACCTGTAACCCTATTACCCACGATTTAAATCGTGGGTTTTAGAAATTATAATGATGTATGTCGGTCTGTATTTTACAGGCCGTTTTTTGTTTTAGAGATTTGGAAATGTGTGGTTCTGTTCGTTTGGCATATGCAGCCCTGCTATTCACTTCAATCTTTTTGTTCCATGTCAGCCTGAGCTTGTCTATCACCTGCAACAAAAAGTATTTTCTTTGCTATCAGGTTTAAGAAACATAAAACTGTGGATTTAAAACCCAAACAACTATTTAAATTTTAATTCTTATTTTTGACTAAGAAATATGTTATGACAACATTAACGATACAAGTGAAAGACAATGATACTCAATTCCTTATGGAGGTATTAAGAAGAATTGATGCAAAGGTTATCAAAAGTTCTAAAAAGCAAGAACTGCTAGATGGAATTAAACAAGGCCTACAGGAAGCCAAGGATATTAAAGACGGAAAAGTTGCACCTCTATCTCTTAGTGATATATGACAAAGGGAATCAAAATTATTTATTCCCCTATTTTCATCAAAAAAGCAAAACAATTAACAAAGAAACATTTATCATTAATTAGCGATTTAGCGCAACTTGAGTCAACACTTTTAAACAACCCTAAAACTGGTATAGATTTAGGAAACGGTATTTTCAAAATCAGACTTGCAATCAAAAGTAAGGGCAAAGGAAAAAGTGGCGGTTACAGGGTTATCACTTACCTCCAAACACAAGAAGAAATTGTAATGATTTACATTTACGATAAATCAGAAGAAGCTAGGATAACAAAAAAAGATATTCAGAAAATTATTGAGACCTTAAAATAACCCTTGGCTTCAACTTTCATACCCATCTCCAAAACGGTCTAAATCAAAGAAAATTAAATTTTATTAAAAATAATTTCATTTTCCTATTGACAAATTAAATTTTGTTATTACATTTGGCTCATTCAAAAACGAAAAATGAAATTATTCAACACATATTACTTTGGTTACTTTTACTATTTTAGTAAGAGCCGGGGCTGATATGCAAAAAGATATATAACAATATTAAAATGTATAAAAAAGTCCCGGCAAACAGCCGGGACTTTTTTTGTTTAACACAAAATGGAAACGACAAAACGAGTAGCAATTCAGGGTATTAAAGCCTCTTTTCACGAAGAAGCAGCCTACAAATTCTTTGGTAAAAATATCGAAACTGTAGAGTGCAATTCATTTAAAGAAACCTGCGACAAGCTGGAAAAAAATGATGCTGATTTTGTTGTAATGGCAATTGAAAACTCAATCGCAGGTAGCTTGCTACCAAATTACACACTCATCCGCGATTACGGTTTTTCGGTAGTTGGCGAAGTTTATTTGCCTATCCAATTGCACTTAATGGCATTGCCGGGGGTAAAATTCGAGGATATCAAAATCGTAACTTCTCACCCTATTGCAATCCGCCAATGCATCGATTTCTTTTACGATTATCCGCATATTAAAATTGTAGAAAGTAACGATACTGCGGCTTGTGCTAAACGCATTCAAGAAGAAAAACTAACGGATACAATGGCGATCGCAAACAACTTAGCTGCAGAACTTTATGGGTTAAACATTTTAGAACGTCGCGTAGAATCAAATAAGAAAAACTACACTCGCTTTCTCATCCTAAAAAAGGATAAAACAGACGAGGGCAAGAAAATAAATAAAGCTTCAATTTGTTTTCAGGTTGGGCACAAAGCAGGCTCTTTGGCAACGGTATTAAATATCTTCGCAGAGCAAGAGGTAAGCTTAACAAAAATACAATCTATGCCGGTGCTTGGTAAACGAAACGAATATTATTTTTACGTTGACTTAGAATGGCCAAGCACAGAAAAGTATGATAAAGCCGTAAGAAAAGCATTAAAATACACATCAAATTTTAACATCCTCGGAGAATATCAAAAGAACGATAAAGTCTAACAGAGTTAAGATTTTAGATTTACGAATAACGATCAACACTATTAATACAACAATTAAAAAATCGAATTATAAAATATTACAAGCCATAAATCATGAAACTTAATTTAAACATCCAACCTTTAAACACTTGGTTAAACGTTAACAACGAACCATTAATCATCTCTGGTCCTTGCAGTGCAGAAACTGAAGAGCAATTATTAACTACCGCACATTTATTAGCTGCTACTGGTAAAGTATCGGTTTTAAGAGCTGGAATCTGGAAACCACGTACTCGCCCGGGAGAGTTCGAAGGTATTGGAAGTATCGGTTTAGAGTGGTTAAAACGTGCTAAAGCAGAAACTGGTTTACCAACAGCTGTAGAAGTAGCAAATGCAAAACACGTTGAAGAGGCTTTGGCTGCTGGCGTTGATATCCTTTGGATTGGCGCTCGTTCTACAGTAAATCCTTTCACAGTTCAGGAAATTGCTGATGCTTTAAAAGGTCACGACGTTCCGGTATTAATTAAAAACCCGGTAAATCCTGATCTACAATTATGGATTGGTGCAATTGAGCGTATTAACGGTGCTGGTATTACCAAAATTGGTGCTATTCACCGTGGTTTTTCATCATTCGAGAAAAGTTCTTTCCGCAACGAACCAATGTGGGAAATGGCAATTCAATTGAAAACATTATGCCCTGAGTTACCAATAATTAACGACCCTAGCCACATTTGCGGTAACCGTGAATTAATTCCGTACATCTCTCAAAAAGCTTTAGATTTAGATATGCAAGGTTTAATGATTGAATCTCATGTAGACCCATCGGTTGCATGGACAGATGCTAAACAACAAGTTACACCAGCTGCTTTGGCAGAATTGGTTGACCGTTTAACAGTTCGTGAACCTGAGGCACCGAATGAAGCTTTCGCTGATAAATTAGCTGATTTACGTAAAAATATCGATAAAATTGATGATATTTTATTGCAAAAATTAGCAGAACGTATGGCTATCGTCGAAAAAATCGGCGAATTCAAACGCGATAACCAGGTAACGATTTTACAGGTAAACCGTTGGGATGCAATCATTAAAAAAGGTCATGCTTTTGCAAAGGCTTTAAAATTAGATTTAAACTTTACTGAGAAATTCTTAGAATTAGTACACGGAGAATCTATTCGTAAGCAAACTGAAATCATGAATGCTGGTAAAGCTGAAAAAGGAATTGCCGCTGAGCAACATACTGAAGTTTCAAAATAAGGTTAAAAGCTTAAAGACTAAAGCGAAAAGCAATGTCTAAAGCTTCAAGTCATTGCGAGGCACGAAGCAATCTTAATGCGATAAGTTTTGGCATTATTCAAGCTTCGTAATGACGATTTTATAAATATAATGGTTTGTATATAATCATGTCTTTCTGAGCTTGTCGAAGAATTTTATAGCTTTTCGACAGGCTTAACATAACAATTGATTAAAATCCATTTGATAATAAAACAAGATAAAATGTCAAAAAATGCCTTAGTTTCTTTTAAAGGAACCAAGAATATTAATACGGAAATCCAATTAACAGGTTCAAAAAGCGAATGTAACAGAGCCTTAATTATAAGTGCTTTAAGCAAAAAACTAGTTAAAGTAGAAAACCTTTCTAATGCCGCAGATACGGTAACCTTAAACGGTATTCTTAACACGCTTGAGGAAGAGCTTGAAGTAGAAATTGAAGAATCAAAAACTGTAGATGTTGGGCCTGCTGGAACGGCAATGCGTTTTCTTTCTGCTTATCTTTCGGCAAAAAACGGAAATTTCTTATTAACTGGAACCGAGCGGATGAAACAGCGCCCAATTGGTATTTTGGCTGAAGCTTTAAAAACACTTGGCGCCGACATTTCGTATGCAGAATCTGAGGGATTTCCTCCGTTAAACATAACTGGTCCAATAAATCAAAAAACAGCAGAAGTTAAAATTAAAGGCGATATCAGCAGTCAATACATATCAGCTTTGCTGATGATTGCCCCAATTTTACCACAAGGATTAACTTTAGAAATTGAGGGCGAGCTAACTTCCAAACCATATGTAGATATGACTTTAGATATGTTGGCTGAAGTTGGTATAGAACACAGTTGGAATGGAAATTCGATTTCCATTAAACCACAGATTTTTAAACCAGGAACTTTGGTTGTTGAGCCAGATTGGAGTGCTGCATCCTATTGGTACAGTATTGCGGCTTTAGCTGATGAAGCTGAAATCAGTTTGCCTGCTTTAAAAGAAAAAAGCTTACAAGGCGATAGTCAGATTCAAAAAATCATGAAAATTTTCGGTATTGCAACCAGCAAAACCGAAACTGGAATTTTGATTAGCAACTTAGGCTTATCTTTAGAAACTAACCAAGTTTTAGATTTAAAAACTTGTCCTGATTTAGCACAAACCATTGTAGTTATTGCAGCTGCCTTGGGTAAAAACATGGCTTTTACTGGCTTAGAAACCTTAAAAATTAAAGAAACAGATAGAATTGCAGCTTTACAAAATGAGTTGGCGAAAATCGGCGTAACATTAACCGAAGATAACTTGGTTTACACCTTAAATACCAATGAGCTTCATTTTCCTAAAAGAGTAACCTTTGCAACTTATGAAGACCACCGCATGGCTATGGCTTTTGCGCCTCTTGCATTATTAATTGATGAAGTTGAAATTGAAGAAATGCAAGTTGTAGAAAAATCTTATCCTTATTTTTGGGAAGATTTGAAAAAGGCGGGGTTCTTAGTAGAAGAGCAAGGATAAAAGAACAAAAGATTAAAGACCCAACCCAAATCGTAATCCAAAATCATCAATCTAAAATATATATGGCAGGTAACTCATTCGGACAATTATTTCGCATAACCACCTTTGGCGAATCTCATGGCGTAGCCATTGGGGTAATAATTGATGGCTGTCCGGCGCAATTGGATATAGACATGGATTTTATTCAATCAGAATTGGATAAACGTAAACCCGGTCAATCGAAAATAACTACGCAAAGAAAAGAAAGCGATACTGTTCAAATTTTATCGGGCGTTTTTGAGGGAAAAAGTACAGGAACACCGATTGCTTTATTAATCCCTAATGAAGACCAACGTTCGAAAGATTATGGTCATAATGTTGATGTTTACCGACCGAGCCATGCAGATTATGTTTACGATGCTAAATATGGCATCCGCGATCATCGTGGTGGCGGACGTTCATCAGCCCGTGAAACGGCTGCTCGCGTAGCTGCAGGCGCCATTGCAAAATTATTTTTAAAGCAACAAGGTATCGAAATTTTTGCTCACGTAACTTCTGTTGGTACCATTGAAGCGCCAAATTTAGAAAGTAACGATTTATCAGCTTTGCTGGATATTAGAGAAGAAAATATTGTGCGTTGTGCCGACCCTGCAACAGCGCATGAAATGATTGAGTTTATCGATTCAGTAAGAAAAGATGGCGACACCGTTGGTGGTAAAATTGGCTGTGTAATTAAAGGTTGTCCGGCAGGTTTGGGCGAACCTGTTTTTGATAAATTACATGCTGATTTGGGCAAAGCGATGTTAAGTATTAATGCGGTGCATGGTTTTGAATATGGTTCTGGTTTTGCCGGAAGCGAGTTACGAGGTTCTCAACATAATGATATTCCTCAACCAAAAGAGGCAGATACTAAAGCATTTAAAACCACAACGAACTTTGCAGGTGGTATTTTGGGCGGTATTTCAAATGGAATGGATATTACTTTTAAAGTGGCTTTTAAACCTGTAGCAACCATTATGCATAATCAGCAAACCATTAATGCAGCTGGCGAAGCTTCTGAAATTAAAGGCAAAGGCCGCCATGACCCTTGTGTTGTACCAAGAGCTGTAGTTATTGTTGAAGCTATGGCTGCATTAGTTTTAGCCGACCAATTTTTGAGAAACAAAGTGAGTGTGATTTAAGCAAAAACCGTTATTTCGAGCTAAGCCGAGAACCCAAAGGCTCTGCGAAGCAAAATCTTTGAACTATATTTAGCAAATTTCAAAGATTTTTCCATTCCGCTGCACTCCAGTCGAAATGACGATTGCTAAACAATAACTATGAAAAAACTGCTCCCTATCCTATTCCTCCTAGTTAGCTTAAACGCATTTGCCCAATCCTATTCCGAGCAGATTGCTAAACATCGTGATAGCTACAAAAAAGATTTCGTTAAGGAATCCAATTCACCTTTAAATGAAAGTGATTTACAAAACCTGCATTTTTACGATGCAGATAGCAATTACAAAGTTGTTGCAAATGTCGAAATCCTTAAAAACGAGAAAGTTTTCAAAATGCCAACTTACGACGGCACGAGCAAGGAATTTTATCGCTATGCGAAAATAAAATTTAGCTTAAATGGCAAAGAAACAGTAATGACACTGTATAAAAATTTAGCTTTGGCCACAAATCCTGCATTTAAAAATTTATTGTTTTTGCCTTTCACAGATGAAACAAACAACAAGGAAACCTACGGTGGTGGGCGATATATTGATTTAAGCTCAAAAGAAATCGTCAGTAATAAAATTGAAATTGATTTTAATAAAGCTTACAACCCTTATTGTGCATACAGCGATGGTTATCGTTGCCCAGTTCCCCCTGAAGAAAATGATTTACAATTAGAGATTAAAGCCGGAGAAAAAATTTATACTGGAGAAAAAAAACATAGAAAATAGTCTGAACATTTACCCTCCTTTAACAGTTATTAGTGCAGATTTTATAGTTACCTTTAATTTTTAAATACCCTATAAATGTATAACTGCTTAATCGTAGATGATAACGAAATCGAACGGGATGCCATTACGATGCACATCAGCAAAATACCAGCATTGAATATAATTTCTGTTTGTAAAGATGGTATTGAAGCTATCCAGAAAATTAATAACGAACAGATAGATATAGTTTTTTCGGACATTGATATGCCAGAACTTTCTGGAACTGCATTACTAAAAACACTGAAAAACAAGCCTGTTTTTATATTTATTACTTCATACAACCAATATGCAGCGGAGAGTTTTGATTTAGACGCAATAGATTTTGTTGTAAAACCAGCCACATTTGAACGTTTACTTAAAGCAGCAAATAAAGCGATAGAATATATCGAACTTAAAAAATTTGCCCCAGTAAATCACAGCGATATTAGCGAAGAGGATGATTACTTTTTCTTTAGAGAAACCAAGGGAATTACAAAGCTGAAATACAATGATGTAATATATATTGAAAGCATGGGCGATTTTTCAAAAATTTATACAGCTGGCGAAAAGCATGTTATTTTGGTTGGCCTTAAAAATCTCGAAAAACAATTACCAAATCAATTTATAAGGGTTCATAAGCAGTATATTGTTAATGTTAATAAAATTTCAACACTTACTGCACACGAATTACATTTAGAAAATAATTTTATTGTACCAATTAGTGCAACTGCAAAACAAGAATTACTTGAAAATGTAATTGATAAGAAAATGCTATCCAGATTCAAAAAGTAATTAATCTCTTTTAAAAATCAAATTAAATTTTGTTCCTTCATTTTTAGCAGAAAACAATTCGATTTTGCCTTCCATCAATGCCATAAAAGTTCGGCAAAGAAGCAGACCAAGCCCAGTACCCCTTTCTCTATTCGTACCAAGTGTACTAAATCCTGCACCTTGAAAAGCGGATTCATTAAAATGCTCAACCTGCTCGGCAGACATTCCAATACCGTTATCTGCAAGCGAAATCACCAATTCATTCTCAACCACTTCAGATGAGATTATTATTGTACCATCGTTTGGTGTAAATTTTATTGAATTATTTATTAAATTTCTTAGCACTAGCGAAAGCATATTTTCATCGGCATTACACATTGTATTGGGCAGAATATTATTTACAATACTTATATTTTTCAAATCGGCTATATTTTTTGACTCAATAACAATTTCATTAGTCAAATCAGAAATGTTTAGAGGCTCCAAATAAGGATTAAACCCCTGCATTTGACTAGCAGCCCAATTCAGTAAATTTTCCATCATCGAAGATGTATGTGTAAGGCTATTTTTTAATGATGAAGCATATTTGGTAAGTTTATCTTGGTCAATTTTACCCGCCTCTAATAGCTGAATAAATGAGATTAAAGAATTTACAGGCGTTCGCATATCATGGCTTACAACGCTAAAGATTCTATCTTTAACCCTACTTAATTGCTCAAGTTCTCGCTTCTGCTTATTTATTATAACATTTAAGCGGGTAGTTTTCCTTTGATTGAAATAAATTAAGCCTGCCGTAAATATTATTAATGTGATGGCAACTATTAAGAAGATTTTTACTTTTTCATCATATTCGATTTGCTTTTTCTGTTCTGAAATTTGCTTGTTTTTTTGATAAGAATCGTATGCAGATTGTAACTTAGAACGTTCATAATTACTGCTTTGCAAGTTTTTCTGTTGTCCAACAAACTCCAGTTCTTTTTTTCTTAGTAAGAGCATTTGTTCTTGCTGCCTTGCTAAAAAATATTGTTGTTTTAAAATGGCATCAGAAACCTGTTGTTTAAGCTTGTAATCATTTTCTTTTACACCAAAATCTACAATTAATTGTCTTCTGGTTATTTCACGCTCTTTTTCTTCATTAAAAAGTTTATCCTTTGCTATAATGTATTGTTTATAGTAGTCTAAAGATTCTCTGTGTTTATTTAAATCCAGATATATATCACTTAGTATTAACAGCACATCTCTTTCTGTATCTATAAAGTTTTTCTCTCTTGAAATTTTCAATGCTAAAATCAGAGTCTCGAGTGCAATGTTATATTTTTTCTGATTCTTGTAGAAAATACCCAAGGTTTTCAAATTGTCTGCGTAATAACCCTTCTGCCCTGTTTGTTCATCAATTTTTATCGCATCCAGGTAGTGATTTAATGCCAAATCAGCTTTGCCTTGTTGTTCGTAAACTTTACCAATGTTTCTTTTAAAAGATGAAATCTCTAATTGATTATTTGAGGTTTCGGAAATTTTCAAGCCTTTATTAAAATAATCTAAGGCAATGCTAAGTTTATTTTCAGGTTCTACTTTCATTGCAACTAAATCTGATGATTTGGCAGCAACATAACTCTCTCCTAAGCACAGGTAAGCATAGGCTATTCCTGTTTGATCATTATTAATTGTAAAAATTCTTAATGCCCTTTTACCATAATCTGCCGCAGATATTTGCTGACCTAAAGCTTGATAGACAGCTGCAATGTTAATATAACAACTCGCTAAATCATCCTGACTATTTGTTTTTTGATATAAAATAATGGCTTTTTGGTTTACTTCTAGAGATTTTGCGTAATCTGGAATTGAACCATAAAGGGCGCTTAAGTTTAAATAAATACCAGCTTCCATGTATCCATCTTTCAAACGCTGATACTCATTTAAAGCTTTGTAATAATATTTTTCTGCCTCTAAATAATTTGCCAAACCATGATTAAATAATGCCCTGCGATTATAAATTACAGCCGAAAAACTTCTTTTGTTTAAGCTTTGAGATAGCTGAAGACTCTTTTGATAGTACTCGTCAATTTTTGGAAAGTTCTTAAGAATCATGTATTCCCTCATTATCAAATAAAGGGTTTTCATTTTATTTGAATCTGGTTTGGAATACCTTTGGTTTACTTTAAATAAACTATCTAACTTACGTGGATTTGTTGTTTGAGCATGCAAGCTCAATGATAAAAATAAACAAATCAGAATCGAAAAAAACTTACTATACCGCTTTAAACGAAAAAATACTTCACTAATCTCAGAGCGCCGATCCATTATTATTTCAATCTTAATTAACTCAATTATTGGCTTATCAAGAAACTTTACAAGCGTATCTGAAAAATAAAAAATTGTTTCCTAAGATGGAAACTGAAATGGGGAATGATTTGGTTTCTTAATTAAGATGAAAGATAATTTTTTTTAATCAATAGATAAACTCAAAAGTTGGCTGTGAGTACTAAAACCAAACATTTTTAAATGTAAATACGCTTTTACAACTTTTAGTTGTTTGATTTAGAATAAACTTATAAACTTATTAGGGTTAGAATCGTGCATCATTTCATAAACTACTTCTATAATATCATCTACCGAAGGTTTACTAAAATAATCACCATCAGATCCAAAAGGAGGTCGGTGTGCCTTTGAAGACAAAGTTCTTGGTTGTCCATCTAAATGAAAATATCCTTTTTGCTGTTCTAAAATCTGTTGAAGAATATAGGCAGAAGCACCACCTGGCACATCCTCATCAACTACAAGAAGTTTATTTGTTTTCTTTAGAGATTGCGCACAAACCATTGTTTTATCAAAAGGTAAAAGTGTTTGAGGATCGACAATTTCAACTGAAATGCCTAATGTTGCCAATTCTTCGGCTGCTTCTTGTACAATTCTTAAGGTAGAACCATAGGAAACAATTGTAATATCAGTGCCTTCTTCCAGAACTTCTGCTTTTCCTAATGGAACCGTAAATTCACCAACGTTTTCAGGTAACTTCTCTTTTAAACGATAGCCGTTCAAACACTCTATAACCACAGCAGGTTCATCTGCTCTAAAAAGTGTATTATACATTCCTGCTGCTTGGGTCATGTTTCTTGGAACACAAAGATGCATTCCCCTTAAAGAACCTAGAAGCATTGCAATTGGAGAACCTGAATGCCATATTCCTTCAAGTCTATGCCCTCTTGTACGTACAATTACCGGCGCCTTTTGAATGCCTTTTGTACGATAGGCCAACGATGCCAAGTCATCACTGAGCACATTAAGTGCAAAAATTAAATAATCTAAATATTGAATTTCAGCAATAGGTTTAAGCCCTCTCAAAGCCAATCCTATACCTTGGCCCATAATTGTCATCTCACGAATGCCTGTATCCGTAATACGTAACTCGCCAAATTTTGCTTGTAAACCTGCAAAACCTTGATTAACATCACCAATATTCCCTAAATCTTCTCCAAAAGCTACAAGTCTTTGGTCGCGGGCAAAATTTGTGTCAAAACAAGCATTTAATACCTCCCTGCCATCAACCATTTTAGAAAATTCATTGTAAATTGGCTCAACAACTTCTATTTTATCTGGTGATTCATCACCATTGGTATGAAGTTTAGAATTATATCGCTTGCTATTTAATTCCATCTGAATCTTATACCAAGCTAAAAGTTCATCTCGTTCAGCTGATTTAAATTTAGCTGAAATACGTATCGCCTTGCGGGCAATTGTAAAAACTTCACGTCTTTGAGCATCAGCAATTGAAGCTAATTGAGTAGCCAGCTTTGCTAATTCTGGTTGATGCTTTACCATACCACCAATTAAATCAATTACTTGCTTTTGTTCAGGTTTAATGCTATCTAAAAATTCATTCCATGCTTCTTTTTGAGCATTTCTAACAAATATTTTAGCAGTTTTCTCTAATTCTGCCAGGTCTTCATCAGAAATTATTGCCGATTCGAGCATCCATTCCCTCATTTTTAAGATGCAATCGTGTTCGTTTTCCCAAGTTAACCTGTCTTTTGACTTGTAACGCTCGTGTGAACCGGAAGTACTATGCCCTTGAGGCTGAGTTAATTCTGTAACATGGATTAATACCGGAACATGTTCATCTCTACAAACATTAATTGCTTTTTCATAAACTTCGCACAAGGCTGGATAATCCCAACCCTTTACCTTGTAAATTTCGTATCCGGTTGTATTCTTATCACGCTGAAAACCTTTCAAAACTTCAGAAATATCTTCTTTAGTGGTTTGATATTTAGCAGGAACTGAAATTCCGTAAGCATCATCCCAAACGGAAATAGCCATAGGAATTTGCAACACACCCGCAGCGTTTATCGCTTCAAAGAAAACACCTTCAGAGGTTGAAGCATTACCAATGGTGCCAAAGGCAACCTCATTTCCATTTACCGAAAAGTGTTTAAGATAATCGAGTTCTTTGTTATTTCTGAATAATTTTGAAGCATAAGCCAAACCAACCAAACGAGCCATTTGTCCTCCGGTTGGAGAAATATCTGAAGAACAATTTTTAATTTGTGTTAAATCATTCCAGCTACCATCTTCGTTAATTGATTTTGTTGCGAAATGACAATTCATCTGTCTGCCACCAGAAAACGGATCGGCTCCTTCTGTTGGGTTTGCATATAATTGAGCAAAAAACTCCTTAATGGTAGATATGCCTGTTGCGAAGGCAAAAGTTTGATCGCGATAATAACCAGAACGCCAATCGCCATTTTTAAAAGCTTTAGCCATTGCAATTTGCGGAACCTCTTTTCCATCGCCAAAAATGCCAAATTTAGCCTTCCCTGTTAATACTTCTCTTCTACCTAAAACACTCGCCTGACGGCTCTCGAAGGCAATTTTGTAATCGTTTATAACGATAGATTTAAAATCGTTAAAACTTAATTCAGAAGCATCAATAGAGTTGGTAATCAATTTGTCATTCTGCATCGTAATCAAATATTGGTTGCCGCAAATATATACAAAATTAAAAGTTTGCCTTTATCCTCGATTGTAAAATTATATATGGATTAGTAAAATATAATTGGAATAGTTTTTGTTTTACTCGTTTAAATATTAAATTTGTTATATAAATTTTAACAAACATTTTGAACACATAAACATGAAAAAGATTTTTGTATTATTCGCTTTTGTAATGGGATTTGGTTTAGTAGCAAATGCTCAAACCGCAGCTAAAGCAGAATTTAAATTCGAAGCTGAAACCCATGATTTCGGTAAAATTACGGTTAACAAGCCTGTAACTTACGAATTTAAGTACACAAATGTTGGTGAAGAGCCATTAATTATAACTAAGGCTGAAGCTAGTTGCGGTTGTACAACACCAAAATATACTACTGTTCCTTTAAAAAAGGGTGAAAGTGGAACAATTTCGGTAACTTTTAGTGCTGCTGGAGCACCACAACCATTTACTAAAACAGTAACGGTTACTTCAAATGCCAAAACTCCAGTTAAAGTACTTTATATTAAAGGAGAAACTGTTGCATCGGCAACAAAATAATTTTTTAATCTATAATATTTAAAAAGTCCCGATTTTCATCGGGACTTTTTTATTTTTGTGCCATGCCAAAAATTTCACAAAAAGGCTTGCAGATGCCTGCCTCGCCAATCAGAAAATTAACGCCATTTGCAGATAAAGCAAAACAAGATGGTAAAAAGGTTTTTCACCTAAATATTGGTCAGCCAGATATTGAAACACCTGAAGGAATGCTAAACGCTATTAAAAACATTGATTTTGATGTTTGGGCATATACACCATCTGAGGGTACTTTAGCTTATCGCCAGAAATTAACAGAATATTATAACAAACTTGGTTACAATATTACACCAGAAAACATTTTGGTAACTGTTGGTGGCTCTGAAGCCATTACAATTGCAATGCAAACTTGTGTTAATGAAGGTGATGAAATTATTATTCCAGAGCCATTTTATGCAAACTATAATGGTTTTGCATGTATGAGTAACGTGGTAGTTAAGCCAATTCTATCATTTATAGAAAATGGATTCGCTTTACCACCAATAGCCGAATTTGAAAAACTCATTACCGATAAAACCAAGGCAATAATTATTTGTAACCCTAATAATCCTACCGGATATCTTTATTCAAGAGAAGAATTAGAAGCCTTAAAATCACTTTGTATTAAATACGATTTGTTTTTATTCTCTGATGAGGCTTATCGTGAATTTTGTTATGATGGCCGTGAATTTATTTCGCCGATGCATTTGGATGGATTAGACGAAAATGTGGTTATCATGGATACGGTTTCTAAACGTTATAGTGCTTGTGGTGCTCGTTTGGGCTGTTTAATAACCAAGAACAAGGAAGTAATTGCTTCAGGTTTAAAATTTGCACAAGCAAGGTTAAGCCCGGGAATGGTTGAGCAAATTGCAGGAGCAGCTGCAGTTGATACACCAGATAGTTACTTTGAAAAAGTAAATACAGAGTATACACTTCGCAGAGATACACTTGTGAAACGTTTGAACGATATTGAAGGTATATTTTGTCCAAATCCGGGTGGTGCATTTTATGTTGTAGCAAAATTCCCTATTGATGATGCCGATAAATTTTGCCAATGGATGCTTGAAGAATTTAGCTACAACAACCAAACTGTGATGATGGCACCTGCAACAGGTTTTTATTCTACTCCAGGGTCAGGAAAAAATGAAGTTAGAATGGCTTACGTTTTAAATACTGACGATTTAAATGCATCGATGGATTGTTTAGAACTGGCTTTAGAACAATATCCAGGTAGAGTAATTTAAATTATTTCCCTTAAAATATGTAAGGCTTCAATTAAATTGAAGCCTTTTTTTTTGCTCCAAATTATCTAAATGTTAAATTTTTAATTCAATTAATCTTTCGCTAATTAAAGCCGTCAAACCCTTATAATTTATGCTCTCAAATTTTTTATAAATGAATTTAAAGGAACGCCTCATGAATTTAATAAAATCGATAAGAAACAACGGGACGGAAGTTGAAGATGCAGACCATAAACAATTGGTTATTTTTATCCTAATTTTAAGTTTGCTTCTTATTTCGATAATACTTATAAAGCAGTCTAATTAACACCTGTTGTTGTTTCATTTGCTATCTTTGAGCTATGACGATACCAGAACTTGAAGACTATTTTAAAACAGCAGAAAAACCGCAAACTCCAATCCTGCTCAATCCAGCAACGATTATAAACGACTATGAGCATTTTTTGGAAAGTCATTTTGCTCCTTTGAGAAAAGATCCGGATTCGAGGGTAAACCAACCTTTACTTTGGCGCTTGAAAGCCTTAAAGCTTTTAATCGAATCTAATTCATAAATGACGATGGCTTTTAAGCTAATAATTCATCAGCAGTTAACATTTAACAATTATTTTTACTGAAACAAAATCATATACCTATGAAACAAGGCTTATTAATTGATATGGACGGCGTAATTTACAGCGGCGAAGCACTAATTTTTGGTGCTGATAAATTTATCAAAAACCTAATTGACGAGGATATTCCCTTTGCTTTCATGACGAATAATAGCCAGAGAACAAGTTTGGAAGTTGTACGTAAACTTAAGGGACTTGGCATTAAGGTTGAAGAAAGCCATGTTTATACGAGTGCAATGGCGACTGCAAAATTTTTGGCAGACCAAAGCCCCAACGGTACTGCCTATGTATTAGGCGAAGGTGGTTTGTTGAGTAGTTTACATGATCATGGTATTACATTAGTAAATACCGACCCTGAGTTTGTTGTGCTTGGCGAAGGCAGAAATTTTACGCTAGAAATGGTTCAAAGAGCTGTTGATATGATTTTAGCTGGTGCGAAGTTTATTACGACAAATCGCGATCCTTCACCCAAAAAACCAGGTTGGAATAATTTAGGAATTGCAGCCACAACCGCCATGATTGAGGAAGCAACAGGAAGAAAAGCATTTGTAACTGGCAAACCGAGCCCGGTTATGATGCGTTCTGCCAGAAAATTTCTTGGTTTAGAAACCAGTGAAACCACGGTAATTGGCGATACAATGGAAACCGATATTCAAGGTGGTGTACAAATGGGCTACAAAACTATATTGGTTCTCTCTGGTATTTCTAGTAAAGATACTCTTGGCCATTATGCATTTAAGCCGGATATGGTTGCAAGTTCTGTAGATGAAATTCAGTTTCCACTAAATTGGTGGAATGCCAAATAAAATGTTGGTTATCGGTTTAAAATGTTGACAAATAAATTCAAGTCGTTGGCCACTTGTTTTTATTTTTGCAGCAATGTCTTCTAAATACAAAACACTATTCTTATTTGAAAACCAAGAGCTGGTCATAACAGAAATAAAGCGACTTGATTTACCTGAAAATGCCAGTTTAAATGAAATTTTTCATTGGTTACATTTTGAGAAAGAATCCAATTCACTTATCAAATTATGGTTTCGTTCTATGGATTCATCTAATGAAATAGAAGAACGTTTTTTTGAACAGGGTTATTTAAAATTTAATGCTACCGAAGCAACCTTCATAGAAAAATATAACTCATCTCAACATAAGTTAAAAAATTGCGGTAAGGAAACGGTAATTAATGAGGTAAAAAATTCAATAGAAGATTATTTAAAGCAGGTTTAAACCACATCAATCAAATGCGATTTTACAATTTGCAGCAGGTTTTCAACTTCAAAAGGCTTTGTTACAAATTCATCTGCAGAACAAGTAACCTCTAAAAATTGTGATGGCGTTAGTACTGATAAAAGTATAACCGGAATTTTTGTATTTTTCGGATGCTTTTTTATTACATTACACAAAATCCTTCCATCAGCGCAGTTGAGTTGAATATCCATTAAAATTAAATGCGGTTGAAAGTTTTGGATGGTTGCCTGAAGCATATCACAATTGTGAATACTTTCTACTTCAAATTTCTCATTTTCGAAAATTGAGGTCAGTAAATCGGCGTTGGTTACGTCATCATCAACTATCAGTATTCTTGACATAAAAGAAGATTCAGTACTTAAATCTAAGTATTATAAGTTATAATCTAAAATAGAATAAATATGCATTTTCGACTGAAAAACAAACAGTTACAAAAACGCAGTTTAATAAATAAATTTTTAAAGCAAATTTTACATCAACATTATCAGCTCATTTTTTAATAATACAATCGTAATTTTAAGTTTCCATCTTTATTAAATACACAGTACTGGCATAATTTTTATAATTTTAACAGCGATATGCCTAATATGCAATTGACTCCACTTTCTGAAAAAGATCTTGCGCTTTTTGAGCGATTAATTTCTGATAGAAAAAATACCATTAGCTTTTTATTTGCACAACTGATTGAACTTTATGATAGGCAGGAACTAAATCACATTGCCTTAAAAAAATTCGAAAGCCTGGCTGAAATAATTCGTATTAAAAAAGATTACGACTTAAAAAAAGCACATTGGGATAATGAACTTTTAGAACTTAAAAAGCAATATAGGCAGTTAGATAATAGAATTATTGCTGCAGAGCAGAAAATGGCTAGAGGTATTCCTGATGATTTGTTAATAATGGAAAAGCTAATTACCGAACAAGAAGCTATTGTTTCTGACCAGGAAAAATTAAATCAGGCAGAATCTGAACTTATAAGCCATGTGAGGGAAATTGATATTGAATATGGAAAGCAACAAGAAAAAATTAAACAACGCAGTACAATTTATAAACCGCTGGCTGATGAAGATTTAAGTGCTCGGGAAAAAATTAAAAAAGCTGAGAAGAAGATTGTTTATGCTACAAAAATTGTTTCAATAATAAGTATTTTATTTATTCCTATAGTACTGGATTATTTAACAAGGGGCTTAACTTCAACCATCAGAACTTCGCATTCTATATTTGCGATCCATTATATTTTCATCATTTCTTTAATCCTGACAGAGGTTTTTTTTGGCGATAAAATTCGCCAATTCATTTCGAATTTCTTTGCATCGAAGTATTTAAAAAATGACTTTGATGAATTGAAAAGATTATTTGAAGAAAATACTAAAAGCGTTAATAAACTCGAAAATCTTTATAAAATTAAGTTTGATGATGTGATAAATCAAGCCAGTTAGATTTATATATAAAACAAAAATATCGGCTTTTAATGTTGATATTAAAGAGCCGATATTTTAATTTATTATCTTGAAATTACCGTAGAAACTTACTCTACCGCTGCTCTAAACATTAGCGCTCCAACCGTTAAATTAGTTCTGCTATCTACCAAAATTGCCGAACCATTTGCACGGTTATCATCGTATAAATCAAACGCCAAAGCATCAGCTGTTTTAACAATTACCCGACCGATGTCATTCAATTTAAATTCATCAGCTTGATGTTTTTCAAGCGTGTTGATATCAACCTTGTGCAAAATTTCGCTGATTTTACATTTGGTGGTTTTGCTATTGTGCTGAATCAAATACATAATCGAGGTGTCTAATGCACGTCCATCCATCCAACATAAATCGGCTTCGATTAATTTAGATTCTTGTGGCAAAGCCGATGCATTTACAATGGTATCACCACGGCTAATATCTACATCATCTTTTAAATGAATGGTTACCGACTGGCCAGCATGAGCCGCAACTGGTGCCTGGTCGAAAAATTCAATTTTCTCGATGGTTGAACTTGCGCCCGATGGTAATACAGTGACCTTATCATTTACATTGAAAGTACCACTCAAAACGCGACCAGCATAACCGCGGTAATCATGCAGTTCTTCTGTTTGTGGGCGAATAACCCATTGCACTGGCATACGTGCCAACTGCGATTTATCCAGATTATCAGTATCAACCTGTTCCAAAAAGTGCAACAAGCTTTCACCACCGTACCAATCCATACGCTCAGAATTTTGTACAATATTATCGCCTTTTAATGCACTAACGGGAATGTAGGTTACATCTTTTAACTTAAGTTGTAGCGCCAGAACTTTGTATTTTTCGATGATTGAGTTGCAAACATCTTCCCTGTAACCAACCATATCCATTTTATTGATGGCAACCACCACATGTTTAATGCCCAACAAAGAAACCAAATACGAATGACGGATGGTTTGCTCTACGACGCCGTTTCTAGCATCGATTAATATAATGGCCAAATTTGCTGTAGATGCACCCGTAACCATATTTCTGGTGTACTGAATGTGACCTGGTGTATCGGCTATAATAAACTTACGTTTTTCGGTTTGGAAATATTTGTAAGCCACATCAATGGTAATTCCTTGCTCACGCTCAGCCCTTAAACCATCGGTTAAAATGGCTAAATCTATTGTTCCATCATCGTTTTTACGGTTAGAGCTTTGTAAGGCTTCTAACTGGTCGGCTAAAATGGAATCTGTATCGTATAACAAACGGCCGATTAAGGTACTTTTGCCATCATCTACGCTGCCTGCTGTGAAAAATTTTAATATGTTCATTTCTATATTCGTTTTCCGTTTCTCGTTTTTCGTTTTTCGTTGCTAACGATGGACGAAGAACGAAAGACGCTCTAATTAAAAATATCCTCCTTTTTTTCTATCCTCCATCGCAGCTTCTGAAACTTTGTCATCCATACGAGCGCCACGTTCAGAAATTTTCGATTCACTGATTTCTGCAATAATATCGTCAATTAAAGTGGCTTCAGATTCTACTGCAGCTGTGCAAGACATATCCCCAACGGTACGGAAACGGACTTGTTTGCGGAAGATAAAATCTTCTTCATCCATATTTAAAAACGGTGATGCGGCCATTAGCTGACCGTTTCTGGTAATTACTTCACGTTCGTGAGAAAAATAAATACTTGGTAATTCTATTTTTTCCCTGCGGATGTAATTCCAAACATCAAGCTCGGTCCAATTGCTGATTGGGAAAACCCTAACATTTTCTCCCTTGTGGATTTTACCGTTATAAATGTTCCAAAGTTCGGGGCGCTGGCGTTTTGGGTCCCATTGTCCAAACTCATCGCGAACAGAAAAAATTCTTTCTTTTGCTCTCGCCTTTTCTTCATCTCTGCGGGCACCGCCGATACATGCATCAAATTGATGTTTAGCAATGGTATCTAACAAGGTAACGGTTTGCAAAGCATTTCTGCTGGCATTTTTACCCGTTTGCTCAATTACTTTACCTTGGTCGATAGATTCTTGAACGGAACCAATAATCAAGCGCTCGCCGATTCTCTCAACCATTTTATCACGATAAGTAATGGTCTCTTCAAAGTTATGACCTGTATCAATATGAACCAATGGAAAAGGAAATTTCCCAGGTCGAAAAGCTTTCTCAGCCAAACGAACTAAGGTAATTGAATCTTTTCCGCCAGAAAATAATAAAGCAGGCTTTTCAAATTGCCCTGCTACTTCACGTAAAATGTGAATCGCCTCGGCCTCTAATTCATCTAAGTAATCAAAATTGTATTCTCCCATTTGTAAATGTTTGTTGTTGTTCGTTTGTCGTTGTTCGTTTTTAAGCAATTAGTCCAAAAACGATGGACGAAAAACGTATTTCACTTATTCTTTGCTCTTTTTTTCGAGGCTAGTGGTTCGTTTTTCGTTGTTAAGCGAATAGTCTAAAAACGATAGACGAAAAACGAACACCGTATTTGCCTTTAACCTTTCTGCTCCGTCGTGTGCAAACCGCATTCTTTTTTGCTTTGGTCTTCCCACCACCATCTTCCGGCTCTAAAATCTTCGCCTGGTTGTACCGCTCGTGTACATGGTGCGCAGCCAATGCTTGGGAAACCTTTATCGTGTAAAGTGTTATAAACGATGTTATTTTCTTTGATGTAAGTTTTTACATTATCCAAAGTCCAATCGAATATAGGGTGAAATTTTATTAACTGATTGCCCTCATCCCATTCTAAATCGTGCATATCTTCACGGTTGGCGCTCTGCTCAGCCCTGATTCCCGTTACCCAAATTTCGTTACCTTGCAATGCTCTTCTTAAAGGTTCTATTTTGCGGATGTAACAACACTCTTTTCTATTTTCTACCGATTCATAAAAACTATTCGGACCTTTTGTATTCACCATATCCTGCAACAAATCATTTTTGGGATAATAAGCGTGAATCGGTTTGTTGTACACTTCCAAAGTACGATTCCATACATAATAGGTTTCAGGAAAAAGCCGCCCAGTTTCCAATGTAAACACTTTAATAGGAATATTATTCGAGAAAATTAAATGCGTAATTGCTTGGTCTTCCCAACCAAAACTTGTTGAAAAGATAATGTTATCGGCATATTTATCTGCCAGATATTTTAATTTATCAATTGTATTTAATCCTGATAATTCTTGTTTTATCTCCGCTAAATTCCCCATCACTAAATTAATTTTAATATAAACATAATTACGCTACGTAAACTCACAATCATCACGATAATCCCAACGGCAACCATTATGGTCTTTGCCGAAATTTTATTCGAAACCCTTGCTGCAATTGGCGATGCAACTGCACTACCAATAATTAAGCCTAAAACGGCTTCCCAATGTTTGCCACCTAACATGGTAAAAAAAGTAAGCGAACTTAAGGTTGCAATAAAAAAACGACTAATTTTTACTGTACCTAAAGAAAATAAGGGATGGCGACCGCCTGCAATTAAACTTGATAATACGATTGAACCCCAACCACCACCAAAAGCTGCATCAATAAAGCCTCCTACGAAACCTAACAAACCAATCTTCTTAATTTTTTCGTTGCTTTTTTTCCTTTTTATGTTAAATGCCTTGGTTAAAATTACACCGCCTAAAAATAAGGTGTAAATCCCTACAATTGGTTTTACATAAGAACTGTAATGCTCTAAAGAGGATAAAATATAGGCACCCAAAACTGCACCAACAATGGCTGGAATTATCAAGATTTTGAACAGTTTCCAGTTCACATTTCCCATTTTATAATGCATCCAACCTGCAATACCATTGCTCATTACTTCAGAAATATGAATGGCCATACTTGCCGATGCGGGCGGTAAACCCATGGCCAATGAAAATGAAGCAGTGGTTACACCGTACGACATTCCGATTGCGCCATCCACTAAAGCAAATAAAAATCCTGCACCTAAAAACCAATAAAATAATGGGTCGATGTTAATTAAAAAGACTTGAAATTCGGGTTCAGTATTCCAAAGTGAAAAACCAATTGCACCAACAAGCAAAATTGAAGCGACCCAAATTAACCATTTAATATTTCGCTCTGCGAAACTTTTACGTGGGTTAATTAAGCTTTGCGTTACCTTATTTAGCTTTTTAACCTTTGCCGAAAAATCGCCATTTAATGTTTGGCGTAAGGCGCTCATATTTTGCAAAGTTTCATCCAGCTCTGCTGGCAAACCCTCATTCAAAATTTGTTTTAATCGCTTTGCGATGGTTGGCGATTTACCATTAGTTGAAATCGCAATTTTTAAATCACCTCGTTGAACGATAGAACCCAAATAGAAATCGCACAAATCAGGTTTGTCTGCCACGTTAATAAGTAATCCTTTATCATGGGTTACCGCTCTGATTTCTTCATTTAAAATATCGTTGTTGGTTGCCGCAAAAACAATGTCGATATTTTCCAAATCGGTAACATCGAAACTTTTTTGCTTCACTTTTATTTGAGGATAATTTGCGATAAGCGCATAAACCTCTGGAGAAACCATTTCTGCAACGATGGTAATTTTAGCCTGATGGCTATTATTAACAATTGCCGTTAACTTTTCAAGGCCGATATTTCCCGCCCCAATTAATAATGTACGCAGCTTATTCAGCTTTACAAAAACTGGAAAAAGCTGATTTCCGTTCTCCTCTTGGGAGAAAGCCGCTTCATTATTAGCTTGGTTAGGCAATACTTGCATATTGTTTTACTAATTTTTTAAAGGATGGATGTAAAGAAACCACTTCACCAAAAATTAAAAGCGCTGGTGCTTTTACATTTTCTTGCTGCGCCAAACCTTTGATGGTTTCAACCGTACCAATTACCAGTTTTTCTTCTTCTGAAGAACCATTTTGCACTATTGCAGCAGGTAATTTTTGTCTGCCTGCTGCCTTAAAAATTTCGACAATTTTGGATAGTTTTTTCAAGCCCATTAACACTAAAACCGTAGCATTTGATTCTGCTGCTTGATAAATATCGTTAGATACTTCGCCCGAAGTTGTTGTACCCGTAATAACCCAAAAGCTTTCGCTCAAACCACGATGTGTTACTGGAATTTGTTGCAAACCTGGTACGCCAATCGAACTCGAAATCCCTGGAATTACATCAACCGGAATGCTGTAAGATGCAGCGTAATCCAATTCTTCATATCCCCTGCCAAAAACAAATGGGTCGCCGCCTTTTAAACGCACCACATGACCATAGTTTAAGGCATAATCAATCATCAATTTATTAATGGTTTCTTGTGGATAAGAGTGTTCGCCAGAACGTTTTCCAACATAAACTTTTATAGCATCTGCTGGTGCATGTTCTAACAAGGCCTCATTCGTTAAAGCATCGTACAATACCACATCAGCAGCCTGCAAAGCCTTAACACCTTTCAGTGTAAGTAAATCTGGATCGCCAGGACCAGCGCCTAAAAGGGTAATTTTTGATTCTTTATATTGATTAATCATGTTTTTCTTAATTATTGAGTTTTGAATGAGTGATTGAGTGAATGTTTTTTACCTCCGATTCCTTATCATTCTCTCATTCTAAATTCTATCATTCACTAATTTTCTCATTCCTTTTCAACTTAATCTGATTTAAGAACGTTTCTGCCTGATTGAAATAACGGTTTGCAAATTCCTCAGTTGGTTCGTTTTTATTGATTTGAAGTACCAAATCTGAAAAGTTTGTTGGCAAATTAAATTCTCCTGTTTCAACGTAGTGATTATCAAACTCTCTGATTACACCAACCTGAGTGCTACTATTTACGCCTTTATCTAAAAGCAACGATTTTGCGGCGCTAACAAAAGTTGAATAAGTATGATAAATTGCATCAGCATAAGCGCCTTTTTTTAGGTTTTGCTTCGCCCAACCAAATTTTTCATCCGCCTCTAAAAGCAATGTAGCCACTAAATCAATTACAACACCCGCACATTCGCCAACGCCAATCGCAGTTACAAACTCCTCTGCATGGCCCCAGTCTACAAACTCTTCCTGTTGAAGATTCGTTAAATCGGCCAATGGTTTTAATAATTGATAAAAATGGTCTTTACCCTTTCTATCATAATATTGATGGAAATTTTCGTTTTCCTCGTTATTGGCTTTAAAATCATTTAAAATGAAGTGCAAAACACTTGTTGCTCTTTTCGATGGTACTTTAATCACCCGTTCTGCAACACGACCAACACCGTTTCCAACTGTACCGCCGCCCAACATTACTTGTACCGCAGGAACAACTTTACCTTCTGCCTTTACCGAACTGCCATGAAAACCAATTTCTGCCAACCCATGCTGACCGCAAGAATTCATACAGCCGCTGATTTTGATTTTGATGTTTTTCTCGTAGATAAATTCTGGAAAATCGGTATAGATCACATCTTCCAAAACCTCGGCTAAAGTCATGGAATTTGAAATGCCCAGATTACAAGTATCCGTTCCTGGGCAAGTGGTAATATCTGCCAAGCTATCGAAACCAGCAGTTGTAAACCCAATTTTATTTAAAGCTGCATATAATGATGGCAAAGCTTCTTTTCGAACAAATTTTAACAGTAAACCTTGGTTTTGTGTAACCCTGATTTCATCAGCAACATAAGGTTTAATGGCATCGACAAAAGCCCTGGCTTTATCGGTTTTAATATCACCAACCTGAACTTTCACATAAACTGAATAAAAATCAGCTTGCTTCTGCTCTACAACATTAGTGGCAAACCAATGTTTGTAATGTGTTTCATTCAGAATTTCAACCTCGCCAAAGTTTTGCTCAGTTGGCAGTTCTGGTTGCGGTACAGTTTCTCTATCTATTTTATACGTTTTTACCTTATTGGCAATGCGTTCTTCGGCTACTAAACGTAAAACTTCTTCCAAACCTAATTTCTGTACTAAATATTTTAATCGAGCTTTGTTTCGATTACTACGTTCGCCATAACGGTCGAAAACACGTAAAACTGATTCTGTAAAAGGAATCAACTGGTCTTCATGTAAAAACTCGTGTATCGCGTTAGCTAAAAAGGGTTGTGCGCCTAAACCACCAGCAAATAAAACCTTAAAACCACGTTCGCCATTTTCGTTAATTTTTGGGATAAAACCTAAATCGTGAATGTAACTGAAGGCAGTATCTTTATCGCTTGAGGAGAAAGAAATTTTAATCTTTCTACCCATTTCCTGACAAATTGGGTTACGCAAAAAGTATTTAAAAACCGCTTGTGCATAAGGCGAAACATCAAATGGTTCATCTTTATCAATTCCTGAATTTGGCGATGCCGTTACGTTGCGAACCGTGTTTCCACAAGCTTCACGTAAGGTAATATCATCTTGTTCTAACTTCGCCCAAAGTTCTGGGGTTTTATCTAAACTGACATAGTGCAATTGTATATCCTGACGCGTAGTAAGATGCAAATTACCACTTCCATACTCATCGGCAATATCGGCAATGCGCAATAATTGCTTAAACGTAACTTTACCAAAAGGCAGTTTAATGCGAATCATTTGTACGCCTGGTTGCCTTTGGCCGTAAACGCCGCGGGCTAAACGTAAGCTTCTAAATTTCTCATCGTGAATGGTTCCATCGCGAAAAGCCTTAATCTTATTCTCTAAATCGATAATGTCCTGCTCGACAATATTGTTTTCGAGTTCTGTTCTGAAACTTTGCATATGTGTTGTTAGCTTTATTCAAAAAATGCTTCCCTATTTACTGAGAAGCATTTCAATATTTTATACCTAAAAATTACTAAATACCCTCTTCTACTGTGTTTTATAACAACAGCACATCATTTGAGCGAAAACATTTTTAGGTGCAAATTTGAAGTTCATCCGTCAAATATATAAAGTATATAGAAATAGTAGTAATTTATTTTAAAAAAATTGCTTATTTGTTGATAAATAAGCAAATTCAGTATTAATTGTTGTTTATGCCTAGCTTCAAAGTATCTTCCCTACCAATAACATCTGCTATGCTGGTTTCACTTAAAACCTTAAGTGTTGCATCTCTTACATCAATAAATGCGCTTCTGATGCCACAAGTTTTTTCATCTTCACACTCATCACACTTGTGGTAAAAGTTTAAACTTGCGCAAGGCACCATTGCAATTGGTCCATCTGTAACACGCATAACCTGAACCAAAAGAATATCTTCAGGTTTTTTGTTTAGGCTGTAACCACCTCCTGCTCCTTTTTTACTATAAAGGAAACCAGCATTTCGCAAATCGAGCAGAATTTGCTCTAAGAATTTTTTAGGAATATGCTCCTCCTCCGCAATCTTTGATATTTGCATAGGTGGTTTTTCTACGTTTTTACCAAGCGCAACAAGTGCTTTAATGGCGTATTTAGTCTTTTTAGATAGCATATATCATACAAAGCTAATAAATTAAGTATAATTTTAAAATGTACAAAATAATTGCAATTTCTTTGCTAATTACAATATATATAATTTGCTTAAATTATAATATCTTTGTAGATTAAATTTTACAAAGTGCTAAAAAGCATTAAGATATTAAATTTACGTAGTAGAAAAATCAGTTTAGAATCTAAACTCTTTGCTGTTTTATGCCTTTGTGTAACAATAGTGTCTTTCATGTCAATTGTAATGAATATTATATTACAATTAGCTTGGATTATCAACCTAACCATCCTTTTTAATATAGTTGTACACTTAACTTTCTATTACTTTGCGGTTAATGATAAAGTAAAGGAATGTGGTCGTTTTTGGTATTTTATTTTTAACTGTGCTACAATGCTTCCGGCATGGTTTTTAAATGGTGGTTCTATGGGTTCTACTCCCATATTTTTGATATTTTATTTAAGCATTGCCACACTATCTTTATCAAAAAAATACAGGATAAAATTTATAGTTATTTTCTTCAGCATTGCTGTAAGCTGTGTTTTAATCGAATATTATTATCCACAATTAGTAGTTCCATACCCTAGCGAGCACGAAAGAAAATTGGATATTCTATTTGCTTTCCTTAACATGTCTTTCATGATGATTTTTATGCTGGTAGTGTACAGAAAGGTAACAGAATATGAACGTTTTCTGTTGTTAAAAAGTAAGCAGCGCTTAGAAACATCACAACAAGAGCTTATCATCACTAAAGAAGAAGCAGAAGCTGCAACTAAAGCAAAATCAAGGTTTTTAACCAGCATGAGCCACGAAATTAGAACGCCTTTAAATGGAATAATTGGTGCGTCAGAACTGTTGAAGTTAACCAAACTTGATGAAGAACAGTTACAATTGCTAAACACTTTGCAGGCAAGTAATAGCATAATGGTTGATATTGTTAACGATTTACTAGATATTTCGCGGATTGAGGCAAACAAGATGGACATTCTGAAAAACCCTTTCGATGTTAGAAAATCGATAGCTGATATTGAGAATATCGTTCGTCCGTTGCTAAAAAATAAAAATCTAAACTTCAGTTTTACTATTGATGACAATTTACCTAAAAAGATAATAGCTGACGAGATAAAATTTAAACAAGTAATTATTAAACTCTTAAGCAATTCTATTAAATTTACTAAAGAAGGTTACATTACGTTACAACTCAAGTTTGTGAATAACGAAGGTATTAGTATGATAACTTCTATAATTAAGGATACTGGAATTGGAATTGACCAGCAAGACATGAAGAAGCTATTCTTACCATTTTCCCAAGCTAACCCATATATAGCCCGAGAATTTGGTGGTGCTGGTTTAGGTTTGGTAATTTGTAGAAAATTAGCAGAAATGATGGGTGGAGATATTGCAGCATTAAGTACGAAAGGAAAAGGTTCTATCTTTACCTTCAAAATGCCGTTTGAGAAGCATCTATTGAACACTGAAATTAGCAACAGCATCATAAATCCTGTTAAAAACTCTATTCCAGTCGCCGGCATGAAAGTCTTAATTGCTGAGGATAATGTTTTTAATCAAATCATAACATCAAAAATGTTGCTTAAATCTGGTTATAAATATTCGGTTGCCAACAATGGATTAGAAGCTATTAAAAAAATTAAAGATGAATTTTTTAATATTATATTGATGGATATGCAAATGCCAGAGCTTGATGGCGTTTCTGCAACACTTCAAATTTTAAAGAGTTACGAAGATAAAAACGAAACCGCCCCTATAATAATTGGCTGCAGCGCTAACGCAATGGAAGAGGATAAAAAAGAATGCTTAAACGCCGGAATGAGGGATTTTATAGCCAAACCATTTACTTTTGATGATTTAAAAAATATAATGTTTAAGTGGACAAAAGCTGAAAACGAACATTACAATTAATCACACTTTAGTCAAAAAAGCCTAATCACAGCAACTTATTATTCTTTTTGTAATCTTTAGATTTACCTTGCCTGGTAATATAAATTTGATTGATGAAAAGAAAAATAAATCTTCTTCCCTTTATAATTATTTCAATACTATTTCTTTTATTAAATGGCTATATTTTAACAGGTTTAGCTGTTGTAATAAGTTCTAAAATATTAGTTCCTGTTTTTTGGGCGATAATTTTGGCTTTAACGATATCTGTTATCATTGCTATTCGAAGAATGCGCAAAAATGGTGTCGACCGCTTTTTTACTATTGCTACGCATGCTTTCTTAGTTTTATTTGTTGCAGAATTAATTTTTGCAGTCTTTCTACTAATCGGCGATGTTTATAGGTTTTTTCTGGGGATTGCAACAAATTTCGAACCTGAAGGTTTTCACTGGATAGGCAGAAATTCTAATTGGATAAATTTTTCGCTGATAATGTTTGCTTTAACAGTTCTAATGTTTATTTATGGAATTACCCGCGGTAAATATGCTTACAGAGTAATTAAACATACGTTGTATTTTGATGACTTACCAAAAGCATTTGATGGTTTTACGCTAACACAAATATCTGATGTACATGCCGGAAGTTTTACAAAACCAAATTTGTTACAAAAGGGTATAGATTTAATTAATAGTCAAAAAAGTGATTTGTTTGTATTTACCGGAGATTTAGTAAATAACTCTGCCACTGAGATAAAGCCTTACATTAATCATTTTTCGCAAATAAGAGCACCATATGGTCAATTTTCGGTTTTAGGAAACCATGATTATGGCGATTACATTAAATGGCCAACTGAGTACGATAAAACTAAGAATCTGCAACAATTAAAAGAATATCATGCAGAAATTGGCTTTAAACTTTTGCTTGATGAACACTTCGAAATTCATAAAAATGGAGAAAAAATTATTCTTGCAGGCGTAGAAAACTGGGGTATAGGATTTGGTGAGCGTGGTGATTTAAAAAAAGCACTTAACAATACAACGGATAATGATTTCAAAATTTTGCTTTCGCATGATCCTACACACTGGGAAGCTCAGGTAAAACAAAATCCATCAAAAATTCAGTTAACACTTGCAGGTCATACTCATGGTATGCAGTTCGGAATTGAAGCATTGGGAATAAAATGGAGTCCGGTTAAGTACAGGTATAAACATTGGGCCGGACTGAAAACCGAAAATGGAAGGTATTTGAACATTAACAGAGGTTTTGGATTTATTGGTTTCTCTGGCAGAATTGGTATTTGGCCAGAAATTACTGTTATAGAACTTAAAAGAAAAACGACATAAATTTATCATATAGAAATTCTATCTTCAATAAAAATTGATTTTATGAGGATACTACTTTTTTCAATTATTGCGCTATTTTTTACTCAAAAACCTACTATAGATAATGATAGAGAAAGGTGGAAACCTTATTATATTAATGTTACACCAACTAATATTGCCGAAAATTGGGTTTTACCATTCGAGGCAGATAATAGAAAGCATATTAATTCCATTAAGATCATCAGTATTTTCGGCGATCATCGAGATAGCTTTCTCAAAGGACATATTCATACAGCAATTGACATTAACCCTTCGAAACCAAAAGCTAAATTAATAAGCGTTTACCCTATGGCAAATGGCGTTGTGTGCTCCATTCATTTGGGAGAAAATCAGAAAACCATCGTGATTAAACATCGATTAAAAAATGGTCAATTTGTTTTTACCAGCTACAAACATCTTAAAGAAATATATGTAAATACCGGCCAGCAAGTAAATATTAACACCAAACTTGCCAGGCTCTTTACAAAGGAAGAGAGTAGAAAATATGGTGGCGATTATCATCATCTCCATCTAGAAATTAGAAAAAAATTTGATGATTATGGCTGCGCAAGTTGGTTAACAATGAATAACGAACAGCTTAATGATCGTTTTTACAATCCGCAAATTTTTATCAGGCAAAATGTAAAATAGGCTTTTAAGATTAACTAATTCTATCTGTTTTACTTAACTCAATAAATCACTCCCAGAAAATCAATTTTAAAATGAGCAATATAGATTTATCTAACCGTTACGAAAAAATGACCTACCGTAGAAGCGGAAATAGCGGACTAAAATTACCCGAATTATCATTAGGCTTATGGCATAACTTTGGGCATGTTAATATGCTCGAAAATAGTAAAAACTTAATTGCTACGGCTTTTAGTCATGGTATTACGCATTTTGATTTAGCGAATAATTATGGTCCGCCTCCAGGTTCTGCTGAAGAAAATTTTGGTAAAATTTTAAATGATAATTTTAAAAGCTATCGCGATGAAATGATAATATCTTCAAAAGCTGGCTACACGATGTGGGATGGCCCATATGGCGACTGGGGTTCAAAAAAATATCTTGTTTCTAGTTTAGATCAAAGTTTAAAAAGAATGAACCTTGATTATGTAGATATTTTCTACCACCATAGACCAGACCCTGAAACACCATTAGAAGAAACGATGGCAGCGCTTAGCCTAATTGTGCAACAAGGAAAGGCTTTGTATGTTGGTATTTCCAATTATCAGGCAGAAGAAGCTAATAAAGCATTCAAAATTTTAAAAGAATCTGGAACACCCTGTGTAATCCATCAGCCTAAATATTCGATGTTTGAACGCTGGGTTGAAGATGGCTTACTTGATGTTTTGGAAGAAAATGGGGTTGGATGTATTCCTTTTTCGCCATTAGCGCAGGGGCTATTAACAGATAAATATTTACATGGAATTCCGGCAGATTCTAGAGTTGCAACAAGCGGTGTATTTTTGAATGAAACAAACCTTACATCAGAAGTTTTATCAAAAATTTCAAAATTAAATGATGTTGCAAAAGGCAGAAACCAAAAACTAGCACAAATGGCAATAGCTTGGCTGCTGAAAGATAAACGTGTAACATCTGTATTAATTGGAGCAAGTAAACCCGAACAAATTACCGACTCTTTGAAAGCCTTAGAAAACGTAACCTTTAGTAATGAAGAACTCGAAAGCATTAATCAAGTATTAGCTGGACACTAAATTCAAAAAAAATAAAATTGCTAAAACCAAAATGTATAGCTAGTTGTTTCTCTATTTACGAGAAAAACCTGAAGCTATATGATAAATCAACAATTTGCAGTTAGTACTAATGAGGAGTACATTACAATCGCGGAAGAAAATGACCAAACCTATTGGGCCAATAGATTAGGCGTTAGCATTGTAACGTTAAAATCTGCTATCAGAGCCTGCAGAAGTACGGTATACAATAATGTAAAAGCGTATTTAAAAACCGTTGGTAAAACACCGAACTAAATATTACGGATTAAAAAAGAAAGGGTGAAGTTTAAAACTTCACCCTTTCTTTTTTAATCTATGTTCTCATCAGGAAATTCTTCTTTAAGCAAAGAAGTTACCTTATTTATTGTTACTTCTGTATTTCTTAATGCTTCTGGTAACGATGAGCCATCTAAACCTTCCTTCCCAATGGTTTCTATATCTCTTATAACTTTCTGCAATGAAGTAATGTTTAAATTATCAATACTTGGCTTTATTTTATGTGCTATAGCGCCCATTTGCTCGAAATCATTTTCGTGGTAAGCATCAATCATTTCTTTAACAGATAATGGCGTTTGCTCGCAAAACATATCGACCATTTTTTTAACAAAAGCTTCACGCCCTTTACTAATTTGCCTTAATGTAGATAAATCATATAAAACCTGATTTTCATCTTCTTCCATTATTTCATTGTTTGGTATATCGTTATCTTCTTGCTTAACCCATCTATCAATGGTTTTCAGGAAATCTTCTTCGTTAATTGGTTTGGTTATGTAATCGTTCATTCCCATGGATAAACACTTTTCCTTTTCGCCTTTAATTGCCGATGCAGTTAGAGCAATAATTGGGATATTATTACCCATTTTACGAATTTTCCTTGTTGTATCATATCCATTCATAACGGGCATTTGAATATCCATCAAAATCACATCGAAATTTTCCTTTTCAATCATATCAAGTGCAATTTCTCCGTTCTCTGCAACCATTACAGTAGCGCCAAAATCCAAAAGCAAAATTGAGGCTACCAACCTATTCAAATCGTTATCATCGGTAACTAAAATCTTTTTACCAAGCAAAAAATCTTCACTAAATGTAGTTTCTGCCTTTTCAGGTACATCATCTGTTTTTCCTTTTTGAAATTCTATTACAAATGCGATTGTTGTACCAGAACCTTTAACGCTATCCACAAATATCTCACCCCCCATTTGTTCAATCAATTCCTTGCAAATGCTCATTCCTAAACCAGTTCCACCATATTTACGGCTTACAGATTCATATTCCTGACTGAACTTTTCGAACAAATGTTTTACAAAAGATGCTTCCATACCGATACCGGTATCAACTACAGATATGTGGATAACCTGAGAGTTTGGTTTATCGGCAATAACCCTACAGATCAAATCAACAGAACCTTTTTCGGTAAACTTAACGGCATTTGTCATTAAGTTAAGCAACACCTGATTTAAACGATATGGGTCGCCAATTAACACTTTTGCAATACTGCCATCAAAATGGAAATTATTTAAATCCAATCCCTTTTCTTCACCTTTATGCGTAATCACCTGCATAGCATTTTGCAATACATCAATCAGGTTAAATCCAATATTTTCAAGGCTTAACTTACCTGCATCAATTTTTGAAAGATCAAGAACATCATTAATAATAACCAGTAAATTTTTTGATGCAGTATGAATAGTTTCCAGATAAAATTCTTGCTGTGGCTCGAGATTGGTTTTAGCCAATTGATTTGCCATACTCATAATGGCATTCATTGGTGTTCTAATTTCATGGCTCATATTAGCCAAAAATGTTTCTTTAGATTGAGCCGATTGTTCTGCCTCAACCCTTGCATCAACCAATTCCAATTCTTGGTTCTTTTTATCTGTAATATCTAAATGAATACCGATTGAACCAGCAAGTTCAGCTTTATCATTATACCTTGGAGCCCCGCTACTTAACCACCATTTTTTATTACCTTTTTTATCTCTGGTTTCAACCTCATAAGCATCAGCTAAGCCCTTTTCAATACTCTTCCATTTTTCCTTTTCACTTTCTAATCTTCCCTCTGGCAAAAACAATTCTGATGCGCTTTTGCCAATTAATTCGGGCATCGCATAACCACTCATGTAACAAAAACTGTTATTTGCATATGTGATATGACCATTGTTATCAATTTCAAGCAAGCCAAGTTTCATGTTAGCTAAAATGCTTCGATATTTTTCTTCGTTAATTCTTAACGATTCTTCTACACTTTTGCGTTCTGTAATATCAGACATAAAACCAGTGAATACCTTTGCTTTATTATCCGGATCAGTATATGAATAAGATGAGTGTACTGCATACCATCGGGCGCTCAAACCCGGTATAGTGATTTCAGTTTCATCATAAAAAGGCTCCAAAGTATTTCTGCTATGTTGCTGCTTTTCGTTAATCCTTTGTTGATCTTTGGGTGTTATGTATTTCTGATTCCAAAAATCATCGGCTGTAATGCCAAATACGCGTTCAATTGCTGGGCTAATGTATCTTAATCCATCAGTACCATCTTCCCGGTATTCATATTCATAAATTACACCCGGAATGTTCTCAGAAAGAGATTTAAATTGTTTTACTCTTTGTTCGAGTTCTTGCTCTGTTCTTTTAATAGGAGTAATGTCTGTATGCGTGCCAACCACTCTTAGCGGTCGACCGTTTTCATCCTTCTCTATTACTACACCACGATCTAGAACCCATTTAATATCACCATTTTTATGCAATATCCTATATTCTTCGCTGTGCGAATCAATTCTACCACGACGATATTTTTTAAAGTTATCTACCAGAAGGTGAAAATCATCTTTATGTACCCTATCCCACCAATTAGATTCGCTTTCTGCTAATTCATTATCTGTATAGCCCCAAAAATCATTATTTGTTTTGGAGAAAAAAGTTTTCCCTGTTATAAAATCATGTTCCCAAACATTTCCGATTTTTTCAAGTGCAAGTCTGAAGCGATTTTCAGAATCCTTTAAAAGTTCTTGGGCTGCTTTTTCAACGGTAATATCTTCGATTAGAGCAAAAAAACCGGTAAGTTCTCCATTTTGGTTA
Source organism: Pedobacter aquatilis (assembly GCF_030409415.1). Taxonomy (GTDB): domain Bacteria; phylum Bacteroidota; class Bacteroidia; order Sphingobacteriales; family Sphingobacteriaceae; genus Pedobacter; species Pedobacter aquatilis. The sequence continues at coordinate 221,504 of NZ_JAUFPW010000035.1, read as the reverse complement.
TTAATTGGTTGCCCTTTAATACGTGCCCAATACGGTTTTCCAGATTTTGAATAATTATAAATATCTGCATTAAATGATTCGCCTTTAGATACCTGCTTATTTAGATAATCAAGTGTGGTTTGACTTGTAGAAGGTCCGTGTAAAAGATATTCTGGTTTTCTTCCGATAGCTTCATCAAAAGAATAACCCGTCATATTAGTAAAACTCTGATTTACCCAGGTAATTAAATCAGTAGCATCTGTAATAATTACTGTATTTGTATTTACTTCGGCAATCTGCGATAATATTAATAGCTGTTCTCTTTGCTCTCTGGTTGTAAATTTAACTTCACCATCGGTAGATTTAGATTCGGTAATTAAACTCCCAGTAAATAATAGCCATCCATCATCTTTACCAATTTCTAAATATCCTGTAATGGTTTTATTTAAATCGAAAATAGTTTTAACGTTTAATAGCTGATTATTTAAAGACATTAAATCTTCAAAGCTTAAATTTTGAAGGTTCTTATCGTTGATAATAAAATTTTGAATAAAAGACTGACCAATAAGATTTTGATTTAGTTCTACTAATCTACTACCGCAATCGTTTATAATTAAATCTTTATCAATAACTATATGGTAAGGAAATAACCTATTGAGTTGGTCTTTATTAAATGAAAAAAGGGATGACGTCATGCTATTCAACAATAGTTTATTTGAGCGTTAGAAATAGAGCGTTTTATTAATTGTTTGAAAAGAAAAAAGTCAAACTAGAATTATTAAATTTCAAAAAATTAAAAGATTAAATATATAGCTTTAAAAATTAAAAAAATATTTCGTTAGCATTTTTTACATTGTAATTAATAGGCAAAAAAACATTTTTACCGGTTTCGTCAAAAAAAAAAATCAAAATAATTACCAAAAGCACTACAAAAGTGTTGCCGATTCATTTTTCATAACAAAAAAGTCGCTGTAAATTATTTTGATAAAAATTCAATTGGTTATTCCTTATGTTTTCTTTATTATTGCAGAATAACATCACCCTAAAATACCTAAAACTATAGTTATCTGAAAACATAGTGAACCTATCATTATTTCAGTTTTTTATAGTACTTACCATTTTATTAATGATGTTATTAAATTAATTTTTAAATCAGAACTAATAAATAAAGAAGAAAAAATCAACCGCTCACTCTAAATTAAAGGCTACAATTCTTTTTATTAAAAAAAGCATAACTTAAATTATTATGTTTTTGCTAGTTGTTAGCTTAACAAATAAATAAAAATAACTAAAACCTTATTCTCGGTTTTTACGTATTAAACACCGAGGTTTTAAATTATGCAATCCTAAAAAAATGAGTTTATCAGGTTCCAGAACAATAAAAATATTAATCGTTGAAGATGACGTTTTTATGCAGGCAATACTGGAGGAAATTTTAAGTTCTGCTTACGAAATTGAAACAAGTTCAAATGGTATGGATGCGTTGGCATTTATGCAAAATGGAAATATTCCTGATTTAATTATCGCCGACTTAAATACGCCAAAACTTAATGGCTTAGAATTAATAGAACAAGTAAAAGTTAGCGATTTCTTTAATTCTGTTCCAATATTAATACTTTCTGGTGAAGAAAGTTCTGACAAGCGAATAAAATGCCTTGACGCTGGAGCTGATGATTTTGTTGTAAAACCATTTAATCCGGCTGAGTTAGAAGCAAGAATTAGAGTTGTTTTAAGAAGAATGGGTAAGTTGAGTGCTTAATAATTATGAGTGAAGGAATTTACGCTCCGCCTGGTAAACCAATAATTGCCTTAGTTGGCTTCGAAGATGCCTTTGCAGATATGTTTGCAAACTGCAATTTTGGAGAGAAGGAACTTATTCATTTCGAAAATGGGATGAAAATGGTATCAGCATGGAACGACCAAAACTTAAACATTACTGCAATAGTTTCTTATAGTGAGATTATGGCTCCTGCCGGATTAGCATTGGTTGAAACGTTAAAGAAAAGGGATTTATCAATTGTTCCATTTTTTCTGGTTGTTAACTATTTTAATCCCAACCTTAGGAAGTTAGCACTATCTGCAGGAATATCTGATGTATTTAGAATCCCTTTAAAGATAAATAGAATTGAGAAACGAATTAATTTCTTAATTGATAATTGGAATGAATTAAAAGACAGTATAAAATCTGAAGTTCCGCCAATAAAAAATATAGGTTTTGCAAAACGTGTATTTGATGTGTTTTTCGCCAGTATGGCACTTTTCTTTCTATCTCCGTTATTTTTAATTATTTATATTTTAATTAAACTGGAATCCAAAGGTCCGGTATTTTATTATTCGCTTAGAGCTGGGACAGGTTTTAAGGTATTTAAGTTTTATAAATTCCGTTCGATGTTTGTTAATGCAGATCAACGCATTAAAGATTTAAAACACTTAAACCAGTACAATATCGATTCGGCAACTAAAGCCGAAGAAGATACCGTGATTCGTGAAAGCTTATGTAATCAATGTGCTGCTGAAGGCAAATGTCAGTATCCACTTTATGCTGATAACATACAATGGTGCGAGAAAGACTTTAAATATTCTAAACTAGCAAATTCGGGTTCGGCATTTTTCAAAATCAAAAACGACCCAAGAATTACCAAGGTTGGTAATTTTATAAGAAATACGAGTATAGATGAGCTTCCTCAGCTTTGGAATGTTATAATTGGCGATATGAGTATTGTAGGGAACAGGCCATTGCCTCTTTACGAAGCAGAAAAGTTAACTACGGATAAATATGTTCTTCGTTTTGCAGCACCAGCAGGAATTACTGGCTTATGGCAGGTAGAAAAACGTGGTAAAGGTGAGATGAGTGAAGATGAACGCTTAATGCTCGACAATACTTATGCTCAACAGCAAAGTTTTAAAAATGATATCAAACTGATTTTTAAAACAATACCTGCTCTTTTCCAAAAAGAAAACGTGTAAAAACTCGTATTATTCGCCAGTAGCCAACTGAATATCAACTGCTACTAACCCCGCATCTGTTAATTTAATATTGAAATTTACATCGGCACCCTTTATATTATAAAATAAAGAATCGCCTAGTGTGAAAGGAATTTCTTGTTCATTCTCGTCAGTGATTAATCCTGAACCATCGTTATTAATTGATGTTATTTTACCTTTTCTAAGCATTAAGGATGAAAGTCTATTTTTTAAAAACAATAATGTTCTGCAATAATATAAATTTCTGTATAATTAATTCGTATAATTCAAAATACATTTAACAACTTTTTTGAGTAATTTTTTTAACAAAAAAGCAGGGTTAAATACCCTGCTCTAAACCAAACCAACATTGTTTTATGTACTATTTCTTAATAACTTTAAATTCGGTTCTTCTATTTTTAGCTCTACCATCAGGATTGTCTTTGCCATTCTTTAATTTATTGGCTGAAATAGGTACACGTTCTCCATATCCTTTCGATGACATTCGATTCTCTGCAATACTTTTACTAGCCAGATAATTTAAGCAAGATTTTGCTCTCCTTTCTGATAAATCTTGGTTGTACGCGTCTGTTCCAATATCATCTGTGTGAGCACCTAATTCAATTTCCATTTCAGGATTATCTTCCATAATTGCGACCAAAGCATCAAGTGTTTTTTGCGACGATGGAGTTAGTTCGGCGCTATTAAATTCGTAGTAAATGTTTTCAAGAACAATTGGAACATTGATTTTGAATGAATTAATGCAATAATCTACGTTCATTAACGTGTCTGCCTTTGCTACTTCCTCGTAGCTATAATTTTTATTAAGGGCAAAGTAATTATCTTTTGATATATTAAGTTTAATAGGTCTTCTGCTATCGATTTTAAACTCATACCTACCATTTACATCTGTTATAATGCTTTTTTGGATATCCTGGTCAATCATCTTAACAGAAACGCCTGCTAATGGTTTTTTAGTTTTGCAATCGCTAATGATTCCGTTAATCGAAATATATTCTCTTTTAACTTCAAATATTTCCAAGCAGCAGGCCGATTCTCTGTCAGAACTTATGTATCCTTTACTTGCATCAGCATTAATTGCAGTAAAATAGAGATCATCTTTTGAAGAGTTAAATGGATAGCCCATATTAACTGGAGTAGTCCAATTAATAAAATCTCCTTCCGATTCAAAGAAATCTAAACCGCCAAATCCGACTCTCCCATCGGTACTAAAAAGCAATTTACGGGTTAGAGTATTATAATATGGAGCCTTTTCATCAGCTTCTGTATTAATTTCTGGTCCTAAATTAACAGGTTGACCTACCGAACCGTCTGTCCGGATTGAAGCGTACCATAAATCATATTTTCCAAAGCCTCCGCTCCTATCCGATGAAAAAATCAAAAATTTACCATCGCTAGTAACAAATGGTTGTGCAGAATTAAATTCCTTCTCATTAATTTGTAGACCTAATGGGATTGGGTTAGCCCACTTATCTCCATCTTTTTTAGATTGATAAATGGCATATTTTTCCTTGTCCTTCCATGCTGTAAAATAGGCGATATTACCTTCAGGATTAAAGCTTATTGCTGCTGTTTCCATATCCTTAGGCAAATTTAAATCAAGTGCCTTAACCGAAATGTCAGAAGAGTTTAAATCATCCTTAGCAAAATAAATATTATTTATAAAAGGGTTAGCCTTCGTACTTACAACTGTTTCACCTTTTACAGCTTTTATAACCTCAGTTTTCCCTGTAACGGCAACAGGTCTTGAAGATGTGTAAAAGAATTCACTACTACGCTTAACGGCAGCATAGTTTGAACCCAAACCATTGATTTTTTCCGGAACTCGTTGAAGTTGCAATAATCTTGGATAACGCATTTCTTGGATCGCAAACTTGCACGATAGAATTTCCAGATTGGCAGCTTTTACTAAATCATCACTTTTATTTTTTGCTATAAATTGTTCGAATGCTGTAATTGCTTGCGGAAATTTTTTATTAGCCCTTAAACTCTCTGCATAGTAAAATAAAGCATTTTTATATTTTGGTTTTCCGAATGTGCTGGCTACAGCGTAGTATTTTTCTGCTTCTAAAAAATTTCGATATAACCTACTCGATTCAGCCAGATTAAATATAGAACCTTCGTAATCTTCGATTAAATTGTCTTTTATATTTTGCTTATTCTCGTTTGTGTAAGGCAGTACAACCTGTGAACTATCAGAGCTTATCTTCAACGCTTTTTTATAAAACGTTGATGCAGCATAATAATCCTTATTTTGAAAATATGCATCTGCAACTTTTTTATAATTAACAACATATTGTGCGTTTGTTGTTAAGCTACTAATGAAAACGGCTACCAGTATGATTAATTTTTTCATATTTTTCTTTTATAAACGAGGACAGAAAAAGTTTGGACCAATAATTCCATTCCTTCCAATTAGAGAAATGGACAACTCTAAGCCACCATTGCTATTAGATGCTCGTTGGAAAGAGGAAGTATTAATATCATAGCTCAATCCAAAAACCATATTTTTAAATTGTAAGCCTACAAATGCTATTGCTGCGTCTTTTATGCGATAATTTCCCCCGAAAAGTATATTTGATTGATTGTTAAGCATAAGTTGACCATAGCCGCCTAACGATATTTCTCGGGTATTTCCCTGATACATAAATAGTGCATTTGGTACTACGTCAAAAATCTCAGATGCCCTTATCCTGGCTCCACCATGTGCTGTGAAACGAATTGGAGTACGCAAACTATTTCCAGAAAACCGTTCGACCGGGCGATTAAGGTGAGCTGCGCTAAAACCAGCAAAAACATTAACATTTTGGTTAGGATTTCCATCAAAATACATCACTCCGGCATTTACATCAGGAACAAATGATGATGTTGAAGAAAACATTTCTCCACTCATCATTCCACCGTCATAACCGCCTACGGGATTAAATTGATTACCAAAACGGGCTTGAGAAAGATCGAAACTTCTATTTACAAAACCTGCCTGCAAACCAAAACTTATCATTTGCAAACCTTCCAAACCAAAACGTAATCGATATGAACCGGAAACCAAAGCAGTAAGATAATTAAAATCTAACTCCCCTGCTCTCTGATTCAAAATGGTTGCGCCAAAGGCGAAGTTTTTAGTTGGTGCAACATCAAAAGATGCTCCACCAGTTAAAAATGAATTGGAAAGCGCACCCCATTGCTGTTTAAAATTAACTGATGCACGATAGTCGCCATCGATAACACCAGTAAGTGCTGGGTTTAGCCATAGTGGATATGCATAGTATTGCGAAAAATGTGGATCTGTTTGAGCATTAACCTTTAAAACGAAACTGCACAAAGCAAATACAATAATATATAGTTTTACTGACGATAATATTTTCATGGTATCTTATTTTAACTGTGATAATTATTTTGTTATCTGATTAATGTAATCGTTCCTTTTTTCATCACTTTGGTTCCATCCGAAGAAATTACCTCAATCATGTAAACATAAACTCCGCTAGGCTGTGGTACGCCTCTGTAAGTTCCATCCCATCCTGTTGTTGTAGAATCAACCTGATAAATTAACTGACCCCACTGGGTATAAATATTCATCTTCACTGAAGCTATTGTTGTTCCGTAAACTAAGAATATATCGTTCTTACCATCATTATTTGGCGTAAATGCATTTGGAATATAGATTTCATTTCCTAACGGATTAGCAGCCTTAGCCGTTAATGCAGTTGAATTAGCACTAGTTTGACAAGCAATTTGACCTGTTGCCCTTACAACAATTGTTACGCTTTGGTCTGGTTTCAAACCAATTACCAAGTGTCTTGTCGCGTTTGCGCCTTCTGATGGTTGTTGCCATGTTAAACCATTATTTAATGAAATTTCGTAACCTGTTGCTCCAGTAACTGCATTCCATGCAAAGCTTATACTGTTCGCAGTTGTTGTTTCAACTCGAACCACTGGTGCGGCCAACACAGGAAGAACGGTGATTGTTATAGGTGTACGAATCGTACTCTTACATCCCGAAGCGTTGATGCTCTCTACATAAAATATAGTTGTACTTGTTATAACAGGCGTAGTAATAGTTGTTCCTTGACCAATTGATGTACCACCAGAACCTGCGGTAAACCAACTGTAAGTTAAGGTTGGATCTGGATTTACCACACTCAATGTTGCAGCACTTCCCGCACATATTGTATTACTCGCTGCACTTACTTGAGCCGGAGCTAACGGAACCGGAAGAACAGTAACATTTACCTGTGTTCTTGTTGCTGATACGCAATTACCAGATACAGCCTCTACATAAAAAACCGTATTTGTATTAACAGCACCAGTGTTAAAACTACTACCAGATCCTAATATGTTTCCTCCTGTCGCAGCATTATACCAATTATACGTGTAATCTGACTGAGCATTCGTTACATTTAATACAGTTGAGCTGCCTGAGCACACACTTACTGATGATGACGCAACCGATGTAGTACCCGGACGAGCATTAACGATGACCGCAACCATTGTACGCCCAGTAGAATTTGCACAACCTGCTGCTCCTACAGCTTGAACGTAATATGTGGTGTTTGCTGTAAGAATTGGAGTTGTGAAAGATGTACCGCTAAATAATAGGTTACCTCCAGTTGCACTGTTGTACCACTCATAAGTAATACCTGCTTGTGGATTTTGAATATTTAAAGTAGTAGCATCGCCAGAACAAATTGTTGTTCCAGTGTTTGATATTACCGGACTTGTTGGAACCGGACTCGTAGTTATGGTAACAACTCTTGCATTACCAACAGCATTTTCACATTTATTATCGCCTTTTACCGTTACATAATAAGTTGTATTTGTATTTAAGGACGGTGTTGTAAATGATGATCCAACATATGAAATATTTGTAAGCGCTGCATCACTATACCATGTAAATACTGGATTTGTAACTGATGTACTACTTGCTGTTAAAACTGCTGGATTGCCTGTACATACCGCCGTTGTTCCAGAAACTATAATATCTGTTGTTGTAGCTAATGGATTTACAGTAACGGTTACGACCTTCGCATCAACAGCAGCATTTTCACATTTGTTGCTGCCCTTTACGGTAACATATAATATTGTTGTTGATGTAACCGCGGTAATATTATAGGTTGGCCCTGTAAATACAGGAACAGTTAATGATGCATCACTATACCAGGTAAATACTGGTTGTGTAACGGTTAAACTTGAAGCCATTAAAGTTGTTGAGCTACCAGAACATACATTTGCATTATTAACTGTAATATCTGCAGCGGTAGCATAATCTTTAACGGTTACCGTTACCACAGCAGCAGAGCCTGAAGCATTTTCACAACTATTATCTCCTTTAACAGTAACATAATAAGTTGTTGTATTTATTAAAGGCGTGGTATTGAATGATGCCCCAACAAAAGCAACACTTGTTAATGCAGCATCATTATACCATGTAAATACTGGGTTAGTTACTGTGGTTGATGATGCCGATAATGATGCAGACACATTTCTACAGATGCTATTTAAACCTGTAACATTTATATCAGCTGCTGTTGAAATCCTGCTTGCTCTTACCGTTATAGCTCTTGAATCACCAACTTCATTTTCACATTTATTAGTTCCTTTTACGGTAACATAATATGTGGTTTCTGCAAGTAATGAAGGTGTGTTAAATGTTGCACCGCTAAAGGCAACGCTTGTTAGTGCAGCATCATTATACCAAGTAAAAACTGGATTTATTACCGTCGTACTACTTGCTGTTAAACTTGCAGAAGAACCCGAACAAATTGAGTTATTACCCGCTACATTTACGTCAGCTGCTGTTGATGATGGATTTATATTAATATTTATAACTGCGGCATTACCAACTGTATTTGCACAACGGTTTGTACCATTAACGGTAACATAGTATGTTGTTGCAGCAGTAATTTGAGGTGTTGTGAAAGTACTACCAACTGAAACTTGATTTGTTAAGGCTGCATCGCTATACCATGTGAATATCGGATTTGTTACCGTTGTACTGCTTGCAGTTAATGTTGTTATTCCGGCATCACAAAGTGACGTATTACCAGAAATTATGACATCGCTCGCTGATGCATTTTGATTTACATTAACCAATACAGCCGTTCTTGTAGTGTTTGCGCAACCCGAAATTGAGGCTGCTTCTACATAATAGGTATAACTACCTGGCGCTAGGCTCGCAGAAGTAATAAAAGTACCGCTATTGCTTACTAAAAGATTACCTCCCACTGGCGCATCATACCAGTTATATATAACTCCGGGCACTGCCTGTACATTAATTGTGGTTGAATTGTTTATGCAAACATTTACCGGATTAACCGATGCAATAACAGGGTTTGCTGGTGGCGCAGTAATTGTAACCACAACCCCAACTTTCGGGCTTTCACAACCATTATTACCCGTAGCCGTTACAAAGAAATTGTGGTTTCCAATTGGCAGGGTAGCATCAGTTAAATATGTGGTGCCTGTATTTTTAAATACATTATCCTGGTACCATCTGTATGTAGTATTAGGTTTTGGATTATTTACTGTAAGCAAAGCTGATGAACCTAAACAGGCTGTTGCAGTTACAGAACTAACCTCAGGAGAGGTAATTAGGCGCTGAGCATAATTAAGATTTACAGAAGTTAATGCGCCAACAATGCCGGAATACAACCTGATTTCTAATCCACTGAATTGTTTTGTTGGAACGAAACTTAAGATTGCCTCACTACCGTTTGAAGCCAATTCTAATTTTAAAAGCTGACTGCTTAATGTAATTTCATCAGCATTGCTGGTTAAATTGTTGTAAGTGGTTAACGTAATCCTTGGTAATACTGCGGCACTCAATAAGTTTGCCGGAGAAGATATTTTTACACGTAGTGTATCTCCGATATTTGATAATCCACCTGCAAATCCAACTCTTTGAAAAACATAGGCATTTGCTGCACCCGCAGTGATAAATAATGTTGATGCAGAGTTAATATCGGTATCAACCGCAGCAGCAGTATTAGAAACGCCAGAACCTATGCCCAAACTTGTAAAACCATCAGCTAATGCAACAGTAGCCGTTCCGCAATCTGTAGTTCCTGGAGTAGCAGGAATAACATTTACGGCAACTATTACTGCTGCTGAATTTCCACATAGAGAAGTTTCATTTCTAACATAATAATTTGTGCTTGAAGTTAAAATAGGTGTTGTAAATACCGCATCTGAGGATACTAAGTTTGTAAAAGCAGCATCGCTATACCACCTAATCGTACTTCCAACTATTGATGATGTAGCGGTTAAAGTTGCCGTATTACCAGAAATTATTGTAACCGAAGTTGAGGAAACTATTGGAGCATCAGGTGTTGCACCAACATTCAATGTTGCTGTAGCTCTTGTAACTGAAGTACCACAACTATTTACCGCCTCAACTGTATAAGTTGTATTAGCAGCGGCTGTAACTATTAATGTTGGTCCATCACTACCTGCAGAAACATTTGATGAATTATACCATCTATATATTACTCCTGGTATTGGGTTTTTAATTTGTAGGGTAACCTGACTACCAAGGCAAGCATTTATAGTTGATGATAACAATTCCGGAGTTGCAGGTGGTGCAGATAAGGTAACATTAACTGCAGTTTTTGCACTCACACAACCAGTCGAAGAAACTCTAGCAACAAAATATTGTGTACCTGCTGTTATGGCCGGTGTTGTATATGTATTTCCATCTGCCAAAGCATTTTGATTTGAATCAAACCACCTGTAAATTAAACCAGCAACCGGATTTGCAACCTGAAGAGTTGCTGTATTACCTAAACAAACAGCAATACTAGACGATACCACTTCTGGAGCAAGTTGTGTACGTTGCATATAATTTAAATTAATAGAAGAAAGGGCGCTTGCCACTCCAGAATTTAGCCTTAGCTCTGCTCCATCAAAAACAACTGATGGAATTAAAGTAATTAACGCTTGTGTATTTCCACTTAAAAGTTGAACATTTAGTAAGGCATCATTTAAACTTAAAGGATTATTGTTAGAAACACCATTTAAATACGTAGTAATTTGCACACTGCTTAATACACCTAATGATAATATTCTTCCAGGTGATGATATTAGCACTCTTAATGTATCTCCAACTCGAGAAACTCCTGGAAATGATAAATTTTGATACACTGATGCGCCCGCAACTCCTACAGGTAAAACTAATGTTGAAGCGGTTTGAGCATCATTATCTATTGCAAGATTTGGATTCACAACACCCGCACCTAAAGTAATACCAGAGAATCCATTGCTTTGAGTTGATGCGACTTCACACGGTACAATAACAGGCGTGCCTGTTCCGCTAATTGTTATAGTTACCTGAACTCTGCTTGCAGACGGGCAACCAGATGAAGAAACACTTTCTACGTAAAAACTTGTATTTGATATAATTGGTGGCGTTACAAAAGTTGCACCTGTAAATACCGGACTTGTGCCATTAGCGCTATCGTACCAGTTAAAGGTAATGTTTGTTTCAGATGATGTAGCTGATAATGTGGCGGTTTGTCCTGATGGAACTGATAATGATGAAGCCGTAACAACTGGAATTGCCGGAGTTGGATTTACCGTGATTATTGCTGCAACCCTGCTGCTGCTCACACAAATACCATTAGCAGCTTCTACATAATAAGTAATATTTGAGGTTAAAACTGGCGTTGTAAAAACACTGCCAGTAAATATTGGCGTTCCGCCGGTATCGCTGTCATACCAATTATATGTTAGTGAAGGATCTGGATTGCTTACAGAAAGTGTTGCTGATGAACCGATACAAGCATTTGCTACAGGTGCCAAAACCGGAATTGATATTGCAGGAATCACAGTTACCACTACTGGAATTCTTGCTGTATTTGTGCAATTTCCTCGGCTAACCTCAATGTAATAAATTGTAGTTGCTGTAAGCGATGGAGTTGTAAATGTCTCCCCAGAGGCTAAAATATTTCCCCCAGTAGGAGCATCAAACCAACGTAATGTAGTGCCACCATTGGCTGTGGCAGATAAAGAAACAGAAGTGCCTGCACATATTGTTTGCGTTCCACTAGTTATTGTTGGCGATGGGTAAACAATTGTTGCCCCGTAAATATCCAGGCTTGTAACTGCAGAAACTAAACCACCAACACGAACTTCAACACGATCGAATGGTCCGTTTGCAGGCAAAATAGCTTGAAAACGGCTGCCCCCCAAAAGCGCCAATCTTAACAGTGAAGAATTTAATGGATAACTACTAACAACTGTGTTACCATTCATTACGTTAACCGTAATATTTCCAAGTAAAGATAAATCTAACAAACCTGTTGGTAGGCCCAAATCTAATCGTACACTATCTGTGGCTGTTCCGGCAGTATTAAATATTAATTGTTGAAATCCAGTCGATAGTGCACCAACTGCTAATGTTATTCTTGTGAAATTATTAGGATTTGCATCTGTTGAATTTCCTGGTCCACTTATTCCACATAAAATACAAATGCCTGTTATACCCGAATTTTGAGTTCCTGCAGCATTACAAATTGTATTACTGCCACCTGTTATTACAGTAACAGTAACCGGAACACGAACGTTACTTGGGCAACCACTTGCATTAACGGTTTCAACATAAAAAGTTGTAGTTGTGGTTAAGGCAGGCGTGGTAAAATTAGAACCTGTAGCTAATTCTGTTCCATCGGTTTGTGTAGCAAACCAGCGTATTGTGTTGCCTGTGTCAGCGGTAGCACTTAAGGTTGTTGTTTGTCCTGAATTAATTACTTGATTATTCGTAGTGATTATTGCCGGGCTTGCAGATGGATTAATTGTTACATTAACTGCAATTCGGGCGCTTGTGGCAGTTCCTGAAATCGCCTCAACATAAAAAGTAGTATTAGAAGTTAATGCTGGTGTTGTAAATACACCATTGTTATTTGTTGCCAGAGGTGTATTACCTGTGGAAGCATACCAATTATAAGTTACACCGGCTTGAAGATTGCTAACATTTAAAGTTGCAGCACTTCCGGCACAAACTGATACACTGGTAACAACAGGTTGATTAACATTAACGACAATACTGTAATCTGTATTTACAACATTACCGATAGCATCAGTTCCGGTTAGAGAAACAGCAAAAGTTCCCCCCAACGTTGGTGTACCTGAGATTTCTCTAGTTGCTGTATTGAAAATTAATCCCGGAGGCAAATTAGAGGCAACGTAAGTATAAGGTGCAGTTCCTCCAGTTACGGCTGGTAAAGTTTGAGTTGGATAAACAACCCCAACCGTGCCACTCGGTAATGAAGCTGTAGGTAATGTTAATACTCCAATCACACTCAAAGGATATAAATTATTAGCAGTATTTCCTTGAGCATCTGTTACGGTAACCGAAACTGAATAATTTCCGGCTTGAGTTGGATTACCGGTTATTTCTCTTGTAGCTGGATTAAATGTTAAACCCGGAGGCAAGCCCGTAGCAACATATGTGTACGCTCCAACACCTCCGGTTGCTGATGGAATTACCTGTGTTGGATAGGTTGTACCTACATTCCCATTTGCTAAAACTGCCGAAGGTAATAGAAGCGGATCGGTTACTGTAATGATATAATTGGTTGTACTATTCCTTCCTTCAGCGTCGGTTACAATAACTGGAATGGTAAACGTTCCACTTGATGTAGGCGTACCAGTAATTTCCCTCGTAGCAGGATTAAATGTTAGACCAGATGGAAGACCGCTTGCAGCATAACTGTATGGGCCAACTCCACCTATAGCTGATGGGATTATTTGTGGTGTATACACCCTTCCAGTTACACCGCTAGCTAAGGTAGCAGCGGGTAAAACCAGTGGATCAATAACTTTAATTATATATGCTGAAGTAACCGAATTTCCGTTTGCATCTATAACCGTAACAGGAACTGTATAAGTACCAACAGTTGTTGGTGTACCAGTAATTTCTCTTGTGGTCGGTTCAAATATTAAACCCGGGGGAAGATTTGTTGCCGAGTAAATATATGGTTGCGTTCCACCAGTAGCCGCAGGAATAATTTGATTAGGATACAATGACCCAGTTATTCCATCAGGAAGTGTTCCAGGTGTTAAAACCAATGCATCAGTAATATCCAAATTATATGAAACTGTTACTGAACAACCACGACTATCAGTTGCAACAATTGAGAAACTGAAATTACCAGCAGAAGTTGGAATCCCAGAAATTGTACCGTTTGCAGATAAGGATAAACCTGCAGGTAGAGAACTTCCACTAGCCAATGCGTAAGAAAATGTTGGTGTTCCGCCTGTTGCTAAATCAATTTGTTTACTATACTGAAACCCAACTGTAGCATTTGCCAAAACCGTTGTATTAAAAACAATGGTTGGGTTTACTGTTATGGTAATTGGTACGCGAACCGATTCTTCAATACAACCAATTCGCCTTGCGGCAACATAATATATTTTATTTGCAGTTAAAGCAGGTGTTGTAAATGTGCCGTTAAAGGCAGTTGTGGCTAATACGGTTCCACCTTCAGCAACATCATACCAACGCAAGTCGTTTGTGCTAAGTGTAGTTGCCGACAAAGTTGCAGCAGAATTAAAACAAGCGTTAACAACATTCGAACTTGGTGCTACAAATGTTGGTCGGGCTGCTGTTCTGGTTAATCCATAAATTAAAATGGTTTGGGTTAGGTTAACGTTCAGCAAAGACGATAATGTAACCTGTACTCTATCGAAAGCAACACCAGGCGAAAATGGAATGGTTACAGGTTGTCCGCTACCTAAAGCATTTAATAAATCGACACTTAATAAATTCCCTGCTGATTGATTGAAAACCTGATTATTGCCATTATAGGCCGTAATGCTTAATCTGCTTAAAACACCCGCATTAACCAAATTTCCAGAAGCGCCTATTCTCAAATTAATTTCATCGCTTGTATTAGAAAGGGTATTAAAATAAAAATTCTGACTAATGGAGCCTGCAACACCCAAAGCACCCAAACTCAATTCAGCGTAATTTGTTTGGTTTGCATCTATGGCAAAACTTGGGTTAGTCACTCCTGCTTTACCCAAGCCTAAAGCATCAAGCGTTAAGCCATTTCCTTCAAAGCTTGTTGCAAAAGTTTGTGCACATGCATCAGTTCCTGAAGTATAAAATGCGTTGTAAACTTTCGTGTTATTTAGTGTTCCCAATAAAAGCGCACTCGTTACATCTCTAACAAAAACTTTATTATAATCTTGAGTTGGCCTAATTGCAACATAGAAATAGCCATTCGCATCTCTAACTAAACGTAAGTTAGAGCTTGTGAAACCATTAACACTCGACCCAGATAAAACTGTAGCACCGCTTGCGTTTCTTGCACCCACGTCAATCGAGTGATTACCTAAAGCCACCCCCCCAACAACGCTGCTTAATAAATTTCCCAAATTCCCAGCTAATAACTGATTTAAAAGCGTTGGGTCGGCATCTATTCTTACGTAGGCAACAGTACCAGCTGCAAGTGTAGTTGGAAACTGGAGCTCTATCTCTCCTGTATATGCTCCAATTCCAACTGCTAAACCACCAGATGATTTTACTGTTGCAAATGTAGTTTCATCTGCCGTGATGGCGTTGTTTGGGTTATCAACTGTTGGTGTTGTAAAACACCCTGAAAGCCCTAAGGTACCGCAACCCAATAAGCTAGACTGACCATTGCCCGATACCGAACTTACAGAATTGGCATAAATTTTACTTTGCCCATAAGATTTTAAACTTATGACCGTTATAGATAAAACGATTAGAAAAATTTGAATGAGAGGAATTTTCCCGAAACGGGAAAGTGGAGTAGAGTTTTTCATCATATCAGCGTTATTAGGTTTGATTTTTTGTTTAAGGAGCGAGAAGTTCATATCCCCCGAAGGAGTGTTTCTCATTCTATTTTCAAATCTACGGTAGATGTCAGCATTAAGTTTTATCCATTATTATTCATTAATCGGACATTTTCCTTCGTTCATTTTGTTCATAGGATATTTGTTACTTGAAATCATTTCGGCTATTGCATAATTTTGATGACATTAGCATCAACATCCTCTATTAATGAATACAAACGAATTGCTCTCTCAGCTTAGGAGGTTTGTTCTTATAAAATCCGGACTCAGAAACATTGATCCGGCTCATTGTAAGACTATTTCTGAGCTAATTTTTAAGGAAACCAAAAACTACGTTAGCGAAACCACAGTTAAGCGTTTTTTTGGCTTTGCTCAAACTCTGCATAAATTTTCCCTATTTACTTTAAATAGTCTGTCTCAATATATCGGATTTTCAGATTGGGAATCTTTCTGTAAGGAGAAAGAAAATGAAACTACAGATGTTGATGACGTTTGGCAGAATTTAAAAATCAGAACGCAAGCCATTACAGATACCTCATTAATTGCAAAAAAGAATAGTTCTGGTGTCCCTTTTGATGCCACCTCAAAACGTAATTTTCTTTACAGTGATTTTGATTACTTCTTAAAAAACGATTATCAGTTCACAACCATAAGCGCCCAACCAGGGCAAGGAAAATCTATTTTACTTGCGCATTTAATAGAAAATTTTTTTTATAATGATGATGCACCATACAAATCAGATATTGTTTTGCTTATAAACTCTGGTACAATCAGCGATATAATCCAGAACGGATTATCATTAAAAGATTGGTTTTTAAAGGAATTTAAATTCCCAGGACTTAGTGAATTGATTTCATATTTTGTCAAAAATCCTAAAAATTGTAAAGGCCGTATTGTAATAATTGTTGATGGTATCGACCAGTATTTATCTATTAATGAATACTTTAAAACATTAATTGAACTTTTGTATAGCGTTCAGCATAATAATTTTATAAAAATTGTATTGGGCTTAAGAGTTAACAATTGGGTTAATTTACAGCCTGCTATTACAGGTTCAGCATTTTTAACAAATGCATGGTATAAAGGCTTATTTTTTGATGATGATAATAACACAAATGTACCATCACTAAATACAGAAGAAATATTATTCACTTTAAGTAAAATTCAAGGTAAACCAATTCTTGAGAGTGATTTGCATCCTGGCTTACTACTGCAGTTTAAAACACCATTCTGGTTACAAATTTACTATAAACTTAAACAAGAGATAAAAACGCTCGAGCTGAGTAACCAATTGCTCTGCCTGGAATTGATTAATTATTTTCTGGAAAACAAAATTTTCCTATCTAAAAACAGCACCGAGAAAATATTTATTCTAAAAGAAATTAGCAGGGAAATATCAAAAGGGGCTGTATGTCACCGGGTTTCAAAAGAAAATATTCTCAACTATGCCAATTCGTATCCAGAGGCTTATCAAGAACTTTTGTATGGAGGAATTTTAATTGAAGAAAAAAGACTTACAACATCAATTCCTACAGAAATAGTCAAGTTTTTGAATGATGATATTTATACTTATTTCTTATTTCTTCAATTAACTGAAAAATTCAATTTTAAACCTGATAAGAATTTCTTCGAAGAAATTTTAACAAATTATTCGAAAGAACATACTTTAAGAGGACATTTATTAAACTGGAGTATTAGGTTTTGCATCAATAGAAATGAAATAAAAGCACTTAAAAATATATTTACCTTACCATTTACTAACGAAGAAAAAAATAAAGCGTTTAACTTCATCTGCGATGTTGCACTATTTGAATTAAGTAAACCCGACTCTAAATTTAACGCCCATACCATCGACATTCAATTTATTGATTTGATAGTGAGTGGAAGAATAATGAGCAGCCATTATAAATCCATAATTAACCAACTATCAGAAAAGGTTTTTGATGAGAATATACAAATTATACTTAATGTTATAAGTTGTGGTATTTCAATTGTTGATATGGATAAAGTTGGGCTTGCTGAAAGTATGCAGATACTAAAACGCTACAATAGAGAACTATTAGAACTTTTCCCTATTAATCCGTACGATTTAATTACGTTCTTCAATAATGTATTGGTTGGCAAACCAAATAATAGCAAAACCTTATTAGAAAAGATTGATACACTTTGCCATAACACTACTAAAAGTAAGCCATTGCCGAACAAAATGTTAAGCAGTTATGAAATGATAACTTACCGACTGGCAATTATTGTTCTTTTCAGCAATAAGAATTTCAATGAATGCTCAATGCTGTGCGAAGCCATCATTAAAAAATACCCAAAGATTTTTTATCTGCGTTCATCTGTGTTTTCATCATTTTTATTGATTGCAATAGCACAAAACTGTTTAAAATTAAACAAATTAAAAACCACGCAAAGGATTCTTAATCTGTTTGGAAAGCTACTTGATAGTCCGCATGGTTACCATACGCCATACATACTTGCTTCGTATATTTTGGCTAAAGCGAATTTTTCTAATTACACGGGCAATTATAAAAATGTAATTGCCGAGGTTGATAATGGTATGAAACTTGCAAATCAGCACAAACTTCAAATTTTCGAAATCTCTTTTCAGCTTGTAAAAATTGATGCGCTAAAACATATTAGTGATTCTGAAAGTGTATCGCAGGCAATTAAAGACTTGTTAAATTATTTAGCCCTAAATAAACTTACCATGCCTGATTTCGTTAACCTAAACGGCGAAAAATTCAGTCATACTTTTAAGATTCTCAAATCTTATAAATCCAATTAGCATACAATTGATTTATTTCTACTAAATCGATTTGTAACAGTTTCAACGCATCTTATTCCGAATAATAGAAACTAGCGAAGTATTTATTATTTTCGAAATAAAAAAAGAAAACCAATGAAAAAATCGCTATTTCTTCTTGCAGCATTCGCAATCTTTTGCGGAACAGCTTTCGCACAAGAGGCAAACACACTAACTAAAAAAGAAATAAAAAAAGGCTGGAAATTACTATTTGATGGTAAATCGTTAAATGGTTGGCACACTTATTTAAGAGATACAGTAGGTTCAAAATGGACTGTACAAAACGGTGCAATTGTATTCGACCCATCAAAACCAAGAAATGGTGGCGGTGATATTGTAACCAATGAAGAATATGAAAACTACGAATTAAACCTTGAGTGGAAGATTTCAAAAGGTGGTAATAGCGGTATTATTTTCGATATACAGGAAAGCCCAAAATTTAGAGCGACATATTTAACTGGACCTGAAATGCAGGTTTTAGATAATATTGATGCCGATGATAATAAAAAAGAAAATCATCTAGCCGGATGTTTATACGATATGGCAGGTGATGCATCAGTTTCTAAACCAAAACCTGTTGGCGAATGGAATAAAGTTCGATTAATACAAAACAAAGGACATTTGACTTTTTATTTAAATGGAATAAAAACTTTTGATGGCCAGATAGGAAGCGATGAGTGGAACAAATTAGTAGAAAACAGCAAATTTAAAGATAAAGCATTTGCAAATTTTGCGAAGGTTGCAAAAGGTAAAATTGCACTACAAGAGCATCCAGGTTCGAGCCAATGGAGAAATATTAAGATTAAACAACTTTAGTTTTTATATAAAACATTAAAAGGATTGGTATACAACCAATCCTTTTTTTATGCGGTAATTGTCGTATTTGACTTTTAATTTGTCGCAAACAAATAACACATTTCGCTTTTGATAGTTTAATTTAGAGTTAAATAAAACCATCAATTATGTCATTCCAAGGATATCTTAAAACAATAAAAGAAAAAACCGGATTAACACCAGCAGAGCTGAGAACTAAAGCAGATGAAAAAGGCTTTACTATAAACGGATCATTAAAGTCCACAGTTAAAGCAGGTGAAATTGTTAGCTGGTTAAAGGAAGATTATGATTTAGGCCATGGTCATTCGATGGCTGTTTACGCTTTACTCAAAGGAATTAAAAACGAAGACAGCAAATAAATTGTTTTATTCTCATCATTCTCGCAAAAGTCGAAATCCTAAAGCTTCGTGTAAATCGCTTTGGTATTCCTAGTAAATTGGGATTGATGACTGTTCAAAATATAATTTAAAGAAGGCAAACCCTCTTATACATTCTCTTTTTTATCAGCTAAAATTATATCTATTTAACATCAAATGAGTAGGTTCCGGCGCCTAATTCCAACTTTGAACCCACAATTTTTCCATTTAAATACACCTGTTTGCCAGCAACTTGAGGGATAGTAATACTCGCAGTTGAATTTGCAGGGATTTTAACATCATACTTTACGCCATTTTTATTTTTCTTCCATGAAGATAAAATTGTACCAAACGGGCTTTCATGGCTTGCCGTAAAATGTTCCAAACCTTCTACAAAATTCGGCTGAAGCAAAATGTTTTTGAAACCTGGTTGCTTTTCGTCTATCTTAATTCCGCCGATGCCTTTAAACAACCAGCCACCAATTTCACCAAACATCATATGGTTATCAGAAATATCTCTTGTTGCCTTCATATCCCAATTCTCATGTAGTGTAGTGGCGCCGTTTGCTATCCACCAACCCCAACCCGGATAAGTATCTTGTGCAGCGAGCTTGTATGCGGTTTCTGCTTGCCCGTTATCACTCAAAGCGTTTAAAACTGCCTTAGCACCTAAAACGCCAACGTCGATATGCATACCATCTTCGGCAACTCTTTTTGCAAGGTTTTCGGCTAATTTTTGGCGATACCTATCTTCAACAATATTCCATTGCAATGCCATACTTAATTCAGTTTGAACACCAGAACCATAGCTAACCGTTTCGGCATTAAAATACTTGGTGTTTATGGCTTGTTTAATTTTTTTTGCCAATGCACTATAAATCAGGTAATCGTTTTGTTTATTAAATAATTTAGCTGTTTTGGCTAAAATATCAGCATCAACATAAAAATAAATTGATGAAGTATATTCCAGATTTGAAGTAGATTTTACCGGAACCCAGTCGCCCCGTCCGAAGGTGGTTAAGCCATCTTTGCTGATGTTGTTTACATAATCAACATACTGTTTAATGTTTTTATAATTATCGGCAAGTGCTTTGGTATCCCCATAAAACATATAAATATTCCATGGAATTATTGCAATGGTACTCGTCCAGTCGGTGCCATTTGCGGTACCATAACCCCAGCCTCCGGTTGGTATAATATCTGGTAAAACACCATTAGGTTGTTGCTCATCGCGATGGTCGCCCAACCACTTTTCGTAAACCGTTACCGCATCAAAATTGTACAATCCGGTTTCTATAGCAAAATGTCCGTCACCCGTCCAGCCATTTTTTTCCCTTTGCGGACAATCGGTTGGAAAACCAAATAAATTAGATAAATAAGAGTTATTGGTTGCCCACCAAATTTTATCAATTAAGGGATTTGATGATGATATTTTACCAGTTGCAGGTACATCGCTGTGCATAAAATAAGCAACAAGATTTTTTTCATCTAACTTTATTGGATTGCTTGATGTAATTTCTACATATTGAAAACCTTTGTAGTTGAACAAGGGCATAAACTCCTCTTCCCCATCTCCATTTAAAATAAAAATATCGGTTTGAAAAGGGTCTGTATTATCTTTAGGGCGATAGTAAACATCGATATTAGATAAATCTGCACGACCATTTGCAAATAAACGTTCAGCGTGTTTTAGCTTTATCACCGTTCCTTTTGGTCCGGAAACCTTTATTTTACTTACACCTGCAATATTTCTACCCAAATCATATAAGTAAGTCGTATCGTTAAATTTGCGAATGTTTTTAACTTTAATTTCTTCGACATTACGAATTGGATGCATGGTTTGAGAAACGATGTTTTTTGAAGGAGCTGCCCTGAGGTTTATTCCCCGCCATTTTGAATCATCAAAATCAACTTTATTCCATCCCATTTGTTCCAATCTTGCATCGTAATGTTCAGCCGTATAAATATTATTAGAGATAATTGGCCCAAAACTCGTTTTCCAATCACTGCCTGATGTTATGGTTTCTGTTGTACCGTCGGTGTAAGTAATCCTTAAATCCAGACAAAATGCTGGTCTTGCCCTCCATGGCGCTTTATCAAAATTCCATACCGCCATAGCCTGATGGTTATACCATCCATTCCCCAAGATAACGCCAACCGCATTTTTTCCCTGCTGCAGATTTTTAGTAACATCGTAAGTAACGTACAAATTCCTCCTGTCGAAACGGGTATACATTGGATCTAATCGATGGTTACCAACCTTCTCTCCATTCAAATAAAGTTCGTACAAGCCTGAAGCAACAATATATGCCCTTGCAGATTTTACCTGTTTTACCGGTTCAAAAACTTTCCTAAAATATGGCGCCTGACGAGCGTTTATATCACTTCTATCACTAATCCAGGTTCCTTTCCAATTTTCTACACCCATCATTCCGGTTTCAAAACTTGAAATTTTTGAAGACACCAACTTATTGTCTTTATCTAAAACTTCTACCCTCCAGAAATATTTTGTAAATGGCGCCAAAGCTCTGCCTTTGTAAGTAATCAAACTATTTCCAGAAATTACTTTTTCGCTATCCCACTGAACATTCATTTTACTTTTGAGTTGTAAAGAATCTGTACCAACAATAACCCGGTAAGCGAGTTGAATAGCTCCTTTTCTGTTGTCTTCCATCATCCATGATAAACGTGGGTTTGGATTATCCACCCCAATGGGATTTTCTAAATGTTCGCACTTAAGCTTTAAAATTTCGGCTGCACTAACACATGATTGATTGACTATGAATATAAGTAGGTATAAAAATATTATCTTATTTAGGAGTGAACTCATTTTATTACTTTAAGAATGAATATGTGGTTAGTACAGATTATAAAACGTTTTACTAATATGATGTAATATGCAATTTTTATTTCTTTACATCAATATTTGAACGAGAACTTTACATCAATTTTAATCTCAATTTAAGATGATATGGTTATTTTTGTAGTATGCCCAAAATTGGAATAGCAGAAGATGATGTTAAAATTTCGGATTTGCTAAGATCGGCCATCGAAGAAAATGGCTATTCTACCCGTTGTGTTTTTAATGGAAGCGATGCACTTTCTCTTTTTATTGAGGAAAAATTCGATTTGTTGATTATTGATGTAATGATGCCTGGAATAAACGGTTTGCAAGTTTGCAAATTGATTCGAGATCATGGCGTAAAAACGCCTATCCTTTTACTTACAGCCCTCGGAACGGTTGATGATAAAGTAATAGGATTAGAATCAGGAGCGGATGATTATTTGGTAAAACCGTTTCATTTAAAAGAACTCTTGGCTAGAATTGCTGCACTTTTAAGACGGTCGAATGTTATCGAAACCCACAATGAGCATCTTCTCTGTTTTGATGATTTATGCTTGGATACTGCAAGTAAGGAAGTAACCAGAGCTGGAAAAAATATTGACCTTAGCGCCAAGGAGTTCATTCTACTTGAGCTTTTCTTACGAAACCCAAACCGTTTGCTATCGAGACAATATATTGCAGAACAAGCATGGGATATTAACTTCGAAACGGGAACCAATGTTATCGATGTTTACATCAACTTTCTAAGAAAAAAAATTGAGAAAGGATTTGATAGAAAGCTTATTCATACCAAAATAAACATGGGCTATATTTTGAAATAATGAAAATTAAAGACCGTATAGCCTTATATTTTACACTAATTTGTACCACCATTCTTTTGGCAGTATTGCTTACGGTTTATTTTACCTTCATGAAATTTCTGCAAGCCGATTTTTTTGAAAGACTTACAGACCGGACAATGGTTACAGCTAAACTTTACCTCGAAGCTGATGAAATTAGTCGCGATGCGCTAAATACTGTTCGACATAAGTACTTGCAGAAATTGAACGGTGAGGTTACCAGAATTTACGATAGCAAAAACAGGGCTACTTTTATTGGCGATTCTGCACAATATTGGACAAAATCTACTATAGAACTTGTTCGCCAACGCAAGCATTTAAAATATACTGATGGTGAAAGGCAAGTTGTTGGCATTTACTACAAAGATAATCAGGGCGATTTTGTTATTCTGGCTTCCGCCGAAGACCAAGGTTCTCATAACAGGCTAGCAAAACTCTGGAAAATCATGATTTTTGTTTTCATCCTGATATCGGGTTTTGTTTTATTGCTGAGCAGATGGATTGCAGAAAAAATGCTAAAGCCATTAAATAAATTCCTTGCAGATGTTGAAAAAATTGATGCAAAAAACATGGAATTTAGGGTTGAGGAAAAAGCAAACAATGATGAAATAAATCAGATTGCCAAAACCTTCAATCAGCTTATGGAAGAACTTGAGCAGGCTTTTATCTTACAAAAAACTTTTGTTGCTAATGCTTCGCATGAATTAAGAACGCCTCTTACAAGTGTAATTATGAGCGCCGAACTTGTGCTTTCTAAAGATAGAAACTTAAATGAATACAAAAATTCTATTCAATCTATTTTAGAAGAATCTGAAAAAATGGAACACATTATTACAGGTTTATTAGCATTGGCGAAAATGGATATGGAACTGATTCACGCTCAACGTTCTGAGATTTTTGTGGTTGATTTGGTTAATGCTATTAAAGTAGATTGGAAGCTCCAAAGAGGTTTAAACTTATCCGTTTCTCTAAACGAAGATGCTAAAGAATTATCCATTTTTGCAAATGAAACACTAATTAGAATTGCGCTTGATAACATAATTTCAAACGCATTTAAGTTTTCTAATAACGAGCAAGTTACTTTAGCTGTAGAATATAAAAATCAGGAAATAGCCATTCGGATTGAAGATATTGGCCCAGGAATATCAGCAAAAAAAACTAATGAAATTTTTAAGCCATTTTACAGCAACGCAAAAAACCTCGGCTTACAAGGAGAAGGCATGGGGCTTTATATCGCCAAAAAAATAATAGAGATTTTTAAAGGAACAATTGAATTATCTGCTGCAAAACCTAATGGAGCTGTTTTTACAATTAAACTACCTACACTTTAATCCGCTTTTAATTTCGATTTAATTCGCGTTTAATTTCGCAATAATAGTTTTGCCGCATGAGAAAAACCTCGGCATTACTCATTGTATTTTTAGGGTTTTGTTGCTTAAATGCTAAAAGCCAAATCGATACTTTAAAATTAGACTTTTCGAAAGCGCAATCGCTGTTTTTAGAAAACAACTACGATTTGTTGGTAAGAAATTATCAAATAGAGCAAGCGAAGGCAGAGATTATTACTGCTAAATTATTCGATAATCCGGAGTTAGAATATGAAAACCTATTCTACAATCATGAGACTAAAAAATTTCTTCAAACCTCTGCCGAATTTGGTCAGTTTGCGGGTTCAATTTCGCAGTTATTTAAATTGGCTGGAAAGCGAAACAAAAATATAAAGGTTGCTCAATTTGGTGTAAAATTAGCCGAGACGGAATATTTTGAGCTTTTGCGAACCCTAAAATTCGAGTTAACAAATAATTTCTACAAGGCCTATTATACTAACCAAACAATTAAGCTGTTTGATGAACAAATCACATCAACTGCACAATTGTTAAAAGCTTACGAAATACAGTATAAATCTGGAAATGTTGCTCAAAAAGAATTAATCAGAATCAAATCTTTATTAATTGGTTTAAAAGCAGAACGTGTTGATGCTTTAAATGAACTAGAAGATAATTACCGCGATTTAAAATTAATTTGTGGTATTCGTGCAGCTACGCCAATTATGCCAATTGTTGATGAAAATAAAACTCAATTATCAAAAGTTGAGAAAATTTCAATTTCAGAATTGCTCGATTCTGCAAGAAACAACCGACCGGATTTAAAATTAGCGAAAACTGATTTACAACTTAGCGAAGCCAATTTAAGCTTGCAAAAAGCAATGGCAATTCCAGATGTAGAGCTTTCTTTAAGCTACGATTATAAAGGAAATTACCCTGAAAAATACACTGGGATTGGGTTGAAAATCCCAATTCCACTTTTCAACAGAAATCAAGGTGAAATAAAAAAAGCAAAATTGGCTATTGATGAATCGAATCTAAAAATTAGCCGACAACAAATTTTACTCGAAAACGAAGTTTTAAACAGTTACAGAACTGCGCTTAGAAATGAAAAGTTGGTTAATGAAATAGATATTGATTTCAGTACTAATTTTAATAAACTGATAACGGCGCTGATAAAGAATTTTAAGGAGCGAAACATCAGTTTAATAGAGTTTCTTGATTTGTATGATTCTTACAAACAAAACAGCTTACAATTAAATAAACTGATGTTCGAGCAAATGAGTTCGAGAGCTGAAATAAATTACATAACAGGTTCAAGTATTTTTAAATAAAAATCATGCAAATCATTAATAAATCCATTTTTTACTGCAGTTTAATTTCGGCAATTGGCCTGAGTTTTTCTTGCAACGAAAACAAGACTGAACCTGTTAAAGAAAAATTTACAATTACCGATTCTTTGCTAAACCGTTTGTTAATCGATACCGTTCAACAAGCAAACAGCAAAACCAATATTATGTTCTCTGCTAAAATTACGGCAAACGAAGAGCGCAAATCAGAACTTTTTCCAATGGTAAGCGGTACGGTTAACCAGGTAAACATACGTTTAGGCGACCAAGTAAAAAGTGGGCAAACTTTGGCTACGGTTAAGAGTGCAGAAATGGCAGGCTTTGATAAAGAATACATATCGGCTAATGCCGAATTAAAAAACGCCGAACGTTCTTTACAACAAGCAGAATCACTTTTTCAAAGTGGATTATCATCTGCAAAAGAATTAGAAGAAGCTAAAAACGATTTTCAAATTAAAAAAGCTGAAGTAAAAAGAGCAGGTGCTGTGCTTAAGTTAAATGGCGGCAATAGCGCCGGCCTTTATTCAATCAAATCGCCAATTAGTGGTTTTGTTATAGAGAAACAGGTTACAAATAATATGCAATTGAGGGCTGATAACGATAAAAGCCTTTTTACAGTTGCCGATTTATCAAATGTTTGGGCAATGATTAATGTTTATGAATCTGATATATCTAGACTTAAATCTGGAGATGAGGTAAAGCTATCTACACTCTCATATCCTGAAAAAACATTTAATGGCAAAATTGATAAAATTTACAACTTGGTTAACGAAGAAAGCAAAGTTTTAAACGCCAGAGTTATAATCGCAAATCCCGATTTTTTATTAAAACCAGGCATGTTAGGAACCGTAAGCGTAACAGCAAGTTCCGGAATAGATTTACCTGTAATCAATTCTAGAGCTGTAATTTTTGACGATAATAAGAACTATGTTTTGGTATTAGATAAAAATAAAAAAGTAGTTATTAAGGAGATTGAAATTGGACGTAAAACGGCTGATAAGATTTACGTAAGCAAAGGTTTAAATGCCGGAGAACGTATCATTGCTTCAAAACAAGTATTTCTATTCGAAACACTTAAAGCTCAATAATTTCTCATCCTTTTAGATTTCTGAATAATGAATAAATTCATTAAAAATATAATCAGCTTTGCGCTGAAAAATAAATACTTTATATTTTTTGCAACGTTCGTACTAATCCTAGCAGGCTATCTTTCTTTTAAAAGCACTACAATTGATGCCTTCCCTGATGTTACAAACACCAACATTACCATTATAACCCAATGGCCTGGAAGAAGTGCAGAAGAGGTTGAAAAATTCGTAAGTCGCCCATTGGAAATTGCCATGAACCCAACAGAAAAACGAACCAGTATTCGTTCTTCTTCGCTATTCGGTTTATCAATCGTAAAAGTAAGTTTTGAAGATGATGTAGATTACGCTGAGGCTCGCGTTCAGGTTAACAATCATTTAGATGAAGCCGATTTACCCAACGGAATAAGACCAGAAGTACAACCGCCTTACGGACCAACTGGAGAAATTTTCAGATACACTTTAACAAGCGATGTTAAATCTGTTAAAGAATTAAAAACCTTACAAGATTGGGTAATTCAACGCGAGCTTTTATCCGTTTCTGGCATTGCCGATGTAGTTAGTTTTGGTGGCGAGGTTAAAACCTATCAAATTACAGTAGATCCGCAAAAAGCCATTCAATACAGTGTTAGCGCAACCGAACTTTTCGAAGCGGTTTCTAAAAGTAATATAAATGTTGGTGGCGATGTAATTGTTCAAAGCGGGCAAGCTTATGTAGTTCGTGGTATTGGCGTTTTAAATAACATTGATGAAATAAGAAACGTGGTTGTAGATAATGTAAATGGCACACCTGTTTACGTTAAAACCATCGCCGATGTTACTGAATCAGCCTTACCAAAACTTGGTCAGGTTGGACGAGATAACGACCCTGACGTTATTGAAGGAATTGTGGTAATGAGAAAAGGCGGAAATCCGAGCGATGTTATTGCCAGATTAAAGGAAAAAATTAACGATATAAATGCTAATATTTTACCAGATGATGTAAAAATTAAAGCCTTTTACGATCGCGAGGATTTAGTTAATTATTCGGTGCGTACGGTTATGAGCAACATGCTCGAAGGCATTCTTTTCGTAACGCTAATTGTATTTCTTTTCATGGCTGATTGGCGCACAACGCTAATTGTTTCCATAATTATCCCGCTTGCGCTTCTTTTTGCATTTATCTGCTTAAAATTAAAAGGAATGCCTGCCAACCTATTATCAATGGGTGCGATAGATTTTGGAATTATTATAGATGGTGCAGTGGTAATGGTAGAAGGAATTTTTGTGGCATTAGATGCTCGGGCGCAAAAGTATGGTATGGAACGCTTTAACAAAATGAGCAAACTTGGCGCTATAAAAAAAGCTTGTTTAGAAAACGGAAAAGGAATTTTATTTGCCAAACTCATCATTATAACTGGCTTAATGCCAATTTTCACTTTCGAAAAAGTTGAAGGCAAAATGTTTTCGCCATTAGCTTGGACATTAAGTTTTGCTCTTTTAGGTGCCTTGATTTTAACTTTTACTTTGGTCCCCGCATTATCTAGTGTTTTGCTTAAAAGAAATGTAAAAGAAAAGCATAATATTTTTTTAGAATGGATGACAAAAGCTACGCTTAGATTTTTTGATAGCTGTTTCAAAAAAAAGCGATTAGTTTTTTTAGTTTCTATGATTATACTAGTATTTGGTGCATTTAGTTTTAAATTTTTAGGAACAGAATTTTTGCCAAGTTTAGATGAAGGCTCAATATATGTACGTGCTACTGGTCCGCTGAGTATTTCCTTAAACGAAACGAAGAAGCTTTCTAATGATATGAGAAAGATTTTCATAACCTTCGATGAAGTGAAGCAGGTTATGTCGCAAACAGGTAGGCCAAATGACGGCACAGATGCTACAGGTTTTTACAACATGGAATTTCATGTAGATATTTATCCGCGAAAAGAGTGGAAACGCAAGCAAACTAAAGAACAACTCATCGAAAGAATGCAGGAAAAATTGAAAAGTTTTCCGGGCATTAGTTTAAATTTTTCTCAGCCAATATCTGATAATGTTGAAGAAGCTGTCTCAGGCGTTAAAGGCTCTATTGTGGTGAAAATGTTTGGCGAAAATTTTGAATACATTGAACAACAAGAAGAAAAAATTGAAAAGATTTTGAAAACTGTTGACGGCATAGAGGATTTAGGGATTTTAAGAAATCTTGGTCAGCCGGAATTACAGATAAATCTCGACCAGAAAAAAATGGCACTTTACGGAGTAAGCACAGCTGATGCAAACGCCGTTATAGAAATGGCTATTGGTGGTAAAGCAGCAACAGAAATTTTTGAAGGAGAAAGAAAATTTGATTTAATTATTCGTTACCCCGAGGATTTTAGGAATGATGAAACTTCAATCAGCAGGTTACGTATTCCAACTTTAAGTGGTTCAAATGTACAGCTTGGCGAAATATCGACCATTAGAAAAATAACCGGCCCAAGTATGATTTACAGGGATAAACACAAGCGATACGGGGCAATTAAATTTTCTATCAGAGGCCGGGATATGGGCAGTGTAATTGCTGAAGCGCAGAAAAAAGTTGGTAAAGAAATCAAACTTCCAAAAGATTATAAATTAGAATGGGCTGGAGATTTTGAAAATCAGCAAAGAGCAATTGCCAGACTTTCACAAGCTGTTCCGGTAAGTTTGTTATTAATCTTTTTTATTCTCTTTGTACTATTTGGAAATATTAAAGACTCACTTTTAGTTTTAAATAATGTACCATTTGCAATGATTGGAGGCATAATAGCACTCTTGGCTACTGGTGTAAACTTCAATATTTCGGCAGGAATTGGGTTTATAGCATTATTTGGTATTTGTGTTCAAAACGGGGTAATTTTAATTACCAAATTCAAAACAAATATTGTTGAATTAAAGCATAACATGAATTGGACTTTTACTGATGCTATACGCGATGGAATTGCGAGCAGATTCAGACCAGTATTAATGACTGCGCTAATGGCTGCGATTGGACTTATGCCAGCAGCACTATCTACAGGAATAGGTTCTGAAGCATCGAAACCTTTGGCTATTGTTGTAATTGGAGGCTTAATTACAAACACACTGTTTAATCTTTTTGTATATCCGATTGTATTTTATTGGTCGTACAAAAGAAAAGTGGCGAAAATAATGTAAACAAAAAACCAGCAAGTTTGTAATAACTTGCTGGTTTTCTAAATTTAAGATATTATTATTTTTTGACAGTTTCTACAGCTGGTTCCTCTTTTCCCTCCTGCCCATCTTTAAATTCTTTCATACCCTTTCCGAAACCTTTCATAAGTTCGGGGATTTTTTTCCCACCAAATAGTAGTAATACAACCACTAATAAAATGATGATTTCGGGCCCGCCTAAAATGGCTGCAGTTGTAAAATTATTCATATCGTATTTATTTAAGGTAAGTTAATAATAAATACGTGAATAAAGTGCTTTTGGATTTTTAGTAATTAACCTATTTTTTTAATTCAGACTCTACTTTCTTTATCAAGCTGGATTTACCGTTTTGATAAGTATGTGGTTTTGAAAAATCCTCTATGATGTTTCTAAGTTTTTCTTCATAATCATCTCCCGCAATTTGTTTAAACTCGCTAACAACTTTGTAAGAATTCATATCGCCGAAGCCTCTTAGCTGTTTTACTTTTTGAAGGAAAGATGTTAGTTCAGATTTTCGCTTTTCCATTTAATAACCAAAAATAATAAAATAGACTAATTAATTATACAAGGTTTTAATATTTTTTATTAACAAAGAATAATTTTAACATTCTTTTAAGGTTTAGATAACAAAAAATTAACCTAAATATTTATTTTCAAGAAATACCACAGTTTAAATTTAATTTTCCTTATTGAAAAGCTTACTTTTTGAGAGAAACAAGAAATATTAAAGCTTTGCGCTTATTTTTCGTAATCGAAAGATATTTTGCCAAGAACTGAGAGTCCGCTCATGCCGCTGCCATTATAAATTAGCGTGTATTTGTTGCCAGGTTTTAAATCGTAGGCTTGAAGTAAATCAACTTCTGATGAAACACTATCTTTTGATTTCACAGAAATGTAACTATCTGCAGGCGGCGGCATTATCCTTTTAGCCATAGCACCTTTATATGCAACATCTACCCCATTTGCGTCTTTAATATCTAAATATTTGCTAATAAATGGCTCAAATGGTGTATGCCATTTGCAAAATGATCTTGTAGAATCGGAATTATTTGTAACGGTAAATTTCAGTTTAACCGGCGAACCTTGCTTTACAATATTGTTAATAGTCATTACTGCGGTTAAAGAATCTGTTTTGATAGTTTCAGTAACAACTGTATTGGTACTATCAACCACTTCTTTTGAGCTCGTGTTTTTTTGGCTTTGGCTACATGCAGTAAATAAAACTGCTAAAATTGGAATTATTAATTTTAAGTATTTCATTTTATAAATTTAGAATTCATTAAACAAAAACTCATCCAAATTAATTATTCATAAAAATTAAGACAAAAAAAAAGCAGACTTTAAAAAAGTCTGCTAAATTTCTTTGGTAGTTTTTTTAAACTAGTTTTACCTTTACTGCATTCAGGCCTTTTTTGCCTTCTTGCACTTCGTATTCTACTTTATCATTCTCACCAATTTTATCTATAAGCCCACTTACGTGAACGAAAATTTCTGAACCACTTTCTTCTTTGATAAAGCCAAAGCCTTTTTCCTCATTAAAAAATTTTACTGTACCGTTTTTCATTTTAGATTTTATTTTTTTATTAATTATTTCATAAAAATATGTTTTATAATTAAAAAAACAAATCTATTAGGTTGTTCATTAATTAAATAAAATTAATTTTTATTTTTTAAGATGGTATAAGCTATGTGAAAGTAACTAAGCTAATTAAGTATTTGCTTCTAATGATTTTTCGTACTCTTCCAATAATACTTCCAAATTAGTCTTTTTCAAGAAAATTGCACCGGCATCATCAGGCGTTTCTTCGATTTCTGTTAAAACTGTCAAAGTTTTGACGCTTAAATCAACAAGTTTAGAAACTTCATTGAATTTTTGAGGTGCAAGTTTAAAAACCATCCAATTTTTATTTTCCATACTCTAAATAACTGAGTAAGAATGATAATCGCAAACAAAAACACTTAAAAGTTGTATGATAAATAATATTTTTTTCCACATTTAGGAAAATCAACCATAACGGTAACAATGTTGTGGTGAAAATTAAATTAATTTACATCAACTATAAAAATTCAAGGTTAAGTTAGTTCTTTAAAGAATGGTGTTAATTTTTCTATAGATTTCAAATGGTCAAAATCGGCATCTTTTAAAGGTTTACTAATAAAACCGACAACATTACTGTACTTACCTGCTTTCAATCTATCGCCTTCATTTACTGATGAGGTTACCATGACAACAGCGACATTTTTTTGCACGAAAGAATCTTGAATTTCCTCAAGTAAATCCCAACCACTAATCATTGGCATATTTATATCCAATAAAAGCAGAAATTGTGTATTTAAATTTTCGCTTTTTTCCATAAAGAGTATGGCCTCTCCGGCATCATCAAAAAACTCCGAACTACAGGTTAATTCTTGTGTTTCCAAAACCGCTTCATGAATCATCAAAATAAGCGGATCATCATCAATCACTAATATTTTTCTATTCATAACTTTCACTTTCCGCTTTATCAGATTTCTCACTAATTTCTCTAATAATGATATCCAATTCGTTAGCTGATTGTTTAATGTGTTGGATAATTTCGTTAAACGAGAGCTTAGGCTGCTCTTTGCCTATCTCTAAAAGCTGAATTAAAGCCATAATCCTCGCTAACGGAGCTCTTACCGTATGCGATTGAATCCAGGCAATTTCTTTTAATTGAGCATTTTTTTGTTCGATTGAACTTATATGTTTTAGCTGGCTGGTAATATTTGTTGCAACCACTAATTTTGCCTTTCTGCCTTTATATTCCATTAAATTGCTTTTTACATCAACGTCAAGAATATCTCCGCTTTTTGTTTTATGCTTAAAAATGCCTTGATGGAATAAACTTTTGTTATACTTGGTTAAATGAAGCGTATTTTCTAAATAAAGCAACTCAGAATCTGGACGAATGTCGCGAAGGTTCATTGATAAGAATTTAGCTCTACTGTAACCATAGTTATTCTCTGCAGCTAAATTAACATCTAAAAACATTAACGTTTCATAATCATAAACCCACATTGGTAGTGGTGAAAAATGAAACAATTCGCTATATCTCTTTTCAGATTCTGCAACTTCTAATTGGATTTTTTTGTTTAACAGTTCGGCCTTCTTTCTATCATCTATATCCTGCACACTTCCAAAAATTCGTGTACATTTATCGTTAACCATTTCAGCCTGCCCAATGGTTCTTACCCACTTATTGTTACCCTTAAAAGTTTCTATTTCAACTTCCTCATCCCATGGTTGCCCAAAGTTGATGCACTCCTGAAATTTTCTTTCAATTAAGGTTCTATTCTTTCCTTCTTTAAAATGGTTGGTACTGTTTATTAAATCTGGCTGAAAATAAGATGGCGCTTCGTGAATTTCTCTAGTTATATCCGACCAAAAAACCCACTTATTTGCTAAATCTATTTCCCAACTGCCTACGCGTGCAAGGCTATTAGTTTTTAAAAGTAGTTCTTCTAAAATTTTCTTTTCGGTAATATCTTTAGCTACTGCAAAAATAGAACCTTCATTAGAAACTGAATTTGCCGTCCATGATAACCATTTAACCTGGCCATTTTTAGTGATGAATCTGTTTTCAAAATTATTTGACTCGCCACCAGCACTTAAATTTTTAATAATTTTAACGGTTTGCTTTCTATCATCCTGATGAACAAAAGATCTGGATGGATATTTTAAAAGTTCTGCTTCGGTGTAACCAAGCAATTCGCCGGCCGCAGGATTTATTTTTGTGAAAAAACCATTTTTATTAATGATAGCTAAAATATCGGGCGCAAAAGTAAAAATCTCAGTTAGTTCTTGTTCTAATTGTTTTCTGCTAACTTCAATTCCTAATTGCTCAGCAAAATCGTTAGATAAAACGGCCATACCTTCTAAACGGTGCTGCTCTCTGCCCGCTAAAATTAATACGCCCACAAGAACCCCATTATCAATCATTGGTAAGCCAAAAGCAGTTTTTAACCCAGCTTTTTTTGCAGCAGTTAAACGAATGATGTTATTAGATTCTTCTTCCAGTCTCCAAGAAACCATTTTATCTTTATCCCAAACCTTACCTGCAAGCCCTTCTCCCCTTGCGGCTTTTCTATGGCTTTTTGTACTATCATAAAACTCTGCAATTTGTTCATCAGCAACGATGTAAGAGAACAATGCAAGTTCTTTATGCTCAATATCTGGCAACCAAACCTCAGCTATACAAAAATTACCGCATTTACTAATTGTTGATAATACCTTGTACATTATTGTCTTTAAATCGGAATGCTGGTTAAACAGTAAACCAATTTCTGATAACAGCTTATCTCTGATTGCTTCTATTTTTGTATCTGTTACGTCTCTTTGGATTGAGATCCATCGATTAAACTTACCATTTTCATCGGCAATGGGTGTTATTGAGAAATTTGTCCAGAATTCATCCCCATTTTTTTTGTAATTTATTAAGGTTGCTTCTACAGGTTTGCCCTCTACTAATTCAGAAATTACCCTCGAAACCTCTTCCTGATCTGTACGCGGACCTTCTAAAATACGAGGAGAGCCTGCTCTTATTTCATCAAGGCTGTAACCTGTCATTTCGGTAAAGGCATCGTTCACATAAACAATCCTGCTAATCGGCTTATCATCAGGATTATACCGAGTAATTACAACAGAATCTGTTGTATTTAAAACAACCGATTCTAATAATTTTAGTTGCTGTTCTTCTGCCTTGCGTTTAGAAATATCTTGTATAGCACCCACAACCCGTATTGCATTACCTTCGGTATTAAAAATTACAAAGCCATTATCAATAACAGTGGCGTAAGAACCATCGCTTCGCTCCATTCTATATTCATCTCTCCAATGGTGATTTCCTTTTTCAATAACCTCATCTAATCCTTTAACCACTCTTTCTAAATCTTCAGGATGAATTTTTACAGACCAGATGTCCATATCGCTTTTCAGTTCGGCTTCACTATACCCAAAAATGGTAGAAAAGCCTTCCCCCCAATAAAGTGAGTTTGTAGCAACATCCCAATCCCATATTGCCTCAGCAGTCGCTTTAGTTACATATTTGTATCTTTCGTTTGCTAATAATATTTCATTTTGAAAATTTATACGCTCTGTTATATCTCTGGAGTTGGCAACAATACCTAAAACACTTGGCTCATTTGTTAAATCGGTAAGTACAGTTTCAATCCATCTGTAATTTCCAGTACTATCAACAAAACGAAATGGTGGTAAAGTTCTTTTATCACCAGGTTTTATACTCGATAATATAGAACCAACACTTTCTGCATCATCAGGATTTATAAACTCAAAAGCATTTTTACCGATAAAATAATCCGGGGCTAAACCTAAAATATTAAAAGAAGTTGGGCTAACGTATTGATATTTGCCCTCTATATCTAAAACGGCAATCATATCCATTCCTTCCTGAACTAAAAGCTTAAACGTTTGCTCATCAATACTTTTAGGTAATGCTGCGTTTTCGACAGCGCTAAGCCAAAATTTATTAAGAATTATGTGTTGATTATTTACATACGATGGTTTGCAAAACTCGATGTTAAATTGTTTTTTGTCTTCTTCGTAATAGAGGTCACAACTTACCGCCGAATCAGAATTCACCGCTTCAACAATTTTATCATTAAGTCTAATTAATTGATTATGTTTTAAATTGCAAAGAGAAAGTACTGCATCGTAAGGCTTACCAATAATTTCATCTTTTTTTAAATTAAAGAAATTCATGAAACTCGCGGATGCATCAATAACGTCGACACTGTTTTTTGAAAAATTCAAAATTAGTGAAGGCTCAGTAATTGAGTCAAAAATAGCTGAATAAAAAGTATCCGGCATTATGTTATATCAGGGATTATAGGAATGATTAGTTAATATAACAAATATCTACCTTTTTTGCAATAGACTCGTTATAACGGTAGAAAAGTATTTAATATTTGCGAAGGATGCAAATTCTAAAATGCAGCTTCTTTAAAGATTTTCAAAAGCTTTAACATGTTTCAGTTTTATTATCGATAAACAACCTAAGAACATCAATCACGCAAGTAATTCAATATCAAAATTTTAACAATTATCAAGCTTAATCATTCAGATAGTGAATAAAGGCTCTCGATTATCAATTCTTCATATTCAGTGTGTTCATTATTATTAATTAAATAACTGATAAAAATAAATTCCAATCATAATAAACGTCATAAACAGATGTAAAAACACTTATTTACTCAATATAACAGTACCTATCAATTACATTAGTTCTTAAAAATGTAAATTCTGCAAAAACAAGATTATTTGATTAGGATTTGCCAAAAAAAATCTCTATATTTAACAATCAACCACCAATTAATCAGAAAGTTATGAAAAATATAAGTATTTTCTTTATAGCATCGCTGATATCTTTGGGCTTTATGTTTCTTTCTTTAAATATAGCCGACCCAGAACTTGGAATTGCCACAATTTTTGTAATATGGGGCATAGCATTCTGGCTTTATTTTAAAAAACAGCCCAAAAATTCGGCGAATTAGAAATAATGGTATGATTTATCAGTTTTCAAATCCATACAAATGAAACCACTATTTACTAAGAGATAAAGTTCAGTTTTTGATTTTTATAACTGCGCATGAAAAATTTGCTGTAGAAGCTTTTCATGTAGATTGCGGTACATTATTAATTAACCCATTGTCTTTTTTAAAGTTGTTAAAAACGACAAACCTGTTGCTTAAAGGCACCCTATATTAAAATAAAAAGAGGCTGCATCAAATTAAAATCATCGGTATAACAATAGCATTAAATTTTGTTTTTTTAGCCTCACCCTGTTAGCTTTTTTAGTTTTTGCATCTGTCTGCAAAGTCCCTCTCGTTCAGGAGAGGTAAAGAACAGGCGTTGCTCTTAACCTAAACCTTCGTAGGGTGAGGTTTATAAAAGAAAAAAGAAATTTAACTTGCTTAACAAAAGATCAAATTAAATTTTGATAAAGCCTTTTAAAATAGAGCGTATTACCAGTAAATTGTATAAAGCAATGTTATTAGTGCAATAGTTAAAATAGAACCAATTGCAAAACTCCAATTGGTTTTAAACATTTTAGGGTCAATTTCTAATCCCTTGGGTACAACCCCTTTTTTGTTTTCGTAAATACTGATGATGTACATACCCAAAGCACAAACTGCGAAAACGATGAGCATTCTATCCATGAATGGAATTTCATAAATACCATTGCCGTTTTTTACTGCCCAACCAAAATTGTATAAGCCAGATAAATCTATCCAACGAGGCAAAAACTTTAAAATTACAGATGTAATAAATCCACCTATTGTTGCAAATAAAGCAGCGTTTGAGGTTGTTTTTTTCCAAAAGAAACCAAAAATAAACATGGCAAAAATACCAGGCGAAACAAAGCCTGTATATTCCTGAATGTATTGAAAGCCTTGTTTACCCTCGCCCATTAAAGCCTCTCCAACAACAAAGGATAAGGCAACTGCTAATGATACGGAAACTACAACGGTAATTTTACCTACGTTAACTAATCTCTTTTCGCTTGCATTTTGGTTAAACGCTTTTTTATAAATATCTAATGTAAAAATGGTTGCAATACTATTTGCTTTTCCAGCTAAAGATGCAACGATAGCAGCAGTTAAAGCTGCAAAAGACAGTCCTTTTAAGCCTGACGGCAAAAGCGTAAGCAATGCCGGATAAGCCTTGTTTGGATCTTGAACACCAGAAGAAGTAAGCAAATGATCCGGACTTATACCACCAACATTATTTTTTATGATATAATAAACAGCAATTCCTGGTACAACAACAATTACCGGCATTAACATTTTTAATAAGGCAGCAAACAACAAACCTGCTCTTGCGGTAGGTAATGATGCGCCTAATGCTCTTTGAGTAATGTATTGATTACATCCCCAATAACTTAAATTGGCTATCCACATACCACCAATAAGCACACTTAAACCAGGCAAATCAATATAATTTGGATTGTCTTTCTTAAATATTAAATGAAAATGTTCTGAAGCTCCCGCTTGAAGCATTGTGAATCCTTTGGTAATTCCTTGTCCGCCGGAAATTAAATTCAAGGCGATATATGTTGCGACAAGGCCACCCAGCACTAAGAAAAACACTTGAATTACATCAGTATAACCTATTACTTTCATTCCGCCCAGCGTAATAACTACTGCAAAAACGGCTAGAGCAAGGATACAAAAAGTAATACTGAAACCTGAAATCCCGCTTATTGCTAATGCACCCAGATATAATATCGACATTAAATTAACAACGATGTAAAGCATAAGCCAAAAAACAGCCATTATCATGGCAACTTTATCATTGTACCGTTGACTTAAAAACTGAGGCATGGTAAATATCTTATTTTTAAGATATACAGGCATAAAGAACACCGCAACAATAATCAAGGTTGCAGCAGCCATCCACTCATAGGCTGAAATTGCTAGACCTAACTTAAAGCCTGAGCCGCTCATACCAATCATTTGCTCGGCAGAAATATTTGAAGCAATTAAAGATGCACCAATAGCCCACCAGGTTAGCGAACCTTCGGCAAGAAAATAATCTTTAGAACCGCCTTCGGCAGATTTTTTCTTTTTATAAATGTAAATACCGTATGCGGATACAATTACAAAATAGACAAGAAAAATTATGTAATCGTTTGTTGATAAGAGTGAATTATTCATTTATTTGGCATGATTTAATCAATAATTTGCGATTTGGTTATATCTCGCTATTTTGAAAATTTATATATAGAACTGGTTTTGTAAGTTTTGCCAGGTTCTAAAACTGTCGACGGAAAATTAGGTTGGTTCGGCGCATCAGGAAAATGTTGCGTTTCCATAGCAAAAGCAGTCCTAAAATCATCTTTAATTCCGGTTTTAAAAGTGTTTTTACCCTGCATAAAATTGCCGCTGTAAAACTGTAAACCTGGCTCTTGTGTGTAAATATCCATTACGATACCAGATAAATCGCCCTTAACAGTTGCCGCATGGTACATCCCCAAAGCTTTGGTTTTATTTAAAACATAATTATGATCATAACCTTTTCCAAAAGTTAGTTGTTCATCTTTAGCATCTATCCGTTCGCCAATTGTAGTAGGTTTTCTGAAATCGAAAGGCGTTCCGCTAACCGTAGCAATTTTGCCCAAAGGGATTAGTGTAGAATCTACCGGAGTATATTCGTTTGCAAAAATTTCTACATTGTGCTTTAAAATTGTTCCGCTGCCTTCTCCATTTAGATTAAAAAAGGCATGGTTGGTTAAGTTAACAATGGTTTTTTTATCGGTTGTTGCTACGTAATCCATCTTTAACTCATTATCATCAGTTAAAGTATAAGTTACCTTAATATCCATATTACCAGGAAAACCCTCTTCCATATCTTTGGCTTTATAACTTAAAAGCAGCGTTTGTGAATTTGGCTGACTTGCATCCCAAACAACATATTGAAACCCTTTTTTACCACCATGTAGTGTGTTAATTCCATTATTTGTAAAAAGTGTGTAGGTTTTGCCATCCAATACAAATTTTCCTTTCGCAATGCGATTACCAAAGCGTCCAATTGTTGCTCCAAAATATGGCTCTGTAGAATTTTTATAATCGTTTAGGCTTTTAAAGCCAACAACAACATCAACCATTTTACCTGCAGAATCTGGCACGTTTAAACTAACCAAACGACCACCGTAATTTGTGAAGGTAGCTTCCATACCATTTTTATTTTTAAGCAGATAAAGTGAAGTTTGCTTTCCATCTAAGGTACTTTTAAAGGAATCTGCCACTAAAGAAAGTTGGGTGCTTTTGTCTGTAGAATCTAAAGATGATTTTTCACTTGTGCCCGAACTGCAGCCCCAAGCCAAAATAACTAATGATAATCCGACTAAAATATTTGATTTCATAGGTAGATAATTTTATTTAAAGGTTATCTGAACGGATTATTTTCCGTTCAATTTCTTGATTAAATCTGTTTCATCTTTGCGGTAAGGTGTACCATCCGGATTGTAGATTTCGTGAAACCATTCTATAGGTTCGCTTCCATCTGCCAAAGGTGTATCCCAAGCAAATTTCGTATTCGTTTTTCCATCAACAAAACCCCAGTTAATTGCGCCAACGTTTTCTTTTTTTAACATTGGAAGGATATTTGCAAATCTACTGTTACGACTTCTAGCCATGTATTCGGTACAAATAAGCGGTCTGCCAATCGATTTTAACAAATCAATTGTACGTTGGTGCCAATCTGGAGCCTCATAATTGTGGTAAGTTACAATATCTGAATTTGCTATTTGAATTTTATTCAGTTTTTCATAACCCCAGTTCCACAAACCAATAGTAATTGGCTGACTTGGGTTTACTGCCCTCGCCCATTCAATGGTTTTGTTAAGTAATGGAATTGTGGTTTCTAACTTCCCGCTATTTCCTGGCTCGTTGTATAAATCCCAAAGTAATATACGTTTATCATTAGCAAATTTAGTTAACACCGCTTTTACATAAACTTCGAGTTCGGCAAAGTTTGCTTCTTCTTTAGATGCCGGATCTCCTGGGTCTTGCAACCAACCAGAATTATGGATACCGGTTTTTGGTGCTGGTTGTTTTCCAATTTCTGATGTCTTATTCCAGCAATCATCAAAAAACACAAACATTGGTGTAATTTTATGTTTCTCGGTTATCGCTAAAAATTGGTCAACCCGCTTCAAGAAACCTTCAGGATCTTGCTTATAAGCTTTGCTATATAAAAATACTCTTAAAGTATTGAAGCCTAAACCTTCGGCCCAGCCTAATTCCTTATCAATAATTTCTGGACTAAATGTATCAGCCTGCCACATTTCTAACTGATTAATGGCATTAGCAGGAATATAATTTGCGCCAGTTAACCATTTATGATTTTTATACCATTCGTTTGCTTTTTCTACAGACCAGACTTTACCTGGTTCTTTTTTATTTTTTTGTGCCAAAACAATGCCTACACCCGACATAAAGATTAGGGCGGCTAATACATAAGTTTTCATTTTCATTTTGTGTATTATTTATAAAAATAGATTGAATGATATATTTAGAATTTCTTTTCGAACTTATTTATATAGTTCTGGTTTATATTTTCTTTTATCGCATTGCGATTAAAATTGGCTCATAATTATTTGGTTTGGATTGATACACAGATGGCACCAGATATTACATGATGAATAAGACATCACCTTTCAAAACAAAGGTTTTTTGTACGAATTAGCGACTTGCATTGTTTCAAAATTTCAACATAACGTATCAATATAAAAATGCCTTATAAATGCGTTATTTGAATATTTATTATTTTAATTGATGAAATGGAAATCTTTTATCACCTAAAAAAATGCTTCCTATATCAAAAATAAGGCACAATAGAATTAACATTTATCTTTTTTTATTAAGATATTCAAAACTTAAAGATGACCACCCGAACTTGAAGTTATTGCAACCGCTAATTTTGCAATATATCCACAACATCGGGTGATCAAAAACGAGAAAACTAAAATGTTAATTTGGAAACGGGTGTAAATATTAAATCTTCTACTCCGGCAATTTTTACGCCGATACGTGCAAAAACATAGTTTTGCGTAGGTACTATTGTTGGAATATTAACACTCATACTTAAATTATTTAAATCGGCTATTGCAGCACCAGTTAAGGTTTGCGTTGCAAGACTGTTTGAGCCATCTACAAACTGTGTTTTATTTACATAAAGGCTAATACTTTCAACATTTCTGGCATTGGCATCGGTTATGATTTTTTCTAACCTGCAATTAGCGTTTATTTTACCCGCAGCCGCAGCTAAAACACCATTTCTAATCATGTAATATGGCACAACCTCAATATCCATGGTTTTACTTCCACTCAGATTAAGCTGAAGGGTATCTTGTTTTCCTGCTGCATTTTTAGGCCATAAAAAAGGACCTTGGTTAGCAGAAAAAACTAATTTGTAATTGCCATCAAACAACTTTGAGGAAAAACCACCTTCTTGATTAATGTTCACATTAATTGCCCCATTATTACCAAAACCTGGTTGCCACAATTCAAAATTTACGTTTCCGTATTGTACATTAATGGCTTCGCCTTTGTAAACTAGCCTGCCATTAAAATCCACCTCGGGCGCATCGTAGTTATCTTTTTTACAAGAACTAACAAACATTGCAATCACTAGTGCTATGGCTAAAAAATATCTGCTTTTCATATTTATATATCTTGGTAACATATTATTGATTTGGATTTCTAACAATCTTTGGATTTCTGTTGATAATATCCTGATTTATTAATGAATAATAATTTCCAAAACGGAAACGGTGAGCTGCTGTTACACGGCTTGGCTTTACTACCTTAAAAACATATTTATTGTGGTTAGCATTGCCTGGGTTGTAATATTTATACGGCCATAAGCCAAAAACCTGGGTGCTTTGTTTAGTTGAAGAACCAATATTGCTGGCGTTTGTAAAATCGGCGGTGCTCATGGCATTACCATTCCAAACTTTATCAGCTAACCTCCATCTTTTCAAATCCCAAAGTTCATGCCCTTCGAAAGCTAATTCAACCTTGCGCTCGTGTACAATACGGTCGAAAGTAATTTCAGTTCCTGAAAGTGCTGAAGTTAAACCAGCACGGTCTCTAACCGGTTTTAAATATAAGGCTGCTCCAGCTGCGTCGCCCATTTCAAAACTAGCCTCTGCCGCATTTAGCAATACTTCCGCATAGCGATAACGTACCCACCAAACCTCACTTCTTGTACCAATCTGACCAGAACCCGCAGCCGGATCCAAGAATTTACGAACGTAAAAACCAGATTGCGCACTAAATTCAAGTCCATCAATTGGTCCATCTCCGCCAACAACTTGTACAGCGCCCGCATTTCCTGGCAAAGCGTTAGTTTTAATTTGTCCAAAATTATCGCCAGTAACTGTAGATCCGTTGGCAAGCTGATAACCAGCCCAAATATCTACAGTTTTACCTTTAAATTGAGAACCTGGTAAGATAACTGTTCCTGCTAATCGAGCATCTCTCCCAGCGAATATATCACCAATATTTGTGTAGTATAGCGTATTACCAGCTGCATCAACATTTGGTAGCGATGCAAAAGTGTTATCCAGTTTCTCAAATGATTGCACCAGATTCAGTGATGGATTCAATCGCCCACCTTGCTGTTCTTCTGCAGACGAACGAGGTTGATTATCGATCGTGTAACCATGAACTTTATTTGTTTTAAGTTTGAAGTCCTTTACAAAAATCATTTCGGTATTGTTGCCTTTATCTGTAAATAAAGCCGCAAAGTTTTCTGATAAATTCGGATTCTTATTATACAAAGCATATTTACCATCAGCGATAATTTCCTTAGCTGCATCTAAAGATTTTTTGTAATAAGCTTGTGCCATTGTAGCCGGAATACCAACTTCGCCACCTGCCAGCGAAACGGATGGTGTTGATGCGCCATATTTCGCAATAGATGCAGCGTATAGTGCTGCTCTGGATTCCATTGCTAACGCTGCCGCTTTACTTGCACGGCTCTGAACATTTGCTGCATTTGGCAAAATACCTTTAATTGCTTCCAACTCAGAGATTACAAAATCGTAAACTTCTGATTCTTTAGCACGAGGACGTTGTAAATAAGTTGGGTCGCCACTGTAATCGTATTCTAAAACTTCGGTGATTATTGGTACACCGCCCATTCTTTTAACCATTTCGAAATAAACTCCGGCACGGATAAATCTTGCTTCAGCGATAAATCTATCTCTATCAGCTGTTGATAAAGCATTTGGTTCCAATCCTCGTTTAATAAACAAGTTTATATCACGGATGTAACCGTAATCCCAATAATTCCACGAATCGTAATTATATTCTATGTTTTGATGACGAAAATAATCGCCACCTGCTGAACCAAATCCTTCATCAAAATCAGCATAAAGCCACCACGATTCTACCCTTTGAAAATCTGGAAAACGATCATACAAATCGCCCATTACCGAAAGTACGAGATTGGCATCTTTCCATGTTGCATCTACACTTAAGGTATTTGTAGGCTGCTTATTTAAAAATTCTGAATCTTTTTTACACGATTGCGAAAAGGATAATAACGCAATTGCAAATAATGTATATATAAATTTTTTCATTGTATTTGATTTTATAGCGATAATTTAAAGCCTACATTAACAAACTTGTTCTGCGGATATTGTAAACCATTATCATCAGCAATCTCAGGATCTACACCGTAGCTTTTTAAATTATCTAAAGAGAACAGATTGTATCCATTTACATAAACTCTGGCATTT
The DNA here is from genome assembly GCF_030409415.1 of Pedobacter aquatilis. Taxonomy (GTDB): domain Bacteria; phylum Bacteroidota; class Bacteroidia; order Sphingobacteriales; family Sphingobacteriaceae; genus Pedobacter; species Pedobacter aquatilis. The sequence continues at coordinate 176,834 of NZ_JAUFPW010000035.1, read as the reverse complement.
TGAATTTTGATTTTCTCCGACCATTTTTTCGGAATGGTATAGCCCAATTCAATTGTACGAGCTCTTAAATAAGTAACATTATGTAACCAAAAGGTTGAGTTCTTATTATAGTTACTCAATGAATTATCGTTATATCTCATTGCAGGATATTTTCCAGGAAGCCATTGGCTGTTTAAATCGTAAGGATTTGCCCTGTGCCAGCTATCATCTGCAAAGTTTTGCAGTAATGCACCACCATTTTGGAAAGGCCATCTTTGCTCCCAATTCTGGTTCCACGAATACATAGAACCGCCAGAGAAATCGGCTACGAAATCAAATCCTTTGTAAGATAAACCAACAGAAAAACCAAACATCAAATTAGGTTGACCAGTTGTGGTATAGCCAATCGGACGTTCATCCAAACCATCTATAACACCATCACCATTCTGATCTTTATAAATTAAATCTCCCGGAAGCAACGTACGGTTACCACGCCCATCTATATTTACTTTGTAATTGTTAATTTCTTCTACACTTTGAAACTGACCTGTAACTTCATATCCCCAGAAAATATTATTATACCTGTTCTCTCTTGAATTGCGATACTGATCAATTGAATTATTGAAACGAGGTTTGTAAGAATCTAAAAATTTACTTCTTGAAAGTGCAGCATTACCACTAACGTTATAATTAAGTTCGCCAATTTTGTTTCTGTAACTAAGCATAAATTCTCCGCCATATTGGGCATCGCTATTAATGTTTTCATCACTTAAATTATAGCCCAATTCTGCAGGAACTAAAATATCATTCTTAGTACCTCTTAAGCCGGTACGTTTACGATAGAAGTAATCGGCTGAACCACTTAATTTTCCGCCAAACAAAGAGAAATCGGCACCAACATCTGCAATTTTACTTTTAAACCAACTTAAATTGTTTATAATTGGTCCTTTATCTCTTGATGTAACGATGGTTTGTCCATTTAAAATAACCGTACCAACGTTATACGTATAGCCAGGTAAGTACGCAAAAGGATCGATGTTAATGTTATCATCTCCAAGCACACCATAAGAACCTCTAAATTTGAAATCGGTTAAAATGCTGTTTTCGCCTAATAATTTCTTCATAAAACCTTCCTGACTAATTCTCCATCCAACGGATGCAGAAGGGAAATAACCTACACGGCGATCAGGGGAAAATTTCCATGATGCATCCCTTCTTCCAGAAAATTCGAAGTAATATTTATTATCGAAGTTGTAGTTTATACGAGTTACATAACCAATACGAGCTTCTTCCTGCTGTTGATCTGTATAGTCCTGTCCATCTAAATCAGCAAATTGCAAAACTGGTAAAACATTTGTTTTTGGTACAGCATGTTGGAAAGTGTAAGTACGGAATCTGTCTAATCGCTCTGCTAATAACAACGCACCAACCGTATGCTTACCGAAAGTACGGTTGTAATTGGCGTGAAGCTGATAGGTATTGGTAATGACTTTTTCATTTCTACGCTCGCGATAAGGATTTGAGCTACCAACTTTCTTTTCATAAATACCAGTTTCCGGGCGGTAGGTGTAAACATCGTAAGTGTATTCATGCCCGTTAATAACATTATCTGCAATGTAGTAAGAATATAAACCCTTTAAGCTTAAACCTTTTATAGGTGTATCGTAATCGGCAGTCAAATTAGTTTGTAATACACGCCAATCTGAGCGCCAGTAACCTGTTAAAGCCTTGCTTTGTACCGCAAATTGCTCGGTGTTGTGCCCGATATCATTTGGATAAAGTGGATTTCCGTTTGCATAGGCTTGCTCAGTAGGGCGGTTACGCAGTAAGGCAAATCTGGCTGCAAAATAATCATCACCTCCAGGCACACCAGGTTGGTCTCGAGTTTCAATCCTGCCGTTCATAAGCATACTTACTTTAAAACGATCGGTAATTTTTGCCGAAACATTACTTTGAATGTTAGTTCTGTTAAACTCAAATTCTCTTGCTGTACCATAAACACCTTTTTGATCTAAACGGGTTGCAGAAATGTAATAGGTTAATTTATCTGTTCCGCCAGATGCGTTAAGATTTACAGAATATTGAGGTGCATTTGGAGCAATGATAATGTCTTTCCAATTTTGGCTTTGATAACCATATTCTGTACCCGCTTTCCATTTATCAAGCTCTGCTTGTGTAATTGCGGTGGTTCCTGTACCGTTTAATTCTGCAGTTGCTTTACCCAACATGTAGGTATATGCATCGGTAGTTTCCGGGAAACGAACCCAATTTTGCCAACCAGTATACGCATCAACAGTAAAGGTATTTCGTGTACTATTTGCACCACGTTTTGTTGTTACGATAATTACACCATTTGCCGAACGACTACCATAAATAGCTGCAGAAGCATCTTTTAACACGGTTATACTTTCGATATCATTTGGCGAAATATTATTGAACTGTCCGGCATCTTGCTGAATTCCGTCGATAACATAAAGCGGATCGCCCATGTTTCGAATCTGGATATTTGCACTCGCACCCGGTCTGCCATCAGGCATTCTGAACGATACTCCAGGCAATTTGCCCGCTAAGCCTGTACTAACTGTAGAACCACCATGTACACGTTCAAAATCTTTACTGGTTATGGTTGCAACAGCTCCGGTAATTGATTCTCTTTTTTGAGTACCGTAACCCACCACAATCACATCATTTAAATCGCTTGTTGATGGAACTAACCTTATGCGCACATTACTAGAGCCATTTAAAGGATATTCGAGCGAGTTATAACCCACAAACGCAATTACCAATATTGCATTTTTATCTTGAACGGTAATTTTAAAATCACCAGCATCATTTGTACTGGTAACTGTAGTGGCATTTTTAACCTTAACACTTGCTCCTGCAATTTTTTCACCTTTTTCATCGGCTACGGTTCCAGTAATAACAGTTTGAGCTAAGGCTTGAAAATTAATTGAACAAATAAAGAATAAGAGGCAGCTTCCTATGAGGGAAAAATTATACTTCTTAAAACCGTTTTTCTGAGGCGAATGCCACGAAGAATTCATAGCTTCCCCTCCGGAAGAGGATAAAGTTTTTTTCATAAAATTTAGATTATTTGGTTAGTTATTAATCAAGTAATTTTTCGCTACCTGAATTATTATGTATCAAATATGAACGATTTTGGGATGGAGTATTCAATCAATTTGTATCAATATTTCTTCAATTTGTTTCTATTTATCGAGAAAAAAATACCTACATTCAATTAACAACTAAAACGTTTTATAATGTTTTAAACCAATTTTTATAAAAACTGTATCATCAATTCTACATATTATTTCAAAATTGATTTAATTCAAAATGAGATAAGGAGTTTGATATATTTGATAGCCGAATATAAATGCCTTGAAAAAATTAGTCCTCTTATTCTCTATCCTTATTTTGGCAGAATTTTGTTCTGCCCAGCCTTACTATTTTCGACACTACCAAGTTGAAAATGGGCTATCGAACAATACCGTTTTCTGTAGCGCACAAGACGAAAATGGTTTTATGTGGTTCGGCACAAAAGATGGATTAAACCGATTTGATGGTTATCAATTTAAAACTTACCGTTACGATATAGAACAACCAGGCAGTTTAGGAAACGATTTGGTATATGATTTACATAAAGATGCTGAGCATAATTTATGGGTTGGAACGAACAAAGGCGTTTATCAATATATCCCTCAGAAAGAACAATTTAGAATAATTAAGGGAACTGAAAATCTTCGAATTAATGATTTAAATTCTGATAAAGAAGGTAACCTTTGGATTATTTCCCTTTTTAAAATTTATTTATACAACAGTAAACAGAAAAAACTATACGCTTTTGGTAAAAATGCTGCATTTGATGCAAACGCTGTTTCGATAATGAATGATGGAAGTATTTGGATAAGTACAATGCAAGGTACTATCGAAGAATATAACCCTAAAAAAAAGGTTTTTAAATCTCACTTTGTGATGAGTAAAACCAACCCGCAAGAAAGTAGTTGGGCAACCAGAACGCTGGATGTTGGCAACCAGAAAATACTTGTAGGAACGGCAAATCAAGGTATAAAATTATTTGATAGAAAAACCGGATTAACTAAAGATGTTTTAACCTTTAACGATGACAAAACTTCAATTTATGTTCGCGACATAATACAGGCCGCCAACGATGAGTTTTGGGTTGCAACAGAATCTGGTGTTTATATTTACTCGAGCAAACAAGTTACACGCCTTAAAAAACAATATAGCAACCCCTATTCTTTAACAGACAATGCCATTTATACTGTTTTTAAAGATCGTGAAAATGGAATTTGGGCAGGAACGTATTTTGGTGGCGTAAACTATTACTCAAGTCAATATTCAATCTTTACTAAATATTTTCCTCAAAGAGATAATAATGCCATAAGTGGTAGCGATGTAAGAGAAATTTGCAAGGATGGAGATGGAAATTTATGGATTGGCACTGAAGATGCCGGTTTAAATATGCTTAACCCCAAAACAGGACTTTTCACAAATCTTCTTCCTAACGGGAAATCATCAAGTATTTCTTATTATAATATTCATGGTTTGCTGGTAGATGGAAATAAACTTTGGATCGGTACTTTTGAACACGGTCTTGATATTCTTGATATTAAAACCAAAAAGGTTATAAAGCATTATTCTGCTGGTAAAGGGAATAAGTTACGTACAAATTTTATCGTTAGTTTTTACAAAACCAGCAAAGGCGATATTTTAATAGCCACTATTTCAGGATTATATATCTACGATAGAAAAAACGACGATTTTGAGCTTGTGCCAAATATCCCGGTAGTATTTTATGAGTTAATAACGGAAGATGCTAATGGAAATATTTGGGCCGGAACTTTTAACGATGGCGTAATCCGGTTTAGGTTAGATAGTAAGGATGTAAAGCAGTACAAAAACAACCCAAAAATTAGCAAAAGCTTAACCCATAATACCATAAACGGCATTTTGCAAGATAGTAAGGGCAACATTTGGATTAGTACAGATGGTGGTGGCTTAAATCTCTATAATCCTAAGGAAGATAATTTTGAACACATTACTTCGAAGGATGGTTTACCAAGCAATTTTCTTTTTAGAATTATTGAGGATAAGGATAATAAGCTATGGATTGGCAGCACCAGAGGTTTAATTCATTATAACCCAGCTCAAAAGACAGTAAAAATATATTCCCGCTCTAACGGTTTGCTTACAGATCAGTTTAATTATAATTCTGGTTTTAGAGATGTAGATGGGCGTATCTATTTTGGCAGCGTAAGAGGATTAATTAGTTTTAAACCCGAAGAATTAAAAAACTATGCAATAAATCCATTAGTTAAATTAACTGGATTTCAAATTGATAATGAAGAAAGTAAAATCTCTGACCAGGATTCAGTACTTAAAAAATCTATTCTTTATACCGATAACATTAGTTTGAACGATTCTCAATCATCTTTTAGTATTGATTTTGCCGCATTAAGCTATACCTCTCCAGATATGACCCAATATGCATATCGAATGAAAGGCTTAAGCAATAAATGGATTCACCTTAAAACCAACCGAAAGGTTTATTTTACAAAATTATCGGCAGGTAATTATGTTTTTGAAGTTAAGGCCTTAATAAATGGTGCAGCTAACTGGAGCGAAAATAATCCCCGCTTATTTATAGCCATACTCCCGCCCTTTTATGAAAGTAATTTGGCTTATTTAATATATGCTATCGTTTTAACTACATTAGCTTATTACCTTATACGTGGCTACCATCAAAAAATGGAAAGCAGAACCAGACGCAGAATGGAACTTTTTGAGAACAAAAAGGAAAGGGAAATCTATCAAGCCAAGATTGAATTTTTCACCAACATTGCACACGAAATAAGAACGCCACTCACGTTGATAAAAGGGCCGATGGAAAAAGTTATTAAGCAAGCTGCAACAGTTCCTTTTATTGAAAAAAACTTGCGTGTAATGAACCGGAACACAGATAGATTACTTAAATTAACCAATCAGCTACTCGATTTCAGAAAAACAGAAGTAAATGGCTTTTCATTAAACTTTGTAAATGCTAATATTTCTGATATACTAAATGATATAAATATTATTTTTCAGCCAATGGCTGAGGAGAAAAACCTGATGTTTTCGTTAATAATGCCTAACGAACCTTTTTTTGCCTACGTAGATACTGAAGCTTTTTACAAAATTATTAGCAACCTAACAGATAATGCTATAAAATATGGTGAAAAATTAACGGAAATAAAATTACTGATTGGTGAAGGCAAACCTGATTTTTTCAAAATTGAGGTATTGAACGATGGACCGCTAATTGCTGCCGAATTAAGAGATAAAATTTTTGAGCCATTCTTTAGGGCAACAGAACAACAAGTAAAACAAGGCACTGGTATTGGCTTATCTATATCAAAATCACTTGCAGAGTTACATGATGGAAATTTATTTGCAACTGTTAATGCTAAAGGACAAAACCTATTCGTACTCGAACTACCTATACATCAGCTTATCGAATTTAACTTGAAAGGAAAATGGAAAAAACAATAGCGAACGACTTTACCAGACAAAATGATAAACCAGAGAAATTTGTAATTTTACTTGTTGATGATGAGGAAGAAATTCTTGAATTTATTGCTGATGATTTGAATGAAAAATATCAGGTTTTAAAGGCAAAAAATGGCTTTGAGGCATTAGAAATTTTAAGTCAAGAGATTGTGCAGTTAGTAATTAGCGATGTTATGATGCCTGGAATGGATGGCTACCAGCTTTGCGAAAAAATGAAATCAAGTTTGGAGTTTAGCCACATTCCGGTGATTTTGCTTACAGCAAAAACCAGTTTACAGTCCAAAATTGAAGGTTTGGAAATGGGCGCCGACGCTTATGTAGAAAAACCATTTTCACCAGAATTTTTGCAAGTACAAGTGGCATCGTTAATAAAAAACAGAAACAAAATTAAGGCTTATTTTGCCAGTTCGCCGTTAATTCATATTAAAACAATGGCGTATTCTAAAAGTGATGAACATTTTTTGGAGAAACTTCAAAATTTGATAAATCAGCAATTGGATAACCCGCAATTGGACGTAGAGCATTTGGCAGACCACATGAACATGAGCCGACCAACCCTGTACCGTAAAATTAAATCGATTTCGAATTTAAGTCCGAATGAATTGATTAACATTGCCCGATTGAAAAAGGCAGCCGAGTTACTTAATAATGGTGATTTGAAAATTTACGAGATTTCAGAGCAGGTAGGTTACAGCTCACAAACGCATTTTGGGCGAAATTTCTCCAAGCAATTTGGTATGTCTCCTTCTGAATATATTCAATCTAAAAATACTAAGAAACAGTAGAAGTTGCTTCTTTCTTTTTAAACACTTTTTTGATAAGGGCCGCAATAGGAACCATTAATAAACCGGCTACCAAACCTAATGCGAGTTCTTTAACTATTGTAATTAGCGTTGGGAAAATGTTGTGAATGAAATCAATATTGTGATTAAAAATACCACCAGCAACCAAAATTAAGGCAATTGTACCCACAACATTCAAGGTTTTAATAATTAATGGTAATGCTTTAACTAAGGTATGTCCAACTTTAGATAGAAAACCTTTATCGTTAGAGTTTTTGATAAGTTTGAAGCCTGCATCGTCCATACGAACAATTAGCGCAACAATTCCATATACACCAACCGTAGCAATTAGCGCCACAACCGAAACCGTTAAAATTTGAAGGGTTAAGCTTTTATCTAAAACCGTACCCAATGCAATGATTACAATTTCTACAGAAAGAATAAAATCTGTTGTAATTGCTGATTTTACTTTGGCTTTCTCAACCATAGCATCGCTTTTTACAACCTCTGCTGCTGCTTGTTTTATAGGTTTTTTACGATGAAACAGAAATTCTATAATTTTCTCAACACCCTCGTATGCAAGATATAAACCACCTAAAATTAATATATATTTTATTGCTATCGGGAAAAAAACGTTTAGCAACAAAGCTATCGGTACAATTATAATTTTATTGATTAATGAGCCTTTTGTAATTGCCCACAAAACAGGTATTTCCCTGGATGATAAAAATCCAGTTGCTTTTTCGGCGTTTACGGCTAGATCGTCGCCTAAAATACCGGCGGTTTTTTTTGTTGCAATCTTAGCGGTTACCGCCACATCATCCATTAAAACTGCTATATCATCTAAAATTGCAAAAAAACCCGAAGCCATAAATATGTACATTTTATCTGCTGCAAATTATAAATTCAAATTTGAATTAATAGCAAGTTTAATACAGAATGTTGAAAATTGATTCGGAAAGCTAATATGTAATAAAATAACTTGCTTCAGCAATGAATTTAACACATGAAAAATGCCTCCAAAATATTAGGAGGCATTTTGCACTTTATAAATGCATTATCTTAAGATTAAAATTTATAAGAAAGCGTTGTTAAAAACTGACGCGGGGCAATTGGATTTACACTGTAATTCTCATGTACAAAATAGTTTAACTCGTTGGTAATGTTTGACATTTTAGCAAGCAAAGCAAATTTTTTCCAGGTATATCCTGCTGAGAAATCTAATGTAGTAAATGCAGCCAATGGAATTAATCTGATGGTTGTTGCATTTTTAGCATCATTCCATCCGCCGTTGCGCTTTCCAGTATAAAATGCAGAAGCCCCAAGTTTTAAGCCTTTAACTGCTCCATCCTGAAAAGTATAAAACAAGGTTGCATTAGCTGTGTTTTTTGTAGTTCCAACCAAACGTACATCTTCAATCATTCCGGTAACGGCTGCAGTATTTGTGTAACGCATATAGTTGTAAGAATAGCCCATTAAAAAATTTAATCCTTTAGCTAGGTTTCCAGTAACATCTGCCTCAAAACCATCACTTGTCGTTTCGCCATTTAGTTGTCTGAAAAGTGCGCTTGTACTTCCATCAGGCATAATTGCTGCTTGTGAAATGTTGCTGTTGATGATTTTATAGTAGGTTAAATTTGCAGTTAATTTACCACCGAAGAAATCGTTTTTAACGCCCGCTTCATATTGATCAACCATTGATGGTGGCAATGCCTGACTATTTACATCGATGCCAGAATTTGGGATAAAATTGTTTGCATAGCTAACATACATCGATGTTGTTTTTAAAGGCTGATAAATTAAACCCAGTTTAGGAGAAAAGGCATCATCAAATTTAGTTGCGCCTTGCGTAATTGCGCCCGTTTCTAAATTTAAAGCCCTTGAGCTTGAATTTTTTTGATCGGTATAGCGAATGCCTGCCAAAACTTTAAACTGGCTGGTTATTTCGATTAAATCCTGAACAAAAGCACCATACCTGTATATTGGCGCTAGCGTTTGGGTTATGGCAAAAGCTTCAGGCATAATGCCCGAACCATAATATGTAGTTGGATCAAATAGATTTACATTTCCATAATTATATGTGGTGATATTAGCACCTGCCGCTGTTTTACCGTAAGCAAAAGCATTGCTGGTTACTCTCGATTGGTCGGCATCTACACCAACTAACAAAGTATGCTTCAAACCACCAGTTTTAAAATTACCGTTCAAATTAATTTGCTGGTTGTAAGTGTACTCCTGACTAATTTGTCTTGCCAAATTTCTGGATGCTACACCAGTTGCATTTGCCTGAATCCGTTCAGAACCATAATAGTTACGATTATAAGATTGGAATGACCCCAACGCATTTAGTTTCCAATTCTCGCTAAACTGATGCGTAATATTTGCTTGTGCAGTAGCTGTATTCGTTTTATTATAAGCCCAAGGCGTATTGATGAATTTCTCGCGACCATAATCTACAATTACGCTATTAACAGAACCCACACCGAAATCTGGTGTATAATCACTTTTTAGATAATCTCCCTGCACCAAAACTTCAGTTTTATCACTTATTTTATAAAGTAAGGATGGATTAATGTAGAGGCGATTAGACTTTACGTAATCTCTAAAACTGCCGGCATTTTCATAAGTACCAATTGCCCTAAAAGCCAATTTCTTCGAAATCGGACCATAAAGATCTAACGTTGGTTTGTACTGGCTATAGCTTCCGCTTCTCATTAAAACTTCACCGCCGTATTCGAATTTTGGTTTTTTGGTAACCATGTTTACAACAGCACCACCAGTAACACCACCATAAAGTAAAGCAGCACTACCTTTTAAAACCTCAACAGATTCTAATGTACTTGCTTCGGGACTGCCACCTATTGCTGTACGCGCGCCGTTTTTAAAAATATTGTTCGAACCCAAACTGTAGCCTCTAGAATAAAAATTCTCGCCTACACCACCACGATTTGCACCTAAAGCCACGCCGTTAACGTTTTTCATTACGTCGCCAAGGCTGTTTGCCTGCTGATCGGCAATTACTTGTGTGCCGATAATTTGAACGGCCTGAGGCAAATCTCTTGGTGCAATTGCAATTTTGCCAAGGTTTACTGGTTTTGTATTTGGAGTTCTGTAACCATTAATTGCAACTTCATCTAACTGAGACGAAGATTCGGCAATTGAAAAAGAAATGTTAGCAGTTTCACCATCTTTTACTGATAAATCTTTTTCTTGCGAAGAAACTCCAACAGCTGAAACTTTTAAAGTATAAGTTCCGGCAACTACATTTTTTATTTGGAAGTTTCCTTTTTCATCACTCTGTGTAGTTTTATTGGTGTTTTTTAAACCAACACTGACAAAAGCTGCTGGATTACCATCTCTGGTTTTTATAGTTCCAGATATAGAACCATTTTTTGATTGTGCTAATACATTAGTCGAAATGAAAACGAAAAGCATGAACAATTTAAGGAAAGGGGTAGATTTTCTATACATCTTATTTAGATTAATTCTTAGTTGGCGCAAAAGAATGAAATTAAAATGAGATTAGAAAATTATTTTTAATTATTCTAAATAAGAATTGTAAGTATTTATTTAATTTTCTTAAACACAATAGATTTTTTCTAAATTGTAAATTGCTTAAAATTCATTCCTAGATGGATCTTTTTCTTCAATCGAGAAAAATATAAAGTCGTAATCCCTATATTTGCAGCCAAAAGCTCCCGTAGTTCAATGGATAGAATTATGGTTTCCGGTACCATCGATATGAGTTCGAATCTCGTCGGGAGCACCAAACGAGACAAGTCAGTTTTTCTACTGCGGTCTCGTTTTTCATTTTAAAGATTTTTTTAAAATTCAGGTCTATTTACCTTGACAGTTGAGCATTAGTGTTGTTAAGAGGTACTACAATAAACTCATCACTATTATCTTTAGTTGCAGTCTTCATTTCTGCTGCCATTCGCTGGATTTTGCTTACAAATTGTTAGATATGATTTATAATTCAATTGCACTAAAAATTACGAAATCATGAAATAAATTAGATTTAAATAAACTTATTCTTCATTTCAAATTAATAAAAAACTTGCAGCTGGTTATAAATTATTCTAATTTAGAGTAAAAAAACAACTTATGAATTCGGTGAATTTGGTGTATTCTGCATCAGCTTTGCTGCTAAAAATATACTTACTTAAAAAAGCATAAGAAAACTGGGCTTTACAGAAAATGTTGAAATATAGAACAGAACCAGTTAGCATTAAGATATTTTAAACAACCAAATAAACTAAATAAGAATATGGCAACAACAAACACCTATTTAAATTTTAACGGAAATTGCGAGGAAGCATTCAATTTCTATAAATCTGTTTTTGGAGGAGAATTTACTTACATCGGCCGCTTCGGCGAAATGCCACCAAGTGAGGAATTTCCTGTTTCAGAAGCTGATAAAAACAAAGTTATGCATGTATCGTTACCTACCGGCGCTTCAGTTTTAATGGGAAGCGATAATGGCGAGCAATATGAATCCGCTTTTGTACAAGGCAATAATTTTTCAGTGTCAATAAATGCCGACAGTAAGGAAGAAGCTGATAAATTATTTAACGGACTTTCTGCAGGCGGGCAAGCAACGATGCCAATGAGTGATACCTTTTGGGGTGCCTACTTCGGCATGTTTACTGATAAGTTCGGTGTAAATTGGATGGTAAATTATGATGATCCTGCAAAAATGCAATAACAATAATTACAAAAAGGATTGAGCTATTTGTAGTTCAATCCTTTTTGTTAGAGAAACCATTAATCAACTATTGATAATGTAATTTCCTAATTCAACACTATCCAGCGATTTAGCGTATTATTTTTAGCTTCTAAAACAACCTTATAGAATTTTGAAGGATATTTTTCTACATTAACCAAAGCATGATTATCGCTAACCGGAACTTCTGCTAAAAGCTGGTAATTATCTACTCTGCCAACTTTAAAATTATTTGTTGGCGCAATCCATACTTTAACTGTTCCTGTATTTTGTAGTGATTTCCAGCTTACATCTAAATTTCCCTGAATGTAATTTGCATTGATATCAGCTATCGAAACTTCGCCAATTAATGGAATGCCATCTACTTCGTAAAGATTAGCTTTTGGAATATTAACCGACATAAATCTTGCAATTGTTGGCATGATATCCACAATCGCCGGGTGAAAATATTTGCTGTAATTATTTAAGCCTGGATAATTGCTTAGCATCCAGGTACTGCGTTGTCTGGCCGATTGACCGCCATGGTTTTTACCAGTTTTTTCATCCCGACCATGATCGGTAGTTACCACCATTAACCAATCTTCATTAAAATTCTTTTTTCGATAGTTTATCGCATCATAAACCTTGCCCAACTGCACATCTAATTTCTTAATAGCAGCCGTAAACTGCGGACTATCGCCATGCATATGCCCCATATCATCTGTATATTCTAAGTAAATCCACGATAAATCTGGTGCATCTTTTTTCAAAGTTGCAGTAGCTTCACTAATTACTTTTTCATCAATTCTACCCATAAACTCACGGGCTTTATCATGTTTAAAATTAACCGTATCTAATTCGTAACCATCAAAATATTGGTCTACTTGTAAGTTACCGGCAGCAGGCAAATTATGCCCGAGTAATTTCGTTCTGTTATCTAACCAACTCGAAAATATTGCAGTCTTTTTTGCAGGGTATTGGGTTTTAAAAAACCTGAAAATATTCTGGTAATTGTAATTCGGGTCTTTGATATCGTTATCTGGAATGTTGTGCTTATTAAACCAAACACCTGTTAACAAACTATTGTAACCAACCGCAGATATGGTTGGTGTTTGACTATAACCACCCTTTTCACCACCAACGCTCATTCTGGTATAACTTCCATCTTTAATGATTCTTTTGATATTTGGCAGGTCAAGGCGTTCAATCAAATCTGCCGGAATACCATCAGCTATAATAAAAACTGTTTTTTTTGCCTTTTGCGCCCACACATTCATCGAGATGGTAAGTAAAAGCAACACTATAGATTTTTTTATCATTTCTTCCTTTTAAAATATTGAGATTTTTTAATCCAAGAGGTACTGTATCATAAATTAATATTGATATTAGATTAATCTTGGAAAGTCGTCATTGCCGTGAAAACGGAAATCTTAATGCGCACAATGTATAACTTAAGCATTAAGATGCCCAGTCAAGCTGAGCATGACGAAAGCGTCAAATCAAATCCTTTACAAATATTCACTTCATTACGATACAGCACCATTTAAGGTTTAAGGTTTAAGCAACCACATTACCTGATTAATATCATCGCCTTGCGGATATTGTCTTGAAATTGCTGCTGAAACATTTTGTTGATTCAACCTCAATTCAGATTCAGGATACATCCAACGTTTAGGAATGCGTTTTTCGTTCAACATACCTGCACCTGTTGTATCAAAAACTGGAAAACCCGTTCTTCGTTGCTCGTAAAATGGTTGCCATCCACCATTCATAAATGAAGCAATGTATTTTTGAGTAATGATATTGGAAATCGGACCAGATGCTGAAGCTAACTGTACCGCTGGTTGTGCCAGATAAGTAACAATTGTGGCCTCATCAATGCCGTAAAATTGCATAGAAGCTCTGATACCTTTTTGATAAAAATCGTTTGCGCTTCCGGTAATCCAACCTCTTTGCACACCTTCTGCCAAAATAAACTGCAATTCTGCATAACCTAAGGCAATGCTTGGCTCGTTAGTTGGATTGTTGTAATAACGTGGTTTAATTTTCGAAACCTCACCGGCAACTGTTTTTGCATTATTTTCATTAACAGGTGCGCTTCCTCTTGCACCACCATAAGCATTAAAATCGTTTACAGGTAATGCCGAGAATTTGGTGGCTTTATCTGCAAAGTTAAAAAGACGCACATCCTTTAACGATTTCAATAAATTAACAAAAGTTTCTTCCATGTAGTTGGTGGTTTGTATATCGTTATTATTAAAATATGGATAACGGTTTCCAGCTAAATCATAAAACTTTAATTGTGCATTATCTGCATTGCTTGTTAAAATTGGATATTCTGTAGGATTAGCAACAATCTCCGCAAAACGCTTTTTAACCTCAAATCTCGCATCGTTTTCCTTAATGGATAAACTCATCAAAACCCTAAGCGATAAGGTATTAATTACACGTTTCCATTGTTGCATATTGCCATTAAAAACAATATCACCCTGGATGTTTGGCGTGTTTGCAGTAATCAATCCGTTAGCAGCTTTTAAATCATTCAAGATGTTAAAATAAATATCCTCTTGCTTATCATAAACCGGACTAGGCACATTTTCATCGCCTTTTAAAGCCTGACTGTAAGGAATATCGCCAAACATTTGGGTTAATTGTAAGAAATACCAAGCCCTGAAAAACTTTGCAATTGGCTGGTATTCTGGTTTGTTTTGACTTGTTGCGGCCTGCTCCATTTTCATAACCTGACGTAGGTTATTAAAGTTACCGAAGCTGCCTCTGTTCCAGCCGTAATATTGGCTTAACGAAACCGCATCGGTATAAACCATCTGGCGTGAAGCAAATGCTACCGTAATATCAGTTGTTTGAAAAGCTGTTTGCTCAACTGCATTTAAAAGTAAATCGGGCGTAGCAATAGTCGATTTGTTGGGGTCTGTCTGGAATTCGCTAAATTTCTTGCAACCTACTTGTGTAAGTGCAGTAAATAATAACAGATATAATGTCTTTTTCATATTCGTGCAGATTAAAACTTAAGGTTTACATTAAAGCCAAATGAACGTGTTGATGGTGTTTGTAGATTATCTGAAGCTGGATCAGGATCTACGTTTGGCATTTTTGAGAATAAGAGCAGGTTACGTCCTACAATTGAGAAATCAAGTCCTTTGATAAAAGATTTACCTAATAACTTACTTGGCACTTGCCAACCGATGGTTACCTCTCTTAATTTTAAGAAAGTTTGCGAGAAGTAATTGTAGTTGTTATAAGCGCCGTTACTGGTGTTGGTCATATAATCGATGTAGTTTACCGCTCTTGTATTTGGAGCAAAAACGCGGGTATCGCTGGTAATGTTTCCATTCGCATCATAAGTAGCTGCACCGCTAACCACAACCACACCGTCGCCAATAAATGTAGATCTGCCTGCATTTGCATCTACACGATATTGGTTAAGCGTTCCAGGATTAGTTCCACCCCACCACATTTTTTGGTTAGTAGTAGAATACATCATACCGCCTAAACGTCCATCAACCAAAAACTTTAAAGTAAAGGCTTTGTAATTGAAGGTATTTTCGATACCATATGTCCAGTCTGGAGATTGATAACCTAAAAATCTAGAGAAAGTATCATTCAACGGAAAACCATTACTACCATAAATAAATTGTCCCTGACTGTTGGTTTGATAAACTGAAGTGAAGATTTTATCGGTACGATCGCCAACTCTTAAAAAGTTTAGGGTTTCAGCACCGCCATAAATTTCTTTAAGGTATCTGCGGTATTTACTTAAGTTAACCGCCATGTTCCAGCTGAAATCGCTGCTTTTTAAAACCGTTCCAGAAAGTACAAACTCTAAACCCTTACGTTGGAAAACGTTACCATTTGCCAATTGGCTGTTGTATGCACTTGTTATTGATGTTGGGATTGAAACAATATTGTTAAAATCTTTGGTTTGATAATAAGTTGCCTCTAAACTTAATCTATTATTGAAGAATTTAGTATCTACACCAACCTCCCAGCTGTCAGAAGTTTGAGGTATAAGATTTCCATTTAGCAAAGCATCACCAAAGGTTAAAGAAGGAACACTATTCCAAATTGTGCCCTTATTAAATGATGGCAAATAACTGTAAGTGTAAGCGTTATCATTTAAAGTTGCACTAGAAACCCTCGACCATGAACCACGAGCTTTTAAATAACTAAACCACTTTGGCAATTTAGTAAGTTGAGAAACCACCACAGATGTAGTCACCGATGGATAGAAAAAGCTATTATTTGCAGTTGGTAACGTAGAAATAACATCGTTTCTTCCAGTTGCAGTTAAGTAAATTGCATTTAAAAATTCTAAATCTAAAACCGCATACAAACTACTTGTACGTCTTTCTTCTACAAAGTTATTACCCTGAATTGGGTTTGCAGAATTGCTTAAATTATAAAAACCCGGAATGGTTAAACCATCTGTACTGGTAGAACCATATTTGTGATTTCTGTAATAGTTTGCTGCACCAACTTGTGCGTGTAACTTAAATTTATCGGTAAAAGTGTGGTTGTAATCACCAATCAAATCCGAAACTAAATCTATATAATTTCCGGTTGCAACGGTAAATTGCCCTCTTGATTTATTACCGTAACCGATATAACTCATTGGCTCTTTGTAAGTACGATTTAAACCGTAACCGTTGATACCGTTTCTAAATTGAACACTAAAAGATGGACTTATCTTGTAGTTAAGATTTAGTGAACCGAAAGTATTGTCTTTATCGTAACCTCTTAAATATTCATAAGCCTGAAAATATGGATTATTATAGTACGAAGTATTATAATTACGCTGTTGAATACCTTCTTTACCCGGAATCCAATAATCTCTCAAATCTTCAACACTTACGTCGGCACCTGTCCATAAAATTAAGTTATATAGATAGTTTGTTGGCCCATAACCTGTTTCAGGGAAGTTTTTAGTAAACTGGCGGTTATAATTTAATCTAGCATCAACCGTGAAGTTTTCTGATAACTTATAATTTCCTGAAATATTGAATGAACTGTTTTGTAAATCAGTATTTGGTACAATACCACGTTGGTAAATATGCGAAGCTGATGCCCGGAAAGAACCTTTATCTCCACTCTGAGTAATACTGATGTTGTTACTCGCTATTAATCCTGTTTGGAAGAAATCTTTAACATTATTTTTTCCTCTTGAGATAAAAGGCAACGGAACCAACTGGCCAGTAACCGGATTTCTCGGACTGTTGAACTGAGGTGTTTCAAAAAAGCCACTCGGCGTTGTAGGATCTGGTTGGTCTAATTTTGGTCCCCAAATCCAGCCTGAACCTTCTGGCCCACCACCTGAGCCATCAACATAAGTATACTTACCTTTAAAACCTGCGCCATATTCCGTTTGTACTTCAGGAATGCGGATAAAACTTGGCTGAATTTGCGTGGAACTATTTACATCAATACTTAAATCTTTGCCCTTACCACGTTTGGTGGTAATCATAATGGCACCATTCTGCCCGATTGAACCATATAATGCGGAAGCATTTGCACCTTTTAAAACGGTTACCGATTCAACATCATCAGCATTCACACGATATAAATCTGCCGATTGATCTGGAATACCATCAATAACAACAAGGGGTTTTCTACCCCTTAATGAAATGCCCGGGTCTTGAAACAGGTCGGTTGAATTGGTAATGTTTAAACCAGCCACACGACCGGTAAGTGAATTAATAATGTTTGGTTCTCTGGCTTTTACTAAATTTTCGCCCTGAACTTCCTGAACTACGTAACCCAATTTAGCACGTTCTTTTTTAATACCGAGGGCAGTAACCACCACTTCTGATAATGCCTTACTGTCTTCGAGCAATTCAATTTTGTAAGCGTTTGCATCATCAACAGAAACTTCCTTAATTTGGTAACCAATACTCTTAAATACGAGAACAGCACCATTATCGGCTTTGATTGAGAAATCGCCATCTTGATTGGTAACTGTACCCGTATTGGTACCTTTAATTAATACTGAAACACCCGGAATACCCTGATTATCTTTATCGGTAACATGACCTTTGATAATTCTCGGCACTTCGATGTTGGTCAATTTCTCTAATGGTTTTAAAATAATTTTATTGCTTAGCTTGGTGTAGGTAAATGGCACAGCCGATGAAATTTTCTTAAGCACTTGTTCTAAGTTGCTGTTGGTTTCATTTAAGCTGACTTGTTTCTGCATAAAACCATTACGATCTACACATACAAAGCTAAAATTGGTTTGTTTGTGGATTACGTTAAAAACATTTTCCAAAGATTGGTTGTTCATTTTGATGGAGCACTTTACCTCGGCAAGACTCTTTTCTGCGTTTCTTCCAGGGTTGGCAAAAGCAGTGTTGAAAAAAGTCATCAATAGACAGGCTATTGTAAAACCATTTTTCAACGAAATTAAAGACGCATTGTAGATCTTTTTTTTCATAAATTAGCAAATTCGTTAATTAAATTTTAGTGTTTATTTGGCGATTAATAGCCGGCATCTCGACCATGCCGGTTTCTTTTTTTTAAGGTGACTATGCTTAACACAGTCTTAATTCTTTTCTTTCTATTTCATTACTTAGCGTTTATGTAAATTTTATTTCCTTGTTTACGATATTCTAAATTTCCTGGTGCGCAAATAATCGTAAGTACATCTTCCAATTTATCGCCCTTAAACTGTGCATAAATGCGTGTATCGGCTGTGGCTTGGTCGGCAAAGATGATTTTAACACCATACATATTTTCTATTTTAACTGCAGCATCGCTCAATTTTTCATTACTAAAAGTGAGCGTTTTAGTCATCCAGCCCAACACATTTACACTGTCAAGGCTACGTTGAAACATACGAAGACTGCTCCTGTCAAAAGAAAGTTCCTGACCAGGCTTTAGCAAATAAGCATCATCTTTGTCACCATTAAGGTTAACTTCAACTTTGCCTTCCAGAAGTGATACGGTTGTTACTTTTTGGTTCTTTTTGGCATTAACATTAAAATGCGTTCCTAATACTTTTACAATTAAATCGGCAGTTTTAACGCGGAAGGGTTTGTGCGGATTTTTACTAACTTCAAAGTAAGCCTCACCATCTAATTCTAGATTTCGTTCATTACCAACAGAAACTGCAGGATAGCGCAATATACTTTTTGGCCCCACCGATATTTTGGTTCCATCAGTTAAGGTTATGTTTTTCATTTCCCCTGAACGTGTGCTTACCATAAGTATTTCGGTTTTAGCTGCGTGAGAAGGCTTCAAAAAATAGTAAAGACCAAAAGAAACGATGAATATGGCGGCAAGACTTGCTGCAACCATTTTCCACATAAAAGGATTCAGTTTCTTGATTGCGATATTCTCCTCTTCATGAAGTTTTATTCTTGATTTTAATCTTGTAAGGGCATCGGCACTTTCTTCCGTTTTGGAAAAAACAGTGTATTGCCAGGTTAGTTTAATCTCCTCAAAAGTTTGCTCATTCTTTGCAGAATCTGTAATCCAATCTGCGAGAACTTCGTTTTCTTCTGTAGTTGTTTGCTTTTGCAGGTATCGTGTAATTAATAAATAAATTTCTTTTTCTTCCAATGTCTGTTGTATTTAAAAGGAAGACGAAAAAGTATAATCACATCCTTACAAGATTAATTACATTTAACAAAAAAGTAATATGATTAACAATTACTTAACATTAAGAAGGGGAATTGTAATGACGAAAGTTTTCTTTCAGGAATTTTAAAGCTCGATACATGTGAGTTTTAACCGAATTTAGGGAAATGCCGAGCATTTTTGCTATTTCTTCGTAAGAAAGATGGTCATGTCGGTTCATTCTAAATACGAGTTCAGTTCTTTCGGGCAATAAGGCAATCATTTGGTGAATATCCAGATGGAGTTCCTTATACATCAGCACCTGATCCGGACTTTGATAATTTTCTATCGGCTTATCCTCAATAAAATCAACTGAAACAAAAGCACGAATCTTGTTTTTTCGGAAATGATCGTAAACTTTATTTTTAACCGAAGTGTATAAAAAGGAATTTAATGCGGTGTGTATAGATCGCGTCTTTCGGCCTTGCCAAAGTTTAACAAAAACATCCTGCACAAAATCTTCTGCTTCGCCATCTGATGATTGAAGCAGCGATTTGCAAAACCTTATTAAACCCGGATAATACTTGGCAAACAATTGATCAAATGCTTTTTCATCATCATTACTCAACTGCAATAAAAGCTCAAAATCTTCAGTTTGGTTCGTGCTCATAGTTAAAACAAAGCTAAAGTTCACCTGTTAAAGTGCGATTAAAATAAAGTTAAAAAAAATAGTAATGCAACCAAGCATCGTTAAATTTAAGCTGCCAGGCAAATTCTGTTTCAAGACTGCACTCTTATCTTATTTATCGAAATTTATAACCTTTACACAAATACACATAAAACTTACGAACCGGGCGTGAATTTGCTTCAACAATAATTGGCCTTAACTGCATTACAGAATTGAAATAAGGCTTCAACGAATCATTAGAAATAGCCTCCTTATTTACATCTTTAAATTTAGGATCAGAATCTATAAAAATTGCATCCTTTCCTTTCAAAACCGATAAATCTGTACCAATAAAATCAAAGTGCAAGGCATGCTGCCCAATAACATTTTGGCCATATATAAATGAATCGCTGTAAAGATTCAGTTCTGCCGTGGTCTTATAACTATCAGCAGAAAAAATAAAGCCTGCCTTATATTTGTTCTTAAGTAAATTTGTTTTTTCTAATAGCGACTTCCATCCTACCCAGGTATCATCAGATTTTATTTGAAATGGATAAAATATCAACTCCAGCAGTAACCCAAAATGAACGATAAATGAAAGGATGACTTGCATTTTAAGCCACTTTTTATCGATCATACTTCCCGCCAATAATATTCCGGTAATATAAGATGGTATCATCCAATTTATTTTAACCCAATAAATTGGCGAAAGTAGCTGAAAGGTTAAAAAAATTGGCAGAAAAAACGATAGTAGAAAAATACCACTCGCTGTTATTTCCAGTTTTTTGGATACATATTTACTTGTCAATTTAACTACAGAAACAATAACTGCTATAAAAACTATCGGAATTAGCAGCGCCAGTTGATGCCCTAAAAAGCCAAAAAATAGTTGTGGCTTGAAATTTAGGGCCGCTGCATCCTGCATCCGTTTACTGCTTTGAAAAGCAAATGATGCAAAGTGGTTTTGCACATTCCAAATAATAACTGGCGAGGAAACCAAAACCATAATTAAACAGCTTAGCCAAGGCCAAATGCTTAACAGGTATTTACGATGAGTGGCTGATAAAAACAAAAAAAGCAGCATACCTGCCGGAAGAAAAACAGCCGTATATTTACTATCAAATGCCAAACCCATCAAAACTCCTGCAATAAGCCAATATTTTTTCTGGTGATTAAATATTGCCTTGTATAATGCAATTAGTGAAACCGTCCAAAAGAAGAGTAAGGGCGTATCCGGAGTAGAAACCAATGAAAGTATGCTGACCATAAGCGTAGTCAAAAAAAGAATCATCACTTTTTCGGTTTCATATTTGGGAAAAATTCGGATACTCAATTTGTAAACGGCAATACAAGTTAATGCTGTTAAAAAGGAATCCGCTAATTTTATGGCAAATACATTTTTACCTAAGACAGTTGTAAATAACCATAAAAGGTATGCAATTGCTGGTGGATGGTCGAAGTAAGATAGACTAGGGTGTTGCGAATAAAAGAAATAATAGGCATCCTGAGGCATCGGTCCCATTATCCAAATGGAAAGAAAACGAATGAATATAATGCCAATCAGCATGTAAATTGTGCGTTTTCCAATGGAAAGTTGTATCCTGTTGAAGATGTTCATCGATGATGATTTATTTGATAGAGATGATGAGGATGGAAATAATTACAAACTAAAGTCTGCCAGAAAGCATCAAACCCGCTCCTCTCGGTTGGTAATAAGGCATCACTGTAAATTTTGAAGTTTGCTTCTTGTTAAAAACCTGCTTTATGTATGGGTAAACCAAATAAGCAATCTTCGTGGAGGCAATTCCAAATCCGGCCCCGGCTACTACATCACTAAACCAATGCTTATTGTTGTACATTCTTAAAGTACCCGTGGTAGTGGCTACAAAATAGCCTGCATAACCAATCCATGGATTAACATCTTTATATTCCTGATGCAAAAACTCCGCAGCCATAAAAGCTGAAGCGGTATGACCAGAAGGAAAGGAATTATTGCCATTATTATTTGGCCGCATTCTGCCAATACCCTGTTTAACAAAATGTGTTGATAAGCCCATCACGGCTGCTGATGTAAGGTAGAGCATACTCGCATCAAAAAGGTTGTGCTTTCCCTTAACGCCAGATAGATTTAAAGCATAAACCGCAGCCGCAGGCGCAAATTGCATGGAATCGTCAACGTGTGCCGCAAATAAGGGATGGTCTTCCTGCAATTCAGCTTTTGTACTCATATCAAGCTGATTGAGCGCACCTTTATCGTAAACCGCTGCAAAACCATACCCAGCCAAAACAGCAGGCACAATGAAAGAAGCAACTTTAAACTTCTTTTTTTGGACTACATTTCCTGCATACCAATTGCTTGTAGTATCAATGGTTATTATATGGTGTAATAAATCAGCTTCTTGTGCATTTGAAGATAATGTTGCTGCAAAAAACAACAACATTAAAGGGACGATTTTTAGCATACTAAAGCTTTACAGGATTACCCTTGGCATCAAATAATAAATCCTTTCTTTTACTTCCGCTTCGTATTGTACTGTTCCATCGGCTTTGGTAATTTTTGCTGTTTCGGCAATTTTCATTCCTTTTAATTTTGCCAATACAGCTGTCGGAAGTTCTGTTGATTTAATTGAAACTTCAGTTTCCATTAAAGAACCAGATGCCGCATA
Organism: Pedobacter aquatilis; assembly: GCF_030409415.1. Classification (GTDB taxonomy): domain Bacteria; phylum Bacteroidota; class Bacteroidia; order Sphingobacteriales; family Sphingobacteriaceae; genus Pedobacter; species Pedobacter aquatilis. The sequence continues at coordinate 153,899 of NZ_JAUFPW010000035.1, read as the reverse complement.
AACTTCTGAAGTTTCGATACCTTTTGATGTAAATTCTGCTTCGTAGTTCTGCTTTTCCATTTCCCATTTTGCTTTTAGGCCTGGATGATTTTTTGCAAAAGCAGCTTTAACTGCAGCAGGTACCTTTGCATCTGCAACCTTTTGCGCAAATGAAACCGCAACAACGCCGCCCATAAGTACAAAAATTCCTAAAATCTTTTTCATAGTCTTAATTTTTTAATCAAAACTATAAGGCAAATATGTAGTAATTCTGAAGTTAGTAGCTTTTTAGAAAAGAATTTTAAAAATATGTTTATCCTCTTCTTTGGAATAAGTAATCTGATAGCCATAAAGGTTACATACTTGCTTGGAAATCGCCAAACCAAGACCCATGCCTTCTGATTCACCTGATTTAGAAAATCTATCAAAAAGCCTGTCTTTTATGTTGTTATCTTTTCCGGTGTTAGAAATTGTGAGTGCAGATTCAGATAAATCAATGATTATTTTACCATTTGGAATGTTATGCCTAACTGCATTGCTAAAAAGATTATTTAAAAGTATATCGGCAAGGTAACGACTCATAACAACAGTTTTGTTTTCCAGTTTCGCTTCAACCTTTAATCCATCTCGTTCAAAAAGCTCTTGAAATTGCCTTTTCTTCGATTCCAGAAGCTCTTTTATATCTACTTCCTGCACATCGGGTATTAAATTATTCTCAATTTTCGCCAGCAATAACAATGATTGATGAAGCCTTGAAAGTCTGCCTGTTGCCTGGTAAATATCTTCCAAAAGTGTTCCTTGTTGTTCAGTAAATGCATCTGTTTGCAGTAAAGAATCAAGCTTGGAATTGATAACGGCCAGGGGGGTCATCATTTCATGAGAAGCATTATCTGTAAAACTCTTGAGCTCTTTGTAGTCTTTTTTTACTCGCTCGGCCATTGAATTAACAGATTGGTTAAGCTCAATAAATTCATCAATATTGGTTGGCTCTTGCCTAATATTTTCCATTCTGCTAACCTCGAAAGTTTTCATGTGTTTAAGCACCTGGTAAAACGGCTGCCAGAGTCTGTTTAAAACAAATCGGTTTATTAAAAAAAGCGAACCTAGCAAAATGGCTGTAACCCCTAAAGTAATTATTAAAATCACCCTCAATAAATCTTCTGATTCTACTTTAGATTTAATAATGGTGACTTCAATCACCTCATTTTTTAAACGAAGTGAGGTAACCAATCTACGTCCTGGCTCTAATTCATTTTCTTCCGAATTGAAATAATTGACATTGCTAAATTCCCTTTTAACAATCGATGCAGAGGCTAAATGTCGGTAAGAAATTTGCTGCTCGAGAAAAATACCTGGAAGCGGGAGTTTTTGAAATGTTTGGGTATAGTGCCTAATCTCATTTTCCTCAACTTCTAAATCCTTATCCAACTTGTTTGTTAAGATTAAGTGAATCACCAGATAATAAATAAAGCCTGTAATAATCAGCACAATTACTGATGCCGCAATATTTACCCGGTTATATTTTGATGATAATTTCATACCGCTGTGAACTTATAACCAATACCATAAACCGACTTAAGATAATCCTTAGCTCCGGCCTCGGCCAACTTTTTCTTTAGGTTTTTCACATGCGTATAGATAAAATCGAAGTCGTCAGACAAATCCATTTCATCGCCCCAAAGGTGTTCGGCCATTGCATTTTTCGTAACCACCTTATTTTTATTCGATAAGAAATAGACAAGCAAATCGTATTCTTTTTTAGTGAGGATAACCGGTTTTTCATTTACCATAACCTTCATTGCAGATACATCAATACTAATTTCCTGGAAACGGATAATATTATCGCCATCAAAGTTTTTACGCCTTACAATTGCACTTACCCTAGCTTTTAATTCTGAAAGGTGAAATGGTTTAACCAGGTAATCATCAGCACCTAAATCAAGTCCGGAAAGTCTGTCATCCAACGAATGACGAGCAGATATAATCAGCACACCATCGCGTTTATTAAGTTTTTTAAGCCGGGTTAATAACTCCAATCCTTCTCCTCCAGGTAATCCAAGGTCTAGTAAGATGCAGTCGTAACTGTATAGCTCAATCTTTTCACTCGCCGAGTTAAAATCTGCTGCATGTTCGCACAAATTTCCCTCACCGGTAAAATAAGCCAAAATACTTTCGTACAAAGCCTGCTCATCTTCAATCACCAATATTTTCATAATGTAAAATAGTAATTCTGTATTAACTTAACTTATTTGCTTAGCAAGTTTTGCTATGTTTTTATCTTTATTTTTCTGCAGTATTTTTTGTCCGAAGGCAGTAAAATAACGATGCTCTTCGAGGAATTGAAGATTTATAGTTTCCCATTCTTGTTTGTTGTAAATCTTGCCAAGCTTTAATGCCCATTCTTCTTTAAGTTTAAGCGCAAAGGCAGGATAATCAACCATCGAAAAATGATAAAAATCAGCATCGCAAATAACCTGTTCCAGCAAATTAACAGGATGTTGCGGCAGCCTTGTCGCCAAAATACAACCAACAATAATCTTTATTTGTTCCGCCGATAAGCCATTAGTGCTTAAAAAATCTTTGGCTATAATCGCACTTCGCTCTTCATGACCAATGTATTTTTCTACATAACCAACATCATGTAAAAAAGCAGCAATAATAAGCAAAAACCTTTCATCATTGGTTAAGCCAGCTGCCCGCCCAATAAGCTTAGCAGCCTCTACAACCAGCAAAGTATGCTCAAGATTATGGAATTGGAAGTCATTATCAAGCTTTTTAAAATGCTCAACAACAAATTTTTCTACCCTGGTTAACAACACATCAGAATACGCCTCCATATCTATATTTTTTTTCAATATTAAAGGCAAATTCTGGAGGAAAACTGTAGAAAGAGATTCGAAAGAACTGACAACAATTTACAACAATGCCAACAGGCACCAGAAAATAAGTATTATCCTTATTTCGATTTAGTGAAATTACTTTGATATTTTTCTGGTCAAAAAAAGCCGGGATTGAAAATAAAATTGTAAACTTTGTAAATAAAATTTCAAAAACATGTTAAACTTCCAGAATCTCCTATCTGGTAAAGGCAAGTACTTTATTGGTTTAATGATACTTTTGTTTATTTCAGCAATGTGTGTAGCAATCAGTGCAAGCGATGTTGATGATTTTGCAATTGCGAGAAGGGAAGTTTTGCTCCGGAGAATCGGACATGAATTGCTTCTACAATCCGGAGATGGTAAATCGAGAGTACTTCCGATTGAAAAGATTGCTGATAATGAATATCAAATCAAGTTTGAGAATGAACTTACATTTCAGCCGGGTTCTTTGGTAAATACAACAAAAAGATTGTTATCTAAAGATCCATTCGCAACCGATTATATTGTTAATGTTTTAAATAGAAACAATGCTAGCGTAACTTACGGATTTGCAATATCGGGAGATAAAAGGGATGATATTGTATCTTGCATAGGTAGGAAACAACCATCAGCACCTTACATAATCAATATTAAATTCAAAACAACGGGTATTGCTAAAAATAGCTATCTTTTTGGCAGTTTACCTCTTTTAGCCATATTTGGATTTATTTTTCTGAAATCGAATAAATCTGGACAAACTTTACCTAATGAACCACAACCCCATACTTTTACATTGGGTTCTGTATTGTTTGATGCTAAAAATCGAAAGCTTATTGTAGATGAAAGAGCAATAGAATTAACTGCAACCGAAACGCGTGTACTACTCATCTTCGCAGCTGCACCTAACGAAACCATAGAGCGGAGCCGACTACAAAAAGAGATTTGGGAGGATGAAGGCGTTATTGTAGGTAGAAGTTTGGACATGTTTATATCAAAACTTAGAAAAAAACTTGAAATTGATACTCAAATTAAAATCTCGGTGATACGCGGAATCGGGTATAAGCTTCAAATCAATGGAGAATAAATTTTCTTAATCCACTAAAAAACAACGCACTACAATTTAGCAAAAGGATAATATTGATAATGCTGCCATGGTCCGTCTAAATAATGCCACAAGTCAAGACCTTCAAGACTTATTTGAAATGGCTGAAAAGTTGGTTTAAGATGTTTTAATAATTCTCTTGCCTCTTCTGCTGTAACTTTATTTTGTATGGTAATATGCGGACGAAAACCTTGCTTATCCTGCAAAATAAGTTGGCTATCAAAGGCTTTTTGAAGGTAAGCATGTAATTTATTTAGTTCATCACTTTCAATAAAATAAGCAAGTCCATTACCGATGCTTTTTAATGAAGTTACGTTCACTTTAAAAACATTTTCTTTTATCGATTGAAGAATTTTTTGGTTGGATAAAGTATCTGGAAGTTTATGGAAAAGGGTTAAATGAGCTTTAAGTAGATTTCGTTCTTTAGGAAAATATTGATCCCGCATCTCATTAAAGAAGTTTTGACTCACTTCATCTAATCTGGCAGTGAGGATACAAGTTTTCATAACAAATTAACGAATTAAGGGGCCGATTTGTTTAAATTACCATCGAGTTAAAACAAACAAGCACCTCTAATTAGTTTGAAGTGCCTGTTTGAGTACTTTTTATTAATCATTAATCCATACTACGTTCGAAACTTTATTCGAAAACGACAAGGACAACCAAACGCAATCAATTCATAATAAACCAGTCAACTTTAAACAACTCAACGGAAAAAAGCAATTTATCAGTTCAATTTTATTGAGTTATTGTTGCTCCGAAAAAGTGCTTCCAAATAATAATAATCAGCGTAATTTATTGGTACATCAATTTCTGATTTAACAGGGCGATGACCTGTACTATGTTTTAACAGAAAACCATAATTTTCTCCAGTGTTATTGGTGTACCCAGAAGCTAAAGAATTTAAAATTTTATCGGCAGCCGCACGGTATTTTTTAGCATTAGCACTATATTCAGCCAGCTCATAAAGTGCCGAAGCCGTTATGGCAGCAGCAGAAGCATCTCTTGATGTATTGGGTATTAATGGGTCATTATAATCCCAATATGGAACACCATCCTTTGGCGTTATTTTAGAGTCTAAAATAAATGCAGCAATTCCATCAGCTTGATTTAAGTAAGTCTGTTTTTTAGTTTCCCGGAAGCACATCGTATACCCATACAATGCCCAGGCTTGCCCACGAGCCCATGAAGATTCATTTGCATAACCTTGCGCAGTAACCTTTTGGCGTACTTTTCCATACTGCGTTGTGTCGTAATCTATCACATGGTATGAACTAAAATCTGGTCTGAAATGGTTTTTTATAGTATTATCTGCATGACTAATTGCAATTTTATAGAATGAAGAATCTCCGGTAAATTTTGTAGCCTCGAAAAGCAGTTCAAGGTTCATCATATTATCAATTATTACCGGAAATTTCCATTTATCTCCATTATGGTCCCAAGATTTTATTACGCCTGAAGTTTGGTTAAATCTTGTAGAAAGTGACTTTGCCGCCTGAACAATTACACCTCGATAAGCGGTATCATTCGTTAATTTATAGCCATTACCAAACGGACAATAAATCATAAAACCTAAATCGTGTGTACCTTTATTAAATTGCTCTTTTTTAACATCCTCTGTATATTTTTTAGCAAGATTTAGCCACTTTTCATTTTTGGTATAAGCATACAAATACCAAAGTTCTGCCGCAAAAAAACCACTCGTCCAATCTCTGGAGTTAACCATTTTAAACTGTCCGTTTTCTACCGTTCTGGGCGAAACCAAATTTGGTTTAATTTTTCTTGCAGAATCTACATTTTTAATCAGTACTTCCATTTGTTTTTCTGCGGAAGCAAACGCTTTTTTAATATTGTTTTTTTGCGCCTGCGCTACACTACCGCACAGCATTATCAGTAACAATATTTTAATTTTTTGTTTCATAATTATAACCATATTAAGGGATTTCGGATAGGCATATTTCTGATAACCTCTTCTACCTGAGGTTTATGATCTAAATTTTTCCAGGTTTTAAGCCAGTTTTGTGCACCATACGCTTTTGCACCGAAAACAAGAAACGGCTGTGCAACTGGCCAATTGTTCCAATACATTACATCTGGCTTTAATGTCCATTTGCTTTTATCTGTAATAAAGGGATATAAAAATTCTATCCCCTTTTTTATTGATTTTCCATCTGAAGTTTCAAACTTCCAGAGGTTTTCTTTTTCTGTTGATAATATATGGCAAAGCATTGTCATTGCATCCAAATTAAAAATAGCATAACCATAAGGTTTAGTACGAGCCATCTCAAGTGGAAAGCTTCCATCTACAGCCATTTGATTTGGTAGCAAATTATTTCTAAAGTTATTTCTAATAGAATCAAGCATGTTTTCATCTCCACATAATTTTGCAAAAGATGCTACTTGCATTGCCCAGCAGGTTGCATGATTATTTTTAACTGTTTTCTCTTGTATGCCTGGCTTTGATGTATTTAACCACAGGATATAGTCAGAAAACCATTTTTTTACAGTAGTTAATGTTTCCTTATCAAAAGCATTTGATTTTTCCATAACTAATGTTCCTTGTGCTACCTCCATTAAATGAATAGTATCGATAATACCATAATTGCGCCCCGTAAAACGACCTTTAACAGCTTGTGCAAAAAGTAAACTTGGATTCATCAGGGTTTTTGAATCAACAAACCATGCTTTTAAATGCGAAACTGCATGCTTTATATAAATATCTTTTCCTGTTAGAATATAAGCTGACGAAAGTGCGCCAATAATTTTACTAAAACGAATCATGGCTTTTCGGTGTTCGATGAAATTATCAGGGTTAGTCATGCCATCTCTGTTAATGTACGGTCCATCAGGATTTTGTGGGTCAGGCCAAAAATAATCCGCTTCAGAAAAAAAATCATGTATTCCGCCTGCGCTTCTGGAAGAATAATGAGCGGTAACCGTAATGGGCTTTTGTTTCATTGCCCAGGCTGCATCTGCTAATATTTGTTTTTTTAAAACATTTTGAACCACTTTTTTTACAGCAACGGTCTGCCGATTTTTAGTTACAGAGAAACCTGTTGAAGATAGCCCTAGCAGAATCAAAATGTATATTAAAATATTTTTTCTCATAAAATAATTCCTAAAATTTGAATTATATCTGGCTAATTTTCAAATACAAAATTTAATGAAAGTTTAATGTTATCTGATGCTGTTCCAATCATTACTTTATATTGCTCAGCTTCGGTTATCCTTTCTAATTTTGAATTAAAGAAAGATAGCTTTTCTTTATCGATTTCAAAAGTAATCTGCTTACTTCTCCAGGTTTCGAAATCAGCGATTGTAAACCTTTGGTTTCCTTATAAGGCCTCCGCATAGAGGCAGCTTTATCTTTTAAGACAAGATATTTTTCCATAACTTTTGAATTATTCAAAAAATTAGCAATCCCATTTTTATGGGATTGCTTAAACAACTAAACAATGGCTCGCATGAGCATACGCTATTTTTCTTCAATTTTATTAAGGTAACTTATCAAGCGCCGGAACATTTTGCTCAAAACCTGCATATCCTTTATTCTGATTTATTCTACCTTCGGTATTAAACCTTTGTGCACTTGCAGGAATAGGCCATAACACATGAAAAGGTGCTATTTTATAATTTACACCCTGTAATGTTGGTACCTGATTTTTGTAAAAATCATTTTTCTCTATTATTCTATCGTACATAAAATTATTATCAGAGAAAGTTGCCATATTATAACTTTTACCATTATATGCCGCTTTTCCGGTTTGTGCAAAAATGTAAGCAATTCTGGTTAACTCTGTTTTACGTGGTTCTTCCCAATAAAGCTCCCTTGCTCTTTCATCGAGTATTGTTCCGATATTAATTTGGCTGGCATTTGTAAATAGCGTTGCATTTGCCCTCGCCCTCACCACATTTAAATCAGCCATAGCAAGGCCTAAATCGCCTTTCCAGTAGTAAGCTTCGGCTCGAAGCAAATAAGTTTCGGCAAGGCGAAACACATACCAATCTGTATTTGTACCGCGTGGCGGAGTCCAGTAAGGATCGTTAGCCAGTGCGTTAGTCGAGTTGATAAATACCTTGTAATGTGGCCATCCAAACCAGTGTCTGATGGTATCAAGCGCTCCGTTTGTAAATCTCTGAGAAAGATTTGATGATGAATATTGTTGTAATGGTTGTCCGTAAAGTGCTCTATCTGCAGCGTTTGTAGAGGTTTTAAGTGCCGGATTATTGTAAACTAAATCGGTCATATCCATCCACATTCCTTTTGCATGGCGATAATCTGTATTATCAGTCCAAATGTATTTTGTTGAGTAAGGCGTACCTCTGTAACGGCCAATACCTCTACCATACATTCTAGTTAAAGGAATTTCCGCTGTTACCGCATCAACAATTGCGGTTGCTCCAGAAGGCGTTTTTACATTTGCGAAATGCCAGGCTGGCACTGTATTTCTCATTAATTGAGAACCGTTTGCTGTGAAACCAACAAAATTTTCCCTATCAATAACCAAGAAAAGGGCTTCTCTGTTAGCGGCTAAAGATTTATTATCCATCCGATGTAAATCCCAAACTACATTCTTTGTCGCATCGGCTGCTGTACTACCAAAACGAGTGGTCATAATTCCATATCTCCCGCCATTTATTACATTATTTGCAGAAGTAATTGCATCATCAAAATTGGCTAAAGCCAGGTTAACTTTTGTTAATAAATGACTAACTGCGCCTTTGCTTACATCGCCTTTATTACCGCCATCAGTTACCCAATTCTGGGCAAATTCTAAATCTGCTTTAAGTTTGGCCAAAATTACCTCCCGTTTGGTAGAATAAAAATCAGCCCTTGGCGAATCCAAATCCTTTAACAATAATGGCACATCTCCAAACTGATGAACTAATCTATAGTAGTTGTAAGCTCGATAAAAAAGCGCTGAACCCAGAATTAGATTTTTTTCTGCTTCAGATGAATAAGTTGGCTTATCAATATTAGAAATTATGGTATTTGCTTGCCTAACAGCGATGAATTCATTGTCCCAATACCATCCTATTTTATTAAAATCATCACTATTCAAATTTGCATCAGGCGTAATTCTGGAAACTAAATCTTGTGCAGGTGTATTTTTATCTGTGGTACCTTCAACAGCCACATCAGAAAAAATTGATTCAGTTAACATGGGGGCCGAATCGCCGAAGAACTCCCTTCTGGTTGCCAATCCTAATCCGTTTAATGCGGCCTTCATTGCAACCAAACTGTTTAGATTTTCAGGAGCATAAGCAGACAGTTGCTCAGAATCTAAATAAGTTTTTTTGCAGCCAGCTGTTGTAATTAGCCCAATAAATCCTAGAAATACTAATATATTTTTGTTTAATTTTTTCATTTTCGTAATGCTTATAATGTAACATTGAGGCCTAAAGTATAAAATCTCGGTGTTGGCCCATTGTTCTGAGGGTCCCAGAAAGTCCATTGAGGAGCATAATAACCAGCATTGGTTACGTTTGCATAAATTTTGGCCGTTTTAACCCTAAGTTTACCCAGCAAATTTTGAGGAACTGAATAAGAAAGTGCAACAGTATTTAGGCGGATAAAGGAATTATCCCAATAAAGATTGTAGCTTGTACCGCTTGAACCTGAATTTAGCCTTGCGTAATCATTAATTGGGTTGTTTGGTGTCCAATAAGGTAAAACATAAGATGAAGCTCTTGCAAAACCTACACTACCCGGTTGGTTTTTAGCCTGATTGTATTGTTTTAATTGCCCCCAATTTGAAAGCAATTGAAATGAAAAATCGAAGTTTTTAAAGATGTTAAATTCGTTCCTCATCGCCAGAAAATATCGGGGTGTACGGTAACCCAAAAATTTCTTGTCCGCATCAGAATAGTTATAATCTCCATTTACATCTTCTAATTTAAAATCTCCGGCTTTAATTGCTGCTCTGGTAAATTTAGCTGCCTCTGCCATTTCATTTGTTTGCCATACACCCTGAACGTTATAATCCCAGATGATGTCGATATCCTTTCCAATAAACCATCCATTACCCGGATCATCGGTTGGAAGTGCAAGTGCAATGATTTTATTCCGATTGAATGAAACGTTAAAGTTGGTGGTCCATTTTATGTTTCCTTCGGTTAAGTTTTTAGTGGTTAGGTTAAATTCACCTCCTTTATTATTAATACGGGCAAGGTTGGAATAAACGGTAGAATAGCCACTAACATTTGGTAAAGTTTGTCTTACCAACAAATCGCTTGTCTTTTTAGTAAAACCATCAATAGATCCGGTTATTCTATCATTGAAAATTGAAAAATCTAATCCAAAGTTTAATGCAGTTGTTTCTTCCCATTTCAAATTAGAGTTTGCCATTTTACTTCCAATTTGTACCGTATTTACATCGGATGCTACACCACTTGGCGTTACGGTTTGATATTTACCACTTGCTAATTGTGCAAGCGCCGCATATGGGTCAACTGTTCCGTTATCTGGATTACGTAAATCACGGTTTCCATTTATGCCATACGAAACACGAAGTTTACCATAACCTAGCCATTTCTGGCCTTTCATAAAAGATTCATCGGTAAATACCCAGGCAAAAGCTGCAGCAGGAAATGTTGCTCTTTTGAAGTTAAAGCCAAATACAGAGTAACCATCTCTTCTGGCGGAAAGTGTTAAAATATAACGTTGCAAAAGGGTGTAATTTAATCTTGCCATCAATGCATCACCAGTATAAACCTTATCTTCACTATTTGTTGTTGGTTTAATACCGCTTGATAAATTATGGTAGCTCAACACATCGCCAGGCACAAAACCTTCATTTGCTGCCTGTGTCCACCAGGTTTGATATTTTTCTGCATTGGCAAGTAAGGTTACATCCACATTGTGAATACTTGCAAATGTTTTATTCCATTTAACGAGGTTATCAATTTGCCAATTGTAACGGGTTTCGTTAGAACGACTAGCCGAACCACCTGGTGTAACCACATCAGGGTTTCTGGAAGAACGGTAATCAAAAGTTCTGTAAAAATCTAAACCCGGACTAAAATTGAGCTGATAAGTGATGCCAAATGGTAATTTTACTTTACCATAAAGACTTGCAAAAATTGTGTTTTGCTTATTCATCCTTTCATTGTACGTCATTGCGAGGAATGGATTTCTTGCATTCAACCCACTGTCATCAGTAGGAATTCTACGTAATTCTCCATTAGGTAGGTACCTGTCGCCATAGGGAGATAGGTTAGTTAGCTGATTCCAATCGGCTTCTAAGCTACCATCTCCTGTGCGTGCTTCATCCCGGTCTGCAAACTGAAGATTTAAGCCTAAAGTCAGAAACTTAGCTGCTTCTGCTTCCAGGTTTACACGACCACGAATTGCCGTGTACTCTCCACCTTCTATCAGATTTTGGTTTTTCTGATAATTTAAAGACATATAATAGTTAACCTCCTGTTTACGCCCGCTAAGGCTAAGCGTATGATCCTGACGAAAGCCTTTTCTGAAGATATCATCATACCAGTTTTCGGTTTTACCAGCCAAATAGTTTGCCTTTTCGTTTGCAACCAATCCAAGTCTGTTTAGCCATAAATCAACCGGATCGCCGGTTTGTCCATTTAGCCATTGTGTGATGGAAACGCCTGTTGGCAAATTTCTTGGGTCGTTATATAAATATTCTGGTGTTATTGCGCCACTCCTCATTACATCTGCTCTCCAATTCAAAAAGTCTTCCCCTTGATATGGACGCATATTTTTGGCGAGTTCGGCAAAACCTGCATTGGTATTTATGGTAATTGTTGGCATATCTCCCCTACCTTTTTTGGTGGTTACGGCAATAACGCCTGTGGCCGCTTTAGCACCGTAAACTGCCAAAGAACTGGCATCCTTTAAAACATCTACAGATTCAATATCATTTGGATTAATATCGGCCAGTTGTCCATTGTAAATAACGCCATCTAAAACAATAAGTGGCGAACTACCTGCAGAAAGTGTTGATTTTCCCCTAACAAGGAAATCTCCACCGCCCTTTGCACTAGAGCTTAAACCAACCGATAAACCCGGCACATTGCCTCTCAGCACATCAGATAAACTCTGTGGATTTTCATTTTCAAGTTGGGTTGCCTTTACACTTGAAATGGCACCGGTTGCATCTCTTTTGGTTGTCGTTCCGTATCCAATTACAACAACATCTGTCAAATCCTGAGATTCTTCAGCTAATGTTACATTTAAAGTTGTACGCCTGTTAACCGGAATTTCCTGACTTGCATAACCAACGGCAGAAAATATTAGTATTGCCTGCGGAGCAGCTGATATGGTATATTCACCATCGCCACCGGAAGATACACCTGAAGATGCATTTTTAACTTTTACGGAAACCCCTGGTACGGCGGCTCCTGATTTGTCCCTGATTGTTCCTTTTATGTTTAGCTGCTGTGCATACCCCAGCGAAAACATAAAACAAACCAGGCTAAAAAGTAGCGTAATTTGTTTTCTCATATTATTTGGTTTAGAAATTTATAATCACAAACCTATTCTATTTGAAAACAAATAGCAAGAAAAATAACTCATAACTAACTGTTAAATAGACAGTTATAAATCTAAGCAATACGTTTCAACCGCAATGATAAATAATGGAATATATGCAAACTATACAATTAAAGCGTATTGTGAAATAATCACTAATACGCTTTAAAAACATTTATTTTTTTCTGAAAAAATATCTAAAACATTAGTTAAATAGGTTCTGTTAGCAGCAATTTGCTCCATCCTTCTTCACCTGCTTTTTTTATCTCATCCTTTTTAAGGTTGAACAACTTTTGCATTTTAGAATTGTAAGTCCAGCACGTGCTTTGCCTAATAGAAAGTAATTGGGAAAGTTTGTAGGAAGATATTGTTCCCTTTGAGCTACAAACCAGAAACAGCATGTACAAAGCTTTATTGATAGGAATTCTGCTGTTTTGAAATAATGTATTTGCCGTTACAGATTCATCATAGCCACATTTGGTACATCTCCTGCTGTAAATAGTTTGGCCAGTTAAAAAATGTTGGTTTGTACAACGTTTGCAGCAATAACCACCAGACCACTTTAATTCGGCAATATATTTATAACAATGTTCCTTATCAGGATAAATTCTGCTAAACTCTTCAAATTCCACCATTTTCGAACTCAACCTTGCTTTTGTAGCTCGGGTTATGTTTAGGTTAAGTTCGTTATTATCCTTTTTCAACATAGAATTCATTAAAGAAATTTCCAGATTCTGTTGTTCAATAATTTGTGCTTTGGTTTGAATTTCTTCTGTACGCTGCTCTACAAGTATTGATAATTCGGCATTGAGTGTTTGATTAAGTTTATCATTTAACCTCAATTGTTCAATAACTCTTTTTTGTGCCCCGCTTTTCTTTTTACGAAGCGTTCTGATACTATTTCCAATGGCGAAAGACACTATTACCATTTCTATAACGAAGCAAATACTCAGGCTGTAGTAAACTAACGGCCCATAAGGTAGCCACTTTAAAAGCAGCAAAATTTTTATGCTGAAGCCTGCAACAAGGAAACCGTAGCCAATTATCAAAAAAAGTGCAGGCTTGTACCCCTTCCTGTATACATCAAAACCTGCCATAAATACCACTAAAAGTGGAATAAATTCGACTATTTTAAAATTAAATAGCGGGGTGTAAAATAAGCAAGCAATAAAAAATAAGCTTCGAAGAACTATTAAAGCAACAATTACCTTATAATAGGCTGGAGATTTTGCTTTTATAAATAGAAAGTTTAAGGTGAAAAGCATCCCAAAAATGCTGCTTAAAAACAAGGCAACACCAAAACCATAAATATTTAATAGCGGAAAATTTGGCCAAAGATATTGAAATGCGATTCCATCATTACACATTTCATAAAGTCCGATGCTTAGATTATAAAGCACATAAAAAAGATATTGCTTTCCTTTAATCGCAAAATACATTAGTAAATTATATAGGCAAAACACGATAATCATTCCATAGAAAAGACCGAAAATAAAATATTCGCCCAGGGCATAACCCACAAACCAATGCAAATCTCTTAGCACAATAATGGCACTTACAGAATGTGGAGATTTAATTCTTACATAATAAGTAAGCTGAACGTCTGCTTTATTGATCAAATCGAAAGTGAAATTTTTATGTTGATATACCCTTTTACTAAAATTATAACCTGTACCAAACACATGAGACTGATAATCTTGCTTACCATTTGGGGTGTAAAGAGTTAAATCAGCTATAGATTGGTCAAAAAATTCGAGCACCCACCTATTTGCGGATAAAGCATTATGATTAATTTTAAACCGATACCAATATGTGGATGAATGATTTTCATTCTTTGGTATTCTATTCAAACTCGGCTTAAATAATGCTTGATTTTCATGACTAAGTACTTCTTTAAGATTTAACTTCCCTGATTTATCCTCAAGTATATCTATTTGATTGTAAGTAAAAATCTGATGCGGCGCATCATCATCAATAGCAAGTGGAATTTGAGCATTTATTTTAGCACTGATTAAGGTGAAAAAGACAAATGAAATAAAATAGGCAATAGCTTTTGATTTTATCAAAAACAGAAATTGAGTTCGATGATTGAATACGTAATGTAACAATGGGATAATGGTTAGTTGATACATTATACAAAAATTGATAGACTTAAGCCCTCAATTCTTTATTTACAATGTTCAATGTATTCTTGAATCAAATTTCAATCGATTGAAATTCTTAAAACCTTTAATCATTTTTAAGGTTGTATAATCAACAACAAAAAACATTTACTATGAAAAAGTTATTTTATGTGATGGCTATACCTGTCATTGCGATTGGATTGCAGGCTTGTAGCGGAAACAATGATGCCAAAGACACAGCCGATAGTTTAAACATGGCTAAAGACACCTCTTCTAATGTGGCTGAGACGGGTGGTATTGCAGTTGCAGAAGAAGATTCTAAATTCGCAACAACTGCTGCAGTTGGCGGCATGGCCGAAGTAGAAATGGGCAAATTAGCACTTGAAAAAAGCACAAATGCCTCAGTTAAGGAATTTGCTACCATGATGGTTAGTGACCACGGAAAAGCAAATACAGAACTAATGTCTATTGCAGCTATGAAAAACATAACCCTACCAACAACTGTAGATGCTGAACATCAGAAGAAAATGGATGATTTAAGTAAAAAAAGCGGTTCGGATTTCGATAAAGCTTATGTTGATGCTATGGTAGATGGTCATAAATCAACCTACGATTTAATGGAAAAAGAAGCTAAAGATGGTGAAGACGCTGACTTAAAAGCCTTTGCTTCGAAAACAGCACCAGTTGTGAAAGCTCATTTAGACAAAATCGAACAGATAAAAAAATCGATGAAATAGTTTCGATATTTGATAAAAAAGAAAACCCGGAAATTCCGGGTTTTCTTTTTTTAAGGATGTTCCATAATTAATGTAAAAAATATGGCTGTTCGCCAAAAAAAAATGGGATTATACAATCCCATTCTTTATTAATCATAAATATCTCAAGATTAAATTGCTTTGTGAGCGTCACGTAAAGCTTTAATCGCATCGTGACTTAGGTTAATCCCTTGTTGCTGATCAAGTAAAACTGTTCTTACTTCTTCGCCAAGTTCATTTTCTTGAAGTGCATCTTTATATGCCTTTTTAATGGCGTCTTCACCGCGTTCGCACTCTTCCAAAATACTCGTTCTGTCGTCGCCACCAAAACTTGCCTTAATATCAATCCATGCCCTATGAAGGCTGCCCAATATGGTATTACCTGTGTCAGGATTTTCACCATGTTTACCAACAAGACCAGCTAATTCAGTAACATTTTTTCTGCTTTGATCAGATAATTTTTCAAATGTTGCTTTCAAGTCAATGTTTTCTTCCTTGATATCAGCAGATGCTTTATCAAAACCGTCAGCACGATCGTTATTAATTTGAATTAAATCGTTTAATACTTCTGTTGTTCTTTCTTGATTTTCCATAATTTTTAATAGATTGTATTGAAAACACCACGTGATAAGGATTGTTTTTAAAATTTTCTAACCTTGTTGATTATGCCTTCGAAAAAGTATTTTAACATCTCGTATATATGTAAAGGAGTGATGTGCGATAATTTAGAATTTTTACCTGGACAAATTTAAAAACAGTTAAATCCAATCAAATCAAGAAATAAAATGTTTATTAAGGCACATTTCAATAATCTAAACATCAAATGAAAATTTTCCTTGCGTTACTATTTACAGCAATTATCTCTCTCTCCAATGCAAATGCGCAAAGCCTACAGGAAGAATGGAAATCCGAAGAAAAGTTACCTGTTCCAGAGTCTGTTTTGTATGATGCAGATTCAAAAACATTATTTGTTTCACTTATTGATGGTGAGGCAGCCAAAAAAGATGGTAAGGGTGGCATCGCTATTTTAAATCTTGATGGTAGCCTAAAAAATGCTTCTTGGATTAGTGGTTTGAACGCACCTAAAGGTATGGCGTTACACAAAAATGTATTGTATGTGGCAGATATTAATAAAGTGTTGGCAATAGACATTAAAAAGGGTAAGGTTACAGATTCTTTAACTATTCAAGATGCCGTTTTTCTAAATGACATTACAATTGATGATAAAGGTATTTTATATGTTTCAGACACTAGAATGAATAAAATACATCGTATCTCAAATAGAAAAAGTGAAGTTTATCTGGAGAATGTAACTGCAGCAAATGGATTGAAGCACGCTAAAAACAACCTATATGTTTTGGCTGGAACTGAATTGGTAAAATTTAATTCAAAAAAGGAACGAAGTGTTATAACTACAGGATTAGAAAAATCTGGAGACGGCCTTGAGCTACTCCCAAATGGAGATTTTATTGCATCCTGTTGGGCGGGAATAATTTACCATGTTAAACAAAATGGAACGAAGACCAAAATTTTAGATGTACAAGGTAAAATGAATACTGCCGATATTGGTTATAACCCAAGAAGTAAAACACTATATGTACCAACTTTTAATACTAATGCAGTTATTGCCTACAAATTGTATTAAGGTTAATTTTAAATAAACTTTATTTAACTCAGTATAATAAAAGAAATCAGGGTTTATCAATAATCTGATTTAAACCGATAATATGAGTAGCTTTTCCATCCGCATTATATACTGGCTTACCAAAGCCTCTAATCCAATGGGTAGAACCATCACTCCATTTCACTTCGTATTCTGCCCTGTAAATCCCATTGGTATCAATAGCATGCTGAACAGCCTCTCTGATGCGTTGTTTATATTTAGGCAATATCGTGTCAAAAAGATCAGAGTAGCCAAATGATTGTTCAGGAAGATAACCATAATTCTTCTTTAATTGATTATTTGATGTCATTTCACCTGTGGCAAACTCAACAACAGTATAGCCCATACCAGCAACTTCAATTGCTTTGGTTAGTACCAGGTTTGCTTCATGAGTTAGCTGCTTAGAAACGACGAGTTCAGTAACATCGGCAAGGATAAACATAATGTTATCTGGCTCATCTCCCATCCTGGCAACTGGCTGTAAAGAAAGGTTTGCATATAAAATTTTGGGAACCCCCTTATAATTTATTATCAATTTAACTGCAGCAGCATGGTAAGGTTTACGAGTTGTGTAAACTTCATCAAGTAACGAAATAAACTTAACTCCGCCTGCTTCGCTGACTACAGAATCGAGTTGTTGTCCAATTAAAGAATCATCCCCTCCGAAAATTTTATTAAGGGCATCGTTTGATTGCCAGATGATTTTAGTTGAACCTGAACAAATACCAATAGCAACAGGAGTATGTTTAAACAAGCGTTCGTAACTATCAAGAATACTTTCCAAAAGACTATTTGCTTGCGAAACCTGATCCTGGTATTCCATCAAATCTGTATTTCGATTAACGATTTCGTTATTAAGAGAAGTTATATGTTCATTCTGTTCCCGAAGTAATATTTCATCCAATGCAATAAGACGCAATTCTGTTCTATCCATAACTACCTTAGCAAGTCCGGATAAAATTTCTTGTTGATTTTCATCGAAATTCCTGCTTTGATAATCCATGATACAGATGGTTCCAATTCTTTCTCCTTGCCGGGTAATAAGAGGAGCCGCAGCATAGAAAGCTATTCCTTTTGGGTTTGAGATATCGGGAGCGGCAATCCTAACATCATTAATAACCATAACCTGCTTAGATTGCATTGCTTGATTGCATAAACTATTAGAACGTGATTGAGTATTTTCTGTGCCATAACCAACATTTGACTTATAGTAAACCTGCTCTTTCCCAATAAAACATATCAGCGCAATTGGAACATTAAATACGCGACTGGCTAATTTAGTTAACTCATCAAATGCTGCTTCTGGTTGCGTACCAGCAATTCGATAGTATTCTAGTGCAGCTATCCTTCTCATCTCTATATTATTAGAAGGCTCGTTTGTATTACTGCTTATCATTTTATTAATATTAATAACGACAAATTTATCCTTAAGGATCTGATTAACATCTGTTAACAGTTTCTTGTTTTAATAACCACTATAAAATCTGACCACCAATATTAATGATTGATATAAATCAAATAAAATGCATAAGACTACCATAAGATAAAACAATTCATAACACAAAAAGTTAATAAAATTATTAACTAATGCTTGCTATGAATACAGATAATCTACTTCATGCAAATCTGAAAATTAGAATTATGGCAAAGGCTACTTCGCTAGATTTTAAAGATGCGAGTTATAGGGCTATATCTCAGGATATATTTATCAAAACAGGAAATTATTTATCTCAAACGACCATAAAGCGTTATTTCGAACAGAGCGATTTAAATTTTAAATGCTCGCCATTTGTATTGAATAGCCTTGCACAATATTTGGGTTATAATGACTGGGATTCCTATAGCAGAACTGATATTAATAAAAGTTAAATTAATTAATAAGCCGTAAATCTTATTTTACAAAAACATTTATATCTCCAATTTGCTTTACTATATGAATTAGAATATAACCATTTAATGGAGTGATAATCATTTCATTGTTATCGTTTGATAATTCAAAATTATAGCAACTGTTTTAATTAATTGTAATCTGCGCTTCGCGACAATTTAAAAGCAGTTGCTCCAGTGGCAATATTAATAGTTAAAAAATTAAAATCATTGTAAAATATCTTAGTACAATATATGGCACAAAGCCCTCCCTATCTTCAAGTCGATACGCTTCTGGAAATATTTCAGCATACCAAAACAGCTACAGCGGTTCACGTTGGAGAAGAAGCTTATATACAATTTGCCAACGATGCAATGATAAATATCTGGGGTAAGGATAAATCGGTTATTGGAAAATCTTTAGAAGCTGCATTGCCTGAACTTAAAGAACAGCCTTTTATCGAAATGTTTGCAAAAGTGTGGAGAGAAGGTTTAACCATTGGCGGTTCTGACACCCCTGCTGAGTTGATAATTAATGGAAAAAGAGAAACCTTTTTTTTCGATTTTGAGTACAAGGCCATATTGGATAGTGATGGAAAAACAATTTGCATCCTACATACCGCAACCGATGTTACAGAGCGGTATTTGAAGAATAAAATATATGAGAAAGCAATAGAAACCGAAAAATCATTAGGCCGGGAGCAGGCTTTAAACGAAGAATTAGCAAGTTCAAATGAGGAATTGATGGCAAGTAACGAAGAGCTTGCTGCAGCTTTTGAAGAAATAAGAACAACCAATGAAGAACTTCATTCTACAAAAGATAGCCTCAAATCGCTCAATGCATCACTTGAAAAACGTGTTGCGCAAAGGCTCGAAACTATTTCTATCTTAAACCAGCAACTGGAAGCATCAAACGAAGAAATAAGAGCCTCAAATGAGGAATTGTTAAAATCAAACGAAGAATTGGCGAAAAGTAAGGATGATCTGGAATTGAGCATCAAGAATCTTGCTGATAGTGAGTACCGAACCCGAACAATAATAGAAAGTGCGCCTTTCCCAATCGGAGTCTATTTAGGTCGCGAGCTTAGAATTGCCTTTGCAAATCAATCAATCTTGGATGTGTGGGGAAAGGGGAACGATGTAATTGGTAAGTGTTACACAGAAATTCTTCCAGAACTTGAAAATCAATCTGTGTTTAAACAGCTTGACGAAGTATTTTTAACAGGAAAACCTTTTATCGCCCGAAATCAGGCGCTCAATCTTAAAGTGAATGGTGTATTAAAAACTTCATTTTTCAATTACAATTTTACAGCATTAAGGGATGGTTCTGGCAAGATTTACGGTGTAATGAATACAGCAGCTGATGTTAGCGACTTAGAAATCGCAAGGCAGCAAATTGAGTCGGCTGCAAAGGAAACAAACAGACTGAATGAACAACTAGCCGCCTTGAACGAAGAATTAATTGCTTCGAACGAGGAAATGACGGAATACAACCGACAATTAAGTTTGCTTTATGAACAGTTAAGCAGAAATCAGGATGAGCTTGAACTGGCAATTAATGCTGCAAATCTAGGCACATTTGATCTTAATCCGATAACCGGCCGATTCACGGGTAATGACTTACTTAAATCATGGTTTGGATTAGCTCCAGGAGAAGAGATAGAGCTTGAACATGCAATCAATGTAATTACAGAAAGCGAACGCAATGAAGTTGCTTCAGCCATACAACATTCATTAAATATCAGTTCTGGAGGTAATTATGAAAAAGAATACACAATAATTTTATCTGGTAAACCAAGAATTGTTAGAGCAAAGGGTAAAGCCTTGTTTAACAATAAGGGGCAAGCCATCAGACTAAGCGGAGTATTGCAAGATGTAACTGAGCAGGTGAATTATAGGAAAGAAATTTCTGAAGCAAATACCCGCTTAAAAATTGCCATGGATGCTGGTGCCTTAGGCTCAACGGAAGTAGATTTGGAAACCGGAGACATGGAGTGTAGCGACCGTTTTAAAGCTTGTTATGGTAGGCCATTAGATGAACCGTTTTCTTATCCTCAACTCTTTGAAGCCATGTTGCCAGCTTACCGAGATAATGTTAGGGAACGCGTAAAAACTGCAATTGATACACATAGTATTTATCAGGCTGAATATGAAGTACAATGGCCGGATGAAACGATACATTGGATTAATGCACACGGACGAGCGAGATATGATAATGATGGCAAAGCAATCAAAATGGTTGGTATCGTTGCTGATATTACCGAAGCTAAAGCAGATGAACAACGGAAAAGTGATTTTATTGGCATGGTTAGCCATGAACTAAAAACTCCGCTCACATCAATAAGCGGTTATCTCCAGCTACTTCAAATCAGAGCAAGGAAAAATGAGGACAGTTTTTCGCAGCCTGCTTTAGATAAAGCAACCAATCAGCTTAAAAAGATGACCAACATGATCAATAGCTTTTTGAATATGTCCAGGCTTGAATCGGGCAAAATACATATCGAAAATCAGTATTTCGATCTTTCTCACCTTGTTAGCGAAATAGAAAGTGAATTCCAGCTTACAGTAACAAGCCATAAACTAATTTTCACAAGCGAAGGTGAAGCATTTGTAAACGCCGATCGTGATAAGATTGGTCAGGTTATAAATAATTTTATTAGCAATGCGATAAAATATTCTCCCGTTGGTAGCACAATAAATATCCGTTGCAAACCTTTAGAAAAAGCTATGCAGGTATCGGTGCAAGATCAAGGCTATGGCATTCGTGAAGAAGATAGGGAAAAGCTATTTGAGAGATATTATAGAGTTGCAAATCAACCTACAACAATTTCAGGTTTCGGAATTGGACTTTATTTATGTGCAGAAATTATTAAAAGGCACAATGGTAAAATCTGGGTAGAAAGCGAACAAGGAAAAGGATCAACTTTCTATTTTACTATTTCATAAATCATGTTTGAGTTTCTAACGAAACTATTGATACATTAATCAATCAGAATACACACTTTAAATTGATGCATTTTAGTATCTCGCAATTCAAAATGATGCACCATTAAAAAAGACACCCCTGTAAATATGAATTTACACGGGTTTTTACCTTATAATCCGTACCCAGCGCCGAATTTCAAACGAACCAATTCTTTAAGGACTTGATGATTTATCAGATTGGCACAATTAAAACGATATTCATATATAAGAATTGTAATGTTAACGAACCGCTTTATTGAAAAGCTATTTTGGAACTGTCTAAGAAATAATTTACAATTCAAGTATGATTTCAGTAGTGAGAAGGTACCGGTTGGTGGATTACAGTTAATAGTTTTGAGCGAGCCAGAGTTTTGACGTATCCCAGAGGCAAATGCCTATTACATATCACATATGGATAACGCTTAAGCCAAAAATGCTGCGCCTATTAAGGCTGCATCTTCACCCTTAATGGAAATTAATATATCAGCTTCTACGGACATCGTCTTTAAATATTGCTTTAATTGTGGAAGAAACAATCCTGATGCTTTTGCTATATTTCCCCCAAGCACCACACATTCAAATCGTTCTTTTTTATGAATTTGTGTTAGAAATGCTCCAAGGTTAAGACTGAATTCATCAAAAACCTGTAACATTGGTCCGCCCAAAATTGCATTATCAATGAGTTCTTTTACGTTTGATACATTGCTTTGGGCGTAAGCATTATATTTGGATACAAACCATCTTGAGGAAAACAAATCTTCACATATTCCACCCATAAAAGGATGGCGCCAATAGTCGGCATCTTGAGCTACCCCCAGAATACCCCTCGCAGAACCAAATCCGGTACCCAGCGTGAATCCCATCACTTTTGAAAAATGTGCTATTGATCCGTGGCTTAGTTCTCCTTGAAGAAAACACCCGGCGTCATTGAAAAAGCTCACTGACTTTACTTGTTCACCGAGCTGTTCACTAATCAACTGTTTAACATTTAAGCCGTATAAGGCATCATATTTGCCCATACCCTTCATGTAGGAGATGCCGTTTTCATAATCAAATGGACCAGGCATTGCAATCCCAACATTTCCAGAGTTTTCAAAACTCTGTAAGCTGCTTTCAATTACCTTACACCAGGTAGTAATAATGCTTTTGTGGTTTTCGGCTGCATTTACTTTTTGCCTAAATGTAGAATCTTTAATGATGCTTCCATCGCTCAGATCTACTAAGGCTGCGATAATATGAGATCCGCCGATATCTACGCCGACAGCAATGTTAGCATTCATGGGTTAATTTTCTTTCTTTAGGTTTAATAAACTCACGCGGGCGTAAAGTTCTGCAATGCAGGCTTCATCAAGCAACCATTTGGGTTTCCTTATGGATTCTTCATCGTTTAACCATTTTGCGGTAAGCAGGCCGTAACGATCTGCAGACTGTACCCACGCCTTGTCCAAGTCATAGATAACGGCCTTTACATATTTAGCGTTATGGTCGATGTGATAGAGCGCTTCGTATCCTCTGAAGAGCTCCGTCAAAAACCATGGTAAATCAACATCGAATTCCCGGATGCCGTTTTTTTCCTTTGAGAAAAACAAAAAAGATTGTTCAGCGACATCCTGTGCTTCTTTCAGATATTGAACCTCTTTGGTAAATTTAAACAGTAAAACTGCTGATTCAAGCATCGAGCCAGTGTTATAAGTATAATAGGTGGCATTTTTTTTGGCATCCATTTTTACATCATTATAATAAATGCCTTGAGGATTTCTGAGTGTATCGTGCATCCAGCTGTAAAATCGCTTTCCCCATAGAAGATACTTTTCATTTCCTGAAATTTGATATAATTTGAGGGCTGCAAGTGTCGCCATCCCGTTGCTACAGGCTGGTTTTTGGTCTTTATGACCCTCCAACCAGTAAATACCACCGCCTAATTTTTCATCCCAGCCGCTGATGATAAACTCAAATACCTCTTCAGCCTTATTTTTAAGAACGATATTTTTTGTATTGAGGTAAGCCTCACAATAATCAATACAGACAAGTCCATTGTCATCATAATATCTATCTGATTTCTCCAGCGTTGCCGGGTAGGCTTGGTAGCCAACCGGCATTCGAGTGGTATCGCGGTATTTCCAAACACCTGTAGCAAGCGTATCCAAATATTTTTTATAAGTTGATGATAAATCAGGATAACGGACCAGCACATTTGCGGCAGAAAACATCCCTGAAAACGGCCAGAGAAAACTAACTTCTTTTTCTTTAACACCCTCACCTTGGAAATAATCAAGCTCTGTTTTATTTCCCGAAGGATAATGCTCACTAAAAAGACCCGTATATGCGCTCACCCTGTATAGTCGCCAGACTTTCTCAAACATTTGATCAGCCCTTTGCTTATATTCTGCTGCAGATTTAATTTTCTGAGCAAAGATAGTCTGAGTACAGCACAGAAAAATCAGTATAAAAAGGTATCTCATCTTTTTCTAAAGTCTTTATTGATATTATTGAGTTGAAGGTGGAGGTGTTTTTAAGCCCCAGTTTTTATTAGCCTTATTGCCCATTGTTAAAATAAGCTTTCCGCCTTTCATCAGCTCATCTCGGTATAACCAGGCATTATTTAATACCTTTCCGTTCCAGGTGGCAGATTGCACATAAATATGTTCTTTATCATTCTGTTTTGCCTCAATTATCAATCGTTTACCATTTCCGAGGGTAATTTCGGCACGATCGAAAACCGGACTTCCAATCTGAATGGCTGGCCTTAAATCAGTAAGTCCCTTAACATCAAACAGACCAAGTGACGCCATAACGTACCAGGAGCCAAGTTGTCCCTGGTCTTCATCCTGGCCGTATCCATAACCATGTATACTCTCAGTACCATAGAATTCATCGCAAATTGCCCTCGTCCATTTCTGCGTAAGCCAAGGTGCTGATGCGTAATTGAACAGCCAGCTGATGTGTAGATTAGGTTGGTTACCATGGTTGTATAGAGATTGTATGCCGGCAAAAGCATCAATGGTTTTACCGCCCCCAAAAGCATTTTTCTGGGAGGTCTCGAAAATTTCGTTTAACCGTTTGTTAAAGGTCTGATTGCCAATCTGAGCGATTAGCGCTCTTGGGTTATGCGGTACATAAAAGGTATATTGGGTAGCATTACCTTCCTGAAACCCCCGCCAAGCTTCCAAGGGATTGAACTTATCAATGAATTTTCCGTCAGCGGTTTTTGGTCTCACCAATTTCAAATTCTCATCGAAAATCTGCTTCCACCCATTAGAAAGGTTAATGAGTTTCTTATAATCTGAGGTTTTTCCTATTGCTTTTGCAAACTGGGCCGCGGCAAAAGCACTATAACTGTATTCGAGGGTGTGTGAACCTGAAAAATGCGAGCCTGTTGAGTCTGTTACATCCGCATCCAGATAGGGGACAAAACCTTTGTCCACGAAAGTTCTGGTATCCATTTTACCCGACCCTACCGGCCGATTTTGGTAACCCAACTCGTTACCCAGTACAGCTTTATAAGCTAAATCAAGATCATAATCGCGGATTCCAGCCTGATATGCCCCTACTATAGCAAGCCCTACAAAGTTTGTTCCTACGCCAGATACAAAATTGCTATTGGCTATGCCATCACCAAACCAGCCTCTTTCCTTATAAATTTCGAGCTGGGTGTGTACAAAGTCGTTATAATGCTGAGGGTAAGACAATGCCCATAGCTGGGTAATATTCCAAAAGCCGCCCCAGATTGCATCAGTATTCATAAAGTTATAACTAAACTTGCCTTTACTATCCTTTGGCAACTGACCGATGCTGCCGTCGTGTCTTGGGAAGTTCCCATTTACATCACTGGCCACACCTCTACCAAGCAAAGCGTGGTAAAGCCCAGTGTAAAATTTAGTCTTATCAGCATTACTTTTACCCTGAACATTCAGCTTACCTAACTCTTTTCTCCATTCTTGCTGTGCACGCAATTTTGCCTCATCAAAATCGAGTTTTGCTGCTTCAGTATCAGCGTTAAGTTTTGCATTGGCTATTGAAGTGTATGAAAGGCCAACTTTGATCTCAATCTTTTCATTTTCTATCGTTTGATATTCTACAAATAAACCAGCACCTGCTCCTTTTGAAGACATCTGACCATTGGTTGCTTTTTCTTTGTCCAGCGCTCCGATTTTAGCCGGCTTTTTACTTAAAGCGCCAAAAAAGTACATGGCAACCCTTCCGCCGCGGTCGTACTTCTCAACATATTTAGGGTTGGTTACTACAAAACCTTGAAAATGGGTATCATCAATCATCTCAACAGATGCATCTGTTATCGGTCCACTTTCCCCTTGCACATTTCCCACAGATAATATAATTCTGGAGGCATCATTTTTTGGAAAAGTGTAACGGTGAAATCCTACCCTTTTGGTAGCCGTCAATTCTGCTTTTATTTTAAAATCATCCAGCATAACTGAATAATAGCCGGGCTGGGCTAATTCATTTTTCCTATCAAAAGCAGATCGGTAACCACTGCCAGGTTTTTCCAATTCTCCAGGGATTGTTTTCAATGCACCTGCCGTAGGCATAAAACTAATACCTCCAACCTGCCACTCATGAAAATGAACAAAGCCTTCAATAGAGTTATGCCTGGTATCGTAACCCACCGCTTCCCAACCCTGGTTATTGCCGTAACTTCCATTTGTAGATGGCGCCAGTTTCGCCATACCGTACGGTACCGCCGCAGGCGTATAGAAAAACCACCTGCTATGTGCTGTTCCTATGTTCGGATTAACATATTTCAATATATCCTGTGCAGAAACAGACGTGTAAAATAAAAATAGGACAAGTGATATTGGAAATGATTTGTGTATTGTTTTCATAGAATGCAATTGTGATTACTGATACTTGGACAACATAGCCTGGATTCTTTGCATCCATGCCTGGTCAACGGTTTCCATTTCGCTTGAACGGTTTTGCCCATCAAAGCCAGCGAAAAAATAATAACCAAAGTTACTGGTGTTTCGGTTGGCAATATTCAACCGATTGATGTTTTCTCTGGCATAAGTCAGCCAGCTCTCATTCTTATCATACTCATAAAGGCGAATCATAGCCTGTGAGCCCCATGCGCACCATGCCGGATTAATCCTGGCCTCGGCAGTATTAAAAACGTAGCCTTTATATACTGCGTTCCACAGCGTAGTGTTCATCGCCTTGCCAATATTCTGCGCTTTTGTTAAATAAGATGCATCGTTCATGATTTTACTGTAGAGCAGGTATGCCTCTACCATGATAGCATTGTCATAGGTAAATTTTTGTGTGCGTTTAATTCCTTCGCCTGCACCATCTATTTTCCATATGTAAAGGCCGGTATTGGTATCAAACATCTTTTGAGTTAACCAGGCATCAACCATCAAGGCCCATTCCCTATACACCGATTCTCCTGTCATGCTGTAAAGCTTAAGAAAAAGCTGCAATGCGAGACCATTAGTTTGGGTAGGTTTCTCAGGCTTTAACGTATTCCAATAGAAACCACCGCCATAAACATTATCCCAAAGACCACTGTTGATCAACCAATCACCACAAGCCTTTGCCTTTGCCAAATAAACAGGTTTATCACTAGCGGCGGCAACTTCGTAAGCTTCGAGGTAAACCATACCACTCAAAGCATTATCATCCACGTATTTATCTCCGGCCGCCCCGCTCCCATCAAGATTTACGGAAGCAAAATAACCGCCTCTCAAATCTTTTTTGTCCCACATATTCTCCATAAACTTAAAAGTATTGTTCATGTAAGCTAGATAACTGGATTCGCCAGCGGCTACCATTGCCGCATCGGCATATATCTGGCTTACGTTATACCATTCATAACAATTACCAGCATGTGATGTTGTATTTGCCCGGTAGCTATAGCTTGCCGTTATGAGGTTGTTTACTGTAAAAGTATGGGTTTCTTTAGCGAGTTGCAGATAATTTACACCAGCGCCAGGAACCACCGGCGGGATGACCGGCGGTGGTGTCACTGGGGGCTGTACCGCTTGTTTTTTGCAGGCCACCATTGAGAAGAGCGCTAATATAATGATAACATTTTTGAGGAAATTTTTCATAGGATAGATCTTGCCCGCAGGCATTATAAAATGGCTAAGCAAAAATTACTGTGTAGCGATGGAATGTGTATAAGGCCCTCCTGCACTCAGGCTAACCGTAGCCTTAATACTCTTATTATCTGCTGATGGATTGAATTTATAAGTATTATTCCATTGATCATTACTCACTGCATTAAGGTAAAAATATGAAGCGGATTGACCAACGGGACTAACATTATTAACATTGCTGCTGCCCATATATTTTACGCCAGTCGAGGTATGGAACGCAAATTTATAGCGCTCATCTCTACCCCATGAAAATTGATAGAAAACAACAGGGATCAAATCCGATTGCCATATTCCACCTGATGTATAAATTAACTGGCCAATTTCATTGCCATAGGCAGACATGTATAAACCTACACTTTGTATCTCACTCATTTCCAAAACACTGGCCGCATTAAAATCATATTTCAGGTAATACGGTTTAGTGCTGCCGGTAACGG
The DNA here is from genome assembly GCF_030409415.1 of Pedobacter aquatilis. GTDB lineage: Bacteria > Bacteroidota > Bacteroidia > Sphingobacteriales > Sphingobacteriaceae > Pedobacter > Pedobacter aquatilis. The sequence continues at coordinate 125,545 of NZ_JAUFPW010000035.1, read as the reverse complement.
TAATTGTAGAAGTGCCTTCCTTTATTAATGCAGCCTCGGCATAAAATTTCCTTCCGCCCTGAGTAAGTTTATCAGTAAGTTGGTAAGTTCCGGGTTTTAGTGAAGTGTAGATTTCAAAAACGCCTTCCTCAACCTTCTTTAACTTTAATGCTTTGCTGAGATCATCTCCTCCTTCGCTTGCTGTTCCTGTTATGTACAATTCTGTTGGCACCTCTGCAAAACCTGCTGGACGTTCAAGTTGTAAAGTTCTGATTTCTTGACTTGTTTTTCTGTTGCTAGCTTTAGAAGCAATCACAGTCCAAGTAAGCTTGCCAATTGATGAGGATGCAATGCCTGCAAGGGCTGCGATTTTAGTTAAATCTTTATGTGAAATTGTTACCTGTGGCTGTACACCTCCGCCATCAGAAACTATTTTATAAACAGGGGCAGAGAAATTCCCACCATCCTTATCAAAAGCAACTTCATAAAGTACCAATCCACCATCCTCTCCTTGTGCGGCAGACCATTTGAACTGCTGCGAGGCAGATGCATTTGACGGGTTTAGTTTAATGCTGGCCAAGTTAACCGGCAGACTTAAGGCACCAACGGTACTAACATTTTCATTCAAAGATTTTTCATCCTTTTTACAGGAAACTACTGCTATACATACGAATAGTAGCATAGCCATTATTTTATTTAATTTTTTCATGGTTCGTTAATTATTGATAACCCGGATTTTGTGTCAGATTTTTATTGAGGCTGGTCTCACTAGATGGTATCGCCCAAAGGTAATCTCTTTGCGGATTGAATTTACGTTGCTGTGTTCTAATATAACCTCCATCCAGTGTTTGGTCAGTGGCGAATTTTGCACCGTGTGCAAAACCATTCATAGTAGTTTCAGCTACCTTCCAGCGCCTGATATCGTCTACCCTCAAACCTTCCATTGCAAGTTCTGCACGTCTTTCCCGCCTAATGATACTGGTTAAATCTCCGGATGGGAATGCTAAAGCCAGTGGGTCTGTAAAACCTGCTCTGGAGCGAAGGGCAGCTATTGTTTTAGTCCAAACTGCAGCATCCATCTGTCCGAGGCTATTTTTGGCTTCCGCATAGCTAAGCAATACTTCCGCATAGCGAAAAAGATGTAAGTTATTGCCTGAAACAAAGCTTGATAAAGCGATAGGATCGAAATATTTTCTCCAGTAATAACCTGTTGCTGATGCGCTTTGAGAGCCTGGTGAATATTCATCCAAACCGGGTTGTACGGGGTCAGAGCCAGGCCTGATGTAAATCGTTTTGGTTGTATTATTTGGATTAACCCAAACATATCTGTCATAAACTACAGTTGCTGTGAGCCTTGGATCGCGGTTAACGTAAGGATTACTTTCTACATAACCCGAGCCTGACTCTTTAATTCCCCTGCCGTTTAGCATAATGTAATCGTCAACAAGTTCTTGCGTTGGCGCCATATTACTTACGCGTCCTCCTACTGTTCTGGGCGCAAAGTCCCAAAAGTTTTGCCATGTCCTAACAGTAGGTACATATTGAAGAGATAAAAGGCTTTCGTTATTATTTTTATTAGTCGCCGGATCACTGAACAATGCACTATAGCTGGGCGTTAACGTATAAGTACCGTAAGTACTCTGATTATTAATTAGCTTTTCGCAAACTGCAACCACTTCGGCCATTTTATTTCCCTGGTAAAGCAGGGTTCGCATTTCTAGAGCAAGTGCTGCTCCCTTAGTGATACGGCCATTTTCACTGGCAGGAAGCTGGTCCTTACTAGGCAGGTTTGGAATGGCAGCTTCTAACTGGGCGATAATAAAATCACTTACCGCAGCCTTTGAGCTTCGCGGGATAACCTGTGCTTCTTCGGGTGTTAAATCATGGTCAGGCAGAGGTACATCACCATACCATTTACTCAAATTAAACAATGCAAATGCCCTCATGAATTGGTTTTCTGCTTTCATTCTGGCAATTGTTCCCGCTGGCAACGTTTTATTCTGGTCAACGTTAGCCAGAAAAATATTTACAGATTTAATTGTTCTGTAGTAGCTTGCCCAATCGGCTGCAAATTTAGCGGTCAGCGCAGTTGCATTTCCACTAGCAATCAGGTTAAGATCGCCGGATGGAGAGTAGGCATTGTCCGAAAGTGCCTCTGGCTCAAAATATAATAAGCTATTATACAAGAGGCTATAGTTATTATTAAGTGCATTATTAACATTAACATCCACCGTCCAGAAAGTTAGGTCCGAGAAACGGTCGGTCGGTGCGATATCAAGCTTTTTACATCCTGCTATTAGAATACAGGCAAAAGCGGTTATAAGGAGTTTGTATGTAGATTTCATATAAATGATACTAAACTTATTTAAAAACTAATGTCTAAACCAGCACCATAAAAAATGGGTAAAGGATACTGGCGGGCACTATTTGAACTAGAGCCAGTGCTAAGATTATTTCCAAATTCAGAAGTTTCGGGATCGATAAATTTAAGTTTGCTTAAGGTTAAAAGGTTCTGACCGATTAATGAAACACGCAACCGGTTGATTCCGATTTTACTGGTAAAGGCCTGTGGCAAGGTGTAACCAATATTTACATTTTTAAGCCTAATATATGCTGCATCGTATTTATACAGATCTGAGCCTGTTCGCCAGTTGTTGGTATTTGACGGCGAGCCTATATTTGCAAAAATAGGATAACGGGCATCAGGATTTCCAGGTGTCCAATAGTTGGTCATATGTTCATACACGGTAGCGCCATAGCCATAATGAAAGGGTTCAACAAGTTCGCCGCGTAAAAACGTTTCCCTTTTCCCTACGCCCTGTACAAAAAGTTGCAGGTCGAATCCTTTAACGGCTAGGCGGTAAGTGAAACCAAAAGTATATCGTGGAAATGGATTTCCAAGTACCGTTCTGTCTTTTGCATCAATCACGCCATCATTGTTCAAATCTTTAAATTTAACATCGCCAGGAACAACTGCATTACCTGCAATTTTTGGTGAGCTATTGATATCGGCCTGATTTTGGAAAAAGCCATTCGTTTGGTAACCATAATACTGTGTAATCGGCTCTCCAACCCGTCTCAACAATTGAAACACATCCTGGTTGATTATCTGTTCTGTTGCTCCTCCTGAAAGCTGAAGCAGTTTATTCTGATTATCGGCAAGGTTTAAACTAAAACTTTGGGTTACATTTTTACCGCGAAGGTTGTAGGTAACTGAGGCTTCCCAGCCTTTACTCCTCACCTTCGCAACGTTGAAATCCGGCGTTGCAGCGCCGAAGATAGCAGGAATGTCTTGTCTGGGTTGCAGAATGTCTTTGGTCACTTTGTTGAAGTATTCAAAAGTTGCCGTCAGCTCATTGTCAAACAATCCCGCATCAAGGCCGATATTGAATGTAGTTGCTTTTTCCCAGGTTAAATCCCTGTTAGAAAGCAACGTTCCTGCGCCACCAACCGGAATGTTATTAAATCCATAAGCACTTGCATAATTAAAATATGTAGTCTGGTATTGGAAATTGCCAACGTTCTGGTTACCCACAACCCCGTAAGAACTGCGTATTTTTAGGCTGTTCACTGTGTTTTTAATCCCCTTCATAAAATCTTCTTCGGAAAGTACCCATCCAGCACTTACTGCCGGAAAGAAGCTTCCGCGATTTCCTTTTGCAAATTTTGATGATGCATCATAGCGTGCATTTGCTTCTAAAAGATATTTATTCTTGAAACTGTAATTCAATCTTCCAACTAGTGAAACAAGACTATAAGAATTAATGGCCAAACTGTTGTTTGAGTTTATCGGATCGACAATGGTACCCGTTGTAGGCGTTCCAAGTAATTGGTCGGTAAGTGTTTTTTGCAATTGAAATCCACGTTGCGAATAATTTTCACTTTCGGCACCTGCCTGAATTTTGAAATCATGGTCAGCAATTGCTTTAGTGTACTCAAGAAATACTTTCGTGTTGAAGAGCTGCGATTTACTATTCGCATCAAGTACCGAACGGTCATCGCCATATACGCCTGACGGCAAATAGTTTACCTGCGTCCTTCTAAAAAAAGTTCCATTGTTCTGAAGCGTTCCTCCGAATTGTCCGGTAAGCTTAAGGTTTTTGGTAATGTCAAACTGCCCGTTAAAGGAACCAAAGATTTCATCATTGTCAGCCTGATTAAAGCCGCCTTTTTCGAGCACACCATATTCATTATACTGTGAAGCGAACGGATTGGTTAGATAATTTCCATTTTCATCTTGCCAGTTAAAATTATGTGGTACCCTATTGGCATCGGCAAAGATGTTGTTATCTCCAACGCTATTGGTCTTATTTCGTGATTTGGTATAAAGGAGGATAAAATTCGTTCTGAATTTCCCAATAACATTCGTTTGGTTTAGCCTTAGATTATATTTCTGATATCCAAAATTTGAGCCTTCTCCACCATTACCAATGAAGTTACTTTCCTGATTCTGTAAACCCGCAGAAATAAAGAATGCACTTTTTTCGCCTCCACCGGAGATGCTGAAATTATGAGATTGTTGGGGAGCGGTTCTCAATAAATGTTCGATATCCCAAGTACCATCACCCTGATCTTTGAGTTGTTGAATCTGATCGGGTGTATAAGCAGGGCTTAATCCTGAGTTTACAAGAGACTCATTTTTATAATAAGCATTCTGCCAAGCCGGAACTTTATGTACCAATACATTAGCATCCTGGAGTCCATAACTTCCATTATAGGAAACGGTGGTTTTCTGGTTCAGTTTTCCGCTTTTTGTGGTAATCAAGATCACGCCATTGGCCGCCCTTGACCCATAAACAGCAGCAGCACCTGCATCTTTCAATACTGAAACACTTGCAATATCGTTGGGATTAATCGTATTTAGGTTACCACCAACAATTCCATCCACTACAACAAGAGGGGTATTATCTCCAAGTGTTCCCACACCACGGATATTTACCGTCACGTTGCTTCCTGGGTTTAGATTAGTTTGCTGGATGATTAAATTGGGAGATTCTCCCTGCAGAGCTTGATAAGTGTTTAACACTGGTTTATTTTCGATGTTTTTTGCATCGATCGTACTAACCGAACCAGTGATGCTTACCCTTTTTTGCGTTCCATAACCAACAACAACAACATCTTCAAGAGCATTTTCTGCGCCTGGTTTTAACTGGATATTGATGATTTTCTTGCCGGCAATCTCAACATCCTGGCTTGCATAGCCTAAATAAGAAAATGTCAGTGTTCGCGAAGTAAGGTCGTCTGGAACGGATAAACTATAAGCTCCATTGGCGTCTGTAACTGCACCAACAGTTGTGCCCTTAATTTGCACACTTACCCCTGGAATTGCAGCTCCCTTTTCATCTACAACCTTTCCGCTGATTACCACAACCCGCTGAGTAATTATCGGATATATTGGCCCCTGATTTCTTGCCTGAAGGTAAACCGGACTGAATGGCAACAGTATGGAAACCAGTAAAGCCAGTTTCCCGAAAGGCGGTCGTTTGAGTTTTTTGTTTTGGTAAAGTTTGAGTCTCATAACATTTAGTTGATTTAAAATGCCAATGGCATTAGATAATTGGTTAGTTTTTTTTATTTTAATTCAGTGTATCCGTATAACTCTTCTTCCAATGGTTTTCAATGTCTTCGAGTGAGCGACCCTTGGTTTCAGGGATCAACTTCCAGGTAAGATATAGCGCTGGGGAACAGCATAAGGCGAAAATCCAAAAGGTTCCTGAAGAGCCCAGCTCCTGCAACATGAGCGGGGTAAGCTGACCGACCAGAAAATTGGCAACCCATAGAGATAGAGTAGCTAGGGACATTGCCTTACCCCGTATGCTATTAGGAAAAATCTCTCCAATAATTACCCAGCATACCGGACCAAAAGAAAATGCGAAACAGGCAATGAAGGCCAGTATGAAAATAAGTATCCAAAGCCCGGAAGTTACCCCCAATTGAAAAAGTATACCTATTATAATCAGTGAAATTACAGCACCTCCAACACCGACAAATAGCAGCGGTTTTCTTCCCCATCTATCAACTGTGAATATTGCAACGAAAGTAAATACGACATTTACCAATCCGATGGTCACCTGTCCGCCTAATGCATTATTCAAGGTGAAACCAGCCTGTTCGAGTATTCTGGGGCCATAGTAAATAACAGCATTAATACCGCAAACCTGCGATAGGAATGGAAGTAAGAGGCCTATCCACAGCGCCTTACGGTAAATAGGTTTAAATAAGATTTTAAGCGAATCCTGCTCTTGCTTATTTCCTGTTGATATAAAGGCGTCAATTTCCTTTTCGGCTGCAACAGCACCATCAATTTTTGTAAGAATGCTTTTGGCTTTTTCTTTTTTGCCTTTAGTGAGCAGCCATCTTGGCGATTCAGGAACTGCAAACAGTGCGCTTAAGAATATAAAAGCAGGAACAGCACCCAAACCGAGCATTGAACGCCATACTTCATCAGAAAATATTGCATTTCGGTCTCCCTCAACCACGAAGTTTGCTGCCTGGTTGGCTAGATATGCATTGGTAAAGTATGCACTTACAATACCTATGGTTAGTGCCAGCTGATAAAGCGAAACCATCATACCCCGCAATCTGGATGGTGCAAATTCTGAAATATATAGTGGGGATACCATAGAGGCCACACCTATTCCTAATCCGCCAATCAGCCTGAAGATTATTAGAGAGGCAAATGAATCGGCATACATGCAACCGACTGCCGAAACCAGAAAAAGAAGGGCAGAAAGTATCATTACAATTTTGCGCCCGAATGTATCGCTTAGCTTGCCTGAAACAATTACCCCAATGATGCAGCCAAGCAACGCACAGCTCACAAACCAGCCCTCGCCTACGGCATCAAGACCAAAATCCCTGGTAACCAAGCTAATCGTTCCGGAAATTACGGCTGTATCAAAGCCAAATAAAAAACCACCCAACGCTGCAACCAGGCAAACCAGGTATAGATAGTATCGGCTTCCTTTTATTAACGTATCTTTCATCTGAACATCCATATTCATTATTTTAGAAAAGCCTTGATAACTTTCAGAGGTGAGTTGGTATTATTTGTAATGGTGTAATTTTCTGCTGCAGCCGGAATTATAAAGGTTTCCGCATACGCTAAAGTCATCTCTGAGCCATCCGCTGTTCTTACCGTAATGGAATCTCCTTCTACCAACATCAAAACATGGCAGCGATTTTCATTTTCGATTTTGGCAATCGAATCAAATTCTAGGCGGTGCACATCATAAAAATGTTCTGCATGTGTTGGTAGATGAAAGCAACGCACACCATCTTTATCAGAAAGCAAATAAGGTTTGGAGATAAGCTCTTGTTTAACTTTTTCTCCCTTTCTTGAAAAGTCAAGATTCTTGAAGGCATGGTCGATATTTATCGGTCGCGGTTTGCCGTTCAAATCCATCCGTAGCCAATCATACATTTTAAAAGTAAAAATGTATGGTGTAGCACTGATTTCCAGCACAAGATTCTCCGCACCTGCACTGTGAATAGTTTGGTTTGGAATCAGGAAAAGATCATGCTTTTTAGCACTATGTACTTGCACATACCTCTCGATATCTACCTCAATCCCATTTGCGCTGCTTTGCTCAAGTTCAGTTTTGAAATTACCCGGATTTATGTTCTCCTGGAAACCCAGATAAACTTTTGCATTCGCTTTACAATCTAATATGTAATATGTTTCATCTTGTGTTATGCGCTCCCCAAATTGAGATTGGATGTATGGCAGACTCGGGTGGCATTGAATAGAAAGATTGCCGCCATCGAATGTATCGAGAAAATCGAATCGTATCGGAAACTCATCACCAAAGCGCTCGGAATGCAGCCCAAGGATATTTTCTCCAAAAGCAAACATCAATACATCAAAGGAAACTTCCAATAGAAAGCCTCCGCTCTCAAATACAATTCCATTTTCAGGGGCGATAATTTCGAAAGACCAGGCATAATTGATCTCACGCTGTTCAAGTTGCGGCATTTGGTTTTTCATCCACTGCCCTCCCCATGCACCAGGCGCAAACCACGGACGAGGACGAAAGACAGATTTTGAAATTTTATTTAGTGCCTTGCGAATATCATTGCCATGAGCCCAGTTCAGGTCCTGCTCGTACTGACCGTCAGAAAATATATCGATTTGGTTAAGTAGTGACTTTTTGTGCTTGTTTAAAATTACCCAATCCACAAAGTAAAACCGTTTATACATTTCTGTCTGTTCAAGCGGTATACTCATTCCTAAGTTTGTTATAGAGCCGGCACTCATACGGTGCTGAAGTTCATTTTTTGGCAAATCAAAATAAATAATTCCACCAGGCCATTCTGCCAAAGCAGCACCTGGCCCTATTAGTATATTAACCTGCTCTTGACCATCTCTACCTGCATTTTTTAAAGCATCAAGGTTAAAATAGTCTATAAGCGACAAATCAGTTTGCTTACCCCAAACACTTCCAAAAGTTCCAACATAAGCTTCGGTAAGCTTGCCAATCTCATCTTCAGGCTTCATTAAAGTCTGGGTATTTTCCATGTAAAACTTTACTCCCCTTGAAGCAAACTCTTTATCAATGCTATCCTGTATAGATATCCAATGAACACCGATATACCCATCAATTCGAACTGTTCCCTGCTCGATGATATAATCACATAAGCCGGAAATTCCGGTATGTATCTTCCCCTCTCCAATACTATGGAATGGATAAATATCATAACCCTCAGGCTTTTTTATATCGCTTACCCGTGCTGGCATAATCTCCTGCTCGGTTTTTCTCATTGGCTCCTCAATAGACATTGTTTCTGAAAATGGATTTAAATTAGGTGTGTTTTCAAGCATATATTGTTTGTATATACATTTAACTAAATAACGATATAAAATCTAAATATATCTGTAATTCGGATTAGAATGTTTGATTTAAAAATTGTTTTCAGTAGATATTACATTCTAATATCGAACTATTAGGTCGCTTATTTAGTATTAAGTAATAATTATCGCAGACTTTACACTGTTTATTCATAAATAATGATTTGGTTAGAACATACATTAATATGTATGTACATACAAATTTATTACTTAATTTTACATCTCCAAATAATTTATATTATTTTTTACAACTTACTTTGATTGTGGTAAGAATTCTTCAGTAAATAACTAAAGGAAATGGTTATTACTTAATCATTATTTTTTTTTAATATTGTGAGGAATATGAAACTCAAGATTGACCATGAAAGCCAAATTCCTTTGTACATCCAGGCAGAAGAATTGCTCAGAAAACTAATAGAGTCACCTGAATACACCGATGGTAAATTATTACCAAATGAAGTTGATTTATCAAAAATTCTCAATATTTCCAGAACAACATTAAGGCAATCGATTAACAAGCTTGTTTATGATGGTTTATTGACCAGAAAAAAAGGTGTCGGTACAAGAGTTGTAGAGTCAAAATCACTAAGCTCAAAATCTAAAAACTGGATGAGTTTTTCGCAGGAGATGAGTGCAAGAGGAATTCCAATTAAAAATTTTGAATTGCATGTTAGTTGGGTTTATCCGGAAAAAAAAGTCGCCAGTTTCTTTGGCATAAAAGAAGATAAAAAAGTACTTAAACTCGTAAGGCTTCGGGGACGTCCGGAGGGGCCCTTCGTTTATTTTGAATCTTATTTTCACCCTATTGTTGGTCTAACCGGAGAAGAAAATTACAGAACTCCATTATATGAAATGCTCGAGCAAGAGCACGGTATAGTGGCTATGATATCAAAAGAAGAAATAAGTGCCATGCTCGCAGATGAATTTGTTTCTACCAAGCTGGAAACAGTTCAGGGTGCACCAATTCTTTTCCGTAAACGATTTGTTTACGATAACCAGGAACGTCCTATCGAATATAATTTAGGTTATTACAAGGCAGACAGCTTCGTGTACACTGTTGAAAGCAAGCGGGAGTAGAAAAAATCTCTTTGATTGGATGAATCATAGGCAGTTCACCCCATTTCGCCGGAAACAAAATTTGTGTCAAATTATTAAATATCTTGCGTTTATGAATTTGGTGGTGCAGGGTCGAATACATTGGTATTTCCACTCTGATGTCTAATTAAATGCATAATGGAATAGGCTCGATATTTATAATATAATTTTATATCCTTTAATTAATCTTAAAGACTGCCGAAGTAGCAAATTGTATTTCGGACGGATATTGAATAATCAGCCCATTACTAGTCTGTTTCCAATTAAGTCTACCCTCATAGCCCAACAACCTCACATTTTTTATCGCTTTATTCAGATAAGACTGACTATTTCCCAGCGATTTTATTTTCAGTTGAGCTCCTCCATTAGGTGCCGTCATACAAAAAGCATACAATGAGTTATTTTTACCTACAGTAAAACGGAAATCTTCAATATTGAACTTAAATTCTGCCTGCCTGCTACTTAGTTTTCCACCTGGAAGCATTTTAAGTTTGCCGTTTTGTTGTTCTCCCTCTCCTGGAATGCTCCAGGCTTTACTTCCATAAACTGCTTCACCATTGCGGCGCATCCATATTCCAACTTCCTTAAGCATTTTCAGGCTGCCTTCATCAAGCGAACCATCCGGGAGAATAGAAATGCATATCGCAGCATTTCCGTCTCTGGCAATAGCTTCAATAATGTAGTGTATCATCATACCAGAATCGTACTTAAAGTTTGGTTCATAGTACCAATCTCCAACAGGGGCTTCTGCAATCCAGGGTTGATTGTTATTAATTTTTTCTGGAATGGCAAATTCCTCTGTAGTAACCGTTCCGTTGGTTTTATCACGAAATTTTACAATACTAAAAGTGTTCACTTTGCCGCGTTTTTTTAATGTCCTGTTATAATAATCTGCCATTACACTCTGCATTGCATCAGCCATATAACCTGTACCCGTTCCGTTCCCGGTAAAGGGTCCCTGAACAGTTCCATCGGTGTAAATAAAATCAGGATCATAGTTTTTAACCACATCCATCATACGTAAAGCCCAGTTACTGGCATACCATTTTGCATAATCAAGGTGGTTGGTAAATATTCCCGGCACAGGCGGCGACCATGGGCTAATGGCTTTCTCTGCAACGGTTTTATATTCACGTAGGTCAACTCCATAAAGCATTTTCGGATCATATCCCTCCCACCATTTGCCTTTTCCATCACCGAGGGTTAGATTACCATCGTATGGAATCCCCGCTTTATCGCCTGTAATATCACTTGCGAAAGCATTTTGCCACCACCACCAGGTATATTCATGATGAAAGGTGACGCCATACCGAATGTTGTTTAAACGGCATGCCGCTGACCATTCGGCCAATAAATCTCGTTTCGGACCAATATTTACCGAATTCCAAGGCTGATATTTAGAGTTCCAAAGATCATAGTTGTCGTGATGTACACCCTGAATCATTAGAAATTTTGCCCCTGCATCCTTGTAGATCTTTGCCAGTTTCGCCGGGTCAAGTTTCTTAGGGTTCCAGTCCCTCAGCACTTCTTTATAGCCTGATGTTGAAGGATGACCATATTTTTCGAGATGATTTTTATAAGCTGAAGTACCCGGAATATATAGTTTTCGGGCATACCAGTCGCCACTTTCACCCGAGGCCTGGGGTCCAAAATGAACCCATATCCCAAATTTAGCATCTCTGAGCCAGGATTGATCCCCTGGATAATTGGCTTCTATAGATTCCCAGGTAGGTTTAAAAGGTCCGGGATAAATAGGTAAACCCAGTTCGACTTCCGGAAATGACTCCAGATCACCCATAGGCGTACTATCAATTTTCGCTAAAGGCGGAACTTTTGGTATTGGAACTAATGCACCAGTCTGGCTGGTCTTACTTTGCGAACGAACTTGCTGTACCATCAGCGAAAGCAAAACCATTGAAAGGAAGGTGGTAACTTTTGAAACTTTCATCATTTTAAATAAATACTATATTTCAACTCATTTAGCACATAGACCAAAGAGTTTTTCAATATAGGGTTTTAGGTTAATTTTTAAATATAATATTTATGAGTTGCGAGTATTTGATAGTCATTATGTAGTGCTGGCAGGAATTTAAAGTATTTTACTTCCCACTTTGGTTCTCTCGATTTTGGCACTGCATGGAAATTTACCAGGGTAAAGTTTTTTCCGAGCACTGGAAGCGGCCATAAAAAGGCTGGTGTTCAATTTCGCACAATATTGTTTTTCCATTCATCCCTTCCCTATCTTCCGGATTTTGGATGTTTTCCAAACAAACGCATATCGCTCCGCTTTATAAGCTGAACTTACCGATGTCAGGTCGCGGCAGCCACAAAATTAATATAAGCTTCTGTTTTTGGAGTGACCTAAGTCTTTTAAGTTACGCAGGATTAATTAGGGTTCCCTCTTTTCAGGGGCTACCAGAAAAATTAGTTAAGGCTATTCACTTACCAATAATCTCAGATGCAGAATATTGGCTAGTGCAAAATATGCTGAAGAATAGCAAGAGAAAAACGCGAATCCAACCAGTCGAGGATTTTCCATTGAGGGGAATTCTAAAATGTTGGTATGGAAAGGGAATGACCGCTGGATATACTAAAGGACGAAAAAATTATTACATGTATTACCGCTGTACCGAGCATACAAACTACAATCTTGCTGGTAACAAACTACATGATGCAGTCGAATCTTTGCTTAGAGGTTTAAGCTTCTCTACACATCAGGTTCAATTCATAAAGGAGACAGCGAAAGTCCTATTAATAGAACCACTGAAGTTGAAAAAGGAACAACATCAAAATAAAATTAAAAAACTTCACGACTTAAATGAAAAGATTTTCAAGCTAGAAGAGCGCCTGATGAATAATGAAATAGAAACTTCAACTTATCAAACTTGGTTTCAAAAATTCAAAGAGGAAAAGGCAATTCTGGAATATTTACTAAAAGGAAATCAACCATCTAAAATAAGAAATGAAGATGAACTTATTGACCGAATTTTACCGAATCTAACTAACCTATATGAAATTTATCAAAAAGGCAATATTACAAAGAAGCATACTCTGATGAGAGGGGTGTTCAAAGATAATCTGGCATGGGGTGACGATATGTTTCGAACCACTTTTATAGATCCAACGTTCAATGATAACATATTGAAAATTAAGCAAAAAGGGCTGCTTTTTAATGAGCAACCCTTCAAGGTTTTGGGCTTGAGCCCGGTTAGTACCCTATGCTGAATTTCAAACGAACCAATTTTTTGAAGACTTGAAGATTTTATCAGAATTAGGACAGCCAAAACGATCTTAGCAAATGCTAACCGTAATGTTAACGAACCATTTATCGACAAATAAATTTAGAGCGTAACATATACAGCTTAAATTTATCCGCAAGATCATATGGGGCAGCCATCCGGCAAGCCCCGTACTCATAACCAAATTTTAGGGTAGCTTAGAATCTACCTCAATAGATCATTGATATAATTTAATTATTTAATAAACGTGAATCCTATTAATCCTATTCATTTAACTCTAGTATATATTGTCTTTTGCAGGGTTTCTGAGGCATGAACATCCATTACTGAAACTGTTGCATGATTGGTCTGAAGAAAAACCCCATTATTATTAATCAAATCTTTGGAAGGCGGGTCCTTCATCCACCAATGTGAGCTTCCACAATGATTGAGTACCATATCCATCACCATCTTCATCCCTTTATCATGAGTGGCTTTATTCAGTTCTTTGAACTCTTCATTACTTCCAAAACGTGGATCAGATTGGTAAAAATCAGTTATTGTGTATCCATGGTGAGAGCCACCAGAAAGTGGAAATTACGTTTTCCAAGCGACACATTGTAATGGGTTTAACTAAATATCAGGGTATCGCTTATCGTAAGAACGAACCACTATATCCAGGTTATCTTCTTTCTGTAAACCAAGTTTTTGTTTGAGGCGGTATCGGGCCATCCTGATGCTCTTGGGTTCAATACCTAACCTGTGGGCGATTTCTTTATTATCCAAACCCATTAATATGTAGGAGCAATATTTCAGGTCGAGTTTGGTAAGTACTTCCCCTGCCCTCTCCTGCAAGGCGCTAAAAAACCCCGGATGAATATCGCCAATCGAATTTTGCTGATCTGCATTTTCCTTATCTTTCCGGAGGTTTTGAGTAATAATTCGACCTATGCTTTTAGCAGCAGTATCGGCAGAACTCTTTGACTTCTCTTTTAGCAATTCTAAAATCGTATTCTTTTCTTCAATTTTAAGGGTACCCGCCAATAATTCGCGCTCCAGCCATTCTGTACGATCCTGGAGTAATGCCTGCTCTGCAGCAATCCTTTCCCGTTCCTGCTCACCTAATGAAGCCAACAACTCAGCTTCCTGTTTTTCCTGAAGTGACATCAACATCCGCTGTTGGGAAACTTTGAGTTTATAATGATAGAAGCCAAGCAACAAAACCAGAACCAATATACTTGCAGAACCAATGGCGACATACAACCAATTAATCTGCCGGTTTAGATTTGCCCGTTCACGTAAGTTTTTAATTTCCTGATCACGCTGTTCTGATTGATACTGCTCCTCCAGTTGCTGAACCACAGCTAGCTTCTGTGCATCAAAGACCTTTTTGTAGTATTCGTTATAACGCTTATAATAAGCTAACGCTTTAGCTTTATCTCCACTTTGCTCTGCTAAATGTGACAGACCAAGCATCATCCGCGAGCGCGTTATATCGACACCTGGCGAAGACTTGTCCAGTTCGGCAATTCCGGTCAGCAAATAATTTTCTGCACTTTGATAATCGCCCCTGCGCATCGCATACTCGCTCATAATGCCGTAGCAATTGGCAATGACTTCAAATGTGTTGGTTTTTCTTGCTACGCTAAGTGCATCGTTCACATAACGATTGGCACTATCCCTAAAATTACCCGGAAAATACTTAAAATAAATATTGGCGAGGTTGAGCGCTGTAAGTGAAGCATTACTTTGAATCAGAATTTTAGCCTGATTAAGCCTGTAAATTTCAGCCGATTTCCGGTAATAATGAATAGCTGAATCGAGTGAAGTTCTTTTTTCTGTATTCACTTCAAAAGCGGAAAAAAAGCTATGCCCTAAAGTCATGTATGCAATCTGAACGTCGTCCGGATATCCACTTTTTTTAGACATTTGCAGGGCAGCAATTGCATACTTATGCTGTTTTAGGGTATCGTTGCCATAGGCATAAATGCTCGCTGCGTAATGATTTATCAAGGTTCGATAGCTAAATGCCCTGCGGTCTGCACTTCTTCTCAGTAATTTTTCAGCAGCAATAAATGCCGACATGGCTTTTTCATTCTCGTTCTTGTTAAACTCAAACCAGCCTTTGCGCAGCCATGCATAACCGTTAAAGAGTGGATTTGAAGATTTCACTGTGCAACGCATTGCACTATCGATATAAGCAGCTGCACGTTTTTGCTGTCCTTTCCTCATAAAGAGATGTCCCGCAGAAGCATAACAAAAACCAACAACACCATTATCTTTCTCCTTTTTCGCCAGAGCTGTAGCCTGCATAACCAAATCCATAGCCTTATTTACATCTGTTTCGTAACCCGCACGGGCCAATTCTGCCATTACAATCGGTCGCTCCACCTGCTTTGCTTTAGCATGCACATTTTTTAAGGAATCGATAACTAGTAATTGAGCAATAGCACCTATGTTAATAGTAAGGGTAAGGATAGAGAGGAGAATAGCGACTTTCTTCAACATGTATAAGGGAGAAATAATTTAACGATGGCAATTAAAAACCTTAACGAATATACATTTAACAATGCATTGTAGGTTTTGTTGTAGACGATTTGTAGACGCGTACTTTTTTTTTGGTAGACACATTGTAGTCTTGGTTTTCTTGCGCTGCTGCACATATAAGCATAATTTTGATGTTAAATAATTTATTTATCAACCTAAAAAAATCTATTATGTCAAACAAAACCATGGCCATTTTGGCTTACGTTACCATCATCGGATGGGTGGTAGCTTACCTACAGTACAAAAAAAGTTCAGACAGAAATCCTTTGGTGAATTATCATCTGGGACAATCCTTAGGCTTAATCATTTTAACATTTATACTGGGAATATCAATATCGATTGTGGTGAGTATTGTTCCCTCCTTGTACTTCTTATCACTTATCTTAAGTGTACTAAGCCTTGTGTTTTTATTATTAGGTGTAGTCGCCGCCAATAACGAAGCCATCAAACCACTTCCAATTGTGGGGAAACTGTTTGAGGGAAAATTCAATTTTGCCAACTAAAAAAATCGAGCATAAGGCAAACAATTAAGCACAATCCTAAATCCTTGTGCTGAAATTATGGTGTGTTAATGTCTCTCCAGCCATCGGAGTTGCCAGATGCTTTGCGTTGGTATTGGTTACTTCGGCTGGCTGTTTTTAAGGCTAAATTATTATACAAATGGAAAGCGAAAAAACAGATCAGACACAACTTAAACGAAGTGGGGAAGCAGCAACTATTTCAGGTGATCTGGCGATTAAGTGGGGCATTTATCTTTATGGAATATATGCCTTATTTTTATTATTGGAGGCTACAGACCTTCTGGCTTATCTGCATACGCCAGCGACAGGTTATCATCCAACCTACAATATCGTTCATGTGGCCTTTATTATCATTGAGCTGATTGTTTATGCTTCCATCACGCTGGGTTTTATAATATTACTTAATTTAACTGATAAAAAACCCACTACGGTTATTATACCTATGCTGCTAATTACCACAGTTAGAATATTCATGATTTATTACCTATACGTACAAACAGAGCCAGAAGTTCATTTCGTCCCCTACATTTATAAAAAATCGAATGAATTGAGTGGTTTCGTGAGAGGGTTGATGCTGCCGGCGCAAATCATTTGGGGTATAGTATGTACTTCGATATGGGTGTTAAGAAAGGGATTATCTTAGTTAAGATTTCACGTAATTGCCATAATGATATACAAATTTCGCAAAAGATGTGCAGGAAATATTTTTGAGATGAAACATCAACATAGAACAGTTCGATGCTTAAACCAAGGAATTAGGGGAAATTGCCGACGAGCAGGTCACTCCGAAAGAAAAAAGCTAGCGGCTACAAAACATTTTTTTAGAATCTGAGCCTGAAAAACCAAAGCCTTAAAGTGCAATTATGCGGGTGGTTGACCGGGTCTCCGCTCCACTAAAGCATTGATTTAGCAAAGGCCATCTGTACAAAATGGGAATAACAAGATTAAAAAAATTATTTCTGTCTTTACAATACATGTTCTATTCCCAAAAGTAGTAAATTAGTGGCCGCTAACCAAATGCAATCAGATGAAACCTTATCTGGATAAGATTTATCCTTATTCTCTGTTGAGCCTATACTTAAAAAAGCTTACAGTAGTCACTGGTAATTTTGGATGCACCACAAATACACAGTCTAAACGTCCATGAAAACCATTATCTCCCTTCAAAATATACTTGATTTAGAAAATCCGAGAGCAGATGGTTCTTATCCCATAAAATTTCTCATAAATGTTGGCAATAATACAGCAAGCATAGCTTCAGGAAAATTTATACAATATAAACACTGGAACCGTAGACGCTGTTACCCAAAGCGCAGGAAGAAGAAATTAAAGACGCTCTCAAAATTCTTAAATAAAACTGCAGACGCATTTGAGGCTTACATGGGTTGCCAGGCCTCCATGGGAAAAGATGTAAATCTGATGATGGCAAAGGATTTTTTTAGTAGAGATGTTAATCAGATCTGTTTTTTTGATTTTTTTAAGCAGCAGCTGGATTTATGGCAGTTTGCAAAGGCTGAAAATACCCTGAAAAGTTACCGGTCGACTTTGAATATCCTGCAAATATTTAAGCCCGATCTGGATTTTAAAAACTTAAATTATGAGTTTATCCAGAAGTTTGATATCTACCTGAGGAAAGTCAGGCAAAACAGTGCAAATGGTGCATTTACCAAACATAAGACTTTCAAATCCATCCTTACCCAAGCCGTTTTAAAAGGATATATGCTGGAAAACCCATATAGAAATTTCAAAATCATTACATCTGACAGTAAGCGTAATTTCCTTTCTATAGCGGAAGTAAAAAAAGTCATGAATCTTTCCATCCCTGCAAAAAATGGTTTTTTGAACCGTGTGAGGGATTTATTTTTATTTAGCTGTTTTTCAGGATTAAGGTTTTCAGATGTGATGAATCTAAAAGCCGAGCATATCAAAAAATCACCGGACAGGATAGAAATTAAAATTATCAAAACGCAGCAAAGTTTAACCATCCCATTAAGCTTAAATGCCAAGTCGATAATTCAAAAATACCATACCCAATCCGAAAATACTCTTGAAGCTCCCCTGTTGCCCAAAATGTCAGCGCCTGTAGTTAACCGGCAGCTAAAAGTATTGATGCAGGCAGCCGGTATCCACAAAAACATCAGCTTTCACTGTGCAAGACATTCATTTGCCTCCAATCTGATTGAAAATGGTGCTTCCTTAAACCATATCAAAGAATTACTTGGGCACAGCAGTATTTTAAGAACCGAAATCTATGCAAAAAGCTTAAGGGCAGACTTGATTACTTCCATGAATAAGTTAAACGACACCTATAATCTTTAAGGAATAGATCTAAAGCTTTTTAATCATGATAGTTTTTATGCTAATTATACTCATGCTTTTTTTAGCTACTGACCGTTTAGTTAATTTTTTTTTTAAAAAAAGAGCAAATACCTAAGATACTTAATCACAGGGAATTGAGAATAAAAACGGACAAAGCAGCAAAAAAATCACTAAAATTTTATTGATTGGTCTTGTATTTTCAAAAACAATTCCTACTTTTGCACTCCCTCAAACGCGGAAAAAGATTGAGGTACAGAGTGCGGGGTGGAGCAGTTGGTAGCTCGTCGGGCTCATAACCCGAAGGTCGCACGTTCGAGTCGTGTCCCCGCTACCAAAAGAGTTGAAAGACACTCTTAGTATAATGGCCCGTTCGTCTAGGGGTGAGGACGCCAGATTTTCATTCTGGAAACAGGGGTTCGATTCCCCTACGGGCTACAAAGATCAAGGCGAAATGCTTTCAAAACCCTGCAAATCAACCATTTGCAGGGTTTTTTTTACTATATTAAACCTAAAACCTGTTCTATAGCTTAAATAATAAAATTTGTATTTTGGCGCTTACATATTATGGATGACACTACGCGCTGCGTTCCCTCAACATTTATCCTGCTTGCCTACAAGGAAGAGGTAGGCTCATTAGGTTTTGATTGATATCGGTCAATAAGTTATGGTATTGACTAGCAGTGGCAAGTATACATGCAAACCTAAAAAAGATATACAAAAAGATGATTGTGCTGAAAGATTCAGCAGTATTATGACTTATAGGTATTTGGTCAAGATTGTTTTCCAAAACTTTTGATCAGCCTAAACCGGCCATATAATTCTTTAGATAGAAAATGTTTAGGCATCAGTTTTTGTTTTTCGGATAAATTGCCTCAAAGTCCTTTCTATTCGCCAATCTAACAAGGATTTCTTTCTGCTGACCTAATTTACCGTCAACAACATTCCGAAACCCAGATAAATTATGGCTGTCCACAAGAAATTTTCAATTCCTTAAAACAAATACCACGGCAAGCTGTTGATAAGGTGCATCTATTTATTATTAACATATATTTGGTTAGAAAAAAGCTGTTGGAAATCAACAGCTTTTCTATTTTAACAACCTGTACGTATAAAAAGAATGAGCAAACCTATTGCATTCCTCTGTTGCCTATTTTGCGCCGTAGTTGTTTTCTTCACTCTGGGGTTTAATTATTTCTCAATTTATCAACTCTTGCCGATTGTATTATTTTATATTTCCCAGGTTACTGTTTTTAGGGATATAAACAGTTGGAGTATTAGAATATGCTATGCGCTGGCTATCATATGCCTGCTTATATTTCCGTTGTTCACTCAATTAGGATGGTATTTCGACATCAACAAGATGGCTTCAAAATCATCAACAAGCGGACTCTTATTTGTTTTTCTACCACTATATGCAATACTACCTGGCATCCTGCCCTGCGTAATCGCGTGGGTGATAAAATCAAAGAATAATCATTAATATACTAACATCTAAAACTTTAACTAAGCTTGTTAGTTCCAAACAGTTTGTAAATATTTAATGTTAAAATATTGAAATGTAAGGAGTATAATAGATCGCTGTATCTTATGAAAAATTTTTGATATAATTATTCGGGTTGTAAAGCCTTTGGTATAGTAAACCAGAAAGAACTTCCTGAACCAGGGATACTATCTACCCCAATCTTGCCACCATGTCTTTTAACAATATCTGCGCAGATGTATAAACCCAGACCAAGTCCGGCAGTATGTGCATCTACCGAAGCACGGTAATATCTTTCAAAAAGATACTGTTGCTTTTCGCTTGGGATACCCGGCCCCTTATCTGATACGATTACACGGATATCATTGCTTTCTTCTTGAACATCGAGTATAATCGATTTGGATTCGGGAGCATACTTTACGGCATTATTTACGAAATTAACCACCACCTGCTCTATCCGGGATTTATCTGCATAGGCTTTAATTCCTTTTTCTCCAATGTATATCAGCTCATGCGTTTCAGCTAAACGAATATGCATACAACAGTTTTCAAGAAGCTCATTCACCCAAAAGTTTGATTTTTGCAATTGTAAAATTCCATCATCTTGTTTTCCGGAAATTAACAACTCGTTAAAAAGGCGAATAATTTTTTCTACATTCTGGTTGGATTGCCCTATCAGTTTAAGGATAACCGGATTGGTTATGCCTGTTTTCATTCTATCCATAAGTTGCAAGGCACCCTTAAGGCTGGTCATTGGTGTTTTGAGTTCATGCCCTGCAATATTCAAAAATTCATCCCGCTTTTCTATCACAAGCATATGAGTATCAATATCATTACAGGAGCCAATCCACCGATCTACCTTGCCAGAGAGATCTTTAAAAGCTTCGGCCCGCACCACAAACCAGTGGTAAATACCTTGCTTGTTGGCTATCCGAATTTGAAGATGAAGTTTGGAAGTTTCTTTAATAGCCTTAAGCCAGGCTTTTATTGCCAGCAACTTATCTTCAGGATGTACACGTTCTAAAATCACTGCTCCGCTTAAATCATCATTTTTAATGTTAAAATAGTCGGTAAAGCGTTTATTTACCTGGTTAATGATACCATCACCATCCGCAGACCAAATCAGCTCCGGACTAAAATCTGATAGAAATGCGACCTTTTTGGCTTCCGTTTCGGCAACCTGCTTTGCCTGCAATAATTCTTTCTCGTATTTCTTCCTGTCGCTAACATCAACAACAATGGCATTTACAATCAGTTCACTATAACTTTCTATTCGCATCACGCTGGCGCTGATGAGTACAGGGAATTTGCTTCCATCCTTTCTGCAAATCTCAAAGCTTAGCTCCTTGGCCGAATCCTGCATCTGTATCATCGGCGAAAATATAATCTCGTAGTATATCTTTCCAGCCTTCGTTAAAAAATCCTTAAGGTTAAGTTTACTTTCCGCTTCTTCCGCATCTGCTATGCCAAGCCACACCGCAAAGGTGCGATTCATACGGATAATCTGTCCGTTGGCTAAAAAGGAGCAGTAACCACAAGGCGCATTCTCGTATAGCGTTTCCGCATCAAATAAAAATGCCGGGCGGTTTTTTGCTAAAGTCATTTTAGATAAATTCTTTAATCGCGGCTATCGTTTCTTCTGGAGCACTTAAGTGTGCACAATGCCCTATAGCCTTCATCTGGACTAAGGTGTCCTGCTTAAGGTTTTTATGAATGTAGTCTCCAACTTCTAATGGTGCGATAATATCTTCATTAGCCTGCAAGGTTAATGTTGGAATATCTACCTTTTTCAAATCGCCCCTGTTATCGGAAAGAAAAGTAACCCTGGCAAAACGTTTGGCGATTTCAGGATCAGTAGCACAAAAACTCGCTGTAAGGTTATTGCCAAGTTCAGGCCTATCTGCATTTGCCATAATTGCAGGCCCCATCATTCTAGACCAGCCAAGGTAATTCGCGTCCATCATTTCAAAAAGATCATCAAGTTCTTTCTGCTCAAATCCGCCTACATAATCCTCATCATTAAGGTAACGTGCTGATGGACCTATCAATACCATCTTGCTAAACAAGCCTGGCCGCTGATTAGAAGCCAAAATACCGATAATTGAACTTACAGAATGGCCTATGTAAATCGCATTCTGAATAGACAGGGCATCACAAATTTCAAGAATATCCTGTGCGTAGCCATTTAAATCAGCGTATCGCTGCTCATCGTAAGCTGTAAGATCTGACTGACCTGCCCCCACATAATCAAACGTTACCAACCTATAATCCTTTTCAAAAGCAGGTAAGATACTGGCCCATACGTGCTGATCACAACCATATCCATGAGCAAAGAGCATAAACTGTTCTCCTGCACCACTCACTTTCACATTATTTCTTTTGAGGACATTAAGCACTATAAAGGGATTTTAGGTAAATGTAAATAAAAAATGTAAATTTTTTATTCTTGATAATTATTTACGATTCTTAAAAAATAAACAGCCTAAACAGCCTGCCTTATTTTTAAAACATGAGGGCTAACTATCTTTCTGCAAACTGTTTTTAATTGAATATGCAACTCCTCTATATTGTCAAACTACGCCGGCAAATAAGTTCAATAGATATTGATTTACAGCTGCTTCATCTATCAGGAGATAAAAACGCCAGAAGTTTAAGGTAATCCTCATGTATCTTACCATTTTAATCCGATAGCATTTACCACAATTTAATTCGCATTATCATTTAAAAAACATTCACCACTCCTAATTCGAATAACAAATTTTCACTGTTGGTTTTTACCGTATATTGAAATTACACACAATTTGACGATTATGAATAAAAGAATTTTCTTGCTGGAAGATGATCCGGGCGTGAGTGATGTATTGCAGTTAATTCTGGAGTTAGACGATTACGAAGTCAAGAGTTTCGAAACAATTGAGAAGTTTATGTCTCGTATTCCCGGAGAAGAACCTGATTTATTTATCCTGGATGTAATGCTACCGGATGGGAATGGTTTTGAAGTTTGCAAAGAATTAAAGGCTTCAAATACTCAGAGACCAGTATTGATGATGAGCGCACATGCCAGCTTACAAAACTGTGAAGAATCTTGCACAGCTGATGCCTTTATTCAAAAGCCGTTTGACCTCACTAATCTGCTGGAAACAGTTGGGCGGCTGACTAAAAATTGAGCATAACCGTACAGAATTGCTTATATAATGTTTACAAATAATTCGCAATGAGCAGCCAAACAGTCTTAAAGTTTATGCATATTAAATTCAGGAAAAAACAAAAAGCCGGCACTGGGCCAGCTTCTTAAGCTATTATATAAAAAACTTACTATCCCTGCATGCTTAAGGTTATTTCCTAACCGCCCGTGGGGCAAGGGTTAAAAACATCCGCTTACCTTCTAATTTTGGCAAAAGTTCTACCTTGCCCAAATCTTCCAGACTTTGCGCAAACCGCAACAGCAGGATTTCGCCCTGGTCTTTATATACAATAGAACGACCTTTGAAATGCACATATGCCCTTACTTTTTCACCGCTTTCCAAAAAGGAAATGGCATGTTTAAGCTTGAACTGAAAGTCATGGTCGTCGGTATTCGGGCCAAAGCGTATATCTTTAATAATGGTCTGTTTGGCTTTACTCTTTATTTCCTTCTGCTTTTTCTTTTGCTCGTAAAGGAATTTACTATAGTCGATAATGCGGCAGACCGGCGGATTGGCTTTTGGAGATATTTCAACTAAGTCGAGCCCTTGTGATGCCGCCAATTGCTGCGCCACCTCCAATGGATAAATGTCGGTTTCAACATTTTCTCCCGTTAAACGCACTTCAGGAGCGCTAATGTGTTCGTTAATTTTGTGTTCTGCTTCTTTCTTTTTGAAGGGCAACCGTGGTCCCCTATAAAATCCTGCTTTTTTTAATGCCAAATTTGATAAGTATTAGTGAATAAATAAATGAATTATCGAGCGATAATCTAGTGAAAGCAATAATATAGTCAATCTGGGCGGCATAACCTAATTTTAGGCTAATGATGACTTTACAAGTACTTTTATTATCTCAAACCCTTTTAATCCTCAAAAGCAAATGGCTTGGTTGTAGGATTTACGTATGGAATAAAAAACAAAAGTCAAGCCTGAATTGCTTTCATTAAAATTCTTCCTTAAAAATATGCCAAATCATCAAAAGAGAACATTTCAGCCCATTGAAAACTATGGCGTAATCGGCAACCTTAAAACTGTTGCACTCGTATCATTACAGGGCTCTATCGACTTTATGTGCGCACCCAGATTTGATTCACCCTCAATCTTTGCTGCCTTACTCGATTCAGAAAAAGGTGGATATTTTTCTGTAGAGCCTGATTTAAAGCATTGCACAAGTAAGCAACTATACCTTCCCGATACAGCCGTACTGCTCACACGTTTTTTTGCAGACGAGGGCATCGCAGAACTTTCAGATTATATGCCTGTTTCAAGTAAAGAAAATTTTCCCAGCGCCATCATCCGGCAGATTAAGGCGGTTAGAGGAAAAATTACGTTCCGGGTGTTTTGTGCTCCAGCATTCGGTTACACTAAAAGTAAGCACACCAGTTCGCGCAACCAGGATGAACTAAACTTTATCTGTACGTCAGAAAAATTAAACTTAACCTTAAAAGCAGATGTATCCTTGCATATTAAAAAAGGAACAGGTTATTCAGAATTTACACTCGATGAATCAGAAACGGCATACATGGTATTGGAAATGCTGGATAACGGTGCGCAAGGAATTTCCCTTGAACAATATCAACAAAATGCCTACAGATGTACTGTCGAGTTTTGGAGAACCTGGATAAACCAAACCACTTACCGTGGGAAATACGATGAAATTATCCGCCGTTCTGCCATTACCTTGAAATTGCTCACTTCTGCCGAATATGGCTCTGTAGTTGCCGCAGCAACTTTTGGATTGCCGGAAACATTAGGCGGCAATAGAAATTGGGATTACCGTTTTACCTGGATTAGGGATGCAGCGTTTACCATGTACGCTTTTCTTACACTTGGATTCATGGATGAAGCCACAGCATTTATGGACTGGATTTTCAACCTGTGTAGAAAAATCGACCTGCAATTGGTATACCGTATCGACGGAAATCCCGACATTAGCGAGTTTGAAGCCAGACAATTTGAAGGTTATAAAAAATCTCAGCCCGTCAGAATTGGAAATGAAGCCGCATCACAATTACAAATTGATATTTATGGTGAATTGATTGATACCATTTACATCTACAACAAAACGCATAAACCGATCACTTACGAATTCTGGACATTGATTGAAAAACAAATAGAATGTGTAGTCAAACAGTGGAAGCTGAAAGACCACGGCATTTGGGAAATCCGTAGTGAGAAGAAGGAATTTCTGCATACCCGTTTAATGTGCTGGGTAGCCATGGATAGAGCAATAAAAATTGCCGAAAATCGCTCCTTCCCCTATCCAGAAAAGGAATGGCGTGCGCTGAGAAGCGAGATCTACAACGACATCTATCATAATTTCTGGAATGATAAACTTGGTGCATGGGTTCAATATAAGGGGGCTAAACATGTAGATGCAAGTGCTTTGCTTATGCCCTTAACTCATTTTATTAGTCCGCTCGAACCCCGATGGCGCTCTACCATGAATGTTATTGATGAAGAACTTATTTTGGATGTGCTGGTTTATCGCTATAAAAACGGTATAAATAATATTGATGGTCTCGAAGGCGAAGAAGGTACCTTTAACATGTGTTCTTTCTGGTTTATTGAAGCGCTTGCCAAAGGCGGAGAACTCGAACGGGCAATAGAAAATTTCGAGAAGATGATTGGCTATTCTAATCACCTATTTTTGTTTAGTGAAGAACTCGGTAGAAAAGGCGAACATTTAGGTAATTTTCCTCAGGCCTTTACCCATCTTGCACTGATTAGTGCAGCTGTAGAGCTAAATAAACAAATCAGTAGACGAACAAGCTAATGCATATCGGGTAAATTGGCTGAATCGCATTAAGAAGCAAATGGTTTTAAAATCTGTAAATCGTTAAAACGAGATTCCTCCTTTTATTTAACATCCCTTTATAAATAAAGGCCTTCAAATTTGTAACAGATATTTGAAGGCCTTCATTTATATTATTATGGATGGCCGCTACCACCAGCAGCGCCATAGATTTGTCCGTTGGCATAACTTGCATTTGGGTCTGCAAGTTGTACATATATAGAGGCCAGCTCAGCAGGCTGCCCTGGTCGTCCGAGTGGCGTGGCCTTTCCAAATTCTACTATAGCCTCCTGCGGCTGCCCGCCGCTAGTTTGCAACGGTGTCCAAACTGGTCCCGGAGCAACACCATTTACCCGAATACCTTTAGGTCCCAATTGCTTGGCAAGCGACTTCACGAAGGCAACATTTGCAGCCTTGGTTTGGGCGTAATCAAAAAGATTTTCGGAAGGGTCATAAGCCTGAACCGAACTTGTTGCAATAATAACAGCACCTTCCGGAAGGAGGGGCAATGCGGCCCTGGTGATCCAGAATGGCGCATAAATATTGGTCTTCATTGTCGCATCAAACTGCTCGTCGCTAATATCCAGTAACGAGGCTACTGCCTGTTGATGGCCGGCATTGTTCACTAGTATATCTATTCCCCCCATTTTTTCTGAAGCCTGGGCAACCAACTGCTCACAGAAACCTTTTGAGGTAATATCTCCAGCAATACCAAAACCTTTGCAACCTGCTTCTTCTATTAATGCTAAAACCTCATCTGCATCGGATTGCTCTTCTGGCAGATAATTGATGACTACGTCCGCTCCCTCACGTGCATAAGCAATGGCGGCTGCTCTGCCAATACCAGAGTCGCCTCCAGTGATTAGAGCCTTTCTGCCTGCCAGTCGACCACTTCCAACATAGCTTTTCTCGCCATGATCTGGTATGGGATCCATTTTCGAAGCTAATCCAGGTACCGCTTGGGGTTGTTTTGGAAAAGGTGGTGTCGGGTATTGGTCAATCGGATTTTTTAATGTTTTATTATTTTTCATAAGTTGATTTTTTAACTGGAAGTTCAATCCCTTCAAGGTTTAAAATTTGAGGCCATCTGAACGACTACTCCTATATAGCAACACTATAATTTTAGATTTTGTTCAGCGCAATGCCAATATTTTTGCAGATTAGCGACGTGCTTATTTTTAGAAAAAGATTTTAGGATCTCTTGATGATGAATATGCTCAACCAGGAATGCAATAATGTAACTCTGTTTTGGAATACTGCAAACTTCAAACCATCCGCTTTGTTATTAATAGTATAGTAAATTATAAAGATGGAAAACGAAAAAACGGGTAAACAGAACGTTCCAAATGAGGGAAATAATGGATTAAAAGGTGACAACACAGTTAAGAATCCAGATGATTGGACAACTGGTGATGAACCCATGACCGGAGCACAAAGTTCTTACCTTAAAACATTATCGGATGAGGCTGGTGAGCAGTTCAACGAAACCCTTTCGAAAGCGGAAGCCTCAAAACGAATTGACGAACTTCAGCATAAAACCGGAAGAGGTTTAGACTAAAATCAGGATGATGAGGTTGAAGTTTTAGCTTCAGGCTTTAATTTCTAAATATGAAATTTAGAATCTTTGCTGTTCAATAGGTTCCACAACATCTCTAAACCACACAAAGAAAGAAGCTAAAAATGAGCGCTTTAGCTAGCAGCTATATTTATTCAACTACAACTTTTAGGCTGTCCGCCATAAATCTTGCTTTAAGCCAGCTGGTGAGCTTATTTTTTTCATTTAATGGCATTTGCGGAACACTTTGGGCTGTAAACTGAGTTAATGTATCGTTACTTAAAGTGTCGGTGCGGATAACAACTCCCTTACTAACGCTGTAGCTTTTTATTGAAGGAAAAAGGGCCTTTAATTCTTCTCTGATTTTTGTAGCACTTAAACCGACTGGACTGGATACACCTGAAGTTTTGCTTGCCAGGGTATCTTTTGCGAAAACATCTTCCATAATACTCGCTTTAATCTGCGAAAAATCAATCTGTGCATTTGCGCTCAGTCCCTGGCGAATCACAAGTTTAGTACCCCCCAGCCTATAAGCGGCCAATTTTTCCCGTATCTTTCTAATGTTATCCTCTGGCAGCGTTGAGCCAATCAATAGCAAATCAATCTCTTTCGAATTCCTCGAGTATTTAAAGTTTTTGTTAACAACCTGGATATTACTGAAATTGAAGGATTCCGATACAAATTTCTGAGCGTTGTTTTCAAAGATACTTTTCTGGACAATGCCATAAGCTAGGTAAATGCTTGGGATGATGGTAATGAGAACCGCTGCAAGGATGTACCTGGACACTTTTTTCTCTGTCCCCTGGTCTTCGAAACGTTTTTTATTGAATTTCAGGAACCGCACAATAAGGTAGGTCGATATACAGATAAATAGACTGTTAATAAAAAACAGATAAAGTGCACCAGCAAAATAAAGCAGGTTCCCTGAAGCAAGTCCGAAGCCAGCCGTACACAATGGGGGCATTAATGCTGTAGCGATGGCTACACCGGGAATGACATTTGTTTTTTCTTTTCTAGTTACGGCAATGGCACCGGCCAATCCACCCAAAAAAGCGATAAATACATCCCATATGGTCGGTGTTGTTCGGGCCAGGAGTTCACTCTGTGCATCGTGTAATGGCGTAATGTAAAAATATAGTGAAGAGGTTGCAATACTGATGAGTGCAGCAATCAGCAGGTTACGGCCACCCTTTCTCACCAGGGCAAGATCGTTGATGC
Organism: Pedobacter aquatilis; assembly: GCF_030409415.1. Taxonomy (GTDB): domain Bacteria; phylum Bacteroidota; class Bacteroidia; order Sphingobacteriales; family Sphingobacteriaceae; genus Pedobacter; species Pedobacter aquatilis. The sequence continues at coordinate 96,789 of NZ_JAUFPW010000035.1, read as the reverse complement.
CAATTCCAAGCCCCACACCAATAATTGGCCCCATCAATGGAGATATAAGCATCGCACCAATAATTACAGCTGTGGAATTAACATTGAGCCCAATAGAGGCTATAAAAATTGCAAAAATAAGTATCCATAGGCTGGAGCCTACAAATACGCTATTCGATTTAATGGAAGCTACCACTTCCTCTTCGTTGGCCTTATCCAAGTGGAGATTGAAACGCTGCTCGAAGAAGATTTTTATAAATCCGCTGAAACCGTTATTTTGACGCTGCTCCATATTCATTTTTTTTATTTCTTCCGATAGTCCTCAAAACAAAGGTACCCAATACCCCCGAAAGCACCGAGGCAATAAGAATTCCATACTTAGCCTGCTCCCCATACACTGGATTTGTAAAGGCAAGTCCGCTTATAAATAATGACATGGTAAAACCGATGCCGGCCAGCAGGGCAATACCCATCATATGCTGCCAATTTCCCCCAGATGGTAATTTTGCTAATCCCATTTTGACCATCAGGAAGCAGAAAAAAAGTATACCGGTAAACTTACCTACAACAAGGCCCGCACTTACACCAATCGATACTGGATTAATGATGGCAGAGAAGAAGTCACTACCTATAATTATACCTGAATTGGCCAAGGCAAATAGTGGCATAATTAAAAAAGCAACATATGGATGAAGACTATGCTCTATTTTCTGCAAAGGTGTTTCGGCAGCCAGGCTCAGGTGCTTAACCTGCTGTATGGTACGGTGCTGATCTGGTGTAGTAAGGCTGCTATTGCTGGGTATCTCCCGGTCGAAATCTTCATTGAGCTTTTTTAATGTGCTGGAATATACGCCTTCATCAATCCTGGTTCTGGCTGGGATGGTGAAGGCAACAAGAACACCTGCAAGGGTTGCATGAACACCAGAAAGCAGAAACCCGATCCAGACGACAAGCCCCAGTATGAGGTAAAATGCACTGTTCCTGATGCCAATTGCATTGCCAATAATTAGAAATAACAGGAAAATACCTGCAACGCCCAATGCAGCAAAATTGACCTGCCCGGTGTAAAAAAAAGCAATCACCAGCACAGCACCCAAATCATCTGCAACGGCAAGGGCAGAGAGAAAAACTTTAATAGAGCCAGGAATGTTTTTGCCTGCCATTGATAGTAGTGCCAAAGCAAATGCAATATCAGTAGCCATAGGAATACCCCATCCATGTCCCGCATCTGTATTTCGATTGATCAGATAATAAATGCCAGCTGGTACAACCATACCACCCAGCGCCGCAGTCATAGGCAATATGGCTTTTGAAAAACTGGATAGTTCGCCCTCCATAAATTCCCTTTTAAGTTCCAGGCCAATGACAAAGAAAAAAAGTGCCATTAATCCATCATTTATCCAGATGTGAAGTGGTTTATCCAAAACATGACCAGCAAAACCGACCATAAAATGGGTTTCCCATAAATGGTGGTAACTCGGGGAGAATGATGAATTAGCCCAAATAATTGCTATAACTACACTAATAAGCAAAACTATCCCACTTGTATACTCCAGGTGCACAAAGCGGCTCACCGGGGCAACAATCTTTTCAATGGGGGTTTTGGGTAAATTTTTAATCATATTTATTTAGAAGACATAATAGTTAAATTCCAAAGATAAAAGATCAATTGTTGAAAATTGTTTTAGAAGGAGGCAAAATTAAAGCTTAACTAAATCGCATGCCCGAAATTACACATTGCAATTCCAATATGGAATATCCAGTATTTCGTTACAAAGATTTGGGTTACCTTTTAATTTTAGGGATATTAACTGACAATCAATAAATTAAAAACACAACAAAATCAAAAAAATGAAAAATTTATTCAAATTAGGTTTCTTAGCCTTAGCATTAAGCTTAACAGTAGTAGCTTGTTCAGAGAAAAAAGCAGATGGTGCAGATTCTACAATGACTGACAGTACCATAGCAGATACTTCAATGAGCATGAGTAGCGATACAATGATGAAGGATTCATCAATGGCTGATACAATGTCAAAAGACACTATGAGCAAAATGTAGTTTTATTTAAACCTAAAAAAGGGTTCTCTCAACGATACAAGAACCCTTTTTTATTTGTGTTAATCTAAGCAACCCCTACTCCCCATTCCTCTAATACGAAGAAATGATTAAACTCTATTTAACGGATTAAATTAATCAGAAATGCGAATGGTTTAGGCTTGATGCCTGCAGTGTTTACTATAGTGATTTGTAACTATAACGAAAATCAGAATGGGAGTCTTTAATTTTCACGCAATAAATTACTATCTGGGGATTTAAATTATTTTTTGCGCAAAAGAAATTTAACAAATGGTTTGTTCCCTCTAAATGAATAGGATCGTTAGCTGAACCTGTCATATTTCAATATATGCATTTAAAGCATATATAAAGTCGCATAGCACGAAATAAATTGCCATCAAGAGCTTTTATAACAGCGAATCTTTTTCTACATAATTAACCTTACACCTCCAAGTTCTGATATCCTGTAAGGAAACCGATCACCAGGAGAACCCATAAACATAAAGTTCTTTGGAATGCCCCATTCCCGTGATAACTTATCTATCATTTCCGGACCAAATTGTCCGGCAATCTCCACAAAGTCAATGTCAATCTCGGGGTAGGCCCGATCCAGTACTTCGATGTCTACCCGAAGATTTTCGTTATCACTGTGCTCATTAGATAGGTGAACAATCTTAAGTTTTTTGGTAACCTCATTATCTTCTACATAAATCATAACCCGATTTAACACTGCTACATTGTCTCCCCTTGTAAAAAAAACCAGTTCATTAGCGTTAATTTTGACTAGCAGACGATGGAGCCTCAGCTTAGCAAAAATTGTTTTTCGGGAACCCTCTTCCAGTTTGCTTATACTAAAAATAAGCCATTTGACCAGTAGTGCCCTATTGAGCATGATGAGTATAAAAGCAACAGCGGGAAGAAAGTATTTGAGAAAAACAAAAAACGATTGGATGTTCAGATACATATTGCCAATAAAGGCTGCGATGATAAATCCTATTGCGATTGTGACTGATGCTATTGCTGCACGTTCCGGTCTTGGCAAACGTTGTCTTTTGGCCTTTAACAATAAATTTCCAAGGCCAAAGAGCGCCATAACGGCAAGAAAAGAAAAAGTATATACCCCTGCAAGACTAGCTAAATCACCTTGGGTAACCAATAGTATTGACAAACACAAGATGAAGAATACGACGACAATACGATAGTTGACCCCTTTTGAATTTTTCTTTAATAAAGAATTTGGCAGAATTCTATCTAGTGCAATGCGTTCCCCAAGCCCCGTAACGCCAACATAAGAGGTAAGTACCGCTCCTCCCAAAACCAATACCGCGTCAATAGATATCAGATGAGCCAGCCAGCTTCCCCCTGCTGTTTGACCAATAAAGGATAGGAGCGATTCCTGATGTTCATTTATGGATAGTACTGGAAGTATTGCTAATGCAAGGAGTGCAATTGTAGGATTAAAAAAACTTACCACACGCCACATATTAGCCAGTGTTTTTGGAAAAACACCCTCCTGTTGCTCCTCTACAAAATTTGCTGAACTTTCAAAACCCGAGATTCCAAGCATAGCGGCAGAAAACCCGAAAAATAATGCGGTTAATATCCCACCCGATGAAGTTGGGATTTGCCAGTTTAGATTAAATGTATGAACGCCTTGATTTAGAACAAACCATAAACAGGTGATAACGAGCAAGCTTAATGAAATCAGGTGAAAGATGAAAATAGCAACGGCAACATTGGCCGATTCTCCTATTCCGACAATCGTAAGAACCATAAAACTAGCCAGCACGAATACTGTAGCCCACATCAATGGTAAACTATCGATAATTTCATGTAGGTAGTGCATTGCTTCATAAGCAGAGATTACAGCAGTAGCCATGTAGGATAGAATGGTTAAGCAGGCAGCAAATGAAGCGGTTTGCTTAGTGGTAGTGTTCAACAGAACATTGTAAGCTCCACCATTCAATGGCAGGGCTCCAACCACTTCTCCATAAATCTTTCGAAATAAATACAAGACCAATGCAACAATCAAAAGTGACACCCATGCATATTGACCGGCATATGCAATTGTTAATGCGGATACATAAAGGCAAGAAGAAGATATGTCATTCCCACAGATGGCAGTTGCCTGTAATTGTGTAAGTTTTTTTTGCATAAGTATTTTATGGTCTCCTATTTCTTAATCAGCTCTTTTTAATCTGCTGAGGAAAATTAACTTTAAACGCTCTTCATGCGGCATCTATTTATTAAACAATCTCCCTATAGAAATAAATTAAAGGGCAATTGAGGTGCAGACTTCCAAAAATGATGCAGAAAGCTGTTACCAATCGAAATCGTCGCAACATTTGAAAAAATTTGTGCATTCTTGGCCTTATTTACGTATTGCCCGCTATCAAATACATTGTTTGCATAATGTGATAATGGCTCGGCAACCCCAAAATACATTAAGCCAATACCCATACCTGCAGCAAATAACATGGCAATCCAGGAGAAAAAGGAATGCTCCGGCTTGCTATCGTTATCCCCAAGACGGATAGCGCCATATTTACTGAACATTAGGTAGACCAGAAAAATCACGAAAATGGTGACTGACCAAACATACACCCAATTTAAATTTACGAAAATAAAGACTTTTATGCTGTTAAGCACCTGTTCAGTCTCATTAGGTAAAATAACGGACAAAAGACAAATACCAACAATAAAAATTAGTCCGGGTATAATAATGGCCTTGTCAAATGTGGTCTTAATATTAAATCCACTTATCATAATATTTATTCCTTTATAAACTAGGAGACGACTATTATCTTTTAATACTAGACGAGTTACATATCAAAGTTTACACCATTCTGCAATAACCATTTCACAACAACCGAAATCGCATTTTATACTGAAGATTAAATTGCAAAAATGGCACGCAAGGTGAAAATGGCATTTCGGATACGTGTCTTAACTGTTCCTATCGGGATGTTTAGAGATTCTGCAATTTCCTGATGTGTATAACCTTGATAATAAACCAGGTCAATGAGCATGGTTTCATTTTCTTTCAACTGATTTAAAAGCTTTTTCAGGCCGATGGTATCAGGATTCAAAATGGTACTTTTTTCCCGGTCTAAAATACCAAGTGAATATTCCAGTTCATCACATAACAAACGACCCTTTGATGAAGCTCTCCTGACCTCATCAATAGCCGCATTACGGGCCATGTTGAGCATCCAGGTAAAGAGCCTACCCTTTTTTTCATTATAAGCGTGAATATTACTCTTGATTTTTAGAAATAACTCCTGCAATACATCTTCAGCAGTTTCTTGTTGTTTTACAATTTTGAATATTACGCCGAATAGATTTGCAGCATAATGGTGGTAAAGATAATTGAAGGCTGAAAGTTCCCCATCTTTAAGCGCAGCAATTAAACGACGCTCCTCAACCTCCAGAGTAAGTAAAAACCCGTTTTGTTGCCTGATTAAATGTTTTTGATGTTGTTTTTGTAAAGCTTCTCCCATTAGTTTATAACACCGTTGTAAAGGAAAGGTTTTGGTCACAACCTTATTGATTAAGCCGTTCGGCTCATTATAAACCACATCAAGGAAGAAAAATATGATTACGGTGCATTTATGCCCTTTTTGCCCATAGAACAGGAGGTTAATTTTCAGTATTCGATTGATAGTGGTTTTCATGGGCAAGCGCATAAACTTATATATGCTCATAAGCAAAAAAAGGTAATGAACGCTCAAAAAATGGAGGCCAAAAGGTATATGCATGAACTGGATAGCGAAAAAGGCTTAAATACAAGCATGGAATCAAAAGCGAGTAGGCAAACTAAATCAAAAGCAACCGTTCTGAACTGGAAAATTATTTTGCTGTTATCCGTATTGCTGCTTATTGCAGGCTACTATTTTCGAAAGCGGTTATTCAATCGCTAATTTGATATGGTAACACTTATTTTAGGAGCGGTGTTACTTTTTTGCTTTAATTGGTTAATAAATCTAATGCTGTCGCTTATAAGTATGCAGTAAACTCTATGCTATTATTAACCCTAAGCATACAATATTATTTAGAGAATTATATTTAGCTTTAGGGTATCGATAGGCACTTTCTATCAGACTAATATGCCCAAATTTGTGTGGCTTGGTCTGATAACGTCAGACCTATAAATAAGTTAGGCGTCATTTTACCACAGCATACCTTTAGAAGAAACAATATGAATTGGCTAAGGAAAATTTTCAGTGACAAAAACGAAATTAATGACCAAAATCAACCTAAAAAAGTTGACTATGTCCAAATAACAAAAGATTGGAATGCTCATTCAGTTTCTCCAGAAATCGAATTACAACTAATCAATTCAAACCTTTTAATGACCATATTTCTGAATGCTTATGTTTTCGAAGGTTTTGAAGAGGGAAACAAAGCCAATATCTTATTCAAGAATTGCTCTAAATATTCTCTGAACATTTGCAATGACGAAGGTTATTATTATGGACAGTATAGAACCTATCCTAACGAATTACCTTGGGGAGAGTTCTACGAAATTAAAAGTGGATTAGATAGAGAGTTTCCAGAACCGATAGTTAATTTGACAACAGATAATTCAAACAATAGACATTTCATATTTTTCTTTAAAGATGAAACTTTCGAATGTTTAGCCGACGACTACGAAATTGATTTTAAGAAAACGAACGCCCAACAACAGGTTTAAGTTAAACCTCGGGCGAAGTACGAAACGAGAATTTGAAGCTATTTACCTAATTTAGTAAGGTAGGTTATGTTGTGCAAATAATTAGGCTCAACTTAAACCTGCAAACCGTTAGCAGAAATAGAATGTAAAGTTAAATCAAGGACTTATTCAGTCGTTGAAAATCACAGGCTAAAAGAAGGGGCTGCCGTTTACCAGGTATTGCCAAAAGCAAGGCTGAAGTGCAAACTTCGGCTTTTCTGCTACTATTGAACTTTCGTATAATTATTGAGCTGAAGTGCTCCGAAACCCGCCAGAAAGCATAGCGCGAAACCGTTATGAGGCATTTGAAAGACCGACATGACGAATGATAACAGAAGCTGAATAGCAAGTCGACCATATTCTAGGAGAATACACAAAAAGAATTTATCACATTATTATCTGGACCCGTAATATGATTGTTTTAGTTTTGACTTTTAACCATTTATTTAAGCTCAACATAGAAACTGCAAATTTGACTGATAAAGGGGGGCCAACCTCAATATTAAATTTGACTGTTACATTAAATGGAGACTTCATATTTATTTCGATACTAATTCCGTCCAGCTGTCATACAGTAATCCCAAACTTAAATTTTGCTTAATCATACTTAAATCGTAATATTAATGTCTTACCTTGTTAAGCGTTCAATTATCCTTTAACAATTCATGATTCGGGGTATTGTGATCTTAAACAGAGTTCTTAAAGATTTCCTGAAAGCACATCAAACCGGGAGTAACTGTCCTAACTTTACAAGAATTTGCGCTTTAAGTTAGCTGAGGGTAGCGAATTAGACATCTATCTTTACAAAAAGTTTGTGATTCTTAATATTAAGATAATTGTTTTAAGTCGCTCTATGTTAATTATCTTTGTGTAGTGGTTTAATAATTAGTAATACTTAAAGAACACAAATAGGTTAGTAACAAAGCAAAGGTAATGAGTGATACTATATTATTAAAACTGAGTATACCGGGTTCGGGTGCCTATGGAAAATTTGCCAGTGTGGAAGGTCTCGAAGACCAACAACAGAAAACCCAGTCACTAACTTTCATTGACGGAGAAGTTCACGGACTTGCTTTCATTCGCTTTTTGGGCGGGATAAAATATTCAGTACCTGCTCAATTAAAACTGGAAATGATAAATCTGGATTCTGTAATGGCTGTATGGAATTTTGCTGAAATTAATTTAGTCGATTATAGCGTGTCTGCTGAGCAGGAAAGTGAAACATTTGTTAAAGTTCGAAGCTTCCAGTTTTCCGCAAAGCTTTTGTAATTATTTGTCGATATTAAATTTACCCTAATCTTTTACTGTCGTATTGTGTTTTTAAATTAATGACTTATATGACAGTCGCAGATAATGAATTGATACCGTTATTCTTAATTTCTTTTATTGTTTTTTGGATAGATAATTACAAAAAAGATAACAGTATCACTGAAGCTGTTTACATCCATATAAGTGGAGGTGATATAAATAGAGTATGGCCAAGTTAAAAGCTTTAGCTAACCTACACGTAAACTTAAACGCCCTGAAGTGTCAAGATAAAGCTAAGTGTGCGCCAACGATAACCGCATTCGGGAAATCTGTGATATCCACACCCATCCCCTGATTGTTTATGAGAGCGAAAATACTGCACATCGATTTGAAGATGCCGAGGCTAGAAAACAGAATAAATAGCAGAAAGTGTTAATTAAAAATGTCCCCTTTTTACGGGGGACACCTAACTAATCCAAATTTAACCTCTTCCTTCCTCATAGAGAAGAAAGAGATTACTATTTTTTAATAACCCGGGTTTTGTTTCAGCTTTGGATTTGCACTCAGAATATCCCTACCTATCGGGAAAATTTCAGTATGTTTATCCGCATCAGGTTTTTTATCCCACCAAGTACCTTTGGTAAACGCATCCCAACGGATCAGATCTGTCCTACGGCGATTTTCTCCAATAAACTCCCTACCCCATTCATCAAGCAGTTCCTGGTCAGTGAGCTGAGCTCCGCCAGCGGTGTAAAGACTTGAGGAACCGGCAGGGTAATTGCGCTGACGTACCCTGTTTAATAGTGTCGCAGCAGTAGCCTTATCACCTGCACGGTATCTGCATTCCGCCAAAGTATAGTAAACCTCGGTAAGTCTGATTTCTGCATATGCAGAAGTAATCCTGTTGGGATCTGGCGTTGGATACATCGGATACTTCACCAGAAAAACACCGGAGTTGTGATCGGCATGGTTCATATTAGACTCTTTATCGGCGATTTTGATTCCCGGTTTTGTTCCCAGGAAATAACCAACCTGGTCGCGGATAAAAAGTGCATATGGTCCTTTGTTTCCTCTTACCGTATCGGTTTTGCTCACCCCGTTTACATTGGTTGCATATGGAAGATAGCCGTATAAAAACATACCTTCTCGTTTACTGTCGCCCAGGTTCTTATATTTTTTAAGGCGAAGATCATCCGGGTATCTTTGAAATTTAACAAAAGGCTTTCCAAGTGTGTGGGTGTATTCCACACTGTCAACATCCCGGCCCGGCTGAAGCGCGAAACGAGGGTTTGATTTCCCGAAATCGGTAAAACCACAGTAAAGGGTTGCTGCATCATACGTCATTCCCCAGAAGAACATACCACTATCATACTGCCAATGTGTTCTGGCTAAAGTACCTGGAAATCCATAAATTACCTCAGAATTGAGCGTCTTATTCGTATAATCGAAGGGTGCATCCCAGCGTGAGTCAAGCGTATAAGCGCCGTATTTTCCGTCAATGATGTCCCGGCATACTGCCTCACATTCTGTAAATTTATCAGTTCCGATATAAACCTTCGCGTTAAGGTATAATCGGGCGAGTAGCGTTGCAGCAGCAGCCTTTGTCCATCTCCCGATCCCATTGGCGCCTAACTGTTCACGCAATGGAAGCGCGGGAAGGGCAGCCTTCAGTTCTGATTCGATGTAATTAAATGTTTCCTGCGGCGTCGCCTGAGTGCTTCCCTGAGTAGTATTCTTTACATCTGTTACGATTTCAATATTACGGTAAAAATCGAAAGCACGCAGGTAGAACCATGCCCTCAAGGTTCTAAGTTCAGCTTTGAAATCGTTGAGCTCATCTGTTGTAACACTAAGTTTGGCCGGATCTGTAATTCCCTCCATATCCTGAAGTGAGTTTGTAGAGAGTACGATACCCTGATAAAAATTTCTCCATGCACCATTAGTGAAACCATCCTGAGGTGTCCAGGTATGGTAATGCATGCGTTGATAATATCCTCCGTCCTGCCAATCTCCCTGGCGGTTATAGGTTCCCATTTCATCACTGCTGTCTTCGCCAACGGCGTATACATCATTCCCCTGAATGCTCCAGTATGCATGCTCGAAAGGCCTTAAAAAATCGCGGATTACATCATCCCTTCGGGTTAGGAAATTTGCTGCATCTACCTGATCATAAACCTGTTCATCAAGTTTTGTACATCCGGCAATGGCAATAAGTAAACAAAAAGATAAGCCTGTATTTCTAATGTATTTTTTCATTTTTTCTTAAATTTTAAAAGGTTGCCTGTAATCCGAAAATTAGCTGAAGTGTAGAAGGATAATAATTCAGCGATGTATTTACACCCGGCGTCAATCCATTGACCTGAACTAACTCCGGATCTCCACCTGTGTATTTTGTAAAGGTGTGCAGGTTCCTTCCTGCAGCATACAACCTCACATATTTAATGTATTTAATATTAAGTGGCTGTTTGTAGCCCAGCGATACATTGTCGATTTTTACAAAAGAGCCGTTTTCAAGGAAGTAATCAGATGCAATTGAGGTCGTTGCAGTACTTTTCAATAGTGAGTACTTACTATTTGTGTCATATGCTGATTTTAAAACATTTGCATCGCTTTGGCTGGAAGGTGTTCCAATGTAAAAGGCGGTGGTATTAAATATTTTATATCCGAATGTACCGCGGAGGAAAATACCTAAATCAAATCTTTTGTACCTGAAGGTATTACCCATCGAGGCGATAAATTTAGGCAAACCGTTTCCAACAAACTGTTTATCATCATTATTTGCCTGATTGGCCTGAACAATTGAACCGTCTTTCTTGTAAACCAGTAATGCTCCGGCATCGTTAACGCCGGCTGAACGAAGGGTGTAAAACTGCCCGATGCTTTGGCCTTCCTGGATACGCTGAATATTTCCTGGTGAACCAGGTGCAGGCAAACCTGCCACATCCTGAAAAGTTCCGCCCTTGTAGATCTCATTTGAAAATGAAATAAACTTATTTCGGTTGTAGGCGAAAGCCAGATTTACTTCATAATTGAAATCCCTACTTTTAACTGCCTCAGCACTTAATGATAATTCAATCCCATAATTTTTCATTGTACCCACATTGGTAAAGGTTGTAGATTGTGTATTTGGAGGTACCGGAACAGTGTAAGAGCCAAGTAAATCTTTGTTAGTTCTGATGTAATAATCAACAGAGCCGCTAATGCGGTTATTTAGTACCGAAAAATCCAAACCAACATTGAAGTTCAAAGATTTCTCCCAGCTTAAATCCGGGTTAACATTTGATGAGGGACCGTAAACCTGATAATATTGGCCATTGAATGGAAAATAACCAGCACCACCGTATAAAAGTAGCGAAAGATAATTGCCGAAATCCTGATTGCCAGTGATACCATAATCTGCACGGATTTTCAGTTCATTTACCCATGGAAGTGCACCCTTGACGAAGGCTTCCTCAGATAATCTCCAGGCAGCTGACACAGCCGGAAAATTTCCCCATTTATTGTTTTCTCCGAATTTTGAAGATCCTTCCCTTCTCAAACTAGCGGTTAAGATGTATTTATTATCAAAGTCATAGTTCATCCTTCCGAAAAATGAGATTAGTGTTGAGCCATTCTGTGTAGAGGCAACCGCTGATTGCCCTTGTCCGGCGGCACCACCGTTGTACAAACCTGAACCCAGGTTATTCCATAAGTAGGTATCAAATGGAAAATCATAATTCTGTGCATATATCCTCTTATAGTTATATAACGAGTAGGAATATCCGCCTAATACTTTCAGGTGATTTTTGCCAAAATCCTCTGAATAGTTTCCTGTCCATTCCAAATTTTTCTGGTCATTCTCTTGCTGCTCCTGAGAGGCAAAATTGGTTTGGGTAATTTTATTTGCCTGTACTACAGATGAAAGCGTTGAAGGACTAAAGTACATATTCTTGGACGAGCGGCTGATTTCGGAAATAGTAACCATGGTACTCAGATTCGAGAGGATATTCATTTTAAGTGAACCGTTGATGTCCAGCTCTTTTATTTCTGCTCCTGATTTGATCACATTGGCATTCTCAACCGGGTTATTGGAAAAAAACCCGGTGTTAATGTAGTTGTATTTGCCTGCCGGGTTAAAGATTGCGTAAGTTGGATTCAAAGTCAATGCATTGTTAAAGTTTCCTTGATCAGCATTGCTTGTTGTCATATATCTTGGCGCAGCAGTAAGTGTAGCAACAAACATATTATTATCTGTAGCATGATTAATGTTCAGCCTGGCACCATATTCCCTTTTATGTGCTCGTAAATCTATTCCATCTGCATCACGGTAATCACCTGATGCGAAATAGTTTGTTTTAGCAGATCCCCCTGAAAATTGAACGGTATGTTTTTGTGCAAAGGCCGGCGAATTGGTTACCTCTTTAAGCCAGTCGGTTTTGGATTTGTAGTCCTGTCCCTGTTTATTTGCCACACGGTTGGCGATAAATTCATCGGCGCTCAAATTTTCCAGTTTATTGGTCAGGTAATCGAAACTTGCATAACCGTCATAAAACATGCGGCCTTGCGATGTTCCTTTTTTAGTCGTAATGATGATAACCCCGTTGCTACCTCTTGTGCCGTAAATTGCTGATGCTGCTCCGCCTTTCAATACATCGATACTTTCAATGTCGTTTTGGTTGATGTTATCTATATTACCACCAGGAACGCCGTTGACAACATATAGTGGACCCAGGCCTGCACTACGGGAAGAAACACCACGAAGCTGTATACTTGGGCTCGAGTTAGGATCGGCTGCAGAGGTATTGGTAATGTTCAATCCGGGAACCTTCCCTTGCAGAGACATTAGCGGGTTATTTGCTGCTACGGTAAGTAAATCTTCTGAAGAAATATGTGTAATAGCGCTGGATACTTCCCGCTTATCGAGTGTACCATATCCAACGCTCACCACCACAACCTCATCAAGGTTATTGGAAGATGAATTTAAAGTAACATTTATAACATTGGAACTGCCAATTGTTACAGTTTTCGTGGTGTAACCGACAAAAGAAAAGGAGATACTTTTTGAACCTGCCGGTATGGTAAGGGTATATTTACCTGCTGCGTTAGTTGATGTTGATGAAGATTTCGTGTTATTGTATACCGTTACCCCTGAGAGCGGGCTTCCGTCAGTCATATCGGTCACGGCGCCACTTAATACCCTCGTTTGGGCATCTACAGGAAACGTTTGGGCAAAGATTAATATGATAATGCCTAGTAATTGGATAAAATTCCTATACATATTTTAAGATCTTAATAGTTTTGGTTAGTTGATTTGTTGGATTGGATGGTTGTGCTGATTTAATTTCTACAGGAGCAATACACTTTAAAGTTTTTTACTCTAGAATTAATTTAAGGGGATTTGTTCTTGCTCATCATGGATAAAGAATTGGTCCGAATTCAGTATACAGGTAAAAGGATTTACTAATCTTTTACAGGTTAAGCTTATCGGAAAATTTATACTTGGTTAAAATTCATTGTGACTGTACAAAACGATTGCTGCACAATTTTTATCTAATTTATAATCACTGCAGCCATAAATATATGATTGGAGAGCGCTTCCTTTTAAAATATAATAAAAAACAGCCTTATTTAGAGCTATAACACTTAATTTCAAATAGTTAAGAAAGTTGTATATCTGAAAAATATAAAATTATCAGTTTGATTTTATGCCTTAATTGTTTGTCAGATTCTGAAATGGCCATAACTTTTATTTGATTAATAGCCCAAAGGGTTTAAATAATACTAAAGTATTTGGGATGGCGACTTTTGAGTATAAAATTAATAACTGATGTAGCGATAAAAAATATATTTTTGGGTTGTAAACCACCTGGCATGAAATTCCTTTTGCTTACTATTTTATCCTTCTTGTTATTCACAAGCTCCCGCTCAGCGCAGCGTGACAGTCTTTTAAAAGTTTTAAAATCTGAAATTTCAAATAAAGACAAATATGAGCAAGCAAAACTCACGAGAATAGAGCGTATGAAGGCAAATCTCAAATCGAACCATGGTAGCAGCTTCGGAAATCTGCTGAAACTGTTTGAAGAATATGAATATTACCAGTTTGATTCTGCATACAGATATGGTGTAAAATTACTCGAGGTAAGCACAGCAATGCAGGACAGGGAAAAAATTAGCATAAGTAAGGTTAAAATATCTTCATTACTACTTCATGCCGGTATGTTTAAAGAAACGTTCGATTTGCTTATAGAAATTAACCCTTCTTTATTAAATTCAAGTTACCGTTACGATTATTATTGCCTGAAATCAGGAGCCTACTCCAATCTTGCCATATACAATGGCAACTCAAATTTTACTGATAAGTACAATCGCCGGGCTGTCAGCTACCTTGATTCAGCGCTTACCTTATGCAGTCCAAATTCCTTTGAAGAGTTATTTACAAAAGGAAACAGACAGGTTGTTGCCGGAGAAACTAATAAAGAGCCGGTATATTTTTTGAGTTTATTAAAAAATTATACCTTAACAAAGCACCAGCGTGCAAGAGTACTTACAGGGCTTGCTGCGTTTTACCAAACTGAAAATGAGAATGATACCAGAGTTAGTCTGTTAATTGAATCTGCAATATTTGACATCAGATCTTCAGTGCGGGAAACTTTGGCTACGCTACTGCTGGCGGAAGATTTATTTAGCCACGGACATTTGGAAGATGCTTACACATTTATTCAGCATTCGAGGACAGATGCTGAGTTTTACGGCAACAAGCTCAGAAAGCTGAAAATAGAATCGGTATATCCTGAAATTGCGTCTCAGGTTAACATTGTGGCTCAGAAAGATAAAAATCGTTTAATGATTTATTTTCTCTCCATTTCTTCTCTTAGCATTTTGATTCTGCTGGTTTCATTCATCATTTTTATTCAACTCAAAAAAGTAAGGGCTAAAGAGCGGATCATCGAGCAGAAAAACATCGAACTTGAATCTTTTAATACCCAGCTTGTACACATTAATGATAAACTTCGCGAATATGCTATGGTTAATGAGAAATACATTGGTTATTTCTTCGAGATGGTGTCGGCTTACATCTTAAAGCTAGACCGCCTGAAAAGAAGTGTCGAAAGAAAGATGTTAGCCAAGCGATATAACGAAGTATTGCCGACACTGAATTCAATTGATATAAAAACTGAAAGAGCGCTCCTGTATAATACATTCGATCGGGTTTTCGTTAGTATTTTTCCAAACTTCATCCAGGCTTTTAACGATTTGCTTAAGCAGGAAGACCAGATTTTTCCTAAAGCACCGGAAGTACTCAATGTAGATCTGAGAATATTTGCATTAATCCGTTTAGGAATCAATGATGTTCGGGCGATAGCAGCAATATTGGAATATTCTGAGAATACGATATATGTCTATAAAATGCGCATTAAAGCTAAGTCATTGGTTTCCAGCGAGGAATTCGATAAATCAATTATGTCTGTTAAAGCGGTGTAGAAATAAGTATTGGTTTGGATTTCCTAATTCATTTGTTACAGATGATTATTTTGGAACACGTATCTCTTCATCCCTGATCAAAAGAATTGGCGCTTATACCCTATTGACCATTTAACTTTTTACCTTCAGCAATAATGATTTTATTAATTTCACCAACCTGCTTGATATCCATCTTTTCAACCGCCCTATCATAAGTTAACAAACCATTCACCTCATGCTCAACATCGGTTGTTTGAGTATATACAGATACGCTGAGTCCTTTATATTTCATGAGCTGTTCTATTTGATTCATCATCAAGACATAACGATCTGTCAATGCCTCAGGGGTAGGTTCATATGCATAGGCATTATTTTCCACAGGCCACATATGCCCCCTTACAAACAAACCAACGCCACCATATTCTCCGAGCGAGGCCGCCCGTTTAGCATCTGGCTTGGAGGCACCATACGGCCCCACATAAATATGGGTATCAACAAAATCGCCATTGAGTGGATCTCCCGCTGCTTTCTGGTAACCCGGATTATTATTAAAACCAGAATTTCCGTTAACCAGCCGTGATGGGTCATATTTTTTAACCCAATCGGTAATTTGGGGCACATCGAAAGCACCCCAGTTTTCATTGAAAGGCACCCAGGCAATGATTGATGGTGAATTATAATGCTCGTCCATAATCGCTTTAAGTTCTTTACGAAAAACAGTGCGTACCTTTGCTGTATCTTCATGCTGGTACCATATTGCAGGCATGTCTTGCCAGAGGAGTATGCCCATTTTATCTGCCCAGTAATAAAAACGTTTAGGTTCTGTTTTCATGTGCTTGCGGATAAGGTTAAAGCCCGCCTTTTTGGTAAATTCTAAGTCGAATTTCAAGGCCTCCTCTGTTGGGGCGGTGAGAATCCCATCCGGCCAATAGCCTTGGTCTAGTAAGCCAACCTGCATTACAAATTTTCCATTAAGCAGTGGCCTCATCAAATTGGCCACCCTTCCAATTTTGATGTCCCGCATCCCGAAATAACTCATCACTTTGTCAGTGGTTTCTCCATTTGCATCTGTTGCAGTAATACTCAAATCATACAAAAATGGTTCCTCCGGCGACCAAAGCTTTGGATTCGGAATCGATAGATACAAGCTCTTCCCTATCATACCGGTAGATTGTGAAACTATCCTCTTTCCATCCAGCGCAGTAACCGAAACCTTGGTAGCAACGCCATCAACAATTACCTGAAGCCTGCTATTATCTAAGTCGGGCAATAGTCTGATATTTTTTATGTGCGCCTTAGCAACCGGCTCCAGCCATACACTTTGCCAAATGCCTGAGCTGAAGGTATAGTCGCCACGGGGGCCATTTTTTCCTGATGGCATCCGCCCATCATTTGAATCATAAGCGGCAACAATAATTTCATTTTTTCCAGGTGTAAGAAATGATGTAATGTCTAAAGAAAATGCATCATAGCCACCGGAGTGCTGACCTGCTTTTTTACCGTTAATAAATACAGTGGCATCATGGTCAACGGCTTCAAAATTTATCAACACGTTTCTCCCATTCCACTCTTTGGGAATTTGAAAAGTCCTATGATACCACATATTTATTTCCTGCTTGCGCTCTATGCCGGAAATCACAGACTCAGGGCAATATGGCACAAGAATGTGATCTTTTTTTTGTGAGAAATCTACAGGTAAGCTAGGGTTTAAAGCTGTTGCTTTCTCTTTTCCTCCAATATAATCCCATCTACCGTTGAGCGACAGCCACTGATTCCGTACGAACTGAGGACGTGGATAATCAGGAAAAGGATTCGAACTGTTTATCGCCTCAGTTGTCCATTTTGTAGGCAATTTTGGCGTCTGTGCATAGGCGTTAAGTTTTAAAATGCCGTTCAGTAAAATGCCAGTGCTAACATAAATTGCTAAATACTTGATTTTCATAAAGCCGGGAATATCTGGTATAACAGGCAATATAGCAATTTGAAAACACAAAGTAAATCGATTTATATTGAAATAAAGATTTCCGGATTTACATGAGACTGCGCAAAAAGGTAATTTGAGCAGGATCATTTTAAGCAGGTTTTAGGTCTAGTTCATTCCAATATAAAAAAAAATACTATTTATTTTCGTAATTACCAACATTAAATAATGTGTTTATGCGACCACATCGAGATACGGGTGTCGGTTATAGACAATGGCATTGGCATTCTAGATAAGGAAAGTGAAAAAGTCTTTGGCAAGTTTTACCGTGTTAAAATTCAAGCAATCTAGCTGCCGGTTATGGGATTGGCCTATACCTTTGCTCTGAAATTATTGCGCTACACGGGGGCAAACTCGGAATCATGTCCAGTCCAGCAGCTAAAGGTACAATGGTTTATTTTACTCTACCATTATAGATGTTTTATTCAGAGTCAGGGCGGTACACAAAGCTAATACCGTCTAACTTACAAATACTTAAGACTTTATCCAAACTAAAACCGAACCGGTCTGACAGGCGAATTCTGGCCAGCCAAGCTTTTCGATAACAATTTCTTACTCAATGTGCCCCATATAAATCACGAAGTTTATTTGAGTACCGCCCGATTATAAAGCGTTACAGGCAATAGCGCAATAATCTAATTGGCATAATAAACGCTTTACTAGTGTGAAGTTATTATTCATACCTTAATACATTAATGGGATTGGCAACTGCGAAAAGTTACTCTAATCAGTGTCAGCAATAATGATTATGTCACAGCAGATGCAAAAGGCCAATACTTAGTGAACTTCGATACGAAAATTATACAACCATTTATTCATCAGAATAGGCTAATTGTCATGCAATTACATTTAACGGTAAAACCAATTTAACAAATGAGCCATTCAGCATCTTCACTAATTCTAAATTCGAAGCGCCTAATACCTTTCTGATTGCTATTCGCGGGAGCGTTGCTGCGCTATGAAAGAAACCAAGCCAAACAAAACTATGAATTATCAAACTGCCGAATGCTGTTAACAGAATAGCTGTGACGCGCAAAGATTCATAGTATGACTGTATATAATCATCCAAAATTTGGCATCATATGTCAATTTGAAAATGCACTTCTCCAGACCGACTCAATTTCTTTTTTTGAGATGCTTATATTTTCTTTTTCAAGCTTCACGCCCATTTACCTCAAAAATGACTTCTATTCACTAAATCGATCATAATGTCTAATACTACTGCTTTTAAATGGACAGTAGTTTCCGCATAAGTACATAATCAGAGGCGGCGAAAAGAGCTAAAAGATGCTAAAATGAAACGCGGTATTACAAAAAACGGACGGAATCTTTTCCTATGGAAACGGGAGATATTCGGATTTGTAAGCGTGCTATGAAGACTATTTCCAACTCAATGATATGAAGCATGTCTCGGTTAAGCTTGCAATCGTTTCTATTATAAGTTCAATCACCCATGGGCCAAGGTCGAATTGAAAGTGTCTTTCTGTTTAAGAAATCTGTGAGATGCATAGCGAGCGTAAAAAAGTTTACGGTCTGGGAATAAAATTTTACGGTGATGCTGAAAGCTAAGGAACTGCCGGATGACATCCCTTAAAAATTTGTAAGGATTTATAAGGCCGCCGAAGAGCCGGTCAATAACTTCCTACGCCTCCAGGTTAAGTTTCTTGAATAGCTCACGTGTGATGATTTTGACATTTTCGGCCAGCTGGTGATAATTACAGTGCTTAAGGCCCAAAGGCATCAGCAATCCGTTTTCCCTTTTGACCAGGTCTATAGTAATTACCGAATCTGGTAGAATATCCTCGTTCCCCTGCAGTTGTGCATAGAGTGAGGTTGCAAAGACTTTCTCAATACCTACGTTAAAACAACCATAGGTCTCCAGACCTTTCAGCGTTTTCATGTTCATTGAAATTTCAAATCTTGTTTCCATAGTCCACGTCAATAAAAGAGCCGCCCTAAGGCAGCTCGTGTTAAAAATTAATGAATTAAAGAAATTATTGGATCTCGATCTGGCGGCTCTGTACCCTGGCCTCCTCTCGTTTTGGAATGTCAATACACAGCACGCCGTTTTCATACCTGGCCTGGATGCCGTTATCATCAGCTGAATCCGGCAGAGTGAATGAGCGTAAAAATGATTTGTAGCTAAATTCACGTTTGTTGAAATTGCGGTCTTCCGGCTCTTGCAGCTGATGCTGCTCAACAGAAATGCTCAGCATGTCTTTTTCCAGTGAAAGCTTGAAATCCTCTTTTTTCAGTCCCGGCGCAGCCAGTTCAACATGGTAATGGTCACGGCTCTCACTGATATTTGCCGCAGGAACTCTGCTCACCATACGTTCTGAAAAAAAGGTGTCGTTAAAAACCGAATCGAAGACATCGGTAAAGCCCGGCATCAAACCATTCTTTTTTACATTTCCGTTTCCATTTGGATTAAATTTAACCAGAGTCATAGGTCTTTCCTCCTTAAATTGATTTTTTTAATGATTAAAACTTATAATTAATTAAACCCTGAACTTTGCGTTCATAGATCATATATCGAATAAAGTACCAAAACAAAAACAGCTCCCTATAGCTGAGAAATTTGCAGAAAAAATGAAAAAATATCAGGGACGGAATGCCAGAAATTCAGCTTAATGCTCTGCCTGTGATTTCAATAGCGACCTTTAACGCAGGTAAGTTAAATTTTTCCGCAAGAGGAGTTAACATAAAGATGGAACATCCTGATAAGCAACCCATGCCCAAGGTTTGATGATTATCATGAACTTTTAAACAAATATTATGAAGAAATCTGAGCGTTCATTTGACAAAGCCAATTAGCACAGGAAAGTTATTCATGCCACTTTTCAGAAATGAACTTACCAAATATATTTAAGCCTTAATATTGTTTATTTAAAAACTAAGTAATAAATTTATAGTATATTAATATACAATATATACCTCATGAGATTTAAAAGTAAAAACATAATGATTGTTGGCGCCAGTTCGGGGATAGGACTCGATTTGCTCCATCTCCTTATAAGTGAAGGCGCCACTGTTTATGCAGTCTCCAGAACCAGCTCGGATAGCTGGCCGGTGTCAGTTCATTACCTGGAAATGGATGTATGTCATTTTTCCGAATCACTATTTTCATTTGTACCCGATAAACTTGATGGATTGGTTTACTGCGTTGGCAATATCAATTTAAAACCGTTTAACAGAATTTCCGAATGTGACTTTTTAGATGATTTCAGGCTTAATGTTGTGGGCGCTGCACAATCTGTTCAACATTCATTAAAATCCCTTAAAAATTCTTCTTCAGCTTCAATTGTACTGATCAGTTCTGTTGCGGCAAGGACGGGTATGCCGTACCATGCGAGCACGGCTGCCTCAAAGGCTGCAATTGAAGGGCTTGCGATTTCCCTTGCTGCAGAGTTTAGCAGTAATAAAATCAGGGTAAACGCCGTTTCACCTTCACTTACAAATACCCCACTGGCATCGAAGCTGGTCAATACACCTGAGAAAATTGAGGCATCAAACAAAAGGCATCCCATCGGAAGAATCGGTTCGGCCAGAGATATCAGCGCTGCAATTGCTTATTTGTTATCAGAAGACAGTGCCTGGATAACCGGCCAGGTTATCGCTGTGGATGGCGGGCTGAGCAAGCTTAAAACTTCGATGTAATTTAAAATGAACTGAACTATCCAATATAAAAATTGATAATGTATAATATATTAAGAGCACTTCTACCCCTGATAAATTCGTATGAAAGCGGTAGTACAAGCCCTAAAGATGATTTAGGCAACTTCCTTAAATGGTTGGACATCCAGCCAATAAAAAATCACCTCAGCGATGAAGACGAGCCTGAATGGCAGGGAAAAGTGGATGGTCGGTCGGCTGACAGCGTTATCAATACTGGTCTTGTCCATTTATATCGCTATGCAAAAATACATGCGAAAATTGCGATAGCTGGAAGCATATTCTCCACTCCGGATGAGTTCATATATCTGATTTGTCTGAGCGCTGGCGGTCCGATGAGTAAGACTGCACTCATTAGAGAGAATATTCATGACAAGCCAGCCGGAATATTAATAATTAAAAGATTATTGGATAAAGCGCTAGTTGCTCAGGAATTCTCCAGAACAGATAAACGAGCGGTAGTTATTGCAATTACCGATAAAGGAAAGCTGGCGCTTAGTAAAAGTATGGATAACATTCGCACTGCATCCGCAAACGTTACACAACCACTATCCCAGCGAGAAAAGGTGCAACTGATTAGCCTGCTCCGTAAACTAGAGGCTTTTCATTATGAGGAAAATTTTAAAAAGGTAACCAATAAGTAAGCTATGAAAAGTATTTATGACAGTGTTTCGATGCAGTGTAGCCGGATCGTAACCAGAAATTACAGTACAAGTTTCTCCCTGGGCATACGCTTTTTGGATAAAACCCATCAAGATCCGATACATGCAATTTATGGCTTTGTAAGGTTAGCGGATGAGATTGTAGACAGCTTCCACGAATTTGATAAGGCGACGTTGCTTTTGAAATTCAAAAGAGACTGCAATGAAGCCATTGCGGAACGCATCAGCTTAAATCCCATTCTCAATGCATTCCAAAAGGTAGTAAACCATTTCAATATCAATCTTGAACTGATAGACCTTTTTCTGCAGAGCATGGAAATGGATCTAAATAAAGAGACCTTTAACAATGAGCGCTACGAGCAGTATATTCTCGGATCTGCAGAAGTAGTTGGTTTGATGTGCCTTTCTGTTTTTGTCGGAGGGAACAAAAATGCCTATGAAAAATTAAAGGAACCAGCCAGAAAACTTGGCTCTGCATTCCAGAAAGTGAATTTCCTCAGAGACGTTAAGGATGATTTTAATCTGCTCGGCAGGAATTATTTTCCAGGCGTTAATTTGTCCAGCTTTTCCGCAAGTGAAAAACTTGCTATCGAGGCAGAGATTATTAAAGAATTCAAAGAAGCATTGGGAGGAATCAAACAATTGCCACCCTCTGCGAAAAAAGGCGTGTATCTGGCCTATACCTATTATAAAAAACTCTTCAATAAAATCCAGAAAAAAACTGCCGAACAAATTATGGGCGAACGGATCAGGATTTCTAATGGCCATAAAATCTCACTCATGGTGGGCTCTACATTTCGCTTAACATGTGGAAGCATTTAGTTTCACAAGAAATTTAATTAAGAAATCGGCAAATGAAAAGCAACCCGACCAACGAAAATCAGCTTCTGCTGCAAAAGGCTTAATTTTATCGATTATCCTGATGTATCATTTGTATTAGAGACGGTGGTTCAAAAGAAATAAAGCTACACCAACATATTTAATGCTTCAAAATTTGTATCATAGTTTTGGAGGTTACAACCTTTGTACTTACTTCATAGTTTATAAATAAGTAAGGGTGTTGTGGATATATATGAAGTCTTTGTATTTTTTGGGCAAAAAAATATGCTATACTTCGACTAATACCCTTTTCCATAATATAAAGCCTAAACGGCTACATAATTCGCCTACGAAATATTGGATATCTGCCGGTATTTCATTGACTATGCAATAGCGAATTTTATAGTTGGGATTGTAACTAAGGTAGATGAGCAGGTCGTCGGTAGAAAATCCACGTCCATAAAGGGATTTTAAATGCTGCGTTTGGAGCTCCCTTGCTATTCTCTCTAGACGCTCATTCATAATCTTTGCCAGGGATGGCGGTGGCCTGAATTCGGTCTCAAAAATAGGCAATACGGTAACAGTCATGGCGCAAATATAATTTCGCTATTGAATATGCAATAGCGAACATGCTAAAAAACTGTTGCTGAGGAAAATATTTTTTCCATAACTGCTTAACCGAGGTCCAGCCCACACACGTAAAAAGCAGTCCGGGGACATATTGATAGCATCATTTGCTTTTTCGGCTGGCGACAATGCGCTGGCGGTGATTGATTCCCCAAACCCTCAATTCATGTAAAACCCTGTGTAAAGACCGAGTGTAATCAGTAATCTCGTAGGTCACAGTAACCGGAACTGTTGGGGTAACCCGGCGGATCACAAATTGATTCAGTTCCAATTCCTTCAGTTCTTTCGACAATATCTTTGGCGTGATATCGCCTAGCGTGCGTTGGATATCCTTAAAGCGAGCCGGACCCTCGGTCAGCGCGAACAGAAGCGGTAATTTCCATTTACCATTCAGTACATATAAAGCGTCGCGGATGCCGGCGACCCCTTCGGTGCAGGTATTCTGGGCACATGGATGCTCTTTGGGAACGCCGTTGGTCTGATCTGTTTTCATGCAGTAAAGATACTACTATCCCAAACGATACTGGTATCCTTTGGGATAGTAGTATCTTTTTGAAAGTCGAACTATTTACGTTTGCAGTGTTAAAAAAACAAGTATATACAAAAGATATTGCAAGTCATTTCGAGCCCCAATGAAGAGGCATCATTCAGTACCAGGCTGGGAAACGCGGTAGTTGAACAAATCAAAGCTGCACATCCCGGTAGCGCGGTTCAGGTCCGTAATCTGGCCCAGAGCCCCTTTCCTCACCTGGAAGAAGCCACACTGGCGGCATTTTATACACCCGCTTCAGAACAAACCACTGCGACCAAAGCAGCCCTTCAGCATTCTGATGAAGCTATAGCGGAGCTGATGGAAGCGGATATGATAGTGGTAAGTACACCCTTATGGAATTTTAGTATCCCCTCAGTACTTAAAGCATGGATCGATCACATCGTCCGGGCTGGTGTCACGTTTAAATACAGCGAGGCCGGCGCTGAAGGCCTTGTTACAGGTAAAACCGTATATATCGCCATAGCGTCGGGCGGGGTTTATTCCAGCGGACCCTATCAGATCTACGACTTTGTTTCCACTTACCTGAAAAGCGTACTGGGTTTTATGGGTATGACCGATCTCAAGATTTTCAGGGTAGAGGGTGTTGCCTATCCCGGACAGGCAGAAGCTGCCATGCAAAAAGGGCTGGACAGTATCACGCTCTAATCAAACTAAAGGAGAGAGACGGTGATCATTCTCCTTTTTCTTTTATTTATCCCATTAAATCATTAAACTTCCATTAATTGCTCCGCTCCAATTGCTTGCTCAACATTTTCCAAGCAGTTAACCTACGCCAAATAAATTTGGCCATAAAGAATCCTGTTAATCATTCGCTGAGCGAATATTTAACTTGCTGAACTTTTCCTAGAAAGCACTAACAGGTATCTTGAGTACGCGTATCATCAGTCAGAGATTAGCAATGAAGCACAGCGGTTGGTATTCTTCAAACAAAGGTTGATTAAGTAGCCAGCCTTTGATCTTGGCTATCATGACAATACATACCTCATTCGACAATCCACTAAAAACCTAAACATTAGTCCCTTAAACTTTAGAAAAAACAGTAATACTCAAAAATCGTTTAACAGGGATCATCCGTTGAATGTCAAGACCTTTTTCGAACATGTTTGCGATTGCGTGGACAAGTTTCTGTAATTGTCTATTCTTTTTCTTCCGATACCCTTTTATCAATCTAAATGTAGCTTTTAGCTTCAATATCTTTCAAACAAGTTGCGTACATTGTACCGTCCTGAATTTACTTGTCGTTTGACATAGCGAAGAGGAGATGGTTATGAAAGAGGCAAATGGCCAAACTTTCAATATTAGGCTGGCTCCTTTTCAGTTTGGAGCGTCTCAAATTTGCACTAAAATTAATGGGCAATGGTTTTCTTTACTGCCCATTAATTTCATATTAACTTGGTGGTTAAAATTTGGAATGCTGTTCGTTGTGAGTAGTAATAGCTTCACCTATCTGGTTTACCAAGGATTCTGGTAAATCATCCATCGTTCCCCAGGCCAACCCATTTTCTGCTGCAGTTTGTGCATAGACAACGCCAATCTTTTCATCCCGATCAAAAATGCGGTAGGTACCGTTATCCAGTGGTTCGACACGCAGTAACCCGTGGTCAGTGTGAACGGTAAATCCTAAATTGTTTTCTAATTGCTGACTTCCCTGTTTATGATATACCTCATTCCTCACCTTGGATTCAGCAACCAGGTCATGGATTTTAGCTTCTTCATTATGGCGCTGATCAATTGATTTGACATTACCGGAATCTGCAATCTGATTAGCTGAAGTGCCGATTATATTGCCTCGATCGAAATGATGATGTTGGTAAAAAGACAAATCTTGCTCCTCTATAACGGTTCCCTCTATCCTTGAGGCCGCCGGGCTTCCGAGCGCTGTGCGAATCTGGCTCTCAACATCACGCGTCACTTCTCCAATAATATACTGAGGAAGGGCCATCAGCTGGCTTTCATGCGTAACAGGTATGATAACTTTCTTTTCATCGTCAGCAAGACTAATGTATCCAATCGGAATTAATACCGCTTTATCTTCATCGATCACTAGGCTTTTGCTCAGGTCAATGATCAGATATCTTACAGCATTTTGAGCTGGGTCAATCAACAAATCTCTGACAATACCGATATCAGTTCCGTCTTCACTTCTTACCGGCCAACCAATAATATTCGCCTGTCCATCATTAATAACGTAATTACTATTTGTTAGTTCTTCTAAATTAATATACTCTATAGTTCCTGTGCTCATAATAAAAGATTTTAGACGCAAAATTACATCTACAATCTAACACGGTTTTCACTTAGAAGGTTTTGACAATATTAATCAATTCAAAAACTAGATGACACATTAAAACAGAAGATTGGCGGTATTGTATCATTTTGCATAATGAACTCTCGCTAACTTGTATATTTCGGAGAAACTGACCATGTGATTCCGTGGCAAACTGACCACCTGAATTGCTGGCGAACGATTGCAGCAGATGCTATAGGTATGATGTCAAAAGTAATGATTTAAAAGTAATTTTTACAGATAGGTATTTTCAGGGACGATGGTTCTCTTTTTACGCATTGATTCGCCTTTGAGTTCTATCCTGTGGGCATCGTGAACAATCCTGTCCAAGATTGCATCGGCAATCGTTTTTTCTCCAATTACCTCATGCCATTTACTTACCGGAAGCTGTGATGTTATAATAAGTGATGTCTTACCATGCCTGTCCTCAATAATCTCCATTAGTGCAGCTCTACTTTGTGAGTCAAATGGCTGTATCCCGAAATCGTCGAGTATCAGAAGCTGTTGCTTTTCAATACGTGAGATCTCTTTGATATAAGATCCGTCAGCCTTTGCCATCTTTAACTTTGCGAACAGCTTTGGTGTACTTCCATACAGAACCCTGTAACCGAGCATACATGCCTGATAACCGATTGCTGAGGCAAGATAACTTTTTCCTATCCCGGTACTTCCTGTTATGAGCAGGTTTTCGAACCTGTCGATGAAGGTACAGTCCGCCAATCTCATAATCTGGTTTCTGTCAATGCTTCTTTCTACATGATAATGCAGATCCTCTATGGATGCCTTGTAACGGAACCTGGCATAAAGGATCTGTCGCTCAATCTTTCGGTTTTGCCTGTCATCCCATTCGGCCTCTATGAGATGGGCCAATAGCTAATCAGCGGTATACTCTGTGGTCTGCCCGGTTTCAATACTGCTCTTGAAGGCATGGAACATTCCGTAGAACTTCAGCCTTCGCATTTTGTCAAGTGTATTCGTATTCATCTTTATATGGTTTTAAGGGTTATTTATAGTAATCGCCCCCACGGATGTTGTCATGGGATGGCATTGGCAGTTCATCGGCGAACAGGCTTTCCTCATACTGGTCAAGGTTGCGCTCAAGTATGGTCTGTATGGTTTTATAACTGTATATCCCAAAGCCAAGGGCTCGTCTGCAGGCGTTGATCAGCCGCTGGTTCCCAGCCTTCTTCGCAAAGCTTAATATGCCAACGCATGATTTATAAGCCTGCTCAGGATGTTGTTTTCTGTCGAGTATCTTAAGGATATAAAGCCTGACATCCTCATCTATGCTGGATGCCCACTCCAGAAAACGGTCCGGTGTCCAGTCCGTCACGAACTTATGGGTAGTGGCCATATGGTCCTTATCGGTGGTATAACTATAGGGACTTTTCATCCGTTTGTGCATCGCTATGCGCTCATAGTGATAGAAGATCTCCACATTTGACCTGGAATAGAGTATCTTGATTTTTTTACCGATAAAACGAAAAGGGACGCTGTAATAATGCTTGTCGGGACCAAGATTGACGTGTCCGTTCTTCATCACCGTTGCGTGGTGCTGTTTCTTGAACTCGTATTTCAGTACTGGCAAGGGATTGAGTGCCTCCCGCTCAATTTCCTCGAACTGGAGGCGCCTGCTATAGTTTCTTCCCTTAAGTGGCTGGCTATTGTGCGCCTCAAGTGCCACAAGTATCGCGGCGTTCAATTCTGTAAGGGAGTGGAAGACATGTTTTCTTAATGGCGCATAGATCCGGCTATAGGCGATCTTAACAGCTCCTGCAACAAGTGCCTTATCCCTTGGGCGGTATGCCCGTGCAGGCAGAATAGTTGTTCCGTAGTGGTCAGCAAAATCGGCAAAGGTCTCGTTCAGCGTAGGCTCGTATTTGTTGCTCTTTGTTACCGCCGCCTTGAGGTTATCGGGAACAATCGCCGCTGAGACCCCACCAATATAATGGAATGTATTCTCGCACGCAGATATAAAGTCTTCTTTCTGTTGTGTGAGTACGGCCTCAACATAGGTAAGCTGGCTGGCACCAAGGATGGCAACGAACACCTCGACATCAATCACCTCACCGGTTTCCCGGTCAACAATGGAGAGCTTTTGTCCAGCAAAATCAACAAAGAGTTTATCGCCCGCCTTGTGGTCAAGGTGCATCACCGGGTTCACACGGGACTTCCACTGGTTATAATAGAAGCAGAACTGCGTATAGTGAAAGCCATTGGGAAATTCCTTTAGATAAGCTTCCCAGAGCATTACACGGGTCACCCCAGTGCGCTTAAGTTCTTTGTCAATACCGGGAAAACAACGTTGTAAGGTTAAAAGACGGCTGTCGGGTGCCCGTTCCCGGCTCTTTCCAAAAAAATCCTCAAGTTCTTTGTCATTAAGTGCATTTATCTGTTCAAATGTACACCCACTGGAATCAAACGCACTGAAGTATCTTTTGGCTGTATTGCGGGAAACACCGACCTGAGTCGCTATGGAAAGCTTGCTTCGCCCTTGGCTGTACATTCTGAGAATCTGTCTTATCTTGCTCATGCTAATAGTGGTATTTGCCATCTTCGGGAATTATATATCTCCCAAAAATAGACTTGTAACTATAGCATTTGCTGATCGTTCGGACTGGTCAAATTGGTCCGAAATCCGGTGGTCAGTTTCCCGCGGAACAGGTGGTCAATTTAAACCGAAACGGGGTGGTCAATTTCAGCGAAATCTCCACCAAGAAAAAATAAAAAGAGTTTGGAACCAAACCAGCGTACCCGTGATTTATCGCAGGGGCATTGGTCATCCATTACTTATGAGATTGCCCTATAAAGAGGGAAATCGTTCTTGGCTAAAACATTATGGACGCATCAATCCGCAATGGATTGTTACTAAAAAACATTGGGAATTACCACAGGCTTGGTTTAATGACCTCGTAAGTAGGTCATTAACAAGGTTCGGAAAGCTTTACATCATACAGCCATACAGAGAACAAGAAAAATGTGCGCCTGCATGTTGGAACGCACAAGGTCACGAATGCCAATGCTCTTGTATGGGTGCAAACCACGGTTCACAAAGTGAGGGGAATGGTTGGTTTGTTGTATCAGATACTTTTGCGACAAGGTGGAATTCTATCGAGCTTGCATGTCGTTTGCTTGTTAAAAAATACACCCTACTTTAAAATTTGTGAAGTCCTGCTACAGCTTGTCATTTAACCAATCCATAAAACACTTACATTAATTTCTTTTTCCTATACTGCCCCTCAATCTTATTCTTCAATGCTTTATCAAAATTAACAATCGCTTCGCAATGCTCATACAGACTCGAACTTCCGCGGATTGACTCTAAGGAACCGGCAGCAAAATAATGCAAATTCTGTGCAAATTGATGTGGCGCTTGCTCAATTATACGAATTATTTTCATCTTCCTCAATCAAGTAGACAAACCAATTAACTTGACCCCTTTCCGCCAATTCAATAACAAAATGGCAACCAATTATTTATAACAAATTTATTTCCGGTGAAACGTGGTCAATCTACTCTGGTTTTTCCAATAGACTGTAACACTTGTAAAAAGTCACTTAAGTGTTCAAAGTAATCTTCGTTTAGGGTAGGGATTGACTTTTTCAAAACTTTAGGTATACCTAGGGTAAGGGAGATTATTTTTATGTATGGATCATAATTTTACATCATTAAATGAAGATAAAGATTATGACAAATAAAGATGAGTCTCCAAATCTCGAAGTTCGCAACCAAGAACTGTTAGATATTATCTCAGATCTAGCTAGAAAGGTCAATGACATCCATCGTTTACACTTTTCAGAAGAACAATTAAAAAAGCGTAAAAATCAAAAACAAAAGTTTCTTGCAGAGATCTTGACAAGCTCTGCAAGAAACCCTAAGAAAATTTAAATGGCGGGAATGACTTTATCCGACCTAACGAATTTCAGCAGTTCTTTCAGATAAGTTTCCGTTTCTGAGAGACTGCTATGCCTATTGGCCGAACAGATTTCTGCAAGTGTCCATCCTGCTCGAAATTTTCTTACGTTTGACAGGTGTTTGAACGAATATAGGGTATAATTTTTATCCAACCAACCTGTTGCCTCCAAACATTTCTTGAATCTATTATAGGCATAATTTTCAGAGCACATACTCCGGGAGATAAATGTTTGGGCAGAACCGAGCAGAAAATATTCTTTGTCGAATTTTTCTATCTTTAGTTTATCCAGTTCAGCCCGTAGGCTTACATCAATGTTTACAGGGATTGATTTTTTATTCTTCGACACGGTACCGGGCACTGTAATCGTATTTTCCTCCAGATCAATATACTTCAACTGAAGAAATCTAAGCTCTTTTGGGCGGATGCAGGTGTAATAAATCATCCGTACAAATAGCTGACAATATTTATCATGCTTATCAAGCCAGTTCATGATAACTTTAAAATCACGTTCCGTAAAAACCTGATGAGACTGTGTCGGCATTTTTTTCCGCGTCTCGCAGTCGGTTACCGGATTCTCAGAGATGTATTTATTCACTTTAAGATACCTGAAAAAGTTGTTTAGCCCTATCCTGCAATTGTTATAAGTTACTCCCGCCCACTTCTCTTCTCTTTCCTTAAAGTTCAGGAAATCCGTAATTTCAAAATCACTTATGGTGCTAACCTTTTTGTTTCCTCCGTGATACTTGATAAAGGAATTTACGGTTGAACGATAAGTACTGATTGATTTGGGCCTGGTTCCTTTGGCTTTATGATAGGATTCGAAAAGAACCAATGCTTCATTAAGATCAATGCCTATAAGCTCCTTTTTTAGCCTGGCATTTGCCTGCTCATCCAATGGATTCCAACCGCCCTCGAGTGCAATCCGGTAAGCTTCACACAGATTGTTAAAGTTTTTAAGTTTTTGCCGTGGATCTTTAATCCGGTTAAGCTTCCTGGTCACCCTGATTCGCTCCATACGCTCCTCTGATGCATTGTGAAAAAAGAACTCCACATACCAACTTTGCTTAGCCACTTCTCTTTCCAAGGTGCTTCCTACAGGAATCCTGGTTATATTTCTTCCCTTTACGACACGGGGAACAGTATATGGCAACTCAGGAATCTCCATGAGGTCAAAATTAGGACCACGAGGAGTTCTTCCCTGGAACTTACGTTCGGAATACCCAATGTTTTTTTCATTTTCTTCAGAAGAATTTTGATTTTTTCGCCGTGCCGCACGGGGTGAATTTTTGGTTCCCGAGCCGTCTAGTGGCAGACTTGTGTCAGAGTTACGAGGCAAAAAATCTTCTAAGTCATTGTTTTCCAATGACTTAGAAGAACAGGTGGAGAATATCGGATTCTCAACTCAAATCTATCTTTTATTATAATTCATTGACTAGATGTATCAATAATAACAATATTTCAATTATGCTTCTAAGAAATTATCACATCATTAAGGGTTTTATAGCTGGGTGTGCTCCAAACTTTTGCATCAGTCTTTGATTCTCAAAGACTTTTGATTCGGCATTACTATCAGTAGTACCAATGAATTATAGAACCATAAAATATTTTAGCGTTAAGATTGAGGCAAACTAGTATGAGTACGGAAAAGAGAGAAACAAAAAGGAATAACCCTATCCTGATGATTGACAAATTGCCGATCACCTTTGGCAATACTCCGGATAAAAATGTCAAAACACAGCTACAACAGATTGGCAAAGATGAGAAAATTTTACTAACTTTAATAGCAAACATCATTGTAGAAATAGCTTTAAGGGAGGATATATGAACGCTATCGGTTATATGAGATTGAGTAGTAAGGATCAATCAAAATCATTGGAATATCAAGAATCGTCAATAAAGGAATACTGTAAACGTAATAGCTTAAATGTAATTGGGTTATTTAGGGACAATGGGGAATCGAGCTACACGTTCGACCGGCCGGATTATCGTGCTTTGGAGCTTTATTTAAAGAACTACAAAGGCCAATGTAATTACATTATCGTTCTTGACCATGACCGATTCAGTAGAAATCTCCCAGAAGCATTGATGAAAATAGGTGAATTGGAAACCAAATATGGGGTAAAGGTACTTTCTACAAATGAAAGAATTGATCTGGACACCTCGGATCCAGACGTATTCATTAAACGTGCTTTTGAATATATGATGGCGAACAAGGAATTGTTTAATATCAGAAAGCGCACAAAGCAAGGGGTAAGAAATGCAAAGGAAAGTGGCCGCTATCTCGGAAGGGCTCCCTATGGTTATAGGAATATTATTGATGGGACGAGAAAAAACCTAATAGAGCTTCACCAGGGAGAAGCTTTAATCGTTGAGCGGATATTCAAGGAATATATCCTTGGTATTCCGCAATACATTATTTACAAAAACGTCAAAGCATTAGGGTTCACAAGGACAAGCAAGTCTGCGATACAGGAGATATTAATGAATTGTGTTTATGCAGGACTTATCAGGGTTCCCCCTTTTCAAGAACTACCGGAGAAATTTGTTAAATCTATTCACCTACCAATAATCTCAGATGCGGAATATTGGTTAGTGCAAAATATGTTGAAGAATAGCAAGCGAAAAACGCGAGTCCAACCTGCCGAGGATTTTCCATTGAGGGGAATTCTTAAATGTTGGTGTGGAAAGTCAATGACCGCTGGATATACTAAAGGCCGCAAAAATTACTACATGTACTATCGCTGTACTGAGCATACAAACTTCAATCTTGCAGGAAACAAACTACATGATGCATTCGAATCTGTACTTAAAGGTTTAAGCTTCTCTACACATCAGGTTCAGTTCATAAAGGAGACAGCAAAAGCCCTATCAATAGAGCCACTGAAATTGAAAAAGGAACAACATCAAAATAAGATTAAGAAACTCCATGAGCTAAATGAAAAGATCTTCAAGCTCGAAGAGCGTCTGATGAATAATGAGATAGAAAGTTCGACCTATCAAACCTGGTTTCAAAAATTCAAAGAGGAAAAGGCGATGTTGGAATATTCACTAAAAGGAAATCAACCATCTAAAATCAGAAACGAAGATGAGCTTATTGATCGAATTCTGCCAAACCTAACGAACCTTTATGAAATCTATCAAAAAGGTAACATAACACAAAAGCATACGCTCATGAGAGGGGTGTTCAAAGATAATCTGGTATGGGGTGACGATGTGTTTAGAACCGCTTATATCGACCCAACCTTCAATGATAACCTATTGAAAGTCAAGCAAAAAGGGTTGCTTTTTAATGAGCAACCCTTCAAGGTTTTGGGCTTGAGCCCGGTTAGTACCCAGCGCCGGAGTCGAACCGGCACGGTTTCCCACAGGTGTTTGAGACCAGCGCGTCTACCAATTCCGCCAGCTGGGCATGTGTTGGACGGGGTTGCAAATGTATGTAACGCTCGGCTAAATCACAAAATTATTTTAAAATAGATTTTAACCAATTGTAATTCAATCATAAAGCCCTTTCATCTTTTAATTTTCTATCAACAATGAATGGTGCAAACGGTAAAAGAGAAGCAAGAAAAATCAGAACTGCCTTTCCAAACTTCCATTTTTGTTCCTGCCATGCTAAAACTAATGTTGCTGCATATAGTACAAAAAGTAAGCCGTGTGCCCATCCTGTATATTTTACCGCCAAGGGCAGATTAGCCCAGTATTTTAATGGCATGGCCACAAATAGTAATAACAAATAAGAAATACCTTCTAAAACAGCAACTTTTCTAAAAATGGAAAGAGAACTCATGAATCTGATTGTTTGCTTCGAATGTAAGCCAAACTAAGTCATCCTCAAAAACTAAATTATGATTTTACAATCCGGTGTTATTGATACCTGAGGCAAAGTTTGTGGCAGGCCTATTCCTAACCTATTGCTATTCTAAGGCATGATGATTGCATTTAAAGCCATATATTATGCAAGCATAACATATTTAAGATTTAGGAAGTTTTTCTCTGATTCTTGCAATATACTTCTGGCGGTAAAAAATATCTTTAATATCTTTCAGCGAATTTTCAGATTCAGCCGACTGCTCATCAAATTCAGTGGTAAGTTTTGCCAACTCCGCATCCAGTTCATTTTCAATCAAATTAACATCAGCAATTACTTTCTGTAACTTTTCAGCATCAGGCTCAAATTCCAAATCCATCAAAGCTTCGTTCACATCCATCATATCCATTAAGAAAGATTGAGGAAGTTGATATGATTCTTCGGCTTGAACAACACCTTTCAACGCCAAAACATATTGAAGTGTCTTTTTCTGATTGCTTAAAACCTGGTAAGCCTTATTATTCAAGGTAGATAAATCTAAAACCTCTTGCTGCTTCTCTTCACTTTCATTTGCATAAAAATCTGGATGAAACTTTTTACTCAGTGCATAGAACTTAACCTTAACCAAATTCAAATCTGGTTTAAAAGAAACAGGTAACTCATAGAATTCGAAATAATTCATATAAAAAATAAATTGGGTATAAAACAAAAATTGAGGCTAAGATTGAGATTAAGTCCTCAATCTTAGCCTCAATCTCATATGCTAAGTTTTTTACTTACCGAATATTTTTAAAATATCATTACCAAAAGCAAATACCATTAAACTAATCAGAATTACAAAGCCTGCAATTTGCGCCTTTTCGAGCACTTTTTCGCTTACTGGTTTACGCTGCACCATTTCGATTAATAGAAACACTACATGACCACCATCTAAACCTGGGATTGGCAATAAATTCATAAAGGCAAGCGCCATTGATATTAAACCCGTTAGAGTCCAGAATTTAACCCAATCAAAGGTACTACCATAAACCTTCGCAATGCCAATCGGACTACTGATGTTTCGGGCACTAACTTTACCTGTAATCATTTTACCGATGCCTTTAGCGTTATCCATAAAAGTGCTCCAGGCCATATTTGCACCAATAGGCAATGCAGCCATGAAGCTATAATTGATGGTTTTACGCTTTATCTCATTAAAGTTTCCGTAAAAACCGATAGCTCCTGCAGTATCTACGGCAACATTAAACTGCAACGGTGTACCTGCCCTATCAACATCTACAGCAACTGTTTTACCTTTCTTTTTTAAAGTAATTGGTTTAATTTCATCCTGAAAAGTAACTGGAATCCCATCTACAGCGGTAATTTTATCACCAACTTTCATTCCGGCTTTGATAGCACCATAACCAGGCAATAAGCTATCTGCAATGCTTTTTAAACGTGGCTCGGCAAATAAACTTTTACCATCGGCAACTTTGTTCAGGAAATCATCTGGAACTTTGATTTCTATGGTCTTATCTCCACGGATAACTGTTAACAAGGTATTACCCATTAAAACTTTCGAACTTTTTAATTCTTCGAAACGAATTACCTTATTGCCATTAATGGCTAAAATTTTATCACCATTTCTTAAGCCAATATCAGAAGCTACTTTACCCACCTGAATGCCATTTACAACGGCACTATTTGGCGTAAAAGTTTCACCATACTTGAAAGTCAGCATCCAGAAAATAATGATACCAACAATTACATTTACAATGATACCGCCTAACATTACAATTAAGCGTTGCCAGGCTGGTTTAGAACGAAATTCCCAAGGTTGAGCAGGTTGAGCCATTTGCTCGGTGTCCATACTCTCATCAATCATTCCGGCAATTTTAACATAGCCACCCAAGGGTAACCAACCAACGCCATATTCTACATCTCCCTTTTTGAAACTAAAAAGCTTAAAACCCCATGCATCAAAAAACAAATAAAATTTTTCTACTTTAATTCCAAAAGCCCTTGCCGCCAGAAAATGTCCTAATTCGTGTAATATTACCAATATAGACAATCCAAGCAGCAGCTGTCCCGCCATTATCAATCCATTCATATGCTATTCTAAAATTTTTATGTTAGATGTTAAAATATACTTTTTGTTACTAATTCGGCCGCTAAGATACGGCTATGTTTGTCAGTTTCTAAATAATCGTTCAATTGTGGGTTTTCAATGAAACTGATTTCCTCCATACAACGTTCAATTACCTCACTCATTGCCAGGAAGCCAATCTTATCTTTTAAAAATGCCTCAACCACAATTTCATTAGCTGCATTTAAAATACAAGGCATATTCCCACCCTTTCTTAACGATTGAAAAGCCAGCTCTAAATTTCTGAAGGTTTCCATATCAGCCTTTTGAAAGCTAAAGTTTGGGTAATCCAGGAAATTAAAACGCTTAAAATTGTTTTTTAGCCTATCGGGATAATTGATTGCATACTGAATCGGCAATTTCATATCAGGCACACCCATTTGTGCTTTCATAGAGCCATCCGTAAATTGCACTATAGAATGAATAATCGACTGTGGATGAACGATAACGTCGATTTGCTCCACTTCTAACCCAAACAGCCATTTAGCCTCAATTACCTCTAAACCTTTATTCATTAAACTGGCAGAATCGATGGTAATTTTAGCGCCCATTACCCAGTTAGGATGTTTTAAAGCCTGTTCCTTTTTTACTGATGCTAGAAAATTTTTATCCTTTCCTAAAAACGGACCACCAGAAGCCGTCAAGTAAATTTTTTCGATTTCGTTATGCTCCTCGCCTACCAGACATTGAAAAATGGCCGAATGTTCGGAATCGACCGGTAATATTTTAACCTGATTCTCAATGGCCAATTGTGTAACCAGTTCGCCGGCAACAACCAGGGTTTCTTTATTGGCTAATGCAATATTTTTACCAGCTTTAATTGCAGCAATGGTTGGTTTTAGGCCAACAGAACCCATTAAGGCCGTAAGCACAATTTCACCCTTCGGATAAACTGCAACCTCTGTAAGGGCATCTTCTCCTGCTAAAACTTTAATATCAAAAGAGCTTAAAGCACTTTTAACTTCAAGATATTTACTTTCATCACAAATTACAACAACCTCAGGCTTAAATTCTTTAGCCTGCCGGATAAGCAATTCCGAATTCTTTAATGCAGATAGCACGGAAACTTTAAAGATTGAAGGATTATCCCGAATAACTTCGAGCGCCTGTGTACCTATGCTCCCCGTAGAGCCTAATATGATGATGTTTTTTATTGATTGTTGTATTGTTGTATTGCTCAATTGTTCCTCTTTCTATTGTTTCAAACACAATTGCTGGAAACATAAGTTTTTAATCTATCGTTGGTAAATCTTATAAGTTGATGGATTTCCTTAGGCAAGTTTTCTAACGTGGCGAATATGTCATTATACTCTTCTTCACTTATTAACTTTCTAATTTTTGCTTTTTCATTCCAATCAAAACATTCTTTTACGCTGCCAAAGCTATAATAATAAAATTTAATCTTATCCTTTTTATGATACCTCCCAAAACCCTCTGCGATGTTAGCTGAAACGGAATCAACTGCATTTACAAATTGTTTACCAATAGTTTGCTTTGCGAAAGCATCCCAATTAGCAATAATTTCCCATATGTGATTACTAAGGTGAAAGGACTTTTTGTATGCTGATATTTGATTCAATTGCAAGTATTTCTGTTCCATATTAATTAGATTAAAATGTAGTAGGGAATCATGCAACAATATAACAATAAAACAATTTAAACTATATACCTTCCCAATTCATCTGCTAACTTCCTGTCATTACTCAACCTCGGCACTTTATTCTGTCCGCCTAATTTACCTTCACTTTTCATATAATTAACAAAAGCATCTTCTTGTAAAGAACGAATTACTAAAGGTTGCAAAATCTTACCTTCAATCAGGTCAAAATAGTAAATATTTTTTTTCTGCAAAGCCTCATCAACTTTTTTACTGAACGTAGCCATATCCTTTGGCGCAACAGAAAACTCTACAAACCACTCATGATAAGGCAGTTCTCCTTCTTTAGGGTTTACCTGTGGTGCAACTGTAAATTCTGTTATTTCTACTTTTTCTTCATTGGCAACAGTTAACAATGCATGCTCTACTTCCTCGCCTATTACATGTTCGCCAAAGGCCGATATAAAATGCTTTATACGCCCGGTAACTACAATTTTATAAGGATTTTTAGACACAAACTTTATGGTATCGCCAATGCTGTAACCCCATAAACCCGCGTTTGTATTTAATATCAAGGCATAATTTGTATTCAATTCAACCTCGCCTAGCGATAATCGTGTTGGATTTTCATTGTAATACTCATCCGCAGGGATAAACTCGTAAAAGATGCCTGCATCAGCAAGCAATAATAAACCCTTAGCTTTTTGCGAATCCTGATAAGCAATAAATCCTTCGGATGCAGGATAAGTTTCAATCGAATCTATTTTCTTACCTATGCTTTGCTCAATCTTTGCCCGGTAAGGTTCGAAGTTTACGCCGCCGTAAATAAACAAACTAAAGTTTTTGAATATGTCTTTAATTTTCTTGCCATTGGCTTTTTCACTAAGCTTATCAAAATACATCTGAACCCATGGCGGAATACCGGAAATCAAGGTCATGTTTTCTTGTAAAGTCTCTTCAACAATCGCATCAACTTTCTGTTCCCAGTCTTCTATGCAATTAGTTTGATAAGAAGGCAATCTATTTTTTTGCAGGTAATTAGGAACATGGTGGGCAACGATACCAGAAAGGCGACCAACATTTACACCATGCTTCATCGCTAAAACCGGACTTCCCTGTAAAAAAATCATTTTGCCATTAACAAAATCCGTTTTACCCGTTTCGTTAATGTAAGTTAGGATTGCATTCCGGGCAGCCTTAATGTGCTCGGGCATCGATTCTTTTGAGAGCGGAATATATTTCACGCCCGATGTTGTGCCGGATGTTTTTGCAAAATAGAGTGGTTTGCCTGGCCAAAGTACATTTTCCGCACCTTCAACGACCTTATCAATGTAAGTTTTAAGGCCTTCATAATCCCTTACAGGAACATTTTGCTTAAAATCCGCATAGGATTTAATGGATGAAAACTGATGGTCTTTCCCAAAATCAGTCGCCTGAGCACTGGAAATCAGTTTCTGTAGTATTTTATGCTGAACCTGAACCGCATTATGTTTCCACTTATTGATTTGCCAAACTGCAAATGCCGCAAATGGTTTACTTAACGCTGCTTTTATTCCCATTTAAATAAATAAATTTTGAATTAGAGAATGATTGAATGAATATTTAAACAATATTATGCAAAATATCAGGATGCTCATCGCCTTTGTATTCGCTAGAGATTTTA
Source organism: Pedobacter aquatilis (assembly GCF_030409415.1). Lineage (GTDB taxonomy): Bacteria > Bacteroidota > Bacteroidia > Sphingobacteriales > Sphingobacteriaceae > Pedobacter > Pedobacter aquatilis. The sequence goes on along the minus strand of NZ_JAUFPW010000035.1, from coordinate 57,646 downwards.
CGATAGGCTACAGTTAAAGCAACGCTGGATAATGGCACAATAATAAACGAACTTAATATGTTTACGATAAAAGCAACAATTGGCCACTGCAAGTAGTTTAATAAAAGATAAATTAAATACCCGCCGCCCAAAATTATAAGAAGTAATAAAATCTTAGTGAAATTACCCTTTGTCGTAGCTAAGCTTAATTTAATAGATTCGAAAGGCTTTGCGTTTTTATCAATAATGAAAAACGGAAAGAAAGAAATCCTTAACCAGGTAATAAATATGGCTACAATACCTACCGAAATGGCTACATTTTTAACAATATCTACATTAATTCCAGTATAGATAAATGGGAATGCTACTAAAATTACTATTAAATAAACGCCTAAAATACAGCCCACAAAATATAAAGTAGCTACTAAAAATCGTATAATTTGTTGTCTTGTTGGGATGGTATCCACAATTTTCACGTCATTCAATTCATCATCCATCAGGTGAAAAATATATTTGAATAGTGATAAATTAATTGTGAAGTAAAGCATAATGAAAATACAAACCATCAAAAAGCTTAGTATTTTACTCACATCTTTAATAAAAAAAGCCATTAAGCTTGATGCGCTTGCTGTAATAAACATTAAAAAGCATAGGGTAGCAATAGAAAAATAATGCTTTCTGGTGATGTTCCATGCTTTTTGAATTACATCATTAACCGCGAATGTGCTTTCTTTAAGATAATTAATCATTTTATTTTATGCCTTGCTTTTTTTTTTGCAATGTGTTTTAACTTACTACTTTTTACTGAATATTACTCTCTTAAATAAATCCTGTAGAAAACCTAAACCATAGGCTGTTAGTTGAATAAAGGAGGAAATAATGCTCAAAAATGCAATTTTTAACGATTTATTTACCGACCATGAATGAAAAAATATCAACATAAAGTAAATCAGAATGAAGAAATTACAAACATATGCCAATGGCAAGTAAACAAAATTACTTAAAACACTGAAAATAAAGCCAACCGTAAATACTGCTGGAAAGAAATGTACGAGCTTAAGTTCTTTCGGAAAATGTTTATAAATATTGATTCTTGCCCGTCCGAAGAAGTGTAATTGCTTATAAAACTGACTAAAACTAGTTCTGCGTTTGTGGTAGACTTTTGCTTCAGGAATTAAACCTATTTTAAACCCATTCTCGTGGATACGGATACTGTATTCGATATCTTCGCCCAAACGAGTTAAAATAAAGCCACCAACCTGTTCCCAAACCTCGCGAGATACCCCCATGTTAAAACTACGAGGATGAAACTGACCAACATGTTTTTTGTTGCCCCGAATGCCACCTGTTGTAAACGGCGATGTCATGGCATAACTAATCGCTTTTTGAACCGGCGTAAAACTTTCATGCGCTGCATCAGGACCACCGTATGCATCTAAACTATGCTCATAAAGGTAGTTTTTAACAATCTCCAGGTAATTCGATGGAATTAAACAATCCGAATCAAAAATGACGAAGTAATCGCCTTTTGCCTTTTCAAAACCAAAATTCCTTGCAAAACCTTGTCCCGCGTTTTCTTTATAATAATAGCTGATATCAAGCTTATTCGAATAACTTTCTACAATTGTCGTTGCATCATCTCTCGACCCATCTTCAATAACCAAAACCTCAAACTGCAAATAGGTTTGCTTAGTTAAAGTGTATAAAAGTTCGTTTATTTCTTGCGGACGATTATAAAGTGGAATTATAATGGAGAAAAACATGTTAAAAAGGTAAAAGGTTGAAGGTAAAAGGAAAAAGCGCTGGGCGTAAAACCTTTAGCCCTAAACCTTTTGCCTTAAACCCTCTTTTCTATTAAATATTGATTTCTTTCGGGTGCATTTCGAGTAACCAACTCTGCAACAAAGCCTGTTAAAAACATTTGAGAACCAACTACAATTGCAACCAAAGCAATGTAAAACAAAGGCTGATCGGTTATTTCCCTTTTATAAGGAATATGTGCTGCGATGTGGTAAAGCTTTTCTCCAATCATCCAAAGGGCCAAAAAAGTTCCAATTAGAAAACTTAAAACACCCAGAGAACCAAAAAAGTGCATTGGTCGTTTTCCAAATTTACCTACGAAAAAGATTGAAAGTAAATCTAAAAAGCCATTAATAAACCTGCTAAAACCGAATTTTGTTGTACCATATTTACGGGCACGATGCTCAACAACCTGTTCTTCAATTTTACTGAAACCTGCCCATTTAGCAATTACAGGTATATAACGGTGCATTTCACCATAAACTTCGATGGTTTTAACGACATCGCTTCTATATGCTTTTAAACCACAATTGAAATCATTTAACTGAATGCCGCTCATTTTGCGTGTTGCAGCATTAAATAATTTAGTCGGGATTGTTTTCGTTATTGGGTCGTAACGTTTCTTTTTCCAGCCAGAAATTAAATCGAGTTTTTCTTCTTTTATTCTGCGGTATAATTCAGGTATTTCATCAGGACTATCTTGTAAATCGGCATCCATAGTAATGATAACATCGCCCTGTGTGGCTTCAAAGCCAACATTTAATGCAGCTGATTTACCGTAATTCCTTCTGAATTTGATTCCCTTTATTGCATCATTTTGTAGTTTCAACGATTCAATAACTTCCCAGGATTTATCGGTGCTGCCATCATCTATTAAAAGAATTTCGTAACTGAAGTTATGCTCCATCATTACTTTAGCAATCCACGCCGTTAATTCGGGTAGCGATTCATCTTCATTATATAAAGGTACTACAATTGATATATCCATTTAAGTAGAAAGTAAAAAGTAGAAAGTAAAAAGACCAGGGCTTAAACTCGTTACTTTTAAAATAAAACGTGCAAATTTCATCAAATAAAATGATAAAACTTGCACGTTAGAAATTTTTATGATTTTGTTATCCTCGTTCTTTTTTAATTATTGCTGATGTAACTAAACTTTCCAGTAATCCTAGAAGTGTATATGCTATTGCAGCACCGAAAGCTGTGAAAATCCACATATAGCCACGCATCATTTCAATACCTTTAATCTTTTGCTCATCGCCATTTGCCTGCTCAATTGCTACATCCGCAATTTTGTCAAGAGCCGTTGGGTCTAAAACCTTATAATAAAGCACAAACAATAAACCAACAAATAATCCCGCATACGCAGCTACTTTAAAACCAGTTGAAAATGCTCTTCCGTAGGTAATATAACCTCCAAGTTCTTTCTTATGAGTAATTTGAGCATAAAAAATTGCAACTATAAAAACGCCATATGACAAAACCATTGCAATGATCTTTTCTGAAATTGGCAATTCTGGATTAGTTGAATCAATACCTATAAGCTTTAGGATAAACATTATAGCAATAGAGTATATTGCAAAACTTATTGCAACTTTAAATGCTAAGGCATTAGGCTTTTTTTCTTCTTCAATTATTTGTTGTTCCATACTGAGATTGAATTTAGTTATTAATGGTTGTAATTAATATATAAGTAGCAGAATCGAATGATTTGTTACTACTAAATTTATTTATTTCCTGAACCGTTGTTGCACTGCCCTCAGTATCAAGGAAAAATACCATAAAAGAAACGAATAATTCTTTCATCTCTTCACTGATGTTTAACTTGTTTGATGCCTTACAAATTGCTTCAACGCTACTTTCTGCAAGTTGCTGGTTGCTGATTAGTTCTTCATAAATTTCAAATTCATCTTGAAATTCATCATCCTCAACTAATAAAAATTCCTTTAAGAAATCGCCTAACTCAGGGTCTAAATCTTCATCCTTACATTCTTTAATGTATAGCAACAGGTTTAAAAGCTCCGTCCCTCTTTCTATTGTTTCTTCTTCAATATTTGCCCATTCTTCGCTCTCTAAATAATCTTCTTCAAGCTTTTGCACATCACTACTGAAGAAATTTACCATCAATAAATCAAAAAAAACTTCTCTTAATTCTTCAAAGTTCGGGTTTGAATCGAACACGGCATCAAAGGCAGTTACTTTATCTAAAAAGTTAACTTCCAGTTCAAAAGCCGCAAGTAACTCTGTTTCAAAATTTCCAACTTCAACTGCCGAAACTTCAGCATATTTATTTAATGAGGCAGAAAGCGCCTGTTTTACTCTATTATCCATATTTTTAGTATCAAGTATTTAGTATCAAGTATCAAGACTTAATACAAATTTTATTGGGAACAAAGATAAAAGAACAATGATGAAAGACTAATCGCGAAAATTAAATCTTTGTTCTTTTATCCTTATTTTTTAATCTTTAAAATATTGATTGTTATTATAAACTAATTTTACTTTTCCTATTAACTCTGCTCCAATTAATGGGGTATTGGCAGATTTTGAATAATTGTTAGCAGCATTATATAACCACTTTTCGTTAGCATCAAAAACTGTAAAGTTTGCTTCTGCACCTTCTTCAATAACCGGAATATTTAAATTTAGTAATTTCCTTGGATTGATGCTTAATTTCTCCGCAATTAAGCTAAAATCTAAACTTGCCTTTAGCAATAATGGCAACACTGTTTGTAAAGCAATGATTCCGTAATGTGCAATTTCGAACTCAACATTTTTAAATTCGATTTCTTCAGGGCGATGTTGTGATGTAATGGCATCAATAGTACCATCTTTTAACCCGGCAATTAGTGCCTTAACATCAGCTTTGCTGCGTAATGGTGGCTTCACCTTGTAATTGCTATCGAAATCAGAAAGCAACTCTTCAGTAAATACCAAGTGGTGAGCGGTAACATCGCAGGTAATTTTAACGCCGTCTTTTTTCGCTTTGCGGATTAATGCCACCGCACCAGCTGTAGAAATATTGCTGATGTGAATTTTTGTTTCATTATATGTTGCCAGGAAAATATCTCTGGCGATGTGCATTTCCTCAGCTAATGGCGGCAAACCTTTCATCCCTAAAAGCACAGAGTTTTTGCTTTCATTAATTTGAGATTTCCCGGCAATGGATTTATTCTCCGGATATACCATCAACAAGGCATCGAAACCTTTTGCATATTGCAACGCCCTGCTCATAAAACCATCATCTTGAATGGCTTTATCACCATCAGAAAAGGCAACTGCACCAGCTTGCTGCATATCAAACAATTCTGAAAGTTCCTTAGCTTCGCGGTTTTGACTAATTGAACCAACTGGCAAAACATCAACCAAATTGCCCCTTGATTTATTCACAATATATTCTACCTGAGATTTTGATTGTACAACCGGATTGGTTTGTGGCAAAAGCGCTAAACCGGTAAAACCGCCCGCCTTTGCAGCAGCTGTTAAGGTTTGAATATCTTCTTTGGTTTCAAATCCCGGGTCGCCGGCTGCGCAATTTAAATCGAAAAAGCCAGGTGTTAAATAAGCACCATTCGCTTCAAAAACGGTTTCGTCTTTCTCGGCAGATAATTTACCGATTTGCTTGATTTTACCATCAGTAATCCTAACATCGCATTGCTGGTTATTAAATTTACTTTGTGGGTCGGCAATGGTAACCTGCTTTACAAGGAGATTCATATTGTTTTTTTAGGGTTGTTAAAAAATCGGATGAGCAGAATTTCTGCTGCAATAAAAATCAGCGACAAAATTAGACAAAGTTTCCATAATGTTTGTCCGATTTGGTTTTCGCCAGAAATTAATTTTACTGCATCTTTATCCGTATCATAAATTTTCAAATTACTTCTTTCTGCAAGATTTGCCAGTGCACTTTTGTCTAAATAGTGCATATCAGATTCTGAACGATTGCTGTTGAAAGCATAAACAGCCAGCAATGAATCGCTTAGTTTTAAATTATAAAAACCTGGATTTTTAATTTGATCGGCTGTATAAATTAAAGTTTTACCCTGTGCAAAACGTACTTCTGGAATAGACTCAAAACCATCAGATGATAATTTTAACGTTTGATTTTTACCAATAGTGATGTTTCTACTAGTAAGAACATTTTCATTACCGATGGTAGAATATAAATCACTTTCATTTCCGCCATTTAAGCTTAAGCGAAACATTAGGGGCACAAAAATTGGATGCCGGGCAAAGTTTCCATCGGTTTGATTTAGCCCCGAAGCGGATAAATAAATATTTCCCTTCCCAACTCCATACTTGGCGAAGAATAATTTCCCGCCGGGAAGCTGCAAAATATCTTCTCTGTTGGCGCTATTGTTATCAGCAAAAGAAAAATAGCGATTAACTGCAGGTAAATCTAAATTTTTCGGAACATCTTCAAAAACACTTTTGAATACAGGGTTTTGTAAATCAATTTTATCAACTTTAGTTGGTGTAGTATTTAAAACCTGAATGGATGGAAGTGTTAAAGCATTTAAAAATGTATTATAAATTCGCAAATCAGCATCTAAATCAGGAAAAACAACTACCGTACCTCCCCCATTAACATAAGTTTTTAGCTGCTGCGCAAGTCCGGTTGATGGGGTTTTTATGCCATTTAAAACGATTAAACCAAAGCTTGAAAAATTACTATAGTTGATATTATTTTCAATGCTACTGGTCAATCTGTAATAATTATCAGCATTAAAAAGTGCTTTTATGTAATCTTGTGAAGAATTTCCGTTAATGCTAAGCGCCTGAAAATTTTCATCAACATTGAAACTAAATAAAAGACTATCATCAAAAGTTATGGGAAAGTCTTTAATAGAAATTATAGCTTTTTGCCAGCCAGATACCAATCCTGAAAAACTTAATGTATCCTTTACGGTTTTACCTGCCGAAATATTTACTGAACTTATTGCTTTTTGTTGATTATTGATACTTAATTTTAACGGTATGTTTTTAGCATCATCGTCAGAATAGTTTTTTAGTTGAACAACCAAACGCTCATTTGTTGATGGTTGATGATTTGGAGACAAGGTCCATACGCTATCAACAGCAATATTCGGCAAATTAGTAGCATTCAATTTTAAAAATGAGTATTGAATATCTTTTTTAGTATCAAGCTTTTTCTGGCCAGAAATGTTTTTTTGAAAATCGGATATTATAAAACTGTATTTGTTAGCAGAACCTGTGAGGATATTGCTTTGTCTATTTAAAATTTCCTGTAGTGTTCTATTCGCAGCTGAAACTTTAATATCATCTAAAGCTTTTACAAACTCTTCCTTATTTATTAAACGCTGATGCTTACCTTCAAAATCATTAGTTAGTAGTTGAAATCTATCGTTCAAACCAAAACCTTTAACTAATTCTTTAGCGCTTCTTCTAGCTTCATCAAGTAAGCTACCATCCTTATTAATGGCATCCATACTAAAAGAATTATCAATATATATGCTTACTATGTTATCATTAATGGTTGTTTTCTCTTTATTTGCTGGTACATAAGGTTGAGCAAAAGCCAATACTAAAAATGCAATTGCAAGTATCCGCGATAATAAAATGAGTAAATTTTTGAGTTTCTCTTTCGATGAATTTTGCTGCTCTACTTCTTTTAAAAGCTGAACGTTTGAAAAATAAACCTTTTTAAATTTTCGGAAATTGAATAAATGAATGATAACCGGAATTGCAACCGATAATAGTGCGAAAAGAAAGCCCGGGTAAAGGAAATTCATTAAAAACCAAAGATAGAAAAATTATGGAGAGTGGCGAATGTAATAATCCAATTACATTCCAAAACGTCAAAAATCATCACTATCATTTTTGATATCTCGATAGAACATCCTCAAGCTGTTTCTCTGTGCTTATTACTCGTAAAATTTTACCATTTTTAACAATCATGTGTGTAGGAAATGTAGTAATTCCCAGCTCATCAACCACATAATTGTCACTTACTGATGCCGTTGCATACTTGAAATCTGTTTTACTTAAAAATACTTTCAGCTTTTCTTCACTATCAGTTGCCAAGCTCAAAAACTTTATGTTTGGTTTTTTTGAGTATTTAGATACTAATTTATTAAGTGCAGGCATTTCTTCAATACAAGCACCGCAACCAATAAACCAAAATTTAAGTATAACAAACTGATCTTTGGTTGTTTCGGAATTGTACTTTTTACTATTAATATCTGTAAAGTTAAATTTTGGCACTACGCTACCTTCCATATTAAAATATTTAACATCAGTCTCAAATGTTTTTTCAATCAGATCACGTAATTCTGCATCAACAGCGGTGGTAATTTTGTATAACTTGTAATGTTTTAATGAATCATTTGTTTCCAAGGAGATTGGAATCTGATATCCAGATGCTAGTTTATTAAAAAAATCCTTTCTGGTTAAGGGTTTATCATGCTCATCAAAGCCAAGAAAATTATCAGCAAGATTTACATGATTGTAATAATAAGTCCAAAAAGAATCTTGATTTAATAAAATCTCAGATGGCGGATAAATTGCTTTTTTTGAGTTATTAGCGCAAGAAACGATTAAAACTGCAAATAGAATTAAGAGGGTAAGATAAGATTTTCTCATAATCAGGAAGATAATTTAAGAGAAAGATAACAAAAATCTCAGATAAAACTAAGAAAATAGTTACTCAATATGCAAAACCAGGAAATTCTATATTTACAACCTTCCACGCGTCATTTTGAAGGGCAAAATACAATTTGAATGGTCCGCTAACAATTTGAGATTGCTTGCCCAATACTGCACGATAGCCTGCAACACCCTCTACAAAACCCATTCCCTTACCATCGCCCATTAATTCGAAATTAACATCGATTATATCGTATCTCCCACCAACATATTCGTCAAATTGCCCAAAAATTCCTTTTAACCTACCAATTATTACATTTTTGCTAATGATTTTATTTCCCGGGAGGATAAAAAAATTGTTTAATTCTTCTGTAACAGACTTTGATTGCTTAAACCAAGAATTGATAAATCTAATGGCGCTATTAACAATATCAGCTTGATGGTTAAAAGTTGGCGTTTCTTGCATTTGGCAAATCTACGGCTTCTATCTAATTATCTTCATTGCATTCCAAAGTTTTTCATCCATTTCATAAACATCTTTTCGATATTCTATTTTACCATTTTTAGCCCATGCAGTATGGTAAGTTATAAGCAAAGGTGTTTCATTATCAAGAAGAAAACGCATAGGTTTTAATTGTAGCTTTTCTGCTATATCTTTTTTTACGTTAGCATTCTTCTTTTCAACAGGCATAATCAAGGGTTTTAATCCTAGTTCAGTTCTAACTTTTTCAAAGCTCGTTTCGTTAGCCATAATATGCCATGCAAGCTGCAATGGTTTTTCTAACCTAATACAACCATGACTAATTGCTCGATTATTTAACTTGAAGGCACTTTTAACATTAGTATCGTGTAAGTAAACACTGCTTGTATTTGGAAAAATAAATTTCAGTTTCCCTAAAGAATTACCAGAGCCAGATTGCTGAACAAATAGAAACGGGAGTTTTTTTCTATCGTATTTATACCAGCGTATGTTTGATGGATTCTCAATTAACTTATTTTTATGGTAAACTAAAATATTATGCCGACGCAAATAATTAGAATTTCGTCTCGCCATCGTATATATTTCAGTTTGTGCAATACTTTCAGGAATATTCCATTCGGGGTTTGAATAGATATATTTTATGTTACTATACAATTGAGGAGTTTCCCTATTATTAGGTTTATCATCCAAATCACCTGTTTTTTCGTAAATTTTTAGTTTTTTATCATAATCAGCATCCCTCCTTTCACCAACGCAAACCTTCATTGTTGTTAGTGTGTCCTCACCATTAAAATAAACGAGTCGAAAATCTGGAATGTTAACCTGGATATATTTTTCACCTTTAAGCGGCAAAACCCATCTCAAACGCTCCATATTTATGGCCAATATTTTTTTTAAGGAATCATTTTTGGAGTTTAAGTAAGCTTTCTGCAATGCAACATATTGATTTGATTTATTTTGAATTGCGTTCAAAGTATCTACAATGTTAACCGCAGATAACATATTTCGAATAAATAAGCTATCAGCCTGCTTTACATCAATATTATATCGCAAATAGATTTTTTTTGGGTTAACAACCCCAAATTTTAAATAACCAGCATACTTAATAAAAGCATAAGACGAAAGGATTTCTAGCTTAGCAAGCTTTGAATAGCTTTCATCAACATTAGTAAAATTATTTGCTTTTAAGGTGACGATTAAATTTTTAAGCTCCTTAGTGCGAAAAGTTTCGGAATTGAAACCATGCATAAAGCCCTTATCAAGGTATGTTATTAAAGAATCTAAACCTTTAACCCCAAAAAAACGAATGGTAAAATTTGGCGTTACATTATTTTTAAAATGCGCTTTTAAGGATGAAAGATTTTCATTTTGCATGCTCAAGCTTTTGAATTCGTTTATAAAAACAGAATCGTATTTAACTGAATCAAAATCCTTATAAATTTCTTGCCCTAAACTTTCGGCAAGCAACTCGCCTGTAGAATGTTTAGAACCATGAAAAATAAAAAAATAAATTAATGCGGCAGGAAAAAAAATGGTTGTAAAAGTTTTCAAAATATAAATCCATTAAAAAGGAGATAATCATTTTATTCGGGATGTATATTTAAACAGGTCAGAAAATAACAGGGAATTATTTACCAACCATTATAAGCGTATTATCGAGTTTTTTTCATAGCGAGCCAAAGTTTATCGTCCATATTATAAACATCTGGTCGGTATTCAATTTTACCATTTTGCGCCCATGCAGTAAAATAGGTTATTAAAAGTGGAACCGCTTTTTTAGGCCCAAACCAAGCTGGCTTAAGCTTAAAGGCTTTTGTAGTATCTGCCTTTGCGGCTAAACGTTTTTTATACCATTTGTTACGGGTACTATCAACAGGAGGCAAATCAACTTCTGCCCTTAACTTGTCGTAAGTATATTCATCGCCAACTAATTTTTCGGCAAATTCTAAAGGTTTTTCTATACGTATACAGCCGTGACTAATTGCCCTATTACTTAAATTAAAGCCATTTTTATTATTTGTATCATGCAGATAAATGCTGGAGCTGTTATCAAAAATAAACTTGAATTTACCCAGTGCATTTCCGCCACCAGAACCTTGTTTAAATTTAAAAGGCAATTTCTCCCTTGAGTAATTGTTCCAATTAATGGTATCGGGCTCACCAATTAATTTGTCCTTATAATAGACATTAATATTGCTGTTTGATAAATAATAAGGATCTTTTCTGGCCATCCAATAGATTTCGCTTTGCGCTATGCTTACAGGAATATTCCAAATTGGATTTGCCTGAATAGAATTAATCTTACTAAACAGTAATGGTGTTTCATGGTTTTTTGGCTTGTCATCCAAATTGCCAGATTTTGCAAAAGCTTTTAACTTTTCGTCATATCCGTTCTCACGTTTCCCCCCAACACAAACCTTCATTGTAATTATAGTATCCTGGTTATCAAACCAAGTAAGCTTAAAATCAGGAATGTTTACTTGCACATAATTCGTACCTGTTTCTGGCATTTGCCAACGAAAACGCTCCATGTTTAAGAGCAATATTCGCTTTTCATCTTCTCCTTTTGCATTCAAATATGCACTTTGCAAAGCTTTATATTGAGCCGATTTTGGTTGAGCGTTTCTTAAACTATCAACTAAACTTTCTGTACTTAAAAGTTTGGTCATATTTAAACTATCCGGACGTTTTACCTTAATGTAATATCTCGAAAAAATATTGCGTGGATTTACAACTCCATATCTTAAAAAATTATTATAATTTAAATATGCGTTAGCACTTAACAACTCCAGTTTTGCAATAACCGGATAGCTTTCATTTACAGTTTTAAATTTATTAGCGGTAAGTTCATCTAACAATTTTTTAATCTCAAGAGTCTTAAATATTTCGGGATTAAACCCATGATTTTTGCTGCTTTGCAGGTAACTTACAAGGGTATCCAATTCCCCATCAATGTAGAATTTAGTGACCATTTTAGGCTCATTGGTGTTTGATGAATAAAATGCCTTAATGGTTTTAGGGTTTATGAATGATGGAGATAATTCATCCATTGTTTTAACAAAAACACTGTCGTAAGCTACAGTATCGAAATCTTTGTAGATTTTATTTTTAAAATGCTCAGATAATATTTTGCCAATCTCCGGAGGTTGTTTAAACCACCCACAGGCCGAAATACTTAATATAATAGGAATAATCAGAAAGCGGAAATTCTTCAACACAACAAAATTTAATGCAAAAATAAGGTAATCAGAAATTAAATCACCATTATGGCAAATTAAGTGCCATTATTTTTTGATTTACGGTTTCAAACACTATATTTGCCATCGCTAATCAGCTAAAGCATTGATACTGGCAGAAATAAAGATATGAAATTAACTTTGAACCATCACTTACATTTACATCATCGCCGATAGGCGATATGATATGTTTGTTTTGTACTTCAAAACTTTTTTCCGTAGAATAATTTCTTGCACACTCTATATTCAATACTTTGAAAACACTTAAAATTGCTATCCAGAAATCGGGTAGGTTAAACGAAAAATCCGTAGAAATATTAAAAAATTGTGGTCTTTCTTTCGAAAACTACAAGAGCTCATTAATTGCTACCGTTGCAAATTTTCCATTAGAAATTCTTTTTCTTCGTGATGATGATATCCCTGAATATGTTCAGGACGGCATTGCCGATTTAGGTATTGTTGGTGAAAATGTTATCACAGAAACTAAGGCTGATGTTGAATATTTACAGCGTCTTGGCTTTGGAAAATGCACCTTAAAAATCGCCGTTCAAACGGGTAGCGAAATCCAAAAATTAGAAGACTTGAATGGCAAAGCAATCGCCACTTCTTACCCTGTAATTCTAGAAAAATTCTTAACAGAAAAAGGAATAAAATCAGACATCAGAACCATCTCAGGCTCGGTAGAAATTGGACCTGGTTTAGGCTTAAGTGATGCTATTTTTGACATCGTTTCTACAGGTGGCACTTTAAAAAGTAATGGACTAAAACCATTCGCAGATGTAATGAATTCTGAAGCTGTTTTAATTGGAAATAAATCGATAATTGACAACCCAGAAGTCGCAGAATTGCTGCAAAGAATACGTTCGGTTCTGAGTGCAAAATCTAACAAGTATGTTGTGCTAAATGTATCAAAAGATAACCTTCAAAAAGTTGTCGATTTATTGCCTGGTGTTAAAAGTCCAACGGTTGTTCCATTGTTTGAACCGAACTGGGTTGCCGTTCATTCTGTAATTGCCGAAGAAGATTTTTGGGATAAAATTAACAGTTTAAAAGCAGCAGGTGCTGAAGGTATTTTAGTGATGCCAATTGAAAAGATTATCACTTAAAAATAACATGCAAAAGCCAAAAATAGCATTAACTATTAGTTAATTTAAAATCATAAAGCATTGAAAGTCTATAATTATACAGATTTATCTAAATCAAAAATTAAAGAACTGTGTTCTCGACAAATTGAAGACGATAAATTGGTAGAAGAACGTGTTGCAGACATCATAAAAACAGTAAAGAATGATGGTGATAAAGCACTGATTAATTTTGCAAAAACCTTTGATAAAGTTGAGTTGGAAAAACTTTTTTTAGATGCAGAGGAATTGAAACACATTGCATCGACTATTCCTGCAGACGCAAAAAAAGCGATTGAAACTGCTTACGGAAACATTAAAACTTTTCACGAATCTCAAATAAAAAAGGAAGATAAAGTTGAAACGATGCCTGGAGTGGTTTGCTGGCGGGAATCGAGGGCAATTGAAAAGGTTGGCCTTTATATACCGGGCGGTACAGCTGTTTTGCCGAGCACCTTTTTAATGTTGGCTACGCCAGCAATTATTGCAGGATGTAAAGAAATTGTGGTTTGTTCGCCACCACAAAGCGATGGTAAAACCAATTGTTATCTTGCTTACTGTGCTGTGCTTTTAGGTATCGAAAAAATCTACCTGATTGGTGGTGCACAAGCTGTAGCAGCAATGGCTTTTGGAACTGAAACCGTACCTCAGGTTTATAAAATATTTGGCCCAGGAAATCGCTATGTGACCTCAGCCAAAACAATGGTTCAAAATAAGGTGGCTATTGATATGCCTGCTGGTCCATCGGAGGTTTTAGTGATTGCTGATGAGACTGCCAATCCGTCATTTGTTGCCGCAGACTTGCTTGCACAAGCAGAACATGGCATTGATAGTCAGGCAATTTTAGTGACTACTTCAAATAAAATTTTAGAAGAAACGCTAAAAGAAATTGAAATTCAATTATCTAGGTTATCAAGAAAAGAAATTGCTGCAAAAGCTATAGCTAATTCTTACGCTATTTTAGTTGATAATTTAAATGTAGCAATGGAATTTTCGAATGAATATGCACCAGAACATTTAATTTTAGCAACTGAAAATTTCGAAGTTCTTATACCATTGATTACCAATGCAGGCTCGGTTTTTTTAGGAAATTTAACACCAGAAAGCGTTGGCGATTATGCCTCAGGAACCAATCATACCTTACCCACAAGTGGCTTTGCTAAAGCATATTCTGGAGTATCAATTGACGCTTTTATCAAGAAGATAACTTTTCAACATCTAACTACCAAAGGATTAAATAATATTGGTAACACCGTTGAAATCCTTGCAGCTGCCGAAGGGCTAGATGCGCATAAGAATGCAGTAACGATTAGGTTAAAGAACAAAGATAAATGAACAAAGAATAAAGACAGGCACATTTGGATATTGGTTTAGCATATAGTCATTTATCCTTATTCATTGTACTTTAATCTAACAAAACCAAGTAAAAATGGACATTAACGAATTAGTAAGAGAAAATATAAAAAACCTAAAACCATATTCTACCGCCAGAGATGAGTTTAAAGGGCAAGCGTCTGTATTTTTAGATGCAAACGAAAATAGCTATGGTTCTCCCCTACCTGCAAACTATAACCGCTATCCAGACCCATTACAGTTGGATTTAAAGGATGCAATTAGCAAAATTAAGGGTGTACCTATTGAAAATACCTTTTTAGGAAATGGTAGCGACGAGGCAATCGATTTATTGTTTCGGGCGTTCTGTAATCCTGGAAAAGATAACGTAATTATACTTCCGCCAACCTACGGAATGTATGAAGTTTCTGCGAATATAAATGATGTAGAAACACGTAAAGTAAACCTGCTTCCCAACTTCCAATTAGACTTAGAAAAAATTGCAGAAACGATTGATAAAAACACTAAAATAATTTTCATTTGTTCGCCAAATAATCCGACAGGAAATTCGATAAACCGAACAGATATTGAAACCATTTTAGCCAACTTTAAAGGTATTGTTGTGATAGATGAAGCGTACATAAATTATGCAAAACAAAAAACCTTTATTCAGGAGTTAACCGAGTACGGAAATCTGGTTGTTTTGCAAACTTTTTCTAAGGCTTGGGGGCTTGCTGCTTTGCGTTTGGGCATGGCATTTTCATCAACAAAAGTGATTGATGTTTTGAACAAAATTAAGCCACCTTACAACATCAATCAGGCCACGCAAGATTTAGCTTTTGAAGCACTAAAAAACATCGCTCAGGTTAACAACTGGATTAGAGAATCTGTTACCGAAAGACAACGGCTTTCTACCGAATTAAACAACTTAAATATCGTTACCAAAGTTTACCCATCGGATGCGAATTTTATTTTAGTTGAAGTTACCGATGCTACCAAGATTTACAACAACTTAGTGGAAGATGGAATCATTGTTCGCGACCGTTCGAAAGTTATTTTATGCGAAGGTTGTTTAAGAATTACAGTTGGCACCAAAGAAGAAAATGATAAACTATTAACCATTCTGAAAAAATTTTAAAAATGAAGAAAGTATTATTTATCGACCGCGATGGAACTTTAAATATTGAACCAGATGATGAGCAAGTAGACAGTTTTGCGAAGCTGAAATTCTATCCACGTTCACTTTATTATCTATCGAAAATTGCAAGCGAAATGGATTATGAATTGGTTATGGTTACAAATCAGGACGGTTTAGGAACACCATCAAATCCTGAAGAGAATTTCTGGCCGATTCATAATTTTATGCTAGATACTTTTGCAGGCGAGGGTGTAAAATTCAGCGAGATTATTATCGACAGAACATTTGCAAAAGACAATGCCCCTACCCGCAAACCAGGAACAGGTTTGTTGACCAAATATTTAACTGGCGATTACGATTTAAAAAACTCATATGTTATTGGCGATAGACTAAACGATGTGGTTTTGGCGAAAAATTTAGGTGCAAAGGCAATTTTTCTTCGTCAGAATGATGCATTGGGTTCTACCGAGGCACTGGACAAACATGAAACCTTGTTAGATATTATTATTTTAGAAACCCAGAAATGGGAGGATATATATAATTTGCTTAAAGCTGGAAGTAGAAAAATAAACCATTTGCGCAAAACCAATGAAACTGATATCACCATTAATTTGGATTTAGATGGTACTGGAAAAGCTAAAATTGAAACAGGTTTAAACTTTTTCGACCATATGCTTGACCAAATTGCTAGACATGGAAGCGTAGATTTGGAAGTAATTGCCAAAGGCGACTTACATATTGATGAACACCATACGATTGAAGATACAGGAATTGCCCTTGGAGAAGCCTTTGCAAAAGGTTTGGGCAACAAGCTCGGCATAGAGCGTTATGGTTTTTGCTTACCGATGGATGATTGCTTAGCGCAAGTTGCAATTGATTTCGGCGGTAGAAATTGGATTGTATGGGATGCTAAATTTAAACGTGAAAAAGTTGGCGATATGCCTACCGAGATGTTTTATCATTTCTTTAAATCGTTTAGCGATGCCGCAAAATGCAATTTAAACGTTAAAGCCGAAGGCGATAACGAACATCATAAAATAGAAGCTATATTTAAAGCTTTTGCAAAAGCGATTAAAATGGCGATAAAACGTGATGCAGAGAAAATGGTTTTACCGAGCACAAAGGGAGTTTTATAGAATGGAGGAAGGATTAAGGAGCAAAGAATAAAGATTACTCGCCAAACTTTTCAATTTATCGTCATTGCGAGGAGGCACGACGAAGCAATCTCAGCAACGAATTTAGATTGCTTCAGCGCAAACCCAGCTTCAAAATGACGTGGTTGAGGGCTTTATTGCAGAAAACCTTTGTTAAATAAACCCGATAGCAGTGAATCCCGATTTTTCATCGGGAGAAACGAATAGCGGGGCTACAGAACCTTTGAAACACTGACATTCGTTTTCTAATTTTTAAAAAGAAATAATTTCAGATTTGCTCGACATTACGTCTTGATACTTGATACTAAATACTTGATACTAAAATGATTGGAATAGTAAATTATGGCGCTGGAAATATTTTCTCTTTAACCGCAGCATTGGAGCGTTTAAACCTGCAATATGGCATGGTTAACACCGAAAACGACTTGGAGAAATATACGCACATCATCATTCCTGGGGTTGGGCATGCTGGTTCGGCTATGGAAAAACTACAGGGAACGGGCTTAGTTGAAGCGATAAAAAAGCTGAACAAACCTGTTTTAGGCATTTGCGTGGGTATGCAGTTGATTACTGAGCATTCTGAAGAGGGTGATGCAAAGCTTTTAAATATCGTGCCTGTTAAGACTAAAAAATTCGATAAGTCGTTGAATATCAAAATACCACACATGGGTTGGAATGCGGTTAGCCCGAAAAACAATTCGTTGTTTGATGGTGTTGAAGATAATACACAATTTTACTTCGTGCATTCGTACTTTATTGAATATAACCCTACTTTTGACATCGCCTCGGCTGATTACGGATTGAAGTTTTCGGCGGCAGTGCAAAAAGATAATTTTTACGGTGTTCAGTTTCACCCTGAGAAATCAGGTAAAGCTGGCGAACAGATATTAAAGAATTTTTCGAACCTGACGAGTAACTAAGAACCATATAAACCTTTAAATTTTAACTAAAAAATGTACATAATTCCTGCTATTGATATTTTGGATGGAAAAGTTGTTCGTCTGCGTGAAGGCGATTACAATCAGAAAACTGAATATGATGTTTCTATCGCCGAGATGATTGAAAAATATCGTTCAAACGGTACAGATTTCATTCATATTATTGATTTAAACGGGGCCAAAGGCGATTTCAGCAACCAAAAATCGCTTTTCGAAATCATCAAAAAAACGGAGATGAAAGTGCAATATGGTGGCGGAATCCGTACCATTGAGCAGGTTACTAATTTGCTTGATGCTGGTATCCATCGTGTTATTGTAGGCACGCAAGCCATTACCAATCCTGATTTTTTACAGCAATTAAGCGAGGCCTTTGCTAAAAAAGACAACTATGCAAACCGAATTGTTATTGCCATTGACGTTTTAGACGAAGTAATTAAATATTCGGGTTGGATGGAAAGTTCGCCAATTAAATTAATGGACTACGTTGATAAATGTTTGGCCTTAGGCTTCTTCCGTTTTTTGTGTACTGATATTAGCAAAGATGGAAAGTTAGGTGGTGCAGCTATTGATTTGTATAAAAAACTTCTTGAACATTCTCCAATGATTAAATTAATTGCATCTGGAGGTGTAAGCTCAATGGAAGACATCCATGAATTGGCAAAATACCCGATTAGAAGCGTTGTTGTTGGAAAAGCAATTTACGAAAACAGAATCACTGTTGAAGAAGTGAAAGATTGGAATTTGAAGATGTTGAGTTCGATATAACTAATGGAATCAAAGAAACTGTTAATTATTGGGTTAATATTAATATCTGTTAGTTTTGTAATGTTTCTTTGGGGAATGCATATGTTTACCTATGCAGGTAATTATACAGAGTTTATGGGAGTTACTGGATTCTGGAGCTTTCTTCTTTGCATACCGGTTTTTATAATTGCATTAGTTTTAATAGCAATTGCATTTAGAAAAAAAGATAAAATTTAATTACTCGTCATTGCGAGGCACGAAGCAATCTATTTATTAAACATTGCTTCGCACCTCGCAATGACGAAAACCCAAACAAATGCTGAGTAAAAGAATTGTCCCCTGCTTAGATGTAAAAGACGGACGCACCGTAAAAGGTGTAAACTTTGTTGATTTACGCGATGCGGGTGACCCTGTAGAGTTAGCGGCTCAATATGCCCAACAAGGTGCAGATGAGCTGGTTTTTTTAGATATTACCGCCACTCACGAACGTAGAAAAACAATGATTGAAATGGTAAAATCAGTTGCTCGTCAACTGAATATTCCATTTACGATTGGTGGTGGCATAACAGAACTAGCAGATGCAGAAGCTTTATTAAATGCTGGTGCAGATAAAATCAGCATCAACTCGGCCGCTGTTCGTAATCCGAAGCTGATTGAGGAATTATCTAAAGCTTTTGGCGTTCAATTTGTGGTTTTAGCTGTTGATACAAAATATGTTGATGGCAAAAATATGGTTCATTTAAACGGTGGCCGATTAATCACAGAATTAGAAACCGAAAAGTGGATTAAACAAGCTGAAGATTTAGGTGCAGGCGAAATCTTGCTAACTTCAATGGACCACGATGGTACTAAAGCTGGTTTCGATTGCGGTTTATTAAGCAAAGTAAATCAAATGATTAACATTCCTATTATTGCCTCAGGTGGTGCGGGTAATATGGAACACTTTACAGAGGTTTTCCAAAAAGCTAATGTCGATGCCGCTTTAGCTGCATCGGTATTTCATTATGGAGAAATTTTGATACCTGATTTAAAACAAGCGTTAAGAAAAAATAATATTCCAGTAAGGATATAATTAACACACTCGTCATTGCGAGGCACGAAGCAATCTCTAGCCGATTAGATTGCTTCGTGCCTCGCAATGACGAAACTTGATAGAAACAATGAAAATAGATTTTGATAAAGGTGATGGTTTGGTTCCAGTAGTAATCCAAGACGAACAAACTTTAGAGGTTTTAATGCTTGGCTACATGAACGCCCAAGCATTCGAAAAAACACAAGCAGAAGGTAAAGTAACATTCTTTTCTCGCACTAAAAATCGCTTATGGACCAAAGGCGAAGAAAGCGGAAATTTCCTTTTTGTAAAATCGATGCATATTGATTGCGATAATGATACAATTTTGATTAAAGCAAACCCTGTAGGCCCAACTTGCCACACAGGTAGCCGCAGCTGCTTTAAAACAGAATATAATCAAAACTTTATTTTTGAATTAGAAAACATCATCGCCGATAGATATGAAAATCCTGTTGAGGGTTCATATATCAACAAAATGAGGTCAAAAGGCTTAAATAAAATTGCTCAAAAGGTTGGCGAGGAAGGTGTAGAAACGGTTATTGCTGCACTTGCAGAAACTGAAGAAGAATTTATCGGCGAAGCATCTGATTTATTATTTCACCTGATGTTTTTATTAAAAGAAAAAGGTTTATCAATCCAAGATATTGCAAAGAATTTAGAAAAGAGACATAAATAAGGTAAAAGACTAAAGCTGAAAGCAAAAAGTCTTAATTACATTCAATATAACCAAAATGCTCAAATACATCAGTTACTTAAATCTCTTTTTAGGTATAATATTTATCGCAATTTTAAAGAGCAATCAAGATTATCTTGAGTTGGCTTTGATTGTTCCAACCGTCTTCTTCAATTGGGTAACGCTTTTTCATTTTATAAAAAATAATCTGAAATTCGAAAAGTGGCATTTATTTTTAGGTTTTCTAAGTGTTTTCTTTTCAGTAGCTTCAATGCTGATTACTTTTCAGGTATTTTTTGAAACCAGCTTATCTAACGAAATCATCTATTTTAGTATAATTCGGCTGTTTTTTGACGCCCTTATTGTTATTCAATTTATTACAGCATTTAGAGCTAACCGATATATTCAGTCTAAACAGTAATTTTTTAAGAAAGCAGTACAAAACTTATTCATGCTTAAACATTTAAAAACACTTTCTGGTCATCAAAATCCTGTTTATGCTTTAGCCAATTCGGCAGATAAGAACATATTCTTTAGTGCTGGAAACGATAAAGGCGTTGTAGAATGGTCGTTGGAAACGATGGCTTTTGTTAAGGTAAAAATGCCTGTACAAAGCTCTGTTTACTATATACATTACTATAACGAAAAGCTTTTTATTGGCGAAAGAAGTGGTGCTTTTAGTGTTTATGATTTAGGCGAAGAAAAAGTTATCGCAAGAATAAATGCCCATACCAAACCAATTTTCAATATTCAAACCATAAAGAGCAAAAACGAACTTTTAACTACTGGCGAAGATGGAACAGTTGCCGTTTGGTCGCTTAACGATTTTTCAGAAATTTATCGTTTTCAGGCAGCCTACGATACAGTTCGGGCGATTGCGATTTCTCCTGATGAAGCCGAAGTTGCATTTGGCTGCAAAGACCATTTGATTAAAATTTACAATCTTTCTGATTACAGTTTAAAGCAAAATTTAGATAGTCATACTTTACCCATAACTTCTTTGGCTTACCATCCCGATGGAAAATATTTAATTTCTGGCAGTAGAGATGCGCAATTAAAAACTTGGAATGTACCAAATTATGAGTTACTACAAAACATTCCAGCGCACATGTTTACCGTTTATGATATCGCCTTTCATCCAACCCTACCCTATTTCGCAACAAGCAGTCAAGATAAAAGCATTAAAATTTGGGATGCAGAAAACTTTAAACTGTATAAAATTTTAAGTTTAGAAAAGGCAGGAACTGGCCACACGCATTCCATCAATAAAATTTTGTGGAGCAATAATGGTAAGTTTCTAATTTCTACGGGCGATGACAGACAAGTTATGGTTTGGGAAATGGAAGACTAAGTTTTTCTTTTTTTGAAAATGAACGTGTAGTATTTTCATCGCTTACAGCAGTCCCGCTTTCGCCTATAGTCCTCGCTTCCCGAGAAATCGGGACAGGCTGTACTTCACTCCGGGCTATTTGGCTCTATCGGGTTTAGGTACAAAGAACGGTGTTTCAAAACCTACCCAAAAGCAATGCAAAACGTAAAATAGCCCCGATATACACGGAAATACTTTTGGCAGCAATAACATTCAAAATTGCAATACTGTGTGCCAAAAGATTGTAGTATTGGCGGGATTGCCGTAAATTTTTAACAGAAACCTGCGCTTCTAATTTTCATAATTTTTGAAGCAATACTACACGAAACGCTTTATAATTCTAAGCTTATGGCTATAAACTCCTAATTCTCTATTAAAAATTCCTTGGTCATCAATTGGGTCTATCTTAACCTTCGCTGATGAATGAATAATTTCATTAGAACTTAGCATGATACCAACATGGGTAATTTTCCCTTCAGCATTATCGAAAAATGCAACATCACCAGGTTTAACTTCTGCTAAAAAACCAACTAATTCTCCCTGTTCAGCTTGCTGCGATGCATCGCGATTAAGCTTAATATTTAAAAGCTTAAAAACGGTTTGCACAAAACCTGAGCAATCTAAACCAAAAATGTTTCTGCCACCCCATAAATATGGAACGTTTTGAAAAAACCTAGCAGTTGATTCAATATCTGTCTTAAAATCTGCATCAGTGCTAATATGCGCATCGAAACCGAGTTTAAATTTTTCGTTGCCAACGTAGCAATATCCATCTGCTAAATATGGCAAATTACTCGCCGGGCTTAAATGATACAAACTACCATCCTCAGCAGTTAAAACGTTATTGAAATTTAACGGGGTAAGCGTTTTGCAATCATGCATTTCTACAAACTGAGATTGAGAAATTGGCGCCAATTGCCTGAAATCTATCCAACCCTGGTAACCATCATAGCCGTTTTGAATCAGCCACCACCGTTCTGCTTTCTCAATAATTTCAATGTGCTCACCAAACAGCAATTGCGAAACAATTTCTGCTTTATCAGATGGTTCTGCTCTTAATGGAGCAACTGCAACTCTACAAATACCGTATTGATTTTCCATTTAACTATCATATTGAAAGATGAAGTAAAACTAATAAATAACATTGAGCCACTAACATTTTGCCTGCAAATTTGTTATTTTTATGATGATAATATTTAAATCTGCTCACCATGAACTTTAAGAAAATATTAATTGCTGTAGATAATAGCACTTGTTCAGAAAAAGCTGCAAAAGCAGGTTATGACATTGCTGAGAAATTTGGTGCGGAAGTAGCACTGGTGAATATCATAGAGCCAATACCAGCGAATGTAAATCCAGATTTAACCTTAGCGCCAGTATTTTTAGAAACTTACGATAACAGCGAAGAAAACAGCCACATTTTATTACAAGAAATTGAAACTAAATTTGGTAATGGCATAAAAACTGATTATTTAAGTGTGGTTGACACCGCAGCACATGGAATTATTCAACAATCTGATGAATGGGGTTCTGATTTGATTGTTATCGGTACTTACGGCAGAACGGGTTTATACCATTTTCTGATGGGGAGTGTTGCAGAACACGTAGCCCGAAAATCAGCTTGTCCGGTTTTAATTATTCCAAATAAAGCAGAGATTGGTTAGTTGGTTCATTGGTTCATTGGTTCATTAAGAAAGAAGACTTAGAACTATGAAATTTGTTGTAGCCGGGAAAAGTTATGAACTGAAATCTTTAAAATCTTAAAAATTCCAAAAAATCTGATAAAAAAAAGCGCTTAACAATTAAGCGCTTTTTTTATAAATCTAAAATCGTAAATCTATAAATCTTAATTCTCCTGGTGTAACCAAGCTTTTTTTGCTAATAATTCTTCTTCGGTTTCACGAATATCTTCATCATCTACGCAACAATCTACCGGACAAACAGCCGCACATTGTGGTTCATCGTGAAAACCTTTACACTCAGTACATTTATCAGAAACAATATAATAAACCTCATCAGAAACTGCTTCCTGAGATGCTCCGGCATCTATTTGTTGATTACCAAAATCAATTATACCATCTAAATTCGTTCCGTCAGAAAAACGCCATGCAGTACCGGCATCGTAAATTGCATTATTTGGGCATTCTGGTTCGCAAGCCCCACAATTTATACACTCATCAGTTATTTTAATCGCCATGTCTTCGTCTAATTCTTTTGCTTAGTTTACCTTTGCGCTGCAAATATAAGATATAATCAATTAATAATAATTCTAAATATGTCAGTTTTAACTCAGAAAAAGGTAATAATCGCATTTAAAAAACTTGGAGAAAAGCTTAAAAATCCGACTGACGTTTTAGAAAGTGAAATGTATGCTGCCGAAGCAAGTAATCCGTGGTTTACTAATGGCAACATTAAAAAGTCTGTCTTATCTTTTGCTAAAATGCTTGAAGAACAAGATATTGATAAATGGTTTGAGGCCGTAAAATTTAGTTCGAGGCCTAAAAAAGTGGGTTTAATCCTGGCTGGAAACATTCCAATGGTTGGTTTACATGATGTTTTGGCCGTTTTGGCAACCGGAAATATTGCGGTGATTAAGCTTTCATCATCTGATAATAAATTAATTAAAGCCGTAATAAAAATATTGATGGATATTGAACCTGCATTTCACCATAAAATTGAATATGTAGAAAGATTAAAAGATTTTGATGCCGTTATTGCGACCGGAAGTAATAATTCATCACGTTATTTCGATTATTATTTTAGCAAAGTGCCAAACATCATCAGAAAAAACCGAAATAGCGTTGCTGTGTTAACAGGCTCAGAAACTAAAGAACAAATTGCAAGTTTAGGAAACGATGTTTTTGATTATTTTGGTTTAGGTTGTAGGAATGTTTCTAAAATATATTTCCCAAAGGGATATGATATTGCCAATTTTTATCAAGGTATTGAGCATTTTTTACCTGTAATTAATCATTTCAAATACCAGAATAATTACGATTACAACAAATCAATTTACTTGGTAAATGCAGCTAAACACTTTGATAATGGTTTTTTGTTATTGAAAGAGGACGAAAGCCTTACATCGCCTTTGGCTGTTTTATTTTACGAAGAATATGAAAACCTAAATGATGTAGAAACTAAACTTGTAGAGCTAGAAGAAAATATTCAATGCATAATTACGGCTGCAGATTTACAATTAAAACATTTTGCTCTTGGCGAAAGTCAGCACCCAAAAATTTGGGATTATGCAGATAATGTAAATACTATAGATTTTTTAAATGCTTTATAAGCATTTATTTAGCAAACAACAATCATTTCGAAATTTATTAACATATTGCATCCAAAATGCTCCAAATTAATGCAAAAATGTCTTAAGTCGTTCCTCTTTATTTTCTTAATATTTAGTTGTACAACAGCATTTACTCAACAGGTATGTATTGGCTCGCTTGGTGATCCTGTAATTAATATAAACTTTGGCTCTGGAAATAACTTCGGTCCTGTTGTGCCTTCAACAGGATACGCCTACATTGCAGGTTCGCCCAACGATGGGCAATACACCGTTGCAAATTCTACAAGGGGATTAAACGGTGGATGGTTTGCAATTGAAGACCATACTCCGGGAGATACAAATGGCTACATGATGGTTATAAATGCAGATAATCGCTTGGGTGTTTTCTACGAAGCAACTATAACAAATTTATGCCCTGGAACAACCTACGAATTTGCCGCCTGGATAGTTAACATTTTAAATTATACCTCTACTCAAACAAAGCCTAATGTTACTTTCACTATCGAAAACCGTGCTGGAGATATATTACACAGCTACAACACAGGCAATATCGAAGAAACGAGTTCTCCAGAATGGAAACAATATGCAACGATATTTAAAACTGGAAATGATACCGAAGTAATTTTAAAAATCACAAATAATGGCAATAGAGGCGCCGGCAATGATATTGCTTTAGATGATATTACTTTTAGAGCTTGTGGACCAACAATAACCTCTTCTATTAATAATACATCTTCAAATATTTCAGTTTGCGAAGGCAGTTCAGGAAACTATGCATTAAGCGCCGGCCTTACAGCAGGCTATTCAGATCCAGCTTATCAATGGCAAAAATATGATGGAACAACTTGGAATGATATTCAGGGAGAAAATTCATTGCAAACAAATGTTAACCTAACAAATTTTTCAAGCGGAACTTACAGTTATCGGTTAACTGCTGCCGAAAGACAAAATATTGGTTCCTTAAATTGCAGAGTTGCTTCTGCACCTTTAATTATCACCATTAATCCGACGATAAATACTGTTGCCAGTAATAATGGAGCAGCCTGTGTTGGTGGTTCGATCCAGCTTTCGGCTAGCGAGGGTACAACTTTTTTATGGACCGGACCGAATGGCTTCACTTCTACTGAAAAGGATCCTGTTTTAACAAACGTCCAACTAGAGGCTTCTGGCACTTATACAGTCGCGGCAACAAGCAATGGGTGCACAAGCATATCCTCAACTGACGTAAAAATTATAGAGCCAATTGAAATTTCTATAAACTTAAATTCAGTTTATACTTGCGAGAGCCAACCTATACAACTAGAAGCATCTGGTGGTGTAAGCTATAAATGGTTTCCTGTAGATGGGTTGTCTAATCCTAATATTGCAAATCCAATAGCCAATCCTAAAGAAAGTACTGTTTATACCGTAACTGTTTCAAATGGAAATTGTTCTGCCACGGCAACTTTAGCAGTTAATATAATCAAAAATGCAATTGCAGATGCCGGAAATGATTTAAAAACTTTAGAAGGAAAGTCTGTTGTGCTGAACGGAAAAGTTACTGGAGATAATGTGAGGTATTTTTGGACACCTTCAGATTATCTTGACGACCCAACAAAGCTTAACCCAATTGCAACACCTCCTGTAGATATTACTTACACGCTCCATGCAGAATCAAATTCTGGTTGTTTAAGCAGCGCTGATGAAGTTTTTATAAAAGTTTATCCGAAAATTATTATAGCAAATTCTTTTTCACCCAATGGTGATGGTGTTAACGATAATTGGATAATTCCTGCTATTGATGCTTTCCCTGATGCAAAAATTAAGGTGACTAATAGATATGGCAACCTGGTTTACGAAAACAATGGCATTTACATCCCTTGGGATGGCAAAACTCAAGGAAAAGATTTACCATCAGCAACATATTACTACACCATCTATCTTAACGAAGATTTTCCAATATTTTCTGGTTGGGTTTTCATTGTTAGATAAAAACAGGCGGCTTCCTTTCGCTTATCATTTTGAAATGCTATTTTTGAACACAATGTATATCCTTAAAGTAAAAGGCATCGCCAAAATTCCAGACTATGTACAGCTAAGAGATGATAAATTTACTTTGTTGGCATATTTTAGAGTTGATAGACCAGATAAATCTTTAGATAAGTTAGGTTTGGGTGATAAATTAGAATACATAATGGAAAAGGTAAAAGATTTACCTTTTGGGCAGATGGCTAAATTAGAAATATAAAATGGCAGGCAACGCAGTAATTCATTTAAATAATGTTGATGTTTTTCAACAAAAACACTTAGTATTATCAAACGTAAATTTACATATAGAGAAGGATGAGTTTGTTTTCCTAATTGGACAAACAGGTTCTGGCAAGAGTAGTTTACTTAAAATTTTGTACGGAGATTTACATATTGGTAATGGTAACGGCAACATAGCAGGCTTCGATCTTAAAAACCTAACTGAAAATCAGGTTCCTTTTCTACGTAGAAAATTAGGAGTTGTTTTTCAGGATTTTCAATTGCTAACGGACAGAACTATAGAAAAAAACTTAGAATTTGTGCTTAAGGCGACCGGCTGGAAAGACCAAAATTTAATTAATGAGCGCATAAAAGATGTTTTAGATAAAGTGGGTTTACGTTCTAAAATAAAGAAAATGCCACATGAAATTTCTGGTGGAGAACAACAACGTATTGTAATAGCAAGGGCCTTACTTAACGACCCTGAAATTATTCTTGCTGATGAACCTACAGGGAATTTAGACCCAGAAACATCAGAAGAAATTGTAACGCTATTAAAGCAGATTAGCCAAAATGGTACAGCTGTCTTAATGGCAACCCACGATTATCACATCATTAGAACATTTCCATCAAGAATCATTAAATGTGAAAACGGTGTGGTTTTAGAAGATGCTCAAATCGCTTAACAGAATTACAATCTACGAAGTACGATTTTCGAATTAGTCGTGCCAATCAAAAATCGTAAATCTAAATTCTAAAATTCCATGTCAGTCAATCAGCCAATCTGATCAGATAATTAACAATAAATCTGTCAGCTTGGCTGATTTGCGTTAATGGCAAAATAGTTGTGTATTAGTCAAAAAAATTCAGCCTCAAATTATGTTTAATAAGAAGAAAAATAACGATACAGAAGAAAATATAATGAATACTGAAAATACATCAGAAAACACTACTCCAGAAAATGTAGCCAACGCTGATGCGCAAGAAAGCATAGAACAGGTAGAAGAGCAAACTGCTGAAGAAAAACTTCAAGCTGAAGTTCAACAACTTAACGATAAATATTTACGCTTATATGCAGAGTTTGACAATTATAAGCGCCGTACTCAGAAAGAACGCGTAGAGTTATTACAAACTGCTGGTAAAGATGTAATTGTTTCACTTTTACCTGTTTTGGATGATTTTGACCGTGCTTTAAAAGCTATGGATACTGCAACTGAAGTTGCGCCAGTTAAACAAGGTATTTTATTGGTTAGCAATAAATTAAAAAATACTTTGTCGCAAAAAGGTTTAAAAGATTTAGAAAGCATTAATAAAGAGTTTGATACAGATTTCCACGAAGCAATTACCAATATTCCCGCACCAACTGAAGAGTTAAAAGGTAAAGTAATAGATGAAGTTGAAAAAGGATATACTTTAAACGATTCTGTTATTCGCTTTGCTAAAGTTGTAGTTGGAGCATAAAAATTAGTGAATGATAAAATGAGTGAGTGATTGAATGTTTGACACATTCTCTAATTCAATCATTCAAAATTCAATCATTTTAAAAATAAAAATGAGTAAAAGAGACTATTATGATGTACTTGGCGTATCCAATAGCGCCTCGGCAGACGAGATAAAGAAAGCTTATCGTAAAATGGCAATTAAATATCACCCGGATAAAAATCCTGGCGATAAAAGTGCCGAAGATATGTTTAAGGAAGCAGCAGAAGCTTATGAAGTATTAAGTAATGCTGAAAAAAAACAACGCTATGATCAATTTGGTCATGCTGGTGTAGGCAGCAGTGCATCTGGTGGTTACGGTGGCGGCAATATGAATATGGACGATATATTCAGTCAGTTTGGCGATATTTTTGGCGGTCACAATCCATTTGAAAGTTTCTTCGGCGGCGGTGGTGGAGGTCAGCAACGTGGCGGACGCAGAGTTGCAAAAGGCTCAAATCTTCGTATTAAGGTAAAACTTACTTTAGAAGAAATTGCACATGGTGCTGAGAAAAAGATTAAAGTTAACAAGTTAATTTCTTGTAAAACTTGTGATGGTACAGGAGCAAAAGACAAATCTTCTGTAAGTACTTGTGGTACTTGCGGTGGTAGCGGACAAGTTCGCAGAGTAACCAATACCATTTTAGGGCAAATGCAAACAGCATCTACCTGCCCTACTTGCAACGGTAGTGGACAACAAATTACTGCAAAATGTAATGTTTGCCATGGCGATGGTGTTGTACGTGGCGAAGAAACCATTACAATTAACATTCCTGCAGGTGTTAGTGAAGGTATGCAATTAAGCATGAGCGGAAAAGGAAATGCAGCTCCAAATGGCGGTATTCCGGGTGATTTGATTATCTTAATTGAAGAAAGCCAGCACGAAACTTTAAAACGCGAGGGCAATAATATTGTTTACGATTTACATTTAAGTTTTGTTGATGCAGCTTTAGGAATGAGCATTGAAGTTCCAACTATTGATGGTAAAGCAAAAATTAAAATAGAACCTGGTACACAAAGCGGAAAATTATTACGCTTAAAAGGAAAAGGTTTACCTGAGGTAAATTCTTATCACAGAGGCGATGAAATTATTCACATAAACGTGTGGACGCCTAAAGCGTTAAGTAGCGAAGAAAGAAGTATGTTAGAAAAACTAAGAGATTCTGCAAACTTTAAACCTCAACCAGGTAAAAACGAAAAAAGTTTCTTCGATAGAATGAAAGAATACTTTGAGTAAAATTAATCAATAAAAAAAACGAAGCCGATACTTAACTAAAAGTATCGGCTTTTTTGATTACTCATATTGGCGATTACCTATTTATTTCAGTTAGGTTGTGTTCGATATAGTTTCCTAAAAACATAGGTTCAAGTGTAATAATTCTATATCACGCTGTAACCTTTGTTAAATTTTACCGACTAATAGTTAACTAAACATTAAACTGTAATGCTGAGTGTAAAAAATATCGTTAAAAAATATTCAAACCATATCGCGTTAGATGATGTAAGTCTTGAAGTAGAACAAGGAAAGATTTTCGGTTTGCTTGGTCCGAACGGTGCCGGAAAGACATCATTAATAAGAATTATTACGCAAATTACTGCTCCAGATAGTGGAAGTGTAATTTTTAATGGTAAAAAATTAAGTTCAAGCCATATTAATCAAATTGGTTACTTACCAGAAGAACGGGGCTTATATAAGAAAATGGAAATTGGCGAGCAGGTTCTTTATTTATCCAAACTTAAAGGCTTAACTACCACCGAAGCTACTAAACGTATTAAATTTTGGTTTGAAAAATTAGATATGGGAAGTTGGTGGAATAAAAAGGTTGAGGATTTAAGCAAAGGCATGCAGCAAAAAGTTCAATTCGTGGCAACAATACTGCACAATCCCGAACTTATAATTTTAGATGAGCCATTCTCCGGATTTGACCCTGTAAATGCTGATTTAATAAAAAACGAAATACTAGAATTAAACGCTAAAGGAACCACTTTCATATTTTCTACACATAGAATGGAAAGTGTAGAAGAACTGTGCGATAACATTGCATTGATTGATAAATCTAAAAAAATATTGGATGGAAGTGTAGATGAAATTAAATCATCTTACAGAAACAATACTTACACAGTCGAATTTAGTGGCAATGAAGATTTTGGCAATAATAGCCTATTTGAAATTCAAGAAAGGCATGAAACCAAAAACGGAACACGCCTTAAATTTAAACTAAAAGATAGCTATACAGCTAATGATGTTTTAGGTTTAATGCTTCCAAAAGTGAGTATAACTCATTTGGAAGAAGTTGTACCAAGTATGAACGATATTTTTATTGAACGCGTAAAAACTAAACGATGAACAAAACATTACTCATTATAAAAAGAGAATATCTATCGAGGGTTAAAAAGAAATCGTTTATTATAATGACTTTTTTAACGCCGCTTATTATTGCTGGTTTTTATGGTTTGATTATTTATTTTTCTATTAAGGGAATTAATGATAAAACCGATAAAATTGCTGTTGTAAATCAAAATAAAACCTTAATAGAACAGCTCGCATCAAATAAAAATGTAACCTACGAGTATGTAAATGAGCCTTTTGAAAAGTTGAAGCAAAACCTCAATAAAAGTGGTTACGATTATATTCTATTACTCCCCGACTTTAACATTGAGGAGCCAAAAGGCATAGAACTAATCGGCAAAAAACAAGCTGGATTAACACTCGATGGAAGAATATCAGATTCGATAGAAGATTTAATTCGTGATTATAAACTAAAACGTTCTGGTATTTCTCAAAAAGATTTAGATAACCTGAAGAGCAACATCAGTATTAAGACTAAAAAAATTGGTGATAAAGGCGAAGAAGAAAGCAGTAGTGCAGGTGCAAGTACAATAATTGCTTTTGTTGCGGGTGTGCTTATGTTTATGTTCATTATGCTTTATGGTGTGCAAGTAATGCGTGGCGTTATCGAAGAAAAAACCAGTCGGATAATAGAAGTAATGATTTCTTCTGTTAAACCTTTTCAACTAATGCTGGGTAAAATTATCGGGATTGCCTTGGTTGGCTTAACTCAATTTTTACTTTGGATTGTGCTCACTTTTTCAATATCGGCATTGGCCGTTGGCATTTTTATAAGTAAAGATGATGCTAAAAAAATTGTATCAAGCAGTCAGGTAAGTTCGTCAAACCCATCTTCACAGCAATTACAAAAAGTAGCCTTAAGTGATGGGCCAATCGGCAATATTCAGGAAAGTATTCAAAACTTAGAACTTGGTAAAATTATAAGCATTTTTATTTTTTACTTTTTAGGTGGATACCTTTTCTACAGCGCACTTTACGCTGCAATAGGCTCCGCTGTTGATAGTGAAACAGAAACACAACAGTTTATGATGCCAGTAATGATGCCATTGCTTGTTGGCTACGCATTATCATTAAGCGTTGTAACGAACGACCCATACGGAAGTATTGCATTTTGGCTATCAATGATTCCGTTTACCTCCCCTATTGCAATGGCTGTAAGGCTGCCATATGGTGTTCCAACGTGGGAACTCGCCCTATCGATGGGAATACTGGTAATTGGCTTTATTGGCACAGTTTGGTTCGCCGCCAGAATTTATCGTGTAGGTATTCTTATGTATGGAAAAAAAGCAAGTATTAAAGAGGTTTTTAAGTGGTTTTGGTATAAAAACTAATGTAGGAGTATTCTATAATCGCATCGACATAAACATACAAGGAATAATTTTAATTTCATTTTAACTTTATAGCACTGAAATAATTATTTTGTGAACAAGGTTATCATCATTGGAGCAACATCTGGTATTGGCGAGCAATTGGCTAAACAAATGGCAGCGCTAAATTATCAGGTTGGAATCTCAGGTAAAAGACAATTATTATTGAACGACATTGAAAAAAGTAATCCTGATAAAATTTGCACCTCCTGTTTTAACATCAATGATGAAGAAAATTTACTGGATAACTTAAATGAATTAGTTGCACGATTAGGTGGCGTTGATATATTTATTTATTGTGCTGGTATTGGCGATGTTAATGAACAACTAAATAACGTTATTGAGCAAAACACCATCCGTACCAACGTGATGTCATTTACAAATGTTATTAATTGGGCATGGAATTATATATCAACCCAAAAGTATGGGCAAA
This sequence comes from Pedobacter aquatilis, assembly GCF_030409415.1. Taxonomy (GTDB): domain Bacteria; phylum Bacteroidota; class Bacteroidia; order Sphingobacteriales; family Sphingobacteriaceae; genus Pedobacter; species Pedobacter aquatilis. The sequence continues at coordinate 24,859 of NZ_JAUFPW010000035.1, read as the reverse complement.
TTGTTGCCATAACTTCTGTTGCAGGCTTAAGAGGAAATGATATTGCTCCGGCTTATAATGCGTCAAAATCCTACCAAATAAATTATATGGAAGCCCTTTATAGAAAGGCTTACCAAATGAAACTGCCAATTCATATTTTAGATGTTAGACCAGGTTATGTTGATACAGCCATGGCTAAGGGAGATAAATTATTTTGGGTAACGCCTGTTGCTAAAGCAGCTAAACAAATTATCGAAGGCATAGAAAATAAGGCCAATGTAATTTATGTTAGCAAAAGATGGCGATTATTTGCATGGTTATTTAAAGCAATACCACGATATTTATATAAAAAAGTATAATATGCGCTTTGCTGTAATCGATTTAGGTACAAACACATTTCATTTAATAATTGCAGAAAACTTAAACGGAAAATTTGAGTTGCTTTATAAAACAAATGTACCTGTAAAATTAGGCGAAGGTAGGATAAATGAAAACATTATCATTCCTGATGCATTTCAAAGAGGCATAGATGCCTTAAAAGATTTCCGTAAAACAATAGATGAATTTAGGGTTGATAAAATAAGAGCTACTGCAACTTCGGCTGTTAGGAGTGCCAGTAACGGAAAAAATTTTGTAGCTGCTGTAAAAACCGAAGCCTTAATAGATATAGAAATTATTTCTGGTGATGATGAAGCAAGATTAATTTATGAAGGCGTAAAACTTAGCGGTGCAATTAAAAACTTATCGTTAATAATGGATATTGGTGGGGGTAGTATTGAATTTATTCTTTGCAATACAGAATCTTTAATCTGGAAAAAAAGTTACAACATTGGAGCAGCCCGATTACTCCAGCAATTCTTTAAATCAGATCCAATATCTGATGATGATAAGAACTCTATCCTTCATCATGTTCAAAACCAACTAACTGAATTATTTGAAATTTGCGAGCAGCACCAACCAAAAACATTAATTGGTTCTGCAGGTGCTTTCGAAACCTTTGCAGAACTGGTCAACCTAAAAAACAAGCAAGATAAATCAATCAGCAGGCTTACAACTTACGATTTTAATTATGAAGATTATATCCATACAACACTTAAAATAATCAACAGTACGCATCAACAAAGAGCAGAAATGCAGGGTATTATTCCACTTCGTGTAGACATGATTGTTATCGCTGCATTAATAACAAATTATGTTATGGGCAGATTAAAAATAAATGAATTAAAATTATCTACCTACGATTTAAAAATGGGTGTTTTAGCTTCTATGCTATAACTCTCAAATAAACTTAAGCAACTCCTTATACAGTTTTTCGGTAGGCAACCCCATCACATTTGTATAAGAACCGTTCATTTTTTCTACAACAACTAATCCCCACCAATCTTGCACACCATAACTCCCTGCCTTATCATACGGTTGGAAATTATCAATATAAAAATCAATTTCAGCCCCACTAACTTTTCTACATTCAACTTCTGTTTTATCATAAAATGATAAAATTTTAGCTCCTTTCGCGATAGTTACACCTGTGTAAACCTCGTGTTTATTTCCAGATAACTTAGCTAACATTTCCTGAGCATGTACTTTATCCCTTGGTTTACCTAAAATCTCTCCTTTCAACGCTACAATTGTATCGGCCGTTATTACAATTTCGTGATCAAATTTAAACGCTTTTGCCTTTTGCTCGGAAATGTAAACGGCAATTTCCTCAGGTTTTAAACCTTCTGGATAACTTTCATCAACATCTTTAAGTTCTACCGTAAAGTTTAAACCCATAAGTTTTAATAATTCTTGTCGGCGGGGCGATTTTGATGCCAGTATAATTTGTAGGTTTTGAAGCATTTTCAACAATATATATATATGCAGCTAAAATAAGAAAAGCGACCCAAAGCCGCTTTTCTTATTTAATGTTTTTCAAAATTACTATTGACCACCACCTTGCATACGGGCTTCCATAGCTTTTTTACGTTCATCTAGCCATGCTTTAAATGTAGGTTTTTGTTCTGCAGTTAAAACAGCATCAATTTTGGTATTGGTTTCTTCGTTCATTTTCATCATTTTCTCTCTCATACCAGACATGTCTCCACCTGCTGCTTCCCTTGCTTTGGTCATTTCTGCACCCTGAGCAGTATAGATTGCCAAGACTTTGGTCTTCTGCTCATCGCTAAGTTTTAATTTTTCTGCAAGCATATCGGTGCTTCTTTTAGCACGCTCTTCTGGTGTTCCACCCATACGACCGCCACCTTGCTGCGCATTTGCATAAGTTATTACAGAGAATAACAAAGCGCAAATCATCATTAATTTTTTCATCTTATTTGTTTTTAGTTGAATTTAGACTTATTGGAGTATCCCAATAATCAAAAGTTTAACCAGCAGATGTAACTTAATTGTTGCGAATAAAGAAAATTATAGATTTCGGTTTGCAGAGACACAGACCAAAGAATTTCAAGAAGATAAAATGTAAGAATAATTATTTTCCAGAATCGACTGCAAGTGGATTCGCATCACTCCATTTACCTTGTACTTTCATTACTTTTTCGATAATATCTCGCACAGCGGTTTTACCTCCATTATATGGAGAAATGAAGGTAGAAATTGCTTTAATTTCCTCTACCGCATCAGCAGGACAGGTTGGCAAACCAACCAATTGCATTACTTGTAAATCAGGAATATCATCGCCCATGTAAAGCACCGCATCTGCCGAAATATTTTTATCAATTAAATATTGATTAAATATTTCAACTTTGTCTCCAGCTGCTAAAAAAACATCCTTTATTCCAAGGTTGGAAAAACGTTTTGCCATCGCAATGCCATCACCTCCCGAGATAATACAAAGGTTATAGCCTTTCTTAACAGCTAATTGCATTGCATAACCATCCTTAATATTGAAGGTTCTTAGCGATTGCCCATTATCCATTACCTGAACTGAACCATCGGTTAAAACGCCATCAACATCAAAAATGAACGTGGTAATTTCCCTTAGTTTTTGAAGAAACATATTTGGTTAGAACTTATGAGTTTCCTGCTTTTACGCTTAGACATGTAACAGAGAAAACTGTTAACAGATAACTTAATCTTGATTATCTCTCCATTCGTAAACCCAGGCAGATTGAATTTGCTCCAAGTGACCTTCGTTGCTTTCTTCTCGAGTGCCTTTGAAATTCGGTAATGATAAAACCCACTCTAATAGCTCGGTGAAACGAATACGGTAAATTTTAGTTTCACCAAATTCATCGCCAAACTTTTCATATAAAGACATTGCGATATCTTCATAATCGTTCCAGTAAAAAGGTAATGCAAATTTATCGTTATTCATGTTTTCTTAGATTGAAAAGTTTCAAAGTTTTAATGTTTTAAATGTTGTAATGTTACCTGAAAAGTTTAAAGAGGAAGTTAATAATAAAATATCTACCTCCAAAAACTTCTGCCTCTGGACTAAAGACTGCAACCTAATTAGTGCCCCATAAAACCAGACTGATCTGGAATTGTAACTTCGATGTCGCCATTAATTATAATACATTGGCAGCCCAATCGTGAAGTAATTTTTGGGCGAACGGCTCTATCGATAAAATCTTCTTCCTTATCAGAAATTTCTTCAATATTATCCATGCCTTTGGTTACGTAAACATGGCAAGTACTGCAACCACAAACGCCACCACAATTGTGTTGAAGTTCTATACCATTATCAAGGCAAACATCTAAAACAGATTCTCCGGCTGCTATCGGCAATTCTACCGACTCGTGATCTGCTTCTTCAAAATTTATTTTTAGTTTAAAAATGCTCATAATTATTTGCAAAAGTAATAAGCAAAAGCCGCAATTAGGCTATTTATGTGTTATTTTAATGCTGTTGCTTAAAGTTTGATAAATATCCTGCAGCTCTGGCATGTCAATAAGCATCTTTAAATGCTTATTTATAGTGTTTTGATCCTCACGAACCGCAGGTCCGGTTTGAACATCGATTGGCAAATTTGTCATTACTTTATCTGCTGTTTCGAAAATTAATGGCCTTAAAATATCAAATTCAAGCTGATTTGAATTTAAAATTTTAGCGGCAAGAGCGTATAAATGATTTGGAAAATTACAAGCAAATACAGCTGCCAAATGTAAAACCTTACGCTTTTCTCCATCTAATTTATAAACCTTATTTGATAGGGTATTCGCTAATTTTTCCAGTGTATCTAAATCCGCTTCTGTTTCGGCTTCAATACAGAGTGGAATATTATCGAATGAAATAGACTTAGCTTTTGAAAAGGTTTGTAACGGATAAAAAACACCAGACTTTAAACCCTGCTTTGATAATACATCAATACCTGTTGTTCCAGATGTGTGCACAACCAAGCCGCTAACGTTTTTTAGTTGAGCTGCAACTTCATTAATTGCATCATCTTTTACTGATATAATGTATAAATCTGCTGTGACAGATAAATCCGCAAAGTTACAAATTGCCTCCGCACCAATTTCAACGGCAAGAAATTTTGCATTATCTAAATTCTGACTGTAAACCTGCAGAATATTTTCGCCTTTTGCTTTAAGTGCTTTAGCTAAATGAGTGGCAACATTGCCAGAACCCAATAATACAATGTTCATATTTATGCAAGTTTAGCTTCTTTTCTTCTTCTAAAAATTGAAAGCAAGAAACCAACAACCATAACAATGGTACCCACCCAATAAAAATTAATGTAAGGAAACTCGATAGCTTTAAATACAACCCAGTCTTTTGCTTGCTGAGGTTTTTCAAAAATCTGAAGTTCGACCTTTTTCTCATCAGGTAAAACACGGGTAAAACGGAATTTTAAATCCAGTTCATCAACTTTACGTGCAAAATCGAAAGTATTAGTTCCTTTAATCAAAAAGATTGGCTCGGTATTATAAATTTTTCCACTTGAGTTAATTTCTAGAGGTAATCCAACTGCAAAATCATCTTTTGTTAAAACCAAATCTTTAGCAACAGGCTTATTATTTAACCCTTTAACTGTTACAATTCCACTTGATGTATGGATAGTATCGCCTTCTGAAACCTTAATGATACGTGGTGCTTTATAATTTTCATCATCAGAATGGCCTTCGTGATCCTCATGAGATTCTTTTTTTATTGCACTTGTAATGTGCGTGTACACATCATAAGTTAAATAATGTTTTGTGTCAGGAGAAGAAATTAGTCCCATTTTTTCATTATCCTGAATATGAGGATGTAAGTTAAAGTCTTCTTTTACCTTACCTTCTTTATCAACAACTTTAAAATTTAAAGTAAAGGTTGTATTTGGAGCCTCAACAGTATCACTAACATAAGTTACAGTATATTTACCCATTTGTTTAGGCTCATTTTTGTATAAAATTATGTTCTCTCCCGGTTTTTCTACTTTCTCAAAATCTATAACCGGAATAAAGTTATTTGCATTTATTGATATTGGTTTACTAGTTGCTGCAGAAATTAAAGCACCCAAAATCAGTAATGCAAAACCAATATGAGCTACTGCTGCACCAGCCAGTTTAGCCTTACCTGCAAATGCCTGATATAAAATGCTGGTATTAGAAAGAATAGCAAACATGCAACTGAAAGTTATCAGAATGTACATTGTATTGATATAAATACTGGTAATATATACCAATCCTGCTGTTATAACAATCGAAAACAATATAGCTGAAACTAAACTGCTGTAAAATTTGCGTGGGTCTGTTCTTTTATATTTTAAATATTGAGAAAACCCTGAAATTAAAAGCGTTATAATAACAAACGGCGCTTGCCACTGATTATAATATTTGATTGCATCTGGTGGTGGAGCAAAACTAGTACCGAAAGCTTTATTAAATACAGGCACTGAAGTAGAACAAATTACTTGAATACAAGCCATTGTTACAATCAAAGCACCTACAAACATCCAAAATTCGCGTGAATAGGTTTCCTCATCTTTAGTTGTAATTGGAAGTTCCTTCCATCGTTTTACAATTAAAAATACGGCTAAAAGTGTAAAAACAACATTATACAAAATAAGGTGACCAAACATGCCCATATCCGTAAAAGAGTGAACCGATGTGTCGCCTAAAATTCCGCTTCGGGTTAAAAACGATGCATAAAGCACTAATATGAAACTTAAAAAAACCAATGCAATAGCTGTGAAATAAGCATGTCCAGTATTTTTAAATGCAATCATTACATGCACAGCAGCAATTAGGGTTAACCATGGAATTAGGGATGCATTTTCTACAGGATCCCAAGCCCAAAAACCTCCAAAGTTTAATGCTTCATAAGCCCAGAATGAACCCATAATAATTCCAGTCCCCAAAATCATTACGGCAAAGAGTGTCCAAGGCATTGCTGGTTTAATCCACTCTTTATATCTTTTTTGCCATAAAGCAGCTATTCCATAAGCAAATGGAACAACCATACTTGCAAAACCTAAAAATAAAGTTGGTGGATGTATAACCATCCAATAGTTTTGTAATAGCGGGTTTAAACCCTTACCATCTGTAATAAATTTTAGATAATTCTTGAAGTTTTCTGGATTTGCAAAAACAACCGGACCTTGTGATTTTAAGTCAACTGCATCTCTTAAAAGAATAAATGGTGAACTTCCAATGCGCTCGCCAAATATTTCAACGCCTAGTAACATAGAGGTTAAAAACACTTGAGAAAAAGCAACAACAGTCATAACCGGGCGTTCCCAGGTTTTAGCTTTCCATATTAAAAGCCCACCCAATAACGATTGCCAAAAAGCCCAAAGCCAAAAACTACCTTCTTGTCCTTCCCAAAAGGCAGAAACAATATAATATATAGGAAGTTGTTTTGATGAATGATCGTAAACGTAATTGTATTCGTAATAATGACCAAGAATCAGGTAGAATAATACAGCACCAATACCAATAATGCTGGCCCAGTTAATAAAAAATCCAATTCTACCAAGATTTCTCCAGGATTTATCTTCTAAATTTTTCTCGCGACTGGCATAAAAATATGCGATTGTTGAAAGTAAAGATGCACTAAAAGCCAACACAATGAAAAACTGTCCGATTTTACCCGGTAACAGGTTTTCGCCTACAAATTGAATATCCATTAAATTAATTATATTTTTTCTCGCCGTATTTCCCTACAGTATCAACCTTACCATCTTTATTAATCTCAACCAAATTATCATTGTATTTAGATGGGCACTTCATTAAAATTTTCGACGCATAAAACTTATCGCTTTTCATCTGACCGATGAGTACCAATTTTTCAGATTTTTCAAAATCCTGTGGCTTAGTTCCGTTATATATTACTTCACGAATTTCACCTTTTTCATCCTTCATGTGGAAACCAAAATGATTAGGATCTTTTACAGCATCATAATAAGTGCCATTAGCTTTTTCCCAATAGCCCATTACATGTTCCTCTTTACCAGAAGTAGATGCTTCTTTAAAATTTGAATATGTATCGGTATTTGCGTTCAGGCTAAATAAGATTCCCACTGAAATGGCAATGGTGATCAAACCAATAATAGCACTTTTTTTCATTTTATATATTATTGTAAAAGTTGGTAACAAAGATAGAAAAATAGGCTTAGCCAACATTCTTTTACATATTTCTTGTCTTTATATTGACAATCAGGTGATGATTTGAAAGATTGAAATCAATTCCTATAATGATTTATAACTGTTCTATGGAAATCCTTAAATTGTAGCTTCACTCCATAAAATTCTGCCCATTTTTTAATTAAGTTTGCTACTTAAAATCAACCCAGTTGATTAATTAAAAACCGACAAAGAACAATTTATACCTGTATTACAAACTTGATATTCTGCAGATTTTTAATAATCCGAAATCAAATAATAATATTTTAACAATCTTAATAATATGCTACACGATAATCTTATCCTGATTTTGGTTTTATTACTTGGCGTAACCATTCTGGTTATGGTTGGTCAAAAACTAAAAATATCTTACCCTATATTTCTTGTTTTGGCTGGTTTATTAATTGGTTTCATCCCCGGAATGCCAGCAATAAAAATAGACCCAAACATTGTTTTTTTATTGTTTTTGCCTCCCCTACTTTACGAAGCGGCTTGGTTTACCTCGTGGAAAGATTTTTATGAATACAAAGGCGCCATCTTTTTAACTGCAGTTGGGTTAGTGATAATCACCTCTATTGCAATCGCTTATGCATCGGTAGCATTTATTCCTGGTTTTACGTTGGCGCTTGGGTTTTTATTGGGCGGAATTGTGTCGCCGCCAGATGCCGTTGCCGCAGCAGCAGTTTTAAAAGGAATGAAAATCCCGAAAACTGTAAGCGCATTATTAGAGGGCGAAAGTTTAGTAAATGATGCATCAAGTTTAATTGTATTTAAGTTTGCATTGGCAACCGTTGCTACCGGAAGTTTTATTTTTCAAGATGCGGCTGTCAGTTTTGTTTCGGTAGCAGGTTTAGGAATTGTAATTGGTTTAGCTATTGGTGGAATATTTTACACCATCCACCGTTGGTTACCAACAACAGAAAATATTGATACTGTACTTACCTTGCTCACTCCCTATTTTATGTACATCGTGGCAGAGCACTTCGAAGCTTCGGGCGTTATGGCTGTTGTTTCTGGCGGATTGTTACTTTCCAGCCAATCGCATGTAATATTAACTTCAAACTCAAGGATAAAAACAGTATCCGTTTGGTCTGCGCTTATTTTTATGTTGAATGGCGTAGTTTTTATTTTAATTGGTTTAGCATTACCAGAAATTGTTAACGGACTTGGTCCTGATTACCCGATTTATAATGGAATTGCTTATGGTGTTGGTATCAGTATTTTAGCATTAGTTGTTCGTTTCCTTTGGCTATTTTCTACATCAGAGATTACCAGATTGGTAAATAAAACATCAAGAGAAAGGTATAAAGATGTGACATGGCACTCTTTAGCGGTTATTGTATATGCAGGAATGAGAGGTGTTGTTTCGTTGGCTGCAGCACTTTCAATTCCGGTAATGATTAGCGACCAGATACCTTTTCCACTTAGAAACTTGATCTTATTTATCACTTTTGTTGTGATTTTTGTAACGTTAGTTATTCAAGGTTTAACCTTACCGTTATTTATAAAGTTTTTGAAAATTCCGGAATCGAAACATAAACTTTCTGAGCAAGAGCAAACCAACCAGATTAAGTTAAAGTTAATCGACCTTTCTTTGGATAAACTCAATGCAGATTACCAACACCAATGTACCCATAACGAGTTAATGGTAAATTTAAAAGCAGAGCTTCAACATTCTTTAATTGAGAAAAGAGATACTTTAAATGCTTTCAAAAAAGGTGAGATTGATACCACCGATTTAAAAGCGTACCATGAAATAATGATTGCTTTGATTGCTGTACAACGTGATGAATTGCATCGTTTAAAAAGTGATAAAAATTATGATGATGAAGTTATTAGAAAAGAAGAATGGAGGTTGGATTTGGAAGAATTAGGCATCACTTCTTCAGAGTAAATGGTTTTGTCTCAAGTGTTTGTTTTACAGATTTTATAATTTACTCAAGATAACCTTGTGTCAACCATGTTATTTACCTGTCTTGGCCAGACGGGCTTTTTTCTTTTGACAACAAAAGAAACAAAATTGCCGGCTGAAAATTTTTGTATGGAAGTCAGTGGTGCGGCTTTGACAATGCATCACCAAAAATTTATTAGGCCGGATTAGAGTAGAACGAAGATTCTCTACTTAGGCTTAGCTGAACGTGGGGTATTTCCCATTTACTAAAGTGACTGCTGTTCTTAAACCCGATTTAGCGAAAATACTTTTAAAATTGCAGCAACCTCAAATGTACTGAGCAGGACAGAAGTTTTTAAAAGATTGTAGCGAGAGCGGGGCCAACCCTAACCTATGAAAAACCGAAGCAATCATTTCCAAAATAAAAATATGCCTACAAAAATATTTTAATGAGAGCATTAATTGTCTCGATAAACTAAAAAATCCTTGCAAATTGTACATCTGCAAGGATTTTTTATTTTAAGCTTTCGCCTTTCAGCTTATTATGGCCAAACACCTAAATTCATGTAAGAAACGGCAATTTTATCGATTGAGTTGACAAAAGCTGCTGTTCTTAATGTACCTGTACCCGGCTTGTTTTTCAAAGTTTCACGAATTTCGTGGTATGAATGGATCATGGTATCTTCTAAACCTGAGTTTACCAATTCCATCTCTGATGCACCCTTAACAATCATTAAACGGTGTTCTGGAAGAATAGTCTTACCCGTTAAGTTTTCTAAAGTTGCAATTAAATTCGCGTTTGAATTAGCCGCATAACGGTTTTCCATACGCCCGAATGCTACGTGAGAAAGGTTTTTTAACCACTCGAAATAAGAAACTGTAACACCACCAGCGTTACAATACATATCTGGAATGATGATACCGCCCATTTCAGTGAAGATGGCTTCAGCTTCTGGAGTAGTTGGTCCGTTTGCACCTTCAGCAATGATTTTAGCTTTAATATTACGAATATTAAGTTCAGTAAACTGATTCTCTAAAGCCGCAGGAACAATGATATCGCAATCTTGTTCTAAACCTTCCATAGAATTTTTAAAATCTGTAGCACCTGGGAAACCTAAAATTGAACCAGTGTTTTTACGATGAGCAAAAACCTCATCAACATTTAAGCCATTTGGATTATAGATAGCACCTTCAAACTCGCATAAACCTACGATGGTAGCACCAAATTCTGCTAAAAATTTAGCGGAGTGATAACCTACATTACCTAAACCTTGAACGATTACACGTTTATCGCCCAAACCAGCTTTTAAACCAATTTTAGCCATATCTTCTGCTACTTCAACACACTCGCGAACGGCATAAGCCACACCACGACCAGTTGCTTCTTTACGTCCACGGATACCGTGTAAAGCAATTGGTTTACCAGTTACGCAACCTAATGCATCTAGCTGACCAGGATTCATCGTCATGTATGTATCGGCAATCCAGCTCATTTCACGTTCGCCCGAACCGTAATCCGGAGCAGGAACATCAATACCAGGACCTATAAAATTCTTTTTAATTAACTCGGTAGTGTAACGACGGGTAATCGTTTCTAACTCTGCTACACTATATTGTTTGGTGTTGATTTTGATACCACCTTTAGCACCGCCGAATGGAACGTTTACGATGGCACATTTGTAGGTCATTAAGGCTGCAAGCGCCATAACTTCATCTTCGTTAACCATTTCGCTGTAACGAATACCACCTTTGGTTGGGCTCATGTGATGCGAGTGTTCTACACGCCATGCATCGATAACCTCAAAACCGTTTCCTCTGCGAATTGGGAATTGGAAACGATACACACTATTACACGCTTTAATCTGGTTCAATAAACCTTCTGGGTGATTGGTGAATTGAGCCGCACTGTCAAAGTTCTTACAAACATCTGCAAAGAACTTGTTCTCGTCTGCTAGATTAGCCATTATTTATTTTTTATGAATTAAGTATGCTGCAAAATTGCCTAAAAAAAGAGCATATATCCAAATGAAAAAATACTTAGTGTATAGCCAACACCAATCGTTTTTGGTTCAAATAACAGCTTTAAACTCGTTAAACTTAGTTTTTAGTCGTGTTTTCTTTTTCGATTTTTTTTAATCTTTTATCGATAGAAAATAGATAAGCCAATAAACCGACTAAAATTATCACAATACAAGCTACAACAACATAAATTTTGCCGTTGCTGCGTAAGGTATCGGCCATTTCTACATCATTATCCTGTGCGAATAATTGTACAGTTAAAAGCATTAATATTATTGAGAAAAGTATCTTTTTCATCTTGATTTTAGTTTTATGTTGTAATGTTGGAGCGTTGTAAAGTTTAAATGTTGAAAATTCGAAGGAAAATCATTATTCCTTACTCCTTAATCTTTGTTCTTTAATCCTTGCCCCTTAATCTTTGTTCTTAATTCGCTTGTTGTTTATTTTCTATAGAACGGATTCTGAAAAGGATGGTGTAGACCCAATAACCGATTAAAATCCAGCCTAAGCAAGCCGGATAAAAAACCATTCTCATGCGGCTATCTAAATCGTAACTGTTAAAACCCGGATTACCACCGTTGCCGGGGTGCAAAGAGTCTTTTAAACGTGGTAAAACGAAAAGTAAAACCACCATCATCGGGAAGGCGAATATGTTATAAATGGCTGAAATTTTAGCTCTCTTTTGCTCTTCATCTATCGCATTGCGAAGAATTAAATAGGCAAAGTAAAGTAAAACCGATATTGCGGCGAAGTTTTGTTTAGGGTCGAAACTCCAGAATTGCCCCCAAGTATATTTCGCCCAGATGGCTCCAGTTACCAAGCCTAAAAGACCAAAAATAATACCTGCATTTACACTTTCAACAGCTTTTAAATCATCGATTTCGCTTTTAGAGTTTAATGATTTTATACTGTAAAAAACAGAAATAGAGAACAATACAATCATTGCAAACCACATGGGAACGTGGAAATAAAGATTCCTAATCGACTCATTTAAAATAGGCAAACGCGGAACGCCCAATAACAAACCTGCAATTGCAGTATAAATTACCAAAACCGAACCTAAAATTTTCCACCAAGTTTTATTCATATGTTAATTTAATTTTGAATGAGTGAGTTTTGAATGATTGAATGCTTCTGTTCTATTCTATTATTTTAATTTCGAATGAGTGAATTATAGAATGAGTGAGTATTTCTGCCCTATTCTATCAGTCAATCATTTACTAATTCTATCATACAATCAATCGACCATTCACTAATTCTCTAATTCAATCCTTCACTAATTCTATAATTAATCCCTCCAAAGGTAAGGAAATAGTAATAATGAGGTTGCTACAGTTAATACATTTACCAAAAACAACATACCAATTTCATCGTAACTATTTTCCCATGGCAAGCCATCAACAGCGTTTTTAGCCAATTTTATTAAAAGTATAAGTACAGGTATAATAATTGGAAAGCTCAAAATTGCCATCAGCATTCCGCCGTTACCGGCTTTACTTGCAATGGCCGAAACCATTGTAAAAACCGTTGAAAAACTGGTGCTGCCCATTACAACCGCCACATAATAAAGCAACAAATCCGGAGGTGTAAATGAATCGAAAACCAATGTGTAAAAACCTAAAGCAATGGTGGTTAAAACCAACATCAAAAGTGTATTATAAATGGTTTTTGATATTAAAACCGCAGCCGGACTAGCCAAAACGTAACTGTATAATTGTTGGCCCTTTGTTTCTTGAAGAAAACTTTTAGAAACACCATTGATAGATGCAAAAAGCATAATTATCCAGAATAAAGCATTCCAGGTTAACTTATCACCAAGGCTTACGAAAGATAAATAACATGTAAATATTGTAGAAACCACATACAGCAATACACCGTTAATGGTATATTTGGAACGCCACTCTAACAGTACTTCCTTGTGGATTAAATATTTAACCTCTTTGGCCAGTTGCATAACCGCAAAGATACTTTTATTGATAAATAATGCGAGTGTAAATTGTAGGTTTGTTGTAATTTTGTTTTAAATTATTGATGCCACGGAAACACAGAATACAAGGAAAAAATTTTCAATTGAAATAGTGTTACCCAGCTTCTTATAATTACTAAAAATTTGCTGCCTTTTCTGTGAATTCTGTGATTCCATGGCAAAAAAAATATGAATTACGCATCTACAATAGAATCCCCTATCGGAAAAATTACCATTCTAGCTGATGAAGATTTCATTGTAGAAGTTACTTTTTCTAATAAAGTAAGTGATGAACTGACAGAAAGTGAATTAACCAAACGTGTAGCATCTCAATTGGAGGACTATTTTAAAGGTGAATTGAAGGTTTTTGATTTCCCTATTAAACAAAAAGGAACGGATTTCCAGCAAGAAGTTTGGCAGAATTTAATGGCTATTCCTTACGGAATAACCACATCTTACGCTAAATTTTCGGCACATCAACCTTTAGCCATTCGGGCGATAGCTGCCGCGAACGGCAAAAACAACATAGCCATTGTAGTGCCCTGCCATAGGGTTATTGGTAGTAATGGTAAACTGGTTGGTTATGCTGGTGGCTTATGGCGGAAACAATGGTTATTGCAGCATGAGCGGGAAATAGCTCAGCAAGGTCAAACAGAACTTAAATTTTAATTATATCTTTTGAATATGACACCAGACAAAGCCGAAACCAAAAATCATTTGAAAGCAATACGTTTAATCAATATAGAAAATGATGAATGTACTTTTGAAGTTGGAAAAATTCCCGTTAAGCAAAATATAAGCGCAGGATACTTTTTCGCTAAAACAGATACTTTTCTTCAACACAGTATACATCCTGCTCCGCGTAAACAATATGTAATTACATTAAAAGGTAAACTCAAATTTTCTGTAACAAATGGAGCAACTTTTATCATTGAGCCAGGCATCATTTTAATTGCTGATGATACTAAGGGAATTGGCCATACATGGGAAATTGAAGATGGTGAGGAATGGGAAAGAATTTATATACCTTTAGAGGATGGGGCAAATGATTATTTCGTGACTGATTAAATTTATTGAAACCATGTTTTGCTGAAATTCGTAAATAACATCAAACCCACGATGTTATGAAAGCGATTTGCACTGCAATATTAATTATTTTTAGTTTTTTTTCGGTTGATAAAAACACACCGGTCACTAAACTCGATTTAAAAAAATACGCTGGCACTTGGTATTCTCTATATTCTATACCTACAATTTTTGATAAAGGGAGCAGGGAAACCACAACAAAATACACTTTAAATAAAGATGGTTTCTACAATGTATTAACCACCTATAAAAAACCTAATGATGAAAAGGTTTATTCCAGAAACTCGAAAATGTTTCCATCAGAAGATGGAAATAATGGTGAATTACAAGCGCAATTTGTTTGGCCAATTAAAGTAGATTACTGGATTATTGAACTGGCCGAAGACTATTCTTACGTTGTTGTTGGTCACCCCGACCATAAATTTCTATTCATCATGAGTCGCACGCAAACCATGCCGAAGAAAACCCATGATGAAATAGTTGCCCGTTGTAAAGCAAAAGGATATGAAGTTGCTAAGCTTACTTCGCAGTTTAAAGGCTAGTACTTTGCGTAGTAATTTTCTCTCCACGTTTAGTGCTGAAGAGCATAAATAAAATGCCAACCAAAAACACAATCCATCCCCATTGGAAATGAACTACTTTGCCAATTAATTTATTTGCGAAGCCAAATTCTGTATAATTATTTACGGTAAAATAAACAGCAATAACCGCCAATACGTACCAAATTGCCATCACAAAACTTATAAATCTAAATGCCACAGCTTTTCTAATAAAAAGAAAAAGTACTGCTATTGCAAGTATTGCATAAGTAATAATGAACAACTTAGCATCTGCCTGATATAGATTCCAATTTCCCTTAATGGGTACTTTCAGTATAGGTGAAAAACTTGCGATAATACATAAAAGTATACCTATATAAGCTCTAAGTTTATTTAGAATTAACATATTAGTTTTTTGGATTTTTAGTTGTTTAGTTGTTTAGTTGTTTAGTTGTTTAGTTGTTTAGTTGTTTAGAGTAAAGAAAAAATCATCTAAATTGTTTGGTATTTTGTAATGACTAATGACTAATGACTAATGACTAATTTACTGCCCCTCAACAATACCCATTTTCTCTGCAAAATGCGCACAGTAATCACGTAAATCTTCTACTATTAAAGTTTCGTTAGTAGCCTTTAAAAAGCTATCGCCCATGGTTTGCAAAGTTTCGTAAAAGAAACGTTTCATTTCGTCAACAGGCATATCTTTTGTCCAAAGATCTATTTTTAGCGTATTTTTATAGTTGTGATCCCAAACCGATAAAAACATAGCTTTTGCTGGTACTTTATCCGCATTACCAGAATCTGTACTTTCCCAAAGGATATTATCCGGATTATTTCCTTCGTCTAACTCAACTGTTAATTTTATTTCTGCTGTTTTCATTTTATTTTTTTACGGTTGCAAAGATGCAGATTTAAATAAATACTTAACCTTTGCTTTACATTACTTTTTGTAAAATTACCATCAAGATTACGGTAATAACAATAAAAATCGATTCTACAATCCAGATTTTCTTTAAATCTTTTAAGGTAAAACGAAATACCAAATCAGTAATAAACGTAACCAAAATCAAACATGCTAATATAAGTAGGTAGAAACCGCTCATATCGATTTGCTTTGGTGCATCGCTTTTCGAGCTGAATATATTTACAACTACTAAACCTAAGCTTACTGCACTGATGATATTTAATGGCGTAACTCTAAGCTTCATTGTTACTTTTTCTTATCGAAACGTTTACCTTTCTTGAAACTCTTAACTGTTTTTCCAGCCTTAGCTTTCGCTTTATCTCTTTCTCTTTGCTCTATAACTTTTGCATTTTTCTTTTCGTGGAAAGCGCCTTTAAAATCGGGGTCTTCCTTACGTTTTTGCATATCAATTTCGCGGGCAATGTGCTGGCGTTCTTCGTATGGCGTTTCATCTATATAAACACCTTCCGGGATTTCGGCAACAGGAATATATTGGCGAATTAACTTTTCAATCTTGCGGATGTAATATTTCTCCGCATCGGTTGCAAAGGTAATGGCATCGCCTTTGGCAAAAGCCCTACCTGTACGGCCAATTCTGTGTACATAATCTTCAATAATAATTGGAACATCGAAATTAATTACATGACTTACATCGCTCACATCAATACCCCTACTTGCCACGTCGGTTGCAACTAAAACACGAATATTTCCTTCTTTAAAACTATTTATTGAGTTGATGCGGGTGTTTTGACCTTTGTTAGCATGTATTACCCGAACATTTTCTGCACCATATCTACGCTCAATAAAACTGAAAATATTATCAGCCACAGTTTTTGTTTTACAGAATATAATTAAGCGGGTAAATGCTTCATCATTCTTTAATAAGTGCTGCAATAAATTAATTTTAGTCTTAAAATTTGGAACGTAATATAATGCCTGCGTAACATTTGCGGCTGGTGTAGCCTGTGTCGAAGTTTCTATTACAAGTGGATTATTCAAGAAATCACCCGCAATTTTCTGTACCAAATCGCTCATAGTGGCCGAGAAAAGCAAGTTCTGACGTTTACGCGGTACAATTTCCAAAATCCTATGGATTGAGCCAATAAAACCCATATCCATCATTTTATCGGCTTCATCAAGCACCAAAAATTTTAAACTTTGGGTATTGATGTCACCAGTTAAATATAAATCCAGAAATCTTCCAGGTGTAGCAATTAAAATATCAATACCTTTCGCAATCTGTTCTTTTTGTGTTTTCGGACCAATGCCCCCGAAAATAACCAGCGAGCGTAAATCTGTATAAACCGAAAATAATTTTACTTGCTCAGCAATTTGCATCGCCAATTCGCGTGTTGGCGATAAAATTAAAGCCCTTGGGTTTTCACCTTGAGCATATTTTAGCTGCATTAAAATTGGCAAAACAAAGGCTGCAGTTTTACCCGTTCCGGTTTCTGCTATACCAAAAATATCTTGCCCGGATAATACCGGGGCAATTGCTTTTTCCTGTATAGGCGTGGCAACGGTATAACCTGCATCGGCAACTGCATTTAAAATTTGCCTGTTTAACTTAAATTCTTCGAACGATTTTGCCATAGCGCACAAAGATAGGCTTTTTAAGCTGAAAGGTAAGACTAAAGCTGAAAGACTAAAGACCAAAGCAGAAAGCAAAAATTTATGGCTTTGTGTTAAAAAGTTTAAAGTGAAAAGTTTAGCATCTACAGTCTAAAATTTCATTTTTTGAATTCTAACCGCGTTTAAAATTGCCAGCAATGCTACGCCAACATCAGCAAAAACGGCTTCCCACATGGTTGCTACGCCACCTGCACCTAAAATTAAAACCAAAGCCTTTACAGAAAATGCCAAAACTATATTTTGAATAACCACTTGTTTTGTAGCCTTACCAATTTTAATTGCCGTAACAATTTTAGAAGGTTGGTCGGTTTGGATGACCACGTCGGCAGTTTCGATAGCGGCATCACTACCCATTGCACCCATCGCAATGCCAATATCGCTAATGGCTAAAACTGGAGTATCATTAATTCCATCGCCTACAAAAGCCACAACATTTTGCTTATTCTGTTTAATTTCTTCCAGCTTATTCACTTTATCTTCAGGCAACAAATCGCCATAAAATGAATCGATACCCAAAATACCCGCAACTTTTTTAACGATAGAAGTTTTATCGCCGCTAAGCATTACCACCTGTTTAATGCCTATGGTATGTAGTTTTTGAACGGCTTCGGCAGCATCTTCTTTAATCTCATCAGCAATTAAGGTATGACCGATATATTTTCCATCAAGCGCAGCTACAACAATACTTTCCTCAAAATCGTTAATTTTATCATCGTAAGTAATGTTAAATTTATCAAGCAGTTTCGTATTTCCGGCTAGTATATCTTTGCCGTTGACGCTGCCTTGCAAGCCCATACCGGCAATCTCTTTTATATTTTCTGCCTGATGAATTTCATTTTCTCCATAATATTCTACGATAGCTTTTGCAATTGGATGGGTAGATTTTACTTCAACTGCTGCCAGATAGCTCAGAAACTCTTGCTCGTTTATATTACTTTCTACCTTTTGAACTTTAAAAACACCCTTGGTTAGCGTTCCAGTTTTGTCCATTACAACGGTATTTAGTTTTGTAATTAAATCTAAAAAGTTAGAACCTTTAAATAATATACCGTTTGCTGATGCAGCCCCAATACCACCGAAATAACCCAAAGGGATAGAAATAACCAAGGCGCAAGGACAAGAAATAACCAGAAATACCAATGCACGATACAACCAGGTTTGGAAATTATAATCGTTCCCCAAAATCAATATCGGAATGGTTACTAGAGCCAAAGCCAGAAAGAAAACAATTGGTGTGTAAATTTTCGCAAACTTGCGGATAAACAATTCGGTTTTTGCCTTGCGTGTTGTAGCGTTTTGTACCATTTCTAAAATTCTGGATAATGCACTATCTGCAAAGACTTTAGTTACTTTTATTTCGATAACCGAATCGACATTCAGCATTCCTGCTAAAACATTTTCACCTTTACTTATGGTTTTTGGCTTGCTTTCGCCAGTTAAAGCTGAAGTATTAAAATTGCTTTTTTCTGATAGCAATTTACCATCCAGTGGAATTTTTTCGCCGACTTTTATTTGTATGGTTTCGCCAATTTCTACCTTTTCTGGATCAATGCTTTCAACTTTACCCTTTCGTAGCACATGAGCAACATCAGCCCTAACATCAAGCAAAGCTGAAATATTTTTCTTTGCACGATTTACGGCTGCCAACTGAAAAAGCTCACCGATGGTATAAAAAAGCATCACTGTAACACCCTCAGGGTATTCACCAATGGCAAATGCGCCAATTGTTGCGATTGACATTAAAGAAAATTCAGTAAAGAATTCCTTTGCTTTAAAGGTTTCCCATACTTCTTTTAAAACCGGGATACCAACGGGTAAATACGCAACAATATACCAATATGGTCTGATTAATTTAAAAGCTTCGATTTCAAAAATATTATCGAAAGCAACTCCAATAAGCAACATTACAAGTGTTACAATGGCAGGCGTATAGGTATTAAGTGCAGATGGATCGCCACCATGATCGTGATCATGGTCACCGCCATCTTCGTGGCTGTGTGCGTGCCCATGAGTATGATCATGCGCCTTGCTACTGCAACAGCTATCTTTTTTATCGTTGGAGTTACTCATTTAGAATATATTTTTGAAGGCAATTTAAGATGCTTTCTGTTTCTTTCTTCCTACCTCGCTGCAAATCCTCAGCCAAAGAAAAATTGGCTTCCGGTTTTTTCGCCTTGTCGGCTTTAGGCGGCGCTAAAAGCAGGACAATTAAAACATAATAAGCCGACAGATGCGGAAATACTTTGGCAAAACTTACGAAGTTTACACTAAAAAATGCTTATTAACTTCCATAAGTTTAAAAAGCCAAAGATTGCTGCAAAATGGCTGACCTGAAAATACAAATTAAATACTGACATTACTTTTAGAAATGCGTATATCTACATAGACAGTATCTTATAAACTGCATCTTATTTTTAATAATTATTAATAACGATTTTTTTCGACACCACACAATAAATTATGTTAAAAAATGTTAATACTATATTAAGATTTAAGAATGATGAAATCCCTAAAGTTCCATTTCTCACCAAGTGAATTCTTAAGAAGACTTGGCTTAACAAAAATTTACTACTGGTTTAACAAGTAATATTTATAATATATTGTTTCAGTATTAATTTGTATTTCATAAATTTCGTTCAAATAACTAACTTATTTAAACGAATGAAATACCAAAATTTAAAAAGATATTTTGCTGCACTTGGAATAGTTGCAGCAGGTTTTTCTGCAAATGCACAAGCACCAAAAAAATATATCGACCCTGCAAATATGGATTTATCTGTTAAGCCAGGCGACGATTTCTATCAGTACGCAAGTGGTACGTGGATAAAAAACAATCCTGTTCCTGCAAAGGAAACCCGATGGGGCTCTTTTAACGAACTTCGGGATTTTAATATCAATGCGGTAAAATCTCTTGTAGAAGAAGCTGCAGCTGATAAATCCGCTCCTGCTGGTTCGGTAAAACGTCGCGTTGGCGATTTCTTTGCCGCAGCAATGGATACGGTAACCATCGAAAAATTGGGTTACACGCCAATTAAGGCTGACTTAGAAAAAATCAAACAAATTAAGGATATCCAAGGCGTTTTAGACCAAGCTGCTTATATGCGTATAAACGGTATTGGTGGCTCTATGTTTAGCATCGGCGTTGGCCAGGATCGTAAAAATGTTAACAAATACATGGTAAACATTGGTCAGGGCGGTACTACTTTGCCAGATCGTGATTACTATTTGAAAGATGATACCCGTAGCGTTAAAATCCGCGACGCGTATAATACTTATATGACTACCTTATTTACTTTAACAGGTAGCACTGCTGAAGTTGCAAAACAAAAAGCCGAAACGGTTTTTAAAATTGAAAAGCAATTTGCGGAAGCGCAAATGAGCCGTTTAGAAATGCGTGACCCTTATGCAACTTACAATAAGCTTACCGTTGCTGATTTAAGTAAGAAAACGCCAGGCATTAACTGGGCAACTTATTTACCTAAATTCAACATTAAAGGGCAAGATACCGTTTTGGTTTCTTCGCCTAAGTTTATGGCAAGTGTTGACGGAATGCTAAAATCAGTTTCTGTTGCTGATTGGAAAACCTATTTAGAATGGAATGTTTTAAAAAGCTCTGCCGGAAGTTTGAGTTCGCCGTTTGTTAAGGCTAGTTTCGCTTTCACTCAGGCACAAACTGGCCAGAAAGTTCAAACACCACGTTGGCAACGCATGTCATCTTTAACTGATGGCACAATTGGCGAATTATTAGGTCAGCTTTATGTAGCTAAATATTTTAAGCCAGAGGCTAAAGCTCGTATGGATGCCATGATTGTAAATTTACGCAAGGCTTTCGAAATCAGAATTAAGGGCTTAGAATGGATGAGTGCTGAAACTAAAACAAAAGCGCTTGAAAAACTTGCTGCATTTGAACCAAAAGTTGGTTACACCACAAAGTGGGAAACTTATACTGGTTTAAACATCAATAAAGCTACATATTTCCAAAACTTACGTAATGCAAGTATTTGGGGTTACAACGAAAATGTTGGTAGATTAGGCAAACCTGTAGATCGTACACGTTTTGGCATGACGCCTCCGACTGTAAATGCTTCTTACAGCCCAACAATGAATTCAATTACTTTCCCTGCCGGAATTTTACAATTCCCATTCTTTGACCCAAATGCTGATGATGCCTTAAATTATGGTGGAATTGGTGCTGTTATTGGCCATGAGATGAGTCATGGTTTTGATGATAGCGGAAGTCAGTACGATGCAAAAGGTAACTTAAAAAACTGGTGGACGGCAGAAGACCGCAAAAAGTTTGAAGAGAAAACCAAAGCACTAGGTGAGCAATATGATGCTTATACAGTTTTAGATACAGTTCATGTTATAGGTAAATTAACAATGGGCGAAAACATTGGTGATTTAGGTGGATTAAACGCAGCTTATACAGCTTTTAAAATGACTAGACAAGGGCAAAGCAATGAGAAAATAGATGGATTTACTCCCGACCAACGTTTCTTCTTAGCTTGGGCACAAGTTTGGAGAGGCAATATTTTACCAGAAAGCGCAGCACAGTTAATTAAAACTGATCCACATTCACCAGGTCCGTACCGTACAATTGGTGCGCCGGTAAATATGGATGCATGGTACACTGCTTTCGATGTAAAACCTGGTGATAAATTATACAAAAAACCAGAAGACAGAATAAGAATGTGGTAATTTGGAGTTAAGGATTTATAATTCGTAACTTTAATATATAGTAATGATTTTCATCCCAGAGAGGAATATCAAACCTAAAAAAGTCCCGAGAAATCGGGACTTTTTTTTTTGCGTGAAAACAAATCGAATCATTTTCTATTCTTAATTATCATTCTATCTTTGAATAACATAAAACCTTTGCATGAAAAGCCTCCAAAACACATTATTTATACTCAGTTTATTTCTATTTTCCTTAACGGCTTCGGCACAAAATCAATTGATTAGTCTTGATAAGCTTATTAATAAAACAGACCCAGCCTGGCCTTTGGTTCAAAAATGGATAGATGCTGCGAAAAATAAAGTTGAGGTTTTAGCTGTCGATACAGCGAAAGCAAATCAGGTTTTATATAATGCACAAATGACAACTTATGCTACACTTGGTTCTGTAATTTACAATACTGGCGGCATTATGGTTGATAACGGTTGGATAAGAATTCTAGGTTCGGGTAGCGAGCGTTTAACAAGAGATATTGCCGAATGGAATAAAGGAAAGACGATAAAAGAATACGGCGATAATGTTCCTTACCTGTTAGTCGCCGATGATGCAATTGGAGGTTTTTTTGCCATTAATTACGGTGGTTTAGGCAAAGATGTAAAGAATATGTATTACCTCGAGCCCAACAGTTTAACGTGGCAACCTTTAGGCGCTGGTTATGGCGAATTTCTTATTTTTTGCTTTGATAGCGACTTATCTAAATTCTACAAAGGCTTACGCTGGAGCAGTTGGGATCAGTTTATTGGAAATTTGGAAGATACTAAAACTTACAGTTTCAGGCCATATTTATGGGAAGCCGGAACAGATATTGAAAAATGCACCAGAAAATTGGTTGGCATCGAAGAAATGTACCGTTTCAATATTATGAAATCGAAGGAGATAAATGCAAATAAGGGTATTAAGAAAGATGATAGCAAGCAGTAAAATTTAGATTTAAGCCACCCTTGCGAGGCACGAAGCAATCCCTTCGCGATATGCTTTATTGTAAAAATATTGCTTCGTACCTCGCAATGAAGATTTTAATTTAGGTTTAAGTATATTTAGCTTGTGTTTTCTTTGGCAGTTTTGCCAACACCAGTGCCCGAGAATCTGCAACTCTGGCTTTTAGTTCTTTATCATTTAAAACATCGAGATTTTCGATTTGAATCCATTGTCGCTTTGCCAAATGATAAGCTTGTGCAATACCATCTCTTGCCGTTAAAGCATCAAATTCATCAGGATTGCATTTTATAGAGAAACTGCTTCCAGTATCAATATCTGCAATAACGAATATTTTTTCCTCAATCATAAAGCATAAATGATCCCATTTCATACCTTCTGTTGTGCCCGGCAGACTTAAACAATATTCTCTGAAAGATTCTATATCCATTTTAAGGTTTAAGGTTTAAGGTTTAAGGTTTAAGGTTTAAGGTGGAAACGAAATATCACAACCTCAAGTTTATAAAATTGAGCTTTTTTACAATACGAAAATAGTAATTTTGCATCATTATCTTAAAAATCCTTTAATCTCGAAAATCCTGCTACAGAAATGAACGTTATTACCCAAACTGCTGATGGTTCGAACACTTTATACAATGAAACTATTGGCGAGCATTACCATAGCAAACACGGTGCATTACAGGAAAGCAAGCACGTTTTTATCGAAGCGGGATTAAAATTTGCTTCAGCGGGCAAAACGGAAATTTCTGTTTTTGAGGTTGGATTTGGAACAGGTTTGAATTTTATTTTAAGTCTTGATTATTGTGTAAAACATAACATTAAGTTAAATTATACAAGTTTGGAAGCATTTCCTTTAACCACAGATGTTATTGAGCAAACGGGTTATTCAAAATATGTTTCTAAAGAAATTTGGACGAATTTCATTTCTAATTATAATAATGCTTTAAAAGAACCAACCGCAATATCTCCATTTTGTACGCTCGAAATTCCACTTACCAAGTTGGCAGAATATCACACAAACAATAAATTTGATGTAATTTACTACGATGCATTTTCTGTGCAACACCAACCCGAAATGTGGAGCGATGAGATTATCGAACACACTTGCAGCTTTTTAAAATTGGGTGGAACTTTTGTTACATATGCCATTACCGGAAAACTCAAGCGAGCGGTTAAAGCGAATAACTTTAAGATTGAAAAATTGCCTGGTGCACCAGGAAAAAGAGAGATGTTAAGAGCCATTAAAATGTAAGAAGGTTGATGTTAAATGGATAATGGGCATTTTGGAGGAAAACTTAAATAGTTGCAAAAGCTAAAGTATCTAAACCTGAGTGCAGGGCATTCTTTTAATGGTTAGCTTGAGTTTTGTGAAAGGAACTGTAAGATGTTCGATGGATAATGGGCATTTTGCAGAAAAACTTAAATAGTTGCAAAAGCGAAAGTATCTAAACCCGGGTGCAGCCTACCGTGTACCCACATCTTTATTTTTATTTTTGTTTCATGTTTGGAACAGATTACAGTAAACTTTTTAACGATCTTAGGTTATCTAGACGAGGAGAAA
>NZ_JAUFPW010000034.1 GCF_030409415.1 Pedobacter aquatilis | reverse complement strand
TAACTCAATGTTTACCTAGCCTCAAATGGCCTCACACGAACAGTCAATATATTTTGCATAACAACAATATAATGACCTTTTTAAAATTCTCAGTAAAAATAAAAGGCCTTGAATAAATATCAAAGCCTTTTTTATTATTTGGCATTAAGCATTATCGATTTAATATCCAGTTTGTTTTTGTTATCAGTTTTTGATTTGAATAGAATAAAAACATTATGGAAATTTCCATCAACCACTGTACTTATTGGAAAAATACCTTTTCCAAATGTAGATTTTGAAAGAAGTTTGCCGCTTTCGTTATCGAGCCTTATTTCTATTTCGTAATCTTCATTATTATCACCAGTATTTTTAAATATTTGGAACGATTGTACATCCGTTAAATCAATTTCTTGCAGCTTAATCCATCCTTCAGATTTAGCCAAACTTAAGCTACCATCATCATTACGGTTAAAACCTGAAACTTCATTTAAATTGCTACTGCTTAAATTATTATTTCTTAAATTAAAAGTATTTGTAGTGCTTAACGGCCTTAAACCTTTTGCACCTAAATCTGCGTAACTAGCTTTTAAAGTTAAAACAGGCTTATTTTTATTAACTGTTTTTGGTGGTGTTATGGTTCCTTTATTTGGTAAAGATGCCGGTGCATTATCTTTTGCCGATAAACTCATAACCCATTCTACTATTTGTTTAACTTCACTTTCTTTCATCGATGCATGGGCAGGCATTGGAACTTCGCCCCAAACTCCCGAACTACCTCTAATAACTTTAGAAACCAGATATTCTGACGCTTTTGGGTCTTTTTGATATTTGCTTGAAATTTTATTAAACGCAGGTCCGATTGATGTTTCAGAAACTTTATGGCAAGTGCTACAATCAGATTTCATCATTAGTGATTTCCCAATCATGGTTTGTGCAACTTGTTGATGACCAAGTTGTGCTCCAGCCAAATCTATACCTTCGGTATAACTGCTCGAAATAAAAATTCTGTCTTTATTTACCGTTGCGTTTTTATCAGTTACTAAAACCTGGTAATTAACTGCTTTTTCTGGGAAATAGAATGATTTATTACCTGCAATTAAAATATCAACTTTTGGGTGTTCATTACCAGCAAATACAGGAATAGTTCTACTTTTTGTACTTGCATTAGCGTTATCTACAACAGAAACGCTAATTGCATATTCACCTGCTTTTGTATAGGTATGTTCTATTTGAGGAACTGAAGTAGTTTTTTTCAGCCCGTTTCCAAGGTTCCAGATGTATGTTAATTTTCCGCCATCTGCATCACGGGCATTAACCTTTGCAATCATTTTATAAGGTAATAATCCACTAGGTTTATCAATTTCTAATGCATTTACTACTGGTGGCCTATTTCCTTTTAAATAATCGATTCGGACAATTCCAGCATCTGGATTTTTTGAAAACCAACCTTTACCGTATTCTAGTACATAGATTTTTCCATCCGGACCTTGTTCCATATCTATTGGTGCTGCAAACGATAAATTGGACATTATTGGCTCCATACTTAAATAATCTCCTGATGCATTCATGGTTACGGCTTTAACCCAACCTCTAACCCACTCATAGATTATCAACTTTCCATTATAATATGTCGGATAAGCTGAATTGGCTTGAGTGTATAGAACAGGACCAGTCATAGCAGTTCTTCCGCCAGAACCAACTTGTGGAAATTCTTTAGATTCTCCATACGGATACCAAATGAAGGCTGGTTGAGCTGGAGGCAGATTAGTTAAACCCGTGTTATTTGGTGAGTTATTTAACGGCTTTGCAGCATCAAAAGCTTCTCCGTTTTTACCATTTGTGAAATCGTATGCTTTATATGGATAATTATTTCCGATAAACAGCGGCCAACCGAAATTACCTGCTTTTCTTGCTTGATTTACTTCATCATAACCCTTAGGGCCTCTTAGTTCATCGTCATTATTTGCATCCGGACCAACTTCTCCCCAATATAAATAACCGTTTTTTTGATCAACAGATATTCTATATGGATTTCTATTCCCCATTACAAAAATTTCTGGTCTGCCTTTATCCGTTTTTGAAAATAAATTTCCTTCAGGTATGCTGTAACTACCATTTTCATTTACTTTAATTCTAAGGATTTTTCCACGTAAATCATTTGTATTACCAGCTGACCTTCTCGCATCGTATTGTTGTAATCCTTCCCTATTATCCAGAGGTGCGTATCCCTTATTTACAAATTTTTGGTTTGGTACATCGAATGGAGTAGAATTATCTCCGGTAGAAATGTATAATAAACCGTCTGGACCGAATGCTAATGAACCACCAGTATGGCAGCAAATCTCTCTTTGAGAATAAAATTCCAAAATTACTTTTTCCGATGACATGCTTAACATATCGTTTACCATTTTAAATCTCGATAAACGGTTTACAGAACTACCTATTGGACTGTAAAATAAGTAGACATAATTATTTACAGCATATTTTGGGTCGATGGTTAAACCCAATAAACCTTCCTCAGCATTTACATCAGATAAACCAGTTTTGAAATAAACATCGAGCTTAGCAACTTGTGAAAGTTTTTTTGTTTTATTTTTATAAAGTAATAGCTCACCTCTTCTTTGTGCCACAAGTATATCCAGATTTGGCAAAACAGCCATTTCCGTTGGCTCGGTAAACTGTCCCTGAACTAAATTAACTTTTACAAATCTATCTTGGTCTGGAGTATCAATCCTTAAAATATTTTCATTT
Source organism: Pedobacter aquatilis (assembly GCF_030409415.1). Taxonomy (GTDB): domain Bacteria; phylum Bacteroidota; class Bacteroidia; order Sphingobacteriales; family Sphingobacteriaceae; genus Pedobacter; species Pedobacter aquatilis. The sequence continues at coordinate 231,164 of NZ_JAUFPW010000034.1, read as the reverse complement.
TTTAGCTTTGGTCCATTAGTTTTTTTAATAAATGAATTTGAGCTAAAAAGTGTTGGTAAAGCTAGAAATGTTATTGCGATACCAGAGATAGCAATAGTTGTTATGGTTTTCATTAAATATGCTTGTTAATATTATTTCTTAAATATAAATTAATGTTTTAAAAAGCATGAAAATGATTTAAAGAATAAGGTAAAATTATTGTTCAACAAAAAAATACAGTATTGGTTATAATTGAAAGCATTGTATCTTTGTAAAACAGATCACCCTTAAAGTAAATCCTATGAAAAAGTTATTAATCGTGCTAGTATTAACTTCTTTAAGTTATTTAGCTAAAAGCCAGACATTAATTTTAGCTAAAGATGCATCACAATACGTGGGCAAAACGGTTACAATCTGCGATTCTGTTTATAGTACAAAGGCTTTAGATAAAATAAGTTTGGTAAATTTAGGCGGAGCTTACCCAAAAGAACTCTTAACCCTTGCCATAAATAAAGAAGATATTTCTAAATTTTCTTCAGAACCCGCTAGCATGTACTTAGGTAACAATATTTGTGTTACAGGAATTATTACTGAATTTAAAGGTAAATTTCAAATCGTTGTAACAGAACCAAAGCAGATTGTTGTAAAATAGTTACTAATTAAAAACAGAATCTGCTAATAAAACACCTTTCTCGCCACTACTTGTTTCTATCGTGTGGATATGTTTATATGAATGAGAAAAATCATCGTAAGCTCTTTTAACAACATTTACGGTTACATCATTAACAGGATATTTTCTATTGGTTTGCATACATAATATAAATGCATCACCAATCAAAAGGAAATCGCAATCGTATCCTTTGTCATGTAATTCGATAACTTTTTTTGTAAGAGAATCGTTCATTTCGAGCCTTACTTTGCTTTGATAAATCATAATACATTAATGTTTAGGTATGCGTAAATAAGCGCTTTTTATTATAAAAATAGTATATCTAATTTAGATACAACAGTTTACATTAATTGTTTTTAATATTTCATTTTCGATTTATGTAAAAATTTTAAACAGAGCAATAAATAAAAAATTTATGCTCGTGCCTAATAAAGTATTGAGAATGTGAATTTTAGAGGCGGGTTTTTTGGCTGCTTTTACAGTCGACAAAGAGGTAGCAGTGCCGACTGTTTAAGCCGTAGATTTCCTATAATCTATTCGAAGATTATTAAACAATATGACAAAACAAAGTAGCATATACCAACAGTTTAAAATCCTTGATAGAAAGTGTTTTTTACATTATAAACATTAATAAAATAAGATTCTTGATACATGGAAATGCTTTGTAAATAATTTTTATAGTTTTGAAGCTTGTATAAATATTTACCATGATTAAAAAACAGAAACTTCTAATTACAATACTATTTATTTTAATCTTAAGCTTTGCTTTTTTAAGTTTCTTCATCGCCAAACATCCAATTTTACCATTTGATATTAATGTTTCGTTGGCTGTACAGAAATATCAATCGGTTTGGCTAGATAGAGTGATGTTGGCAATAAGTGTTTTTGGAGAATTACCTTGGTCTCTGCTTTCTGTTTTAGTAGTTGCAGCCATATTTTTTTTAAAAAAATATAAAAGAGAGAGTTATTTTATTGCGCTTACTTTGTTTTCAGGCTTGGTAATTCTCGGCATAAAAAACATTATTAACAGACCAAGACCAACCAGCTTTTATGTGCGCTTAGTAGAAGTTAACCGCTTTCAAAGCTATCCAAGCGGCCATGTTTTATCTTATGTACTTTTCTTTGGATTTTTGATTGTACTCATGCAAAGACTTAAAACCATTCCAAATAGCCTTCGAAATTTCTTGACCTGTATATCGATTTTTTTAATTCTGATGATTGCTCCTTCGAGAATTTATCTTGGCGCACATTGGTTTACTGATACAATTGGAGGTATTCTATTGGGTTTAATCTGTTTATTCCCATTGTGTTATTTTTACTTTAAAAAAAGCCCTACCAAAGTTAATTAAGCATTAATTTTCGCTCTAATTCTTGATAAAGTTTCTAATCTCATGCCTAAAAATGATGCGATAAACTTTAATGGAACACGATCTATCAAAGCAGGATAAGATTTCAAAAAACGTTTATACCTGCGTTCAGCAGATTGTAATCTAATTAAATAACCACGTTCAAATGCCTGTGCATAGTACATTTCAGTCATTTTTCTACCCACGTAATTTGCTATCGGAAATTTCTCATAAAGTTCTTTAGACATTGTATGCGGTATTGCAATTGCTAAAATTGGTTCTATTGCTTGGATGTATTCCTCTGTGGCTTCATCTTCCCAAAGATTTCTAATCGTACCTACCAATTCATTTTCTTTTGAAATCCATGTGGTAATTTCCTTATTTCCGTGTTTCATAAACCCACGTACAGTACCTTCGAGTATTAAAAAAATATATTTGTTTTTATGTAGTGGTGATGATATGAATTTATTCTTCTTAAAAACTACGGGAAAAGTTTCATCATTAATAATTTTCTCAATCTCTTCATTTAATGGATGAAAAGCCTTAAAAATTGTTATCAAAGGCGAAAAACCGCCAAATTGCAACCATTTGTTTTCTGTACTTATTTTTTCTGGATTCATTAATATTATTATGATTCAAAAAACTGATTAGAAAGATTAGTAAAATCGTTCAGTTCTAGTAATTAGTAACTATCCTGACTGCAAAAATATCCAATTATCATTAATTAGCACTTTATCTAAAAAAAGCTAATACATGTTTAAATACCCAAAAAACTAAGTATAAATACCTAATAAATTTGAAGTAATTTTTTTTAGATAGCTATTTAACATATTAGAGCCAATATTTAGACTTTACTGGTTTTTAGGTCAAATTTAAATACTTTATGTGGTATACGTTTTGTCAACATTAAGCTAAATACCTAAAACCGAATATTATGACAACACTTGAGTTTAACCACATTATTAATGCTCATGCAGTTTCTTTAAGATTACATGCATTAAAATTTACCAATGATGTTGAAGATGCTAATGACCTTGTTCAAGATACGTTACTAAAGGCAATTAGATTTTATAACAATTTCCAGGAGGGTACTAATATTAAAGGATGGTTATTTGTAATTATGCGCAATACATTCATCAATAATTACAGAAGAATTTCTAAAACCAGAACATTGATAACACAGACCGATGAAATTTCATCATCGAGTTTAATGCATAGCTCAACCAAGAATGATGCTGTTGGAAAATTTGTTGTTGGCGATATAAATAAAGCTCTGGCTTCTCTTCCGGAAGCTTATCATACTCCATTTATAAAATATTTTGAAGGTTATAAATACCACGAAATTGCGGATATGCTTCAGATTCCATTAGGGACAGTAAAAACCAGGATATTTGTAGCAAGAGAGATGTTAAAAAAATACCTTAAAACATATACCAAGGAAATAGCGGGAGCATAAACCGCTATTTTCTAATTTCTATTTTTGTTCCATCCAAAACATGGTTAAAAAGCGAATCCATTTCTTTGTTTTTTAATGCAATACAACCATTTGTCCAATCTTTTGCATTTCTTCGGTTTAGGCTTGTGCCATGTATCAAAATTCCTGAGCCTGGCTTAACTCCTTTTCTCGCTGCTCTTTCTTTATCTACCGAATTGGGATATGAGATCATAAAACTCTTATAAAATTTATCTGTTCTATTAAACTTAACGTCAAGATGGTATATGCCCTCCGGCGTTTTGCGATCACCTTCATATTGTTTATTGCCTACAGGTTTCCCACCTAAGTTAATATCAAATTCCAATATATTAATACCTTTCCTTTTAACATACATTTTGCGTTGATGCTTAATTACTAAAATATAATCTGCCATATTTAATCTATTGGCAATGTTTATAAATTTTTGCTGATAAGTAGTTGATGAATCTGGATTTCTGTAAGCTGAATATCTATCGGCACGAGCAATTGCAAAATCATCTCTTTCTAATGAATCTAGAGCAATTTTTGTAAATCGTTGCAATCTCCATCTCCCGTTTTCTAAATAAATTGTCGCCTCGCCATTAAACACAGGTTTAATATATTGGTAAAACTGTAGAGGTTTTTCGTTTGCATCACTTACAATAATTGAGGTATCCAAATTTGCAGGTAAACGTTGCATTAAACTATCCGCCCACTGGATACCAAAATTTTTAAAGTTCCCCTCTTCATCAACCCTATTCACCTTACTTTCTGTTTTATTGTAGCGCCATAAAACAATAAAAATTACAATAAACAGCGGAACAATTAAACTTAAGTACCTCATGAGTAGATAATTTATTTTATAACTAATCTAATAGTTTAAATTTACATTCTGAGCATTTATGTATTTTTTTATCTTTAGCACTTAATTCCTTAAAAATGATTTTTAGCCCCAAAGCTTTGCTTTTCGATTTAAACGGCACCATGATAGATGATATGGAATATCATAACAAAGCATGGCACACAGTTTTAAATGATGATTTAAATGCAAATATATCTTATGCCGATGTTAAACTCCAGATGTATGGTAAAAACGATGAACTTTTACAACGTGTTTTTGGCCAAGGCTATTTTACGCACCAGCAAATGGATGATATCTCAATTAAAAAGGAGACAATTTATCAAAAAGATTATTTAAATGAACTAAAACTTATTAATGGCTTAACTGAATTATTAAATAAGGCAAAATCTGCTGGTTTACCAATGGCCATTGGCTCTGCCGCTATTCCTTTTAATATTGATTTTGTATTAGATGGTTTGAATATTAGAAATTATATTAAGGCAATTGTTAGTGCTAACGACGTTGCGGAAAGTAAGCCACACCCTGAAACATTTTTAAAATGTGCTGAATTACTGCATATAAATGCTGCAGATTGCCTCGTTTTTGAGGATGCACCTAAAGGCGTTGAAGCTGCACTAAATGCAGGCATGAAATGCATTGTTTTAAGTACTGCACATAATGCTGAGGATTTTGATAAATACCCAAATGTTTTGAAAGTTGTTAAGGATTATAAGGACCCATATTTTGATAACTTGATTTAAACAATTTTAGTATTTTCTGTCTGCGGAGTTATTAACATTTTTCAGCTTTTGTTTATAATTATTTTGTAAAACGAAACCTTTCATTCGCTAACTTGTTATCAACAAATAAGCAGAAAATAAGTCCTGTGAGCGGGATATCCGTGTAGGGCAGGCACCTCATAACAATAAAACAAATAGAACCACTAAAAAGAAAAAGCCTCGAAAATTTTCGAGGCTTTTTCTTTGCTAAAACCATGCTATCTCATCACAAAAATTGTTCTATCGTTTTTCAACTTATAAAAATATTTCTTCCTTCCTTTTGAAAGTATGATTTGTATTTTTTCTACTAATCCAAATTTGCCATGCTTATAGCAAATCTGATCTCCTTCTTGGATAGTATCCAATTGTTGCGAAGATGTGTTTTGATTAACTTCTATCATGATATTTTAGATTTTAAATATCAGAAACTTTGCAAATGACTAATTAGAAGTATTTTTAACGATAAAAAATTGCAGGCTACTTTAACATAACCTGCAATCCTCTAAATTAATCATTGCTTCCAATCCTGATAAGCTTTATATGATTAACCCCAAATTAGATAAAATGTTAAAACTTTAATCTGTATGAATAAAGTGAATAAACTCCGGCTATTTCTAATGAATAAAACACAAACGATAATGAATAAATAATTAATTATTTTGGGATTTCGATAAAAAATTTCGAGCCAACATTTTCAACACTTTCTAGCCAAATTCTACCATTATGAAGATTTACAATTACCTTTGCAATTGCCATTCCTAGCCCCCAAGAATCCTCCCCTTTTAAACCATCTCGCATGGCGATGCTAAATCTATCGAAAATATAAGGCTGTAAATGTTTTGGTATACCTATTCCGTCATCACTCACACTTATAATTATACGTTCACCTCTATCTTCAATATTAATACTGATTGAACCATTAACCTTGGTAAACTTAATCGAATTAGATATCAAATTATTAATGACCTGCATTAACTTCATACTATCTGTAAATGCATATATTTTTTCTTCGTAACTAGTAAAATGAAAATTCCTAAATAAATTCGCTTCTGACATTTTATAGAATCCTATAACCTCCTTTATTTCATGCACAATATCCGTTCGCTCCTTTCTAATTTCTATTTCCGAAGAACTCAAAAATTCATGGTTAATTAAATTCCGTATAAGCAAAATATTTCGCTCGCACATATCTTTTATAAATGTAAGCGATGCCAAAATTCTTTCCTGTCCTTCAAAAAGCTTATCCTTTAGCAAATCAGATACTGCAAGACTTATCATAGCCATAGGCTCTTTTAAATCGTGGGAGACAATTTCAAGTGTCGTATTTTTTCGAGCATTAATTTTCTCTATGTGAAAGTTATTGTGTTTAGCTACACTAACATCTTCAGCAATACCGGCTATTAATGAAAGTTTTCCATCGTGTTTAATTGGATAAGTACTAACACGCAAATATTTAATTGTCTCTTCCGCATCAATAATTCTAAATTCATATTTTCGATTTACTGCTTCTTCTGAACACTCTCTGTAAAACTCTAAAACAAGGTTTTTGTCTTCGGGATGAATAAAATCCAATAATTTAAGTGGAGCAACTTTTACCAGATTTGTCTCTATTCCGAAAATAGGTTCAAAAGCCTGCCCTACATAATCAAATTCCTTTGTTTGATAGTTGAAAATAAAATAAATATCTCTTGAGGTATCGCCAATTTGGCAAAATATATCGTTATGCATTTTAGAGTTTTGTAGACAATTGTAGTTACTGTCCAAATTAATAATTAGAATTAAATCTTGCTTTACAAGCAGTTTATTTGAATAAACAGGTATTTATCAGGCTTTAATCCTTTGCATCGTTCACTTCTAACCAATGATTATCTAAATCCTTAAAATAAATTTGCTTAACACCATCAACACGAAAGTTTATTGCCCCAACCTTGCCTGCCCAATCTTCAAATTTTATACCTTTTTTATTAAGTTTTTGAATGAAATCATCAATCGATGATACACTAAAACATAAGTGGTTATTTTTATTGAAGGTGGCTTTGCTATCATCTCCTTGAATAATATGCAAATGACCGGCGTTTCCTAAACTGAACCACGTATGCTTACCATCTTTAAATGGTTCGGGAATTATTGGTAAATTAAATAGACTCTCGTAAAAGTCGCTAGCAGATTTTAAATCAGCTACATAAATTGCTATATGGTTTAGTACTGCAGGTGCTTGCTTCTGTTCGGTTTGTCCCATTGATTTTTGACTTATAAAAAAGAGTGTTAAAATTAAAATTATTCTTTTAGGAATGTACATAGCAATTTCGGTTAGTGTGAAAGGTGACGAAAATTACGAATAATTTAAATTATTTGTTTAAAATTTATCTTGTAACATTTTATAAATAATTAATGACTTTACTAAATAATAAATTAATTTTATTTCAATTAACCATTAACTAAATCGATTTTATGAGCCACAAATCTTTCCTATTTATTGTATTAATTTTTGGAGTTTTGAATAACGATAAACTAAATGCGCAAAGCTTAAAAGCTACTGTTGTTACAAACACCAACAATAATTTAGATAATAGTTTTTATCAGAATAATAGAGCACCATTATTAAAAAATCATTTTATTAAATTACCAGTTGGAACGATTAAACCTGGCGGTTGGCTTAAAAATGCTTTAAATCTTCAAAAAAATGGCTTAACCGGAAACTTGGGTGAAATTAGCATTTGGTTATCAAAGGAAGACAACGCTTGGCTGCATAAAGATGGTAAAGGTAAATATGGATGGGAAGAATTGCCGTATTGGTTAAAAGGATATGCAAATATTGGCTACATGCTAAATGATTCTAAAATGATTTCTGAAGCAAAATTTTGGCTAAATGCAGCAATAGATAACCAGAGAGAAAATGGAGATTTTGGTCCGCTAGTAGAAAAAGGTGAAGGTAAGAGAGACTTATGGACAAATATGCCTATGCTTTGGTGTTTGCAATCTTATTACGAGTATAGCGGAGATAAAAGGGTAATTACCATGATGACTAAATATTTTAAGTGGCAGTTATCAATTCCTGATGATAAATTATTGGAAGATTATTGGGAGAAAAGCCGTGGCGGTGATAACATCATCAGCATTTATTGGTTATACAATAAAACAGGTGATAAATTTTTGCTTGATTTGGCAACTAAAATCGACAAAAATACATCTAACTGGAGGCAAGCAAACAATTTACCAAACTGGCATAATGTTAACATTGCACAATGTTTTCGCGAACCAGCAACTTACTATTTACAAAGTCATAATAAATCTGATTTAGAAGCAAGTTACAATAATCAAAAACTTATAAGAGAAATTTACGGGCAGGTTCCTGGTGGTATGTTTGGTGGTGATGAAAACTCCAGAAAAGGCTATGATGACCCAAGACAAGCCGTTGAGACTTGTGGTTTGGTAGAACAAATGACTTCTGACCAGATGATGCTTGCCATGACTGGTGATATATATTGGGCAGAAAATTGTGAAGATGTTGCTTTTAATACTTTTTCTGCTGCTTTCACACCAGATTATAAAGCCTTACGTTATCTTACTGCTCCAAATATGGTTATCAGTGATGCAAAAAACCATCATCCGGGCATCGACAATACTGGTCCTTTTTTAATGATGAATCCTTTCAGCAGTCGCTGCTGCCAACATAACCACGCTGCTGGTTGGGTTTATCATGCAGAAAATACTTGGATGGCTACACCAGATAATGGCGTTGCAGCCCAATTATATGCAGAATCTTCAGTTAACATTAAAGTTGGAAATGGTGCCAATGTTACCTTAAATCAAAAAACAAAATATCCTTTCGAAGATATGGTTAACCTGGATATTGCAACGGCAAAGTCGATTTCATTTCCATTGTATTTACGTGTTCCTGCGTGGTGTGCTAATCCGATAGTTAAGGTAAATGGGAAAATCGTTAGTGTTGATGCAAAAGCAGGTTCATACATCAAACTGGAAAATTTGTGGAAAAACGGAGATAAAATAAGCTTACAATTACCTATGGATTTAAAATTACGTGAATGGGAGAAAAATAAAAATAGCATAAGTATAAATTATGGTCCGCTTACTTATTCTTTAAAGATAGATGAAGAATATATCCAAAAAGATAGTAAAGAAACTGCTATTGGAGATTCTAGATGGCAAAAAGGTGCTGATCCACAAAAATGGCCATCGTTTGAAATCCACCCAAAAACTGATTGGAATTATGGTTTAGTTGTAGATAAAAATAACATTGCCAAATCGTTTTCAGTTATTAAAAAGCAATGGCCAAAAGATAATAATCCATTTACAAACAGTAATGCACCAATTGAAATTAAAGCTACCGGGAAACGGATTCCGGAATGGAAAATTGACCAATATGGGTTGGTTGATATATTACCAAAAAGTCCGTTAAAAAGTAATGAAACAGAAAAAGAATTAACATTAGTGCCAATGGGAGGCGCAAGATTAAGAATTTCTGCGTTTCCGGTTGTTAATTAATAAAAATTTAAAGCCCCGAAATTTTCGGGGCTTTTCTTATTTGGTTTCTTCAGCTAATAATGCTGTCTTTGTTTCCATAAGTTTACCTTGCTCAATTTCATCTAAAACCGGAAACTTAATATTCAAACTTTTCAGTTTATCTTCAATAATTTCACTTATTGCTAATCGGGCGAACCATTTTTTGTCAGCCGGAATAACATGCCATGGCACATCTTTAGTTGCTGTTTCGTTAATAGCATCCTCATAAGCTTTCATATAATCGTTCCATAAACCCCTCTCTTTTATATCTCCTGAAGAAAATTTCCAATTTTTAGTTGGGTCTTCTATCCTATCTAAAAAACGCTGCTTTTGTTCATTTTTACCAACATTTAAAAAGAATTTTAAAATAACTGTTCCATTCGCTGTTAAATGTTCTTCAAAATTCCTGATGCTTTTATAACGTTGCGCCCAAAAATCCTTATTAATCTTTTTTACATCAGAATAGCCAGGTATATTTTCGCTTAAAATATAGTTAGGATGAACCTTGCAAACCAAAACATTTTCGTAATGCGAACGATTGTGGATACCAATTCTACCCCTTTCTGGTAATGCTTTATAATGTCGCCATAAAAAATCATGCTCATATTCTTCTGATGTTGGCACCTTAAAACTAAATACCTGGCAACCTTGTGGATTTAAACCACTCATTACATGTTCAATTGCGCTATCCTTACCAGCGGCATCCATCGCCTGAAAAATAATTAGCAGCGAATGCGTAGCCGAAGCATATAATTTTTCTTGTAACTGGCTAACCTCAATTTTCGATTTAACTAAGGCATCTTTAGCTTTCTCTTTATTATAACCACCAGTAAAATCGGTTTTAACATCTTTTAGTGAAAATTTTTTATCGCCCTGTACAATAAGGCTTTTAAATTCGTTCTTCATTCTTGTGATAAGCTTTAATTTCTAAATGTGATTTATTTAAATATAGACTAAAAAATAAGTAATTTAAATACGTTAATTTGTATTTAGAGTTTTTTTTATATTTATCCCTATTGCCTTTACCTATACAACATCTTATACTATATGTTTAAAGAGATAAAAAACAAGTACTTACGCTATTCCTCAATTTTTGTTTTTTTTATAATAATTTTCTTTTCTGCACTTCAGCTCAATTTTCTGTGGCTGTTTGGATATTCTCCCAGCTACCATGATATTAAAATACCCACTTTAAGGGTTGGTTCTGAATTGTACACGGCCGATGGAAAACTTATTGGCAGATATTTTAAAGAGAACAGAACCCCTGTAAATTTTAATGAAATTTCGCCAAGTGTGATTAATGCACTTGTTGCTACAGAGGATGTAAGGTTTTATAAACATTGGGGAATTGATGCGCAAGCTGTCGGCAGGGCTGTTGTGGGTTTTGGTAAAGAAGGCGGAGCAAGTACTATTACACAACAATTAGCTAAGAACCTTTACCGTACACGTTACAATAAATCACAAGGTTTACTAAATAAAATTCCACTAGTTAGAACCTTGATTTTTAAATTGAAGGAGTGGATGACGGCTGTGAAACTGGAATCAAACTACTCTAAAAAAGATATTATTACTATGTATCTAAATACGGTTTCATTCGGGAATAATGCTTACGGAATTAAAACTGCAAGTAGGATATATTTCGATAAAGAAACCAAAGATTTAGCAACCACTGATGCAGCAATGCTTGTGGGGATGCTCAAGGGTACTACATACTACAATCCAATTAAAAATCCTGAAAGAGCTTTAGACAGGAGAAATACCGTTTTGAGCCAGATGAACAAGTATAATTTTTTAAGTAAAGATAGTTTAACACGCCTTGCTAAGGAGCCAATTAAGCTTAAAGAAGGTAAAATGGAAGATGGTAGTGATGGTGATTCTTATTTAAGAGCAGCTGTTGCAAAGCATCTGGAGAAATGGTGTAAGGATAATGGCTACGATTTGTACGAAGACGGTTTAAAAATTTATACAACTATTGATTCTAAACTTCAGAAATACGCAGAGGAAGCTGTTAAAGACCAAATGAGAACCTTACAACGTAGGTTTTACAGCGTATGGGGAAATGAAGACCCGTGGTATGATTCTGAAAAAAACAAGGTTGATTATCCAGACAGGGCGATGAAAAACTTGCCGATTTATAGTTTGCTTCAAAAGAAGTTTCCAAACAGCCCGGATTCTGTAACCGCCTATTTCAGTAAAAAGAAAAAGATGCAAATCTTTACTTACAAAGGCGATAGAGATACAATGTTTTCGACCTTAGATTCAATCCGTTATTACGGTAAAATACTAAATACCGGAATGATGACGATGGAACCGTCAAGCGGAAAAATTAAAGTTTGGGTTGGAGGTATAGACCATAAATTTTTCAAATACGATCATGTTAACCAAGCAAAACGTCAGGCTGGTTCCACATTTAAACCATTTGCATACTTAACGGCTTTAGAGCAAGGTATGAGTCCTTGCGATAAATTTACAGATAAACCTGTAAAAATTGCTTATCAGGATAAAGGCGAAACAAAATATTGGGAACCAAAAAATGCAGATTACAGTGTAAGTTATCAGGAAATGAGCTTACGTTGGGCAATGGCTCGTTCGGTAAACACAATTACCGCTCAAATCACAGAAAAAGTTGGCTGGGATAATGTGGTAAAATGGGCACATGAGTGCGGTATTGATAGCCATTTAGAATCTGTTCCTTCAGTTGCTTTAGGTTCTAATGATGTAACCGTTTATGAAATGGTTAAGGCCTATGCTACATTTATGAATAATGGCGTTAAAACAGACCCTATTCTGGTAGAAAAAATTACTGACCAAGATGATAATGTGATTGATGAATTTAAACCTAAAACAAAAAGGGTTTTAACTGAGGAGATTGCTTGGTTAATGACTTATATGTTCCGTGGTGGTATGGAAGAGCCAAGAGGAACTTCGCAAGCATTATGGGATTGGCCAGATTTATTCAGAAAAAACAATCAAATAGGCGGTAAAACTGGTACGTCATCAGATTATGTTGATGCCTGGTATATGGGTTTAACAAAAGATTTAGTAACTGGTGTTTGGGTTGGTTGTGATGAAAGAACAGCCCACTTTAAAAACGGAGAACAAGGGGAAGGTTCTAGAACAGCCTTGCCAATCTTCGCCAAGTTTATGGAAAAAGTTTATTTAGATCCGAATTCTGGTTATACATATGGCCAGTTCCCAAAAGCAACGGTTGAAATTACAAGAACATACAATTGCCCAAGTCCACGAATTGTACAAGACACCACTTCTACCGATAGTGTTGCTATTGATTCAACAGCAGTTGAAGAGGCCATTGTGCCTGAAACAACGCCAGTAACTACACCTACAGAAACAGAAGTTAAAAAGGAAGAGAAAAAGCCAGAGCCAGTTCAAAATCAACCTGCAACAGTAGTTCCATTAAGTAAAAAAGAGGAACGTGAGCTTAAAAGAAAGCAGCGGCAGGAAGAACGCGAAAAGAGAAAAAACGGCAACAACTAATCTATTCTTTTAAAAAGTGTTAAAATTTTAATAGTGATTTAAACAATCACTATTTTTATTTCAATCTTAATGTACCAGCAGTTTGCACAAAACTGTAACAATAAACCAAACGTATGAAAAAAACCTCTACTTTATTAAGGCAATTTATACCGGCTTTACTCCTACTTTTTATAGCATTTTCAGCTCAGGCACAATACTTTGGGCAAAACAAAGTAAGATATAAAAAACTAGATTTTAATGTTTTACAAACACCGCATTTTGAAATCTATTATTACATCAAAAATGATAACTTGCTAAAAAAGTTTACTCAGGATGCGGAGACTTGGTATAAAATGCATCAAGAAGTATTCAGGGATACTTTTTTAAAGAAGAATCCGATAATACTTTACAATAATCATCCTGATTTCCAGCAAACTACTGCACTTAACGGAGAAATTGGTATAGGTACAGGTGGTGTTACCGAGGCTTTCAAAAACAGGGTTATTATGCCTGTTATGGAACTTAATAACCAAACCCGTCACGTTTTAGGACACGAATTGGTTCATGCGTTTCAGTACCATGTTTTATTGGAAAAAGATTCTATTAGCTTAGAAAATGTTGGGCAAACGCCATTGTGGATGGTTGAGGGTATGGCCGAATATTTATCAATTGGTAAAAAAGATGCCTTTACATCTATGTGGATGCGTGATGCAATGCTGAACCGCGATATACCCTCACTAAAAGATTTAACAAACTCGAATAAATATTTCCCTTATCGATATGGTCAGGCATTCTGGACTTACATTGGTTCACAATATGGAGATACAACGATAGTTCCTTTGTTCAAAAATACGGCTAAGTACGGCTACGAAAATGCCATCAGGTATACATTTGGCTATGATGATAAAACACTTTCCGGTTTATGGAAAAACGCAATTGATGAGCATTATAAGCCAATGTTAAAAGCAGATAGTTCACAGATTAAAATCACCGGAACTAAGATTTTAGATAATAAGAATGCAGGAAATATGAACGTTGCACCTGCCCTTAGTCCTGATGGCAAATTTGTGGCATTTATGTCTGAAAAGGATTTATTTGGCATTGATTTATTTTTAGCAGATGCAAAAACGGGGAGAATTATCAGAAAACTGACCAGCCAAATTTCAAACGGGCACATCGATGATTTCAACTTTATAGAATCAGCTGGAGCTTGGTCGCCAGATAGCAAACAATTTGCTTTCAGTATTTTTAGTCGCGGCAAAAACCGGATGTTGGTTGTTGATGTAAGCAACGGCAGTACGGTTTTAGAAACTGAAATGGGAGATGTTAGTCAATTTGGAAATTTAACCTGGTCACCAAATGGAAAAGACATTGCATTTTCGGGAATGGTTGAAGGCCAAAGCGATATTTTCTCCTATAACTTAGATTCGAAGAAAGTGACCCAATTAACGAATGATGTTTATTCAGATTATGCACCGTGTTATTCTCCAGATGGAACCAAACTAGTTTTCTCATCAGATAGAGCAGCAATCCAAAGTAATAATATCACAGCAGTGCATCCAATAAACTTGGCGGTTTACGATATTGCGGCAAAAACGATTAGCAATCTCAATGTTTTCGCAGGTGCTAATAATTTAAATGCGCAATTTTCTCCAGATAGTAAAAGTGTTTATTTCCTATCGAACCGAGATGGTTTCAGAAATCTTTATAAATATAGCTTTACGGATAATACTGTTGATCAATTAACGGATTATTTTACCGGAATAAGTGGTATAACAGAATTTTCGCCAGCCATTTCCGTATCGCAAACTAATGATATTGTGTACAGTTATTACCGTTACCAACGCTATACTTTATATAATGCAAACCTAAATAGCTTTAAACCTAAAAGGATAAATAATCAGGATGAAAATTTCGATGCGGCTATTTTGCCGCCGATGGAAAATGTCGGTGTAAATATCATCAATTCTAACTTGATAAACTTTGATCGATTTGAAAAGATAGTCTCAGATTCGATGCGAACTGTTCCTTATCGCCCAAAATTTAGATTAGATTATTTAGCAAATAGTGGTGTTGGCGTTTCTACAAGTAGATTTGGAACCGGTGTACAAGGTGGTATCGTTGGTATGTTCAGCGATATTTTGGGTACCAATCAAATTATAGGAAACCTATCTGTAAATGGTGAGATATATGATTTTGGAGGTTTAGTTGGTTACATCAACCAAAAAAGTAGAATAAATTGGGGTGTTGCATTATCACATATTCCTTATGTATCAGGTTTCAATTCTTACGCAAACGAAAGACTCCCTTCTGGTAACGGAACAATCGATGTAATCAATCAACGCACAGATATTATTAGAACTTTTGAAGATCAGGTTCAGATTTTTGGTGCTTATCCATTTAGTAAAATTCATCGATTTGAGCTTGGTGGAGCATTTTCTCATTACAGTTATAGAATTGATAGATACAGTAATTACTATAACAATACTGGCTTTTATGTAGGTTCTGACAGAAGCAGGGTTTCAAATGAGCAATCAACACAAGATTATGGTGTGCCGTTTAATTCGTTTACACTATATCAATTAAACGCTGGTTTTGTTGGTGATAATTCGATTTTTGGTTTAGCTGCACCATTAGATGGTTTTAGATATAGAGTTAGTGCTGAAAAATATTTGGGTACTTATAGCTTCGCTGGTGCTACCGTAGATTTAAGAAAATACTGGAGACTTAAACCTATTACTCTAGCCGTTAGAAGTTATAACATGCTAAGAATTGGAAAAGATGCAGACAGATTATATCCACTATTTTTAGGTTATCCGTACTTGATAAGAGGTTATGAATCAAACTCAATTTATAAAGCGACTACTCAAAGAGCCGATCAATCTTTCGATATTAATCAGTTAAGTGGAAGTAAAATGGCTGTATTCAATTTTGAAGTGAGGTTGCCTTTTACAGGACCTAAAAAATTATCAGCAATTCCATCTAAGTTCTTATTCTCTGATTTAAACTTATTCTTCGACGCGGGTGTTGCTTGGACTAACGATACAAAAGTTGCCTTTAAAAGTGAACCAACTTATGTTACAACGCCAATTATTGGTGTAGATGGTACACAAACAGGTACTTATCAAGCCACTACGGAACGTGTTCCTGTAATGAGTGTTGGTTTATCATTAAGGGTAAATGTATTCGGCTATTTTGTATTAGAACCTTATTACGCAATACCTTTCCAACGTAAAGATGTTAAAACCGGAGTTTTCGGTTTGACGTTTGCACCTGGTTGGTAGGATTTATAAAAAACACATTAAAAAAAATCGCATCCGAAACAGATGCGATTTTTTTATGCTCAAATATTTATGATAAACTCGTGAAAGATAACTTAACCTGATTGGTTACATTTCTGTGTAACAGGATATTTTCAAAGTCTAAGCCGATTGTTAAATCAATCCAATCCGGATTACAAGAACGTACCAAACGCTCCTTTTGAACCCTTGTAAATCTACTTACTAACTTAAATCTGCTTAAAGCCTGTTCTTCAGTTTTAAATTCTTCGAAATAAACCAAACGGGTTAGTTGCTTTCCATTATCGAAAAATAAGTTCGGCATCTGCTTGTAAAAATCTAATGTTTTAATCAAATCAGAACTCATGCCAACATGCATACTAGTACGGTTTCTGTCGGTAACGATGTAAACAAACTTTTTCATAATAACGTATTTAAAAATTAAAACTAAACTATTTAGTATACCCTCTTGCAAATCAAAATAATATTACTAACTTTATGAGCATAAAATTACTAACTATTTTAGTAATTCCAAATTTATTTTAAAATTTATTTTTATGTCGAATATTTCAAATAACTTAAAGTACCTAAGGAAGAAAAAAGGCCATACACAGCAGCAATTTGCTGATATTATGGAAATTAAAAGATCGCTTATTGGTGCTTACGAAGAAGATCGTGCTGAACCAAAATATGACTTACTAAAAAAAATAGCAGAATATTTTGATTTGACTATTGATGAATTCATAAACGAGAAAATATCTGATAGCTGGAAGCCGAAACCTAAAAGCCAGGGTTCAAATCTTCGGGTTTTAAGTATTTCTGTAGATGCAAACGATAGAGAAAATATAGAGCTAGTTCCTGTAAAGGCTAGCGCAGGTTACTTAAATGGTTTTTCCGACCCTCAATATATAAGTGATTTACCTAAATTTCAATTGCCAATTCCTGCATTAAGACAAGGTACTTTTCGTGCTTTTGAAATTATGGGCGATAGTATGTTGCCTGTACAGCCTGGTAGTGTAATTATTGGAGAATATTTAGATAACTGGAACGAAGTTAAAACTGGTGAAACTTATATTATTATTAGTAAAAATGAAGGCGTTGTATATAAACGTGCCGGTAATCGTTTCAGAGAAAATAAAGATTTGAAATTGGTTTCGGATAATAAAGTTTATGATACTTACACAATCGCTGCTGATGATATTTTAGAAATCTGGAGCGCAAAAGCATATATTTCTACATCGCTTCCTGAACCTGCACCAGACCCAACGATGGAAACCTTAACGCAGATGATGGCGCAAATGCAGAAATCTATTTCACAACTAAATAAGAATTAACAAATTTTAACAGTTAGCGATTAAACCGTTTTCATGTTTTAGTATCTATTAGAGAAAACACATAAACATGAAAAAAATAATTTTAACTATGGCAATTGCAGTAATGAGTGTTACTGCAGTTTTCGCACAAGATTCGACAAAAAGAGTAAGAAGACCAATGCAAAATTTAACCGTTGAGCAAAGAGCTGAGCGTGCAACTACTGCAATGGAGAAAAAACTTAATTTAACAGCAGACCAAAAAACTAAGGTTTACGCTATTGAATTAGATAGAGCTAAAAAAATGGATGCTTTTAGAAAAGAAGATAAATCTGCAATGAAGGATAAAATGAAATCAAGAAAAGCAGATATGGAAGCTTCAAAAGCACGATTGGATAATGTTTTAACAGCAGACCAGAAAACCAAAATGGACGCTTTTAGAGCCGAAGCAAAAGAAAAAGGAGAAAAAATGAGAAAGGGATTAGGAAAAGGTAGAAAAGATAAAGCTCCTGTTGTTTCAAATCCACCAGCTCAAGGCTAAAATAAATTTTAATAAAAAAAGCGTTCCGGATATTCGAAACGCTTTTTTTTTATTTGTAGCAAAAGTTATTTTAAATAATCTGTTGAGTTTAGAAAATCTGCCCAAACTTTATAACCTTCTGGTATAAGATGAAGTCCATCTTTAGTAAGTTCAGCTCTCAAGTGATTATCTTTATCTATAAATTGCGAATATAAGTCTATTACTGTTACATTTTTTGCTGCAAGCTTCTTTATCTCAGCATTTAACCAAAGAATGTGTTCGTCTTTGCCATAATGATTTTTGAACTTATCAAATGTTCTATTTACTGGCAGAAGCGTATTAAAGTATATTTTCGTTTTTTTAGACCCAGTTCTAATTCTTTTAACGATGGTTTTGTAGTTTCTTAAAATCACACTATCTGGTACGTTTCTCGAAACATCATTAATTCCAATGAGAACAAATATTTTAGCTGGCTTACCATCAATAATATCTTGAAGTCTATCTAAAACCCCAAAAGTTATATCACCTGAAATACCTCTGTTTTTTGCTTGAGGTAAATTTAAAAGCTTGGCCCAATCTGTTCCTGCAGTTATACTATTTCCTAAAAATATATAATCTTTCTTTGATTTTGGTTCAGCTTTGAATTTTGAAACCAATTCTACATATTTTCCTGGTCGGTATGTGCTGTCCCAAGTTACGGTTTGAGCACATAAATCACCTAAAATGAAAACATTAAAAAGTATTAAAGAGATTAAGATTTTATAGGAAATCGTTTTCATATTTTATTTTGATTGAATTAATAAATCAGGATAATCAGAGATGATGCCATCAACTCCAAGCGCTCTTAAACCTTTCATATCTGCCACCGTATTTGCTGTCCAAGGGATAACTTTCACATTATCTGCGTGAGCTTTTTTAATTAAATCCTCATTAACCATTTGCCAAACCGGACTTAAAATAAACGGTTTATAACCCAAATCTGCAATGTTTTCCTCGTAAGTTTTTTTATTGGCAACCAAAAATGATGTTCTTACGTTTGGGTATTTTTCATGGATAATTTGAATTGTTCTTTTATCAAAGGATTGAATAACAACATAAGGCGTTATGCCTTTTTTCTCGACAACCTCTATTAAAAGCTTAACAAAAACTTCAGGTGCAGGGTTAGTAACTCCATCTCCTGCAGGGCTACATTTAGTTTCAATATTATAAAAAAACTGTTGTTTTTTATTTGCTTTGATATCTTTTTGAACGGCATCAATTAAATCTGATAATAAGGGGATGTAAGATTTCACTTTCTGCTGATTCGGAAAACCCGATAAATCTTTTGAACCTAAATCGAATGCTTTTAAATCCTTATAATTCATTTGAAACACCGGATATTTTTTGGAATCTGATACAGGAATATCTTGTCCATCTGGCGTACGCATAAACCCCGGACTTAGATAATCATCATGCGTTACTACAACTTTTCCGTCTTTAGTAATGTGCGTATCCATTTCCAAAGTAGTTATACCATCAATTTTCATGGCATTTTGCATGGCTAGAATTGTATTTTCTGGCCATAAGCCTCTCCCACCACGATGTGCTTCTGCACTAAACTTTGGAAACTCAGCAACTTGTGCTGATGCATTTGCTGATGCGATTGCAAATATAGCAACCACAATTTTTTTTGAAATTTTCATCTTTTGAAATAAGTTAAGCTTTAAACTCGGCTTCAAATTTTTCTCCAAAACGATCTGTTGCAACTACGTTGATATTTTTTACTGAAGGTTCGAAATGTGCTACAAACAAATGTTCGGTTTTACTTGGCTCCGGGAATGTTCTTCCGGCAGGTAATTTATCACCCTTGTATAAACTTACTGATAAGGGATCGTAACCTTTTTGCTGTTCTAACATACCCATTGCCTTTCCATCAACAAAATATTCTACTTTCCATTCAGGGTCCCAATTCCAAACGTTTGCAATCAAGCGCTTTTGATTGGTTAAATCATCAACATAAATATGAACCTGCTCTTTTTTGCTTAAACCTGTTGGTTGATAGTACCACTTTAAATTTGTTCCATCAACCTCATAAACACCGTAACCTCGTGGCGTTCCATCTTCACAAATTGGTCCCGTCCACCAGGCACCACAAACTGCACCATGATTATGCTCAAAAATACCGTTTGTAATTACATTTTTATTGTAATGCGTATGGCCAGACATGATGTGAACGTTAGTAAAACCATTTAAAACGGCATAAAAATCGATGTTGTTTTTTACTGCGTTATGTACCGGAATATGAAGATTGATAATAAGCAAGGCATCTTTTGCAACATATTTTAAATCTTTAGCCAGCCATTCTAATTGCTGTTGATTGATGTAACCATCATAATTACGTTCCGTTCCCAAATAACGAACATCATCTAAAACAACATAGTGTGCCTTACCCCTGTTAAACGAATAGTATGTGGGACCATAATGCTCTTGGAAGGTTTTATCCGATGTCTCATCTCCGCCCATTCGGTAATCCATGTCATGATTACCTAAAGCTTGAAAAAACGGAATGCCCATTTTCGCTACCGCAGTATTGTAGTCGGCAAAAAGTTCGTGGTTATCCCAAACAATATCACCAACCGTAATGCCATGAACCGGTATTTTCGGATTCATTGACTTGATTGTTTTTATGGTGTCAGGCACAGATGTTTCCATCATTTGCGCTACATCCTTCTTGTTTTTAACCTGTGGATCTGCCCAGATGATAAAGTTATGCTGGTTATCGTTTTGCTTTAATGGAATTAATTCGAAGTTTAAATCCGTTTTACCAACTGCACTTTCGTAATATTTAGCTATGTGGCTTTCGGTTTTAAATTCGTAACCGGATGGTGTACTAATCCATACAAATTTTGCAAGCGGATTAATATCAATTGTGTACTTACCAGATTTATCGCTTTGTACAACATTAAAACCATCAGAAACGACAACGCCGCCAATTCCTTTTCCTTTGCTGGTTATTTTACCCGAGATTTTATTTTCTAATGATGTTGATGAAAACGGAAATGCTTTAAGGCTTACAAATAATGTTGTACCTAATAATGCCGATTTTTGAATAAAGGATCTTCTATTCATTATGTTTCTTTTAATGAGCAAGCCACCCTATTGGATGGCTTGCTTGTGTTTTATTAATTTGTTATCGTGGTAAATCCAACTGCCTGTTCTATGGTAGATAGTGGTGATGTAGAAGTTAAAACAACATTGGTTGCCGTTCTACCTGTACTCCAAATACCAGTTGTGGCATTGTAAACGCCACCAAGCATAGTGAAGTTACTGGTGCTTGGGAAGCCGAATTTATTTGTATTGGTACCTCCACCGTAAAATGCAACAACCTTTTTGTTTTGTATGGTGCTGTATTTATCAGTGTTTGTAATTCTATATCCAACTTCTGGTGGTCCGGCTGAATAAACAGCACCGTTGCCTCCATACATAATTACATCTAACGGTATGGATGTACCTGTTACGTTAAGCCCATCAAAAACGGCAATACCAGCTACGTTACCACTATTTGCGAGTAAGTTGGTGGTTGCAGTTCCAAAACCATCCCCATCAACAGTTGCGTATTGTTTACTTACAATCCATGCTGCAGAACTAATATCTGTCGAACCTGCTCCCCATATTACTTTATTGCCACCCACGTAGCAGAATTGACCTTTTTTAATTGTTCCGGAATTGATATTGAACTTATAAGTTCTGATACCGCCCAAAGCCCATCCAGTTGCCGGAGCTGCTAAAATACCTGCATTATTACAAACAACAACAGAAAATGGTGTTGAAGCAAAATTGATATCTCTTGTGGCCTTAAATTGTATGTATTCATAATTTGCATCAGTACTTGTAGGGTCAGTTAAATAACCGGTAATAATTAATGCCGATGGTTTAATCTCAGGTAATGCAAAAATATCATCAGTTGTTCTTGGCCATAATTGTATCCCTGTTGCGCTTGAAAAAGCAATTCCTGTATAATCTGCAAATGGAACAGATTCTTGTTTTGAATAGCTTGCAGTAGCTTCAGTATGAATGATTGCCGTTCCGAAACCATCGCCAATTGTTTTATTTCCTGTATAAACATCACCCTGTGCAGGTTCTGGATTCATTTTACCTTTACTAATCGTAATTAAAGTGCTTTCGTAAAAACTTGGTCTTGAGGTTAACATACCAGTATTTACAGCTCTGACAATTATTGCTCTACCGCTGGCTTTTTTCTCTATACCAGCTGCTGCAACACCATCAATCTGTAAATTACCATTTACTCTTTTTAATGTAGAACCTGTAACCCTTACATGAACAGAATCTCCTGGAATATATTTATTGGCTTCAGCGCCAACGTTAAATGCAATTCCTCTTAAAGAATCTATTCCGTTACCAGCTATTCTACTGTTCTGCACAAGTAATAACCCGCTTGGAAGATTTCCACTAGCCTGATTTGAAACGACTATGCCTTTTATAAAATTTGCGCCGCCCAAGTTATCCTCATTAAGCTGTAAATCAGACCCTTTAAAAAGCTTACGCAAATCGAAATTTGAAATATATGGGCTTACGGTTACTTTGATATAATCTGTATCACGTTTGCATCCCATCCAAGTGCCAGAAATAATTACCAAAGCACTAAATAATAATATTATCTTCTTCATATTGTTTTATATATGATTAAGGTTTTTGCCACCAAACAAGTGTATTGATGTCATCAGCACCTTGCGATGCAACAGCATTTTTATAACTTGTTGGGTTTGTTGATTGTGTAACTAATGGATAATTTAACCTTGCAGGCATTCTGCCGCCGTTTGCAAGACCTGTTCCTTTCGGGATAAATGGGTGTCCGCTTCGGCGATACTCAATCCATTGTTGAAAATCGACTAAGAATAATGCGTAATATTTTTGAAGATGGATAGATTGCAGCTTGCTTGGCGAATTATTAACAGTATTATTTAATGGTAAACTGTTGTTCCATTGAATATCTGCAGCAACTACATAAGCTGTCAATGCTGGGTCGCTAGCCGAGGAGAATAAACTAGGTACCCAATAATTGATGGCATCTGCAATACCTTTCATATAATAGCTTTCTCCTGTTCCGGTTATCCAGCCTCTTGCGGCTGCTTCTGCTAATATAAAATCAACTTCAGCGCAATTCATTATAATACCAGTATTTGCAGCAGTTTGTAAAGTAACACCTGCACTTTGAGCATCAGAATAAAAATACGATTGTTTAAGAACTGACGTACCTGAATCGTAACCACTTGGTACACCAATTAATCCGGCCGGGCCAGGTGCTATTCCAAAACGACTCACACCATTCACGCCATAAGTGCCGTTTACACGTGGATCATTCCAAATGGCTAAATTACCGATGAAGAAATCTGTAATTGCAGGCGTTCTAAAATCTACAGCTCTAACATTAATCATAAATGGAGATGAATAAACTGCTGTACTGCTATTTGTTCCATTCCAAAGAATTTTAGCCGTATGCGTATTATTTTCCATTATTGGATAAACAGTCTTATTCGTGTCAGCAATTTCTTTGATTTTGGCAATTACCTGTGCACTTACATCGGCTTTGCCAGAGATGCGAAGCAATAATCGTAAATAAAGAGAATTACCAAACCTTCTCCATTTACTAACATCGCCTTGGTAAACTGGATCACTACTTGCAACTATAGATGTTCCCTCCGACAATAATTTATTTGCTTCTTCAAGTTTCGTAAATAAATCGAGGTAAATATCTTTTTGCTTATCAAATACAGGTTCATAATTACCTTCTTTACCTTGGTTCGCCTGAGAATATGGAACATCACCATAAACATCAGTTAGCAATTGGAAAACCCATGCTTGTGCAATTAAAGAGATTCCTTTGTAAGAAGCGTTTAGAGATTCAGGTTTATTAGCAATTGTGTAAATATCTCTCAAATTGGTTAACTCAGGATACCAGTTATTCCAAGTGTAATCCGCCCAAGTACGCCTAACATCGTACCTAAAAACCCTTCCTTCGGCATCGTTGATATCAACCGTAACTTGCATCAACTCATTGTTGAAATTACGGTTGCGAACCATATTTGCATTTAATATATTAACTAATGAAGGTGCCAATAATTGACTTGCCTTAACCGAAGATTTACCAATTGGATCGGTATTTACTTCATTAAAATCTTTTTTGCAGGAGAAAGTAGATAAACTAATTACGCCCAGCAATATATAATTGGTTATTTTATTTATAGTTTTCATGATATTTCAATTATAAGCCAACAACTAAACGTACACCATAAGTTCTTGTAGATGGCAACTGACCTGTTTCAAAACCTTGAACAATGTCTGTTCCTGAAAGCGTTCCAAACTCCGGGTCGAATGCTGGCCACGGCGACCAAATGAAAAGGTTACGGCCATAAGCTCCAATCGTCATTTTTGAAAAGCCTATCCTTTTTAAGAAATTAGGATTGAAAGCGTAAGTAATATTTGCTTCTCTGAATTTTAGATAATCGGTTCTGAATACGCTGCCCTCAGCTTGGTCTGAACCATAAAGAGAAGTATAAAAACTTTCTAAGTTTGTGGCAACAACATCATTCGGACGGTAAGTTCCGTTTGTATTTTGAATAACACCATCTCCAACAACGCCATTATACCTACCCGGTAAAGTAAGACCTAACTTACCCAATGCTGCCATCCTTGAAAAAGTAAGTGAATGTGCAACAGCACCTAACTGAGCATCAAATAAACCGTTAACGCTAAAACTACCATAAGTAAGTGTAGAACCAAAGCTAAACCTGAACTTTGGCATTGTATTGCCAAGATAAATTAATCCAGCGCCTGTTTTAGCATTTCCAGTTGTCGCATCGTAAACAATTTGTCCATCTGGAGAGCGTAAATAGCCATTTCCATATAAATCGCCCATACTGCCACCAACATTTGCAACAATCTGTCCGCCGCCCAAAGCACCAGTTCTCAATACAACAGAACTATCTGCAAGCTCAACAATTTTATTCCGATTAGCGGTAAATGTTCCGGTAAGCTCCCATTTAAATTTACCGGCTTGTATTGGGGTTCCGTTTACAGCAAGTTCGATTCCTTTATTTTCAACCTTTCCAACGTTAAATACAGCAACATTATAACCTGTTGCCCTATCCACAATACGGCTAAGTATTTGATTTTTAGTATCACCCATATAAGCGGCAAAATCAAAATTTAAACGGCTTTTAAACAATCGTAATTCTGTACCAACCTCTATTGTAGTCGTTTTAAGTGGCTTTAAATTTGGATTTGGTAAAATCGTCGGGTTTGCCATTGCACTATCCGGATAAATACCATTTGAAGCAAGATTATAGTTGTACGCAGTGCGATAAGGTGTTGTTCCTCCGCTTCCAACCTGCGAAATCGAAGCCCTAAGTTTGAAGAAGTTGATTTGGCTTGGCATTTTCCACAAATCCGAAGGTACAAATGATACACTTGCTGATGGGTAGAAGAAGCCAACATTATCTGTTCTGAAAGGCGTAGCCAATGTACTGCTCCAATCCTGACGACCGGTTAAATCCAGATATAAATAATTTTTATAGCTGAAGGAAATAGCAGCATAAAAACTATTGATTCTGTAACGTGCTGTATCAGGAACGGAAACCAACGGACTTGCATTATTAGTTAAGCTGTAGTCGCCCGGCACAACCAATCCATCAGCTCTAAGTTCTGATTTTTTGTATTCGTTGCGCATCTGGCTTCCACCAACGTTCGCATTCATCCTTAAAGATTCAGTTATTTTCTTATCGTATTTTAATAAGAAATCGGCATTAATCTCATAAGAGTTAATATCTTGAACACGATAAGAACCCTGTGCAAATTTGTTTCCTGCAGCATCATAAGGGCGTTGGGTTTCTCTTATATCGTGGTTATAATCTATCGAACCGCGAACCAATAAACTCAATTCATCTGTGAATTTATAATTAGCTTGTAAACTACTTAGAGCACCATTTCTACGTTGTTTATTTAAATATTGCTCCGAAATTGCATATGGACTTTCAGGGTTTGTTGTTGTGATGTTTACAAACTGCGTACCTACTTTGTCAACTGCCCAGTAATCTCTGTACCAATCTGTATTCACATTCGGTTGCGCAAACATAAACCAATACATTAAAGATTGGTTTCCATATCCTGTAGCTGGTAAATTATCACTATGCCTGTTATTATAAGCAATTTTAAAATTGATACTTAGCTTTTTAGTAACATCAGCATTTGCTGAAAAAGATGCCGATGTACGTTCTAAACCAGTATTCGGTACAATCCATGAATTATCTCCGTGACTTGCTGAGAAACGCATACCAACCTTTTTATACGTTCCATCTAAACTAACAGAGTTAGAAGATTCAAAACCAGTTTTGAAAAAAGCATCAACCGGATTTTCATAAGCTACCCAAGGCGTTCTTGTTAAACCTCTGGTTTTGGTTAACGGGTCGTATTGGTAAAACATTCCACCATTAGCAAATGGCGCACCCCAACTTGCACTTGTTCCGTTTGTACTGCCGCCGTCTTCTGTCGTTCCGTAAGAAAAGTATGAAACTCCAAATTGTCCTTGGCCGAACTGATTTTGAACATCCGGACCTCTGCTCACTTGCTCCCAGGTACTGTTTGATGTAAATGTAATATTAAGTTTTTTACTGTTTTTGCTTCCAGATTTTGTAGTAATGATAATTGCACCATTTGCTCCACGCTGACCATACAAGGCCGAAGCGCCAGGTCCTTTTAAAACGGTTACACTTTCTATATCATCAGGATTTAAATCGTTTAATGCCGAACCGAAATCTGGAGGCATAATATCTCCTGAAGTACCGTAAACGCCGCCCGAAGAGGCTGCCGTTCTTCTGGCAGAACTACTTGCCACTACCCCATCAATTACAATTAGTGCTTCGTTATCTCCTGTTAAGTTATTTTCACCACGCAAAATAATTTTATTTGAGGCAGCCGGCCCACTATTTCGCACTAAGTTTAAACCTGCAACTTTACCAGATAAGGCATCTGTCCAGTTACTGGCAACTGCATTTGTAAACGCACTGCTATCAACCTTTGTTACTGAATAACCTAGCGCTTTTTCCTCACGCTTTATGCCTAAAGCGGTAACAACTACCTCATTTAATTGACTCGATGAAGATTTTAGTTTTAGGAGAACACTGTTGTCATTGTTGTTGAAAGTTCTGCTGACTGATGTATAACCTAACATGTTAAACAAAACCACCGTTCCTTTTTGAACAATGATTGAGAAATTTCCGTCATTGTTGGTAGTGCCAAGTACTCGTTTATTGTTATCGCTAATCGTAATACCAATAAGTGGTTGATTATCATCCTCATCAAGTACTTTACCTTTAATTGTTATGGTTTGTGCTGGTTGCTGTGCATAAAGCATTTCATTAAAAAATGGCAACGCCAATAACATTAAAAGCAATGTTTTTATCCAGAAGTTTGAATAAGTTGATAATGATTGTTTTTTGAAATCATCCGGACTACTTTTTCTTGCAAAGAAGATGCAATGAAATCCTGATTTCTGTTGAGTAAAAGTTTTGTTCATAAAATGTTTTAATCCGGTTAGTGATGATTGTAGGTATAGTTATTTCGATTTATTTCGAGCCGGATTGCCGGCAAAATAAGCCTATCAACATTAATTTAATATTAACTAACGGTTAACAATACAAAGTTCCAGATAAATATATTGCGATTTGTTAGTTTTATATTTCTTAATGTTTCGATAATAAAATTATAAAAACAAATCGAAAGTAAAAACAATTTATATTGATGTTAAAAATTTATATGGTAATGAATTAATAACGCTTGATACCTAACATTATCTTAACAAGCAAAAATCTACTAAATATATACCTTTTTTGGCTTACAGATAGATCGAGGTTTATTTATGGAGATAAATTTATGCTGGTAATAATTTTGTTACCAATTCGATATTTATAGATTACGGTAGAAATGTATATAAATAATATTACGAAAGCTTATGGATTGTAACATTACTATATATCATAAAAACCGAAAGAGAAAGAAATATTATTTGCTAGATTTTTTGTAATCTAATACATATTTAAAGTAAATATTACGGAGCGAAAATGCACGTTCTAAAACAATAAGGAGTATTACCGGCAATGCGAGTAGTTCTAACATATTTAAAATATAAAAAACATAAGCTGAAATCAGTATTAACCTCAAGCATTCTAAATAGTAAATCCACTTTCTTTGCTCTAAAAGTGCTCCTATATTAATTAACGTTAGTAGTATAAAAATTAAAATAGCAACATTATCTAAAGCAGAAATCTGTTTATAAAATAATGTGGTAATCGTTAATAAACCGATAACTAGAATTAGCTGAATATTTAAGTACGCTTTAAATTTAATAGGGCTTGATGATAATTTCTTACGTTGCAGATATTTTTCCTCTAAGTAAGGTCTTATATCTTGGTCCATTAAAGCCGGACTACCAAAAACTGCCACCCATTTTGCCTTAAGTCCATCTGCCCTTTTATAAGCCTCAATAATTTCTAGATAGTAATGAAAGTGTTGCCATAAAAAACTATAATTTTTAATAGGATGAGTTAAGCCATACTTAGGAGGTTCTTCTTCAGTTTGAAATGTTCCAAATAGTTTATCCCAAAAAACAAAAACATCACCATAATTCTTATCCAAGTATTTCTCATCTGATGCATGGTGCACACCATGAAGCGATGGCGTTATAAAAATGTGTTCCAGCCAACCTAATTTACCGATAAGCTGTGTATGTGTAAAAAAAGAGTAAGCACCATGAGCAAGCAAAATCGTTATAATCATGTTTGGGTGGAAGCCAAGAAATGGTAAGGCACACCAGAAAACGTTTCTAAAAACCGCCTGGATAGTGGTTATACGAGCGGCAGCTGTCAAGTTAAATTCTTCGCTTTGGTGATGAACAATATGAGCAGCCCATAAAAAATTAATTTCGTGCCCAAGCCTATGGTACCAATACCAAACTAAATCTGTAGCCAACAATAAAATTAACCAAACATACCACTTGTTCGTAATACCAAAAATGGCGTAATTGTTATAAATCCAATAATAAACCTGATAAAAACTGGCCGCAATAAATAGATTTAAAAGACGCTCTGCTACGCCTACGCTAAAATTTGCCACTGAGCTTTCGTATTTAAAAACCGATTGAAGTTTTCTATGTTGAGCAATTTTATATTCAATAAAAACGAACAGAAAGAAAGCAGGTATTGCAAAAGCCAGATAGTTTACTTGCGCCATAAATCAACATTAATTTTTTAGATAACGCTACAAACTTAAAAATATTCTACTAATTACATAGATTAAATAGGGTAAAACAATTCTTTTATCCTAATTTATTTTTGCGGTTTTAAATTATTTATAGAACTTCGATTCCAACAAAAAGCAAAGTTATGGCTACAAAAAAACAAGCAGTAAATAATAATATTTTATCTATTGATATCGGCGGAACGAGCATTAAAACAGTGCTTTTAGATGATAGCGGAAACATGTTATCAGAATATTTAAAAAGTAAAACGCCCGATGGCGCTACACCCAAAGATATTGTTTCGGGAATTATTGAGTTGATTAAACCCATTCCAGATACTTTCGATAGGGTTTCTATTGGCTTTCCAGGCTATGTAAAAAATGGAATTGTTAAAACTGCGCCCAACCTTGCTAAAAACAAATGGGAAGATATTGATCTAGCGCAAAGAGTAGCAGATGCTTTAAAAAAACCAGTTAGGCTTGTAAACGATGCCGACCAACAAGGGCTTGGCGTTATTGAAGGAAAGGGTTTTGAAATCGTTTTTACTGTAGGTACAGGCTTTGGTACTGCGTTACTTTTTGATGGAAGTTTGCTCCCACACTTAGAGTTAGCTCATTTCCCCATCAATAAAGAAGAAGATTACGACGATTATATCGGCAATAAAGCTTTTGAAAAAATTGGTACAGAAAGATGGAATAAACGTTTAAAGAAGGTCATCGAAATTTATAAAACAGTTTTTAATTATGATACCTTATATATAGGTGGTGGAAACTCTAAACACATAGATTTTAAGCTAGATACGAATATTAGAGTTGTTACTAACCGTGATGGTATTAAAGGCGGAGCTAAATTATGGAAGCTGAATGATGGAAATAATATTACTACAGTAAATCCTTCGAAATAGCTAATTTAACACTTGATTTTTATTACAATCATTTAACAACATAAGCGCAGATATTAATTTGTAAACCCTAATTTTGGGTATAATAAAAGAAATAAAAAATGGCAAACAGCGATTCAAAGCAATATAAATTAGGAATGATTGGTTTAGGCACAATGGGCCGTAACCTTTTGCTAAATATGGCCGATAAAGGTTTTTCTGTAACAGGATACGACAAAGACCATAAAATGATTGCAAAGCTTGAAGAAGAAGGCAAAAAACATAATCTTGAAGGCTTTGATAACATTGAAAATTTCATCAGTCAATTGGCTACGCCAAGAACCTTGGTTTTACTTGTTCCGGCAGGACCAATAGTTGATAGTGTAATTGCAGAATTAAAGCCACTTTTAAGTAAAGGTGATATTATTATCGATAGTGGTAACTCTCACTTTACAGATACCAATCGCCGTGTAGATGAATTGGAGAAAGAAGGTTTGCACTTTTTTGGGATGGGTATTTCTGGTGGCGAAGAAGGCGCACGTTTTGGCCCTAGTATGATGCCTGGCGGCGATAAACAAGCTTATAATGTTGTTAAAGATGTTTTCGATGCGATTGCAGCAAAGGTTAATAACGATCCTTGCGTAACATATATTGGTCCTGGTGCTTCTGGCCACTTCGTTAAAATGGTTCATAACGGCATTGAATATGCAATTATGGAGCTAATTGCTGAAGTTTATGGAATCCTTAAAAATGGATTGGGTTATTCGAACGAAGAAATCTACAAGGTTTTTAAAAAGTGGAATGAAGGTAGATTACAATCGTTCTTACTAGAAATTACCGCAGAAATTTTTCTATTTAAAGATACTGAAACGCAAAATGATTTATTAGATCAGATTAAAGATGAAGCTCGCTCAAAAGGAACTGGAAAATGGACTTCTGAAGTTTCAATGGAGTTACAATTACCTGTACCAACTATAAACGAGGCTGTATCAAACCGCGATTTATCTAAATTTAAAAAGCTTAGAGTGTCATTAGAAGAAGCTTTCGGTAAAAAAGAATACAAAATTGATGTTTCAGTTGAGGAATTGGAAGATGCATTTTATTTTTCAATGATAAGCGCATACGCTCAGGGAATGCATTTATTGGTTCAAGCTTCTAAAGAATATCAATACGATTTGCAATTACAAGAAATTGCTAAAATTTGGCGTGGAGGCTGTATCATCAGGGCTAAGTTTTTAGAAGATATTTATCAGGCGTATGATAAAAACAACTCTTTAGAACACTTATTCGGAGATTCTGGCATTCAGGAAATCATTAAAAGCACCTTAAAAGGAACGCGTAAAACAATTTCTGCTTGCTTAAATGCAGGTGTGGGTATTCCAGCTTTTGCATCAACGCTAACCTATTTTGATACCTTAACAACAGCTAGAATGCCTTCTAACTTAATTCAGGCTCAAAGAGATTTCTTTGGTGCTCATACTTTTGAAAGAATTGATAAGGATGGTGTATTCCATGCCGATTGGAATAAACTTTCTTAGTCACACCACTCAGTTTTAATAAAACAATAAAATGAAATCAAACACCGCATTAAGTCCAACAATATTTGTAATATTTGGTGGCACAGGCGATTTAAATAAAAGAAAACTTGCACCAGCATTGTATAATTTATTTATGGAGGGTTACATGCCCGATAAATTCGCAATCATTGGTACAGGTAGAACTGAATTCACAGATAAAAGCTATAAAGATGCTTTAGAAGATGCTGTGAACCAATTTTCGCGTTCGGGTAAGGTAAAAAAAGAAAAGTGGGATGATTTTGGCAATACCATTCATTACTGCCCTACAGATTTTGCTCAACCTAAAACCTTCGAAAACTTAAAAGCTTCAGTAGAAAAATACCAAAAAGAATATGGACAAGAAACGCAGGTGATTTTTTACTTAGCTGTTGCTCCTAACTTCTTCCCTATTATTGCAGAGTGTTTACACAAATATAAGTTAACGCAAAACGAAGACAACAGTCGTATTGTTATCGAAAAACCATTTGGTCACGATTTAGAATCTGCCAAAGAGTTAAACAAACTTTTAAGTACAATCTTTACAGAAAAGCAGATTTACAGAATCGACCATTACTTAGGTAAGGAAACCGTGCAAAACATGATGGCATTCCGCTTTGCTAATGCACTTTTTGAGCCTTTATGGAATAGATCTTATATTGACCATGTTCAAATATCCGTTTCTGAACAGCTAGGCGTTGGTGATAGAGGTGGTTATTACGAAGGTGCTGGTGCCTTGAGAGATATGATTCAAAACCACTTGCTACAGCTGGTTTGCCTAATCGGTATGGAAGCACCAATTAATTTTGATGCTGACGAAATTAGAAATCGTAAGGTTGAGGTTTTAAGAGCGATGCGCCCATTTACTGCAGAAGAAATTCGTTTTAATACCGTTCGTGGGCAATATAGTAAAGGATGGGTTGAAGGTAAAGAAGTACCGGGATATCGTCAGGAAAAAGGAGTTGATGACCACTCAAATACAGAAACATTCGCAGCTGTAAAATTCCATATCGATAATTGGAGATGGCAAGGTATTCCTTTCTATTTGAGAACCGGAAAACGTTTAAATCAAACTTCATCACTAATCACCATTCAGTTTAGAGATGTGCCACATCAAATTTTTTCATCTGGCGTAACTGAAAACTGGCAACAAAACCGGTTAATTATCAGTTTGCAGCCAGAAATGAGCATTCGTATGCAGGTTCAAGCTAAAAGACCAGGGTTAGATATGATTTTAAATCCGGTTGATATGGTTTTTGACTATAAAGGAACTTATGAGGGTGATACGCCTGAAGCATACGAAACTTTGTTACTTGATGCCATGATGGGCGACCAAACTTTATTTATGCGTGGCGACCAGGTTGAGGCAGCTTGGGAATTAGTTATGCCAATTTTAAATACATGGGAAAGCAAAAAATCTATCAATTTCCCAAATTACCCTGCTGATAGTTGGGGACCAGAAGAAGCAGAAGCACTTATTGCAAGAGATGGCTTTCATTGGTTTAATTTACCGCTGAAGAATAAAGAATAAAATTTATAATCGTTGTTCGTTTTTCGTTTATCGCAAGTAACCGAAAACGAATAACGAAAAACGAAAAACATGAACCTACTTATTTACAAAACATTAGAAGAATTAAACCAGGATTTAGCCGATTATATTATAAAAATTGCTGAGGTTGCAATCGAAGAAAATGACTGTTTTAATTTTGTTTTAACTGGCGGAAATTCTCCAAAAGAGCTTTATAGAATTTTATCAATTGATTGTAAAGACAGAATTGATTGGGAAAAGGTTTATTTCTTTTTTGGAGATGAACGTAATGTTTCAAGCAATGATGAAAACTATAATGGTTTAATGGCAAAGAAAAATTTCTTTGATAATTTAAACATAGCAGAAGATCATATTTTTTATGTTGATACTACATTAGCTCCAGAAAAGGCAGCTATTGAATACAAAAAAAGCATCGATAAGCATTTTGATGGTAGCGATATCGTGTTTGATTTAGTTTTACTAGGAATGGGCGATGATGCACACACCGCTTCTATTTTCCCTTACACAGATTTGGTAAAAAATGAAGAAGTAAATGTTGCAGCTGTTTTTGTAGAAAAATTAAACACGTATAGAATTAGTTTAACTGCGCCACTAATTAATAAGGCTGAAAACATTGCTTTTCTTGCTTTTGGAGAGAATAAAGCAGAAGCTTTACTTCATGTAATTGGTAATGATGAAAAGAATTTCGAGAAATATCCAGCTCAATTGATAAATCCAATTGATGGAAAGTTGACTTGGTTTGTAGATGAAGCAGCAGTGAAATTATTAGAAGCATAAAATATGTCTGATAAAGAATTAGCCGATCTTTTAAAAGAAAAAACGGAATACACTCTTGAGTTATTCCGTTTTTTTATTGATGAATTTCTAAGTATTGGCCCGGTAGAAGTGCAAGCTTTAAAATCGATGATTGCAATAAGAACAGGGCAATATAAAATCGCTTATATTACTCAGCTTGGCAAGAACTTTATAAATGTTGTCTTCCCATTCAACGAACCGTTTGAAGATAATCTATGCTTTTTTAAAATAGCAATAGTTCCAGGAACTATCCAATACAACCATCACCTTCGATTATATTTCAAAGAAGATATTAACGAGGAAGTTTCAAGCTATATGCAAAAAGCTTATTCTGCTAAATATTTAGTCTAACTTTTCCTCAATCAATAATTTTATAATACCATCTGCCATTCCAACTTTTGGCACATAAATTTGCTTAATTGCAGTCCATTTCATTAAGGTTAAGTAAATTTCACAAGCCGGAATAATAACATCTGCCCTGTCGGGATTTAAACCTAAAGTGTTAATTCTTTCTTTTAATGAGTAACTAATCAACTTGTTATAAAGGGCATTTAGTTTTTGCAAAGACATTGGAGCACCATCTTTTTCATCAGCCATGCGGAAAAGTTTATTAATGTTGCCACCGGTACCAATTGCTGCAAGGTTTTTATAATTTTTGGTATGATGTTTAACCCAAGTTTTCATATCATCCCAGGTTTCTTCCTTATCTTGATTATCAAGCATTCTAATTGTACCGATATTAAAAGATTTTGAAGCCTCTGGAGCACCATTTACGAAAACAGAGAGTTCTGTACTACCTCCACCAACATCAATATACAAATACGTTTTATTTTGATCTAAATCTTGCTCTATGTGATTAGCATAAATAATATTTGCTTCTCTCTGTCCTTCAATTATTTCTAAATCTAATTCAGTTCTATCTTTAATTAGTTTTACAATATCCTGTCCGTTATCAGCTTCACGCATAGCTGATGTTGCACATGCTAAATATTCAGTAACGTGATAAACATCCATCAGATTTTTAAATGCAAGCATTGTTTTAACCAAATCTTCAGCTTTCTTATCAGAAATTTTATGATCTAAAAACGCATCATCTCCAAGTCGTAGCGGAACTCTGATCAACGTATTTTTTTTGTATTTGAATTGGCCATCGTGCCTGCTGATATCAGCAATTAAAAGTCTGACAGCATTTGAGCCTATATCTATAGCAGCGTATCTTAGCATATTATTGATGTTTCGTTTTTAAGTAGTTATAGATATCAACCTGAGCCCTTGTTTTTTTACTTAGTCTGTTTTTATGGTATTTGTTATTATTTAAGGCATTAATTTGTCTTGCCTTTGTATTATCTTGCAATTGCAAATCAATAATGTCTTGAATTTCTTGCTTAACATCTGGGTCTAAAACCGGAAAGCCAACCTCCACCCTATGATCAATATTTCTACTCATCAAATCGGCTGATGATAGATACATATCATTTTTACCGTTATTGCTAAAAATGTAAACTCTGGCATGTTCTAAAAATTTATCGATAATACTAACCGCCGAAATATTTTCACTAAAGCCTTTTAAGCCCGGAACAAGGCAGCAAATTCCTCTAACAATTAGCTGAATTTTAACACCGGCATTACTGGCTTCATAAAGTTTATTGATAATGCCTTCATCAGCAAGACTATTTACTTTTAATAAGATGTAAGCAATTTTTCCGGCCTTTGCATTTCTAATTTCACGGTTAATAAAGTTGGTTAAGCGAGAACGACTTTCTAGCGGTGATACAATTAGATGCTTAAATCCTTTAGTTACAGTTCTCTTGTTTAAAGTATCAAAAAGTTTTACTAAATCGTTTGTAATTTCCTTTTTAGCAGTAAAAAGGCTGTGATCACAATATATGTTAGCTGTTTTTTCGTTAAAATTTCCTGTTGCCAGGTTTGCGTAATAAACAGGCTTTTCCTTCTCTATACGTTTTACCAAACAGATTTTCGAATGTACTTTATAGTCTGTTAAACCATAATTTACTTTTACGCCTTCTTCCATTAAACGGCCAGTCCAAAAAATATTGGCTTGCTCATCAAATCTAGCTTTTAATTCTAGCACAACGGAAACCGCTTTACCATTTTTTGCCGCATTAATTAAGGCATTTATAACTTTAGAATTTTCAGCAAGGCGATATAATGTTATTTGAATTTCAGTTACTTTTGGGTCTATCGCTGCTTCACGAAGAAATAAAATAATATAATCGTATGATTGATAAGGAAGATTAATAAGATAATCTTTATGTGCTATTTTATTGAATACACTTTCCGTTCTATGTAAACCATGCACCTTTAAGGGCACAATTGGCGTGTATTCCAAATCTTTTTTTCCCACATTAGGGAAAGCAATAAAATCTCCAAATTTATGGTATCGGTTACCGGGAATCAAACTTTCTGCTTCTAATTTTAGTTTATTTACTAAAACTGTAAGCATATTAAGTGGCATTGCAGAATCGTAAAGTAAACGCATTGGTTTACCTTTTTTGCGTTTTTCAAGGCTATTTTTTAAATCATCAATAAACTTATCATTAATGTTTTTATCAATATCTAATTCTGCATCACGCGTAAGTTGAATTGAATAAGCCTCAAGGTTGTCGTAGTTAAAAACGTAAAAAATATCATCAAGACAATAACGGATAATATCTTCTGCCAAAATAATAAACTTCAAATCATTAGTTTCTGGCAAAACTAAAAACCTTGGCAAATTTGGTGGAATTTCGATTAAAGCATATTTTTCTCTAAGCTTCGTATCTTTTTTTGAAAGCTTAACAAAGAAATATAGAAAGCGATCTTTAAGCTCAGGAAAAGGCTTATCCAAATCGAGCATTATCGGAACCAGATTTGATAAAATTTTATCTCTGAAATGGTTCTTTACAAACTCACCTCTGCTAACGTTAAGCTGGGTATCATTTAAAATAAAAATACGGTTCTGAGCCAATTCGTTAATCAAAGTTGCCTGAAAAAGTTGGTCGAACTTACGCTCTTGCTTTACAACAATGTTTTTTATCTCGTTAAGAATCTTTTTCGGATTAAAGCCTAGCAGTGCTTTAGCTTTCTCATTAAGATTTGTTAAGCGGGTCATGGTGGCAACCCTTACCCTGTAAAACTCTTCTAAATTTGAAGAAAAAATAGAGAGAAATTTTATTCTTTCTATTAACGGAACGCTTTCATCAGCAGCTTCTTGTAAAACCCGTTCATTAAAATATAACCAGCTAATTTCTCTATTAAAAAAGGGTAATTTCTTCTTGCTCATTTATAAAAATAAAAATCCCTGTTAAACAGGGATGCTCAAAACTGCAAATTAATTTGTTAAATCGATGTTAATTCATAACGCGATTAATGTTAACAAATCTATTTTTTAGTATCAGGTTTGGTTACCTTTTTAGCGGCTGTTGCAACTGGTGCTGCATCTTTTTTCACTGTAGAAACCGCTTTAGCTGCCGTAGTTTTTACTTGCGCTGTAGTAGTTTTAGCTGGAGCTTTTGCAGCCGCTGGTTTAGGCGTGATCGTTTTCTTAACAGCACTTACGGAATCTTTAACCGCAGGATTTGCGTTTTTCACTGTGGCAACAGCTTTTTTTACGGTTGCTGTGGTATTGGTTTTGGCATCTGAAAGCACTTTTTCTGCTTTTTCCTCTGTGGCAATAGCACCCACTTTTACACTTTGAACAACAGGTTTTGCTTTAGAAACAGCTTTTTTAACAACTTTGGCAGCCGTTTTTTCTACTTTTGCAACACCTTTAGCAACAGGTTTTTTAGCTTCTTGCTGTTTAGTCTTTGCTGAGTGAACAAGCTCATCGATTTTTTGACCGACATCAGATTTAATTACTGTAAACTTTTTAGTTAGTTTTTTTGCAACACGTTTACTTGCCTTACCAATTTCTGTACTAATTTCCGAAGCATCATGACCCAAACTTTTAATTACTTCCAAAAACTTATCAGTAATCGATTGTTCTAGTTGCTTCTTAACCTCTTTCTTTGTTACTTTTTTTTGAGACTTAGATTTAGTGGTTTTCATATTATTTTTCGTTTTTTTGTGAGATATAGTAATTTCTACTAAATCTACTTATTTTTTTACTTTAAAGCTAAAACCATGCCTTCTTTTGATATTGTAAGTAAAGTTGATGCGCAAGCACTTGATAACGCAATAAACAACGCAAAAAAAGAAATTTTGAACCGTTTCGATTTCAATAATTCTAAAAGCACAATCGAACTTGATAAAAAAACTAATGTTGTAACAATTGTAACGGAAGATGACATGCGATTGAAAGCTATTGAAGGCTCAATTATCTCTCGCATGATGAAGCAAAATTTAGACCCTAAAAGTTTAGATTTTGGCGATGAACAACAAGCTTCGGGAAATATGATTAGAAAAGAAATAAGTATAAAAGAAGGACTGGATAAGGAAGCCGCCAAAAAGGTTGTAGCAAAAATAAAAGCAAGCGGGTTAAAGGTTCAGCCTGCAATAATGGACGACCAGGTGAGAGTAACTGCTAAAAAGATAGATGATTTGCAAGCTGTAATTAGTCTTTGCAGAAACGAAGATTTTGGTCAGCCACTACAGTATATAAACATGCGTAACTAATTTATTATGTGAAATGGCTTAAAGGACTTTATATTTATCCTTTAAGCTTATTTATAATTACCATGCAGATACAGGAAAATGGTTTTGTTTTTTCTGATGATAAAGAATTGCTAAATATAAATTCCATTCATCAATACTTAAGTGAGGAATCTTACTGGGCAAAAGGTATTCCATTACAAACCGTTAAAACCTCTATAGAGAACGCTCTTTGCTTTGGAATTTATAAAGATGACCAACAAGTTGGTTTTGCAAGATGGATAACAGACAAAGCAACTTTTGCTTGGCTTTGCGATGTTTACATATCAACAGAATACAGGGGACTTGGATTGTCGAAGAAATTAATGTCGTTTATGATTTTTCATCCCAATTTACAAGGATTACGTCGTTATCAATTAGCTACTTTAGATGCTCATGGTCTATACGAACAGTTCGGCTTCAAACCTTTACAAAACCCCGAAAGACAAATGGGGATCGTAATTGTAAATGCTTATAAAGCTGAAACCGACAAGTAGCTTTAGAAAACCTTTTTATATGTTTCTTGTTTTCATTTAAAAAAAAAACATAACAGATGAAAAAAATATTCTTTGTTGCGATAGCAATTTCTACAACTATTACTTTCCAGGCTTGCCAATCGGCAGATAAAAAATCTTCTACAACAAAAGATAGCGTTGCTGGTGATACTACTATGGTTAATGGTGTACATATCACAGGTGCTGAAAGTACAGCAACAGGTTTAGATGAAGAAGGTGGAACATTTTTAAGGAAGGCCGCGGTGGGTGGAATTATGGAAATTGAAGCAGCTAAAATTGCACTAACTAATTCAAATAATGCTGATATTAAAAATTTTGCGCAGCAGATGCTTACAGATCACACTAAAGCCAATAAAGAATTAAAGGAATTGGCAGTTAAGAAAAAGGTTATTACGCCTGATGGTTTACCAGCAGATGAGCAAATTCATTTAGATGCGATGAAGAAAATGAAAGGTGCTGCTTTTGATAAGCATTATGTTGAAATGATGGTTACCGACCATGAAAAAACTGTAAAACTTTTTGAACAAGGCAAACAGAACAAAGATTCGGAATTGAAAGTTTGGGCAACGAACACATTGAGTACAATTGAGGCCCACACTGCCAAGGCAAAAGAAATTGCCTTGAACATAAAATAAAAGCAATACCAGGCTAAAAAATCCTGCCACTTTATAAAAGTGCAGGATTTTCTATTTTAAAACTCCGTCAGAATAAAATAGAATTTTTATCTACTTTACTCAATTCAGAAAATTAAACTTATATTTTACCGTTTAATACAAAAAATACATTAATGAATACGAATAAAATTTGCAAATCGATATTTAGTATCGCCTTGGTTAGCGTACTTCCTTTTGCTGCATTTGCACAGAAGCCAAACTGGCAAAATCTCGATTTAAAGACGGATACCACTTTTGGAATAAGTACAGAGAAAGCTTACAAAGAACTTCTTAAAGGAAAAAAATCAACAAAAGTTATTGTTGCCGTAAATGATGGAGGTGTTGAAGCTGTACATGAGGATTTAAAAAGAATAATGTGGGTTAATCCGAAAGAAACTGCCGGAAATGGTAAAGATGATGATAACAATGGTTATGTTGATGATATACACGGATGGAATTTTATTGGTGGCGCAAAGGGTTCTGTTGACCATGAAACCTTAGAGTTGACAAGACTGGTTCGTCGTGATCAGGCTCGTTTTGCAAATGTTACAGATGCAAATGTTTCTGAAAAAGACAAAAAAGATTATGAAGCATTTAAAGTATTGCGCTCTGATTTAGAACAAAAACTTGGCGAAGCAAACCAAAATCTTGCTGGTTTAAATGGTTTTAAAAATGCTTTAGATAATGTTGTAAAAAAAATAGGTAAAGCAAACCCTACAGCAGAGGATTTCGCAAATTTCAAACCATCTACAAATCCAGAATCACGTATTCAGGAAGTGTTAACAGATGAGTTAAAGAAAAGTACATTTGCTGAATTTTACGATGCTCAAATTACTGAAGGTTTAAAATATTATACAGAACAGATAGAGTATAACTTTAATTTAAGTTACGACCCGAGAAGTATTGTTGGTGATAATCAGAATAACGATACCGAAAAAAATTACGGAAATAATGATGTTACAGGTCCTGATGCGGGCCACGGGACACACGTAGCAGGAATTATTGCAGCTGACAGAACCAATAAATTAGGCATAATGGGCGTTGCAGATAATGTAGCCATTATGGGTGTTCGTGTAACGCCAAACGGCGATGAACGCGATAAAGATGTTGCAAATGGAATTCGTTATGCGGTTGATAATGGTGCAAAAGTAATTAATATGAGTTTTGGTAAAGCATATAGCTGGAACAAAGCAGTTGTAAATGATGCGATGAAATATGCAGCATCAAAAGATGTTTTAATTGTGCAGGCTGCTGGTAACGAAAATAAAGATATTGATACCGAAAACAACTTCCCAAACCATAAGGATTTAGATGAAAAGACTATTGCATCTTGGATTACAGTTGGTGCTTCCGGACCAAAAGATGATGAAACTTTAAAAGCAAGTTTCTCTAACTTTGGTAAAACACAAGTTGATGTTTTTGCTCCAGGTGTAAATATTTATTCTTCTGTACCAGGTTCTAAATATAAAAGCCAGAATGGCACAAGTATGGCTTCGCCTGTTGTGGCAGGCTTAGCGGGGTTAATTCGTTCTTATTATCCTAAGTTAACAGCTGCGCAGGTTAAAGAAATTATTGTGAAATCAGTAAGTAAGGTTAACCATAATGTATCTTACAAAAAAGGAGAGAATGAAGATGGAGAAATGGTTTCAGTTCCATTTTCTGAGTTGTGCGTTAGCGGTGGAATTGTAAATACATACAATGCACTAAAACTGGCTGCTACTTATGGAGGCAAAACTGCTACTAAGTAACACCTCAAAATGCTTAACTAGAAATGGCTTCCCGATTATCGGGAAGCCATTTTTGTTGTAAATTATAATGAATTTATATCAAAGGCTAATGCGTTAATATTCGCACCGTAATCAAGGCAGAAGACTTTTGTTAAATAGCCACGACATAAGCGGAAATACTTTTGGCTTACCATGATTAGAAGTTCTATCAAGTATTTTCAAGCACAGACTTTGTAAGTTTTGCCAAAAGATTGCAGCATTGGCGGGACTGAAGTTCCCAAAGTAGCACATGCTTTGCGCTTCAAATTATAGCAAGATTACAACCAAAAGACCTTCAACAAATAGCACGTCATTACGAGGTACGAAGCAATCTTTTTTGCTAGATTGCTTCGTACCTCGCAATGACTTAAGCATAAATAATGTAATTTAAACCGTTGCCATATCAATTACAAAACGATATTTTACATCGCTGCCTAAAACGCGTTCGTATGCTTCGTTAACGTAATTAATATTAATTACTTCAACTTCTGAAACGATATCGTGTTCGGCACAGAAATCTAACATTTCTTGTGTTTCTTCAATACCACCAATGCTAGAAGCAGTTAAAACCCTATTGCCATGCATTAATGCAGAACCTGGGAATTTTAACGGTTCTGGAGGCAAGCCAACACAGATATGCACACCATTAACGTTTAATAACTTAAAGTACATTTCATATTCATGCGGAGCAGAAACTGAATCGATAATAAAATCGAAATGTTTGGCATATTTCTTTAATTCTTCAGGGTCTTTAGTTATCACAAAGTGATGAGCACCAAGTTTCTTAGCGTCTTGCTCTTTTGAGGGAGATGTACTCAAAACCGTAACATCAGCGCCAAAAGCAACGGCGAATTTAACTGCCATGTGGCCTAAACCGCCTAAACCTAAAACGGCAACTTTATGTCCTTTGGTAATGCCCCATCTTTTAATTGGCGAATATGTAGTTATACCTGCACAAAGCAAAGGCGCAACACCCTCAAGCGGCAATTTTTCTGAAACGCTAACAACAAACTCTTCGGTACAAACAATTTTATTTGAATAGCCACCGTAAGTTGGCGTTTTTTTATCGCGTTCCAGGCTGTTATAAGTCCAAACGGTTTCACCTTTTTCACAAAACTGCTCTTGCCCGCCTTTACAAGTCGGGCATTCTTTGCAGCTATCAACCATACAGCCAATACCAGCAAGTTGACCAACTTTGAACTTGGTTACTTCTGAGCCAACCTCGGTAATGCGACCAACGATTTCATGCCCAGGAACCATAGGATAGCGAGCTGGTCCCCATTCACTACGTACCTGGTGAATATCAGAGTGGCAAATTCCACTGAATAAAATTTCAATTAAAACATCTTTTGGTCCAACATTTCTTCTTTCGAAACTCCATGGAGCCAGTTTATCGGTTTGGCTGTGAACAGCATATCCTTTTGCAGCTATCATATATTATTAATTTGAATTCAAAGCTATAGTATTAGTCATTAACGTTCGTCATGCTGAATTCATTTCAGCTTTTAAGCAGTTGCCAAAATCTTATCAGGTGTTATTGGCAATGTTCTAATTCGCTTTCCTGTTGCGTTAAAAACCGCATTAGCCACAGCAGCAGAAAATCCAATTAAAGCAATTTCACCCATTC
The DNA here is from genome assembly GCF_030409415.1 of Pedobacter aquatilis. Taxonomy (GTDB): domain Bacteria; phylum Bacteroidota; class Bacteroidia; order Sphingobacteriales; family Sphingobacteriaceae; genus Pedobacter; species Pedobacter aquatilis. Next base: position 187,733 of record NZ_JAUFPW010000034.1, on the reverse strand, counting down.
CTTTTGCACCCATTGGGTTGATGTGTGGGTCTGGTTTATTAATAAAATGAACCTCAATTTCAGGAATGTCGGCATTAACCGGAACATGATAATCAGCAAAATTGTTGTTGATGTATCTTCCGTAACGATGATCGATAATTGACTCTTCGGTTAGTGCCATTCCAACGCCACCAACTGCACCACCAACCATTTGACTACGAGCCGTTTTCGGACTTACAATAGTTCCTGAATCGCCAACAGAAACAATTTTATCGACTTTAACTACTCCAGTTAAGCTATGCACTTTAACTTTTACAAAGTGGATGGAAAACGAATACATAGAATACTCATCACGCTCCTTTCCGGCCTGACTTTGCTTGGTTACTTCAATAGATGGAAGATTATTTTTCTTTAGGACATCAATAAAATTTGATGTAGCATCCATATTTGAATTTGCAGCCAACTCTGCAATAGTAGATTTTAGTGAAACACAAACATCGTTTACGGCAGAACCCACAGTAGAAAGCGTTGCCGAACCACCTTGACTTGGCGCTGGAGGAAGCGAAGAATCCCCCAATTCAAATTTAATTTTATCAGCAGGAATACCCATTAATTTACTGGCAATTAAGGTCATTCCGGTTCCGGTTCCAGGTCCGATATCGCTTGTTGCACTTTGTAAAACCAAGGTTCCATCAGCCTTTAAAATCCCCTTAACACTTGCCCTACCTCTATTTGCATTAAAAACACCAATACTAACACCAAAGCCCGATTTCCATTGACCATCAACTAAACTACCCGGCTTATTTTTGCGTTCGCTCCATCCTATTTTTTGTGCGCCAACTCGATAAGCTTCTTTAATGTTTTTATCAGAAAAAGGTTTATCTTTTTGCTGGTCTCTTTCAGGGTCGTTTTTTATTCTGAATTCTAACGGATCCATATTTAAAGCATGCGCCATTTCGTCAATTGCACTTTCTAATGCGAAAGCACCAGTTGCTTCACCAGGTCCACGCATCCAAATTGGAACGCCCAAATCAACCGGAACAACTGTGTATTGTGTGTTTACATTATCGCATTGATACATGAACTTTGACATATTTACCACACCCTCTGTAAAATTTTCATAAGCAGAAGTTTCTCCAAAAGCTTTGTGTGTAATGCCAGTTAATTTTCCATCTTTATTTGCACCTAAACCTATCGTTTGTACAGCCGCAGGGCGATTACCAACCATGGTAAACATTTGCATCCTGGTAATCATCAGTTTTACGGGCTTGGCAATATGTTTAGAAGCCATCACCGTAGCAATTTCCAGCGGCCATGTTCTAAGTGCCATTCCAAAACCACCTCCAACAAACTCAGAATTAACCTGAATATTTTCTATTGGAATTTTAAAAACATTGGAAATAGTACCTTGTGTTGCTTTAACGCCTTGAGTTTTCGCATAAACAGTAACTTGATTATTAGGTCGCCAATCTGCAATAATTCCATGTAGTTCCATAGGATTATGGGTTTCTATTGGAATATGGTATTTAGCCTCGATTTGAACTTCGGCAGTTTTGTAAGCATTTTCTACCCCACGTTTATAATCTGGCTGTCCTTGTAGTTTCTTAGCTTTTGCATCCTTTATCGCTTTTTCAAAGTCTGTGTTAAATTCTTCCTTTGTATATGTAACCTTCACCAATGATGCCGCATATGTAGCCCTTTCAAAAGTATTTGCAACAACGATGGCAATTGGCTGTCCATTGAAGAAAACTTTATCAGTGTAAAAAATCTTCATCGGCGAACCACCTTCTTGCTCGTAAGCTGGTGCAGACGGTTTATTCAAATGTGAAACAATTGAAATTACGCCTGGTGCTTTTTCAGCAGCTTTTGTATCTAATGATGTAATCTTTCCTTTTGTTATCGTACTAGTTACTAAAACGCCATAAGTTAATCCAGGTAGTTCATATTCTGCAAAATATTTAGCTTTTCCGGTAACTTTAAAAACCCCATCTACGCGGTCATTCTCATCGTTAATTAATATATTTTCCATCATTATGCTTTAGATTTTGCAACAGTTAAAGCTTCAATAATTGTGTTTGGTGCCATTTGAAGCTTGAAATCATTCTCTCCAAAGCCTTTAGCACCTTTCATAGCTAACTTAGCAGCCTGTTCAAAGTTTTCCAAAGTAGCACTTTTACCTTTCAAGAAAGCTTCTGCTTCCGTTAAACGCCAAGGTTTATGTGCAACTCCACCCATCGCTAATCTAATATCAACGATTTTGCCATCGGCAATTTCCATAGCAGCGGCAACAGAAACCAATGCAAATGCATAAGATGCTCTATCTCTTACCTTTAAATAATTTGAATTTTTCGAAAGATTATTAGTCGGTATTTCCAAACGGATAATCATTTCATCAGCTTTTAAGTTATTGTCAAACTGCGGTGTATCTCCCGCAAGGCGATGAAAATCTTTAAATAAAATTTTGCGCTCACTTTTTGCACTGGCAATTACTACAGTAGCGTCCAAAGCCACTAATGCTACACACATATCACTCGGATGAACAGCAATGCATTTATCTGAGGTTCCGAAAATTGCATGCATCCTATTGAAACCTCCAACTGCACCACAACCAGAACCTGGTTGACGTTTGTTGCAAGGCATTTCGGTATCATAAAAATAGCCACAACGCGTTCTTTGCATCATGTTACCGCCAACTGTAGCTACATTTCTTAATTGTGCCGATGCTCCGGCATTTAGTGCCATTGCTAACAAAGGTAGTTTTTCCTTAAGGAGTTGATTTTCGGCAACCGCCGTATTTGAAGCTAATGCACCAATTATAATTTTATTGCCAACAAGCTCAATCTGTTTTAGCGGAACATGGTTAATGTCGATTAATTTTTCTGGAGCAGTAACGCCTCTTTTCATTAAATCGATAAGGTTTGTACCTCCGGCAAGGAACTTTGAATTCTTATCCTTTAGCAGTAAAGCCAAAGCAGATTTTGTTGATGTAGTTCTTAAGTATTGGAAGTTGATCATGCTTTGCTTCCTCCTTTCGATACTTCAACAATGGCATCAACTATGTTAGGATAAGCACCACATCTACAAATATTTCCGCTCATATATTCGCTAATTTCTGCCCTAGATTTTGTGTGCCCTTCTTTAACACAAGCCACAGCCGACATAATTTGACCAGGCGTACAATAGCCACATTGAAAACCATCGTGTTTTATAAATGCAGCTTGCATTGGATGCAATTCTTCACCATTTGCCAAACCTTCTATTGTAGTTATTTTTTTACCCTCATTCATTACTGCCAAACTCAAACAAGAATTTACTCGTTCGCCATTAACATGAACGGTGCAAGCTCCACATTGACCATGGTCGCAACCTTTTTTTGTGCCAGTTAAATGAAGTTCTTCCCTTAAATAATCTAAGAGCGTAACTCTTGGCTCAACAGATGCTTTATAGACCTTATTATTTACGGTTAGGTTGAGGGGAATTTTTTCAAATAACGCTGCGAAACGTTCATCCGCCTGGTTTTCTGCTGCTTTTACAGCGATAGATGGTGTTAGAGCGATTGCTGTAAATAGGGACGATTTCTTGAGAAAATCTCGTCTGGTGTCGCCCTGATTTGATTCCTTATCAGATGAATGCATAAAATATGTTTTGTGATGTTGTTCTTTAAAGTTCGTAAATCTAAACCGTAAAATAGGTTGATTCAGAAATTTAGAATAATTCTAATAAGAAAGATTTAGGCCGTCCTGTTTGAGTTTACTTAATCATCCTAAATTTTTTTGCTTTAAGATTCCCACCTGCGTGGGGGATGACGATTTGGTTTAGCATAAAGAATAAGAGAAATGCGCTAACCGTCATTTCGACCGTAGTGGAGAAATCTTTTAAAGCAGATATAAAGATTTTACTTTCTCGTGGTCTGTATTCCGCTGTGCTCCAATCGAAATGACGGCTTGAGGATTAAATAAAATAATTTCGAAAATGTGAAGTCAATTTCTATTTTTAGCAAATGGAAGATATTAAACCACTACCCGATTTATCAGCAGAAGAACAACGTGTTTTAGGTTCTTTAATTGAAAAAAGCAGAACCACGCCAGATTATTACCCAATGACTTTGAATAGTTTGACAGCTGCCTGCAACCAAAAAAGCTCTAGAAATCCGGTGGTAAATTATGATGAAGAAATAGTTACGCTGACGCTTAATTCACTAAAAGTAAAAGGCTTAATCTCAACTGCTACAGGTGGCTCAAGTAGGGTAATTAAATATAAACATAACCTCGGAATTGTTTATCCTTTAGTTCCATCAGAACTTTCGATATTATGTTTATTGCTTTTGCGTGGCGCATTAACCCCTGGCGAAATCAATAGCAACTCTGGCAGACTTTATGAATTTGATAGCATTGAAGAAATTCTGGAACAATTACAAAAACTCTCCGAGGAACAACCGCCATTTGTAAAATTACAACCTAAAAAACCTGGGCAAAAAGAAGCTCGATTTATTCATTTATTGGGCGAACAAGCGGAGGTTCAGGAGATTGAACAACATATGCCACAAACAACAATTTTCCAACCCAATGAAGAGTTGGAAAATCGCATATTAAAGCTCGAACAAGAAGTGGAAGATTTAAAAGAGCTTGTAAATCTTTTAATGGATAAATAAACTACACTTCGTATTTCTTGAAAATAGTACTGGCTACGTGTCCACCAAAACCAAAGGTGTTATTTAAAACATAGTTGATTTCTTTTTTAATCGGCGTTCCTAAAATAATATTTAAACCTTGTGGAATCTTTTCATCCAATTTTTCTGTATTGATAGTTGGTGGAATAATACCGTCGCGAATAGCCAAAATACTGATTAAACTTTCTACAGCACCAGCGGCACCAAGCAAATGTCCTGTCATAGATTTTGAAGCACCAACAACGACTGGTAAATCACCAAAAACATTCTTAACGGCAACCAGTTCGCTAATATCACCTAAACCCGTAGAAGTGGCGTGTGCATTAATATAATCTATTTTCTCAGCAGAAATATTCGCATCATTTAATGCTTTTTTCATGCCTAAAGTAGCGCCAATTCCATCTGGAGGTGTTCCAGTTAAGTGATAAGCATCTCCGGCCATGCCACCGCCAACAATTTCAGCATAAATATTTGCACCACGATTTAAGGCATGTTCTAATTCTTCTAAAATCAAAGCACCTGCGCCCTCGCCCATTACAAAACCATCGCGTGTTTCGTCAAAAGGTCTCGAAGCTGTTTCAGGACTATCATTTCGTTTAGATAATGCCTGAGCCGCATTAAAACCGCCAACCGATGCTTCTGTAATGGCAGCTTCGGAGCCACCAGCAACCATAATATTTGCCTTACCTAAACGAATCGTATCAAAAGCACTAATAATTGCAGTATTTGAAGATGCACAAGCCGAAACCGTGCAGTAGTTTGGTCCACGTAATTTATGGCGAATTGAAACAACTCCAGCTGCTATGTCTACAATCATTTTCGGAATAAAATAAGGATTAAACCTTGGTGTTTTATCGCCTTGGTGAAACTCCGCTAATTGTTGTTCAAAGGTTGAAATACCGCCATTTCCTGTTGCCCAAATTACTCCAACTTCAGCAAGTTCATCATCTGTAAATTTTGTAAAATCTAAGCCGGCATCAATAATTGCTTGGTCGGTTGAAACGATTGCGTATTGTGTAAATAAATCGTATTTTTTAATTTCTTTCTTTTCGATAAAAGCTTCCGCATTAAAATCTTTAACCTCGGCAGCGAATTGTGTTTTAAACTTACTGGTATCGAATTTTGTAATTGGCCCAACGCCACTTTTACCAGCTAAAATATTTTTCCAAAAGGTTCCTACTGTGTTTCCCAATGGTGTTATTGCACCTAAACCCGTTATAACTACTCGTTTCATTTTAATTAGTTTAATTTCTTTTGCAGCAGGATGTTTAATTAACACCATTGCCACTTATCGGGGCAAAGGTGATAATTCTGATTGTAAGAATTGCCATACGAATGGCAAATCTTAGCTAGATAGTCATCACCAGAAAAAAATAATGTACTTTCAATTAAGTTTGAATTTTGTAACTTTGATTTATGAGTACAACGGAAACATTGGAAGAATTTTATCAAAACAAGTTTAGTTTTTTACCAGAAAACTTACAAAATGGCGTGGGTCATTTTAATGTTTTTAAATTAGAAGATTGCTTACGCGATGATAACAAGCAGATGAGTTATAATCGTAGGGATTTCTATAAAATTGCATTAAATCGTGGCCATAATATTTATCATTACGCCGATAAAAGCATAGAAATTAATGGCACCGCATTGATGTTCTTTAATCCTTTGGTTCCATATACATGGGAATTGGCTAGCGGGAATAAAAGCGATGTAACTGGTTTCTTCTGTATTTTTACTGAAGCATTTTTCAAAGAAAAAATTCGTGGTAACATTGGTGATTTGCCAATGTTTATTGCTGGAGGAAAGCCTGCTTATATACTTGATGATAAGCAGGATGCTATCGTCTCATCGATATTTACAAAAATGTTTGAAGAAATAAATACTGACTATATTTATAAATACGATTTGCTTAGAAACTACATAACGGAGATAACGCACTTTGCTTTAAAAACTCAACCATCAGAAACTTTATTTAAACATACCGACGCGAACAGCAGAATTACATCAGTTTTCACTGAATTACTAGAACGCCAATTTCCAATAGAAACTACATCTCAAAGGTTTACTATGCGTTCGGCTAAAGATTATGCTTCGCAACTTTCGGTTCATGTAAATCATTTAAACAGAGCAATTAAAGAAACTACAGGAAAAACCACCACGCATTATATTACTGAACGTTTATTAAGCGAAGCAAAAGCTTTATTAAAACATACAGATTGGAATATAGCTGAAATTGGCTATTGCTTGGGTTTTGAAGAGCCAACGCACTTTAATAACTTTTTTAAAAAATTAACCAACCATACACCAACATCTTACAGAATTGTTTGAATTTCGTAATCATCAGTTTGATTTGCGTAATACTTAACTTTAATTTCCAGAGTAATTTTGTCTTAACAAAAAGGATAAAATTATGGGACTTAAAAAAGTTTGGTTTGTAACTGGTGCTTCGAAAGGATTAGGACTAAGTTTAGTAAAGCAACTATTAAAATCTGGACAGTACGTTGCGGCTACGTCCAGAAATGTTAATGAATTAGCCGCCGCCGTAAATTCAAATTCTGAAAAATTTCTTCCATTAGCGGTAAACTTAAGTGATGAACTTAATGTGGAGCAAGCCATCAATGCCACAATTTCTCAATTTGGAAAAATTGATGTGATTATAAATAATGCAGGCTACGGAATTGGTGGCAGCATAGAAGAATTAACCGATTTAGAAACAAGAAACAGTTTTGACGTAAATGTTTTCGGTACTTTAAATGTGATTAGGAAAGTAATGCCACATTTAAGGAAACAACAATCTGGTCATATCATAAATATCGCATCCATTGCTGGTATATCTGGTGCAATTGGCTGGGCGGTCTATTCCGCAACAAAAGCAGCAGTAATTGCATTGTCAGAAGTATTAGCTGAAGATGTTAAAGCTTTCGGTATTAAGGTTACTGTTATTTCTCCAGGTGCTTTCAGAACAAGTTTTCTTACGCCAGAATCTTTAATATTAGCAGAAAATCCAATTGCAGAATATGAAGATGTTCGAGCTGTACACCAGAGATATTTAAAAATGGATGGCCAGCAAATTGGCGACCCGGAAAAAGCTGCAGCTGCTATGATTTCTTTAGTGGCTATGCCAAACCCTCCAATCCATTTACTGCTAGGAAACGATGCTTTTACAAGGGCGAATACTAAAATAGAATCGTTAGAAAAAGAATTTCGAGATTGGAAAGCAATAACGATATCTACAGATTACTAAAGTATTAATGCGAGACAGAATTTGTACGATGTTTTGATAAACATAAAAAAAAGAGATTGCGTCGTACCTCGCAATGACGAAAAGAGCTCAATATTCTATTTAAAAAATAAAAATCATGGAAAACAAAAAAGTATGGTTTGTAACAGGCGCTTCAAAAGGTCTGGGACTAACATTAGTTAAAAAATTATTAAACAATGGAAATCGTGTTGCCGCAACTTCCAGAACTATTTCAGACCTAGAAAAAGCGGTTGGAAATCATGAGAGCTTCCTCCCTATTTCGATGGATTTGCTAAACGAAACCAATGTTGAAGATGCGATAAGCCAAACAATTACAAAATTTGGACAGTTAGATGTTTTGGTGAATAATGCAGGTTATGGAATGCTTGGAGCTTTGGAAGAATTAAGCGATAGAGAGGCCAGAGCAAATTTTGATGTAAATGTTTTCGGTTCGTTAAATGTAATTAGAAAAGCATTGCCACAAATGAGAAAACAAGGATCTGGACATATTTTTAATATATCTTCAATCGGAGGTTTTTCTGGTAATTTTCCAGGCTTCGGAATTTACTGTGCTACTAAATTTGCAGTTTCTGGTTTTACAGAATCTTTAGCTGCAGAAGTAAAATCTTTAGGTATAAAAGCAACAGTTGTAGAACCTGGTTATTTTAGGACTGAATTTTTAACTGCCAATTCTTTGGCTGTACCATCAAATCCGATTGATGCTTACAAAGAAGTTAGAGATTCGCAGGCAGCACATCAAAATGATATTAACAATCAACAACCCGGCGACCCCGCTAAAGGATGTGATGTGATTATTGCTGCTGCTGAAAGCGAAAATGCGCCTTTACACCTTTTCTTAGGTCCGGATGCTTATGCAGTTGCCGGTGCAAAAATTGCAGATGTGCAGAAAGATATGAGTGATTGGAAAGCGTTAGCAACAGCAACAAATTTCGATGAAGCTTAAATTTCTCAACAACAATTTGACTTAAAAAGGGATAGAAATTATCCCTTTTTTTATTTTATGCTTCTACCAATTGTTTTTGGCTTTAACCTATTAATAACCTTCAGTTTGAACAAGGGATAATTCGGTATCAATATAAAACCAATTAGAAATAAATTTTATAAGATAATTTATTTTGAGTTTGATAAAGTACTCTTCGGCTTAAATCTCCCTGTTAAAATCCCAGTTTTCTAAATAATCGGCAACTCTTCGAACAAACATTCCACCCAACGATCCATCAACAACTCTATGATCATAGGAAAGTGAAAGGAACATCATGTGGCGAATAGCGATTACATCACCATGTTCGGTTTCTAAAACCGCTGGTTTCTTTTTAATTGCACCAACTGCCAAGATAGCTACCTGTGGCTGATTAATAATTGGCGTACCCATCACATTACCAAAAGAACCAACATTTGTAAGTGTAAAAGTTCCGCCTTGTGTTTCATCTGGTTTTAATTTTGAGTTTCTTGCTCTTAAAGCTAAATCGTTAACAGCTTTGGTTAAACCAACTAAGTTTAATTGGTCCGCATTTCTAATTACCGGAACAATTAAATTACCACTTGGTAAAGCAGCCGCCATACCAATATTAATATTATTTTTCTTGATGATTTGCGTTCCATTAACTGAAACATTAATCATCGGAAAATCTTTAATTGCTTTTGCAACAGCTTCAACAAAAATTGGCGTGAATGTTATTTTTTCACTCTCACGCTTTTCGAAGCTATTTTTCACTTTGTTGCGCCATAAAACCAAATTAGTAACATCGGCTTCAACAAATGAGGTAACATGTGGAGAGGTACTTTTACTCATTACCATATGGTCGGCAATAAGTTTACGCATTCTATCCATCTCAATAATTTCATCGCTACCAGAAACTGATGTTGTAGATGGTTTATTTGTTACAGATGAAACTTCATGAGTTGCAGCTGGCTTGTTTACTATAGCTTCAGCCTGAGGTTTAGTTACAGAAACTGGCACATCACCTTTTTTATTAGCTATATAATTTAATAAATCGTCTTTATTTAAGCGGCCATCTGCGCCAGAACCTTTGATAGAATCTAATTCAGTTGTCGATATATTTTCTTGCGATGCAATACTTTTTACTAATGGAGAATAAAAACGATCTGATGAAGATGAATTAACTTGGACCGCCACCTTTTCCTCTGGTAGCTGTTCTAAACCAGGAATAGTTTCCGGTTTTTCCTCTACAAAAGGAGCAGAAATTGGAGTTTCGTCTTTTTTAGCTTCATTTTCGCCCTCAGTTTCGATAATTGCAATCACATCACCAACCTGCGCAACTTCATCCTCTTTAAATAATTGTTTTACCAACTTACCAGCAACTGGCGACGGCACTTCAGAATCTACCTTATCGGTAGCTATTTCAAGAATGGTATCATCTAAATCAATAGCATCACCTGGTTGTTTTACCCATTTAATCACGGTTGCTTCCGCAACACTCTCACCCATTTTTGGTAACAATAATTCGTATTGAGCCATATTAAATTACAGTATATTATATTGGTATTGCGACAAAAATACAGTTTTTATTTGTTCTACTCGTCTTCTCTTAATAGATTTAATAACATTGCTAACGCCGAAGCTCCAGAACGTTCTATGTTTTGAACGCGTTTATTACTGAAATTAAACACTTTAGCTACTGTTTTGTGTTTCGATGAAATAGAAATCCAAACCGTTCCAACTGGTTTATCTTCTGTACCGCCATCCGGACCAGCAATTCCACTTACAGCAATGGAATAATCTGTTTTAAAATGCTTGATTGCACCTTCAGACATTTCAGTAACGGTTTCTTCGCTAACTGCACCAAAACTTGTTAGTGTATTTTCTTTTACACCCAAAATAGATTCTTTGAGTTCGTAAGCGTAAGCTACTGCCCCGCCCCAATAAACAGAAGAACAACCCGGATGTTGCGTAATTAAATGCGCTATGTAACCACCAGTACAACTTTCTGCTGTAGATAAAGTCAAGCCACGCTTTTTCATTATATTCAGAATAGCTTTCTCAAGAGGAATATCTTCATCAATAACAACAAACTTTTTAACCTTTGCAATAATCTGTTGAGCGTATGTTTCTACTTCGTTTTTTAAAGTAATTTCATTTTCGCCTTTGGCGGATAGGCGCAAGCGAACTTGGCCAAGTTTTGGCAAATAAGCCAACTTGATGTGAGCTGGTAAGCTGTCTTCAATAGTTTCTATTTCCTGAGCCAAAAACGATTCGCCAATATTTGCGGTTAATATAGTTTTATGAACTATGAATGGCAGACTAAATCTCGATTTAATCCTCGGTAAAATCTCATCATCCATTAAATACATCATCTCGTAAGGAACACCCGGCATCGAAACAAAAATTTTATTATTCTGCTCAAACCACATGCAAGGTGCGGTTCCGTTTCGGTTCACAATAACTTCGCAACCATCTGGAACATCCGCTTGCTGAATATTAACATCTAACAATGGACGATTATATTTTTTAAAGATTGAAGCAACCATTTCCAAAGCTCCATCATCTCTACGAAAACCCATTCCAAAATATTTGGCCAAAGTTTTCTTTGTAATATCATCTTTGGTTGGCCCCAAACCACCTGTTATTAAAATAATATCGGCTCGTTTTTCAGCATCAGCTAAAGCAGATAAAATATGTTGTTCATCATCAGAAACTGAAGTAATTTGTTTTACAGAAACGCCAATTAAATTCAGCTGCTTTGCCATCCAGGCAGAGTTGGTATCAACAATCTGACCGATTAGAATTTCATCGCCAATGGTAATAATTTCTGCTAACATAATTTATTGGTAGGTATTATAAAAACCTGATCGTTTACTCAATTTTAAATCTTGAAGAATAGAAGCCTTAACCCGGATATTTACCGAATAACTTTTGTAAGCTCCATAAGGAACCCAAGAAATATTCATATCCCAGCAATGCAAATCTCTGTAAATTGCGAGTTGCATAGGTGCTAATCCCTTGTTTTTAAAATCGTAACCAGAATTAAAGGTGAACTTCCATTTAGGCGTTAAATTAAAATCACCATTAAAATTTAAAGTATTTGTTATTGTAGATTGCCCAAGAACATTGGAATAATCAAATCGATATTGAAATGCAAAATTCCACGGAATATTAAAATCAACAAATGCATTCGGGTCGCGATTAAGCGCATTTAGTTGCTCTGTTTGTAAAGGCGTAATCCCTTGCTTTTCCATTTGATTTTTAGTTGCATCGTAAGCATCATTTTTACGCTTAAATGCATCAGGATTTAAACTATAATCAAACGAAAATCCTATCCGTTCCAATCTTGGAAAATATTTACCGCCTTTAAAAAAGTATCTGTCTTCTTCATAAAACACTCTATTTCCGCTGGTATTAATCGAATCGCGTAATAAATATGGATTAAATGTACCATTATAAGTTATGCCCAATTTATCTGTGAACTGAGAACGGCCACTAAAACTAATATCAGATAATTTTCTTCTCGGACTGAGAAAATTATATGAACCATTAAAGGTTAAACCTTGAATAATAGGTATTTTCTTTTCGCCAGTACCAGTTGTATCTTTTTTAGATCGAACTTTTAGTTCGGTTGTATTATCCAAAATAAAATTTATTGCCGCTTGCCTTCCAGAGAAAGAACCAGCAAATGCACTATTTGTGAATATGGAATAAGTTAGCGGCCTGCCCGTACTTGGATCTATAATTATTTGATTATTCTGATTAGAAGCTTCCTTGTAAATCCCTCTCGATGGATCGGTAAAATCAGGAGAATAAGAAAAACCAACAGTGGGCGTCATTACGTGGCGCAATTGCTTTATATTTCCAAGATTTTTAAACTCTTTAGTTTTACCATAAATTTTGGTACTCATACTTGTCGATAAATTATAACTTCCACCACGTTTGAAACCCGAAATTGTATCTTGTCTAAAAGTATAAGAACCATCTGTAAAAGTTGTATATCTTCTATTGATTGTTTGAAAGTTCCAAACCTCATTATAAGTACCACCCATCGTAAAGTTTAAATACTTTAAGGCTGTAAAATTCATGCTGATTGGAATGTTATGGTTTAAACCACTCTTTAACGCTCTTAATCCGGTTGGCTGAAATAATAAACTATCTTTTGTGGTGATATTATTATTTCCCTGTAAGCTATAACCAACCGTAATTTTTTGATACCATTTTTGCTCTCCACTTCTGTTTTTAGAATCGAAAGGACTAATGGTTGACATATTTAAGTTGAACGATGGCAATTGTAAGGCAATTTCACGAGTACTAAATGTTTGCTGAGCACTTAAAGCCGTACTAAAATTAAATAAACCACCAGCCAAAACTTTCGAATAAGCGATACTACTGTTCGAACTATTTGTAGCGATTGCGCCTAAATCATAAGTTTGATTCGCTGCTGTAGATGTATAGTAGCTACTTGAACTTAAATTTACATTGGCACTAAAAGTACTACCCGGACTAGCATTTGGATTTTGGCTGTGAGACCAACCAATACGAAAATCTTTACCTATATTTTCCTGTCCTTGAATACCATTTCGAGTGCTGGCATAATGTGTAGTTATGCTACCATTATATTTATAACGTTTAATGTAATTTGTATTTAAAGAGGCTTCGTAAGAACCATTTGTGTAAATAGACCCCATCAATTTAGCATCCCAATAATCACTTAAACCTAAATAATAACCTGCATTTTGAAGGAAAAATCCTCGAGTAGCATCTTCGCCTGGTGTTGGCAGCATAAGCCCCGAAGTACGTTTATTTTGCTTTGGAAAAAAGGCAAATGGTAATGCAAAAGGTGTAGGTACATCCTCTATTATCATGTAGGTTGGACCGGTAATAATTTGTTTCTCAGTAGCAATACCTTTACTAATCATTAGTCCAAAATGTGGATGGGGAAGATTACAAGTGCTATACATCATATTTTTGATGTGCAGTTCGTTATCAGGTTGCTTTTTACTTTGCCCACCTGAGAAAAATCCATCATCTTGCTGAGAGAAAACGCCAAATACTTTTGCTTTCGTTGTTGCAGAATTATAATATAGCGAATCGGCGATTGCAGAACCTTCAGCGCCCGATTTAAAAATCGGCCTACCTACATACCTTTTAGTTCTTGGATTTGTTCTTCCACTTGCAAAAATCAAATTATTTTTTTGGTCATAGCGAATATAATCTGCATCTAATTCGAAATCACCATAAATAACCCTGGCGTTTCCATACATGTAAATAATGTTCTTGTCTTTGCTAAACCTAACAGAATCGGTCGCTTTATACTCAACTTTTTGGTCGAGGTCGCTATTATTCTTTGTTTTTACTTTAGATGTATCACGCTTTGAAGTATCTTGTTGAACCACCTGCTGCAATGAAAAAGCGGAATATGCGTTAGCTTTATTAACGGTTAGTGTTAATAAAATGACAGAAATTAGTAAAATAGAGTTGCTAAGGAGTTTCAAATTCGTATTTGAATGTTATTTTTGCACAAATGTTTAATCAAAAACGTTCAAAATTAGTGAAAAATATACCATTGATGTATCTTAAAAACCTTTTAACATTTATTATTTGCTTAGTAGCACTCAATTTAATTGATAATCAAGCATTTGCACAAGAATATAAAATTAAAACAATTGTAATTGATGCCGGACATGGAGGCAAAGATGGGGCAACGCATGGTGTTTATTCAAAGGAAAAAGACGTTGCTTTAAAAACCGCTTTGAACTTAGGTAAGGCTTTACAAGATAGTATTAAAGATATAAAAGTTATTTACACCCGAGAAACTGATGTATTTATTCCACTTTATGAGCGAATAAATATTGCAAATAATGCCAAAGCAGACTTATTTATTTCAATCCACTTAAATGATATGCCGGTAAGGGTATCTAGAGTTGTTGATTATTATAAAAAAGTTAAAGGCAGAAAAGTGCCGGTTTATCGTACAATAACTTCAAAAAGTACATCAACAAGAGGTACAGAAACATTTGTATCTGGGACAGGCAGATTAAGTGAACAAGATGAAGTAATTAAACGTGAAAATGCTTCGATGTTTTTAGAGGATAACTACCAAAAAAACTATGAAGGTTTTATTGCCAATACTCCAGAAAACGATATAATGTTATCCTTAATGAAACAAACTAACCGAGATAGGAGTTTAAAGTTTGCTTCGATGATTCAACAAGAATACGTTGCTGCCGGTAGAATTAATCGTGGTGTACAAGAAAAAAGCCTTGCAGTTTTAGCGAGGGCTGCAATGCCAGCTGTTCTTACCGAAATTGGTTTTGTAAGTAACCCTGATGAAGAAGACTATATGAACTCGCCCGAAGGGCAAGCAGAAATTGTTAACGGAATAATAAAAGCAATTAAAAACTACAAACGTTTAGCCGAAACATCGTTTTAATAATATAAAATGAAGATAAAACTTCTAACCATAATCTGCTTATTTTGCTCCGTTACTCAGCTCCAGGAAGTTTTTGCTCAGGGATATAAGATAAAAACCATAGTAATCGATCCTGGTCATGGTGGCAGAAAGCCTGGTGCTTCAGGCAGCGTATCCAAAGAAAAAGATATTGCATTAAAAGTTGCTTTAAAATTAGGTGCAAAACTTAAAGAGGATTTGCCAGATATCAAGGTAATTTTTACCCGAAAAACTGATATTGACGTAGATTTATATCGCAGAGCAGAAATCGCAAATGAATCCAATGCCGACTTATTTATCTCTATTCATTGCAATTCTATGCCTCCTGGCAATAAACACATTAAGGGTGTTGAAACATTGGTTGCAGGTTCTCATCGATTAAAAGAACAGGATGCAGCAATAAGAGAAAATGCCGATATAAAGTTGGAAAAGAATTATAAAAGCAAATATGATGGTTATGATCCAAACAATCCTGGTACTTTCATCCTCATGTCTTTACTAAAAAACACCTTTCGCGATAAAAGCATTAAACTTGCCAAACTTATGCAAAATAGTTATGTAAGTAGAGATAAACGAGCCAGCAGAGGTGTAAAAGAACAAGGCTTACTTGTTTTGCAACGTTGTGGAATGCCAGCAGTGTTAACAGAAGTTGGTTTTATCTCTAATACAGAAGAAGAAAAATACATTAATTCTTCAAAAGGTCAAGACGAAATTGCAAGCTCTATTTTCGCTGCAATAAAAACATATAAGAAAAATATTGAAGTAAGATAATTGGCACAAAAAATGGTATTTAATTATTAGATAGCAAATAAAATAACATATTCCAAACAAAAACATTAGTGCAAACATTATCTATTATAAATACCTTTGCACAAATTAATAAATATAGCGCTCTGCCAAATTTTAATAAAGGATATTAACATTTGCAGCCACTAAATAAGAACACATGAAAATTAAGAACGAAACCAAAGTAGGTATTTTAGCTGCATTTGCCATTGCTTTACTAATTATTGGATATAACTTTTTAAAAGGAAACTCTATTTTTTCTAGCGAAACTACTCTATTTGCAAGATACACCAGAGTTGATGGTTTAACAGTTTCAAAACCAGTTTTAATTAATGGATATCAAATTGGTCGTGTTGCCAAGCTTCAATTAGAACAGGGTGGAACAATTTTAGCAACCTTGAGTATCAACAGTAAATATGATATTCCTGAAAACAGTATTGCCCGTTTAGAAGGTACAGATTTATTGGGTAGCAAAGCGATTGTGATGTCGTTAGGCGATTCAAAAAAAATGGCTGAAGAAGGTTTTACACTTAATGCGAATGTAGAAAAAGGTTTAATGGAACAAGTTCAGCCAGTTCAAAAGAAAGCAGAATTAATCATTGGAAAAATGGATTCAATTTTGAGTAGTGTGAACTCAATTCTAAATCCAAATTTTCAAAAAAATGTTGATAAAAGCTTTAGCAGCATCGCTGGTACATTAGCATCTCTAGAAACTACATCAAAAAAAGTTGATGGTTTAGTTGGTTCGGAAAGTGCTCGTATCGAAGCTATATTTAAGAATGTTGAAGGCATTACCGCCAACTTAAATAATAATAACAAGAAAATAAGCGACATTTTAACCAACATTAATACAGTTACAGATAAGTTTGCAGCAGCTAATTTTAAACAAACTTTAGATAATGCAAATAATGCAATTGCTGATTTACAGAGCGTAATATCGGGCATTAAAGATGGAAAAGGTAGTTTAGGTTTATTATTGAACGATGATAAAATGTATAACAATTTGAATAATGCATCTAAAAACTTAGATGAGTTAATGATTGATTTAAAAGCAAATCCTAAACGTTACGTACACTTCTCTGTATTTGGTGGCGGCAATAAAAAAGATAAATAATAATTAATATCATACTAAAAAGCCTTGCTATTTAATTAATAGCAAGGCTTTTTTATTAAAGAAATTCACACTTTCGTTATACTTTACAAAAGAATAATTATTATTTAAGAAGTATTTGGAAATTATTGTTTGATATTCTTGGCAGCCTACAGCCCCGCCAACCACTTTATTCCGCTTCGCTCCATGCTCGTTAATGTCGGGTTTAGATACAACGATAACCTACTATAACTCATCAGAAAACAATTTTTATAATTGAAAAGTCTTTCCTTCAATCGCTAATTCTGTATTTTCAAAAACCGATTGTGTTTCTTCCAAAAGCATTTGTAAGGTTTTGTAACGAGAAGAAAAATGCCCTATAATTAACTTTTTTGCACCATTAATTTTGGCAACTTCTCCCGCTTGTAAAGCTGTTGTATGATGGGTTTCGTTTGCTCTATCTAAAAGGTCATGTGTGAAAGTTGCTTCGTGATAAAGGGTATCGCAGTTTTTTATTGATTCAAAATATCTTTCATCATAAAGCGTATCTGAGCAGTATGCGTAGCAACGTGGGGCATCGGCTGCAGTTGTGTAATCTTCACTCCTAACTATGTCACCATTTGGAAGCTCTACGTCAATTCCTTTCTTTAAAGCCGTATAATAAGCCATTGGAATTTCTTCAGCTTTATCCTTAATCAATTTTCTCTGACGTTTTTTTTGCTGAAATATAAAGCCTGTTGTTGGTATTCTATGGTTAAGTAAAATAGTTTTGACGGTCAGATCACTGTTTTCAAAAATTTGGACAGATTGGTCTGTATCCAGTGGGAAAAATTCAATTGGATATCTTAAAGTAGTATCAGAATATTTGAATTGGATCTCCAAAATTTCTAAAAGTGGTTTCGGAGCAAATATTTGCATTGGTTTAGTCCTACCATTTAAA
This sequence comes from Pedobacter aquatilis, assembly GCF_030409415.1. GTDB lineage: Bacteria > Bacteroidota > Bacteroidia > Sphingobacteriales > Sphingobacteriaceae > Pedobacter > Pedobacter aquatilis. The sequence goes on along the minus strand of NZ_JAUFPW010000034.1, from coordinate 169,610 downwards.
TGTAAGCTAGAAAGTAAACCAATTAACCCAAAATAATGGTCGCCATGTAAGTGACTAATAAATATATGGTCTATTCGGGCAGCTTTTAAATTGTATTTGATAAGCTGTTGTTGCGTTCCTTCGCCACAATCTATCAAATAATATTTTTCGTTACAATTTAAAAGCTGTGCCGATGGGTTCCTGTTAAAAACGGGCGTTGCCGAACTGCTTCCAAGAATTGTAACTTCAAACTTCATAATTTTAAGATATAAAAAACCTCGTAGATTTTAGAAACTACGAGGCCTAATTTTTTTAATTAATATATCGCCTATTTAGCGCCTCTAAATTCCTTTTCTAATTCATCCATGAAGATGAAATCAGTTGCTTCTTTTAATGTATTAACAAACGTTACCGATTGAAATATGTTTGATAATTCGATAATTGGAGCAATTTCATCATTAATTCCAGTAACAATAAATAACCCTCCTGCTGATTTGCAAAGTCTATCGCCCACTAAAAGGCTACTTAAATCTTGCGCATCATTACATTCTTTGATGTAGCTTAAATCAACTATAATATTTTTAAAACCTTCTGCATTAAGCAAATACAATTCTGATTTCAGCCCTGGTGCATTATCGTTTGTAAACTTAGGTTCTTTCAACTTTAAGGTTACATATTTATCGTGTTTATCTACCGAAAATTTCATCTACTCTAAACTTTATTGTACTAATGTATAAAAATTTACAAGGTTTCCAAAGCCTTTAAAACATTCCTTTCGATACGATTTGAAATAGCGTCTGCATCAGCCTTAACAAATTTTTCGCCCACAATCTTTTCGTAAAGCTCAATATATCTTTCAGAAATTGAATTTACAATCTCAGGTGTCATTTCAGGAATAACTTGTCCATCCTTACCTTGGAACCCATTTTCGATTAACCATTTTCTCACAAATTCTTTCGAAAGTTGCTTTTGTGGTTCATCAGTCTTTTGACGTTCTTCGTAACCCTCAGCGTAAAAATATCTAGATGAATCAGGCGTGTGGATTTCATCAATTAAGTAAATAACACCGTCGGCTTTGCCAAATTCATATTTTGTATCCACCAAAATTAATCCGCTTTTGGCAGCAATTTCAGTTCCTCGTTGGTACAATGCAAAAGTATATTCCTCTAATTTTTCATAATCAGTTAAAGAAACAATTCCTTTTGCTAAAATATCCTCTCTAGAAATATCTTCGTCATGTCCTACCGATGCCTTTGTTGTTGGTGTAATAATAGGCTGAGGTAATTTATCATTTTCCTTTAAACCGTCTGGCAAAGCCACACCGCAAACAGAACGCTTACCTGCAATATATTCTCTCCAAGCGTGACCAGCAAGATAACCTCTGATAACCATTTCTACTTTAAACGGTTCACAAATACGGCCAATGGTAACCATTGGGTCTGGAATATCTAAAACCCAGTTTGGAACAATATCCTGCGTAGCAGATAAAAATTTTGCGGCAATTTGGTTTAAAACCTGTCCTTTAAAAGGGATAGCTTCTGGTAATACAACATCAAATGCTGAGATGCGATCGGATACAACCATTACCATTAATTTATCGGCAATTGTGTAAACATCGCGTACTTTGCCCTTATAAAAATTGCTCTGATTTGGGAAATTGAAATTGGTTTCTTTTTGTGCTTTCATGAGGGGATAAAAATAGGAAAAAGTCTCGAAAGTTCGAGGTTGGAAGATTATAAAAAGTCGGAAAGTCCGATGACCGAAGTCGGAAGATTAAAGTTCAAAAAAACCTCGTATGCTATAAGCTACGAGGTTAAAATTTTTATAAAAAAAATATGTTTTCATGATGAATTATTCAGCACTTCTCTTGCTATGCAAACGCTAGAACAATTCTATTGTAATTTTCTTTTTCACATTCTCAATCTGCGATTTTATCTTCGAACTTCCCGACTAAAGACTTTCCGACTTACTGAATATCTCCGTAAGCCTTTAATATATCTTTCACCAATTTATGGCGAACCACATCTTCTCCGCTTAAGTAAATAATATCGATTCCTTTAATATCTTCTAAAATGCGTAAACCATTAAACAAACCAGACATTTGTTTCTTAGGCAAATCGATTTGCGTAACATCGCCGGTAACAATAAATTTAGCCGTTGGCCCCATACGCGTTAAAAACATTTTTAACTGCATATCAGTTGCGTTCTGTGCCTCATCTAAAATTACAAAGCAATTATCTAAAGTACGCCCACGCATAAAAGCCAATGGTGCAATTTCAATCGTCCTATTTTCGATATAAAATTTCAACTTCTCTGCCGGAATCATATCATCCAAAGCATCGTAAAGCGGACGTAAATAAGGATCGATTTTTTCTTTCAAATCTCCAGGTAAAAAGCCTAAGTTTTCTCCTGCCTCAACTGCCGGACGAGTTAAAATAATTCGTTTAATTTCTTTATTCTTTAAAGCACGAACAGCCAAAGCTACAGCAGTGTAGGTTTTTCCCGTTCCTGCCGGACCGATTGCAAAAAGAATATCGTTTTTAGCAATACTGCTAACCATTTTACGCTGATTAGCCGTTCTTGCCTTAACCAGTAAACCATTAGTACCGAAAACAATTACTTCTCCACCTCCACCGGTTGGTTGTTCTACATCTTTTTTTGCAACTCCACTAGCTTTTGCGCCTAATATAGCTTCAACATCATTATTAGTTAAAGAACTATATTTTTCCAGGTGTGCAACTAGCTGACTAAACTTCGTTTCGAATGCCTTTAGTTCCTGTTCATCACCAAGAACCTTAACTTCACTACCTCTCGCAACCAGTTTTAATTTGGCGAACGAACCTTTAATCATTTCGTAATTCTCATTATTTGCTCCCCAAAAATGAGCAGGATTTACGGTGTCCAGTGTTAATTTTAATTCGTTCAAATTATAGTATTTTAAAAAGTTATCGGGCTATATTAATTAAAATTTGAATATTTGCAGACGCTTATGCCTCCACACAAGAATAAGCAATATTAATGAATTTTTAATGGGGATAATTACTTTAACAACAGATTTAGGTTCAAAAGATTTTTACCAGAGTGCCCTTAAAGGTAGTTTGCTAAGTCTTATGCCTAATGTTAACTTAGTTGATATAACTCATGAAGTTCCTTCTTTCAATATTTCGTATGCTGCATTCGTTTTAAAAAATGCATATCCATACTTCCCGAAGAATACCGTACACCTTATTGGCATTGATTCTGTTTATAGTGAAAACACAAAATACATTGCGGTTAAACATCGTGATCATTATTTTGTAGGTGCAGATAATGGTATTTTTTCTTTACTTTTTGATGATTTGCCTGATGATGTTGTTGAACTTAATATCATGCAGGACTTAAAATATCTTCACTTTCCACTCGTGGATATTTTTGTAAAAGCTGCTACACATTTAGCAAAAGGTGGTAGATTAAAAGATATTGGATTACCTGTAGCAGAAATTGAACAGAAGATGCTTTTGCATCCTGTTATTGAGCGAGATATTATCCGCGGAAGTGTTGTTTATATTGATACTTTTTGTAACGTAATTACCAATATTACAAAAGACTTGTTTACCAAAATTCAAAAAAATCGCGACTTCACCTTATACTTCAGAAAAAGTGAAACCATTACACAATTAAGCTGGCACTACAACGAAGTATCTGAGGGAGAAAAACTCTGCTTATTTGGTATTAGTAATCACTTGGAAATTGCCATTAACAAAGGCAAGGCCAGTGGTTTGTTAGGTTTGCATCTTGGTGATATTGTAAGGGTTGAGTTTCATCCTTAGGAAGTTAAATTGTTCATTACGAACTTTGCATACACGGTCGTCATTGCGAGGCACAAAGCAATCTAAATAGTACCTTTTCGTTGTAAAATTGCTTCGTGGTTTGCAATGACGAAAATTCGTAAATCAACGAACCAGTAAGCTAAAAATCAAACAACTTCCACCCTTTTCACGTTTATACCTCATGAAGAAATATTTCTATTTGATTGCTATTATTTTGCTTAATTACCAGGCTTTTGCTCAGCAGGATACAACCGCTTACGCAGCACAGAGAGTCAAGGTTAACACATTACTTGCTGAACGTAGTCAAAAATTTGGTCAGTACGATGAGAGTTTAAATCAACGTACTGGTATTTTTGGTTGGCAAACTAAAAAAGATATCAAAAATTCTAATGAAATTTTACGCCAAGTGGTTTTAACGGATAACAATATTTTTAAAGAGTTGAAGATATTGATGGATTACAAGGATCTTCAAAATCAGCAGAAAGTTGCAGTTGCTGATAATTCGCAAGAGAGAATAGAAAATTATATGCGCTCGATAAAGAAATTACAAGATCAGAATGAGGCATTAAAAAGTGAAATTGAAAAGAAAAATAGCGGAGGATTATCAAGCTATATAATTGTGTTTTTACTTCTGTTAATGGCAGGTGGTTTTTACTTCTTTAACAAGAAATTAAAAAATTATGAAAAAAGAAATATTTAAAGTTTTGGCAAAGATAAATAGAGTTTTATTGCCAAGTTTATATAAAAAAGACCCAAATAAGTTAACTACTTTTCAGAAAGCCATTTTGGGTTATCGCTATTGGGTAACCACTAATGCATTGGATTGAAAATGGCCAACTTATGAGCTGGCCATTTATAAAGAAATCGTCATGCTGAATTCATTTCAGCATCTATTTAAAGGAGACTCTAAGAAAAGTTCAGAGTGACGGAAATAACTTATTTCTTAAAATGTTCAATAATCAAAGTTGCCAATTCTGTACCAATACGTTCTTGCGCTTCGTTAGTTGATGCACCAATATGTGGTGTTAAAGAAATTTTAGGATGTGTTAAAATTTCTGCCAATGGTGTAGGCTCATTATTAAATACGTCTAAACCGGCAAAAGCAACTTTACCAGAGTCAATAGCTTCAATTAAAGCTGGCTCATCAATAGTTCCACCACGAGAACAATTTACAATACCAACGCCATTTTTCATTTTTGCAAATTCCTCAGCACCTAAAATTGGTTTATCAGCAAAAGGTGTATGTAAACTCAAGAAATCACTTCCAGAAATTACTTCATCCAAAGAAACTGTTTTAATGGGAATACTAACTGATTTTCCTCCTTGAAAGTTTAAAGTAATTTCAGTTTCAGATGCATATAAATCATAAGCCAAAACATTCATACCTAAACCTAAAGCCACTTTTGCAGTAGCGCGACCAATTCGTCCGAAACCGATAATACCGATGGTTTTACCACTTAGTTCAGTTCCTTTAGCATAAGCTTTTTTAAGGTCGTTAAACTGTGTTGAACCGCTAACAGGCATTTTACGGTTAGCGTCTTGTAAAAAACGAATGCCAGTAAATAAATGAGAGAAAACCAATTCTGCAACTGATAGTGATGATGCTGCCGGTGTGTTAACAACCGCTACACCTTGACTACGGGCATATTCAACATCAATATTATCCATACCAACACCACCCCTACCAATTAATTTAATATTCGGAACGGCATCAATTAATTCTTTTCTAACCTTTGTTGCACTACGAACGGTTATGGCATCGTAGTTTTTTAAGGCTTCTGCCAACTGGTCTTGCGGAATGGTTTCAGTATCAACCTGGAAACCTGCTTTTTCTAATAATTCTTTTCCGATAGGATCAATTCCATCGTTTGCTAATATTTTAATCATAATATGATTCAGGGATTAAATTAATTGCACAGATTTAACTGAGAATCAATTATCTTTTATAATTTAAATTAGTTTGCTTTCGCCTGGTTCTCTTCAAAAGTTTGCATTACATCAATCAAGGCATGTACGCTCGTAATTGGCAACGCATTATACATCGATGCCCGGAAACCACCCACACTTCTATGGCCTTTAATCCCTACGATACCATGCTCTTCTGCCAATCTCAAAAATGGTTTTTCCAATTCAGGGTTTTCCATCACGAAACAAATATTCATTTTCGAGCGGTCTTCTACAGCGCAAGTACCTTTAAACAGTGGGTTTCGGTCAATTTCTCTATAAAGCGCCTCGGCTTTTTGCTTATTTTCTTTCTCAATTTCAGCAACGCCCCCTTTAGATTTTAACCAACGAAGATTTAACAAAGCCACATAAATAGAGAAAACTGGAGGTGTATTGTACATCGAACCATTATCAATATGCGATTGATAATTTAACATCGATGGAATTTTACGGTCGATTTTACCTAAAATTTCATCCTTAACAATTACGATAGTTAAACCCGCCGGACCGACATTTTTCTGTGCGCCAGCGTAAATCAAATCAAATTGAGAAACATCAATTACACGGCTCATAATATCTGACGACATATCACAAACGATTGGAACGCTGGTTTTTGGTGCTTCGAAAAGTTCAGTACCGTAAATTGTGTTGTTCGAAGTATAGTGGAAATATGCACTATCAGCAGGAATCTCGAAATCTTTTGGAATAAATGTATAGTTAGCCTCTTTAGATGTTGCTACTACATTCACGTTTCCTACAAATTTAGCTTCTTTTAATGCCTTAGTTGCCCAAACACCCGAATCTAAATAACTTGCCGTTTGCCCATCGCCCAACAAATTCATTGGCACCATAGCAAATTGCAAACTTGCGCCGCCTTGTAAAAATAAAACGGAGTAACCCGATGGCACGCTTAATAACTCTTTTACCAATTTTTCAGCTTCAGCAACAACTGCCTCAAACTCGGTTGTTCTGTGCGAAATTTCTAAAATCGATAATCCATCGTTAAAATCTAAAACTGCCTGTGCAGCTTGTTTAAACACTTCTTGAGGTAAAATACAAGGGCCTGCGCCAAAATTATGCTTCATCTTATTATATAAATCGTTACGCTGTAAATGTAGAATTTTTAAAGCAGTTATAGCTACAAAATCGTATCATAAAAAATTAAATTTTGTTAAAAATTCCGCTATAAACTAACCTTTTATTGCAGTTTTTATAATTAAAACGTTTAACCAATAGTTATAAATTTTTCATTATTTTAACAACAGAATTTATAAGTATTCTAATATCAGAATCAGATAAAACTAATTAGCAAGCCTATTTTAAAAATTAACATTTGAAATGTCTGCATTTACTACTATTTAAAGTTTTAGCCTTTTTTTTGTTATTTTCGCTTATACATGTTAAATATACAATCAAAACTTCCGGGTGTTAGTACTACCATCTTCTCGGTAATGTCTAAACTTGCGGCAGAGCATAATGCAATTAATTTATCTCAGGGTTTTCCTGATTATCCTTGCGACCCAAAACTTACCGAATTGGTTGAAAAAGCGATGAAAGATGGCTACAATCAATATGCGCCAATGCCAGGCAATATTTTTTTAAAAGAAACTATTGCCGAGAAAGTTGAGAAATTATATAATATTAAATATAATCCTGATACGGAAATAACCGTTACTGCTGGTGGAACACAAGCAATTTTCACAGCGCTAACTGCAATAATAAATCCTGGTGATGAAGTTATAATTTTTGAACCTGCTTATGATAGCTATGCGCCAACCGTTAAACTTTTAGGTGGCTTAGTAAAAACATACGAACTCGCACCACCTAATTATGCCATTGATTGGGATATGGTTAAAAAGCTTTTCACCTCAAGTACGAGGATGATTATCTTGAATTCTCCACAAAATCCAACTGGTAGCATTTTATCTGAAGAAGATATGAAATCGCTAATTAAATTGGTTAGCGGAACAGATATTCTAATTTTAAGCGACGAGGTTTATGAACACTTAATTTATGACGAGCAGAAGCACAAAAGTGTAATGCTTTTTCCCGAATTACGGGAAAGAAGCTTTATTATAGCATCATTCGGTAAACTTCTACACGCTACCGGATGGAAACTTGGTTACTGTTTAGCACCAGAAAAATTATCTAAAGAATTTAGAAAAGTACACCAATTTAATGTTTTCAGCGTTAATAGTCCGATGCAGCAAGCTATTGCAGAATATATTAAAGAACCAAACAATTATAACGGCATAGCTGCTTTTTTTCAAAAAAAACGAGACTATTTCAGGAAACTATTAGCAGAAAGCCGCTTTGAATTACTGCCTTGTAATGGTTCCTATTTTCAATGTGCAAGTTATAGTAAAATTAGCGATGAAAAAGATACAGATTTTAGCATTCGGTTGATAAAAGAATTTGGAGTTGCCACCATCCCGGTTTCGGCATTTTACCAAAAAGCAACCGACTATAAAATTATCCGTTTTTGTTTTGCTAAAGAAGAATCAACCTTAGCTATGGCAGCCGAAAAATTAAAAAATGTTTAACATCCCTCAAAATAAACATACATGGAAAAACCTGTTTACACACAAATAGAAAACTTGAAAATCACAATTTTTCAAGCTTATCTTTTTTGGGAAAACATAGAAAAAAATCTGCAGAATCTTGGGCTCAGATTATCATCAGGCGTAAGAGAAAAAACCGATTTAATTATACTACCAGAAATGTTTAATAGTGGATTTAGTATGAATTCTGAAACCTTGGCAGAAGAAATGGGTGGATTTACTATGCAATGGATGCAAAAAATAGCACATCAATACAATTGTGTAGTTACGGGTAGCTTAATTATTAAAGAGAACGGAAATTACTACAATCGTTTAATATGGATGGATCAAAATGGAGAACATAAACACTACGATAAACGCCATTTATTTGGTATGGGCGATGAGGACAAAAACTTTAGTGCCGGCACAGACAAATTAATTGTAGAATTAAAAGGCTGGAAAATTAGATTAGCTGTATGTTATGATCTACGTTTTCCTGTTTGGTTGCGGAATGTTGATGAAGAGTATGACATTTTACTTTTGGTTGCGAGCTGGCCAGATAAACGCTCGGCACATTGGCGGGCATTAATTCCTGCTCGTGCCATCGAAAACCAGAGCTACGTTATCGGCGTAAACCGTGTTGGGCATGATGGAAATCAAATTTATCACGGAGGCCATTCAATGGTAATTGATCCGTATGGAAGCACCGTATATTACAAACCAGAAGATGAGGATATGTATACGGTAACCATAAATTACGAGGAATTGGTAAAAATAAGACGACAGTTTCCCTTTTTAAAAGATGCAGATAAATTTACGATTGAGGACTAATTTAGAACAACCAATTTTCAATAATTAATTTAGCTATTCACCACAAAACAATTAACCAAACTAACCCAAAACAAATGTTTAACCGTCGCAAATTTATAAAAGCTTCTGCCCTTTCTGCTGGAATGTTGGCCATCAATAAGAGTAACATTGCAAATGCCATTCCATTTCAACCTAATACTTCAGCTGCAAACTTTCCAATTGTAATTTCAACCTGGGATTTCGGTATAGCGGCAAATGCCGATGCCTGGAAGGTTTTATCAAAGGGTGGCAAATCTTTAGATGCTGTTGAACAAGGCGTTTGGGTACCGGAAGCCGATGTAAAAAATCAATCTGTTGGCTACGGCGGTTTACCGGATAGAGATGGCAAGGTTACTTTAGACGCTTGCATAATGGATGAAAACGGTAATTGTGGAGCTGTTTTAGCATTAGAACATATTAAACATCCAATTTCTGTTGCCCGAAAGGTAATGGAAAAAACGCCTCACGTAATGCTTGCAGGCGATGGTGCCTTACAGTTTGCGTTAGAACAAGGTTTCAAAAAGGAAAATTTGCTCACACCTGAAAGTGAAAAAGCTTGGAAAGAATGGTTAAAAACAGCCAAATACGAACCTGTAATGAATATTGAGAATAAACTTTATGATAAAGCTGCACCTCAAAAATTACCAGGCAATCAATACAATCATGATACCATTGGAATGTTAGCCATAGATGCAAAGGGCAATATTTCTGGTGCTTGCACAACCAGTGGAATGGCGTACAAATTACATGGCAGAATTGGCGATAGCCCGATTATTGGTGCCGGTTTATTCGTAGATAATGAAGTTGGCGGTGCAACTTCTACCGGAGTTGGTGAAGAAGTTGTACGCAATGTTGGCTCATTTTTAGTTGTTGAGCTGATGCGCCAAGGTTACACTCCCGAAGCGGCCTGTAAAGAAGCTGTTATGCGCATCATCAAAAAGAAACCAGAAACGGCCAAGAATATCCAGGTTGGCTTTCTAGCCATTAACAAAAAAGGCGAATATGGCGCTTACGCCATTCAGCAAGGATTTAGCTATGCTGTTTGTAATGCAGAAAAGCAAGACCTGTTAATCAAAGGAAAAAGCTATTATTAATATAAAATCATCCCACAACAAAATCTAAAAACGCTAAATATGGGATTACTGTCTAAAATTTTCGGTAAAAAAAATGTTGAGGAACGTAAAGGAGAACCGGATATGGTTTATGTTCCTAATGAAGATGAGCGCATGAACTGGGCGATTGAGAAAGCCAAATTAACCCTTTGGTATTTTGAAGAAAGCCTTGCAAATCCTCAACCTCATCAAGCTTATTTTTCTGTTAAAGTTCACATTATTGATGGCGATAATGGAGAACACATTTGGTTGACCGAACCGCATTTTGACGAGGAAGGAAATCTTTACGGAACCATTGGAAATGAACCCGTAAATGTTACAACTGTAAAGCTTAATCAGAAAATCGGTATTGACAGAGATTTGATATCTGATTGGATGACAATTGAAAATGGAAAACTAATAGGTGGCTACACGATAAGAGCAATAAGAGATGGCGTTCCTGAAAATGAAAAAGCAGCTTTTGATAATAGCATCGGTTTATATATCGATGAAGGTGTGGACCATTTCAAAGCTGATTTAGAAACACCTGAGGGCGCAATATTATCCCTGGAGCAAGCTTACAATGCAAATAACTTAGATGCAGCACTTTCATGTAAAGATTTTCGGGAAGAAGCTAAAATAATGCTTGCAGGCTTGAATTCCGAAACTGATGATGAAATGTTAGCAGGAACAGCAGAAGTTTTAGAGCTTGCATTTATCAAGAACATAGAAGATTATGGATTTCCAAATTTTGAAAGTTTACAAAATGCCTTCGAAAGAGAAAAAACAGATGATGAACACTATATCATTACTGAAATTTGCTGGTTTCCAGATGGCGGAAAATCTATTCAAAAATTAAATACTTTCAAATCGAATAACGGATGGAAAGTTCTGGGCCCGATAGATAACAAATAAAAATTATGAATAGCGTTTTAGAAGTCTGCGCAAACGGCTATGAATCTGCATTAGCTGCACAAAACGGTGGTGCAAAGCGTGTAGAGTTTTGTGATAATTTAGCCGAAGGTGGAACTACACCGAGCTATGGCCAAATTGCTTTAGCGAAGAAAAATTTAACGATAGAGATTTGGCCAATCATTCGTCCGCGTGGTGGAGATTTTTTATATAACGACTTAGAGTTTGAGTTAATGATTGAAGACATAAAAGCCTTTAAATCATTAAATTGCGAAGGTATAGTTACAGGAATTCTTTTAGCTAATGGAGGTATAGACAAAGAAAGAATGCAAACCCTAATAAACATAGCAGCACCTTTAAAGATTGCATTTCATAGAGCCTTTGATATGAGCAACAATATGGAACAGGCTCTAGAGGATTTAATTGATTTAGGAATTGTTCGAGTGCTCACTTCTGGCGGCGCATCATCGGCAATCAATGGAACTCAAAGATTAGCAAAACTCGTAAAACAAGCCAATGGAAGAATTGAAATTATGCCTGGCGCAGGTATAAACAGCAATAACTTAAAAGCCCTTATAACTGAAACCGGCGCAACTAATTTTCATGCATCTGCAAAAGAATATGTTCAAAGCAAGATGCTATTTAGAAATACAGATACCAAGATGGGCAGTATCGATGATGAATATCAATATGAGCTGACATCAACTGAAAAGGTAAAAGGATTAGTTGATATTTTAAATCAATAAACATACATTCCTAGAAAGAATACCACTTTAATTATAAAATCAGCACAATACAATTAATTGATTAATTTTCAGATAATTAGTAATTTTACTGAACTATCCATCTAAACAAATTAATCATGAAAAATTCATCAATTTTAATTGGTGTAATCCCACTATTAGTGGCATGCCAATACAACAAACCGAAAAGTAGAGATATCTTATCACCCGACACAAGTAGTTCTCCATATATAGTTAAGCAGATTAAACATTGGCAAGTTGGTACAGACAGCACCAATTCTATAAAAATGTTAAAATTACTTAAAGGCTTTGAGAGGTTAGATACCGCAATGATGAGTGTAGATATGGCGGATACTGTGATTTTCTTTTTGGATGGTTATAGATTTGATGGGCATAAAAAACATCTTTTAGAGCAAATGGAATTTGAATTTAACCGAATGACCAGTTTTAAAATAACTGTTTATGAGGTAGTACCATTAATTAATGACAAAGAAGAATCTGTAAACCTTTGGTACGAACAAATTAACATTACCAAAGAAGGAAAAATAGATACGGTCTATCTATACAATAAAGTTAAATTTTCTAAAGGAAAAGTTGTTGAATTATTAGAGTACATACAACACCCTGCACACGTAATTCATTAAATCCTATCCTATTAAATACTGCCTGATTTATGTGCTTCTATTCCAGGAACGTAATTTAAGCCCGGTGTAAGCCAATGCAATAATATTACTCTTGAATATCTATAATTAATTGGGGATAAAAGAAATACGCCGACTAAAATCAAAGCAACATAATACCACAAGTTTTCGTAAATAAGTGGTAAACCTAACACGTAAGATGCTACTCCAATTGTTATAATTTCTGCTACATTCATAGCGTAGCTCACAAACATTGCTACGTAGAAAAAACCAGGTTCGCGTTCAAATTTTAAATTGCAATAAGGACAATTTATATTAGTTTTTTGAAGCTTAAATGCGTAAGCATTCCCAGTAAAAATATCGCCCTTTCTACATCTAGGACATTTACATTGAATTACAGCCTGGAATTTTGTTATTTCTGCCATGGTTAATTTCTATACTGCAAAGGTACATTCTAAAAATTTGGCAAAATATGATTTACATCATATTTTATGGACACTACAATTTATATATTTTACCCTGATTTAAGCTTATCAAATTTTTATCTGCCAGATTTTTAACCTCTCTAATCACCGTTTCAACTCTTAAGCCTGTCAAATCTGCTAAATCCTGACGAGTTAGATTCAAGCTCTCTCCCTTTTTATGATCATTAAAAAGATAATTGATTATAATTAGCAAACGATGTTCTGCTTTTTCATTTGCCAGTTCCTCCAGCATCATCGATTTATAGAACAAACGATTACTTAAAGTCTTGATTAAACTCATGCTATATTCAGCATCTGTTTTTATTAAGTTAATGTAGTTTTCCCTGCTAACGCTTACAATCTCCGAAGGTTTATTAACAATAGTAAATGCCAGGTATGGTTTATCCACAAGCAAAGCTGGTTCTCCAAAATACTGCCCAGATTTAAATATTCCCTGTATAAATTCCTTCCCATCATTATTTACAGTAACCATTCTTACCTCACCCATCTTAACAAAATAGACATGTTTGGGTTGCATTCCAGGTTCATATATAACCGAATCTTTTGGATATTTCCGCACCGGACATCCCATATCAATAAGTTTTTGGATATCCATACTTCTGGTTAACCTTTAAGCGTTTCCTTCATTAATCGGGTATAAAATTCTTTTAAGCTAATGCCCATGGCTGCAACTTGTTGCGGAATAAAACTTGTTGCGGTTTGTCCCGGAATGGTATTAATTTCTATAAAATAAAATTTGCCGGTTTCATGCTCTAAAAAGTAATCGATGCGCACAACACCCCTGCAATTTAATTTTTTATACACATCGGTTACAACACGATTTACACGATCAACCTCCTCTTCACTCATGTTACCCGGTGTTATTTCTTCGGTTGCGCCAGGCGTATATTTCGCTTCGAAATCAAAAAACTCATTAGCCGGAATAACTTCTGTTGTAGGCAGCACAATAATGTTTCCTTCAGCACCAAAAACTCCGATAGAAAATTCCCTGCCGCTCACAAATTCTTCAATAAGCACTTGTGTATCTTCCTTAAAAGCTTTAGCAACTGCATTTTCTAAATCATCAGCATGTTTTACTTTACTCATGCCAATACTACTGCCACCACTATTTGGCTTTACAAAATATGGAAATTTTAAATCTTGCTTTATCTGATTGAGATTATAACTTCCATTTTTAAATATTTGCACCGATTTTGCAACATTTAAATCATCAATACCATTAACAATTGCTTTTGTATAACCTTTATTCATTGTTATGGATGATGTTAAGGCATCACAAGTGGTATAGGGAATGTTTAGCATATCAAAATAACCTTGCAACTTTCCATCTTCTCCAGGAGAACCATGAATGGCGATGAAGACACCATCAAATTTTATTTTTCTACCTTCTATGTTTAGTGAGAAATCATTTTTATCAACTTCTATTTTAACAGAATCTGCAGGCTCATAAAACCATCCTTTGTCATTAAGCATAATTTTATATACATCATACAAATCAGCATCAATATTTTGCGCAATTGTTGCCGCACTTTTAACTGAAACAACCCATTCGCCTGTAGTGCCGCCTGTTAATAAAGCAATAGTTTTTTTCATCTGGAAAATCCTTTAATAATTAGAAATTGATGTAAATATATCCTCAAAAATATAAATATCTTTGTGCAAAATTTAATTTTGATTTATAGAATTAATAGAGTTGGTAAGCTTATTGCTTAAATGCTTATTACTCATCAAGGCTATAATTAAAATTTGCCTACATTTGAGTTTCAGGCTAAACCAAAGAATTTGATAATTGATGTCTAAATTTATAGAGTACTTAAAAACAAAATCGTTCAGAAAAACACTAATTGCAGCTGTAATTACAGTTTTCGTTTTATTATTAGTTGCATTTTTTAGTTTAAGATTTTATACCAAACACGGACAAGGATTAAACGTTCCGCTTGTTAAAGGGTTATCTTTTGCTGATGCTGTTGTTAAATTAGAAGAAGCAGGCCTAAAATATGAAGTAGATTCTGTTTATATTATGGACCAGCCAGCGGGTTTAGTTATAGATCAAGACCCAGATGCAAATACATTTGTTAAAGATAACAGAACCATTTATTTAACGATAAATACAGCTAATACACCAAACACCAAATTTCCTGATATTGCTTTTAAAACGCTTAGAGAAGCACAGGCAATTATCGAAAGTTCTCGTTTGAAGCTTGGCGATACTACTTACAAAGCAGATGTTAGCCGTGATGTTGTTTTAGAAGCAACATTTGGCGGGCAAGCTATACAGGCAGGACAAACCATCCCGGTAGGTTCTAGAATTAATTTAGTTTTAGGTGATGGAAGAGGGAATGAAGAAGTTGATATTCCACAATTAATTGGTTTAACAATTGATGAGGCGAAATTCAGTTTAAAGGGTTCTGCTTTAACTTTGGGTAATATTATCTACGAAGGTGAGATTACGGATAGTGCAAACGCGGTAATCACTAAACAAGACCCGACACCGGTTGATTCACTTACAAAAGTTGCCATCGGTACAAAAATTAACATCACCATATCTAACAAACAACAATAATCTTTTACGCATTACACAAATGAGCGAGATTGAAAAAAAGAGCATGACTACTGGAAAAAAAATTGCTTTAACGATTGTTGTATTGGCCGTTTTAATTGGCGGATACTTCGCGTTAAATATTTACAAACTTTATTTTGCACCAAACGTAACCGAAAATCAGAAGTTTCTTTACATCAAAACGAATTCTAGCTACGATGATTTAGTTAATAACTTAAAAGCGAAGGATATTTTGAATAGCACTTCATCATTTGCAAGTGCCGCTGGTAAAATGAATCTCCCAACCAATGTTAAACCTGGTCGTTATCGTTTAAAAAAGGGAATGACAAACCGAACTTTAATTAACATGATTAAAGCCGGAAACCAGGAACCGGTTAAGCTTAAATTCCAGAACATCCGTAAAAAGGAAAACTTTGTAGCTTATTTAGCTAGTAACTTGGAAGCTGATTCTTTGAGTTTTATTAGCTTATTAGATTCTACAGCTATCATTAGTAAATATGGTTTAAATCAGGATAACGTTTATACCATGTTCATTCCGAATACTTATGAAATGTATTGGAATGTTTCGCCAATTGATTTTTTTGAGCGTATGCACAAAGAATACGATAAATTCTGGACTGCAGAACGTAAGCAAAAGGCTGCCAGTTTAAACCTAAATAATGCACAGGTTTATACATTAGCATCAATTGTAGATGCTGAAGCATTATATGATAAAGAAATGCCAATTATTGCAGGCTTGTACTTAAACCGTTTAAATAAAGGGATATTGTTACAGGCCGACCCAACCGTAATTTTTGCAAATGATGATTTTACGGTTAAAAGAGTAACCAATAAATTATTGCAGGTTCAGTCTCCTTACAATACCTACAAATACGCAGGTTTACCTCCAGGACCAATTATGATGCCTAGCATTAATGCAATTGATGCTGTTTTAAACTACAATAAGAACAATTATATTTATATGTGTGCCAAAGAAGATTTTTCTGGTTACCATAATTTTGCAGAAACTAAGGCAGAACACGAAATTAACGCGAAGAAATATCGTGATGCTTTAAACAAAAGAAACATTTTTAAATAATGTTTGTACACGAAACAAAGGTTAAAGTTCGCTATGCGGAAACCGACCAAATGGGTGTTGTTCATCATGGAAACTATGCTCTATACTATGAAATAGCCAGAACTGAATGTTTTGAAGCTTGTTCTGGTATAACTTACGAATCAATGGAAGCTGAAGGTGTTATGCTACCCCTATTAGAATTACAATCGAAGTTTTTAAAACCTGCACTTTACAACCAGGTTTTAACAGTTAAATCTATTGTAAAAGAACTTCCAACAGTAAGGCTTAATGTTGAATATGAAATTTACAACGAAGAAGAAGAATTAATTAACATTGGCAAAACGGTTCTGGTTTTTGTAGATAAAACAACCAGAAGACCGTGCCATCCGCCTAAAAATTTTATGGCTGGGGTTACGCCTCACTTTGTATAAATAATTAATGGAATGGTTACACAGGCAATTATTAAACTTCAGGTTCTACACTAAATTTATAGCGTGGACTAAAGTTTGCGTGTTGCCTGGTTTTAGCCCTCTACCCCTTTTTACAGTTGCAACTTTCTTTTTTAGAGAGATAAAAAAAGAATCGCTTGTAAACAAATCATCGTCTTTGGCTTACAGTTTCATGCTTGCCATATTTCCGAGCATCATCTTTCTATTTACATTAATTCCATTCATACCTATTTCTGGCTTTCAGGATAAACTTTTGAGCCTAATCGAACTGATTTTACCACACAATGCATTCGAGGCATTCGAAACTACTTTAAAAGACATTATTAAAAACCAAAACAGGGGTTTATTATCGTTCGGTTTTTTATCGGCTATATTTTTTGCAACGAACGGTGTTCAAAACCTGATGAAAGCATTTAACAAAGCATCATTGGTAATCGAAACCAGAGGTTGGTTAAGACAAAGAATGGTAGCTTTAATTTTAACCATGATAATTTTTTTCTCAATTATCATTTGCATTAGTGCAATGGCAATTGGAGAAGTACTTTTAAATTACATTAAAACAGAACTTCACATCAAAGATAGTTTGGCTGTTTATGCGATACAGTTAACTCGATGGACTTTACTGGCTGCGCTTTATTTCATCACAATTTCTATACTTTATCGGTATGGACCATCGCATGCAAAAAAATGGAAGTTGTTTAGTGCGGGTTCTTGGCTGGCTACAATTTTAGCTTTTTTAACAATCTGGGGATTTTCATTCTATATCAATAACTTTGGTTCTTACAACAAAGTTTACGGCTCCATCGGGACTTTAATTGTTGTAATGATTTGGCTTTACCTTAATTCGCTAATTTTATTAATCGGTTTTGAGTTAAATGCTAGTGTTGATGTTAGCAAAAGAAGTGTAAAAATTATCCGCCCTAACTTTAACTTATTCAAAAAAACTGCTCCAATTGAGGAAAACATTTCCAAGAAATAATTTTTTTCTTCCTCTGTGTTAAGCAATTATCAATTTTATATAAAAAAAAGTTCATCATAGTTTGCAGATTTAACCAGAGTTTGTACTTTTGCCTCCGGAAAGCTGGCAGAGTGGTCGAATGCGGCAGTCTTGAAAACTGTTGACTGTCATAGGTCCGGGGGTTCGAATCCCTCGCTTTCCGCTTTAAAAGCTAGGAAAATCCTGAATCGAAAGATTTCAGGATTTTTTTTTGAGCTTTCCTTTTAGATTCTTAAGTTTTAAATAATTTCGCAAATACATAAATTATTTAGAACTATTCTAAATAGAATTTCAATTAACAAAGCGCTTTATGAATTTTTCCAACTATCTTGCCGATAATTGGTTTATCTATAAAAATTACTTTTCGTTATGACTAAGAATATCTTCATTGCTTCTGCAGAACCGTATACCGGAAAATCTGTTATTGCCTTTGGAATGATTAATATGTTGCTTGCTAAAACACAAAAGGTTGGGTATTTCAAGCCGATTATTGCACAAGATGATGCCAGTCAAAAAGACAAGCATGTAGAAGCCATGCTCGATTATTTTTCACTACCTGTTAAGTATGAAGATGCGTTTGCTTTTAATAGGCAAGATATGTTGCATGAGCATCAAAACAGTGGTGATATCATTAATACAATTATCACTAAGTATAAAAAATTAGAAGATAATTATGATTTTACCGTAATTGAAGGAAGTGATTTTCTTGGAGAAGGAATGGCTTTTGAATTTGAATCGAACGCTTTGGTAGCCAAAAACCTTGGCGCACCGGTTTTAATTGTTGTATCAGGTAAGAATAAAACTGCAAGTCAGCTTTTTAAATCGGCAATAAACATATATAGAAATTTCCTATTGAGAGATGTTCAGGTTTTAGGTGTTGTTGCAAATATGGTCAATGCGGATGAAGCTGATCGTATAAAACAAGCATTAACCAATCAATTGCCCCCAGAATTATTAATTGCTGTAATACCAATAGAAAGTAGCTTGCAAAGCCCAACAATGAAGGAAATTACAGAAACTTTAGGTGCAGAAGTGTTATTTGGAGCTGATTTAATGGAAAACCAGGTTGATAATTTTGTTACCGGAGCTATGATGTTGCCAAATTTTCTAAGGCATATTAAGGATAATTTGCTCATTGTAACTCCAGGCGATAGAGGTGATATTATTATCGGTTCCTTACAAGCAAATTTATCAGCCAATTACCCAAAAATTGCTGGAATTGTATTAACTGCCGGAAGTTTGCCAGATGAACCAATGATAAAACTTATTGAAGGTTTGCAAACCATAATTCCGATTATTTCTGTACAGAAAGGCACCTTCGAAACAACGACTGCGATTGGTTCTATTCATTCAAAAATAACGATAGATAATAAAAAGAAAATTGCTGTTGCTATAGAACTATTTGAGAAATATGTAGATATTAAAGCGCTTGATGATAAAATTATCACTTTTAGTTACCAAGGTATTACACCACACATGTTTCAATATAATTTGGTTAAATGGGCTAAAAGAGATAAAAAGCACATTGTACTGCCCGAAGGAAATGACGAAAGAATACTAAAAGCCGTAGAAAAATTAATTGCTCAGGATATAGTAAATATCACATTATTGGGAGACCCAGTAGAGATTGGTACATCAATTAAAAGATTAGGACTTAATTTAGATGTAAACACCATAAACATACACAACCCTACTCAATCAACTCAATATGATGATTATGTGGAAACTTTGTATGAACTACGTAAGAACAAAAATGTGAATATGGAAATGGCTAGAGATATGATGACTGATGTATCTTATTTCGGCACAATGATGGTTTACAAAGGCGATGCAGATGGAATGGTTTCTGGAGCAGTTCACACTACTCAACACACCATCAGGCCAGCTTTACAGTTTGTTAAAACTAAGCCAGGTGTTTCTGTCGTTTCATCAATATTTTTTATGTGTTTACCAGAGCGTGTAGCCATTTTTGGCGATTGTGCAGTCAACCCTAACCCAACAGCGCAACAATTGGCAGAAATTGCTATTTCATCAGCAGAAAGCAGCGCTAAATTTGGTATCGAGCCAAGAATTGCAATGCTCTCCTATTCTTCAGGAAGCTCTGGTGAAGGCGAAGATGTTGAACGTGTACGAGAAGCAACTGCAATTGTTAGAGCCAAACATCCAAAATTGAAAATTGAAGGCCCTATACAATATGACGCAGCAGTTGACCCATTGGTTGGAAAACAAAAATTACCAGGTTCTGAAGTTGCCGGAAGAGCAAGCGTGTTAATTTTTCCTGATTTGAATACTGGAAATAATACCTATAAGGCGGTGCAAAGAGAAACGGGTGCATTAGCAATTGGTCCAATGCTGCAAGGATTAAATAAGCCTATAAATGATTTAAGCAGAGGCTGTACTGTAGACGATATTTTTAATACAGTGGTTATCACTGCAATTCAATGTCAGGATATAATGTAATTATAAAATAGCAATTTACCATAATAAAAAATGCAAATGAAGATATGTGGCTTATTCCATTTGATCTTTAAAAAGCAAGAAATATCTACAAATGAATATTTTAGTTATCAATTCTGGAAGCAGTTCCATCAAATATCAATTATTTAAAATGCCTAGCCCGAAACCCGTTTGCAGTGGTTTGGTAGAGCGTATCGGTATCGAAGGTTCTTTTATAAAACATTCTGTTTTTCCTAGCGGAGAAAAAATTATAATAGAAAAAGATGGTTTTATATCAAACCATGGAGAAGGTTTAAAGCAGGTTTTGAGCTTGTTATCAGAAGGAGAAAATGCAGTAATTACAAGTCCAGATGATATTGCAGCCGTTGGTCATCGTGTAGTGCATGGTGGAGAACATTTTACCGGCGCAACAATCATAGATGACGAAGTAAAGCATCAGATTAAGAAATTATTTTCTCTGGCTCCTTTGCATAACCCCGTAAATTATAAGTGTATTGAAGTTGCAGAACAAACTTTTCAATCGGCAAAGCAAATTGCCGTTTTTGATACCGCATTTCATCAAACCATCTCTCAAAACGCATATCGCTATGCAATTCCTGAATGGTATTACAAAGAACATGGCATTAGAGTTTATGGTTTTCATGGTACAAGCCACAAATATGTTAGTGAACAAGCTGCTAAATATCTTGATAAGGTAGATTCGAAAATCATCAGCGTTCACCTAGGGAATGGGTGTAGCATAACTGCAATAAAAAACGGAAAATCTGTAGATACAAGCATGGGCTTTGGTCCGTTGAGTGGCTTAATGATGGGAACCAGATCAGGAGATATAGATCCATCTGTTATTTTTCATTTAATGGAACATTCTGGATATACGCTTGAACAACTGAGTACCTTATTAAATAAACAATCCGGTTTACTAGGCGTTGGTGGCTCCAGCGATATGCGAGACATAAATAAACTGGTTAAAGAAGGCAATGAAACTGCTAAACTTGCACTTGAAATTTACGCATATAGAATCAAAAAATTTATTGGAGCTTATGTGGCTATTTTAAACGGAGTTGATGCCCTGGTATTTACTGCTGGTGTTGGAGAAAATGATGCCGAAATGAGATTTTCAGTATGTAAAAACCTAGATTATTTAGGGATAACTATTGATGTAGCTAAAAATAAAAATTTTAAGGGCGAACTGTTAAATATTAATAATGATAATGCAAAGGTTGAGGTTTTAGTTATACCAACAAATGAGGAATTTGAAATTGCAAATCAATGCTTTAATCTTTTAAACTAATAAATTCAGGTCAATCCTGCACCTAATTCATTAAGAGTAGTTTCAATGATAGTTTTTATTATTTTTGAAACCATTTTTAAAATTTATGAGAAAAATAATTATCGCTATAGTACTTCTATTAACATTCAATGCTTGTAAAAAATCCATTCCAACTGCAGATGCTATTAAACTTAATGTTTACACTACAAAAATATTAAACGCAAATACTAACGAGCCCGAAACTTTATACTGGTACGTTAGATATATTGAAGCAGGTGGCTTATACTATTATACTTCTACTCAACGATTGATTGATTTTAGAGGGTTAAAGTTTTTATTTAGCGTAGAAAAGCCAACCGAATTGAAATCAGCCAACCAAATTGATGATATTGTCGTCCTTATCAGTAATTTAGAGGGTGATATAGTTAAGGACCTTAAATAAAAAAAGGGATTTGCCAGAAGCAAATCCCTTTTTTTATTTATGCAGAAGCACTAAGCTTTGGCTTCTTTACCTTCTCTCGCCTTATTAATCTGAATGTTTATGCGTTCTAAAACATCATAAATATCAAACGGTTTGCTAATATAATCATCGGCAAATGCATCTATAGCTTTTTGTTCGCTGTTATTCTGTGCAGACATTACTATAATTGGGATGTGTTTAGTAAAAATATCTGTTTTTAAATCTTCGCAGATTTCAGCTCCGTTTCCATCAGGTAACATTACATCAAGTAAAAACAAATCTGGCATTGCATCCTGAATGTTCTTTTTTAGTTCTGAAAATGTTGATGAAAGTTGAAGTTCAAATCCCTCCTCTTTTAAAAGAATTTCGATAACATTTCTGATTTCTTGATCATCTTCTAAAATGTGTATGCGTTTTTTTGACATGGTTCAAATTATTGTTTTGGTTTAAATATCGCAATTTTTACTATACGATAGTAACAGTAACACCTAAACTTTCTAAATGTTTTACAATTTGTTCAGAAATTCCCTTATCTGTTATAATATGATCAATTTCTTCTAATCCACAAATTTTTCCGAATCCTCTTTTTCCAAATTTTGTCGAATCGGCAAGCACAATTGTCCTCTGAGAAACATTAATCATTTTCCTGTTTAAATGTGCCTCCATTGCATTTGTAGTCGTTAATCCGAAATCTAAATCTATACCATCTACCCCCAAAAACAACTTATTAAAATAAAAATCGCCCAAAACCTGTTCAGCATAACTTCCCATAACCGATGATGAGCTTTTTCTAAGTAAGCCACCCAATTGTATCACTTCTATACTATTTTCCCTCATTAGTTCTAGGGCAACATTTAATGCAGATGTTACAACTGTTAGGTTAGCCCCAGCCGGAATATTCTTGGCAAAATATAATACAGTTGTGCCTGATGCAATTACAATTGATTCATTTTCATTTAACAATTGAGCAGCAGCTGCACCAATTTTATTTTTTTCTGAGGATTGAAGTTTTTCTTTCTCATTAACAGGTCTATCTACTGTATAAGGATTATTCATGGTGGCACCGCCATGGGTCCTAAACAAAAGATTTTTATCTTCGAGGAGTTTTAAATCCTTTCTTATCGTAACAGAAGATACTTTCAGTTCCTTACATAAGTCAACAACATTAATATATTGATCTCTTTGTAAACGGCTTAAAATTAACTGGTGCCTTTCAGCTAAATTTATCATAATGTTAAGATATGTTTTTAAACGCCACAAATTAGCAATTTGTAAAATCATTTATATAAATAAAATAATAATTTTTTAACCTGAATATTATATTATTTCGATTACTATTACTTATAATTGCGTATTGTTTCGTTTTATTACCTTTTGTTTTTAAATGAATAGAATATATAATCCAATAATTGAAGATAACACGCCATGGGATATTATAATTATCGGTGGAGGAGCAACTGGCTTAGGAACAGCTTTGGATGCAACAACCCGTGGATTAAAGACACTTTTGGTTGAGCAATCGGATTTTGCAAAGGGAACATCAAGCAGGAGTACCAAACTAGTTCATGGAGGTGTACGTTATTTGGCACAAGGAGATATTAGCTTGGTTAAACATGCACTTGAAGAAAGAGGCTTACTTCAACAAAATGCAGCGCACCTAGTTAATAAAGAAGAATTTATCATTCCTTGTTATAGTTGGTTTTCAATAATTAAATACTTAAGTGGATTAACTATTTACGACTGGTTATCAGGCAAATATAGCTTTGGAAAATCTAAGTTATTATCTAAAAACGAAACTTTAAAATTAATGCCTGAGATTAAATCAAAAGGTTTAAAAGGCGCCATAAGTTATTTCGATGGAAAATTTGATGATGCAAGATTAGCTATAAATATTGCACAAACTGCTATAAATTATGGGGCTACATTATTAAATTACACCAAAGTAACTGCGTTACAAAAACAAAATGAAGCAGTGATAGGCATTGAAACTGAAGATGTTTTAACAGGAAAAAAGAATGCTTTTAAAGGAAAAATAATTATTAACGCTACAGGGGTTTTTGTTGATGACATCTTAAAAATGAACAATCCAAACTCTAAGAACATGGTTCGTCCAAGCCAGGGTGTTCATATTGTATTAGATAGAAGTTTTTTAAATACTAAATCTGCCTTAATGATTCCAAAAACATCGGATGGCAGAGTGCTTTTTGCAGTGCCTTGGCATAAGCACTTATTGGTTGGAACAACAGATACACCAATAAATGAGCATAGTTTGGAACCTAAAGCTTTGAAAGAAGAAGTAGATTTTATATTAGCAACTGCATCTTCTTACTTCAACAGAAAACCAATTGAAAGTGATATTTTAAGTGTTTTCTCAGGATTAAGGCCTCTTGCTGCTCCATCTAACAATGATGCTAACAATACAAAAGAAATTAGCCGCGACCACAAATTACTAATATCTGCAAAAGGCTTAATTACAATTACGGGAGGTAAATGGACAACTTATCGCCGCATGGCAGAAGAAACGGTTGATTTAGCTATATCTCATGGTGGTTTGGCTGCTAAAAATTGTATTACAAGAAGCTTAAAAATTAATGGATGTACTGATTTTAAAGACGGAAGCTACTTGGATATTTATGGCTCTTATAAATCAAATATTCAAGAATTAATGATTAATGAACCAGATTTGTGTGAAAAATTACATGCTGATTTTCCTTATAACAAAGCAGAAGTTGTTTGGGCGATTCAAAATGAAATGGCCGAAACGATTGAAGATATTTTAAGCCGACGTTTAAGGGTTTTATTTATTGATGCTAGGGCTGCGATGGAAATGGCTCCTGTAGTCGCTTCAATTTTAGCGAAAGCGTTACACACCAACAAAGATTGGGAACAACACCAAATTGAAATTTTTAATAATTTGGCGCTAAACTACATTTACAATAATAATAAAGAAACGCAAGCGATTCTAACCGAATAGTACTTAACCTAATATTGAATTATGAGCAAGTTTATCTTGTCTATCGACCAAGGAACCACCAGTTCGAGGGCAATTATTTTTAACCATGATGGCGGCATTGTTGCCATTGCACAAAAAGAATTTACACAGATATATCCGCAAGCAGGTTGGGTTGAGCATGATCCGATGGAAATATGGTCTACACAGCTTTCTGTTGTTGCAGAGGTTATTGTAAAAGCAGGATTATCTGTTAAGGAAATAAATTCAATCGGAATTACAAATCAACGTGAAACTACAGTTGTTTGGGACAAAGAAACTGGTGCGCCGATTTATAATGCTATAGTTTGGCAAGATAGACGAACATCTGCTTATTGCGATGAAATAAAAGCGCAAGGTTTATCGGAAAAAATTCAGGAGAAAACTGGGTTAATTATTGATTCTTATTTCTCAGCAACAAAAGCGAAATGGATTTTAGAAAATGTTGACGGCGCAATGGAAAAAGCCAAGGCAGGAAAACTTGCTTTTGGAACAATTGATACTTGGCTAATTTGGAAATTGACAGCTGGAGTAACCCATGTTACCGATGTTACAAATGCATCGCGTACTATGCTGTACAATATCCATACGCTTGAATGGGATAATGAATTGCTTGAATTATTTGGCATTCCGATGGAGATGCTTCCCGAAGTAAAATCATCAAGTGAAGTCTATGGTGAGACCGCGGGAAAGATACTCGCTGCAAAACTTCCAATTGCAGGCATTGCGGGCGATCAGCAATCGGCATTATTTGGTCAAATGTGCACCGAAGTTGGCATGGTGAAAAACACTTATGGCACAGGTTGTTTTATGTTGATGAATATTGGAACTGAAGCGAAAATTTCAGCAAATAACCTGCTTACCACAATCGCCTGGAAAATCAACAATGAAGTTCATTATGCTTTAGAAGGTAGTATTTTTATTGGTGGCGCAGTTGTACAATGGCTTAGAGATGAAATGGGATTAATTTCAAAATCTGCCGATGTGGAAACACTCGCCAAAAAAGTTAGTGATACGCAAGGCGTTTATATTGTTCCGGCTTTTGCAGGTTTAGGCGCACCACATTGGGATCAACATGCCCGTGGTACAATTACGGGTTTAACTCGTGGTACTAATAAATCGCACATTGCCAGAGCAGCACTGGAAAGTATTGCATACCAAACGATGGATGTTTTAAAAGCGATGGAAGCCGATGCCGGAGTTAGTATAGCCGAATTAAGGGTTGATGGTGGTGCAACAGCGAATGATTTATTAATGCAGTTTCAAGCTGACTTATTAAATAGCGAAGTAGTTAGGCCGGATGTAACTGAAGTTACTGCAATCGGTGCTGCATATTTAGCTGGTTTAGCAACAGGCTTTTGGGATAGTATAGAGCATATACGCTCGCAATGGAAAATAAACCAAACATTCTCCGCAACCGAAGGAATTGATAATACAGAAAGAATTAAGGGATGGAACCGGGCGATTAAAGCTGCCAGAGTTTGCGCAGAAAATTAAAAAGTTCATTAATTGATTTAACCAAATATAAAAATGACAGAGTTTGTTGCAGAATTTATTGGCACAGCGCTAATTATTCTTCTCGGTAATGGAGTTGTTGCTAATGTTGTTTTAAAAGATACAAAAGGCAACAATAGTGGTTGGATGGTAATTACAACTGCATGGGCGCTTGCAGTATTTGTTGGCGTTGTAATAGCTGCACCCTATAGCGGTGCGCATTTAAATCCGGCGGTAACAATTGCTTTAGCCATAACACAGAAATTTGCTTGGATTAAGGTTCCATACTACATTTTAGCTCAGTTATGTGGTGCAATGCTTGGATCTATTTTGGTATGGCTAATTTATAAAGATCATTTTGATGCTACAGTTGATAAAGGCTTAAAAGCTGCCCCTTTTGCTACTTCTCCAGCCATTAGAAACTTAAAATCCAATCTTTTATCTGAAATTATTGGAACTTTTGTTCTAATATTCGTTATTTTCTACTTCACGAATGCAGAAATGGGAACAGAAAAAACCCCAATTGGTTTAGGCTCTATTGGCGCAATTCCGGTTGCTTTTTTAGTTTGGGTAATTGGTTTGGCCTTAGGCGGAACAACAGGATATGCTATAAACCCAGCCCGTGATTTAGGTCCAAGAATTATACACAGCATCATTCCAATGAAGGGAAAAGGAAGTAGTGATTGGGCTTATGCATGGGTACCGATTGTTGGTCCGATTTGTGGGGCAGCATTGGCAGCTTTGCTTTACTTTGCTTTAAATTTTAAGTATTAATACGATTTAGCAGTAACTGTAACAAAGAATTAACAGTCTTTTTCCCTTTATAAATATCGCATTAAAATCAAATATTTAATACCTTTGACTAATTCATTCATGTTTGAGCGCATGTTTGGGTTTAGATATAGGATAGGCCGAGTGCCTATCCTTTTTTGTTTATTAAACTAGATTAAGTTTTTTTGCCCAAATCAATTTTATCTTTGAAAAGATTCTAAACTCATCTATGAGAAATAATTATTCATACGCCCAAATCTTTTTAAGACTTGCTTTAGGCGGCTTAAGCTTCATTTATGCTGTTTTAGATAGGATTGGATGGCTCGATCCTGCTGATGGAAATATTGCATGGGGAAACTGGAGAGCCTTTTTGGATTATACTCATCTCTTATTACCCATACTTGATAGAACATTGTCTGATATTTTTGGATGGACTGCAACAATTGGAGAAGTTATATTTGGTGTTTTATTAATTATCGGATACAAAACAAAATTGGCGGCATTCGGCAGTTTTGCTCTATTGCTAAGTTTTGGTATCTGCATGGCATTATCATTAGGGCTAAAAGCACCATTTAATTACTCTGTTTTTTCTGCAAGCGCAGGCGCTTTATTACTGTCTTGCTTAACAAATTATAAATGGAGCATTGATAATTTGACTAATAAATAAATTACCCAAAAGTACTTTTTGCCTTTTCAATTGCTTTTTTCAAATCAATACCTTTACCTAAAACGCCTTTAAACAAATCACCTTCAGATTTCAATCTTTCAAGTGTATTATGAATATTGAAATCTGTCATTTTTAAACCAGGTTTTACTTCGGTCCAATCTAAAGGCATTGAAACAGTTGCTCCAGGCTTTGGTCTTAAAGAATATGGTCCGGCGATGGTGGCTCCAGGCCTGTTTTGAAGAAAATCCAAATACATTTTCCCTTTTCTGGCCGAGACCATCCTTTCTAAAGTTGTAAAATCAGGAATCTGTTTATTAACCAAACTCACAATAATTTTCGCAAACATCTGACTTTGATCATAACTGTATTTTGCACCAAGCGGAACATAAATATGAATGCCAGTTGAACCAGAAGTTTTAGGAAAACATGGAACATCAAGTGCGTCTAAAACCTTTTTTGTTTCGTTGGCAGCTTCTATAACTTTATCGAAAGTATGCTTATCAGGATCTAAATCAATTACACAATAATCAGGATTATCTGGTTTTTGTATTCTACTAAACCATGGGTTCATTTCTATGCAGCCTAAAGAGGCCATCCATAGTAAACTATCTACACCGTTTCCTACCAAATATTCTTTATGCTCTCCATCCCCATTTTCGTAAGGGAAAGTTTCTGCCCAATCTGGCGCTTTGCCTTTTACATCCTTTTGATAAAAACTTTTCCCATTTATTCCACCTGGAAAACGATTTAACGACTGAGGCCTATCTTTTAAATACCTTAAAATATAATCAGCAACCTGATAATAGTAATTAAACATATCTCTTTTACTGATTTTTTCTTTTGGCCAATAAAGTTTGCTTAAATGTGTAAATTTCAGCTCATGCCCTTTAATTTTTCGAACCTGCGTTTCATCTTTAGGGTTTAATAAAGTTTTTGGCTCTTGAGTTTTTGGTGGTTTTAAAGCCTTAGAATGACTATCCTCTTTATCGTCCGTAACAACTTTTTCTCTTGATATTTCTTTTTCCCGACTTACATCTTTTGCTTTTTTATCTTCCCGCATCCCTTGAAAGGAAGGGTGACGGAAAACGCCGTCATCGGTAACTTCAGTAAAAGAAACTTCGCAAACTAATTCAGGTTTTAACCAGGTCACTTTCGCCTTTGGCGGATTTGGTCTGAATCTAGATGGTTTATTCACATCTGGAATTTCATCAAAAGGAATCTTATCAGTAACTAATGGATTGAAAGATTTAATCATTTCTTTCTGTAATTTATCAGAAAAGCCTGTTCCTACCTTACCAACATAATGAAGTTTTTTTCCTTCATAAACACCTAATAATAGCGAACTGAATGACTTTGACGTATCATCATTTTTGGTGTATCCGGCAATTATAACTTCCTGCCTTTTATTAGCTTTTATCTTTAACCATTGCTTTGATCTTTTATCGGAAGTGTAAGTACTATTTGATTTTTTTGCAATAATCCCTTCTAAGCCCATTCTTGTAGCCGCATCAAAAAAATCTATACCACTGGCTTTAAAAACCTTACTCAATCTTATTCTATCGTCATCGGTTGGTAATACATCGGCAAGAATTGCTTGCCGTTCTGATAATGTTAAATCCATCAGGTTTTTATTATTATACCAAAGCAAATCGAAAACATAAAAGATAAGTTCCCCATCTGCCTCGCTTCGCCAATTTTGCAGGGCACCAAAATTTGAAACTCCTTTTTCATTCAGTACCAAAATCTCTCCATCAAAAACAGCATTTATTTTCTGTTTTTCGAGTAAGTTATAAATCGGGTAAAATTTATCGTTAAAAGATTTATTATTTCTGGATAGCAGCTCTACCTTACCCTTATTTACAAATGCCAGAGCCCGATAACCATCCCATTTTACCTCATATTGCCATTCAACATTATCGAATGGGTCATCAATTAAGGTTGCCAACATCGGTTTTATACTTTTTGGCATAGCACTTTTTGGTGCCTTGGCGAGTAACTTTTTTACGTCGAAGCCTTTTTCAGTATCTTCTGATTTTATTTTTTTCTCTAGCTTATCTTGTTGTGTTTTTTTTGATGATTTAATTTTTTCTTCGTGACCATCTTTCCAAATCATTTCCGATGTTTTTTCCACCGTTTCGATATCCTTACCAGAAAGCACGGATTTACCATCCTTTGTAATATCTTTTATTGAAGCAAAATCGTCTTTATGTTTTATCAATAGCCACCCATTCTCGCCCATTCCATTTGTTTTTACCAGTGCAAATTCTCCTTTTAACTTTTTTCCGTGGAGTTTAACTTTTAGCGATCCCTCGTTGAGCTGTTTTAATAAATGTTTTTCCTGAGCTTTCTTGCCTTTTATAGCCTCAATTGGCTCGTAAGTTCCTTCATCCCAAACAATAACAGTTCCACCGCCATATTCTCCTTTCGGGATTATACCTTCAAAATTCCTGTAATCAAAAGGATGGTCTTCAACCATCATCGCCAAACGTTTATTTTTGGGGTCTGTAGATGGCCCTTTTGGAACAGCCCAACTTTTTAAAACACCATTCATTTCTAGCCTAAAATCATAGTGTAAACGAGATGCATCATGTTTTTGAATCACAAACATCAACTTTGTTTTACTTAAACTCTTGCCAGATTTAGGTTCTGAAGTTTTAGAAAAATCTCGTTTCGATTTATATTTAGCTAAAGTCATACTAATTGTTTTAACATAAAAACCAAAGAGCAATAGAAAGGTTTTACTTCTGTGAACTTAGAAAGCTTCAGCGAAGGCTAGCCTTTTTAATGAAACATTAGTTAACATTTCTTTTACAGAATAAAGTATCAGATTATGAGCGTGAAAGGCACCGTGGTTATAACACTAAAAACAGGAGAAAAGGCCCTGATTTTACTAACCGAAAATAAAGCAGAACAAACTAAACTTTATCATCATTTGGCTATTGATGCTTATCAATTTAAAACTGAACTAGCTCAGGAAGAACCAAATATTAAATATATTTCTGCCGGGTTTAAAAGTGATGATGATGAAATTATTTGGGATGATGATTATATCGCTGTGCCAAATTGGTACGATAAAAACTAATGCAGAGGTGGATAAGTACATGATTGTGAATAACTAAGCTAAACAACAGATTTCATTTTTAGTTATTACAAGCATAGAACTCAAGCTTATGAAAAAGTGCATCTATGTTGTTGAGGATAATCCAAATATTAGAGAAATTATAGAATTTCTACTTACTGAAGAGCTTTACGAAGTTAAGGGCTGCAAAGACACTAAAGCCTTTTGGCAGCAAATGCAAAACCATAAACCAGACATGATAATTCTGGATATTATGCTTCCTGACGGAAATGGAATTGATATCTGCACAGCACTGAAAGGCAATGTTAAAACACATAACATACCAATTATGATGATGTCGGCAAACAACCATTTAGCTCAGGTAAAATCTAAATGTACAGCAGAAGATTTAATAAACAAACCATTTGATTTGAATGATTTTGCTTCACGAGTTGTAAAATATGCACCTAACTAAGAAAGGGAGATTATTGCTAATCTCCCTTTTTATTGGTTTTATAGTATATTATTTTACCAAAGATGCATCATATAATTTTGTATGCAGTTTAAGTAATTCTGAGGATGGCATTTTGATCACCTTTCTATCGTAAGTCATGTAACCATTTATTTCCCCCTCTACATCCGTAGTTTGCGTGTAAACCGCTGCAGATAAACCCAAAGGAATTAACTCAATCATTCTATCTGTAAAAGTTTTGTATTTGGCCAGCATTTCATCTGCAGTTTTAAAACTTTGATAGCCCCAATTATTTTTATTTTGCCAGGTATGACCAGTTACTGGTAAGCCTAAACCTCCAAATTCACCTAAAACCAAAATGGTATTTTTACCAAATAAATCTGACCTAGGCATTGCTGGTTGCGGATAATGATGTAAATCTGTAAAATGCCCGGTATTGAAAAAGTTTCCACCACTTGCACTATTTACCAAACGCGATGGATCTTTTTTCATCGTCCATTCGGTAATTTCTACAGTTTTGAATTGTCCCCATGCCTCGTTAAAAGGTGTCCAAACAACAATGCAAGGATAGTTGTGTAAAGCATCCATTATTGCTGTCCATTCTTTGCGATAGTAACTTTCTGATTCTTGAGTTCTTTTTTGTTCAGTTCCTCTGCCAACAATACCAGGATTTGGTTCCCAACCGTTGCCCAAATCACCGCTAGGCATATCTTGCCAAAGCAACATTCCAATCTTATCGCAATAGTTATAATATCTTGCAGATTCTACTTTAATGTGCTTTCTTATCATATTGAATCCCATATTTTTAAGCTCATCAATATCAAACTTCATTGCAGCTTCTGTTGGTGGAGTATATAGTCCATCAGGCCAAAAACCTTGATCTAAAGGACCATATTGAAATAGAAACTTATTATTCAGAAACATTCTTTTTATGCCATTTGCATCAGTTCCTGTAGAAATTTTTCGCATTGCGAAGTAACTTTTAACCTCATCAATAACTTTACCTTGTCTTACAACACTAATTTTTAAATCGTAAAGAAACGGACTATCAGGCGACCAAAGTTTTGGTTTATTAACTGAAATTAATGCTGTAGCGCCAGGCTTAACTTGGTTTTGAGATAAAACCTTCCCGCCTTCTAAAACCTCAATTTTAACCAAATCCGCAGCTTGCGCAGATGCCAGATTTGTTATAACGGAAATCGTTCTTGCATCAATATCTGGTGTTTGCTTTGTGTTAATGATGTGAGTTTTAGAAACACCTTCAATCCAAACGGTTTGCCAGATTCCAGTTACTGGTGTGTACCAAATACCTTCAGGTTTTTTAACTTGCTTTCCTCTCGGTTGAGGTCCATCATCTGTTGGGTCCCAAACTTTTACTTTAATTTCCTGATTATTACCACTTTTTAATAAGGCAGTTATGTTGAAACTGAATGGGTCAAAACCGCCTTCGTGTTTGCCAGCAAGCTTTCCATTTACATACACTTCAGTTTGCCAATCTACCGCACCAAAGTGTAACAAAACATCTTTACTTTTTAATGAAGAAGAAATTGTAATGTTATTTCTATACCATAAAACACTGTCTTTCCCAACAGTTTTACCTACACCAGAAAGCGCAGATTCTACCGCAAAAGGAACAAGAATTTTTCCATCATATTTTGCAGGTTCTGTAGCAGATTTTGGAACAATTGCATATTCCCATAAACCATTCAAATTTTTCCAATTGTTATCTCTTGATAATTGTGGTCTCGGATATTCTGGCAATACAGCATCGGGATTTACTTTCGAAGCAAAATCAGTTACAATTTTATCTTTTTTAAAGGCCCAATTGGTTTGAGCATGAACTCCAATGCTTAAAAACAAGCTTAAGGGAATAAGGAATTTATTGAATTTCATTATATATATGCGGTTAAAAAGTAAATATAGTAAAACCTTTTACCTGCATCATTTTACAACAAATTATTTACCAAACCCCATTCAAAAAGAAAGCCCTTTATTGCAAATGCAAAAAGGGCTACTTTAAACTTAATCAATTCTCTTATTATGAACTGACTAAATTTGTACAATGTTATAACAACTTGATTGGCAGATGGTTTTAAAACTTAAACTATTTTTGAGTAACAACTGAATAATTTGGATCATCAATAATGTTGATTTCTATAACGGCTTCCGCATTTTTCAGTAATGTTCGGCAATCAGCACTTAAAGCTTTTAAATGCAAAGTTTTGCCAGCTTCAGCATAGCGTTGAGTAAGTTTATGAAGTGCATCAATCCCACTCATATCTGCTATCCTACTTTCAGAAAAATCAATTACAACTTTTTCCGGGTCGTTAACTACATCAAATTTTTCATTAAAGGCAGAAACTGAAGCAAAAAATAATGGTCCATATATTTCGTAGTACTTCATGCCGAGTTCATCAGTATATTTTTTCGCTCTAATTCGCTTTGCGCTTTCCCACGCAAAAACCAACGCAGAAATAATAACACCAACCAAAACTGCCAATGCCAAATTGTGTAGAAGGATGGTAATTAGCGCTACCGTTATGCCAATAAAAATGTCTTGCTTTGGCATTTTATTAATAATTCTGAAACTAGCCCATTCAAATGTGCCAACCGCAACCATAATCATTACTCCAGTTAGTGCCGCCATCGGAACACGCTCGATTATTGGAGCGCCAAAAAGTATAATTACAAGAATAGTTAAGGATGCGATAATACCAGATAATCTTGCCCTAGAACCCGATGAAAGATTTACCAAGGTTTGTGCTATCATCGGACAACCACCCATACCGAAGAAAAATCCATTAGCAATATTTGCAGTGCCTTGCGCTAAACATTCTCTGTTACCATTTCCCTTTGTTACAGTAATTTCATCAACTAAATTAAGGGTTAGTAATCCTTCAGTTAAGCCAACACAAGCCATAATCAAAGCATACGGAAAAATAATTTTTAGTGTTTCTAATGCAAATGGAATTTGAGGAATGTGAAATGGCGGAAAGCCACCACTTACAGAGGCAATATCTTTAACGGTTTTGGTATTAATATTAAATAACATAACTAATGTAAATACCATAATAATTGCCAGTAAAGATGGTGGAAAGGCCTTAGTAAACCTTGGAGTAATTACAACGATGGCTATGGTTAATAAAACCAGACCTGCCATTAAATAAAGTGCATTTCCAGAAAGCCAAACTAACTCTCCATTTACCACTGTTTTAAATTGTTCCAATTGAGCAAGAAAGATAATTACAGCTAATCCGTTAACAAAACCATACATTACCGGCTGAGGAACCAATCTGATAAATTTCCCAAGTTTAAATAGTCCGATAAGAATTTGAATGGCTCCGCCTAAGATTACTGCAGCAAATACATATTCAATCCCATTTGATTTCATTAAGGCTATGAGTACAATAACTGTTGCACCTGCTCCACCAGAAATTAATCCAGGTCTACCACCAAATATGGATGTAACCAAACCCATTATAAATGCAGCATATAATCCAACCAATGGCGGAAAGCCTGCCAGAATTGCAAATGATAGTGACTCAGGCATCATGGTCATTGCAACCGTAAGTCCTGCTAAAATTTCATTTCTATAATTAACTTTTTGGTTAAAATCGAATAGATTTAATAATGATTTCATATTTGATTCAAAGGTAAATTAATTTAAAATGTTAAATCGGTTTTAAATTAATTTACACGTTAAATCATCTCCATTTTATTTAAAAAGTGAAGCAAATAGCTTATTTGAATGCAACTTTGCATCATGATCATAAATATGTGAGGTGCTCATAATTTCATTTACACCATATTTAGTAACAAAGGCATCTAAATTATTTTTTATGGTACCAGCACTACCAATAAACGAATAATACAACATTTGTTCAACTGCATCCTTTTCCACCGCATCCCAAATCAAATTCATATTTTGAACCGGTGGTTTCAATTTTTCACGTTTGCCTGTTATCACACCTAAAAACATTCTTTTTACCGAATTTGATAAAACCTCGGCCTCATCGTCAGTATCGGCTGCAACAACATTAACACAAGCCATTACATAAGGCGATTGCAGAAATTCTGATGGCTGAAATTCATTTCTGTAAATTGCAATCGCTTGCTCAAAATATGTAGGTGCAAAATGGCTCGCAAATGCATAAGGCAATCCTTTAGCAGCTGCTAACCGGGCACTATCTGTACTAGAGCCTAAAATCCAAATCGGAATATCCAAACCTTCTCCAGGTATCGCCCTAACATTAGATGTACGGTTATCAGCAGAAAACAACCTTTGTAATTGTTCTATATCTTTAGGAAAACTATGTGCAGCATGAATGTTTTGACCTCTGATTGCCATAGCCGTAACCTGATCTGTCCCTGGCGCTCTACCCAAACCTAAATCAATTCTATTTGGATATAATGACGCAAGCGTTCCGAATTGTTCGGCAACAATCAGCGGTGAATGATTAGGCAACATGATCCCTCCAGAACCAACTTTAATCGTTTTTGTTCCTCCAGCCACAAAACCTATTAAAATTGCTGTTGCTGAGCTGGCCACCCCGGCCATATTATGATGTTCTGCAAACCAATAACGATTGTAACCTAAATTTTCCGATTGCTGAGCTAAATCTAAACTACTTTTAAAAGTATCGGAGGCAGTGTGCCCTTCTAAAACAGTTGCAAGGTCTAATACGGAATATGGTATGTTTTTTAATAGATTATCCATTTTAACGAAAGTATATTACAGTAATAAACACAAAAATATCTTTAAAAAAGGCAAAGAAAGTGCAAGTTTTTACAAATGACCTTTATCAAACAGTTTATTTACCTGAAACATACAGTTGCTAAAATATGTTAAATGATTATGAGAATATTGCTACTTATCGCCCTGCTTACTTCTTCCATTTTTACCTATGCACAATTTAGCGACAGTACTAATTATCACATTGTAGCGTCATCTGCCGGTTCTATTAATAAAACCAATAACGAGCGGGCTTACATTTTAAACAACAACATTAACCTTGGAGTAAAGAAAAAAAGTATTGTATTTAACAGCACTTCTAGTTGGCTTTATGGTAAACAAAACAATGCACTTAGTAATAACGATTTTTCTACAACAATGAATTTGAACCTGTACAAGACATTTCCTAATTTCTATTATTGGGGATTAGTAAATTATAATACAAGTTACTCACTAAAACTTAAAAACCAGCTTTTAGCAGGTGCAGGTATTGCTTACAGTTTTATTGATACTACAAATGCATATATCAATTTAAGTAATGGCGTGTTATTCGACAGAAGTAGTCTTGTCGAAATGGCGGATTATAGCACCTTTAGAAATTCACTCAGGTTACAATACCACTTCCTAATAAAAAACATAATTTCAATTGATGGGAGTCATTTTCTTCAAAATTCATATTCCCGCAAAGGAGATTACATTATTAGATCGAGCACAACATTAGGCTTAAAAATTAGAAAATGGATTAGCTTTACAACCGCCTTAAATTATAATAGATTAAACGTTACACAACGTGAAAACTTGAATTTAACTTATGGTTTAAGTATTGATAAATACTTTTAACAACCTTAATCAACATTTAAAAAACTTTCGATAAACCTTTTGCGGTTTATCATTTCTAAATAAGGATAATCTCCAGATTGCTGCTTCCTGATTTTTAAATGGTAGAGAAACAATCCACCCAAATCAACAAAAATAGGTGCTTTTGCAGCATACCAAACTGTGTGTGGTTGTTTCCAACAGAAATGATAATAATTGGAAGTAATTTTTATATTCTTTAATTCGGGATGGTAAAAATTTAAAACCTTCGGTTTAATTAAATTTGTTGATGGTTCCGTTTTACGGATTACTGAAAGATGATCTGTGTTACAAAATTCAAAAGCTGCAAGTTTTGCATCATCCGGATTCGGAAGATTTTTTAATATTTTAAAGCCTTTAAACTTTTTACCATTCAATACCCATATCATTTTAGGATAGAAAGCTTCTCGGCTTTGCATTTCGATAAGTGTAATTGGCGAATTTTGAAATTCTATAGCTGTACCGCAATTTGTGTAAACATCTGTCCTGTGCAATTCGCCACTCTCCTGACAACAAAAAACTTTTTCTCTACACTCTACCGGAAATGCCTTTTTCCAATTTTTATGCCATATACTTTCCCTATGGTATTTCTCAAAAGGGTCGTTAGGGTAGGCTGATAAATCTCCATTAAAATATCTTAGAAGATTATCATCAACCTTATCCATTTCCTTTAAAAACGTTTAACACACTTGTTTTCCATTTGATGTAACCAAGATTACCACAAACGTAACCAACAAAGTTTTCTACATCTTCAGTAACATCATTTACCACTCTAAATCTTATCTTATATTTTGGATTATAGCTAATGTAAACTACTAAATCATCTTTTCTCTCACCAACAGAAAGCAATGGCTGCAAATGAATATCCTGAAGTTCGGCTGCTGCCTGCTTCAAGCGCTCATTCATTATTTTTCCCAGTGATGCATCGGGCACAAAATCTGTTTCTGTTATTGCAAGTACCGTAATTGTCATAAAGTATCTTCCTAATTATCTTCTTCTATTACTAATAAACGTAATAGAATACGGCAAAAATATACTAATATTTTTAGCAAGCAAATATTAAGCAATAATTTTTAACAGCTGCTGTATAATTAACTGTAGATAAGGAACATAAAATTTAGAGAAATTTAATCAAAAAATAGAGTATTACTAGCTATTACTTTAATTTCTCAAATAATTATGAAACAAGTTGATGGATTAATTAGGTCCATTATCTGCTACTTTATTTTTCTCGGAAGAAGAAATAACTAATAAGCTCACAATTGCAATACTGATTAATGTAGCCTGAAAAACTAAATGTTTTCGTTTCTTTTTTATTCCATTGTAAAGATTTAACGCAGCAATAACACCTGCTGCGCCAAATTCTATATTGCGCTGAATACGGTATGGAGTTGAACCTTTTTTTGTGAAATTTGCCCGCACCAAACTATTTACAACAGAGAAGCCAGGCTCTATGGTTTTCTTAACCGTTCTAGATTTCGCTAAGGTATTTACTAATTGATTAACTGGTGTTTTTGTAGTTGTTTTTTCTTTCATAGTTAAAAAGACAACCTCAGTAAAAGAAATTAAGTTTTGAAAAATTTCAAATAGTACCGAATGTGTGAATACATTTATCCTTAAAAAACCGCTATTCTCTATTAATTTTATTGGCTTTCTCGAAATACCTGCTAAAGTAAAGCGCTTGATATACAACGGCATTGCCCCAATATTCCATGTTATGTACGCCCGGTCTAATGATGAAGTCATGAGGAATATTTCTATCTACCAACTTATCATGCAAGGCTACATTAACTTTGTAAAAAAAATCACCAGTTCCACAATCAATTATGATAGCAAGTTTATTTGGGGTTAGCAAA
The DNA here is from genome assembly GCF_030409415.1 of Pedobacter aquatilis. Classification (GTDB taxonomy): domain Bacteria; phylum Bacteroidota; class Bacteroidia; order Sphingobacteriales; family Sphingobacteriaceae; genus Pedobacter; species Pedobacter aquatilis. The sequence continues at coordinate 130,473 of NZ_JAUFPW010000034.1, read as the reverse complement.
TGAGTTAGGTTTGTAACTGTATTATTTTCCCATCTTTCAGGATTTTCGCTGTACTTACCCAATCTTTTAGCCAAGTCCCAATTTTCTGGAAAAGGTCTAATATCTACACCTCCGCTCATGCTCCCGCAAGCGCCATAAACATCTTGATGTCGAAATCCAAGGTATAAACCTCCATGTCCGCCCATACTTAAACCTGTTATCGCTCTTCCTGTTCTATCTTTTATTGTTGAATATTTGCTATCGATATAACTTACCAATTCTGTTGATACATAAGTTTCATAGCGGTATGTCGGGTCTTGCGGACTATCGAAATACCAGCTTGTAACGCCACCATCCGGACAAACCACAATTATATTATGTCTATCTGATAATTGCCTAACCGTTTCCTTATCTGGCGTATTATTTACCCAATCAGAAAATTTCCCTCCTGCACCATGTAATAAATATAAAACAGGATATTTTTTATCTGTTGAGTATCCTTCTGGTTTTACTACCGCAGCCTTAATGTCCTTTTTCATTGCATTGCTACGAGTTAATACCGTATCTACAGTTGCAGAAAAACTTTCTGAAGCAGTTAATAATAAAGTGTTAATACCTAAAAGGATGAATAATTTAAGCTTCATAAAATCTAAATTGGTTTACGTACATATATAATTACCGACTAAAAATGTTATTTTGATTCTTGTTTACTGATTATTTAAGGATTATATAAATCCCAAACAGAACCTTGTTTTGCCACTTCTTTCATTTGTGCCATAATAAAGTCTGTTCCATTACATCTAAAATTAATCATACCAAACTTAATTTCATTGGCAGAATTAATAGAACGGGCAAGTTCTGTGGAAAATACAAGCGGTCTATCTGAAACAGAATATTTACCAGCACAACCAATTGCATCGGCACGTGGATGAGCGTAACTTTCGTTATCTCCTGAAGAAATGACTGTCGCAATTGGACTTACATGCTTCATAAAATCAACAGTAAACTCTGATGCGCCATGGTGACATGATTTTGCGACATCAACCCTGAAAGGATTATTTGATCCATAATGTTTTAATAGATGTTCTTCAGAAGGAATATTTAAATCACCACCAAATAAAAGACTTCTTTTGCCATAGTTTAGTTTTACTACAACACTATGGCCATTAACCGTATGTGCATCATCCTTAAAATAATCAAAAGCCGGTTTATTATTAACTTTCGCAGTTACAGGACCTAAAATTTCAAGGTTGAAATCTACATTTGTGTATTCATTAAGGTTTATTGTTTTGGTTGTGTGGTCAACCCGCTTAAAGGATTTTAAACGCCCTTCTTTTTTAGCATTTGATACCGCAAAGCAAAACTTTTCGTGCAATCGCTGCATCATTCCGGTATCTTTAAGTTTATTCAATTCTTCAATACTATCGAAACTGGTCGTTAGAAATGATTTGCCATTCAAATTCTCTTTCTTGCCTAAGCCGCAATTATACAAGGTTTTAAAACCTTCTTTATCCTCGTTAAATTTGGCAATACCATTATGTAAAATTGTACCGAAGGTGTATCTTACATCGTTTATAATATCAATTAAACATTCATAATGGTCTTTATCAAAATGGCTAACTACAATGTAATTGATATGAACTTTTTGATTCAAATTATGATAGTAAGTGTACTGCCACTTATTTAAATATGCAGCCATATTGTTACCAGGGCCACCATCTATAAGCATTTTAAAATTATTACCAACTTCAATTAAAGCTCCATCACCTTGCCCTACATCTACAAAAAACACCTTTAAGCCAGGCACATCTCCAATATCAGAATTATCTATCCAGCCATCAATTCCAAAAGCGCTAACCAATGAAAAGTTATTTTGAGTTTGCCCCAGAAGTTTAACATAAGAACCCATGAGCAAAGTATTGTTTCCACCTTTTTTAGTGTTTGATGGAATATTTTTAAAAGTATTTGCAGTTAGGCTGGTTACAATTTTATATACAGACATGGCTTATAATTTAGATTAAGAAAAGAATACCAATATAACATTTAACAAACTGCATTACAAATACTTAAAACGAGAGCTACTGATATTTAAGATTAAAATTTGTGAATGAAGCAACTTCTTCTGGTTTACCATTAAAATTTAAACCGATGCGTGGACTTCTATCCCATTGTGGTAAAAAGTTAACATTTACTTTAACTTCCGAATTAAGGATTTTCCAATCTTCTTGCCCTTCTTTATAAAATGTTGTGACTTCTAAATTAGTTGCAACCTTTAATTTTAACTCAACATTTTCTGCTTTATTAATTGTTTGTGAAGCTAATATTGTTTTCTGCTTATTTTGGACTTTCCAAAACTGAACCTGATTGCCAGTTATGCCAACACCTATTGCCGCACCTGCATCTCCGTAATAACTGATGCCTTTTAATGCATTATTTGAATTACTCACGGTAGTTGTTGCCTCAAAGATGGCAGATGTAGGACGAATGGTTAAAACAATTCCTGCTAAATTTGATGCTGCTATACTCCCAGACAAATTAAGCTTGCCATTTTCTTGTGAAATTTTTGGAATAGAATTTCGAAAATCCCATTGCCAGCTTTTATCAGGTGTTTTATCATTAAAATTAAATGACCCATCTTTTGAAGTATTTGAACCTGAAATTTCTTTAAACTTTGGCCAGCCTTTTTTTTCTGGCCATGTTAATTCTGCTAGCATACCTTGCCGGCCAGCAAAAACTGTAGTTTCTTTGTTATATGCATGGTACAAATAATAATTTTTACCTTGTTCGGTTTTAACGAAAGTACCATGACCAGAGCATTTCCAAGATTCATTTTCTGCCAATATTGGATTTTGAGTGTATTTCTCGTATGGTCCTTTAAATGATTTTGAACGGGCAACGCCCACATTATAATCGCATTGTATTCCACAACATCCTCCGGCAGAGTAAAACATATAATAATAGTCGCCAACCTTCATAAAGCTTTGTCCTTCTAAACCTTTACCAGCATCATCTTTCATCATAGAAAATGTTTCGCCCTCGATTTTTAGACCATCATCAGATAATTTAACACCTAAAATTTCGATTGGTCTTTTATCAAGACCATAAGCTTTGTAAGTAATATACTTTATCCCATTATCAACAAAAACAAAACCATCAATCGCTTCCATTCCATGTTCTATAATTACACCATGGTCTGTAAACCCTTTATCTGGAAATTTTGAAGTTGCAACTCCAATACATGATATATTATCTTTTTTCCGCCTTGCGGTATAATAAATAAAATATGTACCTTTTTGGTAATAATATTCAGGCGCCCAGAAAGAACCTGAAGTCCATTCTGGTGCTTTATCAAATACATATCCGGTTTGTTTCCAGTTCATTAAATCGCTGGATGCGTAAACTGGAAAATGTGGTGCCCATTCAGAGGATGTACCAATAGCAAAATATGTATCCATTGCTTTAATAATTGATGGATCTGCAAAATCACCAGAAATTACGGGTTTGATAACATTTTGCGCAGATAAATTATTAATAAATAGTGATGAGGTAATTGCAATAATTAGCAGCAAGTATTTGGGTAGATTCATTTAACTAAATTAATTTTAATTATGAATATTCTTTAAGTATCAATCTTTATTTTACAAAGGTTGATAGTTCTTGTAAAATAACTTATATTTAATTATACCACCGGATTAATTCAATCCATCATAAAAATTCAAAATTTTCATTTTTTATAAGTCTGTTTCTAGTCCGACTCAAGTCCGTGTATAGTCCGTGTTAAATCCGAGTATACTAGTTCCGTACGCCAATTGTAAACTCAGTGTGAAAGCATCCTGCACCCATGATATCCAACTTCACCGGAAAGGATTTCCAAGCAAGTATCATGTTATAGCACTGGAATAGGAATAGTATAGAGAATATATAAATGGTAATGGCGCAGATTTAAACCACCCCCAGCCCCTCCTTGAAATAAGGAGGGTAGTTTTCCCTCAATTTTAAAGTCATATCCGAAGCAATAAATTATGGAACTTATGCTTATACATCATGCTATCCGGCCTAGCAGATTTTGGAGGCAGAAAGCAAGGAAAAACATCTACTACCTGTAAATACGAATTATAACAAGGAGATTTTCAGTCCCGATTTTTCTTCGGGGCCTCAAATCTCCGCAATAAGTATTTCCTTAGCTTTATGCAACAAAAGATGCCAGCCTTGATCTTTTGTTTCTTTTGCATCAAGGCAAAAGAAAAAGCCAAGTCTGGTTAGGACAAAAATATCTATTAAACCACCCCCCCAACTCCTCCTTGAAAATAAGGATCGGAGTTTTCCTCAAAGTTTAAAAGCTTGCGAATTGGAATAATCAACCAAAAAAAGCAGCTCTTTTCAGAACTGCTTCGAAATAATTATTGTTAATTGTTCGCCGTACTAATTCGCATCAAACCATAATTTTGTGGTAAGTAAATCTGCACCTTGACTGGCAACAGCATTTCTATAACTTTGCCCGTTTAAAGATTGCTCTGTACCAGGGTAAATGAAACGAACAGGGATTTGTCCGTTAAGAACTGTATTAACAGAAGCGGTTAACACAGGATAGTCCAATCTTCTGCGTTCAGCCCAAGCTTCTAAACCTTGTCCGAACAAGGCAAGCCATTTTTGTTCACCAATCGTTTTTTTATAATTAGATGCATCGTATTGTACAGCAGTTTGAGCCAAATAAGTCGCAACCGCAGCATCGCTAACAGAAAACTGTTTTAGTGATGCAGTAACACCCTGTCTAAATAAATCTGCTGCATTTTCTGTTGTTAAACCTCTTGCAGCAGCTTCAGCTCTATCAAAAAGCAATTCAGCATAACTAAAAATAACCGCAGGCGATTGTGGGGCAAGAAAGTACGCCCCAGGTTTTGATGTTCTTGCAAAACCTAAATTACTTGCTTCTGAATTTGTTAATCCATTCGGTAAACCAACATATTCTTGAGGTGTAGCCGTTTGAGTTTTACTTGCGTAAATGGCTAAACGTGGGTCGTTCAGGGCGAATAATTTATCTACAATTGTTTTGCTGATGCGGTAATCATCTCGGGTATCAAATTGTGCACTAACCGGATTTTGCTGAGGCGATATTTGATAAATTAGCTGAGCGATATCTGTATTATCACTGATAAATAAATCACCGTCGGCACTTATTTCATCTAAAACTTGTTTTGCTTTTGCAGGCTCTTTATCCGCAATGCGTAAAGCAATTCTTAAACGAAGCGAATTAGCTAATTTTTTCCACCTTGTGATGTTGCCACTATAAATGATATCGCCAGCAATTGCTTTGCCACTTGGGTCCAAAACTGTTTTAGCTGCCTTTAAATCATCTAATAATCCAAAATACACATCTTTTTGCTTATCGTAAGCCGGAGTAATATATTCATTTAATTTTCCAGCCTGACTGTAAGGTATATCGCCATAAGCATCAGTTAAAAGCAAAAAAGACCAAGATCTTAATGTAAGTGCAACACCCCTATAATTCGGATTGTTTGTTGCATTACCAATCTCTATTATTTTATTAAAACCGGTTATACTTTGTGCATAAAGTGTAGACCAAAGCGAGGTAAAACTACTGTTAGAATAGATAAACCTATCTTCTTCAGTATATTGAACTTTTGCCCAATGTTGTGAAAATAACAAGCTAGAATTCATGTTGTTTGTTGTTCCCCAGTAAGCATCGGTAGTATTTTTTATCGCAGCAGTTAATAAATAATCTGGCTGTGCATTTTCGGTAGCGTTAGGGTTAATGTTTACTTCATCTAATTCTTTTGCGCATGAAGCCAACAAAAGAGTGATAGATAGCAGACTATATAGAATATTCTTTTTCATGGTGATTTTAGAATTTGATGTTAAGATTTATACCATAGGTACGCGTTGTTGGATTAGAAAGGCTTTCCAAACCTTGGCCGTTTCCTGTATTAAAAGCCACTTCAGGATCGATATCGACAACATTACGATGAAGAATTGCAAGATTTCTACCTACAAAGGCAACAGAAACGCCTTGTAGGCTTAATGGTTTAAGCCATTTTGCAGGTAGATTATAGCTCAACCTAACTTCACGAAGTTTAACGTAAGAGGCGTCAAAAATATTTGCCTCATCTATCGTACGGAAAGATTTGTAGTACTGCTGCGCAGGAAGAATTTTCTCATTCTTTTTTCCATCCGCAGTTACTCCATCAAATATCATCCCGTCATCGTAAACCGTTACCCCTGCCGGAGCCGCGTTATTAGACGTTACTCTAACGGTTCCATTTGCTTTCAAATTACCTGGGTAGTAGTATGAAATACCGCCAAACTCTGCACCACGACCTGGCAAAGTAGAGGCTAAAACACCTGTATAAGTTCCGGTCGCATAGGTCCCATTATAAATCGAACCACCAAAACTAGCGTCTATCAATACACCCAGACTTACACCTTTATATGTAAAAGTATTTGAAATGCCACCAATCCAATCTGGAGTATATTTACCTAAAACTCTTTTAGTTGGATCAGTCTGTGGCGCACCAGTAGCATTAACAACAATATTTCCACTTCCATCTCTTAAAAATGCATTGCCGAAAAGCGTTCCATAAGGCTGACCAACGGCAGCAATAACCTGCGCTGAATTGGTTGCAACAACATAATTTTGCAGTAAACCTGCTTTATCAAGTTCAATTACTTTGCTACGGTTAGCCGCATAATTTACATCAACATCCCAAACAAAAGCTTTTTTAACTGGCGTGATACCTAACTGAACCTCAATACCTTTGTTATTGATTTTCCCTGCATTAAGCAATTTAGATCTAAATCCGGTACTCGGACTCACATCAACACTTAAAATTTGGTCGTAACTATTGGTGTTATATAAACTAATATCGAAGCGTAAACGTCTTTTAAACAAAACTGCTTCGGCACCAAATTCTGATGATGTAGTCGTTTCTGGTTTTAAATCAGGATTAAGATCTGTAGTAGATGCTGTGAGTTGTGGATTGCTACCAAATGGCGCACCGAAACCATAGGTATTAATTAAGCGGTAAGGATCTGCATCTTTACCAACTTTAGACCAACCGCCCCTTAGTTTAGCATAATCAAGTATATCGCTCTTAATATCAAAAGCTTCGGTAACTACAAAACTTCCGTTAAATGATGGATAAAAATATGATCTATTTTGAGCAGGAAGTGTAGAAGACCAATCGTTACGAGCCGTGATGTTAGCAAAAAGGTAGTTTCTGAAACCAATTTGTGCAGATGCATAACCGCTGTAAGATTTAAGCTTGCTGTAATTATTTGAAGAAGTTAGCGGATCGCGTGAGTTACTTAGTGTATATAAACCCGCAACAGCAAGCCTTGGTGCACTCTGGTCGTTTTGTTCAATGTATCGTGAGCGAATGTTTGTTCCTAAAAGCGCTTCTAAGCTAAAATCATCATTAAGTTGCTTGCTGTAATTTAGGGTTGCATCTGTATTATTCTCGTTTACAGTAAAAGCACTTTCAGTATAAGAACCAAATGGTGTACCATTTGTACCGTAGGCGATTCTAATTTTACGTCTGTCGTTGTAATAATCGGTTCCGGTACGGAAATTAAAATTCAAACCATCAATTATTTTATAATTTAAGCCGATGCTACCAATTATTCTATTTCTGTTCTGAGAAACTGTATTTTCATACGCTACCCAATATGGATTGCTGTAATAGCTATTATTCCAGTTAAACGTATTTCCGTTTTCATCTAAATAATTTTTTAGGCGATTAATATCTACTTGCCTTCCAAACCATGTAAATTGAAGCATCGTACTGGTAGAACGAGAACCACCTGTTCCAGGTAAATTATCAGAACCTAATTTGCTATAATTTGCATTAGCCGTTAAGCTTAATTTCGGATTAATTCTTAAGGTTGTATTTAAGGCAAAGGAATTTTTTCCTTGTCCGGAGTTTGGAACAACACCAACCTGTTTTAAATTATTGTAAGATAATCGGTAATCGAATTTTTCGCCGGCATCTTCAATCGCTATTCCACTAGTTAAGGCATAACCAGTTTCAAAAAAATCGCGAACATTATCTGGATGTGCTTCAAATGGAACAGCTACCCCTTTCGAATAAAATTGTGGTATAAGCTGACCATTCATTCTTGGTCCCCAACTTTCATCCACACCATCGTTTACCCCAGCGCCTCTCCCATCCACATAACTAAATTTCCCTTCGGAGCCTTGTCCAAATACATCCTGGTATTTTGGAAGTGTGAGTAAGGTTTCAATTACGGCGTTCGAATTGAAAGTAACGCCTAATCCTTTTTTGCTTTTACCAGATTTAGTCTTGATGATGATTACACCAGCAGCTGCACGAGAGCCATAAAGTGCCGCAGCATTCGGCCCTTTTAAAACACTCATCGATTCAATATCATTCGGATTGATATCGGAAATTGTATTGGCATAATCCCTTGCGCCTGCGGAATTGAGTTGCGAGTTATCTACAGGAATTCCGTCGATAACAAAAAGCGGTTGGTTATTACCAGAAATTGAAGTTTCTCCACGAATTACAATTCTGGATGAACCCATATCGCCTTGACTATTTGTTACTCTAACCCCGGCAACTTTACCCGCAAGGGCATTAACCAAATTAGTTTCTTTAGCTTCTGCTAAATTTTCTCCTTTTAATTCTTGAACGGCATAACCCAGTGATTTTTTCTGTCTGGAAATACCTAAGGCGGTAACAACAACTTCATCAAGCGAGTTGTTGGCATCGCTTAAAATAACAGATAAAGATGATGAACTGCCAGAAACTTCTACTTCTTTAGTCGTGTATCCTATGTAAGAGAACACTAATGTGGCTTTTCCATTTATACTGATTGTAAAAACGCCATCATTATTAGTTATAACTGCTTGTTTTGTGCCTTTAACAAATACTGAAACCCCTGGTAAAGCTTCGCCTGTGGCATCTTTAACGGTCCCCGAAATATTAGCATTCTGTGAATAAGCAAATGTAGATAGCAACAGCAAAAACAATAATGTTAAATGCTTAACTTTTTTAAACATGATTGATTAAATTAGTGATGATTAGTTAAAATTTAATTTTTAGACAAAGCGATGCCACCTCGCTGCAAAAGCGATTTTTTTAATGACAATAAATTTCATTTTGGATTTAGGCTTAAAGCCCGAAGCTATGCACTACAACACAGCGCCTTGCACATTCGAATGGTTTTACAGCTTTTTAAAAATGCTGATAATTTTGATTTTTGCTCGTTAGATTTTTCCATTTCTACATTATTTTACAGCATTTAAAATGCAAATCGGTTTAATTCTTCGAAATACTTTTACAAAAAAAGCACTTCCGAAAAATCAGAAGTGCTCTCATATATTGTCATCAATATTCTTTTAGCATCAAACTGACTTAACTACCCCATTACAGGTTGGAATTAGCACCATACTTAAAATAAGCTGGTTGCTAAGGTTTCAAAGGGCCATTCCCTCCACCTTTCTCGATAAGCATTCTTAAATAACTGGTGCAAATATAGTATAAAATTTTAATAGTCTATAATTTCTATAGATTTTATTGAAAATATTATTTCTTACGATAAACGATACTTACATTTGTAGCCGATATAACAAATCACCCTTACATGAATATTAAATATACAATGTTAGCCTTAAGCCTCGGCTTTACCTTAACAACAGCAATAGCACAAACAAATCCATCTACCTTAAAAGTAAAATCCGCATACACTGCCAACGGAAACTATCGCGGTATTTTCAAAATAAAACAAGGACTCGAAGTTCCCTTCAATTTTGAGATTGATAAAGACAAAATAACTTTTATTAATGCTGATGAGCGGTTTGATGGTGGAAAAGTTTATCAACAAGGTGATTCCCTTAAAATAAAAATAGATCAATTTGATAATGAGTTCGCCTTTAAAATTAGTGGTGATTCTTTAAGCGGTACTTTAAGAAAACAGGATAACTCTGGAAAACCAACTTCTGTTGTGGCAAAGAGAGGTGAAAAATTTAGGTTTAAATCATCAGGAGCAAAACCAGCGGCTGATTTCTCTGGAACGTATGATGTAACTTTTAAAAACGCTAGTGGTACAGATGAAAAAACTGTTGGCGTGTTTAAGCAAAGCGGCAGCAAACTAACAGGCACTTTTTTAAGAATAACAGGCGACTCACGTTATTTGGAGGGAGTTGTTGAAGGAAACAACTTTTACCTATCTAGTTTTATTGGCTCTACTCCTTCTTATTACAAAGGTACATTTTCTAATAACAACGAAATTGTAGGTGAATCTATAAATGCTCGAGGCAGCATTGCCTTTGCAGGTATTCAAAACCAAAATGCTGAACTACCAGATGCTTATAAACTTACTTATCTTAAGGATGGATACAAAACTTTAGATTTTTCATTCCCAGATGTAAATGGCAAAAAAATTTCGCTTAGCGATGAAAAGTATAAAGGTAAGCCGGTAATTTTAACCATAACCGGAACCTGGTGCCCTAACTGCGTAGATGAGGCTTCTTTTATTGCGCCTTGGTATAAAGAGAATCGCAATAAAGGCATTGAAGTTATTGCAATTCACTACGAAAGACAACTGGATTCTGCATATGTTAAAAAAGCATTAAATAATTTTCGAGAAAAATTTGGTATTGAATACGACCAGGTTGTTGCCGGAAAACCAGATAAAAAACTGGTTGCCGAATCGCTTCCTGCTTTAAATAACTTCTTATCATTTCCTACAACCATTTTTATCAATAAAAAAGGCGAAGTTGCTAAAATCCATACAGGTTATAGTGGTCCCGCGACAGGCAAATTCTATACGGCTTTTGTTAAGGAATTTAATAAAGAAGTTGACAGCTTATTGAACGAATAGCTCGAAAGAATCAATATACATAAACAGAGAAAGCCCTAATTAGGGCTTTTTCTGTTTATAATTATTTATGCTAACTTCCTGATTTGCTTCCGCTAGATTTCACATCATCATTGCTAATGCTACGTTGGCTCTTTTTTATAGAATCTTTTAACTTTCCAAACTTCCAGCTTAAGCTCATATTAAAAGAACGGTTATAGTTTTCGCCCCGATAACGCTGTGTAAAGTTTGGTCCTTCAGTTAAAGTTTCATAGTATCTGTATTTTATAAATGGATTATTCACCCCTGCAGAAATTGTAAGTTTATCTTTTATAATCTCCTTACTTCCACTAAAAGACATGTAATAATATTCACCAGAACGTCCTTGCAACAATACATCAGCAGAGCTATAATTAAAGCTTGCATTTGCCCGCCACTGCTTTTCGAATTTGTAACCCGTATTTAAATAAACATAACCAGCTAAACCATCGTTTTTGGTTAAAACGCCATTAATTGCGCCTTCCAACCATGTATAACCTATATTTCCGCTTACACTTAAATTCCAGTTTTTTGTTAGAGGATAATTAACATTTATATTTGTATTTAGATTTTTATTTCTACCTACGTTAGCAAAACTCGTTCTGGTAATTTTATCAATATCATTATAAATAGAAATATTTTGAATGGTATTATTGGCAAAGCTATAAGCTAAACCAAGGTTTACCGAACCGGTTTTAAACCTGCTGTAAGTCAGCTCAAAATTATTACTCAAAACAGCCTTCAAATCAGGGTTTCCTGTTGTTTCAAAATTAGGTACTGATCTATCTACAAAGGGATTCAAGTTATCAATTCCCGGGCGCTCAATACGTTGCGTAAAACCAAAATTTAAATTGCTTTGATTTTTAAATTTCCTGTTTACAGAAAACGATGGAATTATATTAAAATAGTCGGTGTTAACATTTGATGCATTACTAATGAAATCTGCCTTTACAAAAGTTTCTTCAATACGAACACCAGCCTTAAAACCCCAATTTGTTAAATTGTAAGAGTAAGAATTATAAGCCCCAATCACGTCTTGATTGTTGTCAAAAATATTGGTTCTTGATGGAACAATCTGATAATCGCCTGTAATTGCATTAAACTGCCTGTATTCAAAATTACTATTGTTATCTCTCAAGATTCCTTTCAAGCCACCTTCAATATTGAGTTTTCCTACCGGATGCACGTAATCTAACTGGATGGTTTGTTCTTTCGATCGGCTATCGTTTTCCTGAATGTAATTTGGCTCCGTAAAGTTTTGTCGGTTTGAGAATGTTAAATCATTTTTCTGAGGATTACCCCCATTATTGAATTTATAAGAGAAGGTTAATAATCGTTCTTTATTACTTTTAAAACCGAGTTGGTAGTTTAAAGTCATATCTAAACCATTCCAATCAAATCGGTTTTGACTCAATAAATCGTAAGCAGTTAGTTGTGTTGGTGTACTTAATCTGAAAATCTGGTTATTGGTAGATTTATTATATCCACTGTAAGGGTTTATTTCAGCAGTAATTAAATTCAAGGTATCAATTTCAAAACTTAGTTCTGCACCGCCGTAACGATAGTTATTGTCAAATTTTCTTCTTCCGATATTAGATAATTCTGATGGATTAGCACCTAAAGTTACCCTGGAATTTACGTTTTGTGTTTCTGGTGATGAATAAAAACCAGTACCACCATAAGCAGTAATACCAAACTTACCCTGTTTAACCGTTAAAAAACCGCCAATACCTGGACCACCAACCGGGAATTGGTGTCGAAGATTTAAACTTCCGTTGTAACCATTATCTATTTTTTTATTTGTGATGATGTTGATAATCCCGGCAAGACCTTCACTATCGTATTTAGCTGGTGGTGTTGTAATAACTTCTATCTTTTGGATTGATGAAGCCGGCATACTACGCAATACATCTTTCGGACTACGGGCAACCATACTCGAAGGCTTTCCGTTTATTAAGATTTTGTAGTTTCCACTACCTTTAAGCTTAATATTATCATCAGCATCTAAAGATAATAATGGCACTTTTCGCATCATATCCAATGCGGTTAAAATTTTGCTCTCCGGGTCTGCCTGTATGTCGTAACTAATTCTATCAACCTCTTGCTTAATAACCGGACGCATCGCACTTACTGAAACTTCACTCAGGTTATTTACTTGTGATGAAATGCTGATTTTACCAGCATCGAAAGTGGTTTTAGCTTCACTTAATTCAAAGTTTACAGTTTTAGTATTATAACCTATGGCAATTGCAGTTAAAGTATATTTTCCTACAGCGATGTTGTTGAATTCAAATAAGCCTTTTTCTGATGTTACTGTTGTTTTAACTGCAACGCCATCTTTCTTTATTGCTAATGTTATAAATTCGATTGGTTTTTTGGAAGTCGAATCAACAACTTCACCTTTAACATTTACTGTAGTTTGACCGAAAGATTTACTAAAAGATAGAGAGATTAATAACAAAAGACAGAATTGAAAAAATCTTTTGTTGAGCATTGATAATTTAGGATTTCGCATTTAATAGTTAGATAGATATAAATAAAAAGGAATTGACGCAAGTACAACTTAATAGAAGACGCAAGAAAAATTTAAACGTTGCATCAAACTAAATTTATTTTAATTGTACTTGCGCCAATAGACAAAAATATATTAAAAATCTTATGGCTGTTCTAAATATATATTTCCGTAAGATGAATTAAAATCATAACTCGGTCCTTTACCCGGCGTAGCATTAATTGCAGTGTAAAAACGCTCTTCCTTTACTTCGTTTTGCTTTAAATCTAAATTGGTGTAAATCTTACCAAAACGATTGGTCATTCTAAGTTTGCCAATTAATTGCTGGTCTAATTTGGCCTCAATTCCGCCATATGTAGCTTCAACTTTAATCGGTCCTTTAAAATTCTGCAATTCTACAAAACCGTAAACAGAGGTAATTTCAGTATTCAGATTTGCCGGTATTTTAACATCAACAACTATCTGCATATCTCTTGTTTGGTAATTAGATTTAACTGAACCGCTTGGCTGTTCTTTTACAAAAACATCCACATCTGCTTTGGTCGCAAAGCGATGTTTAACACCACCCACGGTAACAAAATAGCTATATGGTATTTTCTCCATATCAATTTTGTTTTTGATAAAAATCTTGCCATCGGATTCACTTTTCTCTAAATAAAAAACTGATTTTTCATCAACCCCTTCTACTCTAACTGTAGCCTCAACAGAAATTTCATTTTTATCCCAGGTACTCACTCGAACGGTTTTCGGGAAATCAAAATTTAACACCACAGCTTGCGCATTTTTAACCGTATAATTTTCGCTTATTTTACTTTGAGAATAGGCAATACAAGGCACTATGGCTGTAAATAGCCAACATAATATTGGTTTCATAATTTAAATGTTTATGGCTCAGGAAATTGCTGAATTGCTTTGCGAGCCGATTAGAAAAATGAATTATTTTACGCGAAGGTATACGTTTTCGTAGCTAGATTTTAACACTAAATTGCTTCCGCCACCGTTGATGGTTCCTTTGATATCTTCAGAACTGCGACCGCCATAAGCTGCTAATCCCAAACCTGAAATTGTAGTACCTCTCCCATTTCCAAAAACACTCGTAAATCCAGTTGTGCCTTCCACAACTTTTACACCATTAATAATTGTATTTAACCCGTTTACTGTTGTAGTAGTGCTTGTTGAAGCTTTGCTGTTTGCTTGTTGTTCTGTTTGCGTCCGCTCTGTTTTATCAATTGCAATTTTAAGTTCATCAGCAGCATACAATTTTCCATAACCAGATGATAGCTCTACATTTGCTTTTACACTTGCTGGTAAAGAAACGTCAACATGGCCATATACCGATATAATAGAAACCGGTCCTTTTACTTCATTTAGAAAGCTTGCATCAATACTACCAAATAATGATTTGACACTCATCGGGCCGCTATTATTCTCCAATTTAATTTTGTTGTAGCTTGATGATACTTCAATTTCACTTTTTAGGTTTTTCAAAATCAAATCGCTATGGTACATGTTGCTCTGGTTTGTAAACTTTACTTTAACACCTTGAGGAACTTTAATGGTTAGTACACCTTTAAGCTCTTTATTAACTGTGTTTACATTAATTTCCGAACCTTGGCTGGTAACATCAATACCTAAACCTGTGTTATCTGTAAAACCCGAGCCCGTAATTACCCTTAAACCTTTTGCTCTTTCATCAACAACTTCTTCTTTAAAAGTAGGAATAGAAAAAACGATTTCGTTACCACTATAACCCTCTATTATTGCACCAGAAATATTCAAATTTAATTGCCCTGATGATTTACTTAATTTGTATTCTTTCTGTGCTGATGCAGATAAAGTGATTGCAAGCATAGAAAAAAGAACGATGAATTGTTTTTTCATAATTTTTTATTTGTTTTAATAATTTCTATAATTTGTCTTGATTTAAAAGTATTTTATTGGCTTCATCCCTTACGGCTACAAATGTTTCCGGATTATTTGCAAGTGCATAAAGTTTTTCATCAATATTTACATTTTTCATTTTTCCAAGCTGACTAATAAGTCCGAGTTGAACTATCGGATCGCTTTGCTTATCTAGAGATTTTACCAAAAGACCTGATGCGTGACCATCAAAGCTGAATTTCTGTAAAACACTTAAAGCAGCAAGCCTAACGTTGGTATTACCATCGTGATTTAAAGTCTGAGCAAGCATATCGAGCATTTTGTTATTCATCTTATCAGATTTTTCAATCTCCATAATTGTAAGCAGCCTCATACTTGCAGAGCTACTATCCCTTAAGCCTTTATAATCATCATTATTATTTGATATTATTGATGATTTTTTCGGTATTGCTTTATCCAAACTTACAAAAGCAACCTTTTCAGTGGGTTTTTCCGTCGGCTCAATTTTATTATTAGTTACCTCTGGAAGTTTATTGGTGGTTTTGCTCTCTACAGGTTTTGTTTTTGTGTAAACCACTTCTGTTTCTTTATTTTGCTGATAAATAAACCAGCTTGTAGCAACAACAATTAATAAACAAGCTGCTGCCAACCATTTCGGCGATTTGTAGAAAGGAAGCTTTTTAATAACCACCTCTTTTTTTGGAAGTGTTCTCTTAAAGCGAGCCATATCAAAAGCCGGAGCTTCAAGGTGATCAAATTCCTCCCTGTTTCTATCTACAAAATCTCTAATCTCATCACTCATAATAACATTTATCTTTTAATGATAACAAAATCTTCTTCTTCGCTCTGTGGTATTGTGTTCTAACATTTGTTGCCGTTAAATCTAACATTACCGCAATTTCCTCATGTGTTAGTTTCTCAAAAATATGTAGGTTAACAATTGTTTTATATCCTTCAGGTAACTCCTCTATACTTTTTCTTACATCTTCAACCTTCGAATCAAAAATGTCTGTTTTTGTACTATCTTCAATTTCATCTGGCAAATCCATTTCACCTAAATCAGAAAAGGATATCTTTCTTCTTCTAATATGAGAGATAGATCGATTTATGGCTAATCTCCGCACCCAGGCTTCTACACTCGAAACATTTGCCAATTTGCCTACTTCGCTAAATACTGCACAGAAAGTGTCTTGTAAAATATCTTCAGCTTCGCCACTGTGGCTAACTATTCTGCTAATCGAATTATACACTTGCCTTGAATAGCGGTTGTATAAACCAGTATAGCCTTCATCACGCCCGCTAAGGCATAATTCTATTAAATACTTATCTGATGTAGTTTCTAAAAGTGGCAATGCAAGAGCTTTAATGTTTCAATATTTAATATGTTTCTATACTCTAGTCGCAACTTATTAAAAAGTGTTACACTAATTTGTATAATTTTTAAATTTAAATTGATTTTGGCCATACAATTAATACACAATTAATTGATTTACAGATAATAAAATATTTTCAGAAAAAAAAGGGGATGCAAATTTTTGCATCCCCTTTTAAACAAAAAACAATTAAACTATTTTTAATAACCTGGGTTTTGATCGAGCTTAACACCATTGTTGCGTTCAATTTCTGATGCGGGTATTGGCCAAACATTATAAGTTGGTAAGACATCGGTATAATACGGATTAAATCTTTTAACCCTATCGAAAACCAAACCTAACCTCATTAATGTTATTCTTCTTTTTTCTTCTGAGCCTAACTCACGCATACGCTCATCTAAAATATAATCAATATTAACATTGGCTGGCAAAACATTTGAAGCATTTGAACGACTTCTAACTGCATTAATATCTGCTGCTGCATTTGCTAATTGTGAAAGGCCAAGATAGGCTTCGGCTCTTAAAAGATAGGTTTCGGCTAACCTGAACATATACTGATCTGCATAAGTTGCACCGGCACTAGCCTTTAATAATAATGTTGCCTTATTTTCAAACATACCATCTGGATGGTCGCCAGGCGTGGTTACTTTTGATTGAAAAGCATAAAAATCTCTTCTTGGCACAGTAATTCCAGCAGGTGGGGTAATGGTTGAAATGGTTTGGCCAAATCTTGGGTGTGCAGGATTGGTAACCTTAAACTCTCTAACAAAATTGAATGGCGCATTTCTTAAATCGTTGTTAAAATCACTCGCCCAAATTACATCAGAAAAATATTTTGTTGGAATTGCCCAACCAATACCTCTTCCGCCTGTATAATCGCTAATTGGATATAAGAATGGTTGCACACTGCTTCCTGCTAACCTAAAATTTAAGAATTGTGGCGCAAAATGGCGCTCGAATTGATAAGAGCCTCCAATGCCAGTAGAAACTGTACCACCACCCGGAACATCCGTTTCAAACTGTATAACCCAAAGACCTTCACGGTTTGTTCCGTTTTTTCTGTTTTGATTGCCTTGTTGAAATAAATCCCAATACACATTTTTGGTAGCATCAGATTGTTTAACGCCAAATCTGGTTCTCATTAAACCAACATTTGGGTTGCTTATAACTGTTGTTGCGGCATCTACTGCGTTTTGAAACTGTCCGGCAGCTAAATATACCTCAGATAATAAATGAAATGCCGCAAGGTTGTTTATTTGTCCATCTTGTACTGCGTTAATTGCAGGCAAATTGGCCGATGCGAATTTTAGATCTGCAATAACTAATTCTAATACTGCCGCTTTAGTAGCTCTTCCATAATCTGTTTTTGGAGATAAAACTTCTGTTGTGTTTAAAGGCACACCTCCGTAAAGATAAACTAGTGTACGGTAAGCCATACCTCTGAAAAATTTGGCTCTTGCTTCCATCAATGTTTTATCTGTAGCAGACATTGCCGAAGATGGTATTCTATCTAAAATTGTATTTGATTCTGCTACGATTTTGTATAAAGATGTCCAGTGGATTAATGGAATCTCTGTACTTAATGGAGAGTAGGCGGCAACCATATTTGTATGTCTGGTTGCAGCTGGCTGTCCATCAAAAACTAAATCTGTTCCAAAAACATAATCAAACGGGCGTTGTTCTCCGCTACTGTAAAACTCTAGTCTAACTCTAGAATACAAATTATTAATAGCCGCGTTAAAATCGCTGGTACTAGAATAAGCATTGGTGGTACTCAGAAAATCGAGTGGTTGCTCATCTAAAAATGTTTTCTTACAAGAAAAACTGATACTCGTTAAAACACAAACTACTGCTATAAAAATCTTTTTCATGTCGTTTTAATTAAAATGTAACGTTAAGTCCAACTGAGTAACCTTTAAATACAGGTCTTCCATCGTTGTTCCAGCCTTGATTAGTTTCCGGGTCCCATCCTTCCCAATCCGTCCAGGTTGCTAAATTTCTGCCGCTTACAAAAACATTAAGGTTTTGTAATTTCATACGTTCAATAAATTTGCCTGTAAATTTGTACGAAAGTGATACATCTTGTAATCTGATAAAACTTCTATTTTGATATAATGATGGTTGCAAGGTTGCCGATACAATGGAGCGTGGATATTTACCTTCAGGGTTATTTGGCGACCAAAAATCTATTCCGCTTAAATAATTATCACGAATGGCATTATCATCTCTTATTCTACGCGGTGTATTTCCTGATAAATAAGATTTGTTACCACCTTGAATAGAATTTAAAAATACAGTTAACGTAAAGTTTTTATACTGGAAGTTATTTAGCATACTTATTCTGTACGCCGGAGCTGAACTACCTAAAATAAAACGGTCGTTAGCATTTATTAATCCGTCAGCATTTTGATCTAAGATTCTATAAGTGCCTGGAGAATAACCAGCCGGAATTTGCTCGCCCACTTGCCAAATTCCATTAACCTTGTAATCGAATATAACTGCAGTTGGCTGACCAATAAACAATCCGCTTTGGGGAAGATCATCTTCTACACCATCACCATTTTTATCGCCTAAAAGTTTAACAATTTTATTTGTGTTTCTAGAAAAGTTTAAAGTTGTAGTCCAAAGGAAATCATCAGATGAGATATTTCTAGAGTTTAATGAAACCTCTACACCTTGATTATCTAACTGACCGATATTGGTTAAAATGCTGCCAAAACCTGTAACTACAGGTATATTAACAGAATATAATAAATCAGTTGTTTCAGTTTTGTAATAATCAACTCTACCAGTTAATCTGTTTTTAAACAAACCAAAATCTAATGCAAGGTTTAAACCACCCGTACGCTCCCATCTTAAATCAGGGTTTGAAAGTGAATTGACTTGTGAACCGAACTGCGTTGACCCGCCATCGCCAAAAACGTAAGCAGCACTCGAACCAACTCTAGCTAATGATGAATATCTTGTGGTTTGATTTCCGGCAACGCCGTAACCAGCTGTTAGCTTTAAATTATCTACCCAATTAACTTTAAAGAAAGATTCTTTAGAAATATCCCATCCTATTGATGCTGATGGAAAAACACCGTATTTATTGTTCTCAGCAAAGCCAGAAAAACCATCTCTTCTTATTGTTCCGGTAAATAAATACTTACTATCGAAATTATAGTTTAAACGAAACATTTGATAGTTTAAAGATTCATTCCAAGCACTTGAGATAGCAAACCTGTTTGTACCCTGTTCTAAATTATTATAACCTAAGGTTCCGTTAGAAAAACCTGTAGAGTAAGCTCTTGTATAGCTATTTTCTCTTTCAATTGCACCATAAAGTAAGGTACCAGTGAAGTTATGTTTACCTATAGTTTTATTATAAGTAAGGATGTTATCGAATGTATAATCGTAATAAATATTATTCTCTTTGGATGCTTGACCAGTTAAATTTGCATCGTATCTATTAAAGATATTTTTGAGTTCTACACGGTAATTATTACCGAAATTGACTTTATAGCTTAAGCCTTTAATAGGCAATTGTACAACGGCATAAACATTAGCAAAAAAGTAGTTTTTACGGTCAAAATCATCAGCCTGATAGCTCAAAAAAGGATTGGTTAAATTGGTATTGTAAGGATTAATTCTGTAATTTCCACTCGCATCATAAGGTGTAATTAAAGGAGACATTGCGTTAATTTGTGCAAAATTTGGCTCAACGCCGTCTTCATTTATAAAGCTGCCGAAAGATTGCAAACCAATTGTAAGCCAGTCGGTTGCTTTAGTTTCGATATTTGCTCTGATGCCCTTACTCTTGAATAAATCATTATTGATAAAACCTTGATTTTTAACAAGATTACCCGATAGTAAATAAGTAATTTTATCAGAACCTCCGGAAACGCTCAACTTATTATCTAAAATATTTCCTGTACGTGTAGCTTCATCATACCAGCTAAAATCATTTGGTAAGAGATTGCCTTGCGAATCTTTCATAGATGCATCAACTTTTGAAATTAAATCGAATGCAGGATTTGGCTGAGTAAAAGTTGGCGCTAAAAATGCTTGCTCGTAGTGCAAGTACCTAATGTTCTCCAGGTACTCCTCTCTACCCATCGGTTTTAAATTAATATTAGGTTTTTGGGTAGCATATTGGGAAGAAAACGAAATTTTGGTTCTCCCTGCGACACCTTTTCTACTGGTAATTAAAATTACACCATTGGCTGCCTGCGCTCCATAAACTGCCGTAGCACTGGCATCTTTTAAAACATCAATAGTAGAAATATCATCTGGGTTAATTGAGGTAAGAGAACCATTGTACTGTACACCATCTAAAATAATTAGTACATTTTGGTTTCCACCTAAAGTGTTTTGCCCTCTTATGCTGATTCCGGGTGTAGCACCTGCACGGTTTACCTGCCCAACATTTAAACCAGGAACAGTTCCTTGTAAAAGGTTAGCCACGTTGGTTGTTGGTGAATTTCTGAAATCATCTAAATTAGCCCTCGCAACAGATCCTGTTACATCTGCTTTCTTCTGTGTACCGTAACCTACCACAATTACTTCATCCAAATCTGATTGTGATGAAACCATGTACATATTAATGGTTTTTAAATCGCCAACTAGTTTCTCTTGAGACTCGTAGCCTACATAAGAAAATACAAGAATAGCCTGCTCGTTCGGTACCGTAATTTTGTAATTACCATTTTCATCAGTTGTGGCGGTTGTTGTACTATTTTTAACTTTAATCGTTGCTCCGGCAATTGGATTATTAGTTTTTTGATCAACTAATTTACCTGCTATTGTAATATCGAATTTATTGAATTTCGATAGTTTGAGTTTATTTTTAAGCTCTTTTCGTGCTTCAGCATTATTAGCTTTTGATGATGTATAAAAGCTAGCGGATATCATAAACTGCAAAAATGCTATCGCTATAAATTTTAATAGTAAAGCTTTAAATTTCATATTTGGTCAGTTGTTGGTTTAGGTTTGATTAATGATGTGGCAAATCGCTAAGAAACTTTGTTAAGCGCCGCCTAGATAGTTAGCATAACCTGTTAACTACCTGCAATCTTTTACTTAATGGGTTGTTTTTCTCATAAATTTTAATTCTTGTATTTGGTTATTCTTTGTGCCAAGGAACAATCTATAGCCTCAATTTTATTATTTAGATGGAGCTTTCATGGCGACGCCAGTTTTAACAGGAATACCAAAATTTGGCGATCCATCTTTATTCCATGTAAATTTTTGAGCCCGTGGTGAGCGAAATCCGCCACAACCCTGACCTGGCTTGTCATTAGCGTGGTATAAAATCCAATCTTCCTTTCCATCAGGAGATTTGAAAAATGAATTATGGCCTGGAGCATAAACACCATTTTCTTCTGATTTTACAAAAAGTGGTTTAGGATGTTTAACCCAGGATTTTGGATTTAAAAAATCGGTATTTACAACAGCAGATAGCATTCCAAGTGCATAAAAGTCAGTCCAGCAGCCACTTGCTGAATAAATGATGTGTATTTTATTCTCGCGAACTAAAAACTGCGGACCTTCATTAACATCTACATGTGGTGGGTTATCAGCAGAATTCAAATCGCCATGTTTTTCCCATTCGTATGCTGGCGATGAAATTTTAAAACGTTCAGACTCTACCGTCCACGGGTTTTTAAGCTGAGCGATATAAATCTCCTGTTTACCATTAGTATCACCTTCCCAACCAGACCAAACCATGTAAAGTTTACCTTTAATGGCAATTACATCACCATCAATTGCCCATTTATTAGTTTTATCAGTAAGCTGCCCCTTAAAAACCCATTCACCAAGCATTGGGTCGGCCGATGTATTCTCAAGCACATACATCCTATGGTTTTTATTCTGACCATCATCAGCAGCAAAATAAGCATACCATTTTCCCTGTAAAAACATCACCTCCGGTGCCCAAATTTCTTTAGAGTATGGTCCGGTAGCAGGCGCTTTCCAAATGGTTTTATGTGGAGCATCCTTCAAGCCTTCTAAAGTTTTACTTTTCCAGAGCTCTATTCTGTTGCCTGTGGTATGTGTGTAATAGAAATAACCATCTTTATAGTAACTGTAAGGGTCGGCACCAGCAGGAAGTAAAGGATTTGTAAAGGTTTGTGCGCTTAAGCTTTTTATAGCCAGAAAAAAAAGTACACAAAGTAAAATTCTACTCATAATATTTGGTTTAGTTTGATTAATAAATCGGGAGATTAATTTCCTTTCATTATTTATTTGGTTAGCATATTATTGCAGTATTTAGTCAACTCAATAATATTATCCAAATATGATAGATTTTATAATGTTCATTATCTCATTATATTTCAATAATTAAACATTTTGATTCTATTTTTTAAGCTAAGCATGATTCGAATGCTTTAAACGCAGCTTATATTGTGATTTTTAAAGTTTTGAATTAGGCTTACAACTATAATGTGCTGCACTATATTAATTATCATGTACTGATATTAATATATTTGAAAAAGAATTTAACCAAATTGAAAAAGTCGACCCTTCTTATTCTTTTCCTGTTTATTGCGACAGTTTCTTATGCGCAACCATATTATTTTAGGCATTACCAGGTAGAAAACGGGCTATCTAACAATTCTGTTTTTTGCAGTGCACAGGATAATGAAGGCTTTATGTGGTTTGGTACAAAGGATGGTTTAAATCGTTTTGACGGTTATCAATTCAAAACCTATAGATACAATGCCGAGCAGCCTGGGAGTTTAGGAAACGACCTTGTTTATGCTTTGCATCAGGATAATTCTAATCGCTTATGGGTTGGAACCAATCGTGGCGTTTATCTTTACTTACCTAAAACGGAAAAATTTCAATTAATTAAGGGTACAGAAGATTTAAGAATAAATTCATTGGCTACCGATGATAATGGTAATTTATGGATCATTTCCATCAGGAAAACCTTTGTATACAATATCAATCAAAAAAGATTAAATACGCTTGATAAGCTAACACATTTTGATGCCACATCAGTTTCAAAAATGGACGATGGCAGTATTTGGATTACCACATTAAATGGTACAATAGAACAATATGATGCAAAATTAAAGCGCTTCAATTCTTATTATGTAATGAGTAAAGCTAACCCGAAAGAAAATAGCTGGGTTACAAAAACCATAGATATGGGTAATGGTAACATACTAATTGGTACTGCAAATCAAGGAATTAAAAGCTTTAATCGAAGAAATGGTTTAATTAAAGAAATACTAACTTTTAACTCAAATAAAACCTCAATATATGTTAGGGATATAATTAAATCGTCAGAAGATGAATTTTGGATTGCATCAGAATCGGGTATTTATGTACTTAGAAATGATAAAATAGTCCAACTTACGAAGCAATATTCGAACCTATACTCTTTATCAGATAATGCAATTTATACACTTCACAAAGATAAAGAGCATGGCATTTGGGCAGGAACTTATTTTGGAGGGATAAATTATTGTTCAAGTCAATACTCTGTTTTCACCAAGTACTTCCCGCAAAAAGGCATAAATTCTATTGCGGGTAGTGATGTTAGAGAAATTCATAAAGATGGTAATGGAAATTTTTGGATAGGAACTGAAGATGCTGGTTTAAGCATGCTTAATCCCAAAACAGGATTGTTTACAAATTTCTTTCCCGATGGAAAATCTTCCAGCATTTCATATTCAAACATACATGGTTTGTTGGTTGATGGGAATAAATTGTGGATTGGAACATTTGAGCATGGAATTGATGTAATGGATATTACGACTAAAAAGGTGATTAAGCATTACACGCCCGGTAAGGGAAATTCATTGTTAAATGGTTTTATTCTCACCTTTTGTAAAACAAGAAGTGGCGATATTTATCTGGCAACGATAGTTGGTTTGTATAAATACAATAAAGAGAAAGATGATTTTGATTTAGTTGAGGGTTTACCACTAATATTTTATGCAATTATTACTGAAGATAGCAATGGCAATATTTGGGCCGGCTCATTCAATCATGGTGTAGTAGTATTTACTCCTGGAAAAAAAGGTTATACGCAATATCAAAATAACCCTAAAAATTCAAAAAGTATATCTCACAACACCATTAACGGCATTTGTGAAGATAGCAGTAAGAACATTTGGATTTCTACTGACGGTGGTGGATTAAATCTTTTCAATCGAAAAAATAAATCCTTTAATCAATTTACTGTAAAAGATGGTCTACCAAGCAATTTTCTCTTCAAAATTGTAGAAGATTCTGAGAAAAAATTATGGATTGGAACTAGCCGAGGACTTCTGCATTTCAATCCTGATGATGAATCTATAAAAGTTTATTCGAGCTCGAATGGGTTACTCACCGATCAGTTTAATTACAATTCTGGTTTTAAAGATACCGACGGACGAATATATTTTGGAAGTGTTAGAGGTATGATTAGTTTTAATCCGGCAGAATTAAATATTACAAGTAAACAACCGCCAATAAAAATAACTGGTTTTCAGATAAATAACCAGGAAATTGATGTTTTTGGTAAATCTGTGTTATCAGAATCTATTTTAAATACTAATAAAATAGTGTTAAACGATGCGCAGTCATCATTCAGTTTTGATTTTGCGGCCATTAGCTTTCTTTCTCCAGAAATGACACAGTATGCCTACCGAATGAAAGGAATTAGCGACGAATGGAACTACCTGAAAACCAATAGAAAAGTTTATTTCACTAAGCTATCAGCAGGCGATTATGTTTTTGAAATTAAAGCACTCGCAAATTGTAATACCACGTGGACAAAAACAAATCCTAAGTTATTAATAACAGTTATGCCTCCATTTTACAAAAGCAATATTGCTTATTCGTGTTATACAATTTTACTCGGCCTAATTATTTTCTATTTTTTTAAGGCATACCATTTAAAAATGGAGAACAGAAATAAGCGAAGAATGGAACACTTTGAAAATAAAAAGGAGAAGGAGATCTATCAGGCTAAAATCGAATTCTTTACTAACATAGCACATGAAATAAGAACGCCATTAACGCTGATAAAAGGACCCATGGGCGATTTACTGAAACAAGCATCAGAAGTGCCATACATGGAAAAGAAGCTTAAAATAATGGAGCGAAATACCGACAGGCTTTTCAAATTAACTAATCAGCTGCTCGATTTTAGAAAAACTGAAGTAAATGGCTTCTCTCTTAATTTTGTAAAGGCGGATATTTCTGAAATACTCACTGATATTTTTACGTTTTTCCAAACAATAACTGAACAAAAAAACCTCGATTATAAACTTGTTTTGCCTACTCAAAATTTAGAAGCTTATATAGATACAGAAGCCTTTTATAAAATATTAAGCAACCTGATTGATAATGCGATAAAATATAGCGATTCGATTATAGAGGTTAGTCTAAAAATTCCTGAAGGCGTTTCAGACCATTTTGAGATTACGGTTTTAAATGATGGTAGAACAATTCCTGAAGAGTTGCATCAAAAAATATTTGAGCCATTTTTTAGGGCTACAGAAACCCAAATTAAACAAGGAACAGGAATCGGACTTTCCTTATCAAAATCGCTTACCGAATTACATGGTGGAAATTTGACCGTGATTAACGATGAAGCTGGCAACAATCTTTTTGTTTTAGTATTACCAATACATCAACTTATAGAATTTAATTTAAAGGGAAAATGGAAGAAAAGATTATAGTTGAAGCAACTATCCGACAAAATTTGAAACATAAATTTGTTATTTTATTGGTTGATGATGAGGAGGATATCTTAGAATATGTTGCCGATGTTTTAAGTGAAAAATATAAGGTTTTAACAGCTTGTAACGGTTTAAAAGCACTCAAAATTTTAAATCAAGAGATTGTGCAGCTTGTTATTAGTGATGTAATGATGCCAGAAATGGACGGATATCAGCTATGCGAAAAAATTAAATCGAACTTTGAATACAGCCACATTCCGGTAATTTTACTAACCGCAAAAACTGGCTTACAAGCAACTATAGATGGTTTGGAAGTTGGCGCCGATGCTTATGTAGAAAAGCCTTTTAACACCGATTTTTTACAAGTCCAAGTTTCATCATTACTTAAAAACAGAGATAAAATAAAAGCATATTTTGCCAGTTCGCCGCTTATACACATTAATAGCATGGCGCATTCTAAAAGCGATGAGTTATTTTTAGAAAAACTTCAAAATTTAATAAATCAAAGAATTGATGATGCCGAACTTGGAGTAGATTATTTGGCCGATAATATGAATATGAGCCGCCCAACACTCTATCGAAAAATAAAATCTATCTCAAACTTAAGTGGAATTGAGCTTATTAATATAACCAGATTAAAAAAAGCAGCAGAATTATTAAATGATGGAGAACTGAAAATTTATGAAATTTCTCAAATGGTTGGTTATAATTCTCATAAACATTTTAGTCGTAGCTTTTCAAAACAATTTGGTATGTCTCCTACCGAATATACACAATCAAAACAGCGATAATCACAGCAAACTGTTCCTTATTGGTAAATATTTGCTATTTTCCTTCTCTTAAAATAATTACGAACCATTTGCTTAACTTAATAAAGATATAATTATATTTCCATACTAATTCATGAAGTATAGAATGCAAGAGAGTAAGGAGATTATTGATAAAATTCGGGCGTATCAGCAACAAGAACTTGAGCTAAGGTTAAGTAACTATGAGCTTAAGAGATTAAATGATGCGCTGAAGAAGGCAGAAGAGCGTAGCGCTATTTTAAATTCGATCATAGAATCTACTGATGATGGAATTATTAGTAAAAATCTTAATAGCGTTATCACTAGTTGGAATAATGCCGCATCAAGAATTTTTGGCTATACCGAAGATGAAATGATTGGCGAATCGATATTAAAACTTATTCCCGAACACCTTCAAGATCAAGAAACTAAATTTCTAGAAAAGTTAAAAAGTGGAAAGCTTATCGATCACTTTCAAACCCAGCGTTTAAGAAAAGATGGAACATTTGTTGATGTTTCTTTAACTATCTCTCCCATTTATGATTCTTGGGGAAAGCTAATTGGTTTATCGAAAATTGTGCATGATATCACGAATGAAAAGATAGCCGAATCAGTAAGTCAACGTTTAGCTGCAATTGTTGAATCTTCTGATGATGCAATTATAAGTAAAGATTTTAATAGTATAGTTACAAGTTGGAACGAAGCTGCAACTCGTATTTTTGGTTATTCTGCCTCAGAAATGATTGGAGAATCAATTCTAAAACTAATCCCTAATGATAGACTTGATGAAGAACCAAAAATTTTAGCTCAACTTAGAGAAGGTATTCGTGTTGAGCATTTTGAAACAGAAAGACTTCGGAAGGATGGGACTTTAATTAGTGTATCATTAACAATTTCTCCTGTAAAAGATTTGGAAGGAAATATTATTGGCCTTTCAAAAATAGCACGAGATATTACTGAAAAAAGCCTTGTAGAGAAGAAGAAAAATGAGTTTGTTAGCTTTGTAAGTCATGAGCTTAAAACGCCTCTAACCTCATTAAAGTCGTATCTTCAAATGGCTTTGTTAAAATCGAACGATGCTGATTTTACCTTAAAAGCTTTAACAAAAGCTGATGTACAAACAAAGAAAATGGAACATTTAATTCGCGATTTTTTAAATATTTCGCGTTTTGAAGAAGGGCAAATAAGTATAAAGCAAGCACAGTTTGATATTGCAAAACTCATTGCGGATTGTATTGAAGATGCTGGTATTACAAGCCATAAACATACAGTTATTTATGATGGTATATCGTCTGTGATTGTTCATGGTGATGAGGAAAAAATTATGCTTGTACTAACCAACTTAATTAGTAATGCACAAAAATATTCTCCAATTGGTGGTGAAATAAATATTTCCTGTACTTTAATTGATCAGAAAGCTGTGGTTAAGGTAAAAGATAACGGAATGGGCATTGCTTTGGAGGATCAAAAAAATATGTTTCAGAAATTTTTCAGGGTTGAGAATGAACAAACAAAATTTATTTCTGGTTTCGGCATAGGACTATATCTTTCATCAACCATTTTAAAACTGCACAAATCAACATTAAAAGTTGAAAGTGAAATTGGAAAGGGTTCAATATTTTATTTCTCACTTCCTTTGAGTAAATAGGCCTCCAAACATTTTACGCTTTATTTAATGTAAGAAACCAAGGGAACTACATTTTCGGTTAGCTATAAAATCATACAATGATTGAAATTAAAATGCAATTGATTTCATAATTAAAAAGTTTCGCAGAGCAGACATTAATTTTTTTGCCTTATACTAAAGTGAATTGCATATCTCACTATTTCATAAGGATAAATAGCTTATACTCTTCTTTCTAGAAACATAACAATTGAAGCGAATATTTGTTAAACAATAATGAAAATCTTGCTTACTGGTGCGACCGGATATATTGGTAAAAGGCTGTTACCCGCATTAATTGAATTGGGGCATGAGGTAGTTTGCGTTGTTCGAGATAAGGCCAGAATTGATATTAGGGCTTTTAAAGATGCCAAGATAGAGATTATTGAGGCAAATCTGATTAAAAGTGATACCATGCAACTCTTACCCAAGGACATTGATATTGCTTATTATTTAGTTCATTCTATGAGTACCCAAGGAGATTTTAGCAAAACTGAGCTCAAATCTGCTGACAACTTCACTAATTATTTAGATAAAACTGAAGCAAAACAACTTATTTATTTATCTGGAATTATTAACGAAAAAGAACTTAGTAATCATCTAAAAAGTAGGAAGGCAGTTGAAGAAAGATTAAGGAAGGGAAAAGTTTCTACCACAGTTCTTCGGGCAGGCATTATTATCGGTTCGGGTAGCGCTTCCTTTGAAATAATAAGAGATTTAGTAGAGAAACTCCCCATAATGGTTGCTCCAAAATGGCTTAAAACCAAATGCCAACCTATAGCAGTGAGGAACGTTATAGAATTTCTTACTGGAGTAATTTGTAAAACAGATACATATAATAAGCATTTTGATATTTATGGCCCTAATCTATTGAGCTATAAGCAAATGCTAGAACAATTTGCTGAAGTAAGA
Organism: Pedobacter aquatilis; assembly: GCF_030409415.1. Lineage (GTDB taxonomy): Bacteria > Bacteroidota > Bacteroidia > Sphingobacteriales > Sphingobacteriaceae > Pedobacter > Pedobacter aquatilis. The sequence goes on along the minus strand of NZ_JAUFPW010000034.1, from coordinate 100,828 downwards.
AAGCTTAAAAGAAAAATTATTATTGTGCCCGTTTTTACGCCAAAGCTATCTTCTTATTGGCTTTACTTTGTAACGTCTACATCTTACGATTTAGCCAAAAACTTAGTCGATAGCATGAAAATTGATGTGATACCAAAAGAAAATGATTTGTTTCAAAAGCTAAATATTCATTTAATTCCATACACTAAAGCTATAGATATGGCATTTGAAAAAATTGAGCAGAATCTTGTTTTATCAAGTTGGAATGATTCTTCAGGAAGCAGTATTTTTCAAAATGGTTTATCCAAACATATTGAAATACCAAAATTTGGTGTTTTATTGGATAAACAAAAAATGAAAACTGATAATCCAGAAGAAGCACTTGAGAGAATATTTTCTATTGGAGGTAAAAATGGTTGGTATTACGGAGATTGGCTTTGGGGATTTAGAGGATTTCTTGACAAACTTTTTGGTGGCGTTGGACTAAAGCGAGGTCGTAAAAATGCTCAGCAAACTTCACCTGGTGACGCTCTTGATTTTTGGCGAGTTATCTTATCATCTAAAGAACAAAAAAGGCTTTTACTTTATGCGGAAATGAAGCTTCCTGGCGAAGCATGGTTAGAATTTTGTATAGATGAAAAAGGTATCGTTCACCAAACCGCTACGTTTCGTCCGCTAGGAATAGCAGGAAGATTATACTGGATAGCCATGCTACCATTCCATTATTTTATTTTTCGGGGCATGCTTAAGAGAATTGTACATTAATAATTTATCCATCTCATAACTATATTAATTCGAATAGATATATTCATTTTAAGTTTATTAAAACAATAAGCCTTTTAATTACTTATTAAGATAGATAAAATTTAAACTATGAAAAAGCCACTTTTAATATTATCGGTTCTTGCAATTATAGCAACTGGATGCAACAGTAATAAAGCTGATGAGAAGAATGCTGATAGCTTGTATAAATATACTGATACCACAAAGGTTACCGATTCATTATCTACAGATAGTACTGCAGATAGTTTAACTAATGCACCTGCAGATGTTAAACATTAAAATTATATCTATACGGTTTTAACTTCGTTCTCTGCGTAGTCTTCAATATCGGTAATATAACTGTTAACCAATAAGAAATCGAATAAAGGTTTTGCTTCTGGTGTAACAGGCATATTCGCTGTAGTAATTACCTGATTCGTCTTTTTATCTAAAAACGGATAAGCAAATAAACGTACGTTAGTGTTAAACATATCATTTACGTAGCTTAACAATTGACCCGAATAATTTTCGCCCTTAAAATTTGTAGAATTGAAGACGAACTTTAAGTTATTAATATTTGTTGCCAAGCCAACGCTTTTTGGTTTACAACGAGCCAAATATTTAGCCAAACGGTTATGACGAGTAAAGTTTGATACAATAACGATGTTTCCGGTATCGCACATTTCTTGTGCTCTTTTCGCAACAGACTCTAAATCAATATCATCAGGCGTTTCCTGGTCATCTGTTAAAACATTGGTTAATAAAACCTCAATCATAACAGCCAAATTACTATCCTCAACTTGGTTTGTGCGCTTAAATTGGTCGGTTGCTTTATTAAATAAGCTAAAGTTTGGCAATGATTTCTGACCAAATTTGGTTCTCAAAATCATAATATCCTTTTTATACAATAAATCTTTAGCCTGGCGAGGATGTGCATCGGCATCAAAAATTGCTGCCGCAGAAAAATCCTTCATAATCATATAAAGATTAAGCAGAATATTATCTACCTCAGGAAAAGCCGGACCTTTAACTGAAATTAAATCAATTTCAACAGAGCCGATGGTTAAATTATCAGCCAAAGATTCAACCATTATTTTAGGTTCGTGATGGTGATAAAATGCAGCGTAAACTAAATTTACACCAATAATCCCCAAAACTCTTTGTTGCATATTTACATCGGTATCAAGCAACCGAACATGGAAAAATATTTCATTTGGTAAACCTCCTGGTTCATCTTGGAAACGAATCCCAATCCAGCCATGTGGTTCGTTTGTACGTTTGTAATTTAAGGTTGTTACTGTATCCGCAAATGCAAAAAATGTTCTGCTTTCATACTTTTCTCCAGATAAACGCTCATTTAATAAACCAAATTCATGGTCTAACATTTGTATAAGTCGGTTTTGAGAAACATAACGCCCATTTGACTCTGCTCCATAAATGGCATCGCTAAAAGTCATATCATAAGCCGACATGGTTTTGGCTACAGTTCCAGATGCTGCACCGGCATTAAAAAAGTTTCTCGAAACTTCTTGGCCTGCTCCTATCTCGGCAAATGTGCCGTAAATTCTTGGGTCAAGGTTAATCTTTAATGCTTTGCGTTTAGTATCCAGAATTTCTCTTACCATGCCGCAAAAGTACAAAAATGGTTCATTAGTTTATTTGGAAATTAGTTTAACTTTTACACACCAATTAACCAATAACAAATGAACCAATTAACTAAAAACAAAATAAGGTTAGCACCATCCGATGCTAACCCTATAAAACCTAAACCTAAACTATTATGAAATCCTCTCTCGAGAAACTCTTTATTACGATACTACAATTTCTTTATGTTGAGATTTTGTATCGTCTTTTTTGCTGATGGTAATGTTCAAAATACCGTCTTTATATTCGGCGGTAATTTTCTCAGCATCAGCTGTATCTGGTAAATTAAACGACCTTGCGAATGAGCTGTAATCGAATTCTTTACGTGTAAAATCTTTTGCTGTTTGGGTATCGTCTTTCTTAACTTCTGCCCAAACAGAAAGTGTGTCTTTTTTTAAATTAATTTGAAAATCTTCTTTCTTTAAACCTGGCGCAGCTAACTCAATAACATAAGCAGTTTCATTTTCGAAAATATTTACGTTCGGCGATTTATCAACCATTTTATTTTTAGTTACTGCATCGCTAAACAATGAATCGAAAACATTGTTAAAGTAAGGAGCTGTGTTGCGGGTTCTGTTGTTAAAATTTACAAGTGTCATATCTCTAATTTTTATTTTTTTAATTGATATAAACCATTATTCAACTTACATACCAAACCGAATATCCATGATTTTTAAGACATTTTGGCAAAATAAATCCAAATCAAAAGACAAATTGACAGAAATACAGCGTTTTTCAGACAAATTCAATTATAAAACGAATATTCACCTGCGCTTTGTAGACTTCGATATGATGGGCCATGTTAACAATTCGGTATATTTTACCTATTTGGAAATTGCCCGAACAAAGTATTGGGAGGAAATTATAAAATGGGATTGGAAAAAAACTGGAATTGTAATCGCCCATGCCGAAATAGATTATATTCAACCCATACTAATGAACGATAAAATTGCCATTCATGTAAAAACCTCAAGAATTGGCGAAACCAGCTTTGATTTAGATTATCAAATTGTAAAAATCAAAGGTGCAGAAGAAGTCATTTGCAGCAAAGGCAAAACGGTTTGTATTGCCATAGATTATACAACAAAAAGACCAACAGCAATTCCAGAAGCGGAGAAGCAAAAAATGGTTGGATTTGAGCAATTGTAATTGTTCTCTAAAATAAAAACTATCGTTTTAAATTATTCGAAAAGCAAATTTCTACAAAAATTATAGTTATTCGGGCTTTGCGCTAAATCTTTTAAAATACTTCTGCCGTACTGTGAAACAAAGTATCGGTAATTTTAAAAGGATACCGCTGCAATCCCGTTTAGATGGCTCAGTTAGTACAACTATTTACAGTTGCAGGGCGTTCTAACATAATTCTTTAATTTTATTTTTACCGTTGGTTAAAACCAACGGCAATGAATTGAAAAGCAGGCGTTAATACCAATGAAAATTAAATGCAAAGCATTTGTATTAAAGCATAGATTTAAGGCTTGCTAATCCCTTCATTGTAAACTGCTTTATTAACCAAAACCCTTTGTTAATAAACCCGATAGCAGCGAACATCCCGATTTTTCATCGGGATAAAGCGTATAGCGGGACTGCAAGTGCCACGAAGACCGAAGCTTACATTTCCAAAACCTTATAATTCAAGTAAGCCAAAAACTATACTTTATCTGGCATAATTTTCCCAGGATTTAAAATTCCATTCGGGTCAAAAACTTGTTTAATTCCACGCATTAAATTCAAATGGATTTCAGAATATTTTATCGGCATATACTCCTTTTGAACCAACCCGATACCATGCTCACCAGATAATGTACCACCCAAAGCTGTAGTTAATTCAAATATTTCAGCAATTCCGAATTTAAGTTTATCTTTCCAATCTTCATCGCTCATTCCAGCTTTTATAATGTTAACATGCAAGTTTCCATCGCCAGCATGACCATAACAAACACTTTCAAAACCGTATTTAGCGCCGATTTCCTTAATGCCATTTACCAATTTAGGCAAAGCCGCACGAGGTACAACCGTATCTTCTTCCTTATAAACAGAATTAGATTTTACAGATTCGGCCATGGTTCTACGCATACGCCAAAGTTCCTCTTTTTGTGCTGCTGTATCTGCAAAGAGCACATCAGTACAATTATGTTCCTCTAAAACGATGTTTGTTTTTTCGCAATTTTTAAAAATATCATCTAGATCATCACCGTCAAATTCAATCATTAATAAGGCAGCAACATTATCTTTCAAGTCGAATTTAATATCATCATATTTAATTACCCACTCCACTCCTTTTCGTTCCATAAATTCTAAAGCCGATGGCGTAACGCCAGCCCTAAAAATCGCTGAAACAGCAGCACAAGCATCTTCGTTTGTAGCAAAAGAACCCATCATTAAAACCGATTGCGTTGGTTTTGGTAAAAGCTTAGTAACAATTTTTGTTACTACACCTAAAGTTCCCTCCGAGCCAATCATCAACTGCGTTAAATTATAACCAGAGGCATATTTTAGCGTATTTGCACCTGTCCAGATGATATCGCCATTAGGTAAAACCACTTCAAGATTTAAAATATATTCGCGGATTGTACCATATTTTACAACTCTTGGGCCACCAGAGCCATGCGCAACGTTACCTCCAATAAAACAAGAACCTTTACTGCTTGGGTCGACTGGATAAAGCAATCCTTTTTCGGCAACAGCGTTGATAAATTCTTCGGTAATTACACCAGGTTCAACAGTTGCTTGTAAGTTTTCGGTATCAATATCTATAATTGATTTAAATTTTTCCATTGATAAAGAAACACCACCAAAAATTGGCAAAGCTGCACCACTTAAACCCGTTCCACCGCCACGAGGAGTAACCGGAACATGATGCGTGTTACAAATTTTTAATAAGGCAGAAATATCTTCTGGCGATGTTGGCTTAACCACAACTTCGGGCTGATAACGCAAATCTTCCGTTTCATCGTGACTATAATTAGCTAAACTTTCGGCATCAGTAAAAACCTTTTCAGCTCCAATGGCCGATTTAATTTCCTCTAAAATGGTCGAATTTATTTTGGTAAAGTTCATTTCTATTTGGCTGAATGGTAAGATAGTTTAACAAAAGAATGCCCGATTTGCCCTGGCATTGGCGGATTTAATTTTTTCATACTCACATTAACAGTTTCTACAAAAGGATAAAGTTTAACCACTTTAGAAATCATGTTATGCAAAACGGTTTCTAAAAGCTTTTGGGTATGCTTCATTTCCTCCAGAATGATTGAATTCAAATCTTCGTAATTTACGGTTTGACTTAATTCATCATCAAAACCAAGCGGACTAAATTCTGTTTCCAAATCGATAATAAAATGATTACCAATAAGTTGTTCCTCTAGATAAAAACCATGAAGCGCAAAACATTTAACATCTTTTAGCGCAACAGTTTGTTTAATGTGATTCATGAATGTTTTGTATGGCTCAAAAATAATTTTTATTCGCGAATATAATGCCCATTGCCGTAAATTGTTACCTTTGAAATGAATGCTTTACCGTAACCAAATTTGAATTTATAATGAGCAAATCAGTAAAAAAAGACTTATACGAGGCACCAGACTATTATTTGTTAGATGAATTGCTAACAGATGAGCATAAATTAATTCGTGCCACGGCAAGAGAATGGGTAAAAAAAGAGGTTAGTCCAATTATAGAAGATTACGCTCAAAAGGCAGAATTTCCGAAACATTTAATAAAAGGATTAGCTGATATTGGCGCATTCGGCCCGACAATTCCTGTAGAATATGGCGGTGCTGGTTTGGATTACACCGCTTACGGAATTTTAATGCAGGAAATTGAACGTGGCGATTCGGGAATTCGTTCTACGGCATCTGTTCAAGGCTCGTTAGTAATGTACCCAATTTATGCTTATGGAACTGAAGAGCAACGTAAAAAATATTTACCAAAATTAGCCAGTGGCGAAATGATGGGCTGTTTCGGCTTAACCGAGCCAGACCACGGTTCAAATCCTGGCGGGATGGTTACCAATATAAAGGATGCAGGTTCGCACTATATTTTAAATGGCGCCAAAATGTGGATTAGCAATGCGCCATTTGCTGATATTGCTGTTGTTTGGGCAAAAGATGAATCAGGCAAAATAAGAGGAATGGTTGTAGAACGTGGCATGGAAGGATTTTCTACTCCAGAAACACATAATAAATGGAGTTTACGTGCTTCTGCAACAGGTGAATTGGTTTTTGACAATGTTCAAATTCCGAAAGAAAATGTTTTTCCAGAAATTAGCGGATTGAAAGGTCCGTTGGGCTGTTTAAACCAAGCTCGTTACGGCATTGCCTGGGGTGCTTTAGGTGCGGCAATGGATTGCTACGATACTGCTTTAAGATATTCAAAAGAAAGAGTTCAGTTTGGCAAGCCAATTGGTGGTTTTCAATTACAACAAAAGAAATTAGCCGAAATGGTTACAGAAATTACTAAAGGTCAGCTTTTGGTTTGGCGTTTAGGAATGCTTAAAAGTGAAAACCGTGCAACAGCCGAACAAATATCCATGGCAAAAAGAAATAGTGTAGAAATTGCTTTAGATATTGCGAGGAATGCCCGACAAATGTTGGGCGGAATGGGAATCACTGGAGAATATTCGATTATGCGCCACATGATGAACCTGGAATCTGTGGTTACGTATGAGGGTACACATGATATTCATTTGTTGATTACTGGAATGGATGTAACGGGATTGAACGCATTCAAGTAAGGGACAAGATTATTAAAGATTAAAAGTTAATGAGAGATTATAAAAAATATACTTACATACCTGCAACGCCTGAAGAGGTTTATTTAGCACTTACAAAAGACATTAGCATTAAACTGTGGACAGGTGCTGAAGTGGAGTTTGAAGAAAAGCCCGACACCGAATTTTCTTTTTGGGATGGTGATATTGTAGGAAAGAATCTAGAATTTGAAACGAATAAAAAAATTGTGCAGCAATGGTATTTTGGTGAAGATGGTGAACCATCTATTGTAACCATTAAACTTCATGCTGACAAAGCCGGAACATCTTTAGAGTTTAAACAAACCAATATTCCTGATGAAGATTTTGATGATTTTACAGAGGGAATTGAGGAATATTTTATTGGCGGTTTAGTCGATTTCTTCGACGAATAAAACATAATGTTTTTCTTACTGTTTAGATTTTAACTAAAACATAAAATCATGAATAAAACCGTAGGACTTATATTAATTATTGTTGGAATTGTAATGCTGGTTTGGACTGGATTTTCTTACACCAAGAAAGAAAAAGTTGTTGATGCTGGTCCGATTCAAATATCCGCAGATAAAGAGAAATCTGTTAACTGGCCACCTTATGTTGGTGGTATAATTTTGGTTGCTGGCGTTGTAGTTTTTGTAGCTTCTAAGAGGAAATAAATTATTTCATTGAGAGGCACGAAGCAATCTAATCTGAATAGAGATTGCTTCGTCCTTCGCGATAACGAACTTATTAAATCTCAGTACTGTAAACTGACCTTATTGCATCTCTTAAATTATATTTCGATGCCATAACTTCTCCGTAAGCACCTGCACTACGGATTGCAAAAATATCTCCTCTAAAAGATTCTGGTTGCTCAACTTCTTTACCGAAACAATCTGTGCTTTCGCAAATCGGCCCCACGATATCATATTTTACAGTCTCTAACTCCTGACTTCCGACTTCCGACTTCCGACTTAGGTTCTCAATCTTATGATAAGCCTGATACAAAGCAGGACGCATTAGTTCCGTCATACCAGCATCTAAAACCACAAAATTTTTCTTCTTACCATTTTTGATGTACAAAGCTTTGGTAATTAATGAAGCGGATTGACCAACTAGCGCTCTACCTAATTCAAAATGAACCTCTTGATTAGGTTTAATCTCTAAGAAATCCTTAAATATTTTAAAGTAAGATGCAAAGTCTGGAATTTGATTATCAGGATTATAGTAATCAATACCTAATCCTCCACCAACATTTAAAACCTGAACCTGAAAACCTTTATCTTCAAACCAGATTGCAAATTCATTAACACGAACACAAAGGTTTTTGTAAACATCAAGATTGGTAATTTGAGAACCAATATGGAAGTGAATTCCAATGAATTTTAAATTTGCAGATGCTTTTAAAGTTTCCGCACATTCTGGTAAATCCCAGGCATTTACGCCAAATTTGTTTTCATCCAAGCCGGTTGTAATGTTATGGTGTGTATAAGCATCAACGTTTGGATTAATACGAATAGCCACTTGTGCAACTCTGCCTTTAGCGGCAGCAAGTTCATTTAAAACTTCAAGTTCTTGAACAGATTCTACATTAAAGCAGAAAATATCTAAATCCAAGGCTTCATTTATTTCTTTATCGGATTTACCAACACCAGCAAAAACGATTTTTTTATTATCGAACCCAACTTCAACGGCTCTTCTCACTTCTCCTGCACTCACACAATCGGCACCAAAACCAATGGTTTTAATTTGCTCAAGCAAAACAGTATTAAAGTTTGCCTTAAGCGCATAATGAATATGAAACTGATATGGAGCAGCCGCATCGGCGCAAGTGCGCAAAGTTTTCTGCAACAATTCGGTATCGTAATAGTAAAATGGCGTTTCTATATTGTTAAACTTTGATATATCTTTATCGGCGAACATGTTCAAATTCCTTATTATAATTTTAATTTTATTCTTTGGGCTAATATATTTAGGCAATTACCTCGATTTAAAGCATGGAAGAATTAGCCAAAAACAATACAATGGGAAAATTCGATTCTTTATCGTTTTACTTCTAATCGTATTATTCCTTTTATTTATCAAAAAATGAAGTTAGTAGCAGCCATATTTATCGTAATTATAATTTCCTTAGGTTTATTTAATTCCTACAGGAAGTTTAAAAACAACTTACTACCATCAAGCTTTTTGGCTTTTCATTTCCTAATCGGATTGATGGTAATCATTGGCGCTTTTTACCTTCTATTCGAATAATCTATTTTAAAATTTCGGACTTTGGAATTTTTAAAAATTCACTTACATCATTAATAATTGATAATAATGTACCCAATTTTAAAGGATTATGATTTGGAATAGTAATATGATGTGCTACTGCTCCACTAATTACTGTTATCCTAATGTGACTTCCTCTTTGCGTCGTAATCTCATATCCAAATTTATTTAAAATCTTAATTAAATCTGTAGCAGATAAATCACGAGGTGTTTTCATCCTAAGTTAAACAGTTAAAAGTTCTTCTTTAACAGAATGAATTCTAATGATTTTAGGTAATTTATCTTCATCAAAATGACAAAGTACAGCTTCCTTAATATTGATTTTTAAATCATCCATATTATCGGCTTCCGTAAAAATTGATTCGCCGAGCGCCTTGGCAACGTAGCCGCCCTCTAAGCTTTCCTCAACTAAAAAAAACACTTCATTCATAATGCTAATTTAATCTTTTTATTCGAATAATCTATTGTGCAAGCTTCTTAGCGCTTCCGTTTTATCTTCGCTCAAAATTAGTAAAGATACGTTATAGTTACTTCCTCCATAAGAAATCATACGAATTGGAATGTGTTTCAAACCCTCTAAAACCCTGCTTGCAAAACCATGTTTTTCTGAACCGAAATCGCCCACCACGCAAACAATACTATGGTTCGTTTCTACTTCAACCGTTCCGAAACTTTCCAATTCCTCCACAATTTTCGAAAGATTTCCAGTTTCATCAATGGTTAAAGAAACTGCAACTTCTGAAGTGGTAATCATATCGATTGGCGTTTTATAACGTTCAAAAACTTCAAAAACGCGACGTAAGAAACCGTAAGCCAAAAGCATTCTGCTCGATTGAATACGGATAGCCGTGATGCCATCTTTTGCAGCAATAGATTTTATTTTACCTTTTTCACTATCGTGAGTAATTAAAGTACCAGCAGCACTTGGCTCCATGGTATTTAACAAACGAACGGGAATTTTATATTTCTGTGCTGGAAAAACCGATTGCGGATGCAAGATTTTCGCTCCAAAGTAAGCTAACTCTGCTGCTTCATCAAAAGATAATTGTGCAATGGGCTTAGTTCCTTTAACCACACGAGGGTCGTTGTTGTGCATGCCATCAATATCCGTCCAGATTTGAACTTCTTCTGCTAAAATTGCAGCACCTAATAATGATGCAGTATAGTCACTTCCACCACGACGCAAATTATCAACTTCACCAAAGCTATTGCGACAGATAAAACCTTGCGTAATAAATAATTTATTGCCTTGATGTTGTTCTAATAAAGGCATTAAATGTTTGGTTGTAAACGGAATATCTGGCTCGTTATCCTCATCCATTTTCATAAAATCTAAAGCAGGTAATAGAACAGATTCTACACCAATTGATTTTAAATAGATATGATATAAAGTGGTAGATAATAATTCGCCTTGCGCCAAAACAACTTTTTCTTCAATAGAAGTAAAAATATCGTTAGTTAAAACGGCTAAAAAGCTAAAGTGATAATCAATCACTTCGTTCCCCATTCCCTGAAAATCAGCAGCAGGCAAAAGTTCAACAACAAAATCCTTATATTTTGCATATAAATTCTCCACACACTCGCTTCCCTTCTTCTTATCTCCAGCTAAAAAATAATTAGAAATTTCCACCAAGCTGTTTGTTGTACCAGACACGGCTGATAATACGACAATTTGCTCTTCATTTGGATTAATGATATCCAACAACTTCGTCATGCGCTCGGGACTACCTACTGAAGTACCCCCAAATTTTAAAATTTTCATGTAATTAATTGGTTTAGCTGTAATAAAAAGAACACAAAATAAATTGTGTTTGCTAATACGATAAAAAATAGAAACCGCTTATTTTAATAAGGAATTTCTTTATTATTGTATCGGGGCGTGAAAATAAACAAAACAAGCTTAAAAGCAACACCCTCAACAAAATAAAATTTGGAAAAGTTTAATTTATTTTGATTACAACCAAACTTCCAGGCAGATTTTTTTGTTCAACACCAGATATTAAATTAAAAATACAGCTCAATGCAAGGAATTGACCAATCAACACAGGCTACCATAAATCAATGGCTAAGCGGCAATTACGACGAAAAAACCAAGGCAGAAATACAAGCCCTTGTCGACCAAAATGCAACAACAGAACTTACCGATTCATTTTACAAAAGTTTAGAGTTTGGTACGGGTGGTTTGCGTGGAATTATGGGTGCAGGTTCAAACCGCATCAATAAATATACAATAGGAACGGCCACTCAAGGTTTAGCCAACTATTTGAATAATAAATATCCAGGCGAAAAAATTAGCGTAGCCATTGCGCATGATAGTAGAAATAATTCTGATTATTTCGCAAAAATTACGGCTGATGTTTTCTCAGCAAACGGCATCCATGTTTACTTTTTTGAAGCATTAAGACCAACGCCAGAGTTATCTTTTGCAGTTCGTCATTTCAATTGTAAAAGTGGTGTGATGTTAACGGCATCGCACAATCCGAAGGAATATAACGGTTACAAAGCTTACGGTGCTGATGGTGGTCAGTTTACCTCGCCTGATGATAAATTGGTTATCGATGAAGTAAATAAAATTCAAAGCATTGATGAAGTGAAGTTTGACAGGGTCGACGCAAATGTGGAATTAATTGGTGAGGACGTAGATAAATTGTATTTAGACGGCATTACGGCGCTTTCAATTTCTCCTGATGCAATTAAGAGACAGCATGATTTGAAAATTGTGTATTCTCCTATTCACGGAACTGGAATTACTTTAGTGCCAAAAGCCTTAGCGCAATTTGGTTTTACAAATGTTACCGTTGTTGAAGAGCAAAGTAAACCAGACGGTAATTTTCCAACCGTTGTTTATCCAAATCCAGAGGAAAAGGATGCATTAACTTTGGCGATGAACAAGGCTAAAGAAATTGATGCTGATTTAGTTTTAGCTACAGACCCAGATGCTGACCGTGTTGGTATCGCAGTTAAGGATAATAATGGAGAATGGGTTTTGCTTAATGGAAACCAAACAGGCAGTTTGTTAATCAACTATATTGTTTCAGCTTGGGAAGAAAAAGGTAAACTTACAGGCAAAGAATATGTGGTTTCTACAATTGTAACTACCAGTTTGATTAAAGCCATTTGCGATGCTAAAAATGTTGAGTACTTTAACACTTTAACAGGCTTTAAATGGATTGGACAAATTATTACCCAATTACAAGGCGAAAAAACTTTTATAGCTGGTGGTGAAGAAAGTTACGGCTATTTAATCGGCGATTTAGTTCGTGACAAAGATGCAGTAGTTTCTGCTGCTTTCATCTCTGAAATGACAGCTTACTACAAAGATAAGGGCGCAAGTTTATACAACGCTTTATTGGATATGTATGTGCAATACGGTTTGTATAAAGAAGATTTAGTTTCGTTAACCAAAAAAGGTAAAACCGGAGCTGAGGAAATTAAAGCAATGATGGAGAAATTCAGAAATAATCCACCTGCATCATTAGGCGGTTCAAAAGTTGCGATATTAAAAGATTACGAATTAAGTCAGGAAACTGATTTAGCCAGCGGAAAAGTAACGAAATTAGATTATCCGGCATCTGATGTTTTACAATTTATAACTGAAGATGGAAGTATTGTTTCTGCTCGTCCGAGTGGTACAGAACCGAAAATTAAGTTTTATTGCAGTGTAAATGCACCACTTGCTGATAGAAAAGATTTCGAAAAAGTAAATGCTGAATTGGGCGATAAAATTAAAGCTGTAATGGCAGATTTACAGGAATAGGTTTTATATTTTTTTTAAAAGATGCCTGATGATTGATTTCATCAGGCATCTTTTTATCCTTCAGTTTCAACTGACGGCAAATAAAAGCATGTGGTTAACTCAAATTCGGTAATATTTTTTATTGATGTAGTAAATTCATTGCCGTTGACTTCAGTCAACGGTAAAAGATTATTTAAATATTTGCCACTCCCAATTTCGTTTGTACATTTGCAGCGAAATACAAATGTTAAAACGAGCCCTAATATTTCTTTTAGTAATCTGTACAATTTCTAATTGCTACATGCAATTGATTGTGTATTCAAGTTATCAAATGAATAAGGAATACATCACATCCGTATTTTGTATCAATAAAGCCCATCCAGAGTTGCATTGCGACGGACAATGTTTCTTAGCCAAAAAACTAAAAGATTTGGATGGCAAGAACAAGCAAACTCAAGATAATTTAAAAAGAGTGATAGAAGCCGAACCTGAATTTAAGGTTTTAGCTATTAATCATTCAATTCCATATTTCTTCATTAAATCAGAAAGCGGTTATCTTGAAAAACCAATTAAAGACCTTTCGATTTCTATTTTTCATCCGCCGAAATCGGCTTAAGTAAAATTTATTTTTATCGTTGTCGTCACTCTGAATTCATTTCAGAGCCTTTTTTGCTATAAGATGCTGAATTAAATTCAGCATGGCGACCACAATTTTAATAGCTCTGAATCGAGCACCTTGGTTCGTGTCTCCACGAACCTAACGAAGAGGAAGAGAAAAAATTCACTTATCCAATTTATCAAAATGAAATTATCACAATACTTTCTGGCATTTTTATGCCCTATCATACTTTTACAATCATGTAAAAAAGATGCTGATGAAATCTCTACAGATGCAAAATCTAGCTTTACATTAGAATTCGAGCATCAGGTAAATGGTGCAGCATTAGCGCTAAATACAATAACCTACAAAAATGCCAAAGGCGAAGATTACAAAATTAACGTCTTTAAATATTATGTAAGCAATGTTAAATTAAGCAAAGCTGATGGAACAACTTATCTAATTCCAGAAAGTTATTTTTTGGTAGATGAATCTAAACCTGAATCAAAGTTAATTACCGTAAAAGATGTTCCGACAGGCGATTATACAAAAATTGAATATACCATTGGTGTAGATTATGCCCGCAACTTTGCAGGTGCACAAACAGGTGCATTAGACCCCATAAATGGCATGTTCTGGACCTGGAACAGCGGCTACATTTTTGTAAAACTAGAGGGCACTTCGCCACAATCTACAGCGGCAAATAATGCATTAACTTTTCACATTGGTGGCGTATTAGACCCAAATAATACCGTAAGGACTTATTCTACGGAAATTAATGCTGCAAATCCGCTTAGGATTAGAACCGATTCAAAACCTGACATGCACTTTATCGTAAATGCGGCATCCCTATTTACAGGCACAACCGATGTAAGTTTCGCAAGTTTAAATTTTACGATGGGTGGCGCAAATTCGGTTGTTGTAGCGAACAATTATGCCAAAGGTTTATTCCGTTTAGACCACATTCACAATTAATATGTGGCGTAAATTAATCGTCTTCGCAATGCTTTTTTTAAGCATTGCGTTGATGTATGCTTGCAGTAAAAACGAGGGAGAAATATCACCAGAAGAAAAGAAAGTCACTTTCTCCATTCCATCAAACTTTCCTGCGCCAGCATACAATTTCGAAGAAAATAAATTAACAAACGCAGGTTTTGCCTTAGGTAAAAAGTTGTTTTACGAAGCTCGATTATCAGCTGACAAAAGTGTTTCCTGCGGTAGCTGCCATCAGCAATTTGCGGCATTTGCTAATCTCGACCATAAAGTTAGTCACGGTGTAGACAATTGCCAGGGAAAGAGAAATGCGCCTCCCCTTTTTAATTTGGTTTGGCAAAAAGCTTTCTTTTGGGATGGTGGTGTAAAGAACATCGAAACTTCTCCCTTAAATGCCCTTACTGACGTTTGCGAAATGAAAACCGATATCGAAACCGTTGTTTCATTCCTAAAAAATACTGCACCATATCCAGAAATGTTTAAGCAAGCTTTTGGTTCTACAGAAATCAATTCGCAAAATGTTTTAAAATCCTTGACTCAATTTATGGGCGTTTTGGTTTCGGGTAATTCCAAGTATGATAAGGTGATGCGCAAAGAAAGTGGTTTTGCTTTTACTGCTGATGAACAACTTGGCTATAACCTATTTAAAGAAAAATGTACTTCATGCCATGTAGAGCCATTTTTTACAGATTTTTCTTATCGTAGCAATGGCTTGGATGTAGTCAGTATAGATGAGGGACGGTCGCACATAACAGGCGTTAAAGACGATTTCGGAAAATTCCGTGTACCCAGTTTACGTAATATAGAATATACCGCACCTTATATGCACGATGGCCGTTTTTACAGTTTAGACGAAGTTTTAGAGCATTACAATTTTGGCGTAAAAGCTGCTGAAAACTTGGATTCATCACTAAAAAATGGCATTCATTTAAACAGCGCTGAACGAGCACAAATCAAAGCATTTTTAAAAACATTAACCGACAATGAGTTTATCAAAAATACATTATATAGCGAATCGTAAATTATTAATTATAGCCATTCTTTTAATCAGCAGCAATGCTCTTGCTTGTGATATTTGTGGGTGTTTTATGGGCATTACGCCTTACTATAACCGAAACAGCATCAGTGTACTGTACCGCTACCGTTCATTTAATGGTTACAATGGACAATCACATTCGCTTTTTCCAAATGGAGGACAGTTTTTCATCCCAGCCAAAAGCCAAAATTCGCCAATTACTGGTCACGCTGGAAATCCAGACGATTACGAGTTATACCGCTCTATGGAAATCAGAGGGAAATATTTTATCAACAGCAAATTAGAAATTAATGCAATTCTTCCTTACGTTTCTAATAGCGAACGCTATAATGGCTACACATCAACCGTTGGTGGTGTTGGAGATGTCAATCTTTATGCAGGTTATCACTTGGTTCAAAAACTGGAAGATAATTTTAAGCAACAACTTATTGCAGGTGCAGGAATTAAACTCCCGACAGGTAAAAACGATTTCAAAAATACCGCGGGCATTCGTTATTCTTCGCTACAACAAGCAGGAACTGGCAGTACAGATGGTTTTATCTACATGAATTATTTGGTTGGACTGGGCAAGTTTGGCGCAAGTTTAAATACATCTTACAAACTAAATGGAACGAATAAACGCGATGAGGGAATTGCAAATAGTACCACCAGTTTCTTAAATATTTTTTACACACAAAGAATTGGTAAAGATGTACAGGTTATGCCATCCGCACAGTTTTTTTACGAATATTCTGGTGGAGAAAAATACAATGGTTTAAAAACAGGCGAACACGTAATGAATAATTTAATGGGTGGAATCGGTGCTGATATTTTTTATAAAAACATTGCGCTGAATATGGGCGTACAAAAAAACATTTGGGAAGCAAAAACCGACCATCCCATGAGTGCAGGTAAAGTATATGTTGGTGTTACTTATAATTTTTAAATCGATGAAAGAGAAATTAATAATGATTTTTAGTGTGATAATCTTACTTTTTGGCGCATGTAAAACCGAACCCGATTCGGAAGCCATCAAAAAAGAGGTTTTAAACATCCACGATAAACTGATGATTGATGGCGAAAAAGTAATAAGAAACAGAATGAAATTAGACACCATTTTAATTGCTGAACGGCAAAAATTATCTCCAGATACCATCAAGATAAAGGCTTTAGTTGATAAATTAAATAAGGCCGATGAAAATATGATGGATTGGATGCATTCGTTCAATGATGAATTTAAGGGTAAAAATGAGCAGGAAGATATCGCCTATTACAAATCGCAAATGATTTCGATAAGAGCTGTAGAAGATAGCTTTATCAAAGCGACTAAAGAATCAGATTCAGTTTTGAAAATCTACCTTATTAATCCAGCTGAAAAGATGGAAATGTCTAATCATAAACATTAATAAAAATGAAAAATTTAAGTCTTGGAATAATCTTATTTGGATTAGCATCAATCAGTTTAAAATCAAATGCAGCTATCAAAGCTGATAGAGAAAATGTTTTAATTGATACCTTACAGAAAAGAGTAATCGACCCAGTTTGTAAGATGAAAATTAAACCAACTGGTGTAAAAACAACGGTATACAATAAGTTTACCTTTTATTTTTGTTCTGAGAGTTGTAAACAAAAGTTTGTGGCTGAGCCTGCAAAGTACGTTAAGAAGTAAAGCAATTTAAGCACATCATGCTGCTTCAAAAACTCGTCATTGCGAGGTACGAAGCAATCTCCGAAAGGAAAACCCCTTAAATGAAATTGCTTCGGCTCGTGCTAATCAAGCCTCGCGAAGACGAAAATAAAATGTTAATTTAATCTATCATGACGAATACCACATCAATTAATTGCCATCTGCAAAACAGAGGCGTATATTTACACTTTATTAAAATATTATGAATAAAATTATTTCATCCGTAGTAATTTGCCTGCTATCCATTATCATACTTTCATCTTGTCAACAAGATAAAAAACTACCTATTTACGGCGAAAGACATGCAGAAACTATTAAAGATGCAGCTGGTGTTGAAAAAATTGATACGGTTTATCAAACCATTCCGAATTGGGCTTTTTTAAATCAGGATAGCGTTTTAACCACAAACAAAGTTACCGATGGCAAAATTTACGTAACCGATTTTTTCTTTACATCGTGTACAACCATCTGCCCTACCATGCACCGCAATTTAATGACGGTTTATAACGAATTTAAATCAAATCCTGACGTAATGTTTATTTCGCATACCATTGATTTTAAATATGATAAACCATCCGTGTTGAAAAAATATGCTGCAAAATTAGGCGTTGATGATAAAAAATGGCAATTTCTTTATGGCAGCAAGGATAGTGTTTATACTTTAGCTGAGAAAAATTATTTAGTAGCCGTTGGCGAAGACAGCACCGCCAAAGATGGTTACATACACCAAGGGTATTTGGTTTTAGTTGATAAAGACAAAAGAATTCGCGGTGCTTACGATGGTACAAAAGAAGACCAGGTTGAACAATTGAAAAAGGATATTCCAGTTTTATTGGCGGAGTATAAAAAATAATTTATTTGCCACGGAAACACAGAAAAAAGGGAATATTATTTCCATATAAATCCGTGTTTCCGTGGCAAAATAATTTAAATAAATAGGTAAAAAAACAAAATAAAGAATGTTAATTCCGTGTAAATCCGTGCTTCCGTGGCAAAATAATTTAATTAGAATTATTCTAGCTACAGAAGCAAAATAAAGAATCTTAATTCCGTGTAAATCCGTGCTTCCGTGGCAAAATAATTTGGCAAAAACTAACAAAACATCTATGCGCAAATACATCATCAATTCTATTTTTTTGCTTTCCATTATTGCGATAATCGTTTCCTGCCAAAATCAGGAAACCATCGATTTGCAAAACTACATGTCGAATGGTAAAGATATTTACAAGGCCAAATGTCAAAATTGCCATGGCGAAAATGGCGAAGGTTTGGGCCAACTTGCACCTCCGCTAACAGATTCCATATTTCTAAAGAATAATAAAACCAGTTTGGCTTGCTTCATTAAAAATGGGGCGAATGAAACCATGGTTATTCATGGCAAAGAATACAAAGAAAAAATGCCTGCATTCCCGGAATTGGCCGATATTGATGTGGCTCAGGTAATGGTTTATATTACAAATTCCTTTGGTAATAAGCAAGGTTTTGTGCCTTACTCAGCGGTTTCTAACCAATTAAAAGATTGCAAATAAGTTAAAAATTTTGTGGCTTTTTGCTTAAAAAAATCCATCTTTGCGCAAAATGCAGGTTGTTCTATCGCTGTTTCGAGTAATCGAGAGAGAGGAAAGTCCGGGCAACACAGGGCATCTCGCTTTCTAACGGAAAGGAATTTAGGAATGAAAACCTGAATTACGGATTAGTGCAACAGAAAATATACCACCCGGCGCAAGTTGGGAAAGGGTGAAAACGTGCGGTAAGAGCGCACGAGCATTACAGGCGACTGTATTGGTTTGTAAACCCCGAGCGTTGAAAGACCAAATAGGCTAACGCATGTAGGGCTGCCCGTCCGATGTTAGTGGGTAGGTCGTTAGAGGTAAATGGCAACATTTACAGTGGATTAATGATAGAAATTCTGAGCAATTAGAAAACAGAACCCGGCTTATAGACCTGCATTTTTTATTTCATTTGAAAAGCAATTCCAGTAATTCTTTTATAAGTTCAGTCCTGCTGTACGTTATATCTTTTTGTGAGTGTCAGTCTGAACTTGTCGAAGAGCTGCTTCCAAAAGTATATCACTTCCATCAGGTTTAAAAACCAAAACCTGTATCATCAAACTAAAAGCCCACCCATTGCTTTAGTTATACGTAATTTTCATTTAATGGTTTGCCACGGAAACACGGAAGTCACGGAAAAGAATTTGAGTATCAAAAAGGATGTTTCTTACACAAACCTGTGTTAAATAAACCTGATGGAAATGGCAGCCCCCGATTTAAGCATCTGTCTCTGTTTTTTAATCAGGTATGCTTACAAGTTGCACTGGTTTATGGGGGCTAAAATGTACAGCAGGACTGAAAAATCCGATGGAAATCTGCCCTTTGTTTTCCAAATAAAAAAATTAAAACCTTTTCAACGATTTCTCGTTTATAGCCTAAATCAATGTATAAAAAACTATACATTAATTAAAAAATAATATATTCGTAACTGAATTACGACTAAACAAAACTGAATGGCCAAACTACTAATTATTGATGACGAGCGGGCAATAAGGAGCACCTTACGCGAGATTTTAGAATACGAAAATTACGATGTTGAAGACGTTGATAATGGTATCGATGGTCTGGAAATGATTAAGAAAGGGAATTTTGACCTTGTTCTTTGCGACATTAAGATGAATAAGATGGATGGTATGGAAGTGCTGGAACAAGCGCAAGCCATTAAACCCGATTTACCTTTCATTATGATTTCTGGTCACGGTACGGTTGAAACTGCTATTGAAGCCAGTAAAAAAGGAGCCTTTGATTTTATTTCAAAACCACCAGATTTAAATCGTTTATTAATTACTGTTCGCAACGGTTTAGACCGCGGAACTTTAGTTACCGAAACAAAAGTTTTAAAACGTAAAGTAAGTAAAACACGTGAAATTTTAGGCGAATCGGATAGCATTTCTAAAATAAAGGAAACCATTGAACGTGTTGCCCCTACTGAAGCTCGTGTATTAATTACTGGTGCAAATGGTAGCGGTAAAGAACTGGTAGCCCGTTGGTTACACGAAAAATCTAATCGTGCAGATAGTCCATTAATAGAAGTGAATTGTGCCGCAATTCCATCAGAATTAATTGAAAGTGAATTATTCGGTCACGAAAAAGGTTCATTTACATCGGCTGTGAAACAACGTATTGGTAAATTTGAATTGGCCAATGGTGGAACCTTATTTTTAGATGAAATTGGCGATATGAGCCTTTCTGCGCAAGCAAAAGTGCTTCGTGCTTTACAAGAGCATAAAATATCTCGCGTTGGTGGCGAAAAAGAAATTGATGTTAATGTTCGCGTGTTAGCGGCAACCAATAAAGATTTATTAAAGGAAATTGAAGATGGTAATTTCCGTATGGATTTGTACCACCGATTAAACGTAATCAATATCCATGTACCACATTTAACCGAACGTACAGATGATATTCCTGTTATTGCACAAAACTTTTTAGAAAGCATTTGTAGTGACTACGGCATGCCTGTTAAAAAAATTAATGATGGTGGAATGGCTGCCTTAAAGGCTTTACCATGGACGGGTAATGTGCGTGAGCTGCACAATATGATTGAGCGTTTGATTATTTTGAGTGATAAGGTAATTACTGAAAATGATGTTCGTGCTTTTGCAAATCCTGGTGGTGGAACAAATATTGGTGCTGCAACAAGTACGCAAATTGCAAATTCTACTGGCGGTTCCGGTATGTCTTCATCTTTTGATAGCTTTAATAATTTTCAGGATTATAAAGACCACGCTGAGAAAGAATTTATCAAATTTAAGCTGGAGAAAAACAATTGGAATGTTTCAAAAACTGCTGATGAAATTGACATTCAAAGAAGTCATTTATACAGTAAGATTGAAAAGTTTGGATTGAAGCGGGCGGAGTAAAGCGCTGTTTGAATATCAGAGGTTGAAAAGTTTTAAGGTTGGAAAGTTTAGATTGCAAAACATTTCAACCTTAAAACTTACCAACTTTAAAACAAATTACCCCATATAATCATTTTGCCTCATCAGCAATGCTCTGTATTTATTGAAAATGGCAGTTTTAGATACAAAACCTTTATAGCGGTTAGCCTCATCAACAACTGGTAAAAGCCAAACATTATCTTGTTCCATTTTCTGTAAAACCACTTTTAAATCGTCGTTTTCGTTAATGGTGTTTGGCGCATCGTGAACTAAATCAGAAGCAGCTAGTTCATCTTTTTTAACATTGCTAACCATTTCACTAAACAATTCTTCGATATAAATGATGCCTTTAAAATCGCCTAACTCATTGGTAACGGCGCATATATTTTTATGCGATTGAACAATTTCATTCATCTTAAGCGAAATCAAATCATCCATGTTTAATTGAGGATAAGTTTTCTCTACCAAATACCGCAACTTCATCTGGTTTAAAACCGTGGTATCTTTATCCTCGTGAGAAAGCAATTCGCCTTTATCGGCCAATACTTTGGTGTAAATAGAATGTTTTTGAGCGCTACGATTAATAGCATAGGAAATCGCCGTGGTAATCATCAACGGAACCATTAAAATATAGCCTCCTGTAATTTCAGCAATTAGAAAAATACCGGTAAGTGGCGCATGCATAATCGAACCTAAAGCAGCGGCCATCCCTGCCACAATAAAGTTTGAAACGTTCAAATGTGCCAAACCTAAAATGTTCACCGTGTAGGCAAATATAAAACCTATCAAACCTCCCATAATTAAACTCGGCGCAAAAGTACCGCCATTACCACCAGCGCCCAAAGTAATTAGGGTTGCCAATGATTTCATAAAAATTGTAACCACTGTAAACAATACCACCAACGCAGGAATGTTGTTGTAATCTTCGAAAATGCTGTTATTAATTACAGCCAAGTAATCGCCCCGCAATAGGTTTTTCATGGTGATGTAACCCTCCCCATAAAGTGTTGGGAAAAGAAACACCAAAAAGCCAAGCATTAAACCACCAACAATAACTTTTGTGTAAGGATGTTTGATTTTGTAGAACAATCCTTTTACGGCGTAATTGGCTTTGGTAAAATAAATGGAAAACAGGCCGATTAAACCTGCTAAAAGGATATAATAAAACAAGGCGTTAACTTGCCATCCTTCGGTTACCAGAAAGAATAATTGCTGGGTGTAAAATAATCTGGCGACTACAGCTGCCGTTGCAGCAGAAAGTAATAATGGAATAAATGCTGGAATTGTAAATTCAGGTAAGAGAATTTCGATGGCGAAAACAATACCTGCAACTGGGCTATTAAACGCACCTGCAATACCTGCTGCTGCACCACAAGCCACAAGCATCGTAATTTCCCGATAGGATAAACCTAAAAATCGCCCTAGATTGGAACCAATTGCTGAACCACTAGTAACAATTGGTGCCTCCAAACCTGTTGAACCCCCAAAACCAACGGTTACGGCTGCTGTAATAATTTGCGAGTAAATATTGTGTGGCTCAACTTTGCTTGATTTTTTAGATATGGCATAAAGCAAAGGCGTTAAACCGGTTTCAAATTTGCTTTTCCTGATGAAGTATTTGATGTATAAAACGGTTAGGAAAATACCAATCATTGGGAAAATGAAGTACAAGTAATATTTGTACTTCCAATGCCAATCCGATTGCAGAAACTCTTCAATATGGTGTGTTAAGCTTTTTAAGGCTGCAGCGGCTAATCCAGCCAAAACGCCAACGATTACAGCGAGTACGACTAAGAAATTACGGTTTGATATTTTTGATTTTCGATATTGATTAATCTTATCAAGGTAATTTACAAAGCGGATATACATTCTATTGGATTTTTAATAGAGAGTGAATGTTCCAAATGTAACTAAAACAGAATGCCGAGGCAATAATTTATGCAATTATTTAAGCATCGAACTTATCCAAAAGCTTAATTAAGGTAGCGTAGTCTTTTGGGTATGGCGCATCGATTACGATATCTTTATCATCAAGACCTTTAAAAACCAAATGTCTTGCATGTAAGGCAAAGCGTTTCATAATCGGTTGCTCCTCATCGCCTTTGGTTAATTTATATCCTCTTTTTATTGAAGAAAGAAAAACCGGTTTGCCTTTATACATTTCATCGCCAACAATAGCTGCCCTTTGCGTAGCCAGGTGAATACGAATTTGGTGCATTCTGCCTGTTATCGGCTTACACTCTACCAAAGTATAGTGCTTATAATATTTTAACGAATTGAAGATGGTTTCTGCTCGCTTACCTTCTGCCCTATCAATGGTTACATTTTTATTTCCATCGTTTAGAATTGGTAAATCGACTGTTAAATGTTCAAAGATTACGTGTCCATCTACCACAGCATGATAAGTCTTGTTAACTTTTCTGCGTTCAAATTGCATTGAAGCGTGGCGATAGCCTTCAGGGTTTTTAGCAATAATTAAAGCACCAGAAGTTTCCTTATCTAACCGGTGACAAACCTGTGCATCATCGCTGTATTGTTTAGCTAAACGCAACACATTAGTTTCACCAGAACCCCCACGCTCATCTAAAGAAGCTAAAAATGGTGGTTTATTAATTACGATGAAATCGTTGTCTTCAAAAAGAATAAGGTCTTTAAAATTAGGGTACTTCAAGCTTTGCTGTTATTAATGAACTGCAAAAGTACAGATTTTATTTTCAATGCATTATTTACTCGTGCTTAATTCTAATTTAAACAACAGTTTTAGGAGCGTAAATAAGCAGATATTTTTAAAACTAAATCCCGAAAAATCAGTTTTTATCATCATATTTTCAAAAATAATTTGTATAAAATTAGGCGCATGTTTGGTTTTATAGCTTAATTATAGCTTTATTTGCACAAAAACGTATTTCATGGCCAAAAATTTATTAATCGTCGAATCTCCCGCTAAAGCTAAAACCATAGAAGGCTACCTAGGAAAAGATTTCCTTGTAAAATCTAGCTATGGCCACATTCGGGATTTAGCCAAAGGCGATATGGCAATCGATATCGATAATGATTTTGCTCAGAAATACGAAGTTCCAGCCGATAAGAAAGCTTTGGTAGCCGAACTTAAAAAACTAGCGAAGGATGCCGAAATGGTTTGGCTAGCATCCGATGAAGACCGCGAGGGAGAAGCCATTTCATGGCACTTATTTGAAACCTTAGGATTAAAACAGGAAAAAACGAAACGTATTGTTTTCCACGAGATTACCAAACCCGCAATTTTAAAAGCAATTGATAGTCCGCGAAGCATTGACTATAATTTAGTAAATGCGCAACAAGCTCGCCGTGTTTTAGATAGATTGGTTGGTTTCGAGCTTTCCCCTGTTTTATGGAAAAAGGTTAAACCATCACTTTCTGCTGGCCGTGTACAATCTGTAGCGGTACGTTTAATTGTTGAAAGAGAAAGAGAAGTCCAACATTTTAGTGCAACAGCAGCTTATAAGGTTACAGCACAGTTTTCTACAGGTAAAGGCAAAGAAATTGTAAAGGCAGAATTGCCACAACGTTTTGAGAGCGAAGCTGATGCTGAAAAATTCTTACAAGATTGCGCTACAGCTAAGTTTGACATTACAAGTTTAGAAACCAAACCTGCAAAACGTAATCCAGCGGCACCTTTTACGACTTCAACCCTACAACAAGAAGCATCAAGAAAGCTTGGTTTTTCAGTTGCGAGAACCATGCAGGTTGCTCAACGTTTATACGAAGCTGGAAAGATTACGTATATGAGAACGGATTCGGTAAATTTATCGGATACGGCTTTAGCTGCAGCAGAACAGGAAATTAAATCGGCTTATGGTAATCAATATCATCAGCCAAGAAAATATAAAACTAAATCAGCTGGTGCACAGGAAGCTCACGAGGCTATACGTCCTACTTATTTCGATAGGCATACCGTTGATGGAGACATCTCAGAAAAACGTCTATACGATTTAATCTGGAAACGTTCAATCGCTTCTCAAATGAGTGAGGCATTATTCGAAAAAACTACCGCTCAAATTACAGCATCAACCAGGAAAGAACATTTAGTAGCCGAGGGCGAAGTTTTAAAATTCGATGGTTTCTTAAAAGTTTATTTAGAATCTACGGATGATGAAGAAACCGAAGAAAATGAAGGCGGTTCTATCCTACCGCCATTAGCAAAAGGACAAGAACTATTCTTAAAAGAAATGCAGGCAACAGAACGTTATTCTCGTCCGCCAGCAAGATATACCGAAGCTAGTTTAGTTAAAAAATTAGAAGAATTAGGCATCGGCCGACCATCAACTTATGCACCAACAATTTCTACGGTTCAAAACCGTGGTTACGTGGTTAAAGAAGATAGAGATGGCAAACAAAGAAACTTTACCGCTATAACTTTAGCTGATGGAAAGGTTTCGAAAAATACAAAATCAGAAATTACGGGGGCTGAAAAATCTAAGCTCTTCCCTACTGATATTGGTGAAGTAGTGAATGATTTTTTAGTGGAACATTTTAAAGGTATTGTAGATTTTAACTTTACGGCAAGCGTAGAAAAAGAATTTGACGAGATTGCACAAGGTTTACAAGAGTGGACTAAAATGTTGCATTCTTTCTATAATCCTTTTCATTTAGAGGTTGAGAACACATTAGAAACTGCAGAGCGTGCCACAGGTGAAAGATTATTGGGTTTAGACCCTGCAACTGGCAAAAACGTTTATACAAAAGTTGGAAAATTTGGGCCTTTGGTACAAATTGGCGAGCTTGATGAAGAAGAAAAACCACGTTACGCCAGTTTAATGCGCAACCAATCCGTAGCGACAATTACATTAGATGAAGCCCTTGAATTGTTTAAACTTCCATTCTCATTGCCTGATTTTGAAGGTAAAGAAGTAATGGTTGGCGTTGGTCGTTTTGGTCCTTATGTAAAATGGGGAGAGGCTTTTATATCATTGCCAAAGAATGAAGAACCTTTGGCGGTAACGTATGACAGAGCGGTAGAAATCATCAAACAAAAAATGGATGACGATGCACCAATCGCTCATTACCAAGGCTTAGGCGTTACTAAAGGTAAAGGCCGCTTTGGTCCGTTTATAAAGTGGAACGATTTATTCATCAATATTCCAGCTAAGGGTTACGATTTCGATAATTTATCGCAAGAAGATATTGAAACTTTGATTGGCAAAAAAGTAGAGAAAGAAGCAAATCGTTACATTAAAACCTGGGAAGCTGAAAAAATTTCAATCGAAAACGGTCGTTGGGGACCATTCATTCGTTTTGGTAAATTAATGTTGAAATTGCGGAACAACGAAGCAACCAAACAAAAATATACTCCTGAAGAATTGGCTGATATCGATTTGGAAGTGGTAAAGAAAATGATTGTAGAGCAAGTACCAAATGCTTTCGAAACTAAGAAAAAAGCACCTGCTAAAAAGAAAGCGCCAGCGGCTAAAAAGGCTGTGGCAAAGAAAAAATAATTTTGAACAAAGAGTAAGGAACAAGGATTAAAGATTAATTTTTTAAACCTAAAAATCACAGTCTTTATTCTTTGCTCTTTTATCCATTATCCAAATGAAAGCCGATTTACCAGAAAATACAGTTGAAGATATTGCCATGGCCGTTGTGCTGATGAGCGAAACGCCCGAGGTAAAAAACTGGACGGTTTATCTTGTTAATTTAAAAAACGAACCTATAACCAATGTCTTAATTAGCTCAAAAGGCTATGGTGAAAAGGACGGTAAACAGGTTAAAACTTCTGTTTTAAGGCATTTTATTGGAGACATGGAGGCAAACGACTTTAAAGGTGTGGAAGCAATCGACCCTGAAGTTTTTGGCTTAACCAACGAATATTGGTTAAGTTACTATATCGGTTCTACTATTTACGATAAGAAATTTATCTTCCTACCTGAAAGTATTATCGATACCAATTTGATTAAAATCCCATTGGTGAATAGGCCTGGCGTGATGATAAAGTAAGTTCTTTAGTTCTAGGTTACACGTTGTAAGTTATAGGTTTCGAATAATGTATAGGTATCGCAAAAAACATACAACTTTAATTAAAGCGTCGCCAACACGTAAAACTTACTACTTAAAACGTACAACATTAAGGCACTTTAACCGCCTGTCTACCAAGAAGCTTCCAACCTGCTTTTTCCTTACTCCAAATTAGTAAAATATACAACTTCACATTTCCAGGAATATTTTTATCATTCGTTTTTGCATTTAAGGTATGACGAACTAAAGCTGTTTTGTTTTGAATAGTAACCGTTTGGTTGCTTAGGTTAATATCTACAAAATCCGATTCAGCAGAGAGTAAGGAATGTATAAATTCTTGCTTGGTTTGAATTTTCCCGCTAGAATGTCCGTAACTTAAATTTGGTAAAATTAGTTTATCCAGAGAAACACTATCTGGTGTAACCATCAACTTAGTTAATTTATTTACAGCTTCTTCTACTTCCATTTTTTGAGCAAAAGACACATGTGTAATTAAAATACAGGCAGCAAAAATCAATAGTTTCTTAATCATATCTGGTTGGGTTGATGTCGTAAACTTATTTAAATGATTGTTAAGGAACAAATTAAAACTTGGAAAATTAAAAACGCTGCCTTGCAATGATGAAAACATATAACAGCAAGATTCCCACAACTTCTTAATTTTCAACATAATTTATTTTAACAGGAATTTTAGTTTATTTTGAATCACATCTAATTAAAATTTCAAAAATGGAACAACCATCTACCTACCAATCTTCCAACAAAAAGAAATTTATTTTTATCGGCTTACTCGTAGCTTCTATCGCTGCAATACTTTTCATTTATTTCAGGCATAAAAAGGAATCGAATGAAGATAATCAAGCCTATGCAAAATATATCGAAGCTTACACTTCTGGAACCATTTCCAAAAAAAGTTTTATCCGTGTTCATTTAGCTAATGCTGCTACAGGTATGCAAGATTTAGGCAAAGCCGATTCTCGCGACTTATTTGATTTTTCGCCCTCTATTTCAGGTAAAACCTATTGGATTGACCCGCAAACCGTAGAGTTCAGACCAGATGAAAATCTAAAACCAGGTAAAGAATACGAAGCAACCTTTAAACTATCGGAAGTTTCTGCAACCGAAAAAGGTTTGGAAGATTTCGACTTCGAGTTTAAAGTAATCACGCCTGGGGTAATGTTATCTCAAAATGGATTAGTTTCTCAAAACAATACCTCATTAGATTACATGAAATTAACTGGCGAGTTAGCTACAGCTGATGCGGAAGAAACTGCTAAAATTGAGAAAGTAATCGAGCTTGATTTTGACCAGAAGTTAAAGATAAAATGGCAACATGACCCCGCTAAGAACATTTCTAAATTCACAATTGACAGTATCAAGAAAAAAGCCACCGACCAAACTTTAAAAATAAATTGGGATGGCGATGCAATTGATGCCGACCAAAAAGGCAAAGAAGAAATCCGTATTCCGGCTTTAAATAAGTTTGAAATTCTGGATATGAAAGCCATTCAAGGCGAAGAAGATTATGCTTTGATACAGTTTTCTGAACCAATTGGTGTTGGACAGGATTTAACCGGTATGATTACACTTGGAAATTTAGGTGATTTACGCTTCACCATTGATGCCAGTCAGGTTAAAGTTTATGCTGCCGAAGAACTGAAAGGAAATTACAACCTAAACGTAAATAATGGCATCGAAAATATTAATGGTAAGGTTTTGGCTGGCGGAAAAACGGCCAGCTTAAATTTTGAGGATAAATTACCGAGTGTTACCATTGCAGGTGCTGGTACGATTTTGCCAAATTCGGGCAAATTGGTTCTTCCTTTCGAAGCGACAAACCTAAAAGCGGTCGATGTTACGGTTATCAAAATTTATGAAAACAATATACCTCAATTTTTTCAAACTAACAGCTATAAAGATGGTAATGAGCTTCGTCGCGTAGCCAAACCAATTTTACAAAAAACGGTTCGTTTGGATGAAGATAAAGCCTTAAATCTGCACAAAAAGAATCGCTTTACACTCGATTTGGATAAAATGATTCGTACAGAACCTGGTGCAATGTATCGCGTAACCATTGCTTTTAGACAAGAATATAACGCCTACAACTGCAAAGCAAATGCGGAATCGCTTGAGGATAGCAACGAAAATTACGAGGATGAAGAAGGTGGTTATTATGGTGAAAAGATTGATGAAGATGACGATTTCTGGCAACGATATAATAATTACTACCCAAACAATTACCGTTGGAATGATAAAGATAATCCTTGCACACCATCATTTTACACCAATCAACGTTGGGCAAGCCGTAATTTAATTGCCTCCAATATTGGTTTAGTTGCAAAACGAGGGAACGATAATAGTATGCTTATCCTAGCAACGGATTTATTAACAGCGAAACCATTAAGTGGCGTAAGTTTAGAACTAATAGACTACCAACGCCAAACTATTTTTACAACCAAAACCGATGGCGATGGATTTGCAAAATTCGATTTAAAACGCCAACCGTTTTTGTTAATTGCTAAAAATGGTTCAGAACGTGGCTACTTGAAA
Source organism: Pedobacter aquatilis (assembly GCF_030409415.1). Taxonomy (GTDB): domain Bacteria; phylum Bacteroidota; class Bacteroidia; order Sphingobacteriales; family Sphingobacteriaceae; genus Pedobacter; species Pedobacter aquatilis. The sequence goes on along the minus strand of NZ_JAUFPW010000034.1, from coordinate 70,948 downwards.
TTGGATGATGGCAGCTCGTTACCGCTAAGCCGTTTTGATGTTGGCGGCGATGTAGTTCAACGTGGTTTAAAAGGTTTTATTTATGGCGAACGTGGCGTTTGGCGACCAGGAGATAGTTTATTTGTTTCTTTCGTTTTGGAAGATAAATTAAAAAAGCTACCTGCAAATTATCCTGTTACCATGGAGTTTTATAATCCGAAAGGACAATTATATAAACGCTTAATTAATGGCAAGCCTGTAAATGGTTTCTATACTTTTAAAACCGCAACAGAAAGCACATCGCCAACCGGAAATTGGATGGCAAAAGTTAAGGCTGGTGGTGCAACCTTTACCAAAACTTTGAAAATAGAAACGGTAATGCCAAACCGTTTGAAAATAGATTTCAATGTGGGTAACAGAACTTATTTGAGCGCCGGAACTTCTGCCGCTACCCTATCGGCCAAATGGCTTTTTGGTACACCAGCACAAAATTTAAGGGCTAAAGTTGATGTTAACTTAAATACGACAGAAACCAAATTTAAAGGTTTTGATGGCTTTAGTTTTGATAATCCTACGGTTAATTTTGAATCGCAGATTAAAACTATTTTTGAGGGTACGTTAAGTGCAGCAGGTACAGCACAAATAAACACCAATTTAAACGAAAACAATACTGCGCCAGGTGTTTTAAGGGCAAATTTTACCACTAAAGTTTTCGAGCCAGGAGGTAATTTCAGTATTGATAACTTTAGTATTCCGTACCATGTTTACAATAATTACTTAGGTGTTCGACCAGAAAAAGGCGACAAATTAAGTGGTATGCTAGTTACCGGAAAAGACCACAAAATTGAGATTGTAAATGTTAATACGGATGGTAAATTACTTTCGGGCAGTAAAACCGTTCAGGTAGAATTGTATAAAACGCAATGGCGTTGGTGGTGGGAACAGGATAATCAATATACTTATGCAAATTTCACCCAAAACCAGTATAATAAGTTGGTAGAAACGCATCAGATAAACTTAACAAACGGAAAAGGCAGTTGGAATTTGCGCATTGATGAACCAGAATGGGGTCGTTACTTAATCCTGGTTCGCGATTTGAAAGGTGGCCATGTAACTGGAAAATCCGTTTATGTAGATTGGCCAGGTTGGGCACAGCGAGAGCAAGGTGCAAATCCAACCGAAGCATCCATGTTATCTTTCACAGCAAACAAAGAGAAATTTACGGTTGGTGAAGACATTATGCTAACGATTCCGTCGGCAAAAAATGGCAGAGCTTTAATTTCAATCGAGAATGGAAGTCGGGTTTTAAAAACTTTTTGGATTGATACCAAAGCTGGGCAAACACAGTATTCGTTTAAGGCAGAGAAAGAAATGGCACCAAATGTTTTTGCAAATATTACGTTATTACAGCCTCATGCACAAACAGTTAACGATTTACCAATTAGAATGTATGGTGCAATTCCGCTTTCGGTTGAAGACCCACAAACCATTCTAAAACCAACCATCAAAATGTTGGATAAAATTAAGCCAGAAACTGAAAATACCATTACGGTTGGCGAGCAAAACGGTAAAGCCATGACTTACACCATCGCCTTGGTTGATGAGGGTTTGTTAGATTTAACACGCTTCAAAACGCCAGACCCACATGGCGCATTTTATGCCCGTGAAGGTTTAGGAGTTAAAACCTGGGATTTATTCGATTATGTTTTAGGTGCTTGGGGTGGAAATTTAGAACGCATATTAAGCATCGGTGGTGATGGTAGCATCAATAAAAATCTAAATCCTGCAAAGGCTAATCGCTTTAAAGCAGTAGTAAAATTTATGGGACCATTTACTGTTGGAAAAGGCGAAAGCAAAACGCATAAATTCAAATTACCACAATATATTGGTGCGGTTAGGGCAATGGTGGTTGCTGGTCAGGATGCGGCTTATGGAATGGCTGAAAAATCAGTACAAGTTAAAAAGCCTCTAATGGTTTTGGCAACGCTGCCACGTGTAATTGGTCCAGGCGAAACCTTTACTTTACCCGTTACCGTTTTTGCGACAGAAAATAATCTAAAAAATGTATCTGTTCAACTTCAGGCTAATAATTTAATTGTTCAAGGCACAAATAAGCAGCAACTTTACTATAAGCAAACTGGCGAGCAGATGGCTTATTTCGAGGTGAAGGCACCAGATAAAGTTGGCATCGCAAAAGTAAAAGTTAAAGCGCAAAGCGGAGCTGAAAAAACCGAATACGATGTTGAAATGGATATTAGAAATCCAAATCCTTATGTTACTAATGTAGTTTCGGCAACGGTTCAACCTGGTCAAAAATGGTCGGTAAGTTATTTACCTATCGGAATGAGCGGTACGAATTCTGGTACTTTAGAAGTATCATCTATTCCGGCAATTAATTTGAAAAAGCGTTTGAGTTATTTAATTCAATATCCGCACGGATGTATTGAACAAACCACTTCGGGTATTTTCCCTCAGTTGTTTTTAGATAGATTAAGTCCGTTAAATGAGCAGCAAAAAGCTCAAACCGAAAAGAATATAAAAGCTGGAATAACCCGATTAAAAGGCTTCCAAACAACAGATGGTGGCTTATCTTACTGGCCAGGAGAAGGCAATGCTGACGAATGGGGAAGCAATTACGCTGGACACTTTTTAGTAGAGGCGCAAAATGCTGGCTATACTTTACCTGTCGGATTATTGGAAGAATTACTCCGTTACCAAAAAACAAAAGCTGCAAACTGGGCACCAAACAGCAATAATTTCTACGGTGGAGATTTATCTCAAGCTTATAGATTGTATGTGCTGGCCTTAGCTAAAAAACCAGAAATGGCAGCCATGAACAGATTGAAAGCTTTTGAATATCTATCAGTTGCTGCAAAATGGCGCTTGGCTGCTGCTTATAAATTAGCCGGACAAAGTAGCGTTGCACAAAATCTGATTAGTGGTTTAAATACCACTATTCAACCCTACAAACAATTGGGCGGAACTTATGGCTCTGACGTTCGGGATGAAGCCATGATTTTAGAAACCTTAACATTGCTTGGTCAGAAAGCTAAGGCGGCAAGTTTATTACAGCCATTGGCGGCTAAACTTGGTGAAAACACCTGGTATAGCACCCAAACTACGGCTTATAGTTTATTGGCCATCGCGAAATTCTGCGGCACCAATCAATCTTCAAATAAACTACAATACCAATATGTTTTGGATGGAAAATCGGCTCCTGTAAATTCTGGGCAGTATATCAACAGTACTGCTGTTAATTTTAAAGGAAATATCGCTTCCATTACAAATAAAGGTAATAATGTTTTGTTTGTTCGTTTGGTTTTAGAGGGACAACCTGTTGCTGGTCAGAATAATTTCTTACCAAACCGACCTGATGTTTTAGATATGAATGTGGCTTACAAACGCTTAAACGGTACAGCTTTAGACCCAACGACTTTGAAACAAGGAACGGATTTCTATGCAGAAGTTACGGTTAAAAATCCTGGTAGAATGGGTTACTACGAGCAAATGGCTTTAACTCAAATTTTCCCGTCAGGTTGGGAAATTATTAATACCAGGGTTAATGAGAATCAAAGTATGTTGGCTTCTTCTCCATTTACTTATCAGGATATCCGTGACGATAGGGTTTTTACCTATTTCAATATTCGGGAAAATGAAAGTTTAGTGTATAAGGTGTTGTTGAATGCATCGTATACAGGTAGATATTATTTATCAGCAGTTCAATGCGAAGCCATGTACAATAATGATATTTCTGCTACGCAGGATGGAAAATGGGTTCAGGTGGTGAAGTAAGGATATTGGTTAATGGTTCGTGGAGACACGAACCATGGCAAGAAATAATACAATGTGTAAAATAGAGATTGCTTCGTACCTCGCAATGATTTATGGCGGTCGTCATTGCGAGGCAAAGCTTGGTTAATAATTGATTGTGGAGTCACAAACCATGCCTTGGCTTAAGAGACACGAAACATAGCATAATTTAGCTGTTAATCCATTGCCGCCTTGGTTCGTGTCTCCACGAACAAAATTGAAACTTAAATTGATAGTTTATGGATAAGCTATTTGAACAAAAGCGTCATAACTACATAGAAATAGGACAAATATATTTTTGGACAGCAACAATTAATAAATGGCAAGAACTATTATTGGAAGATAAATTTAAAAACATCATCATAACCTCTTTAACCTACTTAAGCAGCAAAAACAAAATCGATGTTTTTGCATTCGTAATTATGCCAAATCATGTTCATATTATCTGGCGAATTAACGCATTAAATGGCAAAGAAACACCACAAGGTTCATTCTTAAAATATACAGCTCACGAGTTTAAAAAATTGTTAAATGCTGATGAGTTAAATAAATATCAAACAAATGCGGTAAACAAATCTTATGAATTTTGGCAGAGAGACCCGATGGCTATAGTAATATATTCGCCAGAAGTAATTTATCAAAAACTTGATTACATACATAACAACCCAAATACAGCGTATTGGCAATTGGCAGATGAACCAAAAAACTATAAATACTCATCTGCAAGTTTTTACGAAAATAATCAAACCAACTTCTTATTTTTAAAAGATTTGAGGTTGGAACTATAATGGTTCGTGGAGATATGAACCACGGCAAGAAATAATACAATATGTAAAATAGAGATTGCTTCGTACCTCGCAATGACGTTTATGGCGGTCGTCATTGCGAGGCAAAGCTTGTCCCGACATCGGGGAAGCAATCTCTCAATTAATAACCTAATGAACACAACACCAAAAGCATTTCTAATTGCCGATATTATTTGTGTCGCAACGCTTTTGGTGTTTTTGTTACTGCTGCCAGCAAAGCTTTTTAAATCGCCAACTTCATTTGTAGTAGAGGCCAGTAATGGAAATTTGCTTAGTGCCGCTATCGCAAGCGACGGACAGTGGCGTTTTCCCGTAGCCGATTCTGTTCCTGTAAAATTTAAGGATTGCATTATCGCTTTTGAAGATAAGCGCTTTTATAAACACTTCGGTGTTGATTTTCTGGCGATGAGCAGAGCCATGAGGCAAAACTTTAAAGCCAAAAGTGTAGTGAGTGGTGGCAGTACTTTAACGATGCAAGTTATACGCTTATTGAGAAAACAAGACCGAACCATCTGGCAAAAAATTTATGAAATTATTCTCGCTTTTAGATTAGAACTTAAATATTCAAAAGAAGAAATTATTGGACTTTATGCAGCAAACGCACCATTCGGAAGCAATGTTGTAGGTTTAGAAGCTGCAAGCTGGCGTTATTATGGTCGCGATGCCAAGACACTTTCCTGGGGAGAGATGGCAACTCTAGCAGTTTTACCAAACAGTCCTTCGTTGGTGCATCCGGGCAAAAATTCAGCACGTCTGGTAAAAAAAAGAAATGATTTACTGGATAAGTTGGCGAAGCTTCAATACATCGACCAAAGTACCGCAAATCTTTCTAAGCTAGAACCTGTTCCAGGTAAACCACTGCCCTTGCCTCAAAATGCGCCCCATTTATTAAATCGCTTCAAGGTTGAAAGAAAAGCCTTGGAAATTAATTCGACCAGAATCAAATCTACTGTAAACGAGGATATTCAAATAAAAGTAAATTCAATTCTTAAAAGATATAATAACCGTTACAGAGCAAATGACATCAATAATATTTCTGCCTTGGTTTTGGATGCCAAAACTGGAAATGTGGTGAGTTATGTCGGGAATATTTATCAACCAGAAAATGCTGATTTACAAAGCCATGTGGATATGATTAAGGCGCCTCGAAGTCCTGGAAGCACATTAAAACCTTTGCTATATGCCAGTATGTTGAACGAGGGCTTTATTTTACCACATACTTTAATACCAGATGTACCCACTCAAATTGCTGGTTATTCACCTCAGAATTACGATTTAGGTTACGATGGAGCCATTGCAGCTGATAAAGCTTTAAGTCGTTCGCTGAATATTCCGGCAGTTAAAATGTTGCAGCAATACAAGTACGAGCGTTTTTACGATAAGCTTAAAAAATTGGGTATTGGAACTTTAAATCAGCCAGCCGACCATTATGGCTTGTCGCTAATTTTGGGCGGAAGTGAAGTAACCATGTGGGATTTAGCAAATACCTACATGAGTATGGTGAGAACATTAAATCATTTCAATACTTACAAAGGTTTATACAATCCCGATGATTATAGACAAGCAAGTTATTTTGATGTTAATAAAAAAGAAAGTAAGGGTTTTGAGCGTAATTCCTTCTTAGACCACGGCTCGATTTGGGCAACTTTTAATGCGATGGAAGAAGTGATGCGACCAGGTGATGAGGGTTTGTGGGAACAATTTTCATCTTCACAAAGAGTGGCCTGGAAAACGGGAACAAGTTTTGGCTTTCGCGATGCCTGGGCGGTTGGATTAACGCCAAATTATGTAGTTTGTGTTTGGGTTGGCAATGCCGATGGTGAGGGCCGACCTGGCTTGGTAGGAATTGAAGCTGCAGCGCCTGTTTTATTTGATATTTTTAAGTTATTACCTAACGGAAAATGGTTTGAGACGCCGTTAACAAAACTCAAAAAGATTAAAGTTTGTAAACAAAGCGGTTACAAGGCAGGCGAATACTGTGTAGATATTGTGGAGGAATTAGTACCAACTGCTAGCGAAAAAACGGTAGTTTGTCCTTTTCATAAATTAGTCCATTTAGATAGAACAGGTACTTATCGCGTTACTGACCAATGTGAAAGCGTGACTAACATGCAACATAAAAGTTGGTTCATTTTGCCACCAGCGATGGAATATTATTATAAAATTAAAAACAGCGATTATAAGACTTTACCACCGTTCATGGCTGGCTGTGATGTTTCTGGTGGTAATAGTGTAATGGAATTGATTTACCCAAAAAATGGAGCAACGGTTTACATTCCGTTGGAGATTGATGGAACACGAGGGAAAATTGTTTTAAATGCCGCACACAGAAATCAAGGTTCGAAAATTTACTGGCACATTGATAATGAATTTGTTGCGACCACAACAAACTACCATCAATTGGCGGTTAGTCCGTATCCAGGAAAACATACTTTAACACTTGTTGATGAGCAAGGGGAAAGGTTGGTGCAGGTATTTACGGTTTTGGATAAGGAGAAAAGCAAACCAAAAGATTAAATCCTTCGTCAGTTGAAACTGACGGCAATGAATCGACAAAATGCATAGCAAACTTTTTATTCATTGTAGCTGAGCTTCAAGATTCCCGCATACGCGAGAATGACGACCGCGTCTAATTAGAGCAGACGCAAATTGCAAAATGCAGAACAAACCATCCATTTCATTGCCGTTGACTTCAGTCAACGGTTTGCTATGCTGCAACTTTATTCCTTGCAATTTCCTAAGTTAAATAAACCTGATATAAGTGGAAATACTTTTAAAATTGCAGCAACTTTAATATTCTGCAGCCTGCTAGATTTAAACCAATTGCTTCGTGCCTTTGCATGACAGAAGTTTTTAAAAGATTGCAACGTTAGCAGGACTGCGCTAACCGATAAGCATAGAAAATTGCTTTTCAAAAAAACTAAATCTCTGTTTTAGTAACCACTAACTTTCTTTCAATTGTACCATAAACGATTAAATACTGAGCAATCATGTAAGTTGCCATAATTAAAACACCAGCTTGCGGAATTGGGAATGCAAATTTATTTACGGCCAATGCACTATCAGATAAAAGGAAAAACAAGGCGCCATAAAGAATTAATTTGTAGCTAAAGAAATTGACTTTCCCATAACGATTTACTGCCATTATAGCCATAAAAGTGATGATGATCGCATAAAACAAAACTGCAAATTGCATGGCGCCAAGAAATGGCTGCAGATAAAAAAACAAGCCAACGCAAAAAATAATTAATGCACCAACAGCCCATAAAAAGAATGGGGATTTATAATTTGGATTTGATTTATGGTCGAGGGTAAATGCTCGGATGTAGAAAATATGGCAAAGTAAAAATGCGACTAAGCCATAAATAAAATAGCTTGGTTTACCAGACTGAAGCATCAAAAAAACATCTCCTGCAAGTGCAAAAACCAAGCCTGTAAATATACGTTTATGAAATTTTCCTTTAAGGTTTGTAGCACTATAAAGCCAAAACAAAAGTGTTATTACGATTAATGGTTTTGAAAAATTGCGGATTTGAATATTGCCTGATGTTTCTGCATAAAGCTGAATAACGTAAATTACTACAAAAATAAAAGAGAATATTTTAGTTTTCATTAGCATTGGGATTCGCTTTTTGTAAATTGAAAAACCAAATTACGGATATTAACTCTACGCCTGCAAATATCACCTGATATCCGATTGGAAATTTAAGCAGTAAAACCAATAACAATCCGAGTGCTAATCTAACATACTCGAATTTGATTAGCCATTGTTTTTGCTCTAATAAAGCACCACAAGCAATCAACGTTAAAAGTGTAAATACTACACCCAAAATTAAGGATATATAATCCATCTTGGTGTATGAAAATAATATTGCCGAACCTGCTGCCAACGCAATTATGAATTGCACTAAAACATATCCTGTTAGCTTCGATTGATATTCGGGATTAAATTTTCGATAGTTTGCAACATTAATTTCTGGTGCTTGTTGAAAGCCGCCTAGATGTGCAGGAAACCAGCCAGGCGGTTTTAAAAATACCTTTATTTTATCACTCATTTTAGGTGATTTACTCGCAGTTTTTATTAAATCATCCCAATAATGGAGGTTTGCCCAAACTGGATTCCAACTGGCTAAGGGTTTTGTAATCCCGTAATAGACTTCTTCCTCTTCCTTTTGAAAGGTACCAAACATTCTATCCCAAATAATTAATGTACCTGCATGGTTTTTATCAATATATTTTGGGTTAGAGCCATGATGTACCCGATGATGCGATGGTGTGTTTAAAATATATTCTAAAAAACCCATCGATTTGACGGCTCGGGTATGAATCCAGAATTGATAAAGTGTGTTGAATGAACTTAGGGTTAAAAACATAATCGGGTCGAAACCTACAAACGCCAATGGCAAGTAGAAAACCCAGCTAAACCAGCCTTGAAACCAACTTTGGCGTAAGGCAACCGTTAAATTATATTCTTCTGATTGATGATGAACAATGTGTGCTGCCCAAAGAGCATTTACTTGATGGCTCATTCTATGAAACCAGTAATAGAAAAAATCTACACCGATAAAAAGGACTATCCAAACCCAGATGGTTTTAGGCATTTCAAAAAGTCGAAAGTTTTCGAAAATGTATTTATAACCAAAAAATAGGGCCGTTTTCATAAAAATACCTATAAGTTGCTGCCCTATTCCCTGACTTAAATTTGAAATGCTATCGTTTAAACGGTAATAATTAAGTTTTTTATAAAAATTGTAGCCAAGCTCAATACCTATCAGAATGAAAAATATAGGTACAGACAAAGCGATGTAATCGACTTTCATAAAGAAGGAAAATATATTTGGTTAGAAATATTTGAGTACAATTTAAGCATTATAATCTAAATATCTAAAAAGTAAGATGTTAAACTTGAAGTTACGTTACCCGAGTTTCGTTTAAGGATTTTACCCATTCAGTTTTTTCGCATTCATTACAATAGTGTTTTTTACCAGGCTTTAGTTTGAGGGTATTACCGCAAAAGCTACAAGAATAAAAACCCTCTTCAATAATTTCTTCGCTACTTTTTTCAAAATCATCTGGTAAAATTGGTAAGCCATATCTTACATCTTCATCTTTATAATAAAAGACACTCAACTCTCCAGATGTTTCGATTATGGTTAATTTGACCTGACCTAAATGGGTAACATTTTTTTGCCTTAATTCTGAGAAAAATTCATCTTGGGCTAAAGATTCCTTTTTAAAGTTTTTAATTGCAAATACTCCCTCTCTAATTAAGCAGGTTGATGTTCCTTCAACAATTTTCTCTACTTTTTTGCTTTTTCCAACAAAGTAAGCAGTTATTTTATATGAACATACTACAACGGCAAAAACAAATACGGCCGAACCTAAACCTACTTCCTTGTAAAACATTGGGTCGCCGGCGGCAGAGCCTAAACTGATAATTACAACCAATTCGAATATCGAAAGTTGCTTTACCCCTCTTTTACCAAGTAACCTAAGGCTAAATAAAATAATCAGGTACATAATAAAAGTTCTAATCATTATCTCAGGGATGAAGTTCCAATTTTCATCACCAAGTAGCATTTTTTCGAAATCGACCATAACTTTTATCATTTTTATATAAACCTTAAATCTTTAGTTATGTTTAAATCTTATCAAAATACTGTATTGCTAAAACATTATCATTAAAACATTGTATTAGGATTGTATTTACCCAATTAAATTTTTATCCCCATTGAAAAGAGTACTAATTGTAGATGACGATCCTGATATATTAGAAGTTTTTCAGCTTGCCTTAGAGGCTGAACATTACAGCGTTTTCCCACTATTATCGCCCCGTTACATTTTTAAAACTGTTAAAGACTTTAACCCTGATTTGATCATTTTAGATATTATGTTGAATGGAATGGATGGAAGAGCAGTTTTTAAACAATTAAAAGCAAATCCTGAAACGGAAAATATTCCGGTAATTATGGCTTCTGCAAGGTATGATGAAAACTACATTACCTCACAAAAATATCATCCAGATGATTATTTGGAAAAACCTTTCAATATCAGCACAATGGTTGAAAAAGTAAATGCCTTAACCCAAAATTAAAAAACTATGAAATATAAAATCCCGAGCCTGCTTGCAATAGCATTATTGGCTGTTTCGATAAATGTTAAAGCCCAAACTGGCAGGCCAGATAAGCTTTATTCAATGAGTGGTATTGGTTTTGCCTTCCCAATGGGAGAAACCGCAGACTATCTAAAACCAAAATTTTCAACATCGTTAGGATTAAACCTTGGCTTAGGAAATAGTGGGTTATTTTTATACCCCAAAGTTAGTTTGCACGCTTTTACATTTAATCAAATTACGCCAGATGCAGGATTTAACTATACATTAGAAAAAGGTCGTGCTACAACCTATCTATTGAATGTTGCTTTGGGTTATCGTAAAATTGTTGATAAATGGGCTTTTTATGGCTTTGCTGGCGGTGGCGGCGGATTTATTTTAACACCACAAGCTGCAGTCAATCCACAAAATTTGCAAGTTACGATGAGCAATAAATCAAACACAACCGGAATTGTTGAAGCTGGTGGTGGTATTGAGTATAACTTAGGTGGCGCTGCCCTATTTGCAGAAGTTAGCTATATGTACGGAACCTCGAAAATTCAAAATCGTACATTCAATACTGTTCCAATCGCAATAGGTATAAAACCGAATTTAAGTAAGCTATTAAATAAATTATAGTAGATATTATACAAATTATTGTAGCGAATGCGTTAATACGTAGTCGCTTTTTTTATTTAGATGGTGTTTAAAACGCTAAAAATATTATCTGCAAAATAATTTTATTACTAATTATTTTAGTATAGATTTGTATTCAAATCAATTCAATGTTATACGCAATAGTCGATATAGAAACAACTGGAGGTCATGCATCAGCTAATGGTATTACTGAAGTTGCAATAAACATACACGACGGAAATCAAATTATTGAGTCTTTTTCCACTTTAATTAATCCAAAGCAACATATCCCCGATTATATTACTGCTTTAACTGGTATTGATAATGAAATGATTGCTGATGCCCCAACCTTTGAAGAGGTTGCTCTACAGATTTATCAACTTCTCAACGATAAGATTTTCGTAGCACACAATGTAAATTTCGATTATTCATTTCTGAAACATCACTTAAATTATGCTGGTTACGATTTACAGTGTAGAAAACTCTGCACCGTAAGAATGAGTAGAAAACTTATTCCAGGTAAACCATCGTATAGCTTAGGTAAATTATGCAGCAGCCTAAATATCCCGATAGAAAACCGTCACCGAGCAGCTGGAGATGCAAATGCAACGAGCATTTTGTTCAACATGCTTTTGCTAGCAGATAATGAAGGTGTTATTACCGATATGTTAAAGAAAACATCGAAGGAACAGGTTTTACCACCAAATCTTGATAAAGCTGCAATTCTTAAACTACCCAATAAGCCTGGCGTTTATTACTTTAAAGATAGCAAGGGAAAAATAATTTATGTTGGTAAGGCGAAAGATTTAAAAAAAAGAGTAACCAGCCATTTTACGGGCAACCGACCAAATAAGCAGCGGCAAGATTTTTTAAAGGGTATCCATGATGTTGATTATGTAATCTGCGGTACCGAACTTATGGCACTTATTCTCGAAGCAAATGAAATTAAACGCTTGTGGCCGGAGAATAATCGGGCTATGAAACGTTACGAACACAAGTACGACTTATATATTTTTGAAGATCAAAATAGCTATTTACGGTTAGCAATTGATAAGCATAAGAAAAATAACAACCCATTGCAGAGTTTCAACAACCTATTGGAAGGTTATAATTTCCTGAATTTTTTGGTCGAAAAATATCAACTCTGCGCTAAGCTTTGTTATTTGCAAAAAGCAACTACTAAATGTATTTCACATGAAAACGGACAATGTTTTGGGGCATGCAGTGGAATAGAAACAGTAGCGGTTTATAATAAAAGATTAACTAAAGCCTTAGAAGAAATTCAAAACTTGCAACCCACTTTTGCTTTGGTTGATGAAGGGAGAAAAGACGATGAATTGAGCTGTCTGGTTGTTGAAAAAGGTAAATTTTATGGAATGGGTTATTTTACCGAAAAAAATTATCTTGAAGATGGCTTAGCGCCACTAAAAGAAAATCTATCAATATATCAATCAAACAGTTATATTTTAAATTTGATATTGAGCCACGCTGAACAGTATCCTCAAAAGTTATATAAACTTTAAATCGAAATAAATTAATCTGGCTCAAATGCCCTTTTATATTTCGTTTTTCGCTATTTTACTAATTCGGTAGCATATTTAACTTTATAATCTAAATAGAAAATTATGATAAAATCAATCTGGATAAATCTCCCTGTAAAAGACGTTAGCAAATCGAAAGATTTTTTCACCAAGCTCGGTTTTACTCAAAATTTACAGTACGGCGTTAGAGAAGATTCAGCATCTTTTTTTGTTGGCGATAACAACCTTGTTTTAATGCTTTTTGAAAAATCGTTGTACGAAACCTTTACCGATAGTAAAGTTTCTGACAAGATTTCTGGTAATGAAGTTTTGTTTTCATTTGATGCTGAAAGCCCTGAAGAAGTAGATGAATTGGCTCAAAAAGTTTTAGATGCCGGTGGTACACTTTATGCTAAACCAGGCTACAAAGATGGGTGGATGTATGGTTGTGGCTTTGTTGATTTAGATGGACAGCATTGGAATATACTTTATATGGACATTAGCAAAATGCCTTTAGGCTAATTCCGTTTCATATTTTTTAAAACAAAACAGCTTTAAGGTTGCTTATTTTAATAAGCGAAATCAAAATTTATTATCATGGATAAGAAAGCTTTAGTTGTAGAAAGAGTATATGATGTTCCGGCTGCAAAAGTTTGGGAAGCATTAACTAACATTGATGAAATCAAAAAATGGTATTTTCAAATAGAAGATTTTAAAGCTAAAGTTGGCTTTAAGTTCGATTTTGTTGGTGGTCCGGAAGAAGGACCGCATTACTTACATTTATGTGAAGTTACCCAGGTTGAAGATGGTAAAAAATTAGCCTATACCTGGAAGTATGATAATTATCCGGGCAATTCAGAAATTACCTGGGAGCTATTTGATAATGGAGATAAAACCAGACTAAGCTTAACACATACGGGTTTAGAAACCTTTGAAGAAAATGGTAAAGATTTTACTAAGGAAAGTTTTAAAGGAGGCTGGACATATTTCCTAAATGAAGCATTAAAGGGCTACCTTGAGCCAAATACGTAAATAAAGAGAGGTTAATCAAAAGGTTAACCTCTTTTTTATTTATTAAACTTTTCTTTTAATAACTGGGCAACTGTTTTATCAGTCCTGAATGTTATATCATCAATATTCAGCTTTTGGATATTTACCCATCTAAATGATTGCAAAATTTCTCCTTCTGCATCAAAATCATAAATCCTGGTTTTAAATGCAAGTTCTAATGGTGCTTTTTCCTTTACCAAGTAATAAATACTGATAACCTGGCTATCGTTAAAAGATGATTTTTCGAAGAAATCAGTTGTATAGAAATGAGAAATGACGTCAATCTCGGCATTGCATTCTTCCATAAATTCTCGTTTCAACCCATCAATTAACCCCTCGCCAAATTCCAAACCACCACCTGGAAACTTGCTAAAACGAAATCCATGTTCTTCTTCATCACTAATTAAAACCTCATTTTTATGGTTAACCAATAAACCATAAACCCTAACATTAAAGTAGCTCATTTTCGAAATGCTTTTTATTTCTGACAACAATTTCAGGTGTCCAGGTAATTTCCTTATTAAAAGCTTCCTTCCTAACAGGGCATTCGCTCATGTGGCAATAATTGCAACATTCTGGCAAACATGGGTCTGCATGGATAAAAAGTTCTGCTTTTCTAACACCACTCTTATTTATCAGCTCATCAATTTGCGAAATCTCCCTATGCACCTGGTTCAAATCAAAATAATACGGCAAAGTAACATGACAGTCAATGTGAAATTCTGGCCCGTATTGTTGGGTACGCAGGTTATGTACATCAATCCATGGATTATGCCTGTTTTTTTGTAATACCTCTACAACTTCCTCAACCAAGGTAAAATCACTTTCATCCATTAAACCGCCAACTGAACCACGGGTGAGTTTATAACCAGAGTAAATGATATAAAAGCCTACCAAAATAGAAAGCAAGCTATCTAACCAAATTATATTTGTCAGCTGAATTAGTATTAAGCCAACGACAATTGCGATGCTCGTGTAAGTATCTGTTAACAAATGCTTTCCATCTGCCTGCAATGTGATTGAATGTTCTGCTTTTCCTACTTTAATTAGATACAAACCTACTATCATGTTAATTAAACCAGCTATTCCGATGATTAAGGTACCCTGCAAGAGTTGACCTACTGGATGTGGATAAACTAAGTTATATGATGATTTAAAGATGATGATCACACCCGCAATTAGAATTAAAACACCTTCAACAAACGCTGAAAAGAACTCCACTTTACCATGTCCGTATGGATGATTTTCATCACGCGGTTGCGTACTTAAGTAAATACTGTAAAATGCAAAACTTCCTGCAATTACGTTTACAATGCTTTCTGCAGCATCTGTTAAGATAGAATTGGAGCTCGTTATAAAATATGCAACAAACTTGGCAAGCATTAGTACAACGCTCACCACCAATGATATAATGATAGCTTTCTTTTTAACCGTCACGAAGATTTTTTTTCAAAAGTACGGTTAATAGAAAAATTAATTAATAAAAAAACTCGTTTTTTAGTGCAGAATAATATTTGGTTTATATATTTGCGCACAAAGTAATTAACCATGAGCATCTTATCAAATAGAATCAATAGCTTATCAGAATCTGCAACCCTTAAAATGACTAAGCTTGGCCGCGAACTTGCAGCTAAAGGCATTAATGTAATCAGTTTAAGTGTTGGCGAACCCGATTTTAATACGCCAGACCACGTTAAAAATGCTGCCAAAACAGCGTTAGATGAAAACTACACCCGCTATTCTCCAGTACCGGGATATCCTGATTTACGCCAGGCGATTGTGAATAAGCTTAAAACTGAAAATAATTTAGATTACGATGTTTCGCAAATCGTAGTTTCGACAGGTGCAAAGCAGTCTTTATCAAATGTTATTTTAACTTTAATCAACCCGGGCGATCAAGTTATTATTCCAACACCTTACTGGGTAAGTTATTCGGAAATGGTAACACTTGCCGAAGGCGAATCTGTTTTTATTGATACTGATTTAGAAAGTAATTTTAAGATTACGCCAGCACAATTAGAAGCTGCTATTACTCCGAAATCCAAACTTTTCATGTTTTCATCGCCATGTAACCCAACTGGCTCGGTTTATAGCAAAGCAGAACTTGAGGCATTGGTTAAGGTTTTTGAAAAACATCCTAATATTTATATCCTATCGGATGAAATTTATGAGCACATCAATTTTGTGGATAAACATGAGTCAATCGCTCAATTTGAAAGTATTAAGGACAGAGTAATTATCGTAAATGGTTTTTCTAAAGCATTCGCAATGACAGGCTGGAGATTAGGCTATATCGCTGCAAATAAAGAAATTGCTGCTGCTAACGATAAATTACAAGGACAAACTACTTCTGGAACTTGTTCTATTGCTCAAAGAGCAGGAATTGTGGCTTATGAACAGGGCTTAGAAAGTGTTTTAAAAATGAAAGAAGCCTTTCTTCGTCGCCGTGAACTTGTTTACAACTTACTAAATGAGATACCTGGTGTTAAAACCAACTTACCTGATGGTGCATTTTATTTCTTCCCTGAAATAAGTTCTTTCTTCGGTAAAAAAGATGCTGATGGAAATGTGATTAAGGATTCATCAGATTTAGCGCTCTACTTACTTAATGTTGGTCATGTTGCAACGGTTGGTGGCGATTCTTTCGGTAACAATAACTACATCCGATTATCTTACGCAGCATCAGATGAGAGTTTGGTAGAAGCACTTAGAAGAATTAAAGAAGCGTTGGGAAAGTTGATTTAATCACTTTTTCTTTTCGCAATAAAAAATCCTCGCCAAATTTGACGAGGATTTTTTGTTTAATCGATATTTTTTATCCGTAGTTGGCAGAAACGATTGTATCGTGCACCACAACTCTATACCAGTTTTTAGAAAACTTTTCTACAGCATCTAAGTGAGTTTTATCATCCTGATAAGCATTATGATCTTCGATATTATGGAAAGTTATGGTTAGCGAATATGTAAAAGAATTATCAGTAACAGGTCTGGTTGGTGTATTTGCGGCCAAACCATAGTTTAAAGTTTTAATATATTTTATTGTTTTTAAACTTTCGAAAAAGTTTGCAAAATCTAATACCTCTGCTTTTGTAAGCTGTGGTTTTAGCCAAAACATTACAAAATGCTTAATCTGGCCTTTACTAGCGTAGCTGTTCTCTATCATAACTTATTAATTGATTTAAATATGTGATTATCTTAAATAAGAAGTAAAAACTGGCCTGATTAGAAATTGTTGCAAATTATAAACAAACCAGAAATCAATCAAGATAAACCTTTTTTATTCTTATAGGTCATTTTAGCTTTAGTACCGGCGCTATAGTTATAGTTTTTTACATTACTCGCTTTCTTCTCATGAAATGCAGCACCACGCTCTGAAGTATCTTCCTCCTCATCTTTTTTCTTTTTCTTGGACTTAACGGTAGATACATCAACCACTTTCAAATCTTCGGGCAAATCGATAATATCCATTCTTTGGCCAATGGCTTGTTCGATTTTCTTTACCTCAATCAGCTCAATATCAGTAGAAAAAGTTATGGCAACCACTTCATCATCTCCATGTTTTACAATACGTTGAATTAAAGTTTCCTTTTGCTCAGGTAATTCGAAATGAAGTATAAACGGAATGCCTTGGATATCTAAATCCCCAAGATTCTCGTTTGCAACTATTAAAACCCTCGCTGATGGATTTAGTTTAAAATCCTCGATATCGTCAAAACCATCATCATCAAAAAATAGCGAGCGATAAATACTAATTTCTCCTTTATTAGGATTATTGAAGTTTTTATAAACCGTTTGGGCTGTTAAGCGAGTATTTACGAAAACGACAACCTTATCAAAAAATTCAGAATCATTAAGTAATAAAGTTAAAAGATTAAGCTTTGTTCTGAAGTTTGGAACCTGATAAAGCATTTGTGGATAAACCTCAGCTTGCTTTTCACCTATTTCATCAACTTCAATTGTAAAAGAAGAATCTTTCATGAAAGGTGAAATCATATGATTCAGCTTCTCATGAAGAACTTCTGTAAAAACTATGTGTTGAGATTTGTAAGCGCTATTTGCAAGTTCTACAACCGGAAGCTGCAAGCCTTTTTTCACGATTAATTCGGCATTATCTACAATGAATAATTGAATCTTGTTGGTATTTAATGCCAGTTTTAAATACAAGGCTCTTGCTCTATCCGGAACAGCAACAATAATATCACATCCATCCGTAATTTCATTCATTTGGGTTTCTACAGCACCACGGCTATCTATGCCTAAAATCCTGAAAGTGTTATTACGATTCAATAATTTAAATTGCTCTAATACATAATCTACATGTTCTGTATCAGGAACTAAAATCAAAGCTCGTGGTGCTTCCTCAAAAGCATATTTCAGCTTCATTAAAGTTGCTAAAACATAAGTTGTTGTTTTTCCGGCACCCTCTGGTCCTACTGCTATAACATCTTGACCACCCAATATACGCGACATGGTTTTAATCTGGATTTCCTTTGGAGTTAAAAATCCCGCTTCCGTCATGGCCGCAACAAGTGGTTTACTAAGTTTTAATTTATCTAATGACACCCTTAATCGTATTTAGTATTTAAAATGCAAATATCCTCAAAATAATTAGCTTTTAATAAACTGAATGTAAGCTTTGAAATAGGATGATGAAATCCAATCAAAAACATCCAATTTTCAACCGGCCATTGAGCATTTTAATCTACTATTTAACTTGAACCTTCAAGAATAAAACATAAAATTAAAAATTAATTAGTTGATAGTAAATAAGTTAATTGAAAAATTAAAATAAACACTACTAAATCTATAGATATTATATAGTAATTGATATATTTGTCGAATATTAACCAATAACAGAAAATGTTTAATAATTATGTCAACCTATTTTCAATATCCATCTACAATAGATTCTGCAAATTTAATGCAGAATGTAAAATATTCGGAAGTTAAATTTATAAATAATGATGATGAATATACTTTAATAATGGAAGAAATGATAGAATTGAAAGATTTTTTGAATTTAAAACCTGTTTAATAAAAAAAGGCCAGTTGACCGAATGGAAGGTCGGAGTTTCATAAACTTTAGCACAATGGTTCGAATCCATTACTAGGCCGCAAAGTGTTTCTCATATGCACTTACCCTGATTCTGCTCAATCAGGTAAGATTTGGTTATCTTATATTTGTTTTGTTGTTAGCAAAGGCTATCCGCGATGGATAGCCTTAACTTTTATATGTCTTTAACAACTCTTCTGTTAACAGTTTTCATATTAGATCATCCCACTCAAATATTTTATTTTAAAATATCAAAACATTTTAATTCAATCTTGGTTTATCTATATAATTCACATTATACTAATCTTTTACAGATTAATTTGTTTGGTTTAAAAAAGGGATTTATGGATATAAATCCCTTTTCTCTTATGCAGTATTTTTAAAATCATATATTCGCTCTTAACAAAACCTAACAAATAATTTAGATGAACAGAAAATATTTCCTTACTTCGTTTCTAGCTGCTACAACAGTAATTCCTGCTTTTAAAAGTTTGGCAAAATCAATTGAGAGCGATGTTTCATCTTTTAAAATACCACCATATCTAAAGCAAGGCGACACGATTGGTATTACAAGTCCGGCAGGTCACATAACGCTTGATAAAATTCAACCTTCCGTTATACAAATGCAAAGTTGGGGCTTTACTATTAAGATTGGCGATAGTATTGGAAAACGTGATTTTACTTATGGAGGCACAGATGAGGAAAGGCTTAATGATTTTCAAAAAATGTTGGATGATACTAATATCAAAGCCATTATGTGCGCTCGTGGAGGTTATGGTTTTGTTAGAATTATAGATAAACTTGACTTTTCATCCTTTAAAAGATATCCAAAGTGGATAATAGGTTTTAGCGATATTACGGTTCTACATTGCCATTTAACAAAGAATTACGGTGTCGCCTCCATTCATTCTAAAATGTGTAATAGTTTCCCTGATGATTGGGCAAAGGCAGAACCCATTCAAATTGAGACCATTTTATCAATTAGAAATGCCTTAACTGGAATCCAAACTAATTACAATGCACCGGCTAATTTAAATAACAGAACAGGCAGTGCCGATGGAATTCTAGTTGGTGGAAATTTAAGTATTATTGAAACCTTAGCTGGAAGCGATTCTGACTTAGATACAAAGGGCAAAATTCTTTTTATAGAAGATACCGGAGAATATCTTTATAGTATTGATAGGATGCTTTGGAATTTAAAACGCAGCAACAAATTGAAAAATTTAAAAGGATTAATTATTGGTGGGTTTAAAGTAAAACCAGATGATGCCGGTGAAGAATTTGGAAAAACCATTTACGATATTGTTCTAGAAAAAGTTAAGGAATACAACTACCCCATCGCTTTTGATTTCCCTGTCGGACATCAGAAAAATAACTTCGCCTTAAAATGCGGGGTTAATCATATTTTGATGGTCAACGAAAATGGTTCTACACTTCAGAGCATTTAATCTTTTAAGAATTGTTCAACTAAAATTTCCCATTCTTCATTTAAAGTAACATTCGGACGAGCAGATTTTGCTCGGCTATACCAATAATCAGCATTCCAAATATCACCTTCTTTACGATGTAAGTAGGCATGAATTAGTGCAGATGATGAGTCTGTTAATTGATCGACGAGTGCGTGTGCCTTTTCCCAATCCCCTTTTCCATCATACCATAATGCCTTAAGCTGAAGGGATATGCCCTTCGGTATCGCATCCGCCTCAATACTTTCTTTAAATGTTTTTATGGTGTTCATTGGTTGTTTAGCTGGTTAGTTGCTCAATTGTTTAATCGGTTAATTGTATAATTGCCTTATTTGGTCAATGAATACTGGTCATTGTTGCTTTATCTTTGCTCCACTCCTCATTTCCCATTTTCCAATTTCCATTTCCCACTTTCCATTCCATCACCCCCATTTCTTTCTAAGCCATTTACGCACAGGTTCATCATAACATTTTAAAGTTACGTATGCTAAAATAATAGAACCAAATAAAATAACTAAAGCATTAGGCCAGGCTTCGGCAAGTGTAATACCTTTATTGTTACTGATCCATGCTACATAAAAATAAACAATAGGATAGTGAACCAAATAAAGCGGATATGAAATATCGCCTAAAAATTTACACACCTTATTCCCAACAGTAGTTTTTAAGGTACCACTTGCTCCGATATAAACAATTAGAGGAAAAATAAGTATAATGCTTATGGATTCGTAAATACCATTCATCCAAAGGTAATCTCCACCAATCCTTGGCATGTAAAGTATAATCGTTAATAGTAAACTAGACCATAAAAATGCATTTTTAATATTGGCTGGTTTAGCAACTCTAGACAGAAGTAGTCCCGCAAAAAAAGGAAATATTGTTCGGGTAATACCAATTCGCCCTTGCTCCCAATTTAATGTCCAGCCACCTGCTACATCGCCATTGGTACTAGTGATAGCCAAATGCGCTAATGTAACCGCAGCAAGAAGTACAAAAACACTCAAAGCTTTATTAGAAAACTTACGTATGCCGATAGCATACAAAATGTTTGCAATATATTCAAAGAACAAAGACCAACCCACACTATTTAAGGGGTGCATTTCTTCCCATCCCCTAATATCTAAAGATAAGGGAACTGGTAAAATTGTGTAGCCTATAAGCATTACAAGCAGCAATTTCCAAACCGGAATTGTATGAATGAGTGGCCAAATTGTAGAATCGGTAAAATAGAAGCCTATAGCACCCAGTGTCATCCCTAAAATAACCATGGGTTGCAAGCGTATAATTCTACGTTTTAAAAAATCACCAACAGTCATCTTGTTCCACCTATCATCATAAGCATAACCCATTACAAAACCAGAAAGTAAAAAAAAGAAATCGACTGCTAGATAACCATGATTAACCAGGTTATCTAAATGCCCTGTAGCTAATGGTTCTGTAAGATGAAAAGTAACAATAATAATTGCGGCTACACCACGTAATCCATCAAGAATTGGATAATGAGTTTTTTTTGTCAAGCTTCTTTCGCCCATTTATTTAGTTATATTTTTTGTTTAGATAGACTATAGCTTTCATTCATTTATAGTTTAATAACTCCCTAATTCGCTGATTCTACAATCTCTGCAAATTATTAAACATTCTTATTTTTTTACATTGATAAAGGCATTGTTACATTTTCAAAAATAAAATATAACAATGCCTTGCTTATAAACAGCTTTATAAAATAATTAGAATTTATTGATTAGAGTTTATAGTTGGATGGTATTTTATTTAAACTTGAAAAATTCTAGTAATAAGAAAAACTGTGATATAATATAACAAATTGTGCTATGTGGCCTTAATGACTAAATCTGGTTCGTTATCCAAATTAAAATATCATAATTCTTATCAAGATAATAATGATTTACACACTATTTAAAAATGTAGACTGCTGATTAGCGATTTTTGAAATAGTTCATCAAACAATTAATCAAAAAAAAAACAAAAAATCAGATCAATTTGTATTATTTATTAGTTAAAATTGTATTATATAAATATCAATGTAATGAAAAACAGCATATTATTCGTAATTGATTATTTGCCAAATGTAGAATTGATTGATTTATTATTGGAAGTAGGTTTTGAAGTAACATTACTGTATAATGTTTCAAAATTTAGAGAGACCGTTTCTTGGATAAATCCCAGCTTAATTATTATGAATATGGAATTTTCCTTATCTAATAATGGTGTTATGTTAAAAATTCCATGGCCTGATCTCGCCCTTGCAGATATTCCTATTATTATAATGAGTGATTTATCGAAATCTAAGTTTCTAAACCTTCCTCAAAATGTAGATGCATCTATTATTAATCCTCTAGATTTTGATTTAGTACGAAATAGAGCATTGGAAATTATCAATTAAGTTCGTTTTTACCATAAAATTATAATACAGATTTGTAAGCGAAATTTGTCATTATAAAATTTAAAATAATGATGACTACCTTCTCATAAAACAATGCTACTTGTAAAGTAACGCTTTGTGGTTTACTTTCCGATATATTAAGTATAAATCATTGTAAATCAATGATTTATAAAAATAAATGAGCATATACGAAACAAGAAAAAACATTGTAACTATCTGATAGTCAAACATATTGAATTTCTGTGCTGGAAAATAGCGATAAAAAACCGGTAAAAAACCGCATATTTAAATCATAAACGTTTCACTAAGACACTATTAGTCAGTGTATTAGAAAATATAAATTTTGATACATATTTGAATCATTTTTCTGCGGATCAAAAAGCATATTTTTTACTACCATTTCAGTGAAATTCCGACCAGATTAAATCAATTTTGCATAAAAATTTGCAAGACTTTTAATTTAATAAATAATATTAAACAGGAACTATATTACCTATTTGGATATAGGTCATTGTGATCACTAGAATCTAAGTATGAAAGTATACAATTTGCGAGTAAATGCTCAAATCGCGACTGTAAGAGCCTGGATATCCTCAAGCTTAAAAATCCTATCAAGCTGCCATTAATTTTCCCAGACTTAAACAGGCACTCCTGACCAACTGTGAGATTCTAGACACTTTAAATTCCCTTTATACACCAGCAGCTATACAAATATACATTCTTAGTTCCCCAATAGACTTCAATATTTAGTGACGATCACAAGATTCGATTAGGCCAATACTGATGACCTATTTATTCCTGAAGCCTTTCATCACATAATACGTTGTGATGGGTGTGTTTATATGTGAAATCTTTATTAAGAGCTTTAGCACACTATCGTGACTTCTTGGACAAACCAATTAATTTGACCCCTTTCCGCCAATTCGATAACAAGATGGCAACCAATTATTTATAACAAATTTATTTCCGGTGAGACGGGGTCAATCTTCTCTGGTTTTTCCAATTAAGCAGATAAGGCGCAACGATGTGTATTTTTTCTTTTATGGTTTTCATGGCAACAGGTTTTTAAGTTTTAGCGGTGATTTTTTAAGCTGGTTTATCGGGAAGTCCTTTCCCGTATTTATCAAATCCTGCCACAACTGAACAATGTTCATTTTCACGGGCGAGGTATCGACCAAAAGATGCGAGAAATGACTGGCGAAGAAATATTTTTCCCAAAGGCTGATGAACTCTATTAGGCAACAGTCCTTGGGCAAAAGAATGCGGACATTGCCCATGCAGACACGGGCATCGCCATAGAGGTTAAAAAAGGGAGCATGGAAAAGCGGCGTATCTGCCTGCGGTCTGCCCTCCCCCTGCAATGCCCAAACCTGCAGTGCTTCTTTTGATGCTTTCCAGAGCAATGGTGGCAGGGATGCCTGCCCGTCGGGTATGGCGAGGTAGGATGAAAAGAAAAGACTGGCTTTCATTTTCGGGGTATGCCACATTGCGCCGCCTCCGGTTTGCGGAGCATACCAAAGCAGGCTTTCGGGCAAAAGGCTTTTATGGTGGAGGAAAATATCTTTTTTATTTTCGCCCGCACGGAGTTTTTCGGCGAGTTCGGCGCATTCCCTAAAATTAAGCGGATGCACGTTTGTTGCCCTGCCCTGCGCATCAAGGTCATGGCTTTCGACATAACAGGAACTGTCCACATTGGAGCAGTAGAAAAGCAATGCCTTTACGGGCAGATAGCTTTCGGCAAAAAGTTGGGTGATGTCTTTCATTGCAGGTCGTTTAAAATATCGGTGAGGTCATTAAGCAGGCAGAAAAACGTTTCTTCAAAGGAAAAGTTATGGTTTTCCCTAGACTGCGGCGTATCAAAATACTGGATGCTTTGGGGTTCTTCCATTTCGCAGAGTTCATTAAGTTCGCAGTTGACGTATTCCATTACGTTCTCAATGATGCAGTCGTTACCACTCCAGTAAAAACTGATGTACTGGTCAGCACGTACCACCCTGTCGTCCGTATCTTCGCGGACAGGCTCTGCCATGCGATCCATGATGGAACGGCGTGGAAATTTTAGGTAAAGTTTCAGCAGTCCCCTTGCGCAGGCATGCAGGAATTCTCCCGTTTCATCCCTCGGGCGGAAGCGGCGAACCCTGCCCGAAAAACGGTGTAGGTTTTTGCCGTCCGCCATTAGTGAAAGGAGAATCCCCCCTGCGGAATACAGGAGCGAATAATGCTGTTCAAGAGCCTTGCGGTAATTTTCATCTTCCTGGTCACCCTCTTCAGATTGCCCGGCTTCCCAGTCTGCAACCATTTCATAGATTTCACCAAGGTAGGCGTAATTTTCGCAGTAATGGGGAACGCCTGCAACCTGATAGAGGTAGGACAGCATGGACAGCAGGAGTGCGGATTCGGGTTTGCGATCCCGTTTCTTCATCAGTTCCCAAAGCTTATCAAGCGGCAAATAATACAGCGTGGTTTTGGTATTGAACGTTTTTAGGGTGGCAAGGCTCACCCTGCCGTTTTCATCCTGCATGATGCGAAGCTTTAAGTCCCTGTCCTTTTCTTCCAGTTCCGCGCTGAGGGAGGAAAAAGCCTTTTGGATATTCATCGGGAACAGTCCCTCCAACTTAGGTTGAGCCAATCCATAGAGCGTGCATAGGTTGGAAAGGGAAGCGGAAAACCCATTTTCCACCTTTCGGTATCTTTTAAGTTCCGCATGAGGTCTGCCTGTTTTTGGCGGATGCGCCTTTCTTAAAAAAGCAGGTTTTGGAACGCTAAGGGCGAGGGCATGGCTTTTGATATTGGGTCTTGGGCAAGCGTTTCCGATGCATCCTTTCTGCGGTCTAGCGAGCGGACGAAACTGCCGAGCGACTGGTGCAGATGCCAATGGTTGGCGTGTGGTTTGGTGGCTATACATTTTGCTTTGTTTTTCATGGGTTTAACCTTTAGTGCCGAGGGTGGTGATGAAGCGGTACTGGATGCTGTCGTTTACGATTTCGGGACCCTCTACCCTCGCGGTGGTGAGTGATGGATATGTCCCCGAATAAAAATTCATGACCTCCCCGGGTGACAGGGCGGTATTGGGGTCTGATAGTGGAATTTCGTTTTCCTGCACCTTGTGCAGAAAAACCCTTTTTAAAATACTGGCGGATAACATGGGTTTGTGATTTAAAGTAAACTAAGCTGTGTGTTCTTTCTTTCGAGTTCGATTCTGAGTTTTTCAAGTTCGCCTGTCTTATCGGGATAATCTTCCGTGAGGGGCAGAATGGCGAGCGCATCGGCATATTTGCAGTTGGCACTCATTTCCTGCACCTTTTTTATTGCATCCTCGAAAGCTGATTTCTTATTTTCACTGGTGGAGGTGTTATCTGCGCTCTTTGCAGGCTTCGCCCCTGCTTTTTCCCTGATTGCCGCCTGCGCCTTTGCGAGGCTTTGGTTATATTCGGCAAGGTTGAGGAACAGCGAGGTTGTGAGTTCGACGGGCTTTTCCATGCTGTCATAAAAACCCTCGTCAAGTTCTTCGGGCGTTCCCGACAGCAACATTGGCGGGATATTCTTGCCAAGGTCATCATCTGACAGGCGGATCGAAAGCACCATCTGTGTTTCCTTGCTCGCGATGCTTATCCTCCATTCCCCTTTGGGACTGAGACGGTAGAGCATCCTAAAAAAATTGGTTTTCATGTGATTAGGGTTTAAGTTTTAAAATTGCCGTGCCACGTTTCTTGCTGTAGCGGATGGCATAACCATTGTTTTGGATGATGCCCTTTAACAGGTTCTCTGCCCTGCGTAAATCCTGGGCATCGGGTGCGGAGAGCAGAAGCAGATCAAACCTTTCAAAATGGCGGAGGATTTTGGCGGTTTCCAAAACAGCCTTGCGCTCGGAGATTTCAGATAGAATGCTCATGGTGTTTATTTTTTTAGGGGCAGGGTGGGCCTGCCCCGATGGTTTAATTTTTGGACAATATGATCTGGCTGGTTTTTGAGAAATTTGAGCAAAGGTCAAATGCGGTCTGCGCCCGCTGCCTTGCTGTGCCCTCAGTAATGGAGCGGAACTTGGCATCATTATCCTTGAATTTGCGCACGTTCTGAAAATATCCCGTTACGGCATTGTAAGCACCGAAAACCGTTCCCTTTGTGGTGTCTAAAGTTTGGGAGGGATTGCCCATCGCATAGCTGTAGACGTCCTCTACGATATTACGATAACAGGCGGATGCTTCATCCTCTATGCCCTGTTCGAGTTTTGCGAGCACCTCCCTGTTTGGCGCCATCGCAAGCTGGATTAGTTTTTTAACCTCGGGATCGCTGATGCGGATTTTGCTCCAATGGTTGAAGATTTCGCCAAGCTGCTCACCAAGTTTCGAGGATATGCCCATAAGGGTATGCGCCTGTGAGAGCCTGTCCGATGCGCCCGAAGAATGGCGGATGCGTATGGCATTGCGTGCTGTTTTCATGGCGGCGTTGAGTGTGTTGTTGCACACGATGCGCACGGGCGTAAAGGCGGCTGTAATACTGCCGAAGCCGTCATGCGAAGTAGTCAGAAACAAATACTGCTCAATAAGGTCAACTTTTCCGACACGGATATAATCGGGCAGCTTGGCGGTAATGAATATGCGTTCACCCTTTCCGAGTGCGCCTGCGGTTTCATACCGGATGCCATCCCCACCGCCAACGATACTGTCAAAAAAGGTGAACGCATCCACATTCTGCACGACATGGTAATCCTTGCCGACCACACCCAAAACCACGTCATTGTCCGTGCGCACGGTTGCGGCGTAATTCGGCACGGCAATATCCTTTTGCGGGTTCAAGCCGATGCCCTCCCCCTGCAGTTCCTTTTCAATCTGCATCTGCGAGCCGTCCAGGGTAAAGAGTGGTCTTTTTTCGACGGTGTAATCCAGTCCCGCGAATTTCATCGCTTCTGCTGATGTGGGGTAATCCTGCACGATTGTGCCCAATCCGTGCCATGCTTTTTCCTTAACCGAGAAAAAACTGTGTTTGCCTGTACTGCTATTATAATTTAAGTTATGTGCCATGATGATTTTTTTTTAAAATGAATGATTACTGATGAATGCTTAGAAAGGCAGATCGCCCTCAATGTCCTCGATGCCGTCCTTTGCTGTTTCCTGTACGGCTTTTGCGGTTTCCACCTTTTTAGTTGCGGGAGCATTTTGGCTACCACCGCCGAAAAGTTTGATTTCCGAAACATGGAAAGTAATCGAGGCTTTCGGCTCATTGTTGCCCGACATATAGGCGTTCACTCCGATACGCCCGTAGACCTGTACTAAATTCCCTTTCTTTAAAAACTCAGTTATCCCCTCATTTCTCCAATAGGCGCATTCAATGAACGTGGTAATCTCTTTACGTTCGTCCCCCGAACGGTAGCTGTCGTTCAGTGCTATGGTAAAGTTTACCACTTTTTTGTCTTCTTTGACATTTTTCACCACTGCATCAGCGGTCAATCTTCCTGTAATTTCCATCTTTACGGTTTTTAAGTAAATAATTTGATTTATGTTTCCTTTCCGACCGCCCTCCAAGAAATTTTTCAAAAGAAAAAACGGAAAAAAAGAAAGCCGGAGCATCCGCAGTGCCCCTTAGCGGCGGAGTACTATAAGTCCCGGAGGGTGGTTCCGCGGAGCGGAAACATTATGCGTACGCAGCAAGCGGGGCATGCGAGATTCGCAGCCTTTTTTGTCCGTTTCGCCAGAAAAATAAAGAATAGCTGATTTACAGAACCAGCCGCATCAGGGATAGCAGCGGATACCGGCCCGGAGGGTAAGGCCTTGCAAGCGTATGAGCGGATAGCCCGCCCGGATGCCAGAAAGATTAAAAGTTAAGTGGGCATAGCTGCAAAAACACCCTTAGCCACTTGAATGTTGATTGGTAATGATCTCTTCACAAAAAATCGAATGTAATTCGCCATGCAATGAGAAAACATACCAGAAAATTATACATCTCCTTGATGAGAACGGTTTCAGCTACCATTTGAAAAGCTGAAACTATCGAAAAGAGAAAAAAACGGTTTCATATAGATAAAAGGCATCCTCCGCCACGCTTACCTGACCTGTGTCTCCATCATATTCACAGTAATATTAATGCCCGATTCACTACTGATAAAGATAACTCTTCCCCAGTTATTTAACTGCTGTTCAATTTGAATATTCATTAAACTGGAATTTAAAATGATAAGGGGCAGCCATCCGGCAAACCCCATGATCATAACCAAATTTATGGGTAGCTTCGAATCTCCCACAATATATTATTGAGTTAACATAATTATTTATAAGACGATAAATCCTTGTATCATTTGTTCAGCTCCAAAATAAACTGTCCTTTTGTAGGTATGGATATAGCCTGATTGAATGAAAATTCTTTGCCGGTTATAATGTCTTTTCCTGAAGTGAAGTCTTTGATAACATCGCGAAATCTATCCATTTTCACTTCCTGGTCTTTTAAGGAACTGTTTAAAATGACCATTACCCGGTGGCTGTCCTTTATTCGTCCATAGACATATATCCCGTCCTTTGGTGCATAGTGGATCATTTTACCCTTCGTTACCGCTTCACTGGTCTTTCTCCACTGAAGAAGTCTCTGCAGATAATCCCAGGCTTCATTCTGCTTTTCACTTCTGCCGTCTCTGGTAAATTCATCTTTGTTATCCTCAGGCCATCCGCCTGGAAAATCCACACGCAAACGGCCATCGCCATCTTCTTTAGTACCAATCATTAATACTTCTGTACCGTAATAAATCTGGGGAATGCCTCGCATGGTAAGTAAAAATGCCAGTCCCTGCTTATATCTCTTTAAATCTTTATCTTCTTTCCTGCTAAAACGCCCAAGATCATGGTTATCTAGAAAGGTCAAGACATTATAAGGGTCTGCGTATACGAAATCCTGCGCTACATCTTCAAAGATATCTCCTAAATAACCATTATCGGTTTCTCCGTCGAATGCCTTCTGCATAGCGAAAGTGAGTGAGAAGTCCATCGGGGTTTTCAAATTAGGATTTTTCTTGCTTAATATAGAATTTGCCTGCCACCATGCCGGCGAAGTTTTTTTATTATACCAGGTTTCTCCAACGATATTAAATGAGGGATATTCATCATATACTTCCTTATTCCATCTCGCCAGGAAATCAAAATCCATATAAGAATAGGTGTCCTGTCTGATGCCATCAATGCGGGCATACTCTATCCACCAGATACTATTCTGAATCAGATACGTTGCCAGATGTGGATTTTTTTGGTTCAGGTCAGGCATTCCCCGGGTAAACCATCCATTAAGAAATGTATTGCGTTCGCTCTCTGAGGCATGAACATCCATTACAGAAACGGTTGCGTGATTGGTCTGAAGAAAAACGCCATCAT
Source organism: Pedobacter aquatilis (assembly GCF_030409415.1). Classification (GTDB taxonomy): domain Bacteria; phylum Bacteroidota; class Bacteroidia; order Sphingobacteriales; family Sphingobacteriaceae; genus Pedobacter; species Pedobacter aquatilis. The sequence goes on along the minus strand of NZ_JAUFPW010000034.1, from coordinate 40,784 downwards.
TGTTTATCCAGTCTTTTGATGGCAAGTCCTTCATCCACCAATGTGAGCTTCCGCAATGATTGAGTACCATATCCATCACCATCTTCATTCCCTTATCATGAGTGGCTTTGGTTAGCGCTCTAAACTCTTCATTTCCTCCAAAACGCGGATCAGACTGATAGAAATCAGTTATGGCATATCCATGGTAAGAGCCTCCCCTCATTTTATTTTCCTGGATAGGGTTTAGCCATACTGTTGTGATACCCAAGTCTTTCAAATAATCCAGTTTCTGCCTTACCCCCTGGTAGTCACCTCCATGACGCGCATTCGGGCTCTTTCTGTTTACCGATACGCTATCCCAGTTATCATTCGCCTTATTTCCATTCGCAAACCTATCAGGTGTTATCAAATACAATACATCTGAAGCATTAAATCCTAAAGCACCGCTGTTATCCAGACGGGATTTTAAAGGATAGCTGTAGATAAACTTTTCTTTACCATCTGAAAAAGTAATGGGAACGGTTCCGGATTTTGCATTTTTAGCAACGTTAATGTAAAGGAATATGTAATTGGGATTTTCGACCTTTACAGCCTGTTTTAAAGTTACCCCTGGATAATTCAGGCTCACTTTGGTACTGCCAATGCCTGGTCCATAAACCAGAATCTGGAACTCGGATTTTCTCATGCCTGTCCACCAGTTTTGCGGTTCTATCCTGTTAATTGATATTTTAGCAAAAGCTTGTGTTGCGCTTAAAAAAACGGCCAACACCAATAGTTTTATTATCTTCTTATACATTGTGATTGAGATTATTGATTAGGATCAGGCATTATTTCTGAAGTACCATATACTGATAAGGCTCCAGCTTCAGACTTTCTGTCAAATTAGTCTTAGAGCCGCTGAAAGCATCTTTCCAATTTCCCGTTATTGAACCAGGAACGCTATATTCTAAAGGCTTATTTCTTAAGTTGGAAACAACCAGAACGCTTTGTCCATTCAGGGTTTTGGTAAAAACACAAACATCGTCGCTGCTGTAGGAAACGAGTGTACCTGTGCGGACAGTTTTACTTTTATTCCAGAAAGACACTACTTTTTTGTAATCTGCAAGCACATCCTGGTTAGCTTTTTCGAGCGACCAATCAATGCGCTTGCCTGTAAAAGGAAAAGTCAGTCGAAAGGGTGTTCCAATTTCCTGTCCATTGTAAATCATTGGGATGCCTTTCATGTAAGCGGTGACCACAAAAGCGGCCATGGAGCCGTGTTTTCCGCCGAATAAATCAAGGGGGGTTCCGTCTGACCCGTTTACATCATGATTCGTAAGGTAGCGTACGACCGCCTGCCCTGGTTGTGCACCTCTGTAATCACGTTCGTTGAGAACATCAATTGACTTAACAGATTTATTTTTGGCGAAAATGCTTTTAAGGTTTCCAAAGTAATTGAATCCAAAAAAATAATCGAAGCCAGCGCTCAGGTATTTAGGGCTGCTTCCTTCAGCTAACATTAAAAGTTTATGCGTTTTTATAGTCTTCAGGCTATCGTTCACCTGCTTCCAGAAATCAAGTGGAGGGCCATCTGCATAATCACAGCGGAAGCCATCAATATTGGCTTTATAAACCCATGATTTCATGGAATGAATCAGAGATTGGCGAAGTTCCTGGTTGCGGAAATCCAGTTGGGCCACATCCCGCCAGGTTTCCGGATATTTAATGTTTCCGGTACTGTCGCGAAGGTAATAACCTGGCTTTTCAATCCATGGGTGATCCCAAGAGGTGTGATTGGCTACGATGTCCAGCATCACCGCGATGTTTCTTTTATGGGCACCATCAACTAAGTTTCTCAAATCTTGCAGCGTTCCAAATTCTTTTCCGACCTCATCATAATTCATGGTGGCATAAGGTGAATTGGCACCTTTAAGCTTACCAACGGGATATATAGGCATAAGGTAAATTACGTTAATCCCCAAATCTTTTATCTTATCAAGCCTGGCAGTAACGCCTGCGAAATTGCCGCTTTCGCTAAAAGCGCGGGTATTGACCTGATAAAGCATGACGTCCGCCCTATCTGAAACGCCTTTAAAAGGTTTGCCATATTGAGCCGGGTAGGCCTTGTCCTGAGCGAAACTTAGTAAGGGTAATGTCAGCGTGTAAAATACTGCAAGAAATTGTATCAATCGTTTTTTATTCATGTTCCCTGTTTAAGTTTTATTTAACCAGAAAGTGCCTTAAGACTCTTTCTGGTTATTTTTAATGGTCATTAATATCCTGGATTTTGCTTTAAATTTGGATTTGCATTCATAGCTGCCGTAGGTATTGGAAACAGTTGCCAGTGTGCATCTACCGCTGGAACCAGTCCGTGCCCCAGGGTGAAAGTTCCAAACCGAATCATATCCTGCCTGCGGTGACCTTCCCAATTCAATTCAAAACCCCGCTCATCATAAATATTCTCCAATGTAGGGTTTGAGGCCAAGGCGCCAATGCCGGCCCTAATCCGAACTTGATCGATGAAAGGTTTTGCAGCTGCTGCATTACCCAAACGAACATGGCATTCAGCAATCATAAGTAATACGTCTGCATACCTGTAGATCGGAAAATCATTTGAACTGCCGCTTCCATCATTTGGGGCTACAGGGTAGAATTTTACCCCTCTGACGCCTTCAGTAATGCCGGCACCAGGATTAATCAATGAGGTAACTTTTGGTGTATAGGTAACCCCTCCCGGTTGGGGGCCAATTAAAAACTGTTTTATTCTAATATCATTTGAAGCATATTTATTATAGGTTTCCTCTGGTACTATTGTACCATTCCATCCTGCAAAACCGAACATTGCTACGCCATTCGGTCCATTCACACTCCTGAGCGCTAAAACATTATTTCCGATAACGTTTCTTTTTAACCAGATGGCCAATATAGTTTCATCATCCGGGCAGGTGTCTCCGAATAACTCGAAGTATCTGTTACCCAATGGACTCGAAGCATTTGCTGTCCCTGGATGAAGGGAATAACCACCGGATGCCACTTTTGTACAGGCCGCCAGACATTCAGCCCATTTAGCCGTTCCAGTGTAAACCCCAGCATTGAGGTACATTTTGGCCAGAAAAGTATAGGCTGCCCATTTATTGAAGCGGCCGTAAAAAATGCCTCCTTTAGTTTCGGGCAAAATATCTGCATTCGCTGTAATTTCTCCAACTATCCAGTTAAAAATCTGCGTTCTGGTCTGGGTTTTCAGCTGAGCGGTCGTAATGTTGTTATCTGTATAAAAAGGCACATCTCCGAAATCATCGATAAGCAGGTAATAAAACCATGCACGCAATATTTTGACCTCGGCAAGCTTTGCTGCCGGTGCGTTAGCTTTTTCCAGCTGTTCAACGGCAAGGTTGGCCAGGTATATCGAGTTGTAGCAGGCATTCCAAGTGTTGTTTATCTGACCCAGAGCAGGCGTCCAGGCCCGGGTGTATAACCAGGCATTCTCTGGTCCCCAGTCTCCGCTTACTCTATGTGGGACAACCTGCTCATCGGTGCACATATTATTTGTATCATAATAGCCGTTGTCCCCGCCGCCGAACTGGGGCATTCGGGCATATACGCTGGCTAGCGCAATATCAGGTCCTTTAGGATCTGCGAAGAACTGACCGGCAGTATATTTATCGTATACATTTTCATCAACTTTTGTGCAGCTATTTGCCATCAAACCTGCAGCGATTATAGTGGTGATTATTATTTTTTTCATGGTATTCTATTTTAAAATGATGTTTAGACCAACAGCAATATTTCTAACCCTTGGATAAATCCCATTGTCGCCACCGGTCTCTTCAGGGTCAATGCCGGAATACTTGGTAATTAACAATAAGTTTTGTCCAGTAAGCGAGAAACGTACAGCACTGATGTGTTTTGATTTTGTTGTCGGAATACGGTAACCCAGATTTACATTTTCCAGTCGGATAAATTTTCCATCCTCCAGCCAATAGTCGGATGCCAGCGGATAAGCCGAGGTGAAAAGGTTATCATTAATAGCGCTACGCAACAGATTGGATTTACCAAGGTTTTCTAAAAAACTCAGGTTAGAACGAAGTGCATTGAACAATTTATTGCCGCCGGATCCGCGGACCAATACCGATGCATCGAAGTTTTTGTAGCTAAAGCTCGGCGTAAATGCGAAAGTATATTTAGGTTGACTCTGTCCTGCAAAAATTCTATCAGGGCTAGTTGCACCTGCATCAATTCTTCCATTTTTATCCTGATCGACAATGATTTGCGTGCCATTCGCACTCACCCCTCCGTGCTGTAAGATATAAAAAGAACCTATAGCTTGACCGACAACTAAGTATGCATTCTGTCCACCATAAGGGACATTGTTAGTAATCAGCGGAACCCCGTTCAGAGAACCGCTCAAGTTAAGCACCTTAGAGTCCATTAGCGTTACGTTTCCACCAAGCGTTAATCTGGTTGAGGCGTTACTGATAAGATCATAATTCAACGCCATCTCCACACCTCTACCCTGAATACTGCCGACATTGGCCTGAATTGAGCCTGTTGGAAAAGGTGGTTGAGGAACGGTATATCCATATAATAGCTTATCGGTAACATTTTTATAAATATCAAAGCTTCCATTTAACCTGCCTTTTAATAATGCCAAATCAAGACCGATGTTGGTTGATTTTTTCTGTTCCCACTCCAAATCTGAATTTGCATTCTGGGTAACCCTGAAGTTGGTTTGCACATTTCCGGCAAAATATACTGTTCCTGAACCTTGTACAATCTGTAGCGATTGCAACACATTCAGTGGCTGCTGGTTTCCGGTAATCCCAAAACCTCCTCTTAACTTCAATACAGTGAAAATATTCTGATTTTTCATGAACGGTTCCTGGTCGATTTTCCAAGCTAAGGATGCCGAAGGAAAATTTCCCCATTTATGGTTTGCACCGAATACTGTCGCCCCGTCCCTTCTAAAATTGGCTGTCAGGAGATACCTGTCTTTATAGGAATAATTAACCCGGCCCAATACCGAGACCGTTCTTCTCTGATTGCGGTAAGATGAATAATCACCAGCCTGAACTTTTGAGAAATCTCCTAAACCTAAGTTGTTATAAGTTGCCAAATCGTTAACGAAGCCTCTGGCTGCACTTCCGCTGCCCGAATCCATCTGCGCCTGCCATTCGTAAACCGCAGCGGCATCAAAATGATGGTCTCCAAAGTCTTTACTATAATTTAACTGGAAATCCATTAGCTTGTAATCTGAATTATTGTTATTTACACTTGCATAACCTTTCTGGTCTATCGCTGCCGCAACTGTTGAAATTGCAGGTGTGTAATTTCCGGATGTTCCATTTGTTTTCTGCCAACTACCAAATACCTCAGCAGATAGTCCGCTGATTATTTTATAATTGATGCGCATAGAACCGAGCAAGCGGTTATTTTCAGATTCGCTGATGATACTGTTTGCAGCGGCTAAAACATTTAGTGGCTGAAATAAATTCGGGTCGGTAAAGTAACTTCCATCTGCCTTATACACTGGATCCGTTGGCCGGGATATATAGGCATTGGAAATAAGATTGGAGGTAAAAGCTGCCCTTCCAATGGAGCCAGGACTTCCATTGTTCTGTGCATTAGTGCCATTTAAGGTCATTGTAATGGAGAGTTTATTGTCCAATGCTTTCTGGGTGGCTTCAATGCGGCCAATAAAGCGCTGATTGTCGGAATTGATGACAATACCATTTTGTAATACCATGCCAAGTGAGGCCCGGTAAGAGAAATTGTCGCTACTTCCGCCAAGGGTAAGTGTATGGTTTTGCGTCGTACCATTACGAGTCAAAAGACCAAACCAATCCGTTTCCGCCCCAAAATTCGATGATGCCGGGATACCGCGGGCTGCCGCCTGCTGAATCCATTCCGCTGCCGAAAGCATTTCCAGCTGCCTGGTCACCACATCAACAGATGAATTCGCATTGTACTCAATAGAGGTACCATTCCTGCTCTTTTTCATCGTTACAATTAACACACCGGATGCACCACGCGAACCATAAATAGCAGTTGCAGAAGCATCTTTAAGCACCTCAATACTCTGGATCTCTGTTGGTGGGATCTGATTTAAAAACCCGACATCTCCCTGCACACCATCAATAACGACCAATGGGTTATTATTACCCTGGATTGAAGTGATGCCCCTGATTTTGATATTTGGGGCACTCCCCGGCTCACTACCGGTTTGTGTGATGACCACGCCTGCTGCTTTTCCAGCGATCTGCTGCAAAGGACTGGTAATAGCACCCTGGTTAAAATCTTTGCTGTTAATGCTTGCAACCGCACCTGTAACATCCGATTTTTTGGCTGTGCCATAACCCACTACGACAACGTCTGATAATGATTTGGCATCTGGTCTAAGCTGAATGACAACTGTTTTACCGCCAACCAGAGTGCGCTCGGCGGCATCATAGCCCATGTAATTTACCTGAACCGTAAGTGCGTTCTGATTTAAGGAAAGTTGAAATTCTCCTTTCGAATTGGTCGTCGTTCGCTGACTCGTTCCTTTGACCTGAATGGTCGCCCCAGCCAAAGGGTCATTATTCTCATCAACTATTCGTCCGTTAAAGACCGATTGCTGAGCAAAAGTTAGACTAAAAGTGAATAGGAATAGCAGGAAAAGTCCATACTTAAAAGAATAAAAAAAGTAATTTTTTCTCATCATAATTTTTGATTAGTATTTGGTTAGTTGGAGACTGAAATGGCTTCCAGTGATCACAAATCAAAGTAAGAGGAGTTTAAAAGCAATCGCAAGACGAGAAAGGGTGAATATTAAAAATAAAAACACTAAAATCAATACAAAATATTGATTATCAGGATATTATATTTAATTATACTATAGAAATATATAGATATATTGGATGTAAATCACAGAACAATAGCAACTTTTGACTGCTAGAAGCACGGTTTATTGGCAATTTTGCAAGCGTGAGAGGAGAAATAAAATGTACACGCTCTTGTAGGAACTATGACTGAAGCTTCTGAATTTCCTCAGTAGTCAAGGCAAGGCCAAAACCTTAATGAGAGAGGAATGATTGGGATGGGCATTAACCTTCCAAAGGGAATTCGCTTTTCACCGTTCGGATGCTCATAATTTTTTCCTTAAAGGCCTCATTTGCCACAAGAGATCTATTCTTCACCTTGGTCTTATAGGTGTATATGGTATTCACTGAATAATTAAGGATTTTGGCAATGGTTTCATTTTCATCTATGCCAAGCCGGATTAGTGCAAAAATCCTGAGTTCTTTATTCAACAACTGTCCTGCACTAGGATGAGTTCTATCCTCGTCTGAGAACAGGGCATTGAATTCCTGGATAAAATCAGGAAAAAGATTCAAAAAAACCTCATCAAAACGCTGAAAAAAATGTTCCCTCTCTGTGCTGGTATTCAACCGAGTGATGACATGCTGCAATTCCTGGTATTGCTTTAAGTGCACAATTTTCTCCAGGCTTCTTTTAAGTCTTTCAAGTTTCTCTATGTAATCGGCATTGATATTAAAGAAATGTCCGATATATTCTTCTTTTATCAAATTAACCTCATCAAGCTTACGGTTTGTCCTGGTGAGGGAGCGGTTGGCTACATCAAGTGAAGTGTTTATTTTAAGCAACTCATCATTAGCCTTATTTAAATCTTGATTTTTTTCGATGATAAGCTTATCTGCAATTCTAATTTTCTTTAATTGCTTGAAAGTCTTGCTTGCGAAATAAATGAGGAGCATGATAAGTCCCGTGATGATTGAGGCATAGATTAAAAGTGAGCGTTTTTGCTTCTCGATATCATTTATTTTGTCTTTTTCAATGATCGGGAGTATGTTACTAATTTCAACCTTTCGCTGCTTTGCACCATAGAAATTATTATCCTCAATGGCGTTATGAATGTAATTAAAAGCTTCTTTTACACTCCCCTTTCCATACAGATATTTGGCCAGGTTAACCAGTGCTAACGACTCTTTTATAGAATGGGTATTGTCTATGATTGCAGATTTAAACAAATAGGTCAAACCTAAATCCGGTTTCTTTACGCTGAAATACAGATAACTCAGGCAGCTGTAATTGATGGCACTGTCCTGATAACTGGATTTCATGCTGAGCATCTGTTCGTAAGGCGCGATTGCCGCCTGGTATTGTTTACTGCGAAGTAGTTTTAAACCCTTACCTGATAAATATTCGTAAGAGTTTTTGTGAAAGCTGTTTATAATGGTATCGCAGTACTTTAAGCCTTTTGATTTATAATGTTCGCTGAAATCGTGGATTTTATTATAATCCGTGAGATCGAAGTTGCTTCTTGCCATCAGAAAATAATATTCGAATTGCTGACGGGAATTCAGAAAATTAGGATTTACACTATGCAAAGTATCAAGGCCTTCTTTAAACATACCTGAAGAGATCAGAACAAAGCCCAGGTTAACTTTGGAATAGTTTATTTTTTGCTTGTCTTTCATCTGGTAGGCGCAATCAGCTGCCTTACTGGAATAAATATATGCCGAATCATGTATATAAGATTTATAGGCATTAAAAAGATCCAGATAACCCTGGTAGCGTAAATTAATATCGTGGTAATTTCTTTTAAGTCTCTGCTTTAATCTGCCAATGGATTGCCTTTTTTTAACATCGAAACTCACTTTATTCTGCAATACCTCAATGAGTACTTTTTTAAGGCTATCGGATTGGGCTGATACTGAAAAGGGATTTATGAGGAAAAGTAAACCGATAACAAATATCACGCAAAGCCTGAATGGATTACTTTCAAAATAAAGCGAGCGTTGTGTCATAAGGCAATACTGGATTGTTCGGTAAGGATCAGAAAAGTGTTGCTGTTCTGAAACTTATATTTGGTCTATTCAAATATAATAAAACACGGTCAGAAATTTCTATTCTTCCAGGGATGTTACAAAGGAATAACTCGCTTCCTTTCCTTCAACCACAAATTAAATATTTCTGCAAAGAGATATAACGTTTCCTTAGTGAAAAACAGGCGACGTACTTTAACGCTTTACACTGGATATCCTTAGCTGTAACAGTGCTCCCCCTGTATTTACTCCAAAGTTTACAAATAAGCTGGGACGCTATTGACTATGTGTATGACGCCTTTGTATTTTTTACGCAAACCTATGTGCTATATTCGACCAATATTCTTTTCCACAGTATAAAGCCTAAACGGCCGCATAATTCGGCTACGAAATACTGGATATCTGCAGGTACGTCATTGACTATGCAATAGCGAATTTTATATTTGGGATTGTAACTAAGGTAGATAATCAGGTCGTCAGTAGAAAAGCCGCGTCCGTAAAGGGATTTTAAATGCTGCGTTTGAAGCTCTTTTGCTATTCTCTCTAAACGCTCATTCATAATCTTGGCCAAGGATTTCTGTGGCTTGAATTCGGTCTCAAAAATTGGCAGTACGGTGACGGTCATGGCGCAAATATAATTTTAGCATTCGCATCTGCAATAGCGAACATGGTAAAAAACTGGTGCTGAGGTAAATATTATTTTTAATACCTGCTATCCTGAAACAGATTTGATTAAAGCGCTTAAGCAAAAAAAGGATGTTCTATTTTAAACGGCTGGTGTTATTTCCAGCTTGATAACGCCCCGGGGCTTCTTTCGATATGGCGTCTCCAAGCACACGTTCAAGCAGGCGACTGAAAGCTGTACCGCTCACTTTTTCTGAAGTAAAAAAAGATTTGGAAGGAGGATTTTCTTTAACCTCAGATAGGATTGGCAAAATCTTATGCGTTTGATCGGAACTGGTCAAAATGTTTTCCTGAATACCGGAATGTTTGCCATCAGGACCGACGATAACATTTCCGGTAATGACCAAATGGCTGCCGTTGTGACTTACAACCACGTTTCCCATGACGATGGCAAAATTTTCAGCTTCAGGTTTAAAATTTTGATCGTCTAATTTTGTGTTACTTTAAGATCTGCAAAATCACCGTTAGAATCGTTACCAACCCAGATGCCTATTTTTTTCCCTAACGGGAACTGATTCAGAGTTTTGACCTCTAAACAGCTTTGCTTGAATCCGTTAATGAAAACTTTTACTTTGTCTTTGTTAACCTCAACTTTTACATGAAACCAACCTGTAGGATCTATACCTACCGGAATAACAGCGGATTCGAATTTATCCTTTTGTGTTTCCCTAAGCTGCTGGAAACCAAATTCAGGTTCAAATGCGTATTGAACAGCATGTATCTTACGGACAGAGTCAGAAGAATTAAAATTAAATGGCCGGAAATACACAGATTCATAAGTCTGGTTATCATATCCATGAAAAGCTATTCCCAAAAAGCTTTTTTGGAATAAGTCTCGTCCTCTGGCATCAAATTCTATAGTTCCTTCACTAAATGTCAAATTGACGTCCCCCCGAAAAACGTGGCCATTTTAAAGTAGAAAAATCGGGCAATTATTAATAACTTAAAATAAATAATTGCGATGAAAAAGAGTAAGTTCAGCGAAGCACAGATCGTGTTCGCGATCAAACAATCGGAAACTGGAATAGCGGTTAATGAAGTATGTAGAAAAATGGGCGTTAGTGAAGCTACCTTCTACAATTGGAAGAAAAAATATGGTGGCTTAGGGGTTACTGAGCTAAGGAAGTTACGGCAATTGGAAGAGGAAAATTCACTACTAAAAAAGCTAGTTGCAGATCTAAGTTTAGATAAGCATATGCTACAGGAGGTACTGAAAAAAAAGCTTTAAGGCCAGCTCAGTTGAGGGAGCTGGCCAAAAGCTTAATCCAGGACTTTCGCATTTCGCAAAGGCGTGCATGCAGGGTGGTTGAACAAAAAAGAACTACCTTTTTGTACCAGGCAACACCTAGGGATAATCGAATGCTCACATTAAGAATCAAAGAAATTGCAGAAACTAGGGTACGCTACGGCATGTGGCGTATTTTAACATTGTTGAGAAGAGAGGGATGGAAAGTTAATCACAAAAGGGTTCATCGACTATATAAGCTTGAAAATCTTAATCTTAGAAGCAAACGCCCAAGACGTAACCGAGCTGGTTCGCATCGTCTGGATCGAGAAGCCGCCTCCAGTTTACACGAATGCTGGAGTATGGATTTTGTAGCCGACCAGCTCTTTGATGGCAAAAAATTCCGCACCTTAAATATAGTCGATAACTACAGCAGAAAATGTATGGAAATTTATGTGGATCAGGGAATAAAAGGCAATCAGGTAGTAGATGTTTTAGAGTCCATTCGTAATAAAGTAGGAATCATTCCTAAGAAAATAAGAGTTGACAACGGCAGTGAGTTTATTTCAAAAGCATTGGATAAATGGGCTTATGATAACCAAGTGATATTAGATTTTTCAAGGCCAGGAAAACCCACAGATAATGCATATATTGAGTCTTTTAACGGAAGCTTCAGAGATGAATGTTTAAATACCAACTGGTTCCTATCGATGGATGATGCTAAAGAGAAAATCAAACTATGGCGTGAGGAATATAACTCTTTCAGGCCACATAGCTCCTTAGATGGTTTCACTCCGAATGAGTTCATTGAAACATTGAATATAACGCCCAATTCTCTAGTTTCATCTGGCTAGTTTTTAGGGAGGGGCTCAAAATCATCAACTCGGTCTAGAATTCTACTTTTAAATGGTCTGAATTTTGGGAAGTGCACAAACCCAGACAATCCCGGCATCCGGTCTCTCGTCAACCCTTATAAGTGATCGGCAATTTTCCGTGACCTTTTTAATCTTTCGGTTAAAGACTGTGTAGGACATATTCCCCAGTTTGCTGCACCACGGACAGATTTCAATCAGATTGTACCGTCCTGAATTTACTTGTCGTTTTTGAAATATAATACTAGAATAAGTTTACATTTTCTAGGTGGTAATACTGGAATAAGTTTACATTCATTTCTCGTAATTCTGATATTACTTTACAAGTGTACAATTCGTAATTTATTATTAAAAGAAAAGCCTATTTATTTTTGTTCGTTTGAGTCAAACAGTCTCCGTTTGATCTTTTTCTATATCCTTTTTCTTGTAAGGATAATGCTTCCAACGTTTTTTTATTTCCCCGCTCATGTCATGTGCTTTGCTAGGCGTAAGATAGTCCAGACTGCCATGCGGTCTTTTTTCATTGTAGTTTTCGATGATGATTTCAATGCTCTTATTAGCTTCATTATGATCACGATATATTTTTTTTTGAAAAAACTCATTCTTTACTATTCCGTTAACACGAGATTGGGTCGGCAATGGTTCAAATTAGCAATAAATTTATAGCTGATTTGAAGAGAATGGCAGAACTAGACACCAAGATGACAGAGTACGATGAGCTTGGTAGGTTGATGAAATTAAGAAAGGACAGAGAAAAATTAATGCCGAAGGCTATAGGCAAAAAATTACAGCTAAACGGAAAGCGAGGTGAGTGGCACTCAGGAAATGGATAATAATATTTTTGATGGTTAACTGACTTGACATTTCGGCTTTAGTACCCAACCGATACCCTGGTGGATTGACTAGTTAAAAAAATCCAAAGTGGACTTTTAGCATCATAACTATCAATCTATTGAGATGGTCAGGTTAGACCGAAGCGCATTGTTATTAAAAGCCGAAATGACTTGATTACTCCGAGCGACATCAACGTTTTATGGAATCATTACGTTATAATTATTCGGTTTATTAAACACCCTTAAAAAAGCTTCAAAACCATTCATAAAACAAAGTGTTCTCAAATAAACATTTATCATGAATACAGACCCAAAAGAACAAGAAAAACAGGATGATAAATCTCAGGAGAGAAAAAGTCCTAACGAACAAGAACAAAAAGAAGACAACGATGTACAACGCGGTTTAACCGGAGAAATTGATGATGAGGAAGATGTAAGCGGAGATTTAGCTGGAAACGCTGGCGGAAATAGCTAAGATTAATATGCAGTTATCATTTGATGTATCTTACCAAAACAAATTTCTTTAATGAAGAAAGTTATTTTCTTTGGAGATAGTTTAAGCGCAGGCTATGGGCTTAGAACACCAAATATCGAATCTTTACCGGCATTAATTAACCAAAAAATCCTAAAAGCTGGATTGCCATTCACTGTTATTAATGCCGGTATTAGTGGAGACACTACACGCTCTGCGAAGAACAGACTCGAAAAAACACTTAATGGAGCAATCGATTTATTTATTATCGAACTCGGCGCTAATGATTTTTTAAGGGCATATCCCCCATCAGAAATAACAAGTAATATAAGGGAGATTATTAAAAAAGTACAATCGTATAATCCTGATATTACAATACTGCTACTTGGTTTATCCCTTCCATCCTGGATTCCACTTGGTTACGCTGCTGCTTATGCAAATCTATTTTCTGATTTAGCAGTCGAATTTGAAATTGCATTTATTCCAGACTTTTTAAAAGGCGTGGCCGGAAACAAATTGCTAAATATGCCGGATGGTGTGCATCCATTAGCTGAAGGTTATAAAGTGGCATCAGAGAATATCTGGCCGAAAATTTCAGATTTACTAAGTAAATCCAGCATAAACGATAAGAGAAATGAGCGCAATTAAAAGGAAACTGGAAGCCGAAAAATTTATTGAAGCCAGGTTATTTGAAAAAGAATCAACTATACCAAAAGCGATTAAAGCCTACTTGCATAAACCAATCCATTTGACCCCTTTTCGCCGATTATCTAAAACTCAGACATGCAGAACTTTACAGCAAATTTATTTCTGGTGAGGCGGGGTCAATGTACTCTGATTTATCCAAACAGAAAGCTTTTTTCACAAAATTCATTTTTTTATTGAAGGATTTTCATCACTTACAAATACTTAATATTAAGTATTTACAGGTATTTTTTTTATTGTACATTTCAGTTTGGTTTGAGAATGCGAATTTGATATCATAAAACTAAAAACCAATATTAAATAACAAAAACAATATATCAATTACATGTTCCCAATACTTGGGTGGACTACCTGATTGGTAAGAAAAAATATTAATAATTTACTTCTCTTCATCAATAAAGTTTTGAAACCAAATACCACATTATTGCATTCTGTCTGGGATAATTCGAGTCAGTTTATCACCAAGACCCAAGGTGGTCTTGAAAATGTCAACCTGGATGAAATAATAACCTCAATTTTCAGTAATGGACCTTTCTATTTTTATGTTATTGATTTTTTTGATAGGGAGATCAAGTATATAAGCCCAAGTGTAAAGGACATACACGGGCTAGAACCAGCAGTTACCAAATTTCAGGATATTTTAGACCAGATTCATCCGGATGACATGTCTTTTGTGGCTATGGCAGAAGCTAAAATGATGGATTTGTTTTACAATATACTTGGCATTGATAGATACAAAAAATATAAAATGTCGTATTGTTTCAGGCTCAAAACTGTTGATGGGACTTACCAACTGTTTAATCATCAGGCAATTCTCCTAACAACAGATGAGTTCGGAAGAGGCGCGAAATCATTAAACATACACACCAACATCAGCCATCTCACCTCAGATAATAACTATCAGGTTTCTGCGATCGGAATGTTCGGAGAGCCTTCATTTCTGAACATTGATTTAGAGGATAATATTCCTATATCGAAAGTATCTGAGCCATTATTTTCCGAAAGAGAACTTGATGTAATTAGGCTTCTGTCAACTGGATTAACAAGCAAACAAATTGCTGAAAAATTGTTTATTTCTGTTGAAACAGTCAGAACCCATCGGAAAAATATTTTCCACAAATCAAAAAGTAAGAACGTATGTCAACTTATCACCAAGTGTATCACTGAAGGATTGATATAGTATTTTATTGCTAAATTCAATATTTATTGCTTGGTGTATTTAAATAGAAGGCAACCATTGCAATCATATAATTGAGATGGATTATTTGGATAAATAGTGGTATTACATACTCCATTGTGGTAAGAAAAGCCACACGTAGACGCAAGCGAATATGATCCCGTGAATACTACCCCTTTTGCATCCACGGTTGTCCACTGCCCACCCTTTAATGTTAAGGTATGAGAACCGGCAGGAGCAGGACTGCCATCCGATCTGGGATAACATTTATTATATACCTCTACAAGATAAGTCCCTGCCAAATCGCAGGATTTTTGGCAAGTGAATTTCAGTGGAGCACCTTTAACCAAGTTTCCTTCTTTATCCTTTACAACAGCTTCCACCTCTTGTACGTCTGTAGTCCCGATAGTCCAGTAGGCTTCGGCCTGTCCAGATTTATTTGTCTTCGCATCAAAAATTAATGTACCATTTCCCTTAGTCACTTTCCATTCAACCGGTATGTCTGGCAACGGCCTGCCTAAATCATCTTTAACAATAATTTTCAATGGCTGCGCAAGTTTTGTATTTGCTGCCCCAACTTGATTATTGCCACTATATATTTCTGATTTATCAATTTTTATTACCCAGTTTCCCTGTAATAATATCATTGGCTCAATTAAGTTTGCATTAACACCGAAAGCAAGTTCTTCACTAGTCCAAAACTTGGTCTCAACAGCTCCTGAGATCCCAAAATTATATTTTAAACTATAATTTGGCGTTTCCATTAGACTGGTCTTAAAGTCGAGGGAGTTAGGTAGCGAAAAAGATGCTTTCAACTTATCTGTGCCAAATGGGGACATTTCATAAACGGGTTTGAATAACTCAAAGTTAGCATTCAATTCCATGTGTGGAAGAAAAAATGCTGGGTTAAGAGGAAGAGTAGTAGTGTTTATCTGGAATACAGAAATATTTTTCCAACTGCCACTTTCATATTTTGCACCAACTGTTGCAGACGCTTCGATTGCAACGTTCAATTTTGCTTTACCCGAAATAGTCCACTTGCCCCTTTTGAATGAAAGGCTATGTTTCATTGGTACCGGAAAAATTATTATCCCCAATGGACTCGGTATTGGAAGATTAATAATAAATGGCTTTAGAGTAATCGGCGTAATCAAATCTACCTCATCCATAAGTGTAACGGCAGTTTCGTTGCTATTGGTGATTTCCAAACTGCTGCCTTTTGTATTAATATTTACTTGAATAAGCACTTTGTCCGGTAATGGGGAGTTTTTGGATTTTATGTATTCAAAATTAATATCAGTTATATTGACTGCAATATTTCCGCTGATTTCTAAACCTGGAAATAATTTGGTATCTTTTATGAATGGGATTACAAAGTTCACATCACTAATAATCCCTGGTTTATTACTTACACTCAGTTTACCAATGCCAGCTGACTTGATACCGGGGGTGAGTATTTGGGTGAAGGATTGTTCATACTTCGCTTTTACATTGATTGTTTCAAATGCTTCATTTAAAGCCGCAGGTTCAGTATGACAAATGAATTCTCCGGATTTATCTTCAATACTAACAACCTTCCTTAAAAAACTTTCTACGATACCATCCAAGCTGCCTGATAATATTATGCTTCCAACTTCCGGTATCTTTGCAACATTGCTTTTATCTATGGTTATAGTGTTTTCCGCTACAGATTTAACAGATTTGACACCCAGGAAAATGGCATTTTTATTAAGCGTATTTTCTGACTCTATTTTCGGAATCTCTGGTTCAGTTTCTAAGGGCTGCCTTTTCTTGCATGAATTGAAGATTAATAATATTACAATCATTATAAATAGACATGGATTTATTAGTTTAGTGAGAGGCTTCATAGAGATTGGCGTTAAACAAAACATAAATTTCAGTTAAATAACAGTTGCAATCAATACCCCAAATGCGGTATTAATTGCAACTGTTATTTGGCTACCTGTACAAATTATATACGCTAATTAAGCCCGCTCCAACGAATTCTTAAAGTTGCCTAATAGTAATAAAGGAGTTCAGATGGCGTGGTTTCTAAAAACTTTTTAAGTAAGGAGATAAGTATAGCGTGCAGTTGCATTTCTTTATGCCAACAGACTTTTTCATTCTTTTTTCAATTCTTCAGGGTTTCAAAATTGAAATCTGCTTTCCACCAAATTTTCATAAATTGAAATCTTTAATTTCACGCATTCATTTTGAAATTAGTTAATAGTTTTATCACAATTAACTTTCCTCTTTGAGGATTACCTTGAAAACTTAAGCGCATTCTTACAGGCACTTGGACCAATCATTTATGATTTAAATAATAGAGAGTTATGCGAAAAGCTTACTTTTCAGAAAAATGGCAACGGGTTGTACAAAGAATTTAGAACACAAAACTTGGCAAATATGAATAAGAGTTGTTTTAGGTTTTTAAAATAACGTAGACAACCGAGACCCATTAACCCATCTCACCAAAAACAAATGGAACATAACCTGTTGCTTTAGAACCGATTCTCCTTTGTTAGAAAATTGGCGAGACGGGGTCAATATACTCTAGTTTATCCAACTTAAGGTCATGCAAACTACCAAAATCGAGAAGCTATCTTTCAAGAAGTATTACCTGCCATTAATATATTGTACTATCTTATGCATATACTTTTTGGCTGCTTATAATAACTACGAATATTACCACTATGATGAACATTATCAAATTATTGGTTTCGCACAGGATCGGCTAGGTTTGACAGATGATGTAAGTTGGGAATATAGCCGGGCAATGCGCTCTACCATCCAACCAACAATCTTTTTACAGATTTTGAAGATAACCAATAGTTTGGGATTTTATGAAACATTTGCTCCTGCTTTCATTTCAAGACTGATTAGTGGGGCATTTTCTTTCATAGCTATTTATATTTTTATTCAAAAAAAAAAAGATAGGATTAAGCCAAATCTACACATGTGCTATATCATTCTCTCTTTTTTAGTTTGGTATATACCCCTTATTAGCGTAAGATTTTCATCTGAAACTTGGTCTAGTGGCTGCATTCTATTAGCAATTGCTGCAGTATCGAATATCAATTCTTCAACTAATAAGAATTTGCCAGTAATAGGAGGCTTAATATCCTTCGCAGGATATACGAAACCAAGTTTGTGGGCAAAGAACAAAGTTTTGGGGATTCATATAATGCGACGGCAGATAGGTACCTATATGACCACCCCGGAGCAAGTGAGGCCACTGCTACAGAGTATGCACTGAAGGCGAAACTAGGCAATGCTATAAATTTGTTCAAAAAAAACACATCCAATAACGAATTTACTTATTTAGTAGCTGCTCAACAAACCGGAGATACTACTGCTCCAATGACATCTAACCCATGCCCAACTAATTAAAATTATATGAAAACAATTATAACATTTGCCATGGTTTGTATCAGTTTTTCTGCTATGAGCCAGATAAGATTAAACTCTAAAGATGCAAGAATCACACTTCCCTCGTTAATAACAAAAGCACCAACTAGCCAAAAAATTGCTTCAAGACCTTCAGATGGTACTGTCGATGTTTCAACTTTGAGTAAGGGTAATTATCAACTAAAGGGACAGAGCTTTAATATCTCAAGTCATCCGCTAAATAATGATTCAAAGTTTATTGCTGAAAGAAAGTTGGAAATGGAGAATCGAAAGAGACGTTACAATCCCAATGACCAATATTATGAAATTTACGTTACTAAGGTTAATGGTTTCGATGCGCTAGTATCCCGGAATAGGACAGATAGTCAAAATAGCTATTATATGTTTTACGTTTTAAATAGTGACTTTTCGTCATACGTCAATGGAATGCTTTTTTATAAAGCAAGTGATGAAATCGCAGCAAAGAACAATCTAAATGAAATTTTAAACGGCGTAAATTTTAAATAATGTTTTTATAGGCGGGAGAACATAATATAAGCTCTCCCGCTTTGTAGTTATCATGCACGACAATAAAATGAGTGGTGAGGCAACAGCTGTAGGTCAATAATTATTCCCTCATCAGAAAGATTAGTATGATTGTTGGCAACCTAAAAGAGAATAAGAAAATTCTAATCCCACGCTAAATAGTCATTTAACGGCACTTTTGCAAAGCATGTTAAACTTAATTAAAATGCGGGTTTTTGCTAATTCTCATTCCCATGGCTGTTTGTGGAGATTTTGGCTATCTTGAGCAAATCATTCCGTGTCAGATTGACCACTCTAAGAAAAAATACATCTTATCACTAACATATTATTTTTTAGTCTTTTGGGGTGGTCAGTCTAGAACGAAACACACTGACCCTAAATTCCGAAATAAGTTGATCAGTCTTAGCGAAATCTCCACGCTAAGAGAATTAGAATAAATGTTTATTGTATAGCAATCTATATCCTTTTCTTTATGCCTTGTAGTTCTTTGAAAACTTGCTATATCCAGAGACTAATTCACAACAGTACCCAGGAATACTGTAAAAATTTAAAAAGGATGATCCACATTTACCACAATAGTAAATAGCAAAAAGTCACAATTAAGAGGCCGACAATGGCTTTAATCCCCTGTAATATTGAATATTTAAGTTTTTTATGAGAGACGCTCAAAGTCAAGATGTTTTGTTTGACCAGCAGAAGATGTTTTTGTTTAAAATGATCGATGCGTGAAAATAAGTTTAATTTTTGCCACGGAATCACCGCGTAAGATATGCCGAAAATCCCCCTATTGACTAATAAGCAGCAATAATAGTAAAAGGTGAAATATTATTAGCCTAAAGATTCTGTTTTTATTTTTTCGAAAGGATTTTTGAAATGGCATATAAAATTAAACGTTATTACCATCGGATACTGATGAACCTTTTGAAAAAACCATGAATTTGAACAAACGTGCTTCAAGATAAAAGATTATGGATAAGATAAGTTTTGAAGAGATGCCAGAGGTACTAATGGAAATTTTAAAAAAAATCGAACGATTAGAAGTGATGGTATCCAAACTTCATCTCTTGGAGTCTGATGAACAGGAATTACTGAATATTCATGAGGCTGCTGCATTTCTTAAAACATCGGTACCAGCACTATATACCAAAGTTTCCCGTAGGGAGATTCCGGTCAGTAAGCCTGGACGAAGGTTATATTTCTCTAAATCAAATCTAATGGAATGGATAAGGGCATCCAAACTTAAAACTCAAAATGAGATGCTGAAAGAGGCTCAAATAAAAATGAAAGGATATAGAAAACATTTCGGTAGCTAAAAAATAGCTGCATGCAGATACATGTTGCAATCAACTAGCACAATTAAGTTGACTCAACTATAATAGTCTCATAATTCTAGGTTAATCTTTCTAGTGGCTTCAATTTTTTTCCTATCAACGACCTTTGCATAAATTTCTGTAGTTTTTATACTTTTATGTCCCAGCATTTTAGAAACGGTATATATATCAGTACCCAATTCTATTTGTAAAGTTGCGTAAGTATGCCGAAAACTATGAAATGTAATATTTTTTTTAATTCCGGCAGCAGTAAGCCATTTTTTTAAAAATTCCTTAAACTGATGATAAATTAAACCGTAGAAGACCAAGTCTGAACCTTTTTTCTTCACCCCCATAAGCTCTACAGCCTGATCGGAAATTGGTAATGTTTCGGCACCTTCTGTTTTCTCCTGAAAATACTGGAGGCTATATTTTCCTTTATAGCCTCTCACCTCATTCCAACTAAGTGTCTGAACATCGGAGAACCTAAGCCCAGTTAAAGCTGAAAACAGGCAAGCACGTTTCATTAAATCTGACTTTGCGGGAGTTTTCACCAATAATTGAAGTTCCTCTATTTCGAGTCGCTCCCGATGTGTTTCTTTGGGATCAACAGCGTCAATTTTAGAATATAAATCTTCCGTAATCAAATTCCTTCTATAAACTTCTTTCAAAGCCGTTCTAAACTTTGCAAAATAGCTCACGGCAGTGTTGCGGCTTATTGGGCGTCCCCTCCTACTTATCCCAGGACCACTTAACAAAAAAGATTTATAATCCTCACAAAAAAACTCATCCAAATCACTGAATTTAAACGTTTCTCCGGCAAAAGCTTGAAAGTATTTTACAGACATTGCCGCCTGATCGGACAGTGAAGTCTGTTTCTTTCTATTTAATTCTTTAAAGAACTCAATAAAATCCGCATCCCGTGCATCATCTGATAGAAAACCAAACCTCCTATTCTGAACATCCAGTTGACGATTACATCTAACATGTTCTGCCAAAAGCAAAGTTTCTTTGTTATGCTTTTTATGATAATCATTCTTTGGCTTATCATAAATATAAAGTTTAAGATTTTCCCTTCTTATCAATTTCCCAGTTTTAGGATGCCTCAAAGGCGGGTAGTAGTCCAAATATAGGGAGTGCCTATTATCCTTCAGTAGCCGTTTGCGAACCTTTACTTTAGACATGGTTTTTAATTTATATAATTAATATCGTTTAGAATTTAAGAAGATAGCAACTGAATCAAATCCTGCCTTCTCTTTCAAAGGTTTTGTAAAGTTTATCTATTGCTTTTCTTGATAAAAGTACATTTTGGCCATCTCTTATTTTAGGCACTAATCGTCTGTTGAAAAATGCGCAATAACATCTCTGGAATCCCCGAATATGGTGCCCCGCATCCTGGCAGGGTTAAATTGGTTCAACTGGAAATTTTCGGCAAATGGCTGGCCAGAGATTTTATCGATGAGCTTTCCAAGCAGATAGCCATTGGTCTGGTTATAACTAAACTTCTCACCGGGGGCTAAAATCCATCGGCAGGCTTTTCACTTTCTCCCAGACCGCACTTTCAGATTTAAGCGCGCCGACGCCCCCCGTTAACGGATCCAGCACTTTCAAAAGATCCGGAAAACCCGAAGTATGGGTCAGCATCTGGTTGATGGTCACCTGGGGCCATTGGGGCGGCAAAACATCAAGATAACGGCTTATTGGTGCGGAAAGCTCCACTTTCCCGGATTCTACCAATTGCATGATGGCTACCGCTGTAAAAACCTTCGTGCAGGAATTGATTGCAAAAATGGACTGATCATCGACTTTGACACTATCCTGCACATTGGCCAGACCATAACTTTTTTTAAAAACCAGTTTACCAGCCTTAACGATGGCTACCTGTAGACCAGGAATTTTACGCTCATTCATCTCCCGGCTTATGATCTGGTCAACGGCGCTATTATCCTTCTGGGAGAACGCATTTAAAAACAAACAAATACCAATCAGGGTCAATAATCTACTTTTCATATTTTTTTTCTTAAGAACAAAACAGTGTTGCCTGAATCATTTAGCAATAAAAACACAGAATAGACACGATAAAAATTGTAGCGTTGCATATGCTTTAATTAATTGTATATACAATTCTCCCACATACCACCCTATCAATCATTAAATCTTAATCACATAAATCGAGCTATATCCTTTTGTATGCTTAGCAGGCTAAGACCGTTTAGCTGAATAAAATTAATTACACACTTATAATCAAACATATACAAACCTGTAAACTTAAAAAATACTCAATATATAGTATTTTTTAAAGCAGCTAAATTGTTTAAGATTGTATCATCCAAACGAAAATTAAGTCCCTGCTGATACGCTCAAATATCCACTCAGATACTCAAAATTTAACCCTCAAAATCTAAATTAACATGAAGCCATTCCAACACCCGCCCGCGAGGAGCTGAACCTGAATAGACAGGCGGTGCTTTCTATCAAAGTACCCTATCTGAATTTCGAAGAGATTTCAAGTAACTAGTAGAAATAATTCTTAGGTGCAGGCAATACCAGCGGGTAAACCCAGCATCAAAAAAATATAAAAGATGAAAAAAGGTGTGCTTGTGGTTAAAAACTCCCAGCTCAGCCCAGCATCTAATAATCCTAAGCAAATAAATATTTCTGTGCGGACTAAACCTGCCTGTTAACCCAGCACCAAAAAAAGAATAGTTTAAACTCCAAAAGGATAATCCTATTGATAAAAAATCATCAATAAAACTCTGAGGGGCAACCCGTAAAAAAACAACCAAATGCCATTAGGCTTTCAATAGAACGCTAAACATAGGCCAAATAATTATTAACCTCTAAAAAAAATAAACATCATGAAATGTAATGATCAATCTGTAAGCTATCTTAAATCTAAAGGCTATAACGTTGTCCGCCTTCCAAGGACTGACATCGCCCCTTTACAAATCCTAACAAAAAAGAAAGGGGTCCTGGAGTATTTAGGCAATATTGATACCGTGCTGGTTTCTGGCCCCAATGCTGCATTACCTGCTGTAAACCCTGAAGCAGATACGGCCAATGTCTCTGGACAGAAAACCAGTGACTTAAGTGCTGGCGTTGCCATGAGCATTTTAGGGGGCATCATCAGTGCTATGGGTGGAAACTTAGGGATTGATGCGGCTTACAGCAATGCCAAAACCATCGCTTTTACCTTTGAAGATGTCAAATCCGAAAACGTGGACATCATTAAGCTTGACATGTATTTGAATGATGCAGACATCAACCCACTTTCCAGACAAATTAGTGAATTACTCGAATCAGACGACATTTACATCATCACTTCAGTATTAAAAAGTAATAAGATCAGCGTAGAGGCTACCTCAAAAAACAACAGCAGTTTAAAAGTGGAAGTTCCGGTGATTAAAGAAATCGTTGGCGGGAAAGTTGACGTCAGCTCAGAGAGCAGCGCTTCATCAAAAACGGTATACAGTGGGGACAAAATGCTGGTATTTGGTTTTAAAGCGATCAGGTTAATCTATGAAAACGGCAAGTACACGGCATTCGAAAATGCAGATAACGGGATCGGTTTATCAGCAACTGAAACATTTGAACGCGTCAAAGAGGTGAAAGATAAGGGCACTCTTGAATACCTGGCACCTTCAGATAACCTGATCCAGTTTAGCTAAAATGGTAGCCGAAAATGATTTACCTGGGGAAGAATATAAGTTCGACCCCAGGGTACTGGAAAAAACCATTATTGCAAAGCCCTTGCTTGACCTTATGGATTCAAGCCCCAATAAACCCATTTCCATCATTATTGATTTGAACCTTAATTACGCCGAAGGAATTGTGCTTGCAGGAGAAAAAGTGGTAAACCTGATCCTGGATTATTCAAAAAGCAACAACCTAACTGAAGAAAGTACACGTAAACAGATCTCGATAAACAAGGAGAAAAACCGTCTGACCAGGCAGTATGTATTCGCTAAACTAAGTCCGGAGATCATCAGGGGCATCATAGTCATGGACCGCAAAGGAAATCCAGCCATTTATAAAATATGGCCCGATTTTAAAATGGGCAGCCAGATGATTAAATCAGTCCGGACAATAAAGGCCGATGCTGCCAGAACCTCCTTCTCCGCATCAGGTGAGGAAATCACCTGGGCGGTCGTAGATTCAGGGGTTGATTTCTCCCACCCTCACTTTTTAGAGCATAAAAACCGCCATAGCGATTACCATAAAAATTTCACCGAGTCAGGTTCAGCCGAAGAAGATGAATTCGGGCACGGTACGCACGTTGCCGGAATAATTGCGGGGGAAATGCAGAAACTTAAGCCAGAGGACCCCATACAGCCGGTGATTCTGGTGCGCAGTAAAAATGAGATCGGTGAATCGAACTTTAAAAATGTGGCGATAGACAAAATCTCAGGCATGGCCCCTAAATGCAAAATTGTAAGTATTAAGGTCCTGGACAGCCGTGGTAAGGGACAAACCAGTTCACTCATTGCCGCTATCGCGCACATCCAGGAAATCAATAATTACGGACGCGAACTCAAAATACACGGGGTTAACTTAAGCCTTGGTTATCCTTTCGACCCAGAATGGTTTGCCTGTGGGCAGAGTCCGGTATGCGTGGAAGTCGACCGCCTGGTTAAGTCCGGCGTTGTGGTCGTGGTTGCCGCAGGTAATACCGGTTATGGATTCAGCGATACAAAATTCAACGGGAGAATGGCCTCAGGCATGCCCCTGAGCATTAATGATCCGGGAAATGCAGAACTGGCCATCACTGTGGGGGCAACCCACCGCGAGTCCCCGCATACTTACGGCGTTTCTTATTTTTCTTCGAAAGGCCCAACGGGCGACGGCAGGCCTAAGCCTGATATCATTGCCCCGGGAGAAAAAATTATCTCCTGCGCCGCAGGCGGCAAGAAAAAGGCATTCGGCACGAATGCAGCTGGCGCAAATGAAGCCTACTACCTGGAAGAAAGTGGAACAAGTATGGCAGCCCCTCATGTTTCGGGCGCCATTGCAGCCTTCTTATCAGTCAGACGGGAATACATCGGCCAGCCAGAAAAACTAAAACACATTTTTTGCTCTACTGCAACAGACCTCAGACGCGACCCTTACTTCCAGGGCAAAGGTCTGGTGGATTTAATGCGGGCAATACAATCGGTATAAACCACTCAATACTAATCATGGATACATACGAAATTCACTTTAATAAAGCGGCCCGGGAGGTTGACCCCGAACAGTTCAAAGCTTTTATCAATGCCTTAAAGGCCAATGACTACACAGACCTGATCGTGCTCTCTCACGGCTGGAACAATAACATTGAAGATGCACGCAAACTCTATGAGGGCTTACTGGAAAAAATCTCCAAAGCCATCAATGCTAAAGGAAAGGACGGCAAGCGCTTTGCCAGCCTGAATGTTTTCTGGCCTTCCAAACAGTTCACCGACCGGGAGCTCATTCCAGGCAATGCTGCAAGCATGGGTGATTTAGACGAGCAGGAAACGCAGCAGCTCGCTTTAAGCTGGGCCGGAATTCAGGATGTATTCGATGAACCTGCCGAAACTGAAACTTTTGAAAAGATCCTCCTCGCCATTCAACAAAACGGGGATGAAGATATCCTGGCGCGGGAATTTTCAAAACTTTTAAAAATTACCCGTCCGGAGCAGGAAAACTCTCCCTTCGAATCTCTAAAGGAAGATGATGTTAAAACCTTTCTTCAGGACGGGAGTATTCCTTATCTGGAAACCCAAAGCACCGATGGCGGAGCGGCTTCCATAGCAGATCCAGCCACTCAAGCAGGTCAGGCGATGGGTCTTTTTAGCGGGTTAAAGCAGGGCGTAGCGAACCTGATGAACCTGGCAACCTATTACAAGATGAAAAACCGTGCAGGAGAAATCGGCGCTGCACTAAACTTAAAGCTGTCGGAAATCAAGAAGATCTCCCCAGCCATTAATTTCCATCTGGTGGGCCATAGTTTCGGTGCCAGACTGGTGACTTCTGCCCTTTCCGGTCCTGAACAAATCAAAGCCAAAACGCTGGCCCTGATTCAGGCAGCTTTCTCACACTATGCTTTTGCCAGCAAATATGATGAGCAAAATGATGGATTTTTCCGTTCTGTGCTCACCGAAAACAAAGTTAGCGGGGCCTTGCTCATCACACACACCCGCGCCGACCGGGCGGTAGGACTTGCTTATGCCCTCGCCTCCAGGCTGGGCGGGCAGCAAGCAAGCGACATTGGCGATAAAGATTCGCTTTATGGCGGCCTTGGCGGCAACGGCGCGCAGAAAACGCCAGGCATCAGCAACAGCATTGCTTTAAAGCAAGCGGCAGAAACCAATCATTTCCAGGCCGGAAAAACATATAACCTTTTAAGCGACAACATCATTGGCGGCCACTCGGACATTATAAAGGATGAAGTGGGTAGTGCACTGGTCAATGCCTTTTACCTTTAAAATTACTTTAGACATGAATGGCGAGATAGACAACTTCATGCTGGAGACACTCCAGCTGACCAAAACAACCCTTCAGAACAACATCAGAAAACTCTATGCCCACCTGATCGAAGTGGGTGAACTGCAGTCCGGCCAATACAAGCTGAGAATAGCCGAACTCGAAGAAAGGCTGGTCGAAATTGATACCAAAATTGCAGATGTGGTTAAAACTCAGGTACCTGAACTCAGTGACCCGGATGAGAACATCAAAGTGGTACGCCTGTTCTTAGCCTCTTCGGCTGAACTTAAGGCAGACCGGGACCAGTTTGAGATTTTTATAAACCGAGAAAACAATAACCTGGTTAGTAAAGGTATCTTTCTACGGCTCACGGTTTGGGAAGATTTCCTGGATGCGGTCTCGTCGACACGCCTGCAAGATGAATACAATAAAGCCATCAGGCAATGCGACATTTTTGTCAGCCTTTTCCACACCAAAACAGGGCGCTATACGGAGGAAGAATTCGACCTTGCGCTGGAAACTTTTAAAACCACAGGAAAGCCCATTACTTATACTTATTTCAAAAACATAGAAGCATCTGTGCGCAACCAGGATGATACAAGTCTGGATTCCTTCAAAGATAAATTAAGAAAGTTAGGCCACTTCCCGACCAGCTACAATGACATCTATGACTTAAAATACCAGTTTAAGATGCAGCTGGAAAAAATTGGCCTTGATAAACTGTAGCCTTTGAATGTCCCAAGTTGGTAGAGGGAAAAAACTTGAATTAAATATCAAATAGATCAATGATATGGATGAAACCATAGAAACTTATTACATACTGCTCGATAACCTAAATGTTAAGCTTCGAAACCTCATGAACCACATACCTGGAGCTACTGTTTATGAAATTGACCGGTTAAATATAGAAATTAGAGATTGTGAAGGGCAGATGGATAAGGCACGAAAAAGGATTGAGGAATTAAAAGCCGCCCGGATAGACAGAACTAAAACAGTCCAGATTAGCACTTCGCGATCTGCAAATCCCAATACCATTACCGTATACGTAATTTCGGGATCATTGCAGACCGCTCAAACGGTTTTAGGCAATCTGTTTAGCCTCCTTCAATCCCCGCTTCATGGCCCATCACCCTGTGACTGGTTACCTTTTAGCAGGGACGCGGTCAAAATAGAAGATTTTTTGCAGTCCATACGTTCGAGCGGGCGGCTGTTTACGATCGATTATATCCACGGGGTGATCGATAACCAAAAACTTACCCAGCTGACCAGTGGCTCGGAATACAACCTGATCATTATTGATTTAATGTCAATGGACGAGGAGAATATTGAAACGGTCAGGTATCTGGACAGGCATTCAGCGAATACCCTTTTTATTCCGGTCTGCACTTTTCTGGCAAATGATTTAAAATCATTCCTTTATGAGCTGAGAAAAAAGATCTTTCGTCTATTGGGCACTAACCTGGTGCTCTCTCCTAATTTCTTTTTTGATATCTCGGTGAACATCAGCCTGGAAACCGAAATCATCAGACGCCTTGAAAAAATTAATCCAACCCAATTTCAACTTTTAAGTGATCAGGGCGTGACACCAAAATTTAACCCCGGATTTTAATAAGCAAATTATGATAGTATCGTTTTATTCCTATAAAGGTGGCGTGGGCAGGACCCAGCTTTGCGCTAATGTTGCCCAATACCTTTGCTTTCAGCGGGGCAAAAAAGTTCTGGTATGGGACTGGGATTTCGAGGCGCCAGGCTTGCATTATTTCTTTGACAAGAAAGAAGCATCATCAAACTCACTTGGTACGCTTGAATTGTTAGAAGATTATGTAAAAACCATCAATTCTCTAAAAATACTACCAAAGGAAACCTACGAGCGCGACCTTCCCAAAGTCCTGGAAAAGGATAAAAATGAAGATTCCACACTGTCCACAAATATCACCAGTACTTCCCTTCGTTATCCGGTCCGGGCTGACATGATTCCCATGCAGGGTTCATGGGACGCTCCGGAGGCTGGATTGATTGACCTGATGCCGGCGGGCAATTATAATGATAATTTCAGCTACCGCTCGGGCAACTTTGACTGGATGGAATTTTACCAGACTATGGATGGTGCGAGTTTCGTGGAACTGCTGAAAACCGAGATGCAAAAACTAGGATATGATTACATCCTTATCGATAGTAGAACCGGCATCAGTGATTATTCAGGCATCTGCAACATCCAGCTGCCTGACTTGAATGTAATGGTAATTGCCGCAACGATGCAAAATTTTGATGGATGTGCTTCCATCATTGAGAAAATAAAGGATTCTGAGTACCTCAAATTTAAAGGAAGGACAGCTAAAATCCTTCCTGTGCTTTCCAGGGTGGATACCAGTGGCGAGAAATTTTCGCAATGGGTGACCAGGTTCAATGAATATTTTGCGCATTGCATTTCCAATCTGGATTCAAATTTGGATAGTGAATTTGTAGATATTGTATTCAGGGACATTTATTTCAGGGATACATTTTTGCCTTACGTGACCGCTATTTCTGCCGGGGAAAACCTGTTCACCCAGGATAATAAATCTTCCGATACCGAATATAAAGCACCATTTATCAATATTGCCAGGCTGATTGAGGACCTCAACCCGGATATGGTCATTAAAGATTCCTTTGGAAACTTCCATACGCAGAAAGGCGAAATCAATTTTTATGAAAAAGTGCCGCAAGAGAGCTGGAAAAATTATGCCATTGACGCTGATGAAGCAGGCAATAAAAGAATGGCAGCAATCGCCTTTAATCAGGTTGGGCTTAAAGAACCGTTTTTGGACAAAAAAATGGCCTATTTCCATAAGGCACTGGATAATGACCCGCATTATCAAAAAGCCGCTGATAATTTGGATGCCTTACATAATGTATTGAGCATCCAGGAGCATAAAACAAATAAAAAACCAGTAAGAGCTCCTGAAATTATCGAAGCTACTGCTTTAACAGAGCATGAAAAGCCGCAGGCATCCACAAAGGCAAACACTATAAAACTCGTTCTTATTGTCACTGTCCTACTCATCACCGGATACATCATATACCTGACTGGTAAAAACCAGGCTGTCCAGCAAATCGCAGTGGGCACAAACATAAACGATACCGCCGCTTACACCGGTCCTTTGCTGAACGCGTCAGCTTATTTTGATACCATCCGTGCTCAGGGAAAAGCAGTCGGCATCGACATCAGCAATAAAGAAACCATTTATGATCAGACAAAAGTTAGGCAGTACGGCATTTCATTCATGATGATAAAGGCAACTGAAGGCCAAAACATGGTTGATTCTGGCTTCAATACCAACTGGACAATTCTGCGCAACAAGAAATTTATTGCAGGGGCTTACCATTACTTTTCCACAAAAACGGATCCTATCTTGCAGGCAGATAATTTTATCAGGCGCGTAGTCATATCGGCCGGGGATTTGCCACCGGTGCTCAACCTCTTTGCACTGGAGAACACCAGTATTGATGAACCTACGCTGGCAAATATTAATACCTATTTAGATCGGGTGAATATCAACTACGGTATGAAACCGATCATATATGCCTCCAAAAACGTAGCAGCGCAGTTATTCAAGGCTGATCCCTCCAGGTATTATTTATGGCTGGGCCAGCCAAACGGCACCGCTACCAGGCCAGCATTCCCCCAACCATGGCTCAACTGGAAATTCTGGCAATTCTCTACCAGGGAAAAGTTTGATGGTATACTCTCAGAGTCAAAGGACAAATCGGCTAAAACGGTCGATGCCAATCAGTTTAATGGCACCCTTGCTGATCTTAAAGCGATGACCTTTAAGCCAAATGCAGGAACTGCGGCATTGCGCCGAGCCATTTCCTATTATTCCGGCAGAAACAGCTTATACCAGCGTTTAGCCAATGGAAAAATTTTAATGAACAAGGACACACTGGATGCAAAAGATTTCAGCAGAATCAAGTTTTACTGGAGCGTTGAACTCATTAATCAGTGTTTCAAAAAACTGAACACCAGCCAGCTTTATGGAAAATCCCATCAGGAGCTACTGGATTATCTTAAAAAAAATAAACTCATTGGCCCATCTTCAGAAAACCACATTAAAATTGGGGATATCGCATTTTTTGATTTCGAGGAGAAAAAAGGTCTGCAGGCATCTGCAATTGTATTTAATCTGGATGCAAAGTATGTGTACTGCCTGGAAGGCAGTGACGGTCAGGGGAAATTAAAAATCAGCAGGTTCAGAAGAAACCAGGGAGATATATTTCTTTCGGTCACTATAAAAGACTAAATGAAACCATTAGCAAGTCATGAATTTGCTAATGGTTGTAATTTCTCTATTCATATTCAGAATCCCTGTTTATTCTTGATTCAGGTAATCAGATATCTGCTTTTCTTATAACCAGAACCCAACAAACTGAATTGAGCGATCGAAGTCCTAAACTCAATTAAGAGGACATAAATTATTCGTGGGAAGGGTAATGTCACATGAAACGAAAAAAAGGTGACCATTCCTGGTCACCTTTAATTCACATGTCAGGTTATTGCAGTAACCATTCTGATGCGAAAATCTTACTTGATGGATTTGCTAATCAGTTGAAATGGCAAAAGCGGCATCCACCGCTTTTGAATCTCCTTAACTAATTAAACTTCCAGTAAAAAACTTACTTAAGCAATCAAATATGTGGGCGTTAAAGTTTACAAAAAACTAAATGACAGATTTTGGTCTATTGGACTGAATCTGTCACTTATCTGCAAATAATATTCTGAAATATTTCATAATTCAGTAGTACACATTAGTCCCTGTAAAACACGAACGGGTCTATGGTATATTGCATACTTTACTGGCAAAGCTAAATTTTTTTACACTAATACATTTACCATGGAAAGAATCACTTTCGAAGATATACCGGCGGTACTGGGCGAAATCCTGGAAAAAATCAACGGAATAGAATTGCTCCTAAAAAACGAACCAGATTCCTCTATCGCAGAAAATGAAATCATGAACATCCATCAGGCTTCAGCATTCCTTAAAATTCCGGTAGCCACGATTTATACGGAGGTGAGTAACAGTGATATCAATGTTGAATTCAGCACCGACTGAAGCTAAGGCGCAGATTGAGACGAAAAGCAAAATATTTTCAGCAAATCAAAGATTCTAAGTCTTCTAGCCTAAACACCAGCAAAATTATCATATATATAATAACATCACAACGGTTTTACTTTATTAGATATTAATGCGCAAGTCTATCCTATCATTAAGCCTCAAAATCAAGCAAAATAATTTTACTGCCCAACCTTGGGTGATATGATGGAAAATATTTAATCATGTTCCATTCAATTAATTCGCTTATACATTTGTGGTAGGTTGCATTCGATTTTATACAAGAAAGGGCCATTAATTCCCGCCTTCTGACATTGATGCTATTCGAACACTGTTGCTGCTGGGCGCATGTGAGAATTGCGGCATAAAGGCTAATATGATTCGGCATGGTATCAATTGACCGTTGCGAAAACAACAGCATACTTCTTAAATTAAATACGATATCAACCATTCCTCCCTCGTTTTTCTAGCATTTTTTGAATGTCTGAATATGCGTAATAAAATATACTGCCAACTTTGGTATAAGCTAAGTGTCCGTTAATCCTTAGGTTTTGGAGCGTTCCTGGTGAGATTTTTAATATTTTCCTGACTTCCACGCTTCGTAGCCACTCTTTCTGTGCACTTATTTCAGGCTTTAGCAATAATTTTATTTCTGTAAGAATTACCTTTTTAAATTCTTCCAAATCTTCTTTTGTAAGGATATCTATTTTCATTTTTAATATTTTAAGGTTGGTGTTCGATAGGGTGCTAATGGTTTGCTCAGCTGCTCATGCATCGCATTAACATTTATTAAAAACTGCTAATGCACTGGTTGACTGCATGGCCGGAACATGATCCAAACTTTAAATAAGAAAACGGCCGGCATCCACCGGCCTTAATTCTTCTCATAACTGAACTATTTAACTTCAAAAATTAATTCTTTATGGATTCAAATCCAGTCGCCGTTACTGTCCTGGTTTCGCCGCCGCTCCTGCCGCCTGAGGACAATTTTATTTAAAATGAAGGCCAGGATAAAAAGTGCGGATAACATATAGGCCAGGTATTCATGGGCGCTCATCAGGACTGTAATTCTATCGCACATCATTGCCGGGCTTTGAAGACTCAAGTTCAAACTGCTGCATAATTTCAACCAGTCGTAAAATTTCCTCATCCGAAGACCTCAGCGTTGAAACTAAAAAATCTCCATGCTCACTCCATTCGACGATCTGGGAATTTTGTTGGTCCAGCGCGAGCACAAACTTGTAGCGATCAGCAGATTGCGTTACATAAAACCTTGGCGAAAGAGGAGATCTGTCTTTAGGATTTACCACGGCGTAAAACCGGGTGTTACGTTCAATTTCCCGGTAGAGGATCTGTGAACGTTGTTCGACTACAGCTGCCTGCCCAAGTATTCCTCCTTTCTTTGACAAAGCCGACAGATGATGATGGAAAACGAACAAAGACATAAAACTCACCCCTGCATAATGATTTTTGTGATGCACCAGGTTTTTTTTGTTTAACAAATCCAGTCCCCCTTTATTCAGATATGTTTTATTTACAATGAGCAGCATCAAATCTTCAGGAAGGATGTCATTTCCCCCGTTTGCGTAGGTGATGGCAAATTCGCTTAAAGGAAAAAGTGCAGAGAATAAATCAGCGGAAGCATCGCAGAACAAGGGAAGGACTACTTTTGGAAATTTTGTAAGTCTGTTTCCCTGCATTTCATTTGTAGAAGTAAGGTGGATAAACGAGACGTTATATGGAATCCATTCACAGCTTGGAACATAGGAATAGGCGGATTATCTGGAAGAGGCTATCACTTCAACCTCCAAAAATTTTCTTGCAGATAAAATCGCCGCATTGGATCTGCTCCCTGAATCCAGAAAAGCAGCGCGGCTGTCGCCTGGAACACTGAACAGGGAAAAGATATTGCACTGCATATCCTGAGTTTTGTTGTATATCAGGATTCGATAATGCTCATCCAGGGCTAGCAGTTCCAATAAAAGAATTTCGATGTCTTGCAGCTTACTTTGTATCTGATGAGCATGATTACTATAATGATCATTTCCAAGGTAATGCCTGGATAGCGGCCCGATACTTATCTGGTATTGCTTTGATTTTTCGTTTTCCATAACGGAGTGAAATATTTGACACAAAAATCAAAAGGAATATTTTAGCAAAAAAAAATCAATGTAGAAGAGGTCATAAATACTTTTTTCAGCACCTGTCACCCAATAAGATTCTGAGATAAAAGAACAATCGAAGTCAGAAAGAAATTAAATTTCAGATCTAAAGCTAATCAACAGATGGTTATTGTAATAAATACACTATCAGAGAGTTGCATATAAAATATTTAGTTAAAAATATGTTTGACCCTGTAATTTCAATACCTTCGCTCCCGAAAAATTTAAGAACAAAATGATTGCAGTCGATCTTGATCAAACCGATATCCTCCTTTTAAACCTTTTGCAGGCCGATGGAGAATTGACTTATAAAGAACTTGCCGGAAAATTAAAAAGAAGCAAATCAAATATAGTTGAACGGCTAAAAAAGATGAGGGCCAGTGGCGTGATTGAAAAGCAGGTTTTGCTGGTTGATGTCCAAAAGATCAGGACTATCTTCATAGCCTTTCCTCACATTCAGCTTAAGGTACATGGGGAAGATGCCCTGGCTGAATTTAAGGACCTGATGGCCGGTTTTTCTGAAGTGATGGAATGCTACCACGTAACCGGTGAATTTGATTTCATGCTTAAGATCGTTACCAGGGATATGTTATCTTATAATCAATTTTTAAGCGCGCATATTTCGTCCAATCATCTGGTCGGAAAAATTCAGAGTTTTCTTGTACTTTCCCAGAGTAAAAGGGAAACCGCATACCAGCTTTGATAGACTCTATCGCTGTAACAGCGGAACGTATGGGGCGATATCCAAAGACCTGTATCCTGCTTTAAGGGACAAATTTAACTGTTTGCAAGAATTCCTGATCGCCGTCCACCTCTGGATTGATATTCACAACGCAAACAGATATCTTCATCATAAAACATTGCTTTCTATTAGTTTACACTCACGTTACTAAAGAGAAAATCTAGGTTTGGCGAACATGGAAGCTTCAGACATGAATTTAAATATCTTCATCACTATTTAACGGGAATAACAAATCCGGATCATTATTAGGTTTTTTTAGCGTTGAGACTGCATTTACCCCTTTGCCTACTTTTGTTCGTTTCATCAGTTCGGCCGGGAATGCATCCAGTATGGACATTTTTGTATCAAGGGGTAAAGTTTTACTCAACCAGATTTCTTCCTCTTCTTTCGAAAGTATTACTGGCATTCTTTTTTTTGAATGGATTTCCGCTACCAGGGGATTGGCTTCGGTGGTCAGTATTCCGTATGTACGGAATTTCTCGTGAGTTTCCGGATCCTCCCATTGGGACCAGAGTCCTGCGAAGCAAAATAGTTTTCTGTCCTTAACAGTAAAGCGGTAAGGTTGCTTGTCGCCTTTACCAAGTTCCTTCCATTCATAAAAGCCATCGGCTATCACCAGACAGGTTTTATGGAATTTTAGCAGTGGTCTCCACAGCGCACTCTCCATTGCTGTTTCACTTTTGATGTTCCAGGTATCTCGGGTAAGCTTAAGGCTGTCAGCAAAGTGGGGCACGATGCCAAAGCCCATCTGCTGGATCAACTCCGGCTCATCGGCTGTAATCACCAGTCCTTTCTGGGTAATGGCAAGGTTATAATTTGGCATCCATTCCCCCTGGATCTGATGGGGATGTGACTTCAATATTTCTCTTTCTTCAGCTGTTAAGGTATATCTGGCACACATATGAACTTTAAGAGAAATAACACGCTGTAAACCATTATGTTTTTTTAGTCTTTTTTACTGTAGATTGTGGCTTGTCACTGATCTGGTTCAAGTTACCAGCTTCTTTAAGCAGATATTTTTTTATCAATTCTAAAAGTTCTTTCATATCATTTGACTTTAATAATGTCTTTCCAGCTAGTGGTGTAGGATGGACGTAGGAACTGCCGTTTCATAGCCCATTTCTGGGTCAGGCCTTCTCCCGCCATTTTTAGTGTTCCGGCACCGTAGTGCATATTCAGTTTATCCAATACTTTGGATACCTGATCATGTTTTTCCCCTTTAAAGTCGCTGAATATATTTAGCTGAACTTCATTGTCAGGAACCAGTCCGGTTGCGGTAACCTCCACTTTCTGAAACAGGTAGCCACGCATGTAAATTTTTTTCAAACCGAATAAGGCTGTATTCACCAGATCAATGGTATTATTTACCGGATGTTCAAGTGGTATGGTTATGGAAGGATACGCCTGAGCAGTTTCAGAAACAAATTTATTGGTTAGCAGCCTCACCGAAAGTACAGTGGCACAAAGACCTTCCCTGCGGAGTTTGGTACCGAGCCTGGCCGCATAAGCAGCTGTGGCTTCTTTGAGCTCATTATAATCTGTTGTCAGTTTTCCAAACGCCCGGGAAGTGCACATTCCTTTTTTAGGATCGAGCGAAGTTTTCAGCGGCATGCAGCTTTCTCCCCACAGCTCCCGCCAAAGCCTTACCCCCACGATTGTCATCTGTGCCTGTACCCAGTCTATGGGCAACTGCCTGAACTGGGCTGCTGTTTCTATTCCAGCCTTGATTAATTTATGGCTAAATTGCCTGCCTACACCCCAAAGATCTTCTACAGGATAATGCTCGAGTGCTACGGTGATTTCTTCATCTGTTTGCAGCACCATCACCCCTTCGTGCTTTTTGGAAGTTTTATTGGCCACTTTGGCCAGCACTTTTGTTGGCGCAATGCCCACACTGATGGGAATTCCAGTATTGTTAATAACAGTATCCCGGATCAGTTTACCATACGTTTTTAATTCTGCAAAACCAGAAAGCTCCAAAAAACACTCATCAACGCTGTATACTTCAACATTTGGCGTAAAACGGGCCAGATTGGTCATTACCCTTGCACTGATATCTCCATACAGGGTGTAGTGAGAACTGAAAACAGCAACCTGATTTTTAGTGATTTCTGCTTTTATCTTGTAATATGGTGCTCCCATAGGTATGCCCAACGCCTTCGCTTCATTGCTTCTGGCAATTACGCATCCGTCATTATTGCTCAGTACCACCAAGGGCATGCCCTTATACTGTGGCTCAAACAGACGGTGACAGCTGGCGTAAAAGTTATTGCAGTCGGCCAGCGCGAACATTGATTTTTTGCTTTGAATGAGGTAGACAGGTCCAGGTCACTGCGCCAAAGACATCCAGGTTTTTCCCGGTAATGGTCAGACATGCTTCCATGCCATCATTGATGCAGAGAAAAGTCTGATCTGCTTTAATCAAGAGTTTTCGGGTCAGCCACTCCCCGTCTACGCAACAAACGATTAACATTCCTGAAGACACCGGAATTGATTTATCAACGATGATGATCGTGCCTTTCCTGATCCCAAAATAGCGCATCTGATCATCATCAGATTCGAAATAAAAAGTATTTGTCGGGTCATTTACAATTCTTTGTGCGATATGCAACCTGCGCTGTTTATAATCTTCAGCGGGTGAAATGAATCCTGATACCCGGCCCGGGTTATCCAGGGTTTCCAATAAGTCATTCTTTGGCAGTTCAAGTTCTCTAATCATAACGTAGAAATATTTTAACAAAAATACTAAAAATATTAGCAATACATTAACGAGTTATCAACACCTGAAATACCCACATTCAATGATCTCAGCATATATTTTTTAAGGCCATTTTTTAATTAGCGGATTTGAAATTGTTCGAAAAGATTTGAAAAGTGGTATGATAGGTGCATTGATTCATCTACCGGCTGCTCCTCTTCAAGAGTTTATTATAAGAAACTCATTGCAAATAAAGCTTTAAAATAAATAGTATCTTATATTGATAATGGAATCATTTTGGAAGCAATTTTGAAATCTCAGTCACCGGGAAATAATAAGTTCAATTTAGCAGAAAATTAACGAATGGCATCCCTAAAGGGAGGACGATAAGTCAATTATTTAATGAATTATTCTTGTGAAATGAATTACAAACCGGACAATGATGGCAGATATTAGTTTTGAAAACATGCCCGTACTCTTGCAGGAGATTTACCAAAAAATTGAACGTATAGAAAGTTTACTGGAAGAACTTACTCCTGGCGAAAGCAAAGACTTAGAATTGATGAATGTACAGGAAGCTGCCCAGTATTTAAAACTGACTGTTCCCGCGATTTACACGAAGGTGAGTAGAAGAGAAATACCAGCGAACAAACCCGGAAGAAGACTATACTTTGTAAAATCTGAACTTAGGGACTGGGCACAGGGTGCTAAATTAAAGACGCAGCATGAATTGGCCAATGAGGCTGAAATGAAGATGAAAAAATACAGAAAACATCTAAAATTCTAACACAGTAAAAAAATTAGTTTACTTGTCCCTCCCCTACAATTTTTAAGATACAGACGAGAGGACATTACCCCGACCTCATTTCTGTTGAGACGGGGTCAGTCGAAACCCATTTATCTGAGTTATTGAAAAAGAGATGTAAAATTGATTAAAATGTTGCATCCAATTAAAATTAAATACATCACAAATAGCAAAGAGTAAACCTAAAGCTTACATTCCTGAAAGCGCTTCACAAACCAATGAATTATTTTCAAACTGATTTACAGATGCTTACAGAAAGAACGATCTCGCAGATGAAGTAAAGGTGCAACATCATCAATAAAACTGCGTCTGGATTAAAACTATAAAAGTTATCAGAATCGACTTGAGAGGTTAGGAAATCAAATTTACCAAACCCAGCAGCAACTTTTAAAGAATATAAGAATTTTAACAAAAGCAATAAATATGAATACAACTATCAAATTAATTCTGTTTTGTGGATTTACGACTATCTTGCCCATTACTTCCTTTCCATTACCGATCAAGCCCAAATTGACGCAAGTTTCCAGAATGGAAAAAAAAGATCCTGGAGCGCCCTTAGCTGATCCAGACAGCACGAGCAACAAACCAGCACCAGATTTCACTTTGAAGGACATTTCAGGTAAGTCAGTATCACTAACAGATTTTAGAGGTAAAGTCGTGATACTTGATTTTTGGGCTAGCTGGTGCATCCCGTGCAGGCAATCATTTCCTGCCGTCAAACTGGCAATGGAAACATATAAAGATAGTAAAGAGGTCCAATTTCTTTTTATAGATACCAGGGAAACCAGCGCTGACTACAAAAATCTGGCGGAAAAATTCCTTAAAGAGAATGGGTATAACTTTGAAGTGTTATTTGATGAATTCTCAGAAGATGGTAAAATGAATAAATATTATCTCAAAAGTGGTTTAATAGGTATACCTACTAAAATATTCATTGATAAAAAAGGTATTATCCGCGCTAAATCGATTGGCTTCAGACCGGGACAAACGGACCAGGAAGCGGCGAATGAATTATGTAAAGAAATTGAGAATCTTATAAAATAGCACAGCTCTCATTGCATTGAAATAAGCACATCTGCATACCGCCGAGAAGTTTACAGTTTCCGCGGTATGCATAAAATATCCTCCTGATGCTCAACGCGTTTATTTTCAGGGAAAAACGTTGTTATGGGTGTAGTTCGTCCAACTTAAAAAGCTAATGTCCCCACCCGGTAAGCCATCTGCATCGGGGTTGTATCTGGTATGGAGGAAATTGGTTTCGGTTGTATTGTACCGTCTGTTGGCAATTTCAATTCCCGGCCAGATTTTACTGCCCACTGAACAAGTTACACATGAGGGAGGATTGGGTAATGTACTGTTATAGAATTTGTACTGGTAGTTGTAACCCGTCGATAAGCGGCTTGAAGATGCGGTATATATAGAAATGTCTCCCTGTATGGCCGCGAGATTTGCGGCATAACTAAATCCGGTGAGCGCGTATTGAAAATGCACACAGTCTTTGTGACCCCCGCCGCAAATTTCCCTCGGCATCGCTCCATCAGTCTCAATGAGTATAGGCAATACATTTTTGATAATATTCATACCCTCGAGATATACGGACTGATCATCGATAAAAATCCCGATCGCCATTTTAGCATACCCGGCGGAAACGGTCCAGTTATTATTGATATTATAACCCGGAATATTATTAATGTATTGATTTTTTAAACGATTCAAAAACGTGACAAACTGCGTGTTTTCAGAGGCACTCCAGGATGCAGGTTGTCCATTGACGGGCGTATAATATTTTAAAATCTCCGCGGCCGCTGCAAAGGTCGGCGCCGCCCAGGCTGCCTCCAGTGCTGGCTGACGGCCCTCGGTTCCACTTTGCACATAAATTGTTCTGAATGCGCTGGCCCAGCCATTGAGGATCTGTTTGGCCGTATTTGCGTAAGACGGGGTTCCTGTTTTTGCCCATCGAAGCGCAAGGGTATAGGCAAGTAAGGCATCGCCTTTAAAACTTGTTTCATCTGCGGTAATCACTCCTCCTGCTACCCCCACATTCGCTTTGTAATTGTTACTTGGTGTATGCTGGTTGCAATAATTCAGTACGTTCTGGTATGCGGAAAGTCTCGCCTGATCATTTGCATTAGCCTGGGAGGCAATGATATCCAGGCTCTGTTTTGTGTTGAGAATTCCCGGATGTACGAAGGATGCGGCGAATCCAACTGCCGGAGCTGCGGCTTTGGGGAGAATTTCTATCTTTTGCGCTGCGGTTTCCTTTTTTAGCTGATCCTTACTGCAACCCGCGTAAATGAAGTTCAGCATCAACAGCATCAGTATGGAAGCTGATTTGATTTTTTGTTTTCTCATTGTATAAGATTTTTGGTTAGAAATTACCTGGGCTCCATAAGCTTTAAGAAAATGTGGAATATTTATGTTTTCAAAAAACAAAGCAGTCCGTTAATTACCTAAAAAAGATGTAAACCAGCACTCAAATAAATGCTAATTAATTGACTTTTAATAATATGAAAAAAGACCAATACGCTTTAAAAGCAATGATAATGCGTGGGTTTTGAAACCAGGTCCATTTAGATCAACGTAATTTTTTTTAAAAAAAAAAGCAGATGATACGCTTGGCAAACAGCGCATTTCACAAAGCAAAAGTATCCTTATGAAGGATTTTGTCAGCAATAGCCAGAATTGGCTATCACAGTTTCAGTCAGAATTTAAACATTAAGGCTCTTACCCCCCCCGGAGTGTTTTGGAGTTGCTACATTTGACTAGAGGGATTTAGTCGTCAGATTTAGAAAGAAACTTTTAAATTTGATTATATGGGCAGACGAGTGTTTGATGAATCCTTCAGAAAG
>NZ_JAUFPW010000033.1 GCF_030409415.1 Pedobacter aquatilis | reverse complement strand
TCATGGGGGTTGTTTCGAAAGCACAAAGGAACTGTTTTTACAGTTCCTTACCCTATGATTCCCTTAAGTTAATGACATTGCCCCAACCCCTCCTTGAAAATAAGGAGGGGAGTTGTATCTGCTACTATAAATTGTTGCGGTTATTTTAAAGTTCGATGCTTTTTTATCAAAGATATTTAACTGAAGCCGCTTAAAATGAATTATGCATACTCTTTAAATAATGCCTTTAAGGGATTTGCTCTTCATTGCCGTTGGTTTCAACCAACGGTTGCTATAGTTATTTAAAAATTCTAAAATGTCATTAATTTTTAAAGCTTGAGTACATAACCATAAATATGTAGTGTAGAATGCCAATTTTACCTAAGTTTGTATAGTATGAAACACCTGAGTCGCCTAAATAAATACTTTTTAAAATATAAATGGTGGATTATTCCCGGAAGCATTTTCGTTGTTATTTCTAACATCTTTGGTGTTGTACCGGCTCAGGTTATCGGTTACGCATTCGATTTAATTACCGAAAACATATTGATTTACAATCTTTTTGAAGGATTTAATCGCCAACAGCTTATATATGATATCTTCAGTAACAGCCTTTTATATTTTGGCTTTTTGGTTATCGCACTTTACATTTTAAGGGGATTGTTTTTATTTTTTATGCGGCAAACCATTATTTTAATGTCGAGACATATCGAGTTCGACATGAAAAACGATATTTACCAGCATTACCAAAAACTAAGTTTAGGCTTTTATAGAAGAAATAATACTGGCGATTTAATGAATCGGGCTACTGAAGATGTGAACCGGGTGAGAATGTACGTTGGTCCGGCGATTATGTACACAATAAATACATTTGTTTTATCGGTATTGATTATTTGGTCGATGTTTGATGTAAACTCCAAACTGGCCATTTATTGTTTGCTTCCCCTCCCATTTTTGGTTGTAATTATATACTATGTAAATACACTGATTTTTAAGAAAAGTGGCCAAATACAGGAAAGACTTTCCAACTTATCAACCTTTGTACAAGAGCGGTTATCGGGCATCAGGATTATAAAATCTTACGTAAGGGAAGATTATACCCGCAACATGTTCGAAATACAAAGCAACGATTACAAAATAGACTCGATGGGTTTGGTAAAGGTTTCTGCGTTATTTTATCCAACTATGCTGCTTCTGATTGGCTTAAGTACAATTCTAACCATTTAC
This sequence comes from Pedobacter aquatilis, assembly GCF_030409415.1. Taxonomy (GTDB): domain Bacteria; phylum Bacteroidota; class Bacteroidia; order Sphingobacteriales; family Sphingobacteriaceae; genus Pedobacter; species Pedobacter aquatilis. The sequence continues at coordinate 222,842 of NZ_JAUFPW010000033.1, read as the reverse complement.
GTTGGTGGTGTACAGGTTATGAATGGTAGTATTACGGCCGGTAACATTGCAGAATTTATCATTTACATCAACCAATTAACTTTCCCGGTAACCATGTTGGGTTGGGTTACGTCACTAATACAAAGAGCAGCGGCTTCTCAAAAAAGGATTAATGAGTTTTTAGATATCCCATCAGATATTCAATCAACCAATAATGAAAACCTCGAAATTAAAGGAAATATTTCCTTTAAAAACGTAAGTTTCACCTATCCTGATACCGGAATTGAAGCTTTAAAAGATGTAAGTTTTGAAATTAAGAGCGGGGAGTTTGTAGCCATAATTGGTAAAACCGGCTCTGGAAAATCTACATTGGCGAATTTAATTATGAGGATGTATGATGTTGAACGTGGGGAAATTAATGTTGATGGGCAAAATTTGAAAGGTTTGAACCTGAAAGATTATAGAAGCCAGATTGGGTTTGTACCACAAGAGGTTTTTCTTTTTTCTGACACGATAAAAAATAACATCGCCTTTGGTTTAGATACGGTTACAGATGACGAGGTGTATGAGGCTTCAAAAAATGCCTCTGTTTATAGTAACATTATAGATTTTGAAGAAAAGTTCGAAACCATGCTTGGAGAACGTGGTATAACTTTATCAGGCGGTCAAAAACAAAGGGTTTCAATTGCAAGGGCGTTAATTAAATCGCCAAGTATTTTAATATTTGATGATTGCCTTTCGGCGGTTGACACCAAAACCGAAGAAGAAATCCTTCAAAATCTTGGTAAAATAATGCTCAACAAAACGAGCATATTAATAGCGCACAGAATTTCTACTATAAAAAATGCTGATAAAATATTGGTTTTAGATGATGGAAAGATAATTGAACAAGGTACACACAATGAACTGATTAGTCTGAATGGCAACTATACGGAGCTTTACAACAATCAGCTCTTAGAAGAAGAAAGTCGTACTGCTTAATTTGTGTTAAATTCTATTTTGAACTTTAAATATTTGCTTTATATTTACCGAAACCAAAAACCAACATCAATACCAACCATGGGAGAATTCGACAATAAAGAGAGAGAAGAAGTTTTTTCAAAGAAAGTAAGAGCAGGTAAGAGAACTTATTTTTTCGATGTGAAGGCCACTCGTTCAGGTGATTACTACTTAACAGTAACGGAAAGCAAGAAAAGATTAGAAGACGGCGTATTTGTAAAACATAAAATCTTTCTATACAAAGAAGATTTCGAAAAATTTGCAGAAGGTTTAAATGAAACTGTAGATTACATCAAAACCCATCAGGATGTTGTAGAAAAACGTTATGAATATTCAGAAAATGGAGAACATAGCGCAAAAACAACCGACGATTTTTCGTTTTAATTACCATAATAAGAAAGCCTTGAATAATTCAGGGCTTTTTTTATCATTTGAATTATTTTTAAACTGCAGCCATTGCAGCGCCAACCAACAACCTCGAAAATAAAAGGAAAGCAATAACTACAATTGTAACGATTCCCCAAAATTTAAACAACGATTTTAAATTAGCGAAAGATTCATTAAGACTTTCCTGATCGCCAAATAAAACACCTTGTTTTGCCTTTTTCGCAATTTTATTAAGCAAAATGCTAGGATAAAATAACAATAAGCCAAGCACAAAATAAACCACCGTAATTACGGTTGCGCCATTCGAGCCCAATTGGCTCATTTGTGCAGCCACACCAGGATTACTATTCATTAGTGCCGGAATACTAAAAGCAGCCATTATTACAAAAATCGAAATCACAAACCCTACAATTGAGATAAATCTAGCCCACTTCGTAATATCATAAATATAACTGCGCATATCTTCCGTTACCACTAATTTCACTTCATCTGGCTTATCTTGTTCAAATTGTTCTGTCATCATTTTTAATTTTCGATAAACTTAGATAAAATATAAGTCAGCCACAAATTACTGCCTTTAATTAAAGGTTTTAAAAGCTTATCTTTGCCGCCTGAAAAAGGTGAAAGGTGAAAGGTGAAAGGTGAAAGGTGAAAGGTGAAAGGTGAAAGGTGAAAGGTGAAAGGTGAAAGGTGAAAGGTGAAATCGTAAATCGTAAATCGTAAATCGTAAATCGTAAATCGTAAATCAAGATATATAAATGGCATTACAATGTGGTATAGTTGGCTTACCAAATGTGGGTAAATCAACTCTTTTTAACTGTTTATCAAATGCAAAGGCACAGGCTGCAAATTTTCCTTTTTGTACAATTGAGCCAAATGTTGGCGTAATTACAGTACCAGATGATAGGTTAACAAAGCTTGCAGAATTGGTTAAGCCAAACAAAGTTCAACCGAACACGATCGAAATTGTTGATATTGCTGGTCTAGTTAAAGGCGCATCAAAAGGAGAAGGTTTAGGCAATCAGTTTTTAGGCAACATTCGTGCAACAAACGCAATAATACACGTTTTGCGTTGTTTTGACGATGGAAACGTAATCCATGTAGATGGTTCGGTAGACCCAATTCGCGATAGGGAAATTATCGATACAGAATTACAACTTAAAGATTTGGATACCGTTGATAAACGTATTCAGAAGGTTGAAAAAATGGCCAAAACTGGTGGCGACAAAGATGCTAAACGTACTTATGAAATTTTAACGGTTGTTAAAGCTCATTTAGAAAGTGGCAAATCTATCCGTACGGCAGCTTTACCTCAAGAAGATTTCGACTTTATTGAAGATTTAGGCCTACTTACCCAAAAACCGGTAATGTACGTTTGTAATGTTGATGAGGCATCTGTTGTGACTGGAAACAAATATGTAGATTTAGTTAGGGCGAATGTTGCTGATGAGAAAGCTGAAGTTTTAGTAATCTCCGCAAAAATCGAGTCGGAAATTGCCGAATTGGAAAGCTACGAAGAGCGTCAGGAGTTTTTAGCAGATTTAGGCTTAGATGAATCAGGCGTAAATAAATTGATTCGTGCGGCTTACAAATTATTAAACCTTTACACTTACTTTACCGCAGGTGTACAAGAAGTTAGGGCTTGGACTATTACCAAAGGTTTCACAGCGCCACAAGCTGCAGGTGTAATCCACACCGATTTTGAAAAAGGTTTTATCCGTGCCGAGGTCATTAAGTACAACGATTTCGTAACCTTAGGTTCTGAAAATGCTTGTAAAGATGCCGGTAAATTAGGCGTTGAAGGTAAAACTTACGTTGTTGAAGATGGTGACATTATGCACTTCAGATTTAACGTTTAAACCTTAAAACTCATTCTTAAAATACATGAAAAGCTGCCTTGGCAGCTTTTTTTATTCTAATAGTTTTGCGGTAATCTGCATAATCTGCGGGAGATTTTTTTGCCACAGAAACACAGAATTCACGGAAATTGATGAATCTAGTGGCTGCCTTTAGTCCCGATAAATGCTTTACTCCGCTTCATTCTACATTTGCTTATATCAGTTTTATACAGAATGACTTGTGCCTTGAAAATCCTTCAAAATAAAACCCCCTAGTACACCAGAAATACCTTTGAAAAAAACTTATTTTATTTCTTGATTTATATCTGCAGTAATCAGCGTTATCTGCGGGAGATTTTTGCCAATGAAACACAGATTCCACAGAAAATTTTAATTCTTTGGAAAAAGATTATGGCATTCTTTGATTTATATCTGCTGCAATCCGCATAATCTGCGGGAAAAATTATATTGGTAACAACAAATGCTATATATTTTACCCTAAACTTCTAAGCCATAAGCGGCTAATTGCTTTTTGGTATCTTCATAATCAATATGATGAATCCCCTTTAAACCCAAACCTTCTGCAACCTGAACAAAAAGCATTCTATCATCGATATATAAGCTTGTTTCTACATCGCTTTGCGAAATATCTATGGCAACTTTAAAAATATCAGCATCGGGTTTGCGAAAGTGAACAAAACTTGAAGACACAAAAAAATCAACAAACTCGTTCAATTTAAAGGTATTAATTCGGTATTGATTTAATTCTCGTCCTTCATTACTAATTACAGCAACTTTTAGGTTATACTTTTTCTTTAAATCGCAGATTAACTGAATCATTTCCGGATAAGGCAATGATTTCTTAAACATAAATTCTTTAAAATCATCATAACTGAAAGAGCGTTCTTCAAAAAATACAATTCTTTCAAGATATTCATCAAGCGTAAGCTTTCCAACCTCGTAAGTATCAAAAGTTAAATGATGGCGTTCTTCCAAATCAACCGAATCGAGATTGAAAAGTACCGCAGCTTCTCCCCTTGCATGTCTGTCCCAGCCATTGGTTAATAAAACGCCGCCTATATCGGTAAATAGTGTTGTAATTTTGTTCATCATTTATGATTAAAGTAAAATTCCGCTTAAAAACAATATTGCAAAGGAGAAGTAAATAATTAGTCCGGTAACATCAACTAATGTTGCAACAAAGGGTGTTGAAGAAACTGCCGGGTCGGCACCAACTTTCTTAAGCAAAAGTGGCAGCATAGACCCCATTAATGTTCCCCAAAGCACTACACCAATTAATGAGCAACCCACCACCAAACCAATCCTAACATAATGGTCGGTAAAGCCGGGCATAAAAAGATTCCAGCTGGCAATAACGGCAAAACTTAATAAACATAAGGTTGTACCCAGCAACATGCCTGAAAAAATCTCCCTCCGCATTACATTCCACCAATCTCTAACGGTAACTTCGCCCAAAGCCATGGCTTGTATAATTAAGGTTGCAGCCTGCGAACCGCTGTTGCCTCCACTGGAAATAATTAATGGGATAAAGGTGGCTAGTATTACAACCTTCGCAATCTGACTTTCGAAATTAGACATTGCTGCGATGGTAAGTAACTCACCAAAAAACAACACAATTAGCCAAACCACACGTTTTTTGTAAAGTTCGAAAACCGGAACATCTAAATAAGGTTCATCTAAGGCCTGCGAACCACCAATTTTATGAATATCTTCAGTATATTCTTCATTGGCAATCCATAAAATATCATCAACGGTTACTATACCTAAAAGAATATTATTTTCATCAACAACGGGTAAAGCTACTCGGTTATTCATCCTGAAAATATTAATTGCATCTTCTTGTGGGTCGTTAGCCTTTAAAGCGATGAAACGTTTATCAGTTAGTTCGCCAATAATCGCTTCGGGATCTGCTAATAAAACCTCTCTAATTCGGATGTCATCAAGCAACACACCTTCTTTATCAATTACATAAACCACATCAATGGTTTCTGAATTTTTGCCGTAACGCCTAATATGCGCCAAAACCCTCGTAATCGACCACTCCGGCTTAACGGCAATATAATCTGGGGTCATTAATCGACCAATACTATATTCGTTGTAACCTAAAAGTGCAAGTGATTCCTTACGTTCCTCAGGCGGAAGAAGCGTAATCATCTTCTTTACCACATCCCCCTTTAACTCACTAAATAACGCCGTACGGTCATCGGGCGGCAAATCTTTTATAATTTGATTCAGCTTGTTGCCCGAAAGTTTTTTGATGATTCTCTCTTGAGTACGAAAATCAAGAATTCTGAAAACGTTAACAGCTCTGTTTAAGGAAATTGTCTCAATGAATTTGGCTGCATGCTGTGGAAGTTCGTCAATCAATTCTTCTACATCTGAGATATTCAGTTCATCAAGATATCGCTTTAATGCTTTATCATTTTCTTTTTCAAGTAGTTCCTGTATCTCCTCTACAACCAATTCTTCCATAAGCAAATTATTATTTTTTATTACATAACCAAAACCCTGTTAACGGTTCGCAAAGGTGCGGTTTTATTTCCTAAAATGCCAATTTTGTGATTAAGAGTGCATTATTTTAATGTTGCCTTTACAAATTTTCGAAATAAATAGAATCAATTTATTTCTTTGTTATACAACGAGTCATAATTTAATAGTTCACATATTGCTCATCAAAGGTACCATCAGCATATAAATCGATTACACCATAACCTGGAGCGGTTTCTCTTCTGTTGCCATTCCACCATGCACCTGAAACTGCTCCGTTACATAAATAGGTAACATTGTTGTACACTACTTTATCTCTCATATGTAAATGACCGCTTAGTGCCAGCTTTACATTTGGATATTTATAAAATAGGCTGATGATTTTCGAGGTGTCCGTGTGCATATCGCCGCCAAGCATGGTCCATTTATTAACGATATCATCTTCAATCATTAACAAAGCCGTTAGAATTGGAATGTGCGACATGACTAAAACAGGTGTATTGGGTTTTGTAGATTTTAATTCCTCCTCCAACCAGGCAAACTGGCTATCTCCAAGTTTACCAATGTACCAAGTGTTGTCAATATCCAGATGGGTACTATCCAAAACAATAAACTTCCAACCATTTTTAGTAAAGCTGTAATATGGTTTATTAAGCTGCAACTGATTCATGGCATACTTTTTACCGTAGAAAACATCGCCTTTACTATCTTCATTCCACCAGATATCATGATTACCCAAAGCATAATAAACAGGCAACGAACATTCATTTTTCATAATATTGTGCTGCAATTTCCATTGGGCATCTATATCTGTAAGCTGCTCCTTATTCATATCAAATACCACGTCGCCACCATTTAGGATAAAATCAACTTTAGGAGATTGCTTTTGAATATGGTGAAGGCATTTTGCAAATTTTGCTGGCGCACCTAAATCATTTTTTAAGTGTACATCGGTAATATGAGCAATACGTAAAACAGGTTTATCATCAACCTTAAAGCCCAGGTTAATTGCCGGAAGCAACATCAGGCCTCCCAAACTTTTTATAACAGATCTTCTTTCCATTAATTTAATAATTTATTGGGCCTTATTGTGCGATAAAACGCGAAGAATTTTTTTAAATATTTCGTTATTTGGGTAAACACCTCTAAACTTATCAGATTGTGGGCCGTAGGCAAAAACCGGAACCATAATATTCGTATGGTCATCCGTACTAAAATGTGCAGTAACTTTTCCTCTAGATGCATCTGCATCTAATAAAGACAATCCGCCTGTTTCATGATCAGCCGTTATAATAACCAATGTTTCGCCATCTTTATCGGCAAAGCGAAGCGCAGCTTCAATCGTTTTATCAAAATCATGCATTTCGGTAACCAAAATCGGTAAATCATTCGAATGGCCACCATGATCGATTTGAGCACCTTCGGCCATAATGAAGAATCCTTTTTTATTCTTCGATAAAAGTTGTATAGTTTTTAAGAGCGATTGTTTTAAAATATTACCTCTGCCTTTTATAACAGGCTTAACATCTTCGTTAGATAATAAAACAAGCTGTTTACCTGAAGTTTGCTTGGAGAAATTAACTAAATTTTCATTTAAATTAAATCCATTTGCCTTTAACTTTTGCATCAATTGGGCATCCTTATTGCCAATAAATGCATTTCGATTTGAACCAACCAAAATCTCTGCTTTTGAATGTAGTAAATCAGCCGCAATTTCATTATTCATACTGCGCTCAATTTGGTGTGCATAAAATGATGCAGGCGTGGCATCAGTAATGTCGCCCACGCTGATAATTCCACTTTTAACACCAAAACCAGCTAAAATATCAACTAAATTGGTTCGCTTTTTACCGTCAGTTCCAACGCCAATGTATCGGTTGTTTGTTTTCTCGCCGGTAGCCATCGCTGTTGCGCCAGCGGCAGAATCTGTATTGCCTGAATTAGCCGCCGCAGTTTGCGAAAAACCAATATTGCGAATGCGACTGATGTTTAAATCGCCATGATTGGCAATTAAACCTGCATGAATTTGAGCAAGCCCCATTCCATCGCCAATAAGCAATATTACATTTTTAACCTTTTTCGGTTGACCATCAACTCTATATTCAGGCGTATAAACCGGATGGGGCCTCGGATTGGTGTAGGTTAGTTTATCTTGGTGCAGGTAAAAATCTGCCAGATCTGTTGGTTTATCTGTATTTATCCAATCAGCACCTAAACGCTCTAAAACAATCCAGGTATTCTGGCTATCAGGTGTTGCCCAAAATCTAAAAGGTTTTCCAGCCTTGTGCGCATCATCTATTACTTTTTTAAGCTTTGCGTAATCCGTTGGCGTTGGTACGCCTTTACCATTCCAAACAGAATATTTCTTAATATCCTGACTAATCATTGCAACTCTTTTAAGCTGGCTCTCCGTATAATTAGTTTCTGGTCTTCCATCGAAAAAGATATAATCAGGCCAATTCTTGAAATCTGTTGGTTGTGGCATATTTCCACTAACTACAATTTTTATTGCATTTGGATTCGAGCTGAAATCAAAAATATTACCAAACGTTTCTAATTCAGAAATTAGTTTCTTGAGCACATTAACGTGGTCTTCCTTAATATCCACAACGAGTTGTAATTTTTTGAGGCTATCTTTATAAGCATGTGCTTTATTTTCCTTATAAAAAGTAGCCAGGGGCGATAAATACAACTGCTTAAGCGTTCTTCCAGCTTTAATTTCCCTAGCTTCATGAGCTACATAAAGTTCACCATCCTTTATAAAAACATCTGCCTCTATTGAGGCCATTCCTGCATAATAAGCCGTTAATAAGGGAATGTTTTGATGATAATCGTTATGACTATGACCCTGGCTTTTTGAACTTTGAGCAAAGGCAGATAGTGCTGTTAAGATTAACAGTGTAAGGTTGAAAAAAATAATTCTCATGAATGATGGATAAATTCCCCAAAATTAAGCATGCAATGTTTTCTTAATATTAACGATTTAATTTTATTCAAGAGCGCATCAAAATTAAATTAAACTCATTTCTAAATTTGGCTTTCTATTACTCAGATTCAGTTTAAAATATGCTTTTAAAAACTAATTGTTATTTTTGCAGCAATGATTTTTTACAAAACTGATGAACAAGTAGAGCTGATGAAAATCAGTGCGCTTCTGGTAAGTGATACCTTAGCCGAAATTGCAAAAATTTTACGTCCTGGCTTAGCAACAATCGAAATTGATAAACTGGCAAATGAATATATTTTAGATAATGGCGCTGTGCCATCTTTCTTTAATTATGGCGGTTTCCCTCATCACATTATTACTTCGGTAAATGATGTTGTTGTACATGGTTTTCCTGGCAAAGAAATACTAAAAGATGGAGATATTATTTCTGTTGATGTTGGTGTAATTAAAAATGAATACCATGGCGACCATGCCTATACCTTCGTAATTGGCGATGCAAGCGAGGAAATTCTAAAACTTATCAGAACGACAAAAGAATCTTTATTTATTGGCATAGAACAGGCTGTTGTAGGTAAGCGATTAGGCGATATCGGCTTTGCAATTCAAAATCATAATGAAAAACAAGGTTATGGCGTAGTAAGAGATTTTGTTGGACATGGTTTGGGTAAAAGCATGCATGAAGCACCACAAGTACCAAATTATGGTAAACGTGGCAGCGGCTTAATGTTAAAGGAAAATTTAACAATGGCGATAGAACCCATGATAAATTTGGGTACAAAGGACGTTTTTATCGAAAAGGACGGCTGGACAGTTAGAACCGCTGACGGGAAACCATCAGTACATTTTGAACACGATGTTTGTGTTAAAAAAGGTAATGCACTGATTTTATCAGATTACGCACCAATCGAAGCTGCAGAAAAAAATAACATTAACTTAAAAATTAGCTAGTCTTCCAAGTTTTGAAATTTCATTTCCTAATTGCATTACTATTTTTGGGGATTTACAGCAATGCCCAGGTCTTAAAAAAGAAAACTACCATGCTGATGGGCGGTCGTTTTGAGATTACTGTAGTTGCTAAAAATGCTACAATTGCAAACCAAAATATTGATATAATAATTAATGAAATTAGCCGAATAGAAGCCTTAATTTCTGATTGGAAGCCAACTTCACAGGTTTCGGAGGTGATTAGAAACGCCGGGATAAAACCTGTGAAGGTGGATAAGGAAGTTTACGAACTTACTAAGCGGGCCTTAAAACTTTCGCAACTTACTAATGGTGCATTCGACATTAGTTTTGCTGCCATGGATAGAATTTGGAAATTCGATGGCTCCATGACTGAAATGCCAACAGCTGATTTGATTAAAAAATCTGTAGAAAAAGTTGGTTACCGAAATATCATTCTCGACAGCTTAAATTCTACCATATTCTTAAAAAAGAAAGGCATGAAAATTGGCTTCGGTGCGTTGGGAGAAGGTTATGCGGCTGATAAATGCAGGGATATGATGCTGGCTAAAGGCATTAAGGCCGGTATTGTAAATGCTACGGGCGATATGAGCACCTGGGGCAAACAACCCAATGGCAAGAAATGGCTTGTTGGCATTACAAATCCATATAATAAGGATAGTCTTTTTGCAGCCGTACCACTTTACAACACCGCAATTGTAAGTTCGGGCAGTTATGAGAAGTTCGTAATTTTTGAAGGAAAGAGATATTCGCACATCATTAATCCGGCTACGGGTTACCCGGCAACTGGTTTAAGTGGCATTACCGTTTTTGGCCCGGATGCGGAGCTGGCAAATGGTTTAAGCACCTCGATAATGGTTTTGGGAAAAGATGTCGGATTAAATTTCATCAAGCAATTTCCAAAGTATAGCTGTATTATGTTTAGCGATAACGGAGAGATTTTTCTATCTGATAATTTGGATAAAAAAATGGTGGAGCGCTGGAAAAAAATGCTATAGTTTTTTGGTGAGAAATCTTAAACTACAGATGTACACAGATAAACACAGATTTTTTAGGGATAAAAAACTCAATTACGAATTTTCCGTATCTTCCTTGTTTCTGTGGCAAAACATATGAAAATTGTGGCTGTATATTTAAAAATTGCCACGGAAACACAGAAATCACGGAAGTATTGAGCAGATTTTTAGCTGACTTTGAAACCTAAACCCGATTGAAGTGGAAATACTTTTTGAAGCAAACAAGAAAAAGATTGCAACGTTGTTCCTCCTTGCAATGACGGAAAGATGAGCATTACGGAAATAACAAAAAGATTGCAACGCAAAGCGGGACTGACAATAAAAAAATCTTCTGCCATTGCTTTCCAAATCAAAATATAACAACTTAATTATTAACCACAGATAAACATGGATTTCTTTCATCTGTCTTCATCCTTTTTATCTGTGGATAATTAATAATTCTAATAGCAATCCATTAAGATTTGACCGCGAGATTGGTAAAAACTAACACCTTTGCTGCTATGCTTTTGAGTTACAATCTCCAGCCATTCGATTACGTCATTTTGCATACCCAAAGAACCACATAGCATGAGCACACCACCATCTTTTAAAGCATTGCAGATAAAATCGGCATCTCTGGCAAGTAAATCTTTGACATATTGTTTTTCACCTTCTCGGGATAATGCTATGTTAAGTTTTGTCAATCTATCAGCTTCGGTATTAAGAGATTTTTCATAAAGTTGGAAGGAAAGTTTATTTCTAAATCCGCAATAAAGGTGGATATTTCTGTCGTTGCCATATTGATGCAACATACCTAAAAACGGTGCGATTCCTGTTCCATTCGACACCATAATTACCGTTTTCGCCTTCGCTGGAAAATGAAAATGCTCGTTTTTTAAAAGCGCAGCGTTTATGGTTTGCCCAATCTGCAAATGGTATAAAAAGCTCGAACCCAAACCTCCTTTATGTAGTTTAACACTTAATTGAACATCTTTGCCAATTTTACCAATTGAATATTGCCTTTCACGATGATCCTGTGCCGGATAAATTGCCAACAAATCTCCAGACGTGAATCTTTTACGTTTTTTAGGGCTTAACCTAATGATAAACGAAGTTTCCTCATGACTCGAAACTTGCTTATCAACCACAGAAAATTGATGCAACTTTAACGGCTTGGTTTCTAAAAGTTTCGATAATGAGGTTAATTCTACATTTGAGCTTTGTGCCCACAAAGTTGCCCATTTTGTAAAATCTTCTGGCGACCTATCATTAACGGTATGAATTTCAAGCAAGGGTTTTGCCCAGCTTTGTTGAGATAGTGCATTATTTACTTCGTAACCGAATTTACAAAAATCAGGGTATGAATGTGAACCAAAAGCCACTACCGAAAAATCAGTTTGATTTGGTTGTTTAAACTTCTTTAAAAGTGCAATAAATTTAGATGAATTAGTTGGCGCCTCGCCAATACCATAAGTTGCCGTAAAAATGATAAGCTGCTTTGCCTTCGGAAAAATTTTATAATCATTCAACTGCCCGATGAATGATATTTGTCCGTTTTTTAACAATTGCTGATGAATTGCTTTCGCAAAGCGAAAGGTAGTTCCATTTTCAGAACCAACCAAAATAATGTATTCAGCTTGGTCTGCCTTATATTTATTTTTAACTTGGTTAGCGCTTCTCTTCCACCAAATTACAAAACCAGAGTATATAAAAAATAGAATATTACCTGAAGCAATGGCCAGAACAATTGCCCAAATTGCATTCGTTCTACCTGTATGTAAATCCATGCTTAATGTAGTTAACAATTTCGCATTTGACAATGCATGTTCTGTTAAAACATCACCGGTTATTTGGTTAACAGTTATTTCCTTATCCTCAAGTTTTAAGGTAAAATAATCTTCTACATCCTCAGAAAAAGGAAATTCTATAGATTTTAATGAAGATAGTTTTGTGTTTTTGAAAACATCGAAATCTGCTGGCTTCTTTTCAGGGTTAGTTTTTAAAGCATCAAAATCTATTTTATGCGAAATTTTCTGCTCTTTAATAACCTCAAAAGTTTGTAAGGACATTACCGTTCCCGTGATGGAAATGATAATTATCGGGATTAATAAAATTCTTCCTAAAACAACGTGGTAGTATTGGGCAAAGCCATCTTTTACAATTTTGCCGAAAAATTTCTTTAAACTTCGCTGCCGCTGAAGAATTAAAACCGTACCAGAAGTAGCAATCAGGAATAATAGAAAAGAAGTTAGACCAATGAAAAACCGGCCAAGTTCATGCAGAAAAAGCGAACGGTGTAATGAAGTTACCCATTGAAAAAATTCATTTTCTTTAGCAACCTTTCCTAAAACTTTTCCGGTTTTTGGGTCGATGTAAAACTTGCCTGAATTATCATTTAAATCGGTAGCATCAACTACAACAAACTGGTTGTTATCAACCGTTACCTCAATAATATCGGTATAGTTTTTTGATAAGTTTGGAATAAGTTCAGCAACGGTTAGCTGATTAAAATCTTTTGCCTTGTACGGTTGAATTTTTTCGCTTACCGGCTTGAAAGAAAGGATAATACCCGTTACGGACGCAAGGGTTAAAAAAAGAAAAGAAGATACAGCAAGTGCCAAGTGGCTGTATCTCCATATTGAAATTGTCATTTAAAAGCTTTTATTAGTTCGCACTTAAACGAACATATCTAATGTAACCAGTACCTTCAGTTTTAGCTGCAATACCTTCGGTTGTTAAAGGCACTTCTAAATCCTTAACAATGTATTTTTTATCTTCAACAGCCGATTCAAAACGTAAAGTATAACCTTTGTTAATTTTAGCATCTTCAATTTCGAATGTGGTTACACTTCTATCGCCACCAGTTACCGATGCTCCTGTAATTGCACTCAGGTTAGTAGGTTTCTTTTTATAAAACATATGCCATTCTTTAACATCAGGATACCATTTTTTATCTGAACCCATAACGTAAAGTGTTTTTTCGTAAGCACCTTTAGCATCAACTAAAGATACAACGATGTAAGCGCCTTCTCCAACATAATTAGTCATCTGCAGCATGCACTTGTATTTAGTCGTTTTTTGCCCCATCGAAGCGAAAGAAGTAGAAAATACAATACCTAATCCAAGGCATATTTTATAAATGTTATTCATTATTTTATTTTAAAAAGTCAATGGAAATTTTGTTCTTAGAAAGAAATTCGTTTTCAGTTGCCAAATCGTAAGGTGTTTCTTTGAAATCAGTTGTAACATTTTTTTTAGCACCAATAGACACAAGGTATTTCATTATTTCTGGTTCTTTGGCAGTCATTGCCGCCTTGTGCAATGCCGTATAACCTTCTTTATTTTTAAGGTTTACGTCAATTTTTAATGGCTCAATACGCTTTAATAATGCTAAATCATTCTTTACAACTGCAATGTGATACAACGAATTTCCATTATCCTGAACTTTTTTAACATCAAAACCTTTATCAGAAAGTAATTTGTATTTCGCTTCAAAATCTTCCATACCACGTGGGTTATAAGCCTGGAAAAGATAAGCCGCAAGGTTGTCCCCGTTTTTATCTACAACGTTTACGTCTGCGCCTTTTTCAATTAATAATTTTACAACTTCGGCTGAGTTTCCACGTACAGCTAAATCTAATGCAGAAACACCTTTTGCATTTACCTGATTAATGTTTTTAACATTTTTAGCCAATAATTCTATCGTTGCTAAATCTCTGTTAAAACTCGCAGCATTCATAAAGGCAGTATTACCGTCTTTATCAGCACTGTTTACATCAACTCCTTTTGAAATAAAATAATTGATGATTTCTTCTTGCTTCGGTTTGCGAACAACATTGTGTAAAGCAGTTTCGCCATTGCTTCCAACCGCTGTTGGTTTGATTTTTAGGCTTTCCAGGTATTGAAATACTTCTAAACCATTTGAGGTTCCGCGTCCACCCTGACTTGCCATAATCATTGCATTGTCTGTATATTTAACGCCTTTTTGAAGTAATTTTTTCATTAAATCGATGTTGCCACCTTTTGCAACGTAATTAAATGCGGTGTTTCCGGCAGCATCCTTACTATTTAAATCCAATCCTTTTGAAACGAAATAATCAGTTAATGTTAAGTCCTTATCATTTGGAATCGCGATTAACAAAGCATTTGCACCATCATGGTTCACATCCTTTTTTAAATCAGCGCCATTTTTGATTAGCAAATCGTAAACTTTTGCATCTTTTTGACCTCCGGCCGCAGCAAAGGTTAAAGCTGTATAACCATGACTATCCTGCACATCTATTTTAGCGCCTTTTTTCAAAAGATATTCCATAACCGGAATATTTCCTTTAGATGAAGCCCAAATTAAATAAGTACGACTATCGTGAGTTAACTTGTTTACGTCATTACCTGGTTGCTCCAAGAGATATAAAATAGATTCTGTTGGTGCACCGCTGTTAATCGCAAATACTGTCGCATCAAATGATGAAGGATTTAGTTGAGATGGACTACTACCCTTTTCAATTTCTGCTTTAATTGTGGCTAAATCGGTATTTCCTTTCCAGAATGCCTGATCGAAAAAAGCGTTTTTTTGAGCATTTGCGCTCAAAGATGCTACTGCTAAAATAGCAAAGATTATTTTTTTCATTTTAGAGCTATGTGTTATTATATAATTCAAACTATCAATAGGGTATTAGAATTTCGGCTAAGTTAACAAGAATCATTCTAAATAAAGATTAAAATTACTATGATTTAGTGATTACAAGAATTTAAAAATGCAAATAAGCATAACAATCATCTGATTTACAACATCTTAAGATAATTAATTTATTTAAATACAGTCTAAATAAATTCTAATACACCACAAAAGTATGATTAAAATTTGCTGCCTAATGACTTTAAAAGGAGGATAAAGAACGAGTAAAGGAATTAAAATTTACGATGATTAATCATATTTTATTACAATTTAAATAGATAGAAAATAAAATTATAAGTTAACGACCTTAAAAACGTTATAGCTATTAGATCATTCGTATTAAAACAAACATTAAACAATATCAAACATGAACATCAAGAATCTATTTTTATCAACGATTATCGGATTATTAACACTTACTATGTATGCTTGCAAAGCAAAAAAACCACTTGTAAAAGCAGAACCAGCACCTGTTTCTAAACCAACTCCGCCTGTTGAAGATAAAAAGCCTGCACCAGAACCAGTAAAGGAAACCGAAGCACCTGCGCCAACTGATAAGCCAAATTTTAATTTAGACAACATTCAATTTGAGTTTAACTCGGCCGTATTAAAAACAGCATCTTTTTCTATTTTAGATAAAGCTGTTGCAGAAATGAAAAAATCGCCAAATACTAAATTTGTATTAAATGGACATTCATCGGCAGAAGGAACGCCAGAACATAACATGTCTTTATCAATCGATAGAGCAAACTCGGTAAAATCTTATTTGGTTAACGCTGGTTTAAATGCATCCAACTTTAGAATTGTTGGCCATGGAGAGAAAGAACCAGTTAGCACAAACAACAGCGAAGAAGGCAGAATTTTAAATAGAAGAACAGAAATTAAGATTGATAATTAATTTAACCAAATATCTATCTATTTCACAATGTCACATGAGCTTGTCGAGATGCCTTAAACAGGTTCTTCGACAAGCTCAGAATGACAAATTTTACAACAAAATCATATTCATTTAATCAATTGCCACAATTTTCCCATACTTTATTTCAGTTTCTACCGGTGCATCAGCAGGATATGAGATAAATTTTATGCTGAGGATACCATTTGAAATAGAAAATTTCCCCTTCTCGAATAACTGTCTGTTAACTTTTCTCTTTGTTGCAATGCCGGCAGAATTAATTTCTACGTCTTCACTTATATTAACAGTTAGGTTATCTCCATCGATTTTATAAATGCCATTAACTTCACCCGATTTATAAGTATTGGTCCAAATTTCCATAGTAAATTCGCCCCCAGGTTTAAAGACTAGTCTTCTACCCATACCTCCGCTCATGCCTGATTCCTGCCATGCTCCTGTAAGTACATCCTTCTCTTTTTCTGGTTTATCTTTTTTGCATGAAAATAACAAAACGCTTAACAGCAGAAACAATCCTGTAATTTTAAGTTGATTTTTTAACATAGTTTATAGATTTTTATGGTAAAACGAGCAGGTGATTAAAAATGCTACAGCTTAATAATCTTCGTTTTCCATTCCCGCTTCTAAACGTTTAAGCTCGGCATCCATATCTAACATTGCCATTTCTTGCTTTGCAATTAATTCTCTACAAGCAGCAAGCTGACTCCTTAAATCAAATATTTCTTTTTGAAGTTCTATTAAGCTCTTACCTGTTTCCTCATATGCTTTTCTAAGTTCTAGCCTGGTCATAAAACCACCTTCGCTTAAAAAAATATCCAATCCGGATTGTTTTCCAATCAATGCAGGCAATGGGTGTCCATGAACTTCACCAATTAGCATAACTAAGTTTAACTGGCTTAAAAGTTGAAGGTATTCTGATGCAAGAATGGCGTTACCCCTAAATATATGGAGCACCCTGTCTGTTTTAACATATTCCTCATGCTGAAACTCTTGTAGTATTCTATCCAAAAGTTCACATTTAGCCGATGTTAAGTTAGTAGGAAACTTGTCCATTACTATTTTTTTGAGGGATGATGAGCGTGTAGGGTAATTTTAAATTTATTTACAAAAAATAAATATAGAAAATTTACGCGTGTTTTTTTATCGATTAAGTTAATTAGTTACATTTAAGCACATTCATGCAATAAAAATCAAAACGTTTATGTTTAAAATATTGAATTTTATTTTTTTTGTGGAGATAAGATCAATCTAAAACTCATTTTAAGTGAACCCAAATGTTGTATAAATTTACAAATCGATTATCTTTAAATTGTTACAGCTTTTTAAGAAAACAACTTAAAATAAACATCTACAATCAATACATTAGCTCAACTAATTATCCTTTGATGAAAAAAATATTTACAATTCTGTTTCTAGCAGGTTTTACTTTCTCAGTCGATGCTCAAACCATCGTAAATCGCCACGCTGATATAGACAAAATGGTTAAGTCTGTTAATTCAGATTCATTGAAATCATACATCACCAAAATGGTTTCCTTTGGAACAAGAAGCACCATCAGCGATACAAAAAGTAAAACAAAAGGGATTGGTGCCGCAAGAAATTGGGTAGTCGCTAAATTTAATCAGTTTGCAAAGCAAGGTGATGGAAGATTAACAGCATTTTTAGATACCATAACCATAAAACCTGATGGGAAACGCGTTGATAAACAAATCTTATTGGGTAACGCAGTAGCGATTTTAAAAGGTACAGATGCGAACGATAAACGAGTTTTTTTAGTTAGCGGGCATTTAGACAGTCGTGTAACTGATGTGATGAATAGAGTTAGCGATGCACCTGGTGCGAATGATGATGGTAGCGGAGTTGCAGGCGTAATTGAAGCAGCCAGAATTATGAGCCAATATAAATTCCCGGCTACCGTAATTTTTGTTGCCGTAAGTGGCGAAGAACAATCTTTATTAGGCTCTGGTTTTATGGCGGCTAAAGCGAAAAAAGAAGGCTGGAATTTAGAAGCGATGCTGAATAATGATATGATTGGCAGTAATAATGCGAGCGAAACGCAAATTATAGATAATACAAAACTTCGTGTTTTTAGTGAGGGATTGCCAGCTTATGAGTTGGATAAAAACGCAAAAAACATTCGCCAGTTTGGTTTGGAGAACGATGGTAAAAGCCGCCAACTTGCACGTTACGTAAAAGAAGTTGGAGAACGTTATGTTGATCAACTTGAAATTAAATTGATTTACCGTAATGATAGATTTTTACGCGGAGGCGACCATACACCATTCGTAGAAAATGGATTCTCTGCAGTAAGGCTTACCGAAATGAATGAGAACTTCGAACATCAGCATCAAGACTTAAGAACTGAAAAAGGCGTAGTTTATGGCGATTTAATCGAATTTATGGATTTTGAATATCTGAGAAAAAATACCGCGGTTAACATTTCCGTTTTAGCAAATTTAGCCAAGGCGCCATCAATGCCAGCTGATGTTAAGGTCGACGTTAAAAACTTAAGTAATTCTACTTTTCTTTATTGGAAAGCGCCAATTAATGGCAATATTAAAGGCTATTATATTTTAATGAGAGAAACCAGTAGTTCGGTTTGGCAAAAGAAATTCTTTACTACTGCAACTGAATTGCGTTTGCCTTATAGTAAAGACAATTACCTTTTTGCCGTACAAAGTGTTGGTAATGAAAACAATGAGAGTTTACCCGTTATACCATCTGTTGGAAGATAAAAACCTTTTGATAGTTTACTGGTTCATTAGTCGTTAGTCATTAGTTCATTAGTTATTAGGATTTATTCAAGAAACTAATCAACAATTAAAACAATTTAGCATCAACAATCTTCCTTTAAACGTTCCAACAATTAAGAAAAATGAAATTTAAGCCTTTAGCCTTTATCATCAATATTGCTTTAACCCTTAGTATTGGCGCATTAGGTGGTTTGGCTACTGCAAAATCTGTTCAAACCTGGTACCCAACACTCAATAAACCTTCATTCAATCCACCAAATTGGTTATTTGCACCAGTATGGACAAGTTTGTACATTATAATTGGAATTGCAGCGT
Source organism: Pedobacter aquatilis (assembly GCF_030409415.1). Taxonomy (GTDB): domain Bacteria; phylum Bacteroidota; class Bacteroidia; order Sphingobacteriales; family Sphingobacteriaceae; genus Pedobacter; species Pedobacter aquatilis. Next base: position 203,570 of record NZ_JAUFPW010000033.1, on the reverse strand, counting down.
ATTTGGTTTGGGTAAAAAGAGACAAGATTGAACACTTCCCACGTACTGTTGCACTTTATTTAATTCAGCTGATTTTAAATCTTTCTTGGTCGTTTATTTTCTTTTATTTACATGAAATTGGTTTTGCATTGGCAGAAATTATTATGTTGCTTATTGCAATCATGGCAAACGCGATTACGTTTTATAAAATTGATAAAGTTGCTGGTCTCCTATTCATTCCATACATACTTTGGGTAAGTTTTGCAACATTTTTAACCTATAACATTTTTATCCTGAACTAATTTTAAAAGAAAACCCTTATTTTAGGGAGTGATAACTTTTAAAAGATATTTGCCGATACTATTAGTTCTGTGCTGTTTCAAATTACAAGCACAAAAGGTTGGTTTGGTATTTAGTGGCGGTGGAGCCAAAGGATTAGCACATATTGGTACTTTAAAAGCGCTTGAAGAAAATCATATTCCTATTGATTACGTTACTGGAACATCAATGGGTGGAATTGTTGGCGCAATGTATGCCGCTGGATATACACCTGCCCAAATTGAAAAAATTGCCATAAGTGATGAATTTCAAAATTGGGTTAACGGACGATATACAAGTGATTACACTTATTTTTTCGAGAAAAATGCACCAAATGCATCAATGCTAACTGCAAAAGTTGCTATTGATTCGGGCTTTCATTTTAGCTTTCGCTCTAACCTGATAAATGACATTCCCCTAAACTTTGCCTTTTTAGAACTATTTTCTCAGGCATCGGCAGCATCAAAAGATAACTTCGATAATCTTTTTGTGCCTTTTAGATGCATGGTTGCCGATGTTCTTTCGCAAGAAAGTATTTCCGTTAATAAGGGAAGTTTGGCCGAAGCTGTAAGAGCAACCATGACGGTTCCAATTATTTACCGCCCAATTAAACTTGATGGAAAGTACGTTTTTGACGGTGGTTTGTATAATAATTTCCCTGCTGATGTAATGCAAAAGGAATTTTCCCCAGATTATATAATTGGTGCAAATGTATCTTCCAAAACCTATAACGAATATCCTAAAAGCAATGATGAAAGATTAATGAACCGCTTTTTGGTTTTCATGTTTCTTTCAAAGTCAGATTCTACTATGGTGGGCAAAAATGGCGTATACATTCAGCCAGATTTGGCAAATTATAGCGTTACCAATTTTTCGCCGGTTAAGGATTTAATTAAAAAAGGCTACGATGCTACTATTGCTGATATGGAGCGCATTAAAGCCCTTATTAAACGTAGAGTGACTGATGCTGACCTTGCAGCAAAAAGAGAAAAATTTAACCGTAAAAAGCCAGATTTAGTTTTCAACAACATTAATGTAACAGGTGTAAATGCTCAGCAAAAACGCTATGTAGAACGCTTATTTAAAAGTGATAAAAAGGCTTTCAATCTCGAAGATATTAAGCGAGGCTATTATAAATTAGTTGCCGACCAAACTTTTGAAACCATCTATCCAAAAATTGTTTACCAGCCTGCAACGGATAGCTATACATTTGAAGTGGTCGCACAACCTAAAAAAAGCTTTAAGCTCGATTTAGGTGGCAATATTTCAACCCGACCCATTAGTAATGTTTTCTTAGGTGCACAGTACAATTACCTAAATCGTAAGGCCTATACATTTGGCACAAGCTTCTATTCTGGCAGGTTTTATGAATCGGTACAAGTAAGCGGACGAATTGATTACCCAACTAAACTGCCACTTTTTTTAGGCGCAGAACTCACTTATAATCATTGGAACTTTTACAATACAAGTCAGATTTTTATCGAAAACCCAAGGCCAATTTACATTGAGCAAGCCGACAGGAAAATTGATATAATGATGGGGGTACCATTAAATTACAACACTAAAATTGTTTTGCATTCTGCTTTCATAAACAATCAGGATGAATACAGTCCGAATAATTCTTTTGCCGTTGGCGATATACTGGACCAAACTGTTTTTAATGGATTTAAGGCTTCTTTAAATCTCGAAAAAAACTCTTTAAACCGTAAACAATATGCAACCCGCGGACAAAGTTTTACTTTAAGTTTTAATTATACTACCGGAAGGGAAAACTATAATCCGGGCAATATATTCAGAAATATTGTGCCTCCAAATACAATAAAACCATTTAATCAAATCAGGCAATGGGGCAGCATCAAATTAACACAAGAAAATTATTTTCTTCACCTAAATAAATATACGCTTGGTTATTTAGTAGAAGGCGTAATTTCAAATCAACCACTTTTTAACAATTATTATTCAACGCTACTGGTTTCGCCTGCATTTTATCCTTTGCAAGATAGCCGCTCGCTTTTTCTAGATAAATTTAGGGCATCAACATATGCAGCGGGTGGTATAAAGAATATTTTTAACATCAGAAAAAGTTTAGATTTACGATTAGAAGGTTATTTATTTTTACCACATAAAGAATACGAATTGAATAATTTACAAGATATTGCCTACGCAAAAGCCATTAGTAAATTACGTTATGCAGCAACTGCCGGAGTCGTTTATCAATCGCCAATTGGCCCGGTTGGTTTAAGTTATAATTTATATAATGATGCGATTAAAAGAAATGGCGTATTATTGCATATTGGTTACTTAATTTATAATAAACGTTCTATAGAATGAAAAAGGGATTTATCTTGTTTTTTCTTTGCTTAACCAGCTCTTTTGGCTTCGCACAAACTTCGGCAATTAACAACTTTTTAGTTAAGGAAAATCTGTTAAAGAATAATAAATTGGCCATTATTGCGGCGGATTCTTTAGATAATCCTAACGAAAACATTAACGGAGCTTATACTTTTAGCGTAAGCGGTTTTACACAGAGCTTAAAATTTAACGATGGTATTGCCGTTTTACCATTACCTATAGAACGTTCTACCTTTGTGTATTTAAAGCATAAAAATGATTCGGGCACACATAGCAAACTTGTTTATGTTTACAAAAAAGATGGTGATTTAAATCCATATCCAATCAATAGTTTATGGTTATTTATCATACCGATCTTATTGGTAATAATCGCTTTTGCATTTAGAAAGCTCATCATTTTCGCAGTGATTATCTTTTTGGTATTTGTTTATTTTAACCACAGCAGCGGATTAAATTTAGCTACATTTTTCGAGAGTATTTTTGATGGGTTAAAGAATTTATTTTAATTAAATTCCTCAATTCAAAAGGTAGATTTTTTTTAAAAAATTACTAATTATTTTAGTATTTTTGATGATGGAGAATTTATTTTTGGTTTGTATTGTTCCGCCAATTTCGATTGTGGAAGATATTGACGTCATCCGCAATGAGATTTCAGAAAAATATCAGCTTTTCCAATCCTTAAAACGACCGGCACATATTACACTTTATAATCCTGTTAAAATATCATCTTTAGAAAAAGAGAAACAATTTTTTAGCACTTTGGAAAATGCTGCCTTTTCAACTCCATTTAGCCAGGTAATCAAAAACTTTAATTCTTTCCCACAGCATACCATTTATATCGATGTTGAGCAAAACGAAAGCTTAGTGAAATTGCAATCGCAAATAAAAAGGGAGTTAAAACCGCTAAACCTTCTTGATGAAAAGAATAACTTCAAATTTACGCCGCACTTAACAATTGCTTTTAAAGATGTAAAACCACATCAATACGCTGCAATTATGGATGAGTACCAAAATAAAAACTTCAAAAGAACATTCGATGTGAATCATTTCTCAGTTTACAAGCACATCGATAAAAGATGGCAACCTTTTAAAGAAATACCATTTAAAAACCCTAATACCAAACCTGGCCTTTTGAACTTATTCAGCTAATTAGAAAGGCATCCCGATACCAAAATTGTACTGTAAGAAACGGTAGGTGTCTGGTGCATGGGTTAAATTGAAATTATTTCTAAAATCTCTTCCGCCAGATAAAAACTTACCAACAACCCATTGTTCTGAACCTGAAAATTGTGGATCTTTAATTTTTAATCCAATATCAAACCTGAAAACGAAATACTGAACATCATATCTGAAACCTGCACCCGCACCAATTGCTGTTTGTTGCGCAAGCTTACTAAGCCTTAAAAGCGTCTGCTGCCTAATTTCCTCGCTAATATTACCACTCAAGGTACTTTTACCGTTAATGTTCCACACGTTGCCCATATCAACAAAGGCAGCCCCCTTTAAAACGCCTCCAAAAAACTTCTTCAATAAAGTGTAACGATATTCCAGATTGGCTTCAATTTTCATTTCACCTAACTGATCCAATCCAAATAAAGTTCTTCTACCTAAATCAGTACCAATAACGTCACGATTGTAATTGCCCGGCCCTAAAGTTCTGGCTTGCCAGGCTCTAATTCCGTTTGAACCTCCGGCAAAAAATAATTTCTCAAACGGAATACCGCGTTCTTCTGAGTTTCCGTAAGCGTATCCAACTCCGGCCGATAATCTCGCCACAAACTGATTAGTCCCACCCAAATGTTTATACCAACGGATATCTATCTCCGGACGAACATATTGGTTAAAAGGCAAACCCAATAAATTTGCTGAATTACCATTGGCAGGGTCTCTTTGAGCACCGAATACATTTGTGATGCCTTGCAAAAGGTTTCCGGCAATATCTACCCCGCCGCGGAAATAAACAAAAGTTCTCAGTTGATTAAGCTTATCCGCATTTAAAGTGTAGGTATATTTCATACCTAAGGTTAAATCTTTTCTACCTAAAAGGATGCCGTAATAAATGTTGTTGAGTAAAATCTCTTCCGGAATACTTGGGTCTAAATTTCCAAACCTATACTCAAAATTTAAGGGTGTAAAACTGTGCAGCTTTGATTTTGTTTCAAACCAGTCATAGGTAATCGAGTTGATAAAAATTCTTCGCACCGAAACATCCTTCTGCAAAGCATAAATGTAACTTGATGAAAAAGTTGTGTGTGGCATACCATTTCCGCCCAAAACAGGATTGTAAAATGGTATAATTAATCGCGGAACACTAATACTTGCGCTGATAGAGAAATCTCGCTGATAAATATCACGAAATGGGGATGTGCCGTTACCAATTCTAGATTGAAGGCCGCCTTTTAATTGCAATTCAAATCGCTCTGCGCCACGAAATAAATTATTATTAGTGTAGGTGTTACTAAGATTGAAGCCAACCGTACCACCATTAAAAGGCACCTCACCCTCTACCCTGTTACTCATTACCTTTTGCGGCGTTAAAAGTATAATTGGGTTAATTTTGTTCGATGTACTATCTCTTCTGTAATAATCTATTTTAACATTCTTAAAAATGTTAAGCTCATACATTCTATCGTATGTTAGCTGCTCGTTTCTAATATCATAAAGTTCGTTTTGCTTTAAAAAATCATAACGAACAATTGGATTTCTTCTATAGCGACCTGAGAAATCTGTATAAACGATACCATTAATGGTATCTTTACTTAATTTATACCTTGCAGAATCTGGCAAACCATCAGGACTTGGCGCAATAAGCATATGTGTATTGCCAATATAAAACTGCTTATGGTCGCCATTTGGCGGATTTGTAATATTGAGTTTTAAATCAACTTTTTTAACATCCTCAGTTTCAATCACATCAAAATTCACAAACGGACGTAAAAATTCATAATATCCATTCTCCTTCATTATTCGATAAATCTGATCTCGTTCATAACTTAAGGAATCTGAGTCATATTGCATGCCTTCATGAAGGTGTGTAAATGTAGGTTTTTCCTTATGATAAACAGTTCTGACCTGAGGCGTAAAAATAGAATCAGAGAGTTTTCCGATGTATGATGCCGGACCAGGCTGGGCTTTAAAATTTATCTCTGCCTTTTTTTCCTTCACCTTAATATTTGATATAACCTTCGCTTGGAAATAACCTTTTCCCCTCAAAAATTTTTCAATCTGATTTCTGGAGATTTCAACAAGCGCACTATCAAGAATTGCAGGTGGCGAACCAAAAGGTTTTATATCTGTAGTTTTATATCTGCCATCCTTTGTGTTAAACAAATTATATAACGGCACATTAATACTAAATGCCGAAGAAGGACGAATATCCTTTTGAACATAGTTGTAAGCCTGTTCTTCAAACTTAACATCAACACTATCGATAGTAACTTTTTTAACAATTGACTGGTAATCTGGAATGTATTTAGTTGATGAACAACCCTGTATTAAAACAATAATTAATAGTAATATTGCAGGGCTTTTCAGTTTAGAATATTTAAAGGATTTGTATGCTTTCAAAATCTCAGATTAGTTTTATTAAATCGTTACATCAAAAAAAATATCGTAAAGAAAATGGTCTTTTTTTGGTTGAGGGTATAAAATCTATTAAAGAATTTATACAATCAAATTTTCAAATTCATACCATATTTTACAACACCGAACAGTATCATTTGTTGCCCAAATTACCTGCAAATATAAACTTATTTGAAGTAAACAACGCTGAATTAAGTAAGATTAGTACATTACAAACACCACAAGGTTTTTTAGCAGTTGTTCACCAGCCTGAAACTTCTTCTGTTGACTTAAAATCGCTTAAAAATCAGTTTACAATTATTTTAGATGGTGTGCAAGACCCGGGCAATATGGGCACTATCATTCGCACGGCAGATTGGTTTGGTTTCAAAAATATTATTTGTTCTGAAGATTGTGTGGAAGCTTATAATCCGAAAACTGTACAAGCAACAATGGGCTCGTTAGCAAGGGTTAATGTTTATTACGAAAATTTAGTTACCATATTAGAAAAAACAGATATGCCAATATTTGGTGCTTTGCTAGATGGAGATTCAATTTATAAAACTGATTGGGGTACTGAAGGATTGATTATTTTAGGTAATGAAGGAAAAGGAATAACGCCTGATGTAATAAAAAAAATTAAAAAACCTGTAACCATTCCAAGAATTGGAGCAGCAGAATCATTAAACGTTGCCGTAAGTGCTGCAATCTTTTGTGCTGAAATAGTGAGAGTTCGAAATTAAAAGCAGATTTTATTTGCGGACTAATTAATAATTCCTATTTTTGCAACCTTGAATTTAAAGGGTCGAGTGGCCGAGTGGCTAGGCAGAGGTCTGCAAAACCTTCTACAGCGGTTCGAATCCGCTCTCGACCTCCATTTGTACAAATAAAAATAATAAAAGGTTAAAACCATGGCAGTTACCAGATTAAAAAGAAAAGACAGAAGAAATAAAAATACCGCTCACCAAGAAGTGGATTTCTTAAAAAGAGCTACTAACATTGAGTTAGGAAGTCGCTCTGCACAACCTAAAAACGACCAATTAGCTAAAAACAACGCTGTTTTAGCTGGTTTAGCAAAATAGTTTTTAGAGCATCTTCTAAAAAATTTAAAGCATCCTTCTGATCAAAGGATGCTTTTTTTTTGCCCTGATTTTTTGTTTAAATTAATAAGTGGGATTCTCAAACCTTTACTTTGCTAATTGCATTTTTAAAGATAATTTTGAGAAAGATAAGCTAACGATAATGAATCTACAAGAAACCATATCAACACTTAAATCACTTGGCGACGAAAAAGTTCGTAATATGCACTTAAAAAATGGCGCAAGAGAAAATTTATATGGCGTAAAAATGGGCGACATCAGAGCAATCGCCAAGAAAATAAAAACCAATCATTCTTTAGCGCTCGAACTTTGGAAGACTGAAAATATTGATGCAAGATTACTTTCAATTTTAATTCTGAAACCAAAAGAACTCTCGGCTGATGAAATTGAAACAATGGTTTCTCAAGAAGATTTTACCTGGGCGGCAGATTGGTTTTATAATTACATTGTTAAAGATTACCCTAACAATGAGCAATTTCGTGAACGATGGATGAACACTAATGACAAAATGCTTGCCAGAGCAGGTTGGAGTTTAACAAGCGGTCGTGTAACTAGAAATCCGGAAGGAATTAACATCGAAGCTTTATTAGAAAGAATTGAAAAGGAAATGCTGACTGCTGCTCCAGAAGTGCAATGGACAATGAACACAACACTTGCTCAAATCGGCATAAATCATCCGGAATATAGAGAGCGAGCAATAAAGATTGGAGAATTTTTAGGTGTTTACCGTAATTATCCGGTATCAAAAGGTTGCACCTCTCCCTTTGCTCCAATTTGGATTAACGAAATGGTAAGCCGACAAAAGTTATAATCATCCTCAACAAAAATATCTAACCTTAAGTCGAAAAGTAATTCGTAATTTCGCAAAGCGATTTATTCGTAATCTCCCTTCAGCACAATTAATGTGTAACTAATAAATTTAATCTCATTAAAAATTAATCGTAATGAAAAAATTAACGATAGTGCTTTTAGGTATAATAGTATTTTTATTAAATGCTAGCTTTATTTCTAAAAATAGTCTAGAAAGAAAAGCGGAAACGACTTCATCATTTAGCAAAAATTGGGAGCAAGAACCTTTTACAACAATCCATATTTTTGAAGCAAAGTTAAGTGAAATAAAATATCGATTGTGCCCGGGTAGAACGTCTTTATGCCCTAAAACTTGTGGCAATTCTGGAGAATTTGCAAACTTTCGAGTTCTAAAATACAATAAGTTACTTATAAACGGAGAAGCAAGAAAGGAGAAAATGGCAACATTTACAATGCAGTTGAGCGATTATAACAAGAAAAAATTAAAAAATAATTATTCAGAAATAATCAAAACTTTAAAGCCTGGAGATTTAGTCAAAATAAACGTTGCATATATCTACGATACCACAAAATCTTCTGTTAGAACAATTGAAGAAATCAAATCGGTTACTAAAATATAAAAGCTATATATTCGCTTTATTATCAAGCAATATTATGAGTAAAAAAGAATTATCCAACCAGGAAACAGAAGCACTATTAGCTTTATTAAAAACCCGTTTTGATAAAAACACCAACAGGCATGAAGATGTAGAATGGATAAAAGTAGAAACTAAACTCAGAGAAAATGCTACTAAACTTTGGTCGTTAAATGAAATGGAACGCACAGGTGGCGAACCTGATGTTATTGGATACAGTAAAGAAACGGATGAATATCTATTTTGTGATTGTGCTGCAGAAACACCGAAAGGCAGAAGAAGTATTTGTTACGACCGTGAGGCACTTGATTCGAGGAAGGAATTTAAACCAGAAAATACGGCAATTGATATGGTCAATGAAATGGGTATCGAAATTTTAGATGAAGAAGGATACAGAGCATTACAAAAACTTGGGAAATTCGACATGAAAACCTCTAGCTGGATAAAAACGCCTGACAATATCAGAAAACTTGGAGGTGCAATTTTTGCTGATTACAGATATGAAACCGTTTTCATTTACCACAATGGAGCCTCATCGTACTACGCCGCAAGGGCATTTAGAGGAAGTTTAAAAGTTTAAATTACTTGATTAGGGATTTACAAATCGATTTAATCAATCCCGGACCTTCATAAATAAAACCAGTATACAACTGAACTAAACTTGCACCAGCATCTAATTTTTCTTGTGCATCTTTAGCTGAATGAATTCCACCCACACCAATAATAGGGAACGCTTTATTTGATTTTTCTGATAGATATTTGATAACTTCAGTAGAGCGTTCTTTAACTGGTTTGCCGCTTAAACCACCCATTTCTCCGCTCAAAGTTTTCTCTGTAGCTAAATTTGCTCTGCTGATGGTAGTATTGGTAGCAATAATGCCTGCAATTTTAGTTTCAGTAACAATTTCGATAATATCATCCAATTGCGCATCAGTTAAATCAGGGGCAATTTTTAATAGAATTGGTCTGGAGATATTGTTTTTATGGTTGCGTTCTTGCAGTGTATTTAAAATGTTTTTTAGTGGTTCTTTTTCCTGCAACTCCCGTAATCCAGGCGTATTAGGAGAGCTCACATTTACCACGAAATAGTCTACCACATCAAATAGTCTATCGAAGCATTTGATGTAATCACTTACCGCATTTTCATTTGGCGTAGCTTTATTTTTGCCAATGTTTCCGCCAACTACAATATCCGGATGTTTATCTTTTAGCATTCGCAAGCGCTCTGCCATTACATCAACACCTTTATTATTGAAACCCATCCGGTTAATTAAAGCTTCATCATTCGGTAAACGAAACATGCGGGGCTTATCATTTCCAGGTTGCGGCATTGGTGTAACCGTACCTACTTCAATAAAACCAAAGCCAAGATTGCTTAAAGATTCTACATATTCGCCATTTTTATCGAAACCTGCAGCCAAACCAACAGGGTTTCTAAACTTGATTCCAAAAACTTCTTTCTCTAAACCTTTTATATGAACATCAAAACTGCTACGGATGATGGTTTTACCAAGTGGAAACTTATCATTAAACCATTTTAACCTTTTAACAACAAAATAATGTACGTTTTCAGGGTCAAACTTAAAGAATATTGGTTTAATAAGGCGATACATGCCACGAAGATAAATAAAATCTAGAAAAAAATGTAAGATGTGAAAAATGTAAGATGAGGCAATACAAAGATAGGATGGATAATCTAAGATGGGGCAATGGATGATGGAATATGGAAAACCCGCTTTATATTTTAAGTTCCCTGTTTTACAGCATCCATCTTAGAGCTCAGCTTACATCATCCATTACATCACCCATCTTCCATTAACACATCTTCCATCCTACATCATCCCTCTTACCTCACCTAGTATGCTGCTGTAAATTGTTCCTGGTGATGAGCATTATTTTCCAATTCATCTGCCAAAACAATTGATAAATCTTCTACTGATAAAATTGAGCGACCTTCCTCATTGAAAACAGGAGAAGTTTTACCTAAACGATATTTGCCGGTGCGGCCGATTGTAATACCTGGATGCATTTCAATCGCCGGACTAAAAAACAACCAATCCAGTCCTTTTTCTTCTTTAAGGATATTAAAATAATCCCTTACTGCTGATGCGCCCGGATAAATATCCTTTGGGAAATTTTCACCATCAACCAATTGGTTACCATCAATTTGCAAGGTACCTGCCCCACCAATAAAAATAAACCGTTTAACATTTGATGCTTTTACACCAGCTTGAATTGCTTTTGCGCCGGCAAAAGTTTCATTGTAAAGATTTGGATTAGCCCAACCCGGATTAAATGCACTAACAACCGCATCTGCCCCATTAATTGCGGCTGCTAATTTTTCGGTATCCAAAACATCAACCGAAACTTTGGTTACCTTATCATCATTATTTTCAATCTTTTCGGTATCGCGGGCAATTGCAATTACTTCATTACCACGATTTACCAATTCGTTTACTAAGGCTTTACCTACAAAGCCCGATGCGCCTATTACTGCTACTTTCATGTTATATAAATTATTTATTTTGGATGAGTGAATCTTGAATATTTTATTGTAATAAATTTTGTTACAGTTATGATTAAAAAAACATTATTTAAACTTCAGTGCAAAATCTGCAAGGGTTTGTTTTGATAAATTACCAATCAAAGCATGCTCAGCATCACTATAAAGTGTAACTAAATGCTGATTAATCTGCTTTCCAATCGGGCATTTAGGATTTGGCTCATTTTTACTTTGCCCTAAAATATTTTCGGTCCTAACCGCTTTATAAACCTCGCCTAAGTTTATTTCAGCAGCACTTTTAGCCAAATAAGAACCGCCGCCTTTACCCTCCTTGCTTTCTACGAAACCATGTTTACGCAAGTTGACTATTTCCTTACGAACCAATACAGGATTTATATTAATACTCCCAGCAAGATAATCCGAACTCACTACCTCCCCTTTTGCATCTTCGAGCAAAGTAAGTATGTGTAAGGATATTGGAAATCTGCTATTCATTCTGTAATTATTTTTATTACAGTACAAATGTAGATAATAAATTTAGATTTCAAAAAGAATATTGAAATTTACTCTTAATTGTTTAGACTGATATAAGATTAAAAACAACGGCCGTTACTAGGCACCAAGTAAGTCATTAATTTGTGCGTACTGCAAAAGCATTATCGTTTTACCGTCTTTAATTTCACCTGTAGCAATCATATCTACAGCTTCATCAAATAATATTTCTAGAACCTCAATATTTTCTTGCTCTTCATGATGCCCACCGCCATCACTCACCTTCATATCTTTTGAATATTCTGCAACAAAAAAGTAAACAATTTCTGTAACCGAACCTGGCGACATATAAGCTTCGAAAACCTTCTTTACATCCTTGATTTTGTAACCGGTTTCTTCTTCAGTTTCACGTTTTATTGCCGTTTCCGGATTATCTTTATCCAGCAAGCCAGCACAAGTTTCGATAAGCATTCCGGTTTCGTTACCATTAATATATGTTGGCAAGCGGAATTGCCTTGTTAAAATTACGGTTTTGTTTACAACGTTATAAAGTAGAATTGTAGCACCGTTTCCCCTATCATAAGCTTCTCGATTTTGGATTTCGCGGGTTCCATCTTTCTTTAAATACTCAAATGTAATTTTATTTAAGATATACCAATTATCCGAAAGAATTTCCTTGCTTAATATCTTAATGTTTTCGTTGTTCATGCGTTAAAATTTATGAGCTTAAATGTAATTATTTTTTTCCCATGGGATGGATGACACGCAATTCTTAATTTAAAATACTTCAGTTTAAGAACCTTAGGAGGGTCAACCGACGGCATACCGACGGTATACGGACGGTGAAACGACGATAGCGCATTTATTTCTGCGACAATTACGCCATTATACGACACAAACGACAAACACAGTTACTATTTCGCGTTACGAATCATCGTTATTACGCCAATTTTTCTATTTCAATATCCATCGGAAAAAGCCTTTTAAAATTCGTACTTTTGCAGCCGAAATGATTTCAATAAACAATTTAACATTCCTTATCGGCTCGAGAGCCTTATACGACGACGCAAACTGGCACATTAAACCTGGCGATAGAGCAGGCTTGATTGGTGCAAATGGCACAGGAAAATCGACACTTTTAAAGATAATTGTTGGCGAATATGCCCCAACATCAGGAACAGTTTCTATGTCGAAAGACTTGAAAATTGGCTATTTAAATCAAGATTTACTTTCATACGAATCGCACCATAGCATTCTACATGTGGCAATGGAAGCTTTTGAGCGCCAAAACCAGTTGCATGATGAAATTGAGGAGTTGCTTAAAAAAATTGAAACTGATTATAGCGAAGAAGTTTTAAATAAACTAAGTGATAAGCAACAAGAATTTGAAGCCTTAGATGGCTACAACATTGAATATCGGGCCAATGAAATTTTAGCGGGTTTAGGTTTTAGCACAGCAGACCAACATCGCCCATTAAATACTTTCTCTGGAGGTTGGCGTATGCGTGTAATGTTAGCGAAAATTTTGTTACAAACACCGGATATTCTATTGCTGGATGAGCCTACTAACCACATGGATTTACCCTCAATTAAGTGGTTAGAAACTTATTTAGCAAGCTTTGAAGGTGCAATTGTAATTGTATCTCACGATAGGTATTTCTTAGATAAAATTGTAAATAGAACAGTAGAATCTCGTAAAGGAAAGTTAACGGTTTATGCCGGAAATTATAGCTTTTATGTAGAAGAAAAAGCATTACGTGGAGAAATTCAAAAGGGAGAATTTAAAAATCAACAGGCAAAAATTAAGCAGGAAGAACGTTTAATTGAACGTTTTAAGGCAAAGGCATCTAAAGCTAAAATGGCGCAATCGCGGATGAAAGCTTTGGATAAAATGGAGCGTATTGATGATGTTGATGATGATAACCCAACGGTAAACTTCAGTTTTAAATTTACAAAACCATCTGGCCGACACGTTGTTCGCATTGAACACGCCACAAAGCATTATCCAAATGTGCATATTTTGGAAGATGCCGAAGCGGTAATTGAAAAAGGCGATAAAATTGCTTTAATTGGTGCTAACGGTAAAGGAAAATCTACTTTATTAAGGATGATTGCCGGAACTGAAAAATTTGATGGTTTCTGCGAAACCGGCCATAATGTTACCACTACATTTTTTGCGCAGCACCAGTTAGAATCTTTACACCTGGACAATGCAATTTTAGAAGAATTACAAGCCTTTGCGCCTAAACATTCAGATACAGAATTACGTAGTATATTAGGTTGTTTCTTATTTACCGGTGATGATGTTTTCAAAAAAATTAAGGTGCTTTCTGGAGGAGAAAAATCTCGTGTGGCTTTGGCAAAATCTTTAACCACAGATTCGAATTTTTTAATTCTGGATGAGCCAACCAACCACCTGGATATTCAATCGGTTAATATATTAATCCAGGCTTTACAACAGTTTGAAGGAACCTTTATTGCGGTTTCTCACGATAGATATTTCTTAGACAATGTGGCCAATAAGATTTGGTTTATCGAAGGAGAAAAAATTAAGCAATATCCTGGCACTTATGAAGAATATGAGGAATGGAACAGCAAACGCGAGATTCCGGCTTCGAAACCAATTCCTGTAAAAATGCCAGAAAAAGCGAAGGATGAGCCAAAAATTGTTACACCAAATTTAGCTAATCAGTTAAAAAAGCTAAATGATGAGTTAAAAAAGGTGGAAACTTTGATTGCTGAACAGGAAAAAACTGTAAAAAACATTGAGGCTGAATTGGCTGACGAAAATGTTTACAGCAAAGCTGATAAATTAGCCGAAGCTAATAAGCGATATTTGGCTGCAAAGCAAGATTTAGATATCAGCCAGTCGAAGTGGGAAACCTTAGCCGCTGAAATTATGGAATTGGAAGGTTAGGTTTTAGCCACAGATTTACAGATAAATATTTTAGCCATAAAAAAATTTATGGCTATTTTTCTTGCCACGGAAGCACTGAAGAAACGGAAAATTTATAATTAAGGTTTCTACTATTATATATACCCCTAAGAATTTCGCTAATAAAATAGGCTCAATCATTCTGTGATTTCTGTGTTTCCGTGGCAACCTGATTATTTTATCTTTTTTTGCCACGGAAGCACGGAAGACACGGAAAATTTATAATTAAGGTTTCTAACATTATATATCCTTAAGAGTTTCGCAAATAAAATAGGCTCATCATTCCGTGATTTCTGTATTTCCGTGGCAATCTCATTATTTTATCTTTTTTGCCACGGAAGCACGGAAGACACGGAAAATTTATAATTAAGGTTTCTACTATTAATATACCCTTAAGAATTTCGCAAATAAAATAGGCTCAATCATTCCGTGATTTCTGTGTTTCCGTGGCAACCTGATTATTTTATCTTTTTTTTTGCCAAGCAAGCACGGAAGACACGGAAAATTTATAATTAAGGTTTCTACTATTAAATATACCCTTAAGAATTTCGCAAATAAAATAGGTCAATCATTCCGTGATTTCTGTGTTTCCGTGGCAACCTGATTATTTTATCTTTTTTTGCCACGGAAGCATGGAAGACACGGAAAATATTTCTTTACAAATTCATAAATAACATGCTCAATACTTCACTGATTTCTGTGTTTCCGTGGCAATCTCTTAGTTATCTTTTAAAATTGCGTAATACTCCGTACTTTTAAATATGCATAAACTAATCGCAGCACTTCTACTTTTCGTTTCTACGCTATCCCTCGCCCAAACCGAAAATACTTTTACAAACGAGAATAAAATTTATCGCCCAAATATTAAAACGGTTCTGTGTTACAACAGCAACAAAGAGCAATCTATTCCGATTACCCTTTTAAATTCTTCGGAAACAATTGCTTTTTCTTTTGATGATTTACTGGGCGGCACAAAGAACTACTGGTATACTATAGAACATTGCACCTCTGATTGGCAGACTTCAAAAATATCGACACTTGATTATCTGGATGGCTTTACCGAAGACAGAATTTTTAATTACAAATATTCATCAAATACCACCAGAAAATACACACATTACGAACTCGATTTCCCAAACAGCCAGATAAAACCTAAAATTAGCGGCAACTATATTTTAAGGGTTTATGAAGACAATGATAAAAGAAAACCGGTAATTTCTCAACGGTTTTATGTTTTAGAAAATGTAATTGCCGTTGCTGCAGAAATCACAAATTCGCTGCAGGTTTCAGAAAGAAACACTAAGCAAAAGATAAATTTCATACTTAACCATAACATTCCAATCGCAAATCCTTATCAGGATATTAAAGCTGTTGTAATGCAAAATTTCAACTACAATACTGTTCAAATAAATAAAAGTCCATCTTTTGTTAAGCCAAACCAACTGGTTTTTAACGATATCAATACAAATGATTTTTGGGCTGATAACGAATTCAGGAAGTTTGATACCAGAAGTTTGCGCTATAAAGCAGGAAATGTAAAAGATATCTTCCGAGACAATGAATCTGTCAGTGTAATGCTTTTTCAGGATGTGCCAAGAAATAAAGAGGCCTTTGCGAACCAACTGGATGAGAACGGTAATTTTTTCATCAGAAATACTGATGGACGAGATGATAAAACTGAAGCTGAATACATCAGTGTTCTTTTTACGCTGAATGCTCCAGCTCCAAGCGCAAATGGCGAAGCCTATGTTATTGGCCGTTTCAATAATTATTCCTTATCCAAAGAAAATAAATTGCTTTATGATGAAGGCAGAAAACAATTTTACGCCAATATTTTATTAAAGCAGGGCCTTTATGATTATGAATATGCCTGGCTGGATAAAACATCAAACGCATTTGAAACAAAACCTTTTGAAGGTTCCTTTTTCCAAACTGAAAACACTTATCAAATACTTGTTTATTACAGAAAACCAGGTGTAAGATGGGATACTTTAATTGGCTTCACCAATCTATCTAACCGAGTTACCGATAGAAGATAAATACAAAACATACCCTTTTTGTTACATGTTTTTTCTTCCTTTTAAAACATACTTGTTAAATTAGTAATACGATTTAGCGCTACGCAAAATCACTACTAACCAACAATCATGTCTAGAAAAATAATTGCACTTGCCTTTTTATGCTTGCCGATAAGTTACATTCAAGCTCAAACAAAATCATATACACAAAATATCGAAGGAACATCCTTAAAATTTGATATGTTGGCCATCCCTGCCGGAACTTTTGATATGGGAAATAATGCGGGTGCTGCAGATGAAAAGCCAGTACATAAAGTTAAAGTAGATGCTTTTTGGATGGGAAAACATGAAGTTACCTGGAATATTTTCGAGCCATTTTTATACCGCGATTATGAACTAAAAGCCAGTAATGGGAAAATCCCAGCAAATGTTGATGCTGTAACTCGCCCAACTAAACCATATCTGGATATGACCTTTGGAATGGGTAAAGAAAATCAACCAGCAATTGCCATGACACAATATAACGCCATTCAATTTTGCAAATGGCTTTATGCCCGAACTGGTGTTTTTTATCGTTTACCAACAGAAGCTGAATGGGAATATGCTTGTCGTGCCGGAAGTAAATCTAAATACACATTTGGTGATGATGAATCCACATTGAAAGATTATGCCTGGTTTAAAGACAACAGCGATAACAAAACACATCCCGTAGGACAAAAAAAACCTAACGCATGGGGTTTGTATGATATGCATGGAAATGTAGCCGAATGGACTTACGACCAGTATATCGAAAATTTTTACACCGCTTCGAAAGATAAAACCGTAGAAAACCCTGTTGCCAAACCAGATAAACTATACCCTAATAGCGTTCGTGGAGGTTCGTATGATGAAACACCCGACAAACTAACTTCTTCAGTAAGATTGGCTTCAAGTCCTTCATGGAAGCAACTCGACCCTCAAATTCCGAAAAGTAATTGGTGGTTTCCTGAAGCCCCATTTGTTGGATTGAGATTGGTTCGTCCGGTAACGCCTCCATCAAAAGAAGAAATTGAAGCTTATTACAATAAAAAACCTATTGCAGATTATTAACCTAAACCATAAACCAAATAAAATGGCCGTGTACCGAAACGAAAATTAAAATACATGGCATATTCCTTTAAAACCAACTATCCAAATATGAAAAAATCTATTTCCTTACAAGAACGTCGCGAATTTTTGAAAGCATCTGCTTTGCTTGCCGGCAGTGCAATGCTGAGTTCATTTCCGCTTGCAGGTGCTTATGCATCTGGTTCTGATACCATTAAAATTGCCTTAATCGGTTGTGGCGACCGTGGTACAGGAGCTGCTTTCCAGGCATTAAGCACCAAATACAATATCAAATTGGTTGCCATGGCTGATGCTTTTCAGGATAGAATTGATAAAAGTTATGAAGCGCTTTCTAGTAAATTTGCAGCAAAAATGGATGTTCCGAAAGAGCGCCAGTTTGTAGGTTTTGATGCTTATAAACAGGCTATTCCTTTAGCTGATGTAGTATTGTTGGTAACACCTCCGGGTTTCAGGCCAATTCATTTTGAGGAAGCCGTAAAGCAAAATAAACAGATATTTATGGAAAAACCAGTTGCGGTTGATGCACCTGGAATTCGTAAAGTTTTGGCCGCAGCTGAAGAAGCAAAAAAGAAAAAATTAAATGTTGTGGTTGGTTTACAAAGAAGGTATCAAACCAATTATCGCGAAGCGATGAAGCGCATTAATGATGGTGCGATTGGCGATATTATGTCTGGCCAGGTATATTGGAACAGCGGTGGCGTTTGGGTTAACCCACGCAAAGCCGGACAAACTGAAATGGAATATCAAATGCGCAACTGGTATTATTTTAACTGGCTATGCGGCGATCATATTGTAGAGCAACACGTCCATAACCTTGATATTGCCAACTGGATTAAAAATGCGCATCCTGTTTCGGTACAAGGAACAGGTAGCCGTGCCTGGAGAACCGGAAAGGATTATGGCGAAATTTACGATAACCATTCTATCGAACTTACCTACGCAGATGGTGCAGTAATTCATAGTCAGTGTCGTCATTTTGAAGGCATCAGTAATCGTGTTGATGAATCTTTTATGGGTACAAAGGGTAAAATTTACTTATCTGGAAGTAACCAGGCCATTATGAAAGATTACAGTGGCAAAGAGCTTTATAACCATAATACAAAAGGCAATGCGAATCCTTATCAAACAGAGCACGATGAACTTTTTGAAGCAATTTCAAAAGGAGAATATAAGTTTAATAATGTAGATTACGCTGCAACGAGCACCTTTACTTCAATAATTGGTCGTTATGCCACTTATTCTGGCGAAACCATAAAATGGGACGAGGCCTTGGCTGCCGACAATAGCCTTATGCCGGAAAAATTTGCGTGGGATGCAATGCCGAAAGTACTACCTGATGCAAATGGGCTTTATCCGTACGCAATGCCAGGAAAAACTAAAGTTGTATAATGCGATTATTGCTCCTACTTGTTTGTTTCATTGTACTAACCTCATTTTCTAATTTAGAAGATATTAGAAAATTTGACTTATTTGGTACAGCGCAAGGAACAGAATACGCAATAACTTATTATGCAACAGATAGTTTAATTAAGAAAAGCGATATTGATAGTTTATTGGATTTAATCGACTTATCAATGTCGCTTTATAAAAGCAATTCTCTTATCTCTCAATTTAACGAAGGCCAAACTTCAATAAAAACCGATAAATTTATTTCAGCTGTATTAAATAGAAGTTTTGAGATAAATGAAGATACAAAGGGAGCATTTGATATTACCGTGGCACCTTTGGTACAGGCATGGGGTTTTGGCCCGGCAGAGGAAAGGCAAGAGCCAAGCGAGGCGACCATTAAAAGCATTTTGCAATGTGTTGGCATGAAAAACATTAATTTAAAAAATGGCATGCTGAGTAAAGCTAAACCTTGTATTAAAATTGATTTGAACGGAATTGCACAAGGTTATAGTGTAGATTTAATTGCCAATTTTATTGAGGAGAAAGGTATAAATCAGTACGTTGCAGAGCTTGGCGGAGAAATTAGGGTTTCAGGACCAAAACCTGATGGAAGTAGTTTAAAAATCGGTATCGAAGGACCTGATGAAAATGGCATTCCAGTAATCAGGCATATTGTTGCCATTAATACTGGTGCGATTACAACTTCTGGAAATTACCGTAAATTTCATCAGTCAGGTTCAAAAAAAATCTCTCATCTCATCAATCCAAAAACTGGTTACCCCTTAAATAATGAAATGATAAGCGTTACGGTTTATGCAAATGATGCAATTACAGCCGATGGTTATGACAATAGCTTAATGGCTATGCACATAAATGATGCTTTAAATTTTGTAGAGAAACGGAAAAATCTAGAAGCCTATTTTGTTTATAAAAATAAAAACGGCAAAATTACAGATACACTAACTACCGGATTTAGGAAACTTATATCTACCGAAAATCAATCTAAAAACCAAACAGATGAAAAGAAGTGAATTTATTAAAAGTACGTTGCTAACCGCAGGTGCAATAACAACAGCAGGCACAATTACCAATGCATTTGCATCAGATGTTAAACAAAAGCCGATAGCCGATAAAACCTTTAATCTTGATTACGCACCCCATCAAGGGATGTTTCAAAATCATGCAGGCAAAAGTTTCCTTGATCAGATTCAGTTTATGTACGATAAAGGTTTCCGTTCGATTGAAGATAATGGCTTTCTAGCTCGACCGGTTGATGAACAGGAAAAGATTGGTAATTTATTAGCTAAGCTTAATATGCGAATGGGGGTTTTTGTGGTTGATGGTGGCGATAATTGGAAAACATCTTTAACAACAGGAAAGAAAGAGTTTAAAGATAAGTTTGTTGATACCTGCAAAAAATCTGTAGAGGCTGCAAAACGTTGTAATGCCAAATGGCTAACCGTTGTTCCGGGTTTTTATGAAAGAAATTTACCTTACGGAAACCAATTTGCAAATGTAATTGATGCCATGCGTGCAGGTGCAGAGATTTTTGAACCTCATGGGTTAATTATGGTTTTAGAAACATTAAGCGATACGCCCGAACTTTTCCTTCAAAAAACAAACGAAACCTATGCAGTTTGCAAGGCTGTAAAAAGTCCATCGTGTAAAATTTTATATGATATTTACCACATGCAACGCACCGAAGGTGATTTAATTAAAACGATGGATAGATGTTGGGATGAAATTGCCTACATCCAAATTGGCGATAATCCGGGAAGAAAAGAGCCAACAACAGGCGAAATCAACTATAAAAACCTCTTTAAGCATTTGCATAGCAAAGGTTATAAAGGTGTTATGGGTATGGAACACGGAAATTCAAAACCTGATAAAGCTGGTGAATTAGATGTAATTAAAGCCTATCGTGAAGTAGATAGCTTTTTGAGTTAAGATATTAACCAAATAAGGAATGTAAACTTTTGAACTTACATTCCTTATATGGTCAATTTAATAATACTTATATTTTAATCTGCTTTCAAAACCCAAACCGAAACACTTCCGGCATTGCAATGAAACTCCGCCCAACCACTTTCGTTAATTGTAACCTCTCCTTCCCTATATCCTAAAGCATCAATAAAAGTTTTACCGGCAAACTTTGCACCAACCTCCATCTCTTTAAAACCCTCCTCGCCTGTACTCATTAAAACAGCCAAGCCACTATTTTGATGTTCATCATCGCCCTCACGAGTAAAACCCACGCAGCTAAAATGGTCGAAATAATCTCTTTGTAAACCATAAGCATGACTAGCACGTAGTTGGCTCATGGTTGCAACAGCTGGGATTGCAGCCAAGTCAATGTGTACATCTTCTCCAGCCTCATTTTTATCGTCATAAATTCCGCCGTAAACATCTGGAAAGAATAAACAAGGAATGCCTTGTTCTCTCAATAAAATTATGGCATAAGCTAGCGGTCTGAACCAAAACTCTACATAAGATTCTAAAGCTTGTAAAGGTTGTGAATCATGATTATCAACAAAAGTAACCGCTAAAGCCGGATTAACCTGAACCAAAGTCTTATCGAAGATTGTGCTCATATCAAAGCCATTATCTTCATGACTTGCCAGATAAAAATTATGATGCAACAGGGAATCAAAAATCTGTGTTCTTCCTGCCGTGGTTTCAATATATTCCAGCTGTCCCTCAATATCAACTACATTCCAATCTTCGGCAACAACAAAAAATTTACGGTTATACTTAGTGTTCAAGTGGTCTAACCATTGAATTATGAAATCCGGATTTATGTGCTTTACAGCATCCAGTCTAAAGCCGTCAACTTTTGTGGTTTCAACAAGCCATTCGCCCCAATAATTTAGTTCATCAATAACGGCCTGATTTCTGTAATCAATATCGTTAAACATCAAGTAATCGTAATTACCAAGCTCAGTTGAAGGCACCTTTTCAAAACCTTCTCCCAAATAATTCTGAATAGAATAAATTGCGGTTTCTTGCAAATCTTCTGCCCAATCTACCCCGCTGAAACACATGTGATCCCAAATAAATTCAGAATATTTACCTTTTCTTCCAGGAAAAGTAAACTTTGTCCACGCTTCAATTTCAAAAACATCGCTGGTAAACTCTTCTCTATTATCAGGATTTACAGTTCTAACCTTGATTTTTTCAAGTTCGTCTCCACCTGCTTTATGGTTAAATACAATATCTGCAAGTGCGCTAATGCCATTTTCATGCAAAGCATCAATAGCTTTAAGGTATTCGTCTTTATGTCCGTATTTTGTATTAACTGCTCCCTTTTGGTCAAATTCTCCTAAATCGAACAAATCATAAACCGCGTAGCCAACATCGTAAGCCGCATTGTTCGATTTGTAGGCAGGCGGTAGCCAAACCATTGTAACACCGATTTCTTTTAAATGAGCAGCTTCAGTCGCTACTTTTGTCCATAAATTTTGTTCTTCGTTATAATACCAATGAAAAAATTGGATGATGGTTTGATTTTGCATTAATTTGATTTTTATGCTAGGATAACATGATTTTATTCCAATTGTTTGTAAGAAATTGTCTGGAAAATTTAATTTTAATTTTTTATTTCTCTTAAGTTTTTCCGTTAGCTGTTTCATTTTCAGATAACATATATAAAGTTTAAAGTTTATTTTAAGAAAATGAAAGGAATGCAGTCTTCGGAAACAGCAGCCCCGCTTTCGCTTATAGTCCCGAAGAAAAATCGGGAGCTATTCCGCTCAATCTGGTTTAGCTAACTTAGTTTCTTTGATTTTTTGAAGGGTTTAAACCACCCTTTACCTCCCAAAAAATCGGGATAAACGCTTCTAAATTTAGGAGGCGAGTTGGTAGAAAGTTATTTTATTGCCGATGTAATTATTTATCATTGTCCAACTCCCCTCTTTTTTCAAGGAGGGATCGGGGTGGTTTGTACCTCTAGTCTTAATAATTTAGAATAAGATCTGTCAGGTTGAAAGATTTCTCCGCTACGTTCGAAATGACGAAATATTTTGCATTATCCTCATCTTAAAAGATTGGAGTGAGAACGAGACTAACTCAAAAAAGAGCGAATAACCTTGCTTTTCAAATAATGTTTAAAGCCATTTTAACTCAATTTTATTACTTTTGCGCTCGATATGAGTTTGAAAAAGAAATTTGCAAAGGAAAGCTTTACAGTGATGAACGAATTGGTATTACCGAATGATACCAACACGCTAAATAATTTAATGGGTGGACGTTTACTGCATTGGATGGATATTGCCGCAGCAATTTCAGCTCAAAAACATTGTAACCGAATTGTGGTTACCGCCTCAGTTGATAATGTTTCTTTTAAACACCCCATAAAACTTGGAGATGTGATTACAATTGAGGCCAAAGTTACAAGGGCATTTAATACATCTGTTGAAGTGCGTTTGGATGTGTGGGCAGAAAACATTCCGAGTGGTGCACGCCAAAAAAGCAACGAGGCTTACTACACTTTTGTAGCAGTTGACCAAAGCGCCCGCACCATTCCGGTACCAGAATTAATACCTGAAACTGCTGAGGAAATTGAACTTTTTGATGGAGCGCTGCGCCGCAGACAGTTACGCTTAGTTTTAGGCGGAAAAATGAGTCCGGATGATGCCAGCGAGCTTAAAGCCTTGTTTTTTAAACCGTAACTTTTACATAAAACTTCTTGATGCTTAATATGTTTGTTTTATTTTAGCGAATACCAAACGCTGTAAATATGACAACATATACCATTCTTATTATTTTAAGCGGATTAGTAATTTTTTCTTATCTATTTGATTTAGTGGCGAGTAAAACCAAAATACCATCGGTGTTGCTTTTGCTTTTATTAGGAATTGGTCTTCGCTATCTGGTTGAATATCTACAGATTCATACTTTCAATTTTTTATCCATTTTGCCAACTTTAGGCACAGTGGGTTTAATATTAATCGTTTTCGAAGGGTCTTTAGAGTTGAAATATGACAGGGAGAAAAACAGAATTATTAAAAGCGCCTTTCTATCGGCGTTAACGATTTTACTTGGTACAACAACCATTATAACGCTTATAATTTATCAGATTTCGCACCGAGATTTATATTCATGTATCGCAAATGCAATTCCTTTTAGTGTAATTAGTTCGGCCATCGCCATTCCCTCTGCCGCGGCATTGGGCAAACAAGATAGGGAGTTTGTAATTTACGAATCTTCCTTTTCGGATATTTTGGGAATTATAATGTTCAATTTTGCGATTACCAATCACTCGATAACCACCTCGGCATTTATTGGACTTGGTTTAAGTACGTTTTTAATCATCTTGCTTTCAGCTATTGCCTGTGTAGTTTTATTATATATTATGGGAAAATTGATGCATCACATCAAATTTTTCCTGATAATTTCAATTCTGATATTAGTTTATGCCATCGGGCAATCTTACCACCTGTCTTCTTTGGTATTGATTTTAAGTACAGGCTTATTTTTAAATAATGCAGATACCATCCAAAACGCATGGTTTAGAAGCGTTTTCTTATACAAAAACCTAACCGCAGATTTATCTCAACTTTACCAGTTATCGGCTGAAAGTGCTTTTATTTTAAGAACATTTTTCTTCGTAATATTTGGTTTTACGATGAATGTAAACGAACTGAATAATTTACCCATTTTACTCAACGGATTATTTATATTGATAGCGATTTATGTTATCAGGATAGCATTTTTGAAAGTATTTAAAAATGGTAATGCAACACCTATATTATACATTGCACCACGCGGACTAATTAGCATATTATTATATATTAATCTGCCTGCATCGTTAAAAATGCCCGAAGTTGGCACTTCATTTTTATTTTTAGTGGTTTTGGGAACTAGTATTTTTATGACGTTGGGTTTGATGTTAAGCAAAAGAAAAGCAGCAGAAACTGCTGCTTAAATTTAACTCCCCATTTCTAAAATTTTATCAAACTCTTCGGTTTTTAGCGGCATTACCGATAAACGGCCTTGGCGAACTAAAGAAATATCTTTAAGGCTTTCCTCTGCTTTTATTTGTTCTAGTGATACCGGATTTTTTAGCGATTCGACCGGAGCTAAATCAACCACAATCCAATTTTTATCTTCAGTTGTTGGGTCTTGATAAGATTCTTTAACAACCTTTGCTACACCGACTACATTTTTCCCTTCGTTGCTATGGTAAAAGAGAACTAAATCTCCTTCTTTCATATCCCTCAAATTGTTTCTTGCCTGGTAATTACGAACGCCATCCCAAAAGGTACGACCGTCTTCATTAAATTTTTCCCAGCTATATTTGAATGGTTCTGATTTTACTAACCAATATCGTGTTTTTTCCATGTTTAAAGTGGTTTAAAAGGGGTTTTTTAGTTCGATCGTTGACAAATCGTTGACAAAAAACGCTAACAATCCCGTTGACAACTCCTCACGGCATACAACTTAAACCATAGAAATTGAAAACAGTATGAAAAAAAATGATGTCAAACCCCAGGCCGAAAACCATTTCATAAAGGAATGGAACGAAATCGAGTTCAATTTGTCGATCCCCGCAAAAATAACACATTCCAACAAACCTTTCATATATTTTTATTGGCCCAATGCGGACAATTATGCTAAGCTGGAAAGGGCAAGGAAAGGTGGTATCGGAGGCGTAAAAGACACCAGGATTTCAATCAGAAAAAAAGCGGTTGCCGCCGTTGATGCACTCATCCTTATGCTCAGCAGGGGCTGGAACCCTTTCACCAATGCCTATGTAAATCTTGGCGTGCACGTTAATCTTCACAGCGCAAGCCCCATATCCAAGTGCCTGAACACCTGGATAGAGCACCGAGAGGAACGCCGCAACAGTAATATGATCGGAAAGATCGCCCTTAAGAACAATAAGATCGTTGTCAAGCACTTTATGGACTGGCTGGATGTCAAGGGGTTTCTAAACCGCAAGATCGAAACCTTCAACCCCATCGACATCGATAACTGTCTTGGTTTTAAGATGAATGAACTTGGCTGGGGTAAGGTAACCTATAATAGCTACCGCTGCGATTTGTGCACATTTTTTTCATTTCTGTGCAAGTACAAGGTTATCCAAGAGAACCCGGTTAAGCAATCGGTAAAGAAAAACACCAGGCGAGACAGTTCAAGGTTTGCCATTTATGAGGAAGAGGAGCTACAGACTGTTGTAAGGTTAATGGAAGGCGATCCAGGATATTTCGGACTCTACGTGGCCTCAAAGCTGCTATACCTTTACAATATCCGGCCAGTGGAAATGACAAGGCTACAGGTGATGGACGTGGACTGGAACAAGCGCATCCTTACCCTTCCCCCACAGAAAACCAAAAATGGGAGCGAGGCGATATTCCAGCTAAACGAAGAAATATACGGCCTGCTTGAAAAGCTTGTGGTCAATGCACCTGATGAAAACTATATCTTTGGACATCGCTGCAAACCATCGCCCGAGCAGATTGACGAGCAATACTTTACCCAAAAATTCCGTTATTTCAGGATAAAATATAACATCAGTACTAAACTCAAATTCTATGCGCTAAAGCACAGTTCCAACTTTTACGACCTTGAGGATGGCGCATCGTTCTATTCGATTATGGAAAAAAACAGGCACGCCTCCCTGCAGGTGACCAATGACTATATCCGCAACAGGTTGCTGAAAAAAGTCGTGAAACCCACACTCAACAACAGGTTTTAGTACCAAGGATGCGTTAACCTCAGCTCTATTAAACGTGGAGTGCGGAAAAAGTGTAGTCCCTTCAGGACTGCACTAAAAATTCTGTATTTGGAAAATAATTCTTTTCTAGTCGTAAATTAAATCTCACCTTTTAAATTATTGTTGAGAGGATTTCGGTGCTGGCACCTTCAAAAGACGGATACCAAATAGCCAATGGTATTTTGCTTTATAGCCGCTGTATTTTATGATTCCCATAAGCAGCCCTTTGGCGATCTGCACCTCAAATGCATCATTTTTGGAAAGCTCCATTTCTTCCAGGCTCTGCAAGAGCCTGAGCGCTAAATTGATCTTTTTCGTTATACTACGTTCTTTGCCACTCTTCATTTTCATCTGTATTATTGGACTAAAAGTGGGGCGGATTCCCGCCCCAGATAATTTAATTGAATTGTAAAGTCCCTTTGCTTGCAAAATCAACGCAAAGGTCAAATGCAACCTGTGCCCGTTGCTTGGCTGTCCCCTCTGTGATAGATTTGAATTTCGCTTCTCCATCCTTGAATCTGCGCACATTCTGAAAATATCCCGTGACTGCGTTATAGGCCCCAAATACTGTTCCCGCGGTAGTTGCCATTTGCTGGGTGCAGTTGCCCATTGCGTAGCTGTAGACTTCATCGACAATGTTTCTATAAACAGCCGAATTTTCGTCATCGGCTCCTTGTTGCAGCTTCTGCAAGACCTCTTTATTTGGCGACATGGCAACCTGCACGAGTTTTTTAATCTCTCCGTCAGAAATACGGACTTTCGCCCAATGATTAAAAATCTCTTCAATTTCGCCCGCGAGATTACTCGATATGCCCATAAGGGCGTGCGCCTGTTTGAGTCTATCTCCTGCTCCCGAGCTGTGGCGGATGCGGATTGCATTCTTATGGTTGCGCATTGCCGCATTTAGCGTATTGTTGCAGACGATACGAACGGGCGTAAATGCTGCTGTGATGCTCCCGCCCCCGTCATGCGAAGTGGTTAAAAAGAGATACTGCTCGATGAGGTCATCAGCACCTACGCGGATATATGAGGGAAGCTTTGCGGTGATAAAAATTCGTTCTCCCTTTCCGAGCGCGCCTGCGGTCTCATACTGGATGCCATCCCCTCCGCCTATGATACTATCGAAAAAAGAAAACGCGTCGATATTCTGCACCACGCTGTAATCCTTGCCCACTACCCCGAGCACCTGTTCGGTGTCGGTGCGCATGGTTGCGAAAAAGTTTGGAACCTCAACCCCTGCTTCCGCCGGCAGGATCTCCCCCTGACTAAATTCGTTATTGAGATTGTCCAGGGTAAAGATCGGACGTTTTACAACGGTGTAATCCAGCCCTGCGAACTTTAGCGCTTCTGCTGAAGTTGGGTAACTATCTACTATAGTGCCCAGCCCGTGCCAAGCTTTTTCCTTTACCGAAAAGAAAGCGTGTTTTTGTGTATCCTCGTTGAAATTTAAATTATGTGCCATGACTATAATATTTGGTGCTTGAATAATGGGATTAATTAAAATGATAGATCACCCGTTTCACTGCTAGGCTCCCCTATTTTCGGTTGCTTTGCGCCAGAACTAAAAAGCTTGATTTCTGAAACCCGGAAGATGAGCGCCGCGGCTGCCTCGGCGTCCTTGGTCACGTAAGCCCTGCAGCCCACGTGCCCGAACACCTGCACGACATCGCCCTTTTTCAGAAATTCTGCGATCCCTGAATTTCTCCAATAACTGCATTCAAAAAATCTCGCGATCTCCCGACGCTGCTCACCGCTCATATAGCTGTGGTTTACAGCTATTGTAAAGCCTACTAATTTGGTACTTTCTGATACCTCCCTGACTTCCGCGTCTGCGGTCAGCCTTCCTGTGATAATTTCCATCTTCGTGGTTTTAAGTAAAACTTTTAAACTCTTGCTTCCCCTTTCCGCCAGTTCAAAAGAATTTTTTCAAAAGAAAAAACGGAAAAAAAGAAAGCAATGAAAACCGTGACCCTTTAAGCTGGACGAAGCACTATAAGTCCCGAAGGGTGGACGGCACCGCCGGCCATTATGCGTGCGCAGCCAGCAGGGGTCGCGATATTCGCAGCCTTTCTTTCCGTTTCGATTGAAAAAAATAATTTAAGACCTCTCTTGGAAAAGGCGCTCGGCGATACCCATCACAGCAATTATTGTCGCCGCCTTAGCCGGCCCAATACCGTTAAAGCTGCTTAAGGCCGAAATGTCCTTACCGATAAGACCCGAAAGTCCGCCAAACCCCTTTAGCATCCTATAGGAAAGTGCCACCGCATCCTCTCCGGGGCTTCCCGAACCAATCAGTATAGCAAGCAGCTCGCTATCGCTGAGTACGTCCAACCCGTGCTCAAAAAGTTTTTCCCTCGGTTTTTTAGATGGGTCCCAGCTCGGAATGCCACGGTTCCGCTCCAAGATCTTCCCCTGAAGTATATCCTTAGCGGTCTTTCCTTTTTCATCAAGGTATGCTGAGTGGTGGAAGAGCGAGGACATCGCGGAGATCAGGAAATGGAAATCTTCTTCGAAAACTATCACAAAGCTCCTTTGGTAAGAACCGTCAGGCTGCTGATCGCTACGGGAGATTTGTATGAACTTACTCTGTTTTGCAGTTTTCTTGAAATCGAGAAAATAGTGGCGCTTTTCTGAGGACGAAAAGCTTTCACTCATCAATACGTTTGCTAACATAACAATATGGTTTTAATACAGCACAAAATTGGCAAGGAAGCAAACTAATAACCGTATCGAAAACTATTTAACCGTTTTAAACGTTTTTAAAACGGATATAATACTGATTATCAGACATGAGCGGATTTGACCCAAACTTCTCGCCCTTTGAATGCCTCACCTGCGGAAAGGAACTCTTTGGCAGGCGCGATAAGAAATACTGTAACGATAACTGCCGCAATGCAGGCAACAGAAAAAGAAAGGGCATTGACAGCTGGTACGAGCCGCTCTTCATCGCCCAGATCAACGCCATCCTGAAACGTAATTACAAGATCCTCAAAACAGAAGTCACCCGGCACAACGGACCAACCTCAGTAGGCAGGTTTTATCTGGTTGATAAGGAATTTAACTTCAAGTATTACACCAGCATCCTCACCACAAACGCAGGTACCTATCATTTCATCTATGACCACGGATGGCGTGAACTGGAAGATGGAAAGATCATGATAGTGATGAACCCCAAGCAGGCTGAACTCTGATACAAACTAAGAATAATTGCGTTAGGGATGGCAGCGGCATCCTTCCAACATCGCAAAAGATATAGTGGACAGCCCGTAAAACGCCCGAGATAATCCCAGCAAGAAAATGATATAGTTTCTTTACTCGGTCAGGACAAAATCTAATCTAAAACAAACCTGCACCTGGCCTAGGCTGACTCTGCTGAACTGGATTTCAGGATAAATATTGCCTGGGTATTCGTCTAATTACTCTACATCAAATCATAACCTGCTGAAGCTTCAAAAAAGAAAGCGGAAAAAACCAAAGGCCTTTCCCGCTCATTTAAATTAACGCTCTCGAAATACAAACTCCGTTTACCGGAAAATGTTTCATCTCCCAACTCTTTTTTCAAACGAAAAAACAGCAGAAACAAAAAAAGCTTCCGACTAATGGCCGGAAGCTTTACAATTTATCAAAACACTGAGATTTATTTTGCGTTCTTTTTTTCAGTAACCTCAGCTCTAATGGCTTGAGCTAGGTTTTTCAGCTCCTGCATACCTTTGCGAACACGCGTTCCCGCAGCAGCGTTCCCATTCTCATAAAACTTCACCACATCAGCCTCAACCGAGGCAATCAGCTCTTTTACTTTTCCAAAATTTTCCATTGCATTAAAATTTAATAGGTTGAATCTCTTTATCTGCCCGCTAATTTATCAAAATACCTTAAACGCCCAAACCCTGCTCCTGCTCTTTTTTATTGGTCTTTTCCTTACCGGCAGATACCTCGGCTACCTGCTCAGGCTTAAGGTACTGCTCTCTTTTTATCGATCTACCCTCCAGTGAATACAGGTTGACCTGCTTGAATTCCGGAACCGCCTCAGCCAGTATCGCCTCTTTTTTCCCGGCAATATTTACAGTGACCACCGCCCTGTCCCCGTTCCTGAGCGCTGTCTCCACATCGGCACGTTTATCCAAAGTTGCCAGCTCCCTGAAATTAAACCTGTCCAGCACCGCTGAGAGATCATAACCATAGCCTTCACTGAAAGTTTTCATCGGAAAATTCCCACTCTTATCCCTGGGTCCATCAAAGTCCAGTTTCGCCCATGCAGTATATTCGTTCTTCTGCACATTGAGCATGTCCTCCCTGTAGACCGAACGGCCCGCAAGCAGGTTAAGGCCTTGCGAAAGGGAAAACCCGGTTCCCTGCTCCACGTAAAAGGTCTGCCCTGGCGAAGGGTTCTTCAGCGTCTTATAAAATTCTTTATCAATGTTGATCAATTTCCCGTCGCCCATCGTCGCCAGTTCCCTGGAATCCTGCAAACTAACCCCTACATACAACTGCGCCGCCCCGCGTATATCCTTTGATGCTTCCATACGGGTATTGAATTCCTTAACCGCCAGGCTAGGCATCTCAAATTCCTTCAGCACCACCTCCTCACCCTGGCGCTGAGCAGAAACAAAATACTTCTCGCCCGGTGCCAGTGGCGGCTGGGTTTCCCTAACCAGATCAAACTTGTTGAAATAATAATATTCCGAGGTCCTGGACTGGTTAAAGTGCAGCGCCATCTCCACTCTTCCCTTTTCGGACTGCACTTCATCATACAAAATAAAGCGCGGCTCATTCGCCGCCATTTTGGCCTCCATCTGGCCAATCAAATCGTCAGTAAAGCCGAGCTTAGTCATCTCGGCCTTAAGGTTTTCTAAATTCTTTGCATCCATAATCATTTTTTTTTAATGGGGCCAGATTCCCGATCGCTCAGGTTTGATTGTCCCCGCTTCCATTAATCCTATTAAGTATATACCACTTTTGCTTTTCTCGACAACGAAAAAAATACCCTTAACTTTCCCAAAATTCCCCATCGTTCATTGGCACCAGATAGTCTTACACTTCCCATCAATCAGCCATTACTACCTTGGCTTTAGTTCAGACACTAGGGTCGATTGTTTCGAAGCAAAACTTTTTCCCCAGATTTCAGCTTCACCCTCACCACACGCACTTTCCTGGAAAAAAGACTTTTCGCTGCATCCAGTCCCGCACCCGCTACCTGCCCTGCCACGCCATCCATCCCATAAACCGAGATTCCGCCTACTGCATCCACCGCACCGCCCGATGCTACATCACCAAACACCGCATCCCTTGCCTCAAGGCCCGGCATGCCATCCATCGAGTACATCGTTAGTTCCACCGGAATGATTAGTTCCCTCAACCTGATGCTCTTGATGTCCAACAGCAAGCGCTGGTTCACCAGCCTGCACAGCCCAAAAACCAGATGTCCCTTAGGCACCACTATGTTCTTCAGCACAACTGAATCCAATAATCGAAGCTTAACTGTTGATCCCTGCACCACCTTTCCACCATCCGCTATCTCTGCCGGCACCGCCAAAAATTCCCGCTCTGCCCCATCCCCATAAATTTTTGAAACCAACTTTTGCTGGACGCGGGCAGGATTCTGGATATCCAGCAATTTCTCCAGCATCGAATTCATCTGCTCCATTTCCGGATCACCTCCCTTATCCGCTTTCATGGATTTCATCAGCAGCTCCAGCCGGTCCACGTCTGCAGAAATATCATCTCTTCCATTTTTTGAAGCGGTGCTGGCCGCTGAGCCTTTGCTGCCGCCAATATCAGTAGGTGCAGCATTGATTTCCTTATTCAATGCCTCCAGCTTCAAATTAATCTCAGCTGTCTTCTCATCCTCCATCCTTCCCCCGAAGCCCATTTTCTCGGTCAAACCGGAAATCCCACCTGACCAGGAACTATCCTTTTCGCCCTTTGCATACAACCCCATTTTGTCCAGTGGCCCCTCCGGTTTGAAGTTCGCATCAGGCAGCGCGGTATTAATGCCCTTGGATGCTACCGCACCCCTAAACGAAGCCCTTCCTCCACCGCCCGCATAAAATGCCAGCGCCAGAAATGGCATGACCAGTAGCGGCAATACCAAGAGGATTTTCCTCTTGTCCCTTGTTTTTGTTTTTGTTTTCATAAAATCTGATTTGAATTGTTAAAAATTAGACCGATAAAATATTGCGTTAATGATAATATAGACCAGGTAGCCAGCAAAACCGATGAGCGTCGCCCCTAATAAACAAATGACGTTCGTTTTTCCTATTTTTTGGGCCTTGCCATTCAGCTTCGCTGCTGTGCGCTTTTGCAACGCCAATATCTTATGCGCTATGCTGCCAGCAATTTTGTCCTGATGCTGCGCCAAAGGCTTTGTTTTACTTGCTCTTTTCCTTAACCATCCCATAACCTAAGGCTTTATGATATCCTGATTTAGTACCGTCTCCCACCTTTCGATCAGAAACCCATGCGGGTTATTGTCCGACCGCGACACGTTTCGCAAATCACCTTGCGTCACCAGTTTCCTTGAAACCCTAGAGCTCGAGCGGATCAGTTGCTGCGTGGAAAAACACCTGAAATGAAAAGGTTCCTGGGCCATATCCAGTAGCACCGAATCGATGGTAATATCTTGAGAAATGTTCGCCGAAATCAGATTGGTGAAATATCCCTTTTCCTTTAAATTGTCATATTCTTTCTTTGCCGAACCATCGGCCAGGTACAAAGCCTTTCCGATGTTTGAGGCGATCACCTTTTCATCCGGGTCTAACGTAAAGAACCAATAATGGAACATCTTCACATGGTCGCGAATTTCCACCGCTACATTGTCCTTCCTTTCAGCCGAAAAAGCCTCCAGGGCCTTACCATTAGCCAGGATATAGACCTTACCGGTAATTTCGCTGACCGCCTGAAAGCTCTTCCATATCGCAAAGCCCGACAACAGCACACATGCAAGGATCAGAAAGAGGCTGAACCTTTTGATGTGCGAGAAGGCGGTATCTATATTTCTAAATTGTGTAAACATGAGCTCAAATCTTAAAATGAATTTTTTATTGTTTTAATCTAGGGCTGAACAGGAAGCGCAGCTTTCAGCACAGCCATAAGCCTTTTCCCATATTAAAATCAGTTTTCCATTGTCTTAATTTGGGGCGGGGCAGGAAGCTCAGCCTTCAGCAAAGCCCAAAATCAATCGTCACTTGCCGCTTAACTTATCATGCTGATGGGAATTGCCACCAGACTTACCCTCCGGAAAATAATCGCCCTGCGAAGCCCCGGCATACCCCTGGCTCATCAGTCTGGGCGCATTTCCAAGCGCATCCGCCGCCATGCCCATGCCAGCTGATCCTGCCGAGCTCACCATCCTGGACGAACTTGACACGATCATATTGGTTTTCTGTAGAATCGTATTCCCGCCTCCGGCATGCACGATGTAGTTCGCCACGGTCGGCACGCAGAAATAAGCCACTATTCCAATCACCATAAAAATCAGATAAGCAACATCACTGGAAGAAAAAAAAGTTTCTCCCTCCTGGCCAATCTGGGAGATGTCCAGTTTGAGCATATTCTCCTGAATCTTTCCCAGAATGCTCCCAAGGATATTGGCAATCGGCAGCCACATGAAAATGTTCACATACCTTGCAATCCAGACGGTCAGACTCTGCTGAAATCCATCAAACACCGTAAAGCCCATCACTAATGGTCCCAGAATAGTCAGCACGATAAGGATAAAAGTACGCACCACATTGATGCACAGCGCCGCCGCTGCATATAGCACCTCGAGCACTTCTGCCATCCATTGCTTGATGGAGTTGCGGAAATTGTAGCCCTGCTTTTCCATAAAAAAACTCATATCATTACTCACCGATTCCAGCATTCCCTCACCCGAGCCGTCCGGATCATCAGGATGGGTATACTTGTACCATCGCTCGCGATCCCCGTTCCCATCCTCACCCACATACAGCTGCCATTTCTTCGTTTTCTTCAACGCGGCTTCTTTCTGCGCCAGCAGCACCAAAATCGCCTTGTTACTATCCTTCACCATTTCTCCGGTTGCCCAAACCGTAGGCTGCAATACCCCGTTAAAAAGCGACATGACCGCCGGGAACATCACAATAGCCATCCCAAGGGCAAAGGGGCGCAGCAGCGGATAAAAATCGATTGCTTCAGCTACGGCAATCTGCCGCCATACCCTTGATCCGATGTACCACAGCGCCCCAAAACCCGCCAGTCCCCTCGACACGTCAATCAGCCTCGAACTTAAAGGAATCATATCCTGATAGACCTTTTCCAGCACCGCCTGCATCCCGTTCAGCGAATCCGAAATCCCTTGGGCATGGCTGGCGCCTGGCAAAAGCATAGCCACAATGAAGCAAAGCCCCAGGTAAAAAATCCTGTTTTTCATAAAATCTAATTGTTATTGTAATAACTTTTGAGCTGTGCAATTTCGCGCTGCTCTTTCTGCTTCTGGCGAAACAGCACAAGCGCACCCCGATTGAAATCCCTCAAAAACTCCAGCTTGTCCGCAGTATCCAGAAAAATCCTATCAATCGCCTTTAGCCTTTCCTCATCGCTCATACGAAGTTTAGAAGAAGTGATCACCATCGCCAGATCCTCCAAATTCTGTAGCGAGGCATCAAAGAGCGAAGCATACACACTGCCCAGGTAATCCAGTTCCCCGGCATTGAATACGTCTGCTCCCCGAAAGGCACCAAGCGCCGCTTTATATTCCAAAACGATTGCTCGCTGAGCTGAAATAATATCCGCCACCCGCCTGTACTTTTTCACTTCTGGCGAGACCACCATCAGCCCGTCCAGGAATACCTCGTGCAGCGAAAAATTGCCCGAGGCAATTGCCGCCACCTTGGAATAGCCTTGCGATAGCACAGTATATCCTTTTTTCATGTCCGAAAGGATGTTTTTCAGACTGGATAGCTTTTCCACGTTCAGCATCAACTGCTTTGCCTCATTGGACTGGGCAGTAGCGCCCAGCCCGCAAAGGCACATCAACCAAACCACCAAAGCATATCTTCTAATTTTTTTCATAAAGCCTCCTTAACTCTTCTATATCCAGTTTTTCTCCTTTCTCAGACCGGGCCACAAGCGCAGCCCCCGTGCAGAACCATCTTGTAAATTCTGATTTCTCCCGCATCGAGGCGTGAATCGCACCCAATCGACCAAGCCGCTCCGCATCGTTCAAAGCCAGATTTCCTGATAACACAATATCCATCAGTTCATCCAGATCGGAATTGCATTCTGCTGCTATCTTTTCCTGCACTGCCTTATAATAATCTTGATTTGGGGCTGGGCTTAAGGCTGAGCCTTTCTGCAAAGCCCTTAAATTGGAATTGATGCCAAGTTGGAATTTCACGATTTCTTCGATCCTGAAATCCTTCCTCACCAAACTGCTCACTTTTGACAGGCCTGAGATAAAGGCCTCATGCAACCTGAATTCTCCAGAAGTAAAACCACCAATGTTTTCCAGACCACCACTCACCAGTTTATAGCCGTTCCAGGCCTGACCGGCATATACTTTAAGATAGGCGATTTGCTTAAGTAAGTATTTTTCCTGCGTTATCTTTTGACGAAAGACCTCGTTCCAATTTTGAGCTTTGCAGGAAGCTGAGCTTAAAGCCACGCCCCAAATCACTACCATAAAACCAAAAAGAAATTTCCAGTAACCTTTAATTCTCGATCCCATACAGCTCCTTTAGTTTAGCAACCTCATCCAATGATTTCGCCCTTTGAATTGAAAGCAAACTATTTTCCCTGTTAAACCTTTTCAAATCCTGCCAGTTGGCTTCCATCGCGTCCGCCGCCGCAACAATCAGCTCCAGCCTCGCCCCGTCGCTCATCTGCGTCTTAAATGAACCCACGATTGAAAGAATCCCGTCTACATTCTTCACCGAAACCTCCAGTATCCCCGAATACACCTTTTCCATCGCAAGCAGCTCATCAGCAGAAAAATGCCCAGACTTATTGAACAGGTTCCAGGCCCACTTATATTCCTCCACGATGCGTACCTGAATCTCAGTCAGTTCCCGAAGCCTTTTATAGTACACGATTGCAGATTTCACCTTCCAGAGCTCCTCATAGTACTGGCCATAAAGCGCTTTCTGTTTCCCTGTCCATTCCGCAATCTCTCCCAACTTCAGTTTTGAAAGCTGGTTTTCCAGCACCTTCTGCGCGTTTTGCAGCCAGATCGTCTCGTTCTGCAAGCGCTGCACCTTTAGATCCATCGCCTTAATCACCTTTTTAACCCCTGCCTTAATCACCTCCAAAAACGCCACCTGCGCGTTCGCACCGGTTGGCAAAGTCACAAATATTGTCATCGCCGAGATTGGCAGTATCACCATAAACTTTTTCATGCTTCCCATCATTTTCTTGTCCTCGTTCTGTTAATTTATCTTTTTATATATGCGCTTACCAACGCTCAGCTCCCCTCGTCCTGGAAAAAAGGAGATCACTCTTCCTTTCCTGAGCTCAGTTAACTGATTTGTGGCTACGCTATAGGTGCAGCTCCAAACCTGCGTTTCATATTCCCTCCTCCCGACCTTGCCATTACGGATCAGGTTGTAGCCCGTACTTCGCAAAACCTTATAATTGTTACCTTCCACCAGCTCGACCTTTAGCGTATCGCTGGCCATGCTGAACTCGCCGCCTGCCGAGCTCACATAACTCCCGGGCATAAAATCCCTGACCCTATCTCCCTGGCAAGCGGCTAAAGCAAAGCCAAAGCACAGCCCCAGCAATAATTTGATTGCGCTCATGTTATTCGTTTTTTAGTAAACTTTAATTGATTTCCCTTCGCTGTTTTCTTTCGGAGCCTTTGCCGGAAGCTTAGCTTTTAGCCAAGGTCCAAATCCTTCCATATCCAATAAAGAATTAATTTTAGATTGGGTGTTACCCGGGCTTTGCCCTGATCTCAGCAGCCAACGCCGCAATCCCCCGTTGCATCGAGCCGTACCTGCCCGCATATTCGCTCACCCGAAGCTTTTCCCGCTCTTCAGTGGTATAGCACAGATACTCTTCCAGAGAAACCTCGGTCCGGTACACCTTACTCATCTGCCCGCCGATAGAAATGAATACCTCCTTATACTTCCTCTTTGCGTCGTTTGCTTTGTTTAAGGACAACACCTGCGCCTTTTCCTTATCGGTTAGTCCCAAAAGTTCCTGTATCTGATCGAACTTGTTCTGGTATTTGCTCTGGTCGAGCAGAATCTTACAGTCCGAGTTATTGATAATTGCCTGCTTGACAATGGGAGAAGAAATAATGTCCTCCACTTCCTGGGTCACCACTATCGCCTCCCCAAAATGCTTTCTAACCGTTTTAAATAAGTATTTCAGCTGCTCAGCCATTCCTTCTTTGGCAATGGCCTTCCAGGCCTCCTCGCACAAAAACACCTTACGAACCCCTTTGAGCTTTCTCATCTTGGAGATGAACACTTCCATAATGATAAGGGTCACCACTGGAAAAAGAATCGGGTGGTCCTTTATATTGTCCAGCTCAAAAACAATAAAGGGCTGAGCTAAAAGGTCCAGATTCTCCCTCGCATTCAGCAGGTAATCAAACTCCCCGCCACGGTAAAAGGGCGAAAGCACATAAATGAAATTCCCGATATCAAAATCAGAAGCCTTGACCCGTCTCCGCTCCAGCTCCGCCCCATAACCAGACTGCAAATACTCATAAAAAGAATTAAAGCACGGAAAGATATCATGCCTGGTTCCCAGATACTCAAAATATAAGCTCAGCGCACCCGAAAGCGCCACATATTCCGAACGAGTAAAAGTCTCATCATCCTTTTTCCAAAGTGCAAGCAAAAGCGTCTTAATGGATTCCTTCTTCTCAGTATCCATCACCTCCCCCTCACCGAGATAAAACGGATTAAAAGCAATAGGCGAAGATTCAGAATAGGTAAAGTAATACCCACCCATCAGCTCACAAAGCCCCGAGTAACTATGTCCCACATCCACAATCACCACATGCGCCCCCTGCTCGGCATAACTCCGCATCAGATGATTGGTCAAAAAAGACTTTCCGGAACCCGAAGGTCCTAGGATAAACTTGTTGCGATTGGTCGCTATCCCAAGGCTAATCGGTTCATCCGAGATGTCCACATGTACCGGACGGCCGGAAAGCCTGTCCCCAAGACGCACTCCAAAGGGCGAAACCGACGAGCGGTAATTACTCTCCAGGTTAAAAAAACAACTCGCCTGTTCTAAAAAGGTGTCAAAGGTATCGTTCATCGCAAAATCCGCCTCATTGCCCGGCAGCCCGGCAAACCAGACCTGCGCCTTCCCGTCGCTCTCCAGTTTCGCTACCGCATCCATCTGCGCCATAGCCGAAGAAACCATATTACCTGCTTCCTTCATCTCCCCCTCATCTTCGCTCCAACAAAGCACATTAAAATGTGATTTCACAGGCAATTTTCCACCAGCAATCGCCTCATTAAGAAAATCGTTTACCGCATCCCGGCTGATCGCATTCTCCCGGCTGTAAGCAGAAAGCGACTGCAAACGAAGTTTCTTCGCCTCGAGTCTTTTAAGCGTCAGCGAACTATCCCCCAGAAAGATGTACTGGTTATAGATATGATTACAGTTGAGCAGCTGCCCCAGGGGTGAAGCAAAACCCACCGAAAATTTGGTCCTGTCGGTAGAATACTTATCATAATTTATCCGCGAACCGACCATCGAAGGCAAATCTTCCGTGTTCGAGAGCGTAAACAGCCAGCAATGTTTCTCCCCCACCCTGATCTCGTCCCGAAGGTGGATATCACGGATAACCGAAGGCTCTCCTTCAGCCAAAAGGAAGCAGTATCTTTCCAGTACGCCCGGGAAATTGGCTGTACCCGCTAGCTCATTATCGCCCAGCCGCTGCAAGGAAACAAAACCCGAGTCCTGCATGATGCGAACAAACTGCCCGGCAGCATCTAAAAATTCATCCACCAAAACCTGATTTGTGGTCTGGGCGGGCGCGATGCTTTTGCGCAGCACATTACTTAACGCCGAACTCGACAATCTCCCACCAGCCTTTCTGGTCAGAAAAATGTAGCAGCTATGGTCCAAACATTCCCGTTCCTTAAAAAACCGCTCTGAAGACCTACCTAAAAAACTGTCTCCAGCCGAATCAAAATCAGCCTTAAACCTCCCCTTGACAAACCAGTCCTGCTTATGAAACATGCAAGTTTCAGGTAATAACTTAATCGCCTTCACCCAGCTCTGGTGATAGCTTTCATACTCCCTGTCCGAAAGGGTAAAAATCTCCGGCAAAGACACCTTAAAGCCAACCGTCACATCTCCCTGCCTGGATAAAATGCAATCCTTCTCAATTTTATAAATTGGCATTATCATCTTAGCTTCTACCATAGTCCCCTCCTTTCAAGCCAACAAACAACCTGCGCGAGGAAAACCTGATATAGCTTGGCACGCCCCGCCTCGCCATCCACTTTCCCAACCCGTACACCCCGAACC
The DNA here is from genome assembly GCF_030409415.1 of Pedobacter aquatilis. GTDB lineage: Bacteria > Bacteroidota > Bacteroidia > Sphingobacteriales > Sphingobacteriaceae > Pedobacter > Pedobacter aquatilis. The sequence goes on along the minus strand of NZ_JAUFPW010000033.1, from coordinate 163,202 downwards.
TTTTCGATAAACGGAACACCGCCATAAAAAGCCCCGCCCCCAGCAATAAAACTATTGGCAACAGCACATACAAAGGCGTTCTTAAAATATAGAGTGCCGCAAACCCCACTAGTAGAAACACCAGCCCGCCAGCCAATACCCCGATGTAAACGCCTTTAAGCCCCTTGAATTCAATCGGACGCGAAACCCCTTTATTCACCTGATATACACTAGCCATTACAAATCCTCCTAACCTTAAATCCCAAAAAACGACTTTAACACCGTCGCCACCACCACCAAAAATATGCAGGAACCAAACCAGGCCGCCGCCACCTTATTGGTGTCCGGCTCTCCCGCGTTCCACTTATTGAATACCTTAATGGCCCCGATAATCCCCACCACCGCACCAATGGCATACATCAAATCGCAGCCCGTATCAAAATAGCCTTTCACCTTATTGGTCGCCTCCTGGATCCCCGCATTGCCATCCTGAGCAAAGCAGTTCAGCCCCGCCGCAATCCAGACAATCATCAGCGCCAGAACAAACACACATCGCCACAACTCAATATTATACCGCTTTATACTTTGTCGCAGAGCCATAAAGCCCCGCTTCCCCCACATTAACCTTTTCATATCCATTACCTTAAAAAATCCAAAACCAGACTAATACCACAAATTCTCCAACTCCTCAGCAGTTAGGTGAAACGGTGCCTGCTCCACGATAAACCCCGTCAGTGCACCCACCGACGGATGCCCCGACAGCGGCCCGTAATCCTCTTTCACCCTGGCCAGCAGCCTAAAGAAATCTCTTTTATCACCTGCCTTTTTTTCCAGCTCCGAAAAGATACTTTTGAGCTCCTGCACCACATCAGCCACCAGCCCAATCTGATCATACCTTTCCTCACCCATAGCAGTAGAAAAACTAACCTGCGAAGAACTTTTGACCTCCACTCCATCGGGCATTCTCGAAACCCCCATCAGCGCCGCATCCACTTCCCTTTCGATTTCCCCATCCCGCCACTCTTCATCCTTAAATGAGTCCCTGTCATCAACGCTGACACCATCCACGCTGCTCCCACCAAAGACCCCGCCCAGAAAAGCCGAGACCTCCGGGCGGTAAAAAACCAGACCAACAAAAACATACCATACCACATTGAGCACAATCGAAGCGACGAGAAACGCTCCCCAGGAAAACTGCTGTAACATAAACCAGAAAATCAAACCCTCAGGCCCCATTGCCCTCAGAACGAAAGCAAAACTCGAAAACAAACGGTACCCAAACTGACAAGCACATAGGGTCAGCCCCTAAACTTGATTTCAAAAGGCTCCTACTGGCGATACCACCAACGTCGTAGGCGCTTTCGGTTTTTGAAAAATCCGCTATGTGATTGACGCTCGACAGATCTGCGAGCGCCGTAAAAAAAGAATACGAAATGCTAACGCTAGAACTGGGCGGGCAAAGAACTGCTGAATAGGCCCGGAATAAAAAGCAGAGCGAAACGCGTACAGAAAGAAAAAGAAGATAACTGATATCTGAAATTATCGCTTAAGTCAAAGCATCAGGTTAGATGACCTTTGAACCATGCATTCTGCGGTGAACAGTCCTTTTGGGATCAGGTTTTCACATTTATCATCTCTGCATGAAACACATTATGCAGTAAAGAGAAATGTGAAGATAATTTTTCGATTTACTTTTCTATATTTTTGGTTGCAAGGAAAATATATTTGGATAAAACGAACCTAATTGACCTCTTTTACCGAAAATATTTCTCTTGCAACAACATCTATATTAATGACTTTACGAATAATTAGAAACTGGTTCGGAGGGGGCAAATATGTTGGTTTCTCCAAGCCAGCATTTGAACGAAACTTAATGAGAAATTTTATTAAAGAGATAACATGGCTCAAAAAATAGTAACACATACTATTCAAATAGCGATCATTGGTTCGTGGAATAAACAACAGAAGCCTACCAGTTTTTAGCTAGTAGGCTTCTGTTTAAAACATTTCAATTGCATCTTATACTCAATTCGAGATACCTTTCGAAACATTTTGAATAGATGAACTATTTTTTGCGTTTATATGATAATAAAAGTAAGCCACGGCCAAGAAGACAAATACTAAATTTATTCGAATTGCACAATACGTTGATTCAGCAAAACGAACTGTATAGCCGAAATTCAAATTATCAAAATCAATTCCAATTTGGGTAAAAGCAGTATCATAATCCATTTGCCAAAAGGCTACAACTTCAGCTCCCTAATTGAATTTAAATTGAAATCCGTTAAAAACAAGAGCAATGATTTGGATTAACGCTATCCACATCATCGTCTTCAGTCCAATAAGACTTGGAGAACAAATGTTCCTCAAAATCTTTATGCCATTAACTATTGTAATCAACGCTATGCAAATGCAAACGATCATTGAGCACCACCCAAACAGGTTCACTATTACACCTTGCATAATTGCTGTAAAAATGTAAAGCAATGCTGTGAATCCCGTAACAATCATGTAAGCGGTACATGCGCCAAGAATTATAATATAGGTTCTCTTCATATCATTTGTTTACTTATTTAAGGTTTTTTAGAATCTCCTCTGGTTTAAGTGTTCCAACGGCTCACTTAAATCTTTTTTAAAGCCCAGGTCTCCAGACAGAGATCCAGCTACCCTACCCAATGATTGCCTCGATCTGCAATTATGCAGTTAATGCTATACATCTTCTAATCCCTAAAATACTAAAGCATGTACTCACTTTACATCTACAAATGTTATAAAATGAGAAATACTACTTCACCAAATCTCTATTTTATCGCCATTTTTCAGCTTTTCATTGCATCTTTGTTTCTTCATTTTTCAGACAAAGTCTTAGCTTCTATTTTAGATTTATTGACCGCTAAAAAGAGAACAATAAACCAGAAGGGATTACCGAGCCTTTATATTTTCTTTTCTGCTTAAATTACCAACAAAACCCTTATTCTTATACAAGAAATTTAAGTTGCCTTATTAAAAACTTAAACTAGTGAGGGAATACAAATCCTTACTAACAACTAGTTCGAGATGTGCTGAAAAGCTAACATCTCGAACAGCTATAATTAAGTTTTGACTAATTCAAATTAATAAAGCCCAACTTTTAGGGTTGGGCTTTGTGAAGTTTTATTTTAAGCACACGTGGAATTGAGGCAGAATTTAACCATCTAATTTTTTCAAATACTTTAGAACTAATTTTTTTGGATAGATACTTTTTCTCCCCCTTTTCCTATTGGATAAATGCTTAAGAAGAAACTCTTTTGCTAGCTCATCTTCACATATTGTATAGTAAGCTTTTCCTATCAAGAAATTTGCATCATTTTTAATTGACCGCATCCATCCTGTATCACTTTCTGTAAAGCCATATACCGTTAGGTCCTCATCCATATGCTGTATTAACATTAAAAACTCTATGGCTTTCTTTTCCTTTTTAAGCATTATCAATACACCTGCATAGTCCCATAGCACTAAGGGTGAGTTGGGATTTAATTTATAAGCCTTTTTTGCATAAGAAAGGGCTTGCTTATAATCTTTAAGTTCATAATAGCAGGAACTTAATCTGGAATATAGCCAAAATGAACCTTTTCTATCTTTTAGAATAATAGCTTTAAGCAACAATATAGCTTCGTTATAATTGCGATTTCTATATGCTAAATAAAATTCATCTAACAACTCATCACTATGTTCTGTTTTCATCTCTATTCTGTTTTTGGGCCAGTGCGCTTGTAATCAGGGTCATCTCTCTTTTTTTGATTATTTGATCGAGTATCTTTCTTCGTGCTTTTCGTATTGCTATATTTTTCATCAGCTTTTGCTTGCTCCCTATCCTTTCTCGCTCTAGCATCTTCGTGTTTATTCTTGTTCTTTTGCTGTTGATTAGAGGTATGTTCAGCATCTGCTCTTCTATTTTGCTTTTTTGAAGTTTCAGGAGTAGTTTGTTTTGCCTTAGCATCATCTTTCAATTTAGGAGGAATTGGTGGCGGAGGTAAAAAAGAACTTGGCGGTCTATCCGAACCTCGGCCCGCTTCTGTAGGTAAAAATACCAAAGCAACCGTCCCAGCGATCGCTGTTGCTGCACCAGTTCCAACTATTTCTATACCTTCTCCAATAGTTGCAAGTGCATTCCAAATAGCTCCACCGACCGTAGCTGCCCCTGCAGCTGATACAACCTCTTTAGGTTTTGGCTTTGGGCCTTCTTCCTGACCAAAATCGTCATTAAAATCCTCTCCAAACATTCCATCCGGATCTGTGTGACGAATAGGGTTGTTAAACGCATAAGCATATGGAGTTGTCTTTCGATCGAGTTCAGTCAACGGATCCACAACATTCCACCTACCAACTACCGGATCATAAAACCTAGCCCCATAATCATATTGCCCAAGCTCATCTTGTAATTCTTTCTTATTGTAAAGGTATTTATTATCATTGGAAGCTGCAAGCGTGCCTCTTCTTAAACCAAAAGCAAAATAATCGTCACGCTGCAATACCTCCAAGGATTGACTATTGGGGTTTTTATAAAATGTCGCCCTGGTATTACCCAAATGATCGGTTAAAGTGTACTCATAACTATAGACTCCGCTATTGTTTCTCGCAATTCCCACCTCTGTTTGAATAAAATCAATGGTTCCATTTGTTTTATATTGGATGCCATCAACATATTCTATATTTCCACCTGCAGAGGATTTTCTTAATTTGTTGCCCGCAGCGTCATATAAGTACGTTACATTCTGGCTTCCAGAAACTACACTTGGTAGATTCAAAAAATTATAGCTTAAAGTTATATTTTTCTGTGAATCAGATATCAGATTACCATTAGAATCATAACTATATGCAGAATTAACGAAGCCATTGATATTTTTCAATCTGTTGCCCTCATAATTAGAATAATGATTAGTGCCATATCCCTCCCGGGTTAAGCTCGTTATATTGCCCATAACATCATAGCTAATGCTCTCCCCAAGTCCGGAAGAGGATGCTGATGTCAGTCGGTTTAGCCTGTCATAACCATATGTAAAAGCGTTTAGTCCGGGATTGCTTCCAGCTCCCCAGTACTGGTTTGAGATATTGCCATTGTATTGGGGTACATTGCCATCCTGATAGTTTAGCTGTAAACTGAACTGGTTACTGGTACTGTTTTTTAACCAGCCTCTTTCATTGTAAGCAAAGCCAGTGTTTTGAAGAAAACTACTTCCATCTGTACTGTGAAGGCTTTTATTTTTAAGCTGACCGATTTCATTATATTCGGATTTGCTAATCACGACTTCACCTTGATTATTTATACTTTTCATTGAAGCAAGTTTTCTGCCGAGGTGGTCATATTCAAAGCGATCGGCAACAGTAGTGCTTAGACCGTTTGCAACATGTGTTCTGGTTGAAGCCGTTAATTCATCCGAAAAATTATAAGCATTATCTATTACATCTGTTCCTCCCAAGTGATTCTGAGATTTGCTTTGAACGAGCAGTCCTTCCTGATCATAATAGTTAACGGTGAGCAGCATTGATCCGGTACCCAAGGTCGTAATTTTTGTTGCAGTTGGAAGACTTTTAGTTCCTAAACCTGCTACCTGACTTCCGGTTGGACCGCCAAAACTATTCCCAGGAAAATTGTAGTCATCAAAATAATTAATGGAATGATAATAAGCGATAGATTGAGGAAAAGCATCATTAGTATATCCCTCACCTGCACTTGTTTTATCCTCCCATTTTTTCACATGGGCATTAACAGCAGCTTGTAAGCTGGCTCTACTAGTTCCATCACTATATAAACCGGTAATAATTACCCTGCCAACAGCATCGTACTTGCTGAATAACCACTGTTGATTTTGTCTCTGAACGGCATCCTGGGTTAATACTACCTGATCTAAAATATTGTAAACGCTGTATTCCCAGCCTTTTCCGGGTATTTTCTTTTCTGTTACCCTGTTTCGGCTATCATGATGATAAGCATAGATAAATTGATCAAAGGCAGCATCATTCTCCGTAAAAGAATTTAAGAAAGCTTGTCCATTTTCATTTACCGCAGGAGGCAATACATAAGTCAAGTTTCCAAAATCATCATAGATGTAATAGGTATTAAGCTGTTTTGAGGCTGTTTCCCAGAATCTCTTCAATACAATTTGTCCATCCAAATCTTTAAATTCCTCTTTTACACCAGCAAGACCATCATTTGGAGACCAGTTTTCATCTTTTGAAGTGGTTTTTGATAACCTCCCCGCATCATACCAGGAAGCAGAAGCACCATTGCCAGTTAAGGTCCATAATTTCACGTCACTTGCCCCGTTGGTGCCATATTCAGTTTTGATGGTATGTCCAGTGTTGCTACCAGCAATTGGCTGCCACGCATCTCCTGGAGCGCCCTGTTCGACCACACGATTAAGTGGGCTAGGTTCAAAAACGGTTAACGAAAATGGGCTTGCGGTATTTTTTATTCCAGATGGTGGGGCATTGTAAAAACCTGCCTGACCACCAGTCACCGCATCTGCCCTGTAAGCGCCATTATTGTTCCATACGGAATAGGGCTGATGTTTAACCTGTTCGCGTCCATACCCGTCATAAGCAACCGGTTGAACCAGATCGTGCCCGACATTACCACCATTCAAAGTTATTTTCTGCACCGGCCTTCCCAATCCGTCAATATATTCTATGCTTTGGTTTTCTTGGCAGACCGAGCGTCCTGATACATTTACCTGTGCATCTGTTGTGATGCCAGGTATCTTGAAAGTCCTAGAAAGGACATAATTTTGATTGGCACTCGGCAAAGAAGTCAATATAGCACAATTCTGAAAACTGGCACCGGTAAATATACGCAGGTTTGTCCCGGCGGGCGCATGAAAGCCATCAGTAAGCGTCACGCTGCCAGTCGCTTTAATTTCACTTTGGCCCGAATAACTCGATAGGGAAATATGCTGTTGTCCCTGAACTTTAATTGCTGACAGAGCTAATATTAATATTATTGTCTTAACTAAAGAATCTAAAAATTTTTTCATGAGGCCTTAATTTTTGTAGTGGTATTCGTTACTTTTTACAATATTTCCATTCTGGTCTTTGACATGTTTCAGCCTTCCAAAAGCATCGTATTCATAGCTACTTTTAAGACCTTTAGCATCGATTTGACTGGTCATACCCACCAGGGTATTATAAGTGAAACTCTCTACCTGAACATTGGGAAGATTTCGAAGCTGGTTCGTAAAAGACTCCACAGTCGCATCGGCAGGATTCCTTTCATTTCTGAAATTCTCAACTACCTGAGCACCACCCAAAGCGGCTTGTACAGAAGCGTAATCTGCATTGGTAATTTTAGCCAGAAGATGCTCCCCGCCGTAACCCCAGACATAACACATTGGAACGCCATTTTCCTGCTGAACAGAGACCACTGATCCATGGGTATCGTAATTCATAAACCTAATCCTTGCTTCTTCGGGATAGCCCTGTTTTTGAGTATAGACGACAGAGGGCGCAAACAAATCTGAAGACCAGTTGAAGTAATCTTTACGTTGTGCCATTAACTCGGTTCCATTCAGGTACTGCTTTTCACCGACAACATTTTTAACCATGTTTTTTGCTTGCATTAATGCGAAAGTCCCAGCGTTGGGCCCAGAAATTGCCCGGTCTTTTGTATACTCGCTTACGGTTTTACGTTCCTGGTTTTTGCTGTTGATATTTTTGGTTTCTTTCAGGTAATATTCCTGCTGGTCGTAAACATTATTAGTAACTGAAACCAAATCAGCTTGTCCAGGCTGGTATTCCGTCACCACGCTTTGGGTTAGCTCCGAGCGACCAGCGACAGGCGTAAAACTGCTCATCAAGTAATAATGAGGTTCACCATCAGGTGTAATGTGTGGATTGAAAGGGTCACCGGGCCACAGATATTTCACCGGCGCAATGCTGATGGAACGGAAATTTTCAACTCGGGTTGGAGAACTGCCATAACCATCATTTGGAAGGCTGTAAGTATTTTCAGTTTTCTTTAAAACCTGACCAGCAGCATTATAGATTTCTTCCTTTTTAAGCAGCCCATAAGCCCATGTTCCATATTGTGTGGGGATGGGCGGAAATACATCCTGAACGACAGGTGCATAATCCTGAAAACCTGTAAAATAACGGACGGTTTTACCAAGACTTACCCCATTTGCGGTTGATTTTTCTACAACCCTTTTGTAGGTAACTGGGCTTCCATTGGTGTACGCCATTTCATTCACAGTTGATGTGCTCCGGATAGCATAATTGTAATTGAAATTGCCATGGTAAGATGGTTCCTCATACAGTGTAGGATCCCTTTTATAATCATAATATACCAGATAGGTATACACCGGTTTAAAACCAAGTGCACCGGAAGAAGTTACCCCATCTTCATTTACATATTCATATTCGCGGGTTGTTGCAGGTTGACCACTGTTGTCCACAAAATCCTGGATTTTTTTTGTCCTTAAGCCGCCGACAAATGGCTGAACGTGTGAAAGCGTCACTGTAGAAGTGCTTCCATTATTAATTTCTCGTCTGTTTATCTGCACATATTCATAATAGCCTGACACATTTATCGTAAAGGCTTTTATATAATAAGTCTGTCCTTTTACTAGGCCTGATAGTGAAAACGATTTGGTAATTTGATAAGGGTCTGGAGAGGGATCAGTAAAGTTAATTTGCTGAGTTGTCTGCAACACATTCGAGCTGTTGTAGATTTCAAACCTAATGGCACAAGAACTAGAACAATTTCCGCCAAGCGGATTGATTGTTATATCAAATGTAGTTGAAGTGCTATTCTCTCCTTCAAATAGGAATGGAATATTTGCAGCTGGATAGTTATCACTGTTCAGGCTCTCGCTCATCATCTTATCCGTGTAAGGAGGGTTGGTCACCGTTACGGTTTCATTCTGTTCCAACCAATTATCTTTAGCGGTATTGGCTTCCATATCATATAGGGTATAACCACCAGTCGGATAGGTCATTTTCAGTAAAGAGCCAGCCTTAACCCTGTCGGAATGGGTATCGCGATTACCGCCGCCAAATTCCCGCCAAGGATTATATTGTCCACCGGGTGCTCTGAAGTATTCATGAGGAAGCAGGCCACCTGGATTGTAATTAAAGTATCCCCAATGATCTTGCTGGGCACTGTATTTAGCAGGCAAAGCGGGGTAGGTTACATATTCAAATGTATAAGGTTTATCGGGTGCTTCAGCTATTCCACCTATTGGGGTAACGCTTAAGAGTGTAGCCCTTCCAGAAAGCGAATAATCCTGGTTGAGCAGGTAACCATAGGTTGCGTTGCCCTTGGTCATTTTTATTTTCTGCAACATGTAATCCCCCAGTAAATCTTGACGTTGGATTGTGCTATAAAAAAAATCTACTACGTTGCCATCTGGAAAAGTAATTTTCTTAAGCCTCCTGCCGAAAACATCCATCGCAGATCCTCCGGAAAATTCTGCAGGAAAACCAAAACCATCACCGAATAGCGGCATTGCAATCGTAAATGCCCCAGCATACTCGTTTCTGAAATTGTTAGATTCGTACTCGAATTCGATGGTATCGTTATTTGTAGGATTATAGATTCTAGTTAAGTACCAGCTAGAAGTAAACCTGGCATTCCAGCCAGAACCATTCACACGCGAGGAAACTTCATAATCCTGAAAAACATATTTATATCCGTAATCATCTGTTATTATAAACTTTGATAACATGGGCTTACCATCTATGATATCGATGGATTTTTCAACTTTTATCTTGGTTTGTTCCAGAAACAAGATATCATCATTTTTACCCAGCAGAAACCGTCCGCTCTGTCCATTAAAGCTGTAATTGAAAATGTCATTCTGAGTATCTACAAGATTCGAATTCATTTTGGTAAAAAGCCTTTCATTATTTGGAACGCCTGGTGTATTCCCCTCATGCGCACCTGCTGGCATAGCTTTATACAAAAATCCATCCCCGGGTAGCTCATCATAGGTACCCCGGACTGTTCTTGAAATCACTCCTCCGGCATTCAAAGCCCAGCCGATGCCAATGTTGGAAGCCGTTTCATCCACTTTCACGCCACTATTATGATAGTTCAGGGAAATATTTAAGGTTTTACCGAAATTTTTTCCGTTCCAGGCATAAATGGGCACACTAATGTCGGGTACACCAGTCGACTGACCAACAGGGATATTCCCAAATTTATTAATCGCACTTGCATTAGGAGATGGGGGCATGACATTGTCAATTCCCGGAGTAAGCGTTTTGCTCTGGCTACTTGCATGAAAATTCGCAAGCAATAAAAGCCCCCAGGCAGAGAAAAAAATCTTTGTCTTTAACATAGAATAAACGTATTTAAATCAGATGTAATTCAGTATGGTTTGATTTTGAATAATTTAAATTCAGAAGATTATAGCATATGCAAAAATCTATTTGACGATCGATCGCTCTCGAAACATGAACGCTCGTTTTTGCATGACGAAAAAAATGCAGCCTCTACCAAAAAGAGTTTTAAGTATTTTTGATTGAGCGAATTTGATTGGCAAAACAATGGAGACATGCTTAAACAATTAATCTTTTTTAAGCTTTATTTGTTGAACTTCCTTTTCCAGGTTCAGCATTTTTTTATTCATGTCAATCATTAGCAAGCTCATTTCCTCAATCTTTTTTAGCAATTGCTTATTCATCTCACCCAGTGCTATCCCATTTTTTTCCACTTCATTAGCAGATGGAATTTCAGGCAAATGTTTATTTACCTTGATATAACTTTCCAATGCTTCCAGCGTTCCTACCTTATAACCCTCCTCAAACACATAATCCGGCCAGTTCGAAGTTTCCACTTTAACCTCATGCGCCCGGATTTTTCCATTTACAGATAACTTTTCCTTCGGCGTGCTGGTCCCGATACCAATATCTCCGTTATTGATAATAAGCCAGTCATTCATAAAACTAAGTTCAGGCCTGCCAGAAAAGGATGGCGAAAGCTTCAATACGGCCTCTTCCGAATCACCGGAATTAGTACCAACAATATCTAAATCTATTGCCGAACCACGGTCGATGGTTTTGAACTTCCACCGATAAGAATTCTCATAATTCGCCGAAAGGATAAAGTTTGTAGTACTGGGAGAATTTCCAAAAATGTGCATTTTAGCGTCTGATATGTTGCCGGTATTGACGCCAATCCCAACAGCATGAAGGGTGCCATTAGTCCGTAGGCTATTGCCTTGCGACATTAATCGAATAGAATAATCTTCCAGACCATTATCTGTATCATGAAAATCAATATATTTTCCTATTTCAGTTACGCCATCTCCGGCGATGAATGCCGTTCTATTCCAATTTTGAGCGTTGATATTCGAAAGTAAAGTCAACATAAGCACGGTCAATATTATAAATCTTCTCATTTCTTGCTATTTATTTCCAATATTAGTTCTTCGAGCTTCTTAATCCGCTCTTCCTGGGCGGCACGCTTATCTAGTTCTGATTTAAGGACTATTCCCTGGCTGTTAATTGCTTTTTCCTTCTCAATTAGATGGAGCGTGAGCTCTTCAATTTTTTTTAGCAACAACTCATTCATCTCTCCTAAACCTACCCCGCTTTCCGCTACAACTCTGGCAGACGGCATTCCTGGAAGATGTTTGTGTCGCAGAATAAAATTTTCAATATCGGTAAGAGATTCCTTTTTGTAACTTTCATCAAACACATAGTCTGGCCAATCAGATGCATCCACTTTTATTTCGTGTGCACGTATCTTACCATTAACAGAGAGTTTTTCTTTGGGGCTTGTGGTACCAATACCGACATTGCCATTAATATATAACCTATCAGGACTGTGAAAAACAGGAGGCTCATATCCGAGGCCCATTCCGTAAGGACCTACCTGAAGTACTTTACCTTCCTCGGTACTCGCGATATCGATGAAACGGAAGTCTGTTGCATACTGGGGTACGCCCCAAGAACCTTGGTAAAAAATTTTAAGGGCTATCTGGGAATCAGTGCTGATTTTTCTAAAAATATCCAGGCTCGCAGCTGGAGTGGTCATGCCAATCCCAACTTTTCCATCTGCTTCAGTAAGAATCCTTGACCAATTTCTAGCCGGATTATCATTCGTTTTCCTGAAGTATAGATTTTGATCAAAAAAACTTCCAGAGAATTGCATAGCATAATTGTTGTCAAGATTTGAATGCCTTACATCCAAAAGATGCCAATAAGAGTTTGCACCACTTGGATAATTAACCGGATTCCAGGTTTCGAAGAATCCTGATATTGCGCCCTCCCTACCTTTCAACCCGGCATTATCTCTCAGAGAGGTCTGACTCTTGGCCCCAAAGGCGCAGAACATGAAGAATAACCAATACGTTCTTTTCATAATATTCTTAATTGATTTTAATTCTACCCTGGATTCCTTTCATTATAATTTGAATCTTCTTCTCCATTTCAGACATCCTTAAATCACCAGACTTTATCTGTTTATCTTTTTCTATCAGGTGCAGGGTAAGTTCTTCAATCTTCTTAAGCAGAAGTTTATTCATCTCCCCTAATGCAATACCATTTTCCTCTGCCTCCTTTGCAGACGGTATATCAGGAAGGTGTTTATTCTGGCGAATGAACTTTTCAATATCACTCAGTGAATCTTTTCTGTAATCTTCATTAAATACATAATCCGGCCAATTGCTGGTTTCAACTTTAACCTCATGTACCCTCATCTTACCATTTACAGAAAGTTTTTCGAGAGGCGTTGTAGTTCCAATACCCACATTTCCAGTGTCTGAAATCGTCAGCCTTGGCCCATAGCTATTACCATCTAAACTGTAGTTCCAAAACTGTAGCCCGTTGCCGTATGTTCCTGTCATATTATAAAAGGCCCATCTGTAAGCTGTGTTTCCCATAGTCTTGGTCGAATTTTCTAGGATTAAACCTGCTCCTTCCGCTGAGTGAACACTGGAGAAAATATTACCACTTACTGAAAGTTTTTCAGTTGGCGTCGCTGTCCCAACGCCCACATTTCCAGTGTCTGAAATGGTAAACTTTGAACCATAACTTCCATCTTGTCCATAGTTCCAAAACTGCAGCCCATTTCCATATGCCCCTGTCATATTGTACAAAGCCCACCTGTAAGCTGTATTTAAAGCAGTCTTTGTAGAGTTTTCCAGAATTAATGCACCACCTTCTGCGGAATGAACACTTGAAAATATATTGCCATGAACACTCAGCTTTTGTTCCGGGGTAGTTGTCCCGACACCTATATTACCGTTAGTTCCAATGGTCATACGCGAAATATGCCCAGTCATCAGCGAAAAAGGGTGATCGGTAAAAGTTCCGGTTATCGCCCCCCCAGGTGCACCATAATATCCATTATTATGGACCCACTGTCCGCTAATGATACTGTTTGTGCTCAGTAAGGTTTTTGCATTATCAGCGCCATTAACCTGAAATACAGTTCGCCAACCTTCGCTATTTTCCACTTCTGAGGCGCCCAAAACTGCGTGACTGGTTGTCGGCAGAACATAAGTCTGTGCGCCAGCACAAAGTGCAGTTAATAATAGGCCCGCTAACAATATTCGTTTGATAATCACTATTTCTTAAGTTTAATGTTTGTAATTGCCTGCTTCAGGCTTATCATATCTTTTTCCAGCACAGATATGCGCTGTTTGGACGACTGTATTTCAGTCTCTGCTTTTCGGATGATTTTGTCCTTATCGATTAAATGCAGGGTAAGTTCTTCTATTTTCATAAGCAAACTCTTATTGAGTGCGCCCAATTCCACTCCATTTTTTTCCACTTCCTTGGCTGATGGAATATCAGGAAGATGCTTATATTTTAACACATAACTTTCCAATTCCGAAAGGGAAGCCTGCTTATAATCATCTTCAAAGACATAATCCGGCCAGTTGCTCGCTTCGACTTTAATTTCCTTTGCACGGATCTTACCGTTTACAGAGAGTTTTTCACTCAGGTTACCCGTTCCTATGCCTACATTCCCTTGAATAACTATATTGTCCTCTAATGGAACCTGTGTTATCTGCGAGGTTCCTGTGGGCATTTCTCCTTGCTGGTAGGTCCAGTTAAGATAATAACTTCTTAGATCTGCCCGGTCTGTAGCCGAAAAAGTATAATTAGACCAATACATACCATCATTTGCTATTTCTATGCGTATATAATTGGTTCCATTTTTAGCATAGGTACCCAGCCTTATTCTGGATGGCTTATGATAGCCTAAATCACTGTGAAACTGCGACCAATAAAATTGGCCGGCATAGTGATACCAGGATAAGGTTAGTTTTAAAGACTTGTTTGACGAAGCATACATGTAACCCGTAATTTGTATCTCTGGTGCTGGGGTATCGGTGGCAGGAATGTTCGTATTCACATAAAAATATAAAGGAGCATTGTCCAGCGACGGAATTTTAAGCACGCTTAAGTAGCTGCCATTATCACTCACCACCTGTGCCTGGGCAATCCTGCTTAGAGATAACAGACCCATAAAAACCAATAGAAAAAAAAGTTTTTTCATTTTATTTTTGTTTATTTTGTTCTAATACCTCTAATCTTGATAAGACTGAGGAAAGCACTTTGTCTTTTTCAATCAGATGAAGGGTAACCTCTTCGATTTGCTTTTGCTGCGATTTAATAATTTCGCCCAGCTGCACCCCATCCTTTTCAAGAATAGCTGCTGAGGGCATGCCGGGGAGGTGACCATTTTCTTTAATAAATGCCGAAACTTCGGAAAGTGATGGTAGCCTGTAGTCTCTTGAAAACACATAATCAGGCCAGTTCGATGTTTCCACTTTAACTTCTTTGGCGCGTATAGCACCATTTACAGCTAAGTGTTCAGCACCTATGGATTCTGTTCCTATACCAACCTTGCCATCTGCACCAACGATGAAATAGGGATGAAAAATCCCATCAGCCCAATATTCTGTTCCAATAACGAACCTGTCATCTCCACTACCGAAGTCATCGCCGATATTTACCCTCAAATCACTCAGGTTCATGGCCCTGTTAAAACGATATATACAGAGCAGGTCTGTATTAGACTGCAGCCCTCCAAAATAAATTGTCTTCCCCCGTCCGGCAATTTGCCCGCCATCCAGGCCGATGGATAAATTGCCGTCTATTTCCTGATTCTGCGCCGAGGCGGCAAAAGCGGTAAGTATCCCTAACACGCTAAGCAAAATTATTTTCATTTTCTTCCTCTTTTAGATTTATGTTCAAATTGGTATAGCTTCTCAGCAAGGGTTTTATTTTCCTTTTTAATTTCAATAAGGTGAAGGGTGATTTCTTCTATTTTTTTGAGCAGTAGCTTATTCAGCTGACCAAGCTCCACGCCCTCTTTTTCGATATTAATGGCATCCGGCATCTCGGGCAAGTGATGGTGAAGTTTAATATAATCCTCGATTGCCTGAAGTGGCATAGGGTTATAGCCTTCTTTGAATACATAATCAGGCCAGTTGCTTGCTTCAACCTTAACTTCCTGTGTTCGGATTTTTCCGTTCACCGCCAAATCATAATCTCCGGGGTTCATCGTCTTGATACCTACCTTGCCGGCAAAGTAACCTTGTTCTACAGCGATGCCTTGAATTCCGAGCAAACTCGCTATCGAAGGCTCATTTCCGTTCACCGCCTCTACTCTGGGCGCATAGAAATATTGCCTGTCATTTATGTTTGGATCATAAAAAAGATATGCACGTTGCTGACCGACTGCATCGTTAGGACCAAACTTAAAATCGATTAAGGACTGAACCTTCTGACCGGTCTGGCCATCATAAACTCCTCCGTAATGCACAGTTGATGCATCTCCGCTACCGTGGATATATCCAACAACCAAATACCATTTATCCAGCGCAGGCAGTTTGCCCACAAAAAAATAAGGATTATTATCTGGCGTATTATCTAACTGAAGTACAGCCTGACAACCTAAATAGCTGTTTCCTGAGTTCGAATTCGTCTTTTTTAACCATACGCTAAAACGATACATCAGCTGGTTATTTATGGGAAAGGTATTCGTATTCCAGCCCCCATCATCATGGGCATCACCGACAGGCGATGCCTTCCAGAGGATGCCCCTTTTACCATTTGGTCCATCTCCCCACTCCCTGGTGTTTTCAGGAGTAGAACCGTTTTGGTTAAACATGCCCGTACTACCATTGCCCGGTACCCAGCCTTGCATATCCAGCAAGTTCTGTGATTTAGAAATTTCAGAGCAAAACAACAGCAAAAGCGAGAAAATGATGGTTCCAGCGTTTTTCATACTAAGGTTTTGGAATGTTTATATTTTTAGTTAGTTCTTTGATTTGCCTTTCAAGCTCAGGCAATTTCAAAATGGCGTGATGGAGTGCCTGAACTTGTTCATCCTTTTCAATCAGATGAAGGGTTAATTCCTCTATCTTCTTCAATAGGAGTTTATTCATTTCACCCAGTTCCAGCCCATTCTGCCTGATGTCCGAGGCCGATGGTATTTCCGGTAAGTGTTTGTTTTTAATGATAAAGGTCTTTATCCTCTGTAGCGGGGTTATTTTGTATTCGGGGTCGAACACGTAATCAGGCCAGTTATCAGCTTCTACCCTTACTTCCTGCGTCCTGATTTTTCCGTTAACAACAAGCTTGAATCCTTTTGTATCCCTTGTTCCCAGTCCGAGATCGCCATTCATATAATTAAGACCATTACCTTCAGCATAAATACTTGCTGTACTGCTTTTACCAAAATTATTTAAATATGGATCTACAGCAGTCTTGAATGAATGTACAGGTCCGTTTACCTCCTGAAAAGGCAAAGCATGTTGATTGCCATCATAAACCACTGGTGACTGCTGGCTGTTGGAAAAATAGTGGTAAGTCGTTGCACCCCTTAACCAGATAATGAAATCAAATGTAGCATTGGACCCGGTTGCATCCCGGTAGCCGGCAACAAACGGAACATCCTGAACGCTATACTTGTTATACCGCTGAATAACATCAGCATCAACAAAACTAGCGGCATTTCCCCAACGGGTTGCGTGAAAACGGAATCTTGCCATCAGGCTGCCCCTCCAGTTTTCATCCATATGCACATCCGAGCGACCTATTTCAATTTCAGTTGCACGGTTGTTAATCCAGTTTGCATCCTGAAACACTACCGGATAAAACTTATCCACATCGCCATGAACCAGAAAAGTTGAGCCGCTTTGGCCAAATCCGTTTAGGCTATAAGTCAATAAAAAAAATAAAACCAATCTTTTCATCACATTATAAATTAAAGTGCAGGAAGATTGCTCATGAGTAATGCGAAGAGATCTGTTTTCCTACAGGATTAAATTATACTTAGAGAAGGAAACGAAAAAATCTATTTGACAAACGAATGGTATAGACAGATAACCAGTGGTTTTTGCGTGACGAAAAATAAAGCTTAACTGATTTTCAGCGATAGATACCTTGAAATATAATCCTTCAACTTATACATCTCAAATTAAAAATCTCATAGTTTAGCCTTTTTCAATGCCCGCTCTATTGCATGAATCCTTCTGTTTTGATTCTGGTTCAGTTCCTGTTCTCGAAGCAGCTGCCGGTCCTTTTCAATAAGATGAAGCGTGAGCTCTTCTATCTTTTTAAGCAGCAATTTATTCATTTCACCAAGATCAACACCGTTGATTGCGACCTCCTCTGCTGAAGGGATTTCGGGTAAATGTTTATTCGCTTTAATGTAGCGATGTAACTCTTCCAAGCTTTTTGGTTTATAATCCAATTGAAACACATAATCAGGCCAATTTTGAAGCTCTACTTTAATCTCATGCGCACGAATTTTTCCATTAACAGAAAGCTTTTCCATGGGTGATTCAGTGCCTATACCAACATTACCTTTAATGGAAAACGTAGCCACATCATGGTACTCAGAAACATTAGGAATGAAATCTGCAATCTCGCTGAGCACGTCTTGATTAACAGGCTGCCCGCTAACCTCGTAAGCCACACTCAGCATCGATTGTGCTGAGGAACTTAACCAACCCGTGAATTTTAAGCCATGGTCAAACAGCGAGTGATCATAGGGTACTTCTAATGCCAAGTACTTCTTTCCCTGAAATCGGCAGGTCTTCAATTTCCAGGAACCTGCGGAATTATAAGCGGAGATAACATTACCATAAATGCCATTATAGGCAGAGGATGTATTTATTTGAGCGATGTTTAACCGGTTCCAACTTGCAGTACTACCGCGAAGAGCGGTGATGGTTCCAATGGCGAAGTTTCCAGTGATGATAGATCCATCAAAACATTCATGTAGTAAGAGCAGATTTCTGGTGTAATCGCTCCAGTGATTATTGTAACTGGATACATTAACATTTTTGTAATCTCCCGGTGCAAGATTTGTCACCTGAGCATTTAAGAAGTTGATCCAAAATGAAAAAAGGATAAAGAATAAAATGCGTAATTTTATTTTAGTTAGCATAATGGTGGGTTTTAGTGTATTTATACAGGAGACTTAAAATTATTTCCGCTCAACTTCCGCAATTCGCTCTTCAAGTTTTTTGATGGTTTTAGCTTTTTCAATAAGGTGTAAGAATAACTCCTCCTGATTTTTCAGTAAACGTTTGATCATCTCACCTAACGCTACCCCATACTTTTCTGCTTCCTTTGCAAGTGGCATTTCAGGTAAATGCTTATGAATGGTAATATACCGCTCTAGTTCTTCTAGTGTCAGTTTTTTATAGTCCGGCTCAAAAACATAATCCGGCCAGTTGCTTGTTTCAACCTTAACTTCCCTTGCACGTATATTTCCATTGACTGCCAGCTTTTCACTTGGGTTAGATATTCCAATGCCTACATTGCCATTGGCATTGCCTCTGGTCTGAAAAGAAAAACCATTATTACCATCAATAAATAACTGCGCGTAATTACTTTGATCTCCATTTTTGGAAGATTGTATCCGAATTTGATTTTGACCGATATTGGGACTTACTTGCTCGAAGAATGCACCGAGGTGATCCTGGCCACTATACATAAAATCTGTATCTTCACCCCAGCGGATATTGCCCTTTACAGATAGTTTTTCCTGTGGATTAGCGAATCCGATTCCCACATTGCCACCACTTGTTTGATTCAAAATCAACGGAGCAGCATCAATTCGCAATGATTTATAAACGTTATCTCCGAATACATCTATATAACTAGTATTAGTGAGCAAGTCTGCATTTATAAAAATCCTTCCTGACCCAACATCATTTCCACCTCCAATTCTGATTTGCCCCGCTTGATTTGAGGTATTCACCTGGAGCGAGGAAAAAGTATTTGATTGTGAAAAGACAAGGGTGCAATAAATAGATAGCAAAAAACTAACGAGTATTTTTTTCATGATGAGGAGATTTAAAATAAGATGTTTAGATATGGGGCAATTATTAATGCCTTGAATGTTATGAAATCATTACACAAAAAAGTTTTGCTAATACACTCACTTGTTGCGCTTTACCAGCGACTCCAGTTGCTCAATTCTTTTATTTTGCTTGATTACATGCAAAGTCAGCTCTTCATGGCTTTTTAATAACCGCTTAATAAAGTCACCAATCTCTACACCTGATTTTTCTATAACCTTGGCAGCCGGTATATCTGGCAAATGTTTATTGGTTTTGACGAACCTTTCAAGTTCCTTCAGATTAGAAACCTGGTAGTTGTCTTCAAAAACATAATCGGGCCAATTATTGGCTTCTATTTTAACTTCCCTTGCACGTACATTGCCATTGACAGAAAGTTTTTCCTGTGGGTTGGAGGTTCCAATCCCCATATTTCCGTCCTTATTAATTCTTACGCGCTCGATATTTTTATCTGTGTTAAATGAAATTTCCCCGCCATCGGCTGATTGTCCCCTGAAAAAATTTATAGAACTATTCACAATCCCGTAAAAACCATGTTCCAAAGCAAAACTTTTGGAACCCATACTCAGACTTGTTGTATAGCCGCGGACACCTAAAAAGGTGCCTTCCCCTTGATGATTACCTTCATTTAACCTGCCTAGTATAGCGCCTAGTTTATATCCGTCCAGAGGGGTCGCTACATCAAAGAGACCACGTGGATTTGTTGTGCCGATACCAACATCCCCATTGCCTTTTATTCGAAGTTTTTCGGTCTGTCCTGTCTGATAAGAATTTTGGGTAAAAAACTGTAAGGCATATGTATTATTCCCTGCATTTTCAGTAAAAGTTCGAAGAGAGGTTCCAAAATTTTGGTAGGGACTGAATTTTAAGGAATGGTCAATCATGACCGCCGATTCATTCGTGATATTATCTAAATTTTTTACCAATATATTACCCCCCCTGACGTCGAGCGCATTCAAAGGCTCCGAAGTACCAATACCCACATTGCCTGTGGATTCGATTTTATTTTGACCAAAGCTTTCTGAGCCGAAGGCCATAGCTATACCTAAGAAATAAATTAATTTACGCTTCATATTGACTTTCTTATTTTAATTATTTAATGGCCTTTGAGGAGTCAGAAGTCTTCAGCTGCAATTTCAATTCCTGAATTTGCTTATACTGTTCAATTAGCCGCAGGGTCATTTCTTCCTGGTTTTTAAGCAATAGCTTAACCATCTCACCAAGTTCAACACCTGATGCTGCTGACTCTTTAGCCGTAGGCATACCTGGCAAATGCTTATAAGTCTTAATGTATTGTTCTAACATTGTCAGTTCCAAAATCTTATAATCCTCTCCAAAAACATAATCCGGCCAGTTGCTTGCTTCTACCTTCACCTCTTTAGCCCTTATGTTACCATTAACCGAAAGCTTTTCCTGAGGCAGCGCAATCCCTAAACCCATATTTCCATTTGCAATAATCGTGGCAAACAGATTCAAATTCCGCCCATTTCCGCCCAGATTGACATTAGAAGATTGTGATGCGTCCTGAGTACCATAAAAGTTAAAACCTCCAAATGTAAATTCGAGGTAAGAGCTGCGATCATTGAGCGGGCGAGAGAATATACCGGTAGAGGAGCTGAAATCAATATTATACCCTACGCCACCATAATTTCCACCGCTATAACCAATTTTCACAGCTCTACTATTGCCAGCATTAAACCCTGACCACTTTATTTCCCCATTTACATCCAGTTCAGCGGCAGGATTTGTATTATTTACTCCTATCTTTCCATCATGATTAATCGTCAGACGGGCATCACCCAGACCGGCGGATGCAGGTGTATAATCAGTATTATTCAAAAAATGTATTTTTCCCCTTGCTGCTTCATCTGTCCTTTGAAAAATAAGTGCAGCTTTCCTGTAAGAGGTATTTTGTGGTTCAAGATAACCGAAATGTATTCCGCTAAACTGGCCCAATCCGATTTCGCCCCCTAGGCTTACTACCTCGTTTACTGGCGTAAATACCTCAAACTTTTTCAAAGGCTGGGCGATACCGACACCTACATTACCTGAAGATGGGAAATGATTAACTTGCGCAAGTAGGCTCTTCCCAAAGAGAAAAAAAACAACAGTAAAACTATATTTATTCATGCTTAGATTTATTTTTGTTTTTTTTAATGGATTTCTCAACAATGTCCATCCTTTTTATCAAAGTTGAGATTAGTTTGTCTTTTTCAATTAGGTGTATGGTTAGCTCTTCCACTTTTTGGAGTAAAATCTTATTCATTTCACCTATAGCCAGGCCATCCTTACCGATAGTTCTAGCGGGAGGAATATCCGGCAGATGTTTGTTAATCTTTATAAACTTATCAAGCTCGGTTAATTTCAATAACTTGTAGTCCTGTTCAAATACAAAATCAGGCCAGTTATTTACTTCAATTTTAATTTCCTGAGCACGGATTTTCCCATTAACCGAAAGTTTTTCAGTGGGGTTAGTTGTGCCAATGCCTACATTTCCATATTGGTTCCAGATGCCAGAACCTGGAAGATTCACTTTCCCAGCAAATGTATTTTCATAACCAACTTCAATCATGTGCGAACCGGAATTGGGTTCATCGGCCGTTGTCCAACCCTGGAACCAAGTAGCATTTTCACCCATACCTTCCGCAAAAGCACTTACAGTGAATCTTTGATAATATATTTTACTATCGATATAAATGATGACTTTCCCGTTTTCATGAGAAAGATAAATCCCCGGCGTAAGCCCACCTGCTGAAGATGCTTTTACTGCATAAAAATGATAGTTCACCGGATTAAAGAAGTCAACTGGATTCGAGTAAATATAATACACCAGTTTAACATCAAACACCTGAGCAGCACCATAGCTGTATCCTGACAACTGAATGGTCGGCATCTGGTTTCCTGGAATGAACGGAATATTCGTTTTAATCTTCACTCCATGCACAGGGGTTCCGTTTAAAGCATAGTTTAAGATATTAGGATAGTTCTGCGCCACCGCAGAAACAGACCAGAACATTAAAAACAACATTCCAGCTACTATTAATAATTTGCTTTTTGTCAACATTTTAATAATCATAAATTAGAGTTTGGAAAAAGTACTTGAAGATTGTATAGCCTATGGCACTTGTCCAAGAAAACGAACGCACGGGTCTAACTTTTCTCATGCACAAATGAAAATGATCAGTTATAGATCAGATTTTCTTATTTTTCTGGTCGTTATCATTGATCTCAATTCTTGAATTTGTTTATTTTGCTCTATGACATGTAGCGTAAGTTCCTCAATTTTTTTCTGCTGGAGCTTGATCATGTCTCCAACAGCCAAACCATCACGTTCAATGCTTTCCGCAGAAGGCATATCCGGCAAATGTTTATTTACTTTGATATAGCTTTCCAACTTTTCCAACGCTTCAATCCTATAATTTTCATCAAACACATAATCCGGCCAATTACTTACTTCAACCTTTACTTCATGCGCTCTCATTTTACCATTGACAGAAAGTCTCTCTGCTGGAGTTGTAGTGCCAATTCCAACATTTCCGCCATTTGGTTGTAAAGCCAGGTTAGTCCATTTGTGCGCATACCAACCCGCTTTAATGTATCCAAAACCTGCCCCATTCACATCGTAGCCTAAAACCAGTCTCTTCGCATTATCTGAATGACCGGAGATTCCAAATTGGGCTATATCAATGTCATTGTTCATTGTAAGATCCTGAGAAACATTTAACTTATAGAGGGGATTTTGGGTGCCAGTACCGATATTTCCATTCGTTAAAATACTTAGATGTTCATCGCCGTAATGAGAAATTGCAAATTTTGACCCTAATGACTCCGGGTATTTGACGAGTGACCATTGTCCAGGACCAGTTCCCGAACCACCAGATACCGCACCGAGTGCAATGCAAGAATATCCGGCAAGTGAATTTGGCAAACGAAGATTTTCATTGTAATTGTTTCCGGCACTATTGCCTATGATAGCCATAGCATCTATGTTTACCTGCTGATTTTCCATAAGCAATACTTTGCTCCAAGGCGTGGAGGGGTTATTCAGCGTCTTGCGAAAATATAAGTTCTGATCGAAAAAGCTACCGGCGAACTGCATTGCATAATTATTACTGGTGTTGGTGTGTCTTATATCCAATAAATGCCACCAGCCATTTGCCCCGAACGGATAGTTGACCGGATTAGAGGTTTCAAAAAAACCAGAGGTGGCTCCTGAATTACCCTGGAGCCCCGCATTCTCCCGAGTTTGGGTTTGTGCAAAACAGAGCACCGGCAACAATGCTATTAAGAGTAAAAGTCTACTTTTCATCGCTATTTATTAAGTTTTTGTTCGATTTGCAAAAGTCTTTTAGTAATAATCTTCACTTCTGATTCAAGCTCAGCAGTTTTCTTTTCGGATTTATTAAGCGCCTTATCTTTTTCTATTAAATACAGCGTGAGCTCCTCAATTTTTTTTTGCTGAAGCTTAATCATCACCCCAACCGTTAAACCCTCACGCTCAATATGCTCTGCGGAAGGCATTTCGGGTAGATGTTTATTTACTTTGATATAACTTTCCAACTTTTCCAGTGTTTCGATTTTGTGCCCCTCATCAAACACATAATCCGGCCAATTACTTACCTCAACCTTTACCTCATGTGCACGTATTTTCCCATTAACAGAAAGTTTCTCAGCTGGAGTTGTAGTGCCAATTCCGACATTCCCGCTATCCATAATGGTAAACCTGCTACTACAAAGTCCATTTATATCACCACATCCTGCAAGATCATATGCGCAAAACTGAAGACTGTTCCCATAGTTTCCAGTCATGTTATAAATTGTCCATCGATTTGCCTGAGCCTGTCCGGTTTTAAGAGAATTAACTAATGAGATTGAGCCACCCTCGTTTGAGGATGCTTTCGAATATAGGTCTCCATTCACGATTAGATTACCACTTCCATCGCTAACCATAATCTGCTTCCAGCTTTCCCATCCGCTAGCGTCATAACCAGACCTCCAATATATTTTTCCATGATTTGAAAAAGCCAGCTCATGTCCTTTACCCCCGGTGTCATCAATCCACCCCCTGAAACCCAAAACCCCATAATATGGATTATCTCCCCATGGTAAACCAATGGCGCTAGATACCTTAAAATGCCCCTCGAACCGCTGATTATACGAATTCGGAAATGTCGAAATCGCCCGGGTATCTGACATAGGAATAAAATTCTGACTAAAGGAAATTTCTGTCAAAAACGGTAGGCTGACCGCTAATACAAACAGGATTTTAATTATTTTTCTCATGATAACTGAATTGAATCTGCCGATTTTGATTGAAGCGTTGAGCGTATCAACCAATACCTATTTCAGTTGTAAAGTATCAGGATAAAAGAATTAAATAAAATCTACTTGACAAACGGTGGGTATGAACCAATGAACGCTTGTTTTTACGTGACGAAAAAAACAGCAATTGCAACAAACCGAACGGACCGCTATTTAACAACAGACAGACGGAGTTTAAGGCGCAATTGATCAGAAGGTTCATCTGCGAGCGGGGATCTCGAAAGCTCGATAGCTGAAAGCCTGCCAATACCCGGGCTCGCATTTGTAGAATCCAATACTTTTACAAGCTGCGCATAGTTGCCTTTAAACACAAAATCATAAGCATTTACCTGTTGCACCGTATCTGCTACAACTTCCAAGGCTGGCTCTAAACTGATCTCTGCGGCATGATGAACGGCAATTCCAGAAAGCACCTGCCAGATGTGACCTTCAACATCAGCCTGCTTAACTTTATAGCTTTTAACTACACCTAAATAAAATTCATGTTTTCTCAAAACAAATGGGCTAGCGGAATCCTGTTGCCTCCCTTTACTTTCCTTTCCCGACAGTTCCCTGTTGAGCAGCATAGCCGAAATGGCATTTTTAAAAGAGAATGCCCAAGCCATATACGCCATAAAAGCCATCAGTAGATAAAGTGCCGCCCGCTTCCGCTTAAAATCAAGTTTTGCCCACATCTTTAATAGCCTATTTTTAAATTAAACCTATAGTTACCCGATTCGGGATCCGCACTGTAGCCCTGTAATTTAACAAGCTTCACCCATTTCCTTTCTTTTAATAAAAAAATCCAGTTATTTACAGCAGTCAGGTTTCCGCTGAGCCCAGACAAGAGTATAACCGGTCTTTCATCCGTAGGCTCTTTTGAAAGCGGATTCATCGAGATCTTAAGTAAACTCAATTGTCTTGGACAGGTACTGCTGATTTCCTTCAATACAAAACCAGGTGGATAACCTCCATTCCAACTGACCTTTTTTAACAGGGCTTCTTGCTCGGCAATATCTTGCTTGAATAAATCCAGCTGATTTTCAGAAGCCGCCAGCGTTCCCGCCACGCCCGAGAGCCTGGAATTCTCACTGTTATAATGACTAAAGACCAAAAAACTCGTTATTAAGCTTAAAAACAATATACCCATAAATACTAATGCCCTTTTCTTTAAAATTGAGTCCTGCAGGAAATTTTCAAAAGCAACCTTAACTTCCGGCACCTCTGCCCATAGCATATTCATTTGTTTATAAAGCAGCAGCTGAAATGCAGCAGCATATGCAATTAAGTACTTATCAGCCAGTTCCTGCCCTGCAATGTTTTGAATTTGCTCGGACTGGATTATTGAACGGTGGTTATACTCCAGCAGTTGCATGCCGCCGTCCAGCTTAAACTGATGCCCCTGAAAAGAAAGATACATACCATCCAGTTCAAGTAAGCTCCAGATGCAGGAAGTCACCGATGCACCAAAGGTCAGCGCTAACACCTTTATCCCCGATTGTCTAAATGTTTGCAGGATAATATCGGTAGCGGTTCTACGCATGATGCTTAAAACGCTGTGTTTACCAGAGCTAAATTGCTGTACATAAAAGTCGGTGGCCAGCACTCCCGGAAATACTGAAGAAAATACTTCTGCCACGTCCCGGTCCCCGTTGTCGGTTAGATGCTTAAAAAGGATACCTTTACCTGTCAGGTTCAGAGCAATCGGATAATTCCTTGGGATTTTCTCCAACACCTGAACCAGCGTGCCTTCCATAATGCTTTTGGATTGAATTCCCAGGATACTTCCCTTTTTAGAAAGCAGACATGCATGACAGCGGTAAAGGTTATCGCCAAGCAAAATCAGTTCCAGGCCCATAACAGTATTTAATGGTTGTTCCAGCATCAGTTTAATACATAATTATAGGTTTGATGAAAACCAGCGTCACCACCTTATTATTTGATTTTTCCCTGCTACTGAATAACCACTTCAACACCGGTATACGGGACAGCAGCGGAATGCCAGAGCCACTCTCGGTACTTTCTGTTCGTTCAAGTCCGCCAAGTACGATCATATCCTCATTTTTGGCACGTATTATCGAATTAAATTTACTGGTCGATTTCGGTGGCGGTGCATTTAAAGGCGGGGTACCTATAAAATCTGAAATATTAACCCCAATATTCAGCGTAACCTGATCATCGCCGGAAACCACCGGTCTAATATTGATTTCAAGATTCGCATTTACCTCGGTAAAGGTCTGGGTTACCACAGTCTGGGCATTCAGAGAAGGCACAATATTCTGGGTACTCTGGCTATAGTATCTTGAACTTCCGATGCTCAGATTTGCCGCATGCCCATTCAAGGTCGAAAGCTTAGGCACCGAACGGATTTCAACATTACTGTTATTCTCCAGTGCACTGAGTTTAACATAAAAATTTGGTGTTACCCTGCCCAGATTTATCGAATTATTATTACCCAGTCTGGAAAGAAAGCTATTAATAGAATTGGCCCCAAAAGTATAATCAAGACCAGGCAAAACCGTACCACCGGTTTTTACGCTATCTGAAACACCCGCGGTAATGCCGGTTTTTACGGCTTTACCCTTTCTGATATCCACGAGGGTCACTTCAATAAGCACCATCGGCACTACCTTGTCAATTTGTTTGATGTAGTTTTCAATTTCATTTATCTGCGGGGCAGAGCCGGAAAGCAGGATGGTATTCTGCTCCCTGAATTCTTTTATCTCCACTCCCTTTTTCCACTCATTTGGAATCATCATTTGTATCGTGTCCAGCGAACGGTGTTGCAGTTGTATAATCCGGTTGGAACGAAGCCCTTCCAGTTTCCGGTCCCCTATCAGATAAACCCCGCCATCGCGTTTGTAGGTGTATTCGGTTCCCTGTAATAATGCGGTCAGAAAATTATCGTAACTAATACCATTCAGGTGGGTGGTCACATTGCCTTTAATATCTGAATAGATGAAATAATTGATATTGGCTTCCACCGAGGCCGATTTAACCAAATCCAGTATTGGCGAATTCAGCGCATAAATGGAAATGAGCTTATTGCCCTGCGCATCTTTTTTGGCTGAAAGGTGGAATGCACCTGTGCCAGCCCCCGACCCAGACGCGTTTGCAGGTTTATTCACGCGTTTAACGGCGGTTTCCTTATCCCCACTGATGTAAAGTTCCTCCCCTTCTCCAAGAGGTTGAAAGAGATAAATGTTATCATTGGTCTTGACAAATTTAAGTTCATTGGCATAGGCCATTTTTTCGAGCGCTGTTTCAAAGGGTGCCGCGGCAATAAATCCAGTTACTTTTTTTGAAGAGAGGTTGATTGGAACCACAACATTTTTCATAGACAGCCGGCTAATTTTCCTGGCAACCTCACTAAGCGAGTCATTATTTAGTTCAAAACTTAAGTTATCATTGCCCGCATTATATTTCACACTGATATCCCTCGCTAAAACAGCAACCTTGGGCGAGGCAGCCTTGGATACAGACATTATAGAGCCGATAATATTGATGTCAAGATCATATTCCCTGACCATGAAAAGCAGGATATTCATTGCCGTTTCACTCCTGAAATTGTTACTCATTTTAAAATTAAGGGCCGGATCTACATTAATATTCAGGTTATTAGCCTGGGCCAGTGCCCGCAAAAACTCCTGCACGGTAGCGCCCGACATAGCCATCTGGACCTTTTGGTTCAGTCCCGGTACCATTACCGAAACGCTCCTCAGCCGTTCTTCCACCTGTCTAAGTCTTTCTGTAGTTCCATCCTGGGCAAAAGCAGGGTTCGCCGAACCAAGTAGCAGACTGAAAAACATTACGAAAATTAAATTATATATCACTTTGCTATTCATCAGATGGTTAATAAAAGTGGAAAAATTTCTTCTAGCGAGGTTTTACCCTCGGCGAAGAGTGTAAAGGCGTTACCTGAAAGGGTATTGATGTTTCGCTCGGCGAGCAGGCCATCAACAGCCATATTGCCCTGCTTGATTTGCAGGGCCAAATCTGCATCCATTGGAATCACCTCATATACCGCTTTTCGTCCCTTGTATCCGGTATAATAGCAAGCTGGGCAACCCAAGGGCTTATACTGGGTCGTTAGTTCAAATGGAGGCAAAAATTGTCTTGGGTAAGCTGAAGGTTCGAAAGCCGACTGCTGTTTGCAATCCGGGCAGAGCAGCCGCACCAAGCGCTGCGCAATGGTCGTATTCAGGGTGTTGGCGACCAGAAATGCGGGAATACCCATATCAATCAATCTTGAAACAGTTCCCCAGGCCGAATTTGTGTGAATGGTCGATAGTACAAGATGACCGGTTAATGCGGCCCGGATGGCCATATTTGCGGTTTCCGGATCCCTGATTTCTCCAACCATAATCACATCTGGGTCCTGACGAAGGAAAGTGCGTAATGCGGAGGCAAATCCAAGGCCTATACTCTCTTTCAACTGTACCTGGTTGATGCCATCCAGCGTATATTCAATGGGATCTTCGATGGTCAGGATATTTCTGGTTGACTTATTCAACAATTTCAGGGTTGCATACAGCGTTGTCGTTTTCCCCGAGCCGGTAGGACCGCTGATGAGTATAATGCCATTGGGCCGCTGCACGCCCTGCATGTAGTTGAACATATCGGCCTCGGATAAGCCAAGGGTATTCAAATCAATGTCGGTACTGCTGTTGCTAAGTAAACGTAGCACTACTTTTTCTCCGTGCAGGGTAGGTAAAACCGACACCCTAATATCAAAAGCAGGTCGTGAGGCAGAGCGGAACTGAATCCTGCCATCCTGAGGCAGGCGTTTTTCTGCGATATCCAGATTGGCCATGATTTTGATTTTATTCACCAGCGCCGGATAATCGTCTTTCTCCACCCGGTAACGTTCAATCATCATCCCATCAATCCGGACACGTACCCGGCCGTTTTGTTCGAAGCGTTCAATATGTACATCACTGCTTTTCAAACGCCTGGCTTCTTCAATAAGGGTACTCAGGAAATCCTCACCCGCAGAAATAGAAGAAATCCCCTCATCCTGCTTTCCGCTAGCTGAACCTTCCAGATAGTGTATGGATAGCAACCTGCTGATTTCCGATTCCGGCAACCGCTCCAGGCTGACCGTTTTATCCAGTATGACTTCCAGCTCCTGCTCAAGCTGGTCAGACAAGGCTTCTTCTCCGCAGTAAAGCTTGAGAGTATTTCCTTTAGTCGAAAAGGGAATCACTCTGTACTGAATGGCAAGTTCAGAAGGAAGCAGGTGGAGTATGTCGGATGAAAATTCCATATATAATTATATCCCCAGACTTAAAAGCCAGGCTTGAACAGGAAAAAAGAAACCGGTGATTAACAAGCAGATCAGGCAAAGTGCCTGGTAACCGGCCAGAGGAATCTTGAGATTAACCTCAGGGGAAGCCAGGCGGATTATTCCACTGATAAGTACCACGAATAGCAGACTGAGCACATAGAAAAACAAATAATGAGTCAAGGAGAAATAAACGCTCACCGCCAACAGAAAACATAAGTCACCAAGGCCGAAGTAACCATCGAAGATATTCAGCCATCTGCGGTTTTTAACTGCAAAATAAAGGCTTAGCAAAAAAACCTGCAAAAGCACAAAAGCACAGTTATAAAGCATTCTTTCTGCTGCTAAGGGGAAGCCTACTTCCAGCAGGCTAATCGTCCACAAACCTGAAAAAAGCAGTAAAAACAACCACCAATACACGGCCCTGAACTTAAAGTCCTGCCAGGCGATCGCCACTAAAACTGATACCACAAATCCCCCTATCCAAAACATCTAATCCGGTGTTATTTCTTCTAAATTCTTATCCTGGTCAATTTGCCAGACATTAAACACCCCATCCCCATCAAAATCAGCTATTGCCGTCGCCTTTGCGGTAAATGTATTATTGGTCGCTCCAGTAACCTCTATTTTGTAATTGGCCTTTCCATCTTTACCATCAGAAGAAAGTTTCTCCTGAATGAAACCAAGTTCAGCCAAATCATTTGTGTATTTGGAATGCTCATAAAAATACCCTTGCTCAAGTTTGGCTAAATGCTCCAGCTGCAATTTGGCTTCCGTGGTTTTAGCTTTTGTAATGAGCGGCATCAGGTTAGGCAGGGCGAGCAGAACCAGAATCCCGATAATTACCAGTACGATTAGAATTTCCGTAAGCGTATAGGCATCAAGTTTTTTATTCAGGTGTTTCTTCATAGATAGATCATTGCAGTTGAGCGAGCGAACGATGTCCCTCTACTGTTCACCCTTAAAGCTTGAAAATTATCCTAAAAAGCAGAAATCTATTTGACCAACGATCGTTTTTGCTTGACGATCGTTGCTTCTGGAATGACGAACAAAAAACCGTAAATCTACTGTAAGTCGAGTTTAACACTTAAAGGAATAAAGGACTTATCTGTTCTTTTCCAATATCTGAACCCGCTTAAGTAGATCAGCCATGAATTCCTGCAGTTTCGCCTGTTCTGATTTTGAGTTAACGTGGGCTGCTTTTACTTCGATTAATTCTTTGTCTTTTTCAATCAGGTGCAAGGTTAGTTCCTCTACTTTCTCCAATAAAAGCTTGTTCATAGCCCCTAGCTCAATACCCTCCTTTTCCACTTTGGAAGCAGTTGGCATACCAGGCAGATGCTTATTTGTTTTGATATAGTGCTCAAGTTCTGCAAGTGAGCTCTTGCGGTATTTGTCATCAAATACGTAATCCGGCCAGTTCTGTAAATCTACTTTTACCTCCCTTGCATGAATTAAACCATTTACAGCGAGCTTTGCATCAGGAAAATTTGTCCCGATGCCTACATTGCCACCGATCGCATTCCTAGTTGATGCTAATATCAAGTCACCATTAGATTTAAAGCTTAATGGCGCAGCGTATGCACCATTATTCATTACGGAATAGAATTCAAGACTGGATTGCCCTGTTGGATTGCCGGAAAAATAGCCATCTTTTCTATGGCTTACAATCCAAGAATGCACACGCTGTGGAGAATCATACAGCCTATCCTTAACCGAAAACACCATATCAGCATAAGCGCTTTCATTACCGTTACTGGACATTGTTAGACCAAGCCGGTCATTATTCGCCGACAGTTCGAGTAGGCTTGAAGGATTGATTGTTCCAATACCTATGTTTCCATTAGTTTGAGCAGTGAACCTGGGCGTGGCACTTGTTATAATACTAAACGGATGGTTAGTTAATGTACCGGCCATACTTCCGGCTGGCGCTCCATAGTAACCCTGAAAATGTGACCAGAACCCCCCTGAAACATTCGACGAGCGCACCGATAACTTGGCATGTGTATTGCCATATACATCCAGTACCTTATCCCAGCCATCAATATTCTCAGGCGTCAAAGTACCCACCCCAACATTACCAGTTGAAGGAAAGACGTTAGTTTGCGCCTGAAGGCCAGCAAAGTAGCAAAGGCTTAAGGATAATAAAATTATTTTTCTTCTCATGGTGTATTTATTTAGGTTTTAGCAAATACTTACAACTATCTACACTAAAATTCTGATACTTCATCAAGGCGTAACACGTTCAGATTGCTTATCGTAGATTAGATTCACTTTAATTGATTGTCTTTAAGAAATCAAAGAGAAACAAAGGGAGAATTTTGAACTTTTTCATATCATGCATCTCTATATTAAAATTATATTTTTCAAAAACACAACTTCTCTTGGCACATAGCGCTCAGATACCAAGAAATCCGAAAAAAAAATAATAAAATTAATTTTTGATCCCTGGTTTATTGGAGATTAGGATTCAAGCTAATGTTTTGAAAATCCGATAAGAAATGTTTTTGACGATCTGCCGTTCTTGCTTGACAAACAAGCATTTTTGCATGACGAAAAATATTTTATTTGAAAAAAACAATACTGATGTTATTGATGGTCCGTATACTCTAAGTTTCAACGATAAAATTTTAATTTTGAAACGATAAGATATAAGTTCGGCAAAGGCAAATTCCATTCTACAGAACTAAATTTATCTTGCTTAGTTCGAAGTTTTTTTAATTAGCGTTGGCATGTAGGATACAGACTGAAGCCATTACTCTTGTTGCTTTTCAGCAATGCAAAATCATTGTAATTAAGTTTAATAAAAACCTGACAGATTAACAACTGTCAGATTATGGATTAAAAATCTTATCTATAATCAGTTCGAGATGCGCTGAAAAGCTAACATCCCGAACAGCGCGTCAGATATCTTATCTGCAATTAAAGTCAAATTTATAGGGAATATTTTTTGCAACTAACTCAATTATAATTTGATAAGAATCAGTCCCTCTCCCATATGTGTCAATAAATAGCTTATCCGCGACAAAGAGCTGTGTATGATTTCCATCATAGTTTTCGCCACTTATATACTTCCCCTCAATTTTAATGTTTTCCACCTGTTTCTTTAACTGCACGATATCGTTTTTAGCTTTTAACTGGAATGAAAAACTGTCAATTTTTTTTGTAACAAAAAATGTTTGTTCGTTAAAGTTATTGACTTCCGCTCGAACGATGCTTCCTTTGCCCTTTGTATCCAATTTAATTAAATAGGAACATAGTCCATTTGACCTCGAAATGATTTTAACATAATCGGGTAAGGGTTTTTTCTCCGTAGTATTTATACAACCCAAAGAGAGCATCAAATAGCTAAACAACAATAAATATTTAGCAATTTTAGTTCTTACCATATCCATTCCTTTGCTTTTGATAGTCTGTCCATCCTCGGCCATAAGAGATCCGCCTTCCAATTCCGTTTTCTTGACGTAATTCATTTTAAATTGCTGATGTTTATTATTACTTTAGTAAAAAAATACTTATCATCTTAGAAATTGTCAACCTCACCTTTTTGGACAACGCCAGAATCATCATTATTATACTTTATCCGATATCAGCATAACTTGTCCCGCGTAAGGATTTCCACATCTGCAATATCCTCCTTTTTTATTTTTTGTTTCGAGTCTCCTTTATTCCTTTCGCAAGAAATTAAAAAGCAAACCAGTATGCTAAAAAACAATAAAATAAAAAGATTATCTTTCTTTAAATCTTGATATTTCAATTGCGTACTGAACTCGTTGTTCTTGATTCTTTTATTAAAAAAAATAAAAAATTTTAATATAATAAAAAAGTCCAACAGTTTTTAATCTCTTAAACTTTACTTTACGGATTACAAATCATGTCTTACACATAGTTCGATATGTCTTGCAGACCATAAAAGAGCGAGGAATCCAGTTGCCACAAACAGTTTACATCCTAATATAAACAGTCCTTCCTCTTGTAATTTGGGGAATAATGTTTTCCTTGAAGTTTATATCTCAAAACCTCAGTTTCTTCTGGAAGTACTCGCCTAATTCTAAGAGAGTAGCCGGAAGAGTCATCATGCAGAACGCCTCTCAAAAATTTAATAAAATCGTGTTTGACTGTATCGTTGACAGAAGCGACATTTATAGTTTTAATTTTCTCCGATGTTTTTTGAAGAACGACATTTTCTTCAAAAAAAATTGATTCCAGTCCCTTAGGTATTTTAAATAGATAATTTGGCTGCAAACAGGCGAACTCGCTTAATTCCCCATCAAAAAAACCACTTATCTGTTTAGGTTCTTGAAATGAATAAAAGTAAACATTATTGGTTGAGTCAACTATAAAGTTGTATCTTCCAAACACGACTTTAGGTGGTAACAAAACAACCCCATCAGGCCTAGTATGGCTTGTTTTATAGATACTATCTTCTCTAGAAATTATATATTCAAACTTGGATTCATTTCTACATGATGTAAAAAAAGATCCATACATGCATATGAAAGAGAAATATATGTAAGACATTGTTAACCTATTTATTTTCTTTAACATCTTGGTTATATGATCTTATAAATTTTGTTGTATTTTTTATCACATCCATTTGCAAACTAAAATTCAAGAATGCGCCTGATTTCCCATTCGACAAATTTTTGTGATCAATTTGTCCACTATTTGTTATTGCCTCTAATTTATGTCCATACTCTTTAGTGCCTGGCTGGATCGTTCCTTTATTCAACTCCTGCCTTAATTCTCTAAGTCTATTTTGATCTGGAAAAGCGTGAACAAAAGATTCATGTCCTAGTGTAGAAATAGTGCTTTCCAGTCCCTGCCCTTTTTTAAGCCAAATTTGTTCTACGACTTTTCCTCTCACGTCATATCTATCGTCTTTTCCACCAAATCCATCTTCATTCAATTCGTTTCC
This sequence comes from Pedobacter aquatilis, assembly GCF_030409415.1. GTDB lineage: Bacteria > Bacteroidota > Bacteroidia > Sphingobacteriales > Sphingobacteriaceae > Pedobacter > Pedobacter aquatilis. The sequence continues at coordinate 128,407 of NZ_JAUFPW010000033.1, read as the reverse complement.
GTCGGGTTTATTTGTGGTTGTTCGACCCAATACTGTGACTCCATTTCCTGTGCCTAAATCCTTCTCAGAGCCTAATGCTAACAAATCATTCGCAAACTCACCATCTTTTTTTACAATAAATACATGAGTTTTCTTTCCAACTGTAATATTCAGAGATTGACCTTTTTTAAGATAACTTGAAACAAAAGCCAACCCATTTTTTGTTTTCAAAAACTCTAGCAGTGCCCGTTTATGCTCATCATCCGTGAGATTATTAATATCGACGTCTCTTCCATCTGGATCTATTAATGAGGAGGGAAGGTTCAACGAGTATGCGAAAGGCGTAATTCCATAGTACTTTTCCGCCAACGGGTCTACCACATTCCACCTGCCAATAATGGGGTCGTAAAACCTTGCACCGTAATCTAACACCCTTATGCAACTTTTTTACAGTCCGCCGGATTCGCTGGCAGCTACTTTTCAGCTTTATAAAGAACGTTCCTTTAACGTAAAGTTAGTTTTTTGTTTGGGTTTTACAAGAGGGGTAATTTCGTTCTTCGGTTACTTTCTGCGGTAGGTAAGGTTGATCATATGTTACAGCAAAGATAGCCTCAGAAGGAAAAGCAGTAAAGGGACTTTCGCGGCATAAACGCTCTTATCCTGCCCGCAATGGCCATTTATTCCACGTTCCCTTGACAGCTCTCCCTTCTTCCGCTTTTGGGGGCTTAACAAATGATCACCCCAGACCTCTATTCTCGTTGGTGCAGATAGATCGTTGATGGAGCAAGTTTATGTTTTTGTAACACAAAAACTATTTTAGTGGCTCCCGGTGGTTGCACGAACATTGTTGCTCTGCCGACTTCGGAGGCAGGATTCTCTATTAATGCATACATTAATACATCTTTGCTAAACACCCGGGTGTTTATATTTCAGGCGTTGGGTGGTAACCTCTTACTGATAGAAAGTGCTTTGGTTGAGGGAGGGATGAGAGCGGCTCTTTATATCAGTAAGAGGTTCCAAAGGGGTTTGGGGAATGGAAGATTCCCCAACTATTACTGCAAAGCACCATGCTGCCGCAGGCTTTTGGCTTTTATTTTAAGGGATGATGTTTGTTTAAGGCTTCTTTCAGATCCTCCAGGTTGGTGGTCTGGTAACGCTCTGTCGAGCTTACATAGCGGTGGCCAGCCATATACTGAACAGTTCGTAAGTCTTTTTCTTTTAACCATTCGGTAATCACACTCTGCCGGATTTGTGCCGCATTTTTATACTTAGGGTTCAGTTTACGCAAAGCCTGGTTAAAGTGGTACAGACTATTCTTGATATTTTCACAACCGTTCATACTGATAAAAAGCTGGTGGATCTGCCTGGCTGCTTTCATTGCTTTGGGTTTTCTACCTGAACGTTCTTTGCTACGCTCTGCCAGTATCTTTGACCTGGTCACATGGATATATTCATACAGTTCCATGATCTGGAAGGCCTCCAGTTTCAGCATCCTGCTGCTGCTCTTTGCTGATGCCGGAACATAAAGTTTTCCTTCTTTTAATTTGATATGGCCGGCCTCCAGTTTATGCAGTTCTGCATTGCTGATACCCTGATAGATCAGCAGGGACAACATCACCTTATTGCGCTGGCTACGCTCATCTATGACCGCATAACTCTCATATAAAGCTTCCAGCTCGCCCTTTTCCAACAGGTCTTTCGGGACTGTCCTTATAGCTCCCTTTAAGCTGATTCCGGCAGCAGGATTGTGGGTTATCTTATCTTCCTTTTGCAGGTAAGTAAAGTAATACCTTACCGCCAGCAGCATCCGGTTCACTAGGTTAACCTGATTGCCCGCCTGCCGCTGATGGTCTGCATAATCCAGGACCTCTGTATAACTCACCTCATTTAAGTTTAAGCCCGAACGCTCTTCTTCTGCAAGCCAGGACAAAAAGTAACTGACATATTTACGGTGCTGGTACACCGTAACAGGCTTTAAGCCCAGTTCTTTTAAGTACTCCTCAAAGTTCATTGACAATGTGGGTATAGATCTGTGTGCTTTCCAGGCTGCTGTGGCCTAAGAACCGCTGGATCTGTTCCAGCTTCATACCTGATTGCAACAGGTGCGTAGCAATGCTGTGGCGCAAGGTGTGCAGGCCAATTGGCTTCTTTATCCCAGATGCCGAGCGTAGTTTCTGCATCCGCTCAAAAGCGGTCTTTAACCTTTTTCCGTTTGCGTTCAGTAATAATGCCGGCTCCTTTTTACCGCTGAGCAGGTAAGGCCTGGAAAAGTTCAGATAATATTCCAGATCCTTTTTATTGCTGCCGGTCAAAGGAACATACCTTGCTTTATAACCTTTGCCTTTGCGTACCAACACCAGTTCCTTTTCCAGCAGGATGTCATCAGTATTTAAGCTTAAGCCCTCACTTTTCCTCAAACCACAACCATAATACAGCGTCAATAATGCCCTGTCCCTTAACCCCAGCACACTTTCTGTAGTCGCCTCGTACAATCTGGCAACTTCCTTTTTGGTCAGGATGCTTTTGATATTGCTAGATTTGCCTTTGAGCTGCACTTTCACTGAAAAGCTTTCCTTTCCGCTCTCGGCAAGGTACCGGGCAAACTTGCGGATCACTTGAAGGTGTTTGCGGATATAGTTTAGGCTCAATGTGCCTGGTTTGGTTTTACAGGGCTGCTCACTTAAGACCTGCAGGTAATTTTCAAGGTGGCTTTCTGTAATGCCGATAATACTGTTACAGTCATTTTCTTCCAGGAAGATCAGGAACGCCTTTAGCATGATCGGCATATCCCGCTGGCTGGTGTGGTCAAAGTTCAGGATCCTTAGCCATTCACTAAAGCCTGCGTTTAAACGGATATAGAGCGGATTTTTCATAACGTATTTTTTTGCTAACTGTACGTTTTTTACTTACTCTGGGTTACTGCTTCTTTCCTGCTGTCTTTCTGCACTTTAAGTAACCCATCAGGCCTTTGGGATACTGTTGGGTTACGGGATACTGATTTGATATTTTCAAGGATGCTGCTGACCAGCATTTTGCTGCTCTGCTGCAAACTCTCCAGATCATTCCAGCTCTGCACCTTGTATTCAAAGCCTTTATAACGGTTGCCACGGGTGATCTTGATATAGCCCATCCGTTCCAGCTCATACAGATATCGTCCGATGCTGCTGGGGGTCAGCCTAAAGGCCGAACGGATCTCCTTGCTATAAAAGCTTTCGGTATCTTTTTCTTTCAGGTAGCCTTTCAGCTTTTCAAAGAAGCTTCGGCAGGCATCATTTAGTTCATCACTCTTTTTCAGCAGTGTGGTTTCCAGCAGCGTAAAGGCGGCCTCCACATCTTCCAGCGTACTTTCAATGTATTGCTCCCCGGTGTCGGTATCCGTCTTCAAGGTTCGCTGGTACTGGTGGTAATACGTAATGGTCTCGGTAAACAATAACAATAGCAGCATTGTGCGTCTGGGCTTAAAGACTTCTTCCGGCAATTGCAGAAAGGTGGCGTAAGGATTTTTAACCGTGATGGGTTTTAGGATGCGTTGCACATTTTTGACCTGCTCTTTCAGCTTGTGCTGTCCTGATTCATCAACCTGACCGGCGCTTAGCTTACGTTGGTATTCCATGATCTTTTTATCCTGTTCTATACTGTTATCCATATACAAAAGGATACAGCGGTTCGCATTGTCTTCATACAATTGTTCCCTGGTGGTACATCCTGATACGCAGACTGGCCCCTCAACATTCAAAGTCACGGTTTTCAGGTTACCTTTATTATCTTTCAAGGTCACCGTTTTACTGATCTTCCTTTTGCTTTGCAGTTGCCGTAAGGGATAAAGCACACTTTCGGCTCCGTCCAGATCCTCGATCAATAACAGCTTGTGTTTCAATTCTTCCCTGCCGAAGTAATAAAAAGCATTGCTGGAAAGTGAGGTGATTTCCAATTTATCCTCCTCGGGCATCAGCTCTGATACCTTTTCCTGCAGCCAGGTTTTGCCCGTACCACTGGCACCCAGGCACATCAGATGCAGCGGGGTATGCCGTTTACGGCTCGTATAGGTCAGGTAAGCAATCAGGCTGTTATCCTCTTCCCCAATCAGCCCGCTATCGGCAATGACCTGTTTGGTGCGCCCTAACAGGTTAGGGGATTTCAAGAAAGTGATGGCTGCTTTGCGCTCGGATTCAGATAACGTTCTCTTCTCCGGTTGTTTCGGCTTCATGGATTCCAAACGCTCTTCACGGTAATGCTCCAACGCAGTGACCAAACCATTAATAACCTGCGACAGCTCGCTGCTGCTGATATCCAGCGCCTCGGATGCCTTTTCGATCAGCTGTTCGCTCTGCATACTGTTGTACAGGTCAAGGTTATGGCGGAACGCATTGGACGGCTTACCGATAATGATCAGCTTTAGCGTTACTTTCAACCGGTCAAGTCCGGTCAGCTTAATGCCTCCCAAAACAGTGATGTGCAATTTACCCTCCAGGTAGAGCAGTAATTCAGGGTTTTCTGTGATCAGTTTGGGCTTTTATCTATCTAAACTATTTATTGCTATTTTCGATATAGCAAACCTGACAATTAATACCTATTTTAGCAACTACAAAATCAGCAATAACGCAACATATTGATTAAAGTAGCTTTTATGGGTATTTTTGGAAGAAAACCAAACGTCATGAGCTTAGGCGATAACATTAAGAAGATCAGGGAACGCAAAGGATTGCTGCAAAAGCAATTGGCCGCTGAACTGAACATTCCCTATACCAGCTATAATAAGGTGGAGAACAACACACGTGATATTGCTATTGATGAACTGGAACGCTTTGCCGGATACTTCGGCATGACCATTGACCAGGTGGTGCATTTCGACAATCAGCCTGTAGAGGTAACCATTCAGGACAAGCCCAATTTTGAACAGGTCAACCTGATTAACCAATTGGATGAAGAAGACCGCAATGTGGTCTTTAAGATCATTGATACCATGCTCACCAAAAAGAAGTTCAAGGATTTTTTTAACAACAACATTGCTGCTTTATAGCAACCTCTTACATAAACATTATGGCAGAAACCAAGTTGCGTAGGTTTCTTTCTTTTGCCCAAGCAAAAGCACGCAGGTTTTTGGGCACCCAAAAACACAACTTGTAGATCACAAAACAACAATAGGCTGCATAATCAGATATGCAGCCTATCAGATAAACATCAAAGTGCTCTGATTCGTGACTTTGATGTTATTTTATTTTGGGCATGAGTGGCTTGTTGGCACCTGTAGATGAACTTGTTTAAAGTCTACTCAAGGTAAATAACTCAAAGTAATTTTTTATCGAAGTATTCTCTTTTAAAAAACTAACAAATGGTTGTCCATCGTTAAATTCCAAAACAAAAGTATTGCCATCCGTTAACCTCAGCCAAATAATATTTAAGTCTGGTTCACTAAAAAGACTCTCGAACTCATTTGTAAGATCAACATATTGATCTCTTAACAAAAGATACTTAATATACCAATAATCTGCTTGAAAATTAACTGAAAACTCTACATAGGGCTCAATTTCAAGTTCACCACACAACCTTACTTTTGGTTCAATTAGCAATATATTTTTTATGAAATCTAAACTTTTTAGCTCATTAATAATTTTATACTTAGAGGCCTTCACTGCGTTTTCCATTTTTATAATATGTATGTTTATGGGGTGACGATTTTCCACTTTCTCCATGAGTTGTAAAGTGCGTATCACTTCTTTTTCTTCCTTTTGCATCAAAAGTCGTACGTTGAGCATAATTGCCCGAAGCATCTTCTCTTAATTGAGTGTGTGAAACGCCTCTACCCTCTGCATCGATTTTTGTATTCCCAGCCTTTGTCTTAACCGTTTTGATTGTTACACCCTCTGCATCCTTCGGAATAAAAGGACTTTTTCCAAAAACTGAACCTTCTTTAGATGCAACCTTTGTTACTGCACCTAGAACCCTTCCAGCCCCTTCTGTTACACCAACAACAAGCCCCTCAGCGGCTTTACTACCTATAGCCTTCCCCAAAGCTGTCAAATCCCCCTTTGCTGCTGCCGAAGATACTGTGATTCCTTCTTTTGCCATACCATAGGTACCAAAAGTAGCAGTATTTAACAAATTGTTCGTTATTGCTTCAGTAGTAAACTGGCTTTTAACTGTTTCAACTGGATTTAATACTGCCTGTTTTATTCCTCCAAAATATCCAGTAAATCCTTGCTTTACCCCATCCCATAGGTCGTCCCCAGGTCCATCTGGAAATCTTCCATCTGGATCAGTTAATAAGATTGGGTTATTAAGCACATAAATGTATGGTGAGGTGTTTTCCTGATTGAGTTCAACCAGAGGATCTATAGTCGTCCACCTTCCAATCACTGGGTCATAGAACCGTGCCCCGTAATCATACTGTCCTAACTCTTCCTGCAATTCCTTCCCGTTATAAAGATATTTATTATTATTTGAATTAGGAATACCTGACTTCCTCAAGCCGAAAGCATAATAATCATCTCTTTGCATAACCTCTAATTGCTGGCTTGAAGGATTCTTATAAAAACTTGCCCTAGTATTCCCTAAGTGATCTTTCAAATCATATTCATAACTATAAATTCCACCATTATTTCTTGCCACTCCCTCTTCGGTCTGGATAAAATCAATTGAATTATCAGCTTTATATTGAATGCCGTTGATATAATTTACTGTTCCCGAGACACTGCTTTTTCTAAGCTTGTTACCTGAAGCATCATAAGTATACGTTAAACTCACACCATTTGAAACTGACTGGGGTAAATTCAAATGGTTATAAGAAAAGTGATAACCGGTTCTCCCATCGACAACAGCATTTCCATTGGCATCATAAACATAACCATTTGTAACATTTTCAGCATACCACAGGCGATTGCCGTTATAGTGATAAAGGTTGGCATTTCCGTTATCTCTTTTTAAAGTTTTAATGTTGCCCATTTCATCATAAGTTAAAAACTCATGCATCGTAAGCCCGGAACTAACTGCTGAGTTTAATCTATTCAATTTATCATAGCTGTAACTGCTCAGGTAATTAGGAGTACTTAAGTTAGTGTTGGGAGACCAGGATTGTTTGCTGATATTTCCATTAAACATTTGACTGCCATTTTCCTGATAATCTAACTGCATGCTAAACTGGTTACTTACAGCACTCTTTAACCATCCCCGTTCATTGTAAGCAAAATCGCTGTACTGTAAAAAAGCACTTCCATCTTTACTGTGTAAATTCTTTTTGATCAACTGCCCGATTTCATTATAATCGGACTTCGAAAGCGCTACTTCTCCCTGATTATTGATGTTCTCCCATGATGCAATTTTTCTTCCCAAATGATCGTATCCAAAACGGCTATCGATAACTGTATTACCCGCAGCTGTATGATGAATTCTTGAGGATGCAGTAAGTTCGCCTGCAAAGCTCCATGTATTGGAGGTTTCATCATAATTATCATTATTTATGCTACCTGATAAATAGTGCTGAGTGTAACTTTTAGCAATCCTCCCATCATTATCATAATAATTGACGGTCCAAAGAAAATCGTTTGTTCCCAAAACCTTAACTTTAGTTGCAGTCAAAAGGCCCTTAGTCTTAGTACTATAAGCGCTTATATAATTGAAAGGCAGACCGGGAATATCGTAATTATCATAATAGTTAATGATTTGAGGCTGAAGATTGGGTAAATATGCTGGTGCACTAACATTATTGTACCCATGCAGGTTGCCTGTTCCATTATCTCTGGTATCCCAATAAACGCTTAAAGAGTTTACCGTTCCCTGTACATCGGCTCGAGTACCTGTATGTCCAATTTCGATCCCGGTCATCGCTACTCGCCCAAGGGCATCATATTTTACAAAAGCTCTCTCGGAACGTTGCCTTTGTATTGCATCCTGAGTAAAGACCACCTGATCGTTTGGATTATAAATCATTTCTTCCCAACCCTTACCCGGAATTTTCTTCTCAATTACCCGGTTACTGTTATCATAATGATAGCCATAAATATAAAAATCAAATGACTGGTCAGTTTCGCTAAAATGATCTAAACTGGCCGTTCCATTTTCATTCACTGCAGGCGGCAAAACATACCTCAAATTGCCTAAATCGTCATAAACGTAGTAGGTACTTAAACTTTTTGAATCCGTTTCCCACACCCTTTTCAATATGACACGACCTTCCAGATCTTTAAATTCTTCTGTTGTACGAGCTTTAAAATCCGATGCTTTCCAGTTTTCATCTTTTGTAATCGTTTTCAACAATTTGCCAATTGCATAAAAACTATTGATTGCGGAAGCACCGTTTGAGGTCAAATTCCATCGCCGTATTCCACTGATATTTGTAGCATAATCTGTTTTAATGGTATGCCCTGAGGATATTTGCCAGTCCAATCCTGCTGCGCCTTGCTGCAGGACACGATTTAAAGGAGAGGCTTCGAAACCGGTTTCTGTAAACGGATAGAGTGTATGGGCTATGTTACTAGCATTCAGATAAAAATAGGACTGCCCGCCTGTTAGCGCATTAGTCCTGAATGCGCCATTGTTACCGGCTTCAGTATAGGGTAAAAATTTGAACTTTTCGCGGCCAAAGCCATCATAACTCACCGGCTGAATAATGTCATTGCCTAAAGGGCTGCCCTGTACATCGATGGTTTGAACTGGTCTACCCAGCCCATCAATATATTGGATTTTCTGATTTACATCGCAAACACTTGCAATGGAATTAAAGTTCCCGTAGTTTACACCTGCTAATTTATATGTTCTGGTTAAAATATAATTCTGGGTACTGCTTGGTGAGAATGAGCTGTTAAAGCAGTTGACATAGTTTGCAGGAGTGATGTAAATTCGTACATTACCCGTTGCATGAAAACCATCCGTTAAGGTGATACTCCCTGTAGCCTTGATTTCGCTTTGACCCGAATATGTTGAAAGGCTTAAATGTTGTTGTGCATTTACAGAACAATATAACAAACCAAAAGCTGCCAAATATATTTTGTTGAAGTGAAATTTCATGAGTCTTTAATTTTTAAAATGGTATGAATTACTTTTCACAATATTTCCATGCTGGTCTTTTACAAATTTTAGTCGCTGAAACTCATCATAATCAAAGGAAGATGACATACCTTTTGGATCTGTAACCGTTCCAAGGCCGGTCAAAGGAGCATATGTATAACTGGTCACCAGGATATCCCGTATTGCAGGATTAGCAGGGTTTGCCCGGAGCGGAGCGAGAAAGCTATTAATTTGGGCAGCAGTTGGACTTGGGAGCATGGCAAAATTTTGAATTGTGGAAGCACCAAGAACACTTTCCAACACCGGATAAGTGACGTTTCTGATTTCAGCTATAGGTTTGGCGTATCCAAAGGACCAAAGAATACAGCTTGGAGCGCCTTTCTGAGTAAACTGCAGCAATGATTTGTAGCCTCCATATTTATCAAAGGTTACATCTGTACTGCCGGGAGTGGCATTGAAGGAGGTAACCACATTATTTCTGACTAACTGGCCGTTTTCAAGTCTATAAGTAACATTGCTTTTTGAAAGCTCGGTATTGTCATTGAGCAGAATTTTTTGTTCCTGTATATTATCAAATAATCCTCTACTGATAAGCTCAGCGGACATCGGATCTCCAGGATTATCAATAGGATAAAGACTCGCAATAGTTTTTTTATTCAGCTCGCTGTTGATGCTTTCAACCTTAACCTGCTGCCCTTTTGAATTATAACTGTAATCCTCCTGTGAAACAACCTGACCGTCAGTGAGATTTTGTTTTGTCTGTTTACTAGATAAAACATACCAGTTGGACAGGATGGGATAAGCGACTACATAATTTCTGAAAATCAAATCGGGATCGAATGCTATAGGAATAGAACATGGATTTTCTCCGATGTTGGCAGGCATTATTTTAAAATTACTAAATGAGGATGTTTGTTTATTGATGTAGCTGTAATTGATTTCAGTAATCGGAACAACATAAGCATCTGCTGCATAAATTTCTTCTTTTGAGAGTTTTCCATTCAGCCCATACGGATTATCCGGAACGGTTGGCCTGGAATCACTCTGGGCATTATTGTAATGATAGACATGCTGCCCGTTCACAGCTCCTCCCGGGGCAACATCGGTTTCTACTACACGGGAATATCCCACAGGATTTCCAGATGCAGCGGTAGACATCGGAACAGCACTTTCTGAAGAGATAAACCAAACATCCATGCTTTTTATTTGCACGGTGATGTTGCCCCCGCTTACCCCCGTTAAGTCATGAACTGCATTCATCCTACGCTTGTAAAGCGGCTTGACCTCAGACATGAGTTTACCCGAAGTGATATTATCTTCTCGCAGGTAATTGATTTTTTTTGTAGAAGCAAGTTGTCCTTCTTCAGTATAACTTTTCACAAGCGATACCCTTACCCCGCCACCATAACTGCTGGACAAATTGCTTTGCCCTGCATCCTGATAACTAAAATTACAAGATACTGAGGCATAATTTGGGAATGACTCCTGAGGCCCAAGTGCATCCGGCAAATAAGCCGTAACTGTATATTGTGCTCCAGAAATAAAAGGGAGATTAATCGCCTCATTCCATTGCATTGTGCCGCTATTATTAAAGGCATCATAATCTCCAGGATAAAACATTTGCCAGGTTTTGATAATCGTTGTAACACCCCCAACAGTTTTAGATAAAGTTACAGTGGCGGGCTGGATATCAAAAAATCCAATGGCATCGTTTGGACCTCTGGTTATAATGGGATTAAAGGTTACATTTTGAGCATTCGGAAGGCTGAAGCTGAAGCTTTTGGTATCAGATGTCTTATTATAATCACCAACATAACCTTGCTGGGTTGATACCAATGCCCGTTCTACGTCAGGGTATACGTGATTATTAAAGCTATTGGCCTGGTAGTCAAATGTGGTAAAACCACCGGTTGGATATGTTATTCTTTTCAGCATCCCCGCTTTCATCTTAGTCGAATCCGGTGCCCTATTAGCGCCTTGAATATTACTGATGATATTCGCAGTTACATTGACTGGATGTGTACTGAGATCCTGAACCCCTGTATAGGATTGTTTTAATTCAATAGTACCTTGCGGGCTGCTACCGTAATCAGGATCTCCAGAATAATAAAAAAAGGATAAGTCTGGAATAAGCTTAGTATTCTCTTTCCCATTGTAATAGCCCCAGAAATCCCGGGCGAAAGATGTTTTCAGAGGCAGCTGAAGCGTTTCATCATAGGAAAAAAGATAAGGTGGATTTGCAATAGCCTGATTCAATTCATTGTAGCCGAACTCGTGCAATGAAAGCAACTTCAGGCGCTTAGCATCAGCATTGGAGTAAACCAGACTGCCACCACTCATCCCCTTATAACTGCCTCCCACTAAACTGGAAGTAAAGTATCCATAAGAAAAGTTAAAGGTTTTTTTCTTTTGCAGCGTAACCGCATCTTTTACGTCAATAGATGCTATGCGTTTATGCCCTGTTAACCCCTGTCCATTTGCAACATCTAAATCTTCCCTTTCCTCCAGATTAAATTCTATCAGCACTTCAGCATTGGATATGGTCTTAATCGTCTTGGTATAGTGCATGGGATTAGATATCGATGGCTGTATGTAATATTCGCCCATTCCTGTGTTAAGCGGGTATTCTGAATGGTAGCTCTCTGAATAAGAAGAATTTGTGTAAAATCCATCAACATAGGAAAAATTAATTTCCTTACCATTGTGCACTTCCACTTTTGTAAGCTTATAGGTTAGGCTTGAATTTTCGAATAACAAATAGTTAGGCGTGGCTCGCTCGCGCGCATTAAAATAGAATTTATTCCCATCCATTGTTTTAGCAATCCAGGCTTCTGGCCCGTTTTGAATGAATTCAATATCAACAGTTTTATCAATCAGCACGATGTTATGGGTTTCTGGATGTATGTAAAACTTGCCAGAATAACCAGCGAAGCTATACTGAAAAATGTCTGGTTGACCCTCATTCTGATCAAGGAAAGCAAATGTCGTCGGACTATATCCAGCGTAATTCACCGTGCATGGCCAAAAGTCACCTGTTCCGCGCTCATTGTAGACTCCCTGAATCGTCTGATTCTTTAGAAAATTAAATCCTGCGGCATCCCTTGATGGAAGAGGATCACCGTCTTGGGGATCTTCCTTACCACTAATGACTTTGATAATCGAGCCGCCAGGTTCCAAACTCCAGCCCAGACCAACATTACTCGCATCATCCTCCACCTTGATGCCTGATCCGTGATATCTTAACACCACAGGGATTTCTACCCCGGATTCCTTAATTGAGTATAACGGAATAGAAACATCTGCAGTCCCTGTATAGAACCCGATTGGAATGTCTCCGAAACGGCCTAACATTGCTGCTTCCGGAGAAGATGGCAGCATTTTTTTTATGTCGAAGTTATTAAGACTTGAGGAAGTTTGTCCAAAAGCGGTCAGGCTTGACAGTATGCAAAGGGCATTTGCTAAGAGCAAAAGGATGCGATGTTTCATCATAAATCTGGTTAGTATTTAACATATTGGAAATCTTTATAAAGCACTTCCAAGATTAAATTATGATTTGTATTTACTAGGAAAAAATCTTTTTGACGACCTATCATTTTCGCTTGACAAACGATCGTTTTCGCATGACGAAAATATTCAAACACATCAAAAATGTGCACAATTCAGGCATTCACATAGAGGTACAGATTTTCAGAATTGGCTAGATGGTATTACTCATCTGGAACATAGGCAGGTACATGGCAATCAGTATTACCCCAACTGCGAGCCCTAAAAAAATGATAATCAAGGGTTCCATAAGCCCGCTAATCGCGTTGGTTTTGTATTCAACCTCTTCAGTGTATTGAGTGGACAATTGCTCAAAGAAATATTCAAGGCGGTTCACTTCTTCAGCAATCTTTATCATCTGGATAAATTTAGCCGGATAGAAATCATCCTTGCTTAATGCTTCAGACAAACTGTTACCCATCAAAATCTGCTGTTCAGCCAGCTTTAAAGATTCAACAATTGGATAGAAGCTAATCATTTGCCTTACCATACCCAGCGCCTGAAGCAATGGCGTATTGGTACCCGTCAAAAGCCGCATGGTATTGGCAAAGCGTGCCAGGTAGACCTTTTTCACTAAATCGCCAACCAACGGAATTCTGAGCAATACCAAAGCCGAATATTTTTTAAACCAGACTTGCTTTTCTGAGGCGAAATAAAATACAATTACCGCCAATAACATTGCCAGCAGCAAATATATGTACCTGTCGAGCCAGTCTGAAAAGCTGACAATCAAAGCAGTGATGTAGGGCAGCTTACCACCAAAACGCTGGAAAACATCTGCAAACATGGGCACCACAAATTTTATCATAAAAAATATAGCGCCCAGTGAAGTGCTTAGCACCAGAAGCGGATAAGTTATCGCGCCGATAATTTTGCGCTTCTGGCTTATTTTACTCTTATAGTATTTCGCAAGTTCCCCAAGCACTTCTCCCAGTTTACCCGTTTCCTCCCCAATGCGTATGCTGTGAAATTCATAACTACTGAATTTCTCATGATTTTCCAGTGCCTGCGAAAGGGATTTACCAGCAATGACCTCCTTTTGTATCGCGGAAAAGAGCATGATATCCTTTTCACTTATCAAAGAGGTTGAGGATAGTTCGAGCGAAGTTTTAATATCGATTCCAGAACGGATAAGCGTTCCGAGTTCATTGTAGAAGGCTTCCTTTTTTTTATCCGGCAACTGCCCGTTACCAAAAGAAATATCTTTACCAAGCAGTCCAATTAATCCAGTAGTGGAATTTAAAGGCTTATCTTTTCGAACCGGCTTGAATCCGGAAATATCTACACCTGCCATCTTAGTTAAATAAATCCTCAGCGCTGTAGCGTTTATCAATCCTGAGCCTGGCAACATCCTTACCCCCAAGTAGCAGATCGATTTCCAGCCGGTCAATAGTATCCCTTTCCAACACTTCCCTACCCTCAAAATAGCTGCGCACCGGCGCATAATCCAGTTTGAAAGTGTCTGTATGAACCCCCGTTAATTCCCGCAGCACGAGCTTTTCGTTAAAATGATAAACAATATGGTTACTATCCTGTTCGAGCTCAATGCCCGAACCGCTTTTTAGTATATACCGGCTGTTGTTAAAATCACGCTCCAAAACATGCCGCAAGCCAATCACCGCATCCGAGCGCTCATTCTTCAGCTGATAGCGCTGGTAATACTGGCTGATTAGCCCATATGCCATATAGCAGATTGAAATTGTAACTGCTGAAAGCAGCATCGCTATGGTTACTTCCATGAGCGTATAGGCTTGTATTTTTTTCAATTTTCAGTCTTTAATTGAACATATTTTTTTAACGCAGCAATTGGCTTGCCTCGCTGATAGGCTTTAATTTCCAGCACATTGATAAGTGGGAAGTCTGATGGCTTGATGCTCATCCGGTACTCTACGCTATCCAGCCAAACCGTTTCTTCTTCGAATTCACCAGAATCTTCAATGCTTTTCATCCAAACATTTATCTGGTTCTGGGCCGTGACCTTTTTAAATGATACCCCCCCGGAAAGCACATTATTGAAAACGACCATGGCAATGGAGCATATCACCATAATTATCACCATGGCAACCAACACTTCTATCAAGGTTGAACCCTCCAGTTTTTTGTTTTTTAATCCAGCCATTTCATTACTTTACTTTCACCCTTTAGTGCCTTTATTAATCCTGTACTTAAGTAATACTTACTTCTGGCCTGCCTGTTTAGCTGCACATCAACAAGCACATTCTCATATAAAGTCTGCGGGGTCTGCATATGAAAGCGATTGCAGGAAACCTTGCCCTTTAATATCATTCCTTTTTCGAATTTAACTACGCCTGCTGCGTATACCTCTCCGCTGATCCGGGTATGCTTCCCAAATCCAATGCGGGTTTGAAAAGGCGAACGTTTGGACTCATAACTAAACATAAGCCCGGAAAACCGCAGGTTATCCCCGGCTTTGATTTCCGGCGAATCGCCTGACAGTGTGGTGCGAATCAAGCCCAGACAAGAGGGATAATCAAAACTTACACCCTGCCCGACGGATATAGAATCCCTGGCGAAAAGCTGGCAATTGCCTTTAAAATTATCTTCAACCCGGATATAAGGCGCATAGACCTGAATGCCATCCAGCTTTGCATCCGCAGTTATGACCACTGAGGTATCAGAACGCAGTATCACATTACCAGAAACTGTTCCGCTTAGCCTTGTGTTGGGTTTCAGCCGTAAAACAGCTACAGGCTGCATAAAGGATACCGTAAGTGCCTGCCCTTTAAACCATCTTAACTCTTCTAAGCTTTCATCCAGATAATGAGACAAGCCTTTGATGAGATCACCATCCAGCTCAGGCAAAGTCCGCTGGCTTTCGCCAATTATGCCATAGACCAGCTTATCACCCGTATAAGGCTTGCCATCAACATAGCTGGATTTTATCCCCGATTTTGGCAGCAAAGCATTACCCCTGATGCGGGTGCCCTCGCTAACAGACAATGGCCGGTCCTCATCACTCAGGTATAGCGAAACACGGTCTAAGGTATCTGCCTTCCCTATCAAAAAAGCATCCGATAGCGTGTCTGATAATATAAAACTCTTAGCCCAGGCCACTTTATATATCCCCCAGTTCCTTTTTGAAACGGCCACGCTATCCGAACCTTCTCCAAATAAATCGAAGGCTTTTAGGCCTTCCAGTTTTTCATCGGCCAAGACCATCATCCTGGCCGATTCCAAATTTACCAACAGGCGGTTATAACGGATGGACTTAAGGTAGCTGCTACGGTAATGAACGGCAAGCATGATAACAGATGCTGAAATAACAGCAATCATAAAACTTATCACAATGGAAAAATATAAAGCGCCAGCCTTTATCATCTACAATTATCTTTTGGATACCTTATCCTTTAAAGCCATAATTTCTTTGCCCTGCTCAATCAGGTGCAGGGTTAATTCCTCAATTTTCTTTAAAAGCAGTTTATTCATTTCTCCCAATTCTAAACCATTTAATTCAACCTCGCTGGCTGAAGGCATTTCAGGAAGGTGTTTATTCGCTTTAATGAAACTTTCCGTTTCAGCCAGAGAAGCTATTTTGTATCCCCGCTCGAAAACATAATCCGGCCAATTCGATGCCTCCACCTTGATTTCATGTGCCCGTATTTTACCATTTACAGAAAGTCTTTCCGATGGAGTTACTGTACCGATTCCAACGTTTCCAGAAGCTGAGATTCGCATTCGAGTTAGGATGTTTCCAGGGGCATAGGCCACATCGTTTGTATAAAAATCAATTCCGGTATCATAACCACCTCCACGGAAGAAACCTATCGCCGCCCCACCGCCTCCCTCACTTTGATAGGTAATTCCATTGTGACTAGATGATGGAATGGTACCATTTATTCTTAAAGCATTTATGGATGAAATATTTGTTGGTGCTGATGCTCCATCATAGGACGTTGCGGTAATAATTGTGCTACCGTTTATATCTAACTTTGCTTCCGGATAAAGTTTTCCGATACCTACGTTTCCATTGTAAAGCCAGCTCATGACTTGCATATCTGGGATGGCAGTATCGTTTGATGGCCCATTGATATAAAGGTCAAGGCGACTTCCCCAAACCGATGGACCACCGTGCCCTATTCTAAACTCGGCAGATTCGACATAGGATTGATTGAATGTTCCTGCTCTTGAAAATTTCAGTATAGACTTTGATGGTGCAATTACGCCATCTACAAATCCACCCAAAGGCTCAACCAAATGAAGTGATGCATTCGGACTGGTAATACCTATTCCAACATAGCCATTCGCTGGAAATGTATTTTGCGCACCTCCGTTGAATCCTAAAAAGAGCAAAGCTGCCAAGAAACAATTATTTTTCATATTTTAACTTTTTTGTAAGGTTTAAAATCTAATTATTTTGTTCAATAATATAGAGATTTAACTCTTTAATTTTTTTCAGAGGCAGCTTATTCATTTTCTCTAAGCACTCAGAGGATATGGTTATTTTAAGTACTAATTTGGCCTACCTCGCTTACCATGAGATGGTACTGCTAAAACAACAATTATGTTCGGATCCTGCGCGAATAGGCTACTGAATTCATAAAAAAGAATAAATAATTTTCATCATTTTCTGATTTTGAACTATATTGAATTAGTATTTCTTAAAGCTATTCTTCAAGTGCTTTTCCAACCCTGATAATCTTTTATCCTGCGCATTGATTAACTTCTGCTGATTGATGATATGTAGAGTCAATTCTTCAATCTTTTTCGTCAGAAGTTTATTCATTTCTCCAAGTTTGAGTCCGTCATTTTCTATCTCTTTTGCTGAAGGCAAATCAGGGAGGTGCTGATGTGTTTTAATGTATTTCGCTGTTTTCTCCAGCGTCCACAGTGCATAATCATCCTTAAAAACATAGTCTGGCCAATCCTGCATGGTAACCTTGACTTCTTTTGATCTGATGGTCCCGTTGACCGATAATTTCTCAGAAGGACTGCTAGTTCCAATTCCAATATTACCATTGTCCGCGATGAGTAGTCTGGTCTCAATTCCTATACCGGTTGCGAAATAAATCGAATTTTGATTAGACGAAGAGTTATTGAACGAATAAATCCGGGCAATTTCTGAACCATCTGCCTTACTGAAAACAATATCCCCGGGATCAGAGGGCGCCCAGACTGGCGCCTTCATACTGAGATTGGTGCCATGGTCGATCGTTACACCTGAAGTAAAATGGTTGCTTTGGGCCATGCAACAAACCGAGCTGATGAGCATCAGCAATATAACCTGTATTAATTTCTCTAACATAATATAAAGTTTTAATTTCGATTTTTAAGCTGATTTAATTCAAGCTTCTGAACCTTGAGTTCCTTATTGATTTCAATGATATGCAGCGTCAGCTCCTCAATTTTTTTCAGCAATAACTTATTCAATTCTCCTAAATCCACCCCATTAGATTGTGCATCTTTCGCCGATGGCACATCAGGCAAATGCTTGTTGGTTTTAATGAGACCTTCCAATCCTTCCAATGATTGATTTTCATAATCCTCCTCGAAAACATAATCCGGCCAGTTGGCCATCTCAACTTTAATTTCATGTGCCCGGATTTTGCCATTTACGGATAACTTTTCTCTGGGGGTATCAGTACCTATACCAACATTACCATTGGTTTTCAGCTGCATCACAATGTTCCCGTACCCCACCATGAGCCCCAAATCATGATTGCTCTCTGTTCCTATTCTCCCGATGGTGGTAGAGCCCCATGTCTCATGCGAGAAGACACCAGTTTTGACAGAACTCGACCGCACCAGAAATTTAGAATTGACATTGCCATAAACATCTAAAACTTTCTGCCAGCTTTGAACATTATCAGGATCGACTGTTCCGATCCCAATATTACCATTTGATGAAACTGAGAAAAATGCATGTTCATGATTACCTTTACTAATCAAAAAATTACTTGTGTTCAAATTCCCGAAAAACCAGTTATTTGTACCATCTACCAATTTTGTTTGTATTCCCTGAGTGAAACCCCCAGCATTTGTATTTCTTTGCAAAAATAGTGAAGGTGAATAATCATAGATTGTAGCATTTCCAGATGTAGGAAAATTATTGGTTTGTGCTTGCAAAATCAAAGGGAGGGCAAAGACAATCGTGAATATCAATTTTTTCATATAAGGGCATTAATTAGATTTTAGTTTTTGTTCAATTTCAACGATTCGCTTCTCCAGTGAAGTCATCGCTTTTTCTTTCTCAATCAAATGCAGGGTAAGTTCTTCAATCTTTTTTTGCTGCAATTTGAGCATATCACCCACGGCAATACCATTAACTTCGAGTTCTTCCGCAGATGGCGATTCTGGTAGCCGTTTGTGAGTTTTTATGAATCGCTCGATTTCGGATAGAGATGGTATTTTGTAGGTTGCTTCGAACACATAATCCGGCCAGTTTGCGGTTTCAACTTTAATTTCATGCGCACGGATTTTGCCATTTACCGATAATCTTTCAGAGGGCGTATCCGTTCCGATGCCAACCAGACCTGTCCCCATGATCTTTAAAATTGTTTTAGCCCCATTTTTGTATCCACCAAATTCTACATAAGGGTTTGCCGCCTCACTCTTGTAGTTCAGGTGAAATTCATCAGCGGAGCGTGGATCACCATCGCTGAATTTCCCTTTTAGCAGTATGGTTCCTAAATCCCCATCTGCCGACGGGGCTAGCCGGAGCGTAGGCCTGGTACCTTCAATTTGGAATACCTTATCGGAAAACCAGCTTAATGGAGACAGGGTTCCCAATCCTGCGTAATTCCCTGTCGCAGGGAAGGTATTGGTCTGGGCATTAAGGCTAGTGTTCAGAAATATCAAAGCGATGACAAATAAGTTCCTCGATGTGCTCATCTTAATATTTTGATTTAGTGGTCAATTGATTTTCGACTTTTTCCATTCTTTGCAAAAGGTCACGAATGATTTTATCCTTATCAATAAGGTGTAGCGTCAATTCCTCTATTTTCTTTTGCTGAAGTTTCACCATATCACCGAGCATCAATCCATCCTGCTCAAGTGTTTTGGCATCCGGCATTTCCGGCAAGTGTTTATGTCTTTTTATAAAATTTTCTAATACACTCAGCTCGTCTAGTTTATAATTCTGCTCAAAAACATAATCTGGCCAGTTGGCTGTTTCGACCTTCACTTCCTGGGCGCGTATTTTGCCATTAACGGAAAGTTTTTCATTTGGCGAAACAGTACCAATACCAATATTGCCTGAGACACTCAGCATCAACCCGGTTTGATACTCAAGTTCTGAATAGTTTGATTTAGGTTGGGCGTACTGCAGCTGCAGACCTGGTCCTCCGTTATCTATGTTAGCCAGTATCCTTACTCCATAAGAACTTTCGGCTGAATTGTGATTAACCATTTCTAGGGCGCTATTCCCATTGCCAATTTGCCCGAGCATTACCTTTTCAAAATTATAAGTACCAGGAATCATAATTTGTTTTGATGTGATGTTGCCATTCAATTCTCCAAGCTGCAAACCAGTAGTTGGGTACAATGTACCTAACCCAACATTTCCGTTGGATGGGAATGTATTGGTCTGGGCATGAACTTTTAAGCATACGCTAAACGCTACAAAGAAAATAAAGCTAATTTTCATGTTTTGATATTTTTTAAGATTTGATATCCGGTTTTTCTGATCAGTAAGTTTATTTGTCCGAATGAAGTTTTTGCAATTTCTTTAATCCTTTTAATTTATAGTCTCCCTGAAAAACATACTCTGGCTAATTGGCTCTTTCCACTTTGATTTGGTAGGCACGTATTTCATCATACAAAACGCGATTTTCCTGGAGAGTCATCTTACCTATTCCTATATTGCTCATCAATAAAACCCTATTCACATTTTGTCATCCAGGTTGAATGCAGCCTGGTGCATCTTTATCCTATTATACTTACACCTATTTCTTTTTGACAAAAGGTATCTTCTTTAAAAACCGTTTAACCACTCCCGAGGCATTAGAATCTGGACTGAGCTGCAATTCCCCTCTTTTGAAAAGAAGTACCTCAATACTATCTTTTCCCCTATAGCGCCTAACCTTTCCATGCAGCTTACCCAGCTTATACCGTCCCTCTTCTTCGAGCAAACCATGCGAATTATACCTAAAAAAATTTCCATCCATAACCCCATTTTTAAACTCAATAATCTCTTTCAAAAGCCCCCCATCTGACCAATTTTTCCAGATGGCCACTTTTAATCCATTTTCAAAATTACCCTGCACCTTCAAATTCTTGTCCGCATAAAACTCATTATACTGACCATGAAGCAATTTTCCATCAAACCCACCCTGGGTAGAACTGATGGTATTGTTAGCATACCAGTAATATGTTTTATCCCTGTCAACAAAAACCTTTACACCCGATGAACGGGTAAAAAAGCTTTGCTTATATCCATTCATCGTTATCGTGTGACGGTAGTCAGCTGCATCTAAAAAATCCCTGGCGGACTGTGCCTGAACAGCGCCTAGTAATCCCATACTCACCACTAAAATTAATGTCCCTACTTTCATTTAATTATGATATATTTCACTGCCTGCTGATAAGATACTTTTACAGAATCGGTAGCATATGCTAACAATTTTACCCCACCAAAACTCTCGCCCACGCTAAGCATCGCCTCTTTTCCGTTTACCGAAAGCATTGCGATTTTTTGCTTACTGCCCGGATTGCTGATATACCCTCTATAGTAAATCCCCGACCAGTTCACCTGTGGCTTAGCGGCCAAAGGCATTACCGGTGCAGGCACCAAACCGGGTTTTTCTACCGTCAGGTCATTCTCCTGCTGTTTGTATTCAAGCCCCTTAAAGGGATCGCGAGATGCAGACTCCAACTCAGAAATCTCCTCACGGTGATCCACCAGGTTAAAGTATTCAATTTTTTTAGCCCGCTCCTGCGTAACCTGACCTTCCTCTTCACCGGAAATCCCGGTGAATACTTTAAAGAATATTATACCCCAGACTGCGGCAACGCAGGCAATGAGGACATACACCGTGCTTTTAGTTTTCATATTATTGGATAGTAAAAGAAAAGAAGGAACTAAAAGCCCCTTTATTTCCCGCCCTATCCAATGCCCTAACCCGCCAGATAATTTGTTCACCAGCATCACCCTGGTTAAAACTTGCTGCATTTGAGCCGGTTATTTGTGGAAAACTTTGAAACAGCGTCACTGAATCACTCTTATAGACCGCGAGTTCATATTTTTCCGCATCTGCATTATCTTGCCACTGGAGCCGGATATTTTTTGCTAATCCCTGTCTATTTGCAGGGTAACGCAGAATGACCTGCTCGGGAGGCGTTTTGTCAAAAACAAAATACCGAACCTCAGACCAGCGAGAGCGCTGCGCATCGTTTTCTGCCCTAACCCTGAATTCATATCTACCTTCCTTTTTTAAGGTTTGGGTAAAACTCAGATTTTCGCTTAGCACATCCAACACCAGTTTGGTTGTGTCCAAAAAGCTGGCAGTATCAACCTGCAAACGGTAGTGCTTTGAACCAAACAACCTAAGCCAATCATACTTGACAGACTCATTTGTGGTCATCAAAGTATTTAAAGGATTCAAAACCTGAAGCGTTTGGGCAGAAAGTGATGAGGGAAAGACTTCAAAACTCTTAACTGAGTATTCGCTTTGACTGCTCCCATTTTCAGCCCTCACCCGCCACTGGTATTTTCCGGGTTCAAGTGTATAGATAAATTTATCCTGCGTGATAACCGTATCCAATATCAACGTAGCGGCTTTATCAAAGCTAGGTTTAACGACCTGCAGGCGATAGAAAATCGCGTCAGCATTGCCAGTCCACCAGAAACTCTGCCTGTACTCACTAGTCTCCAGGCTATCAGCAGGCGCAAGTAATGTGATGCGCGTATCTTTGAGTGAAGGCTCAAAAAATTCGGAACATCCCATACAATACACCAAAAGGCAACAAAGCAAAGTCAACTTAATGCCTTTCATAACGAGATAAAAATTAAAGCATCCGCTATTAAGTTTTCTAGATACTGACTAAGGGCTATGAAAAAAATGCTCAAGGAGAGTGCAATTTTTGAGTGAACGGCAACCTGAAGCGGCTGTCTTTCCTTTTTAATCATCCGTTTATTTTTCCGCTCGGAAAAAGCTTTTCTATAGGTGTTTCCTATCAGCACCTGGTAGGGCTTACTACCCATAAGCGAAATGGTATTGCCCTCTATTGAAACAATTTTCGAGTCATTGATGATGTAGGATTTGTGTACCCTGATGAATTCCACCTCAGGCAGACTATCCTCCATTTCTTTCATGCTATTGTAGCAGGTATAAGCTGCCCCATCACTCATGTGCAGGATTACATAATTTTGTAGCGCTTCAACATAAATTAAATCCTGGCATTTTATAAGAATCTCCTTCTGTCCACGAGAATCAGCCTTAATGAAGAAAGAATCAGTAATCATATGTTTTTCCACCCTCTTACCAACCTTGGCCAACTGCGCAAGATGATTATATTTATAAATACTCTTGATAAACCTGTCGAAAGGCAGCGGTTTCAGCAGGTAATCAAAGGCAAGATTTTCAAAAGCCTCAAATGCTTTAAGCGTATCGTCAGAAATAATGATGATGGAAGCGAACTGCCGGATTCTGGAAAGCCAGGGCTCATAACTTTTGAGCAACGCTGAATCTAAAAAAACAATATCCGGTTTAATAGAAAAAACAGGACTGAAGCCATCAGGAGCATTAAATGCAAACCCTTTTAGTTCGGTGTCGGGATAGCTGTTTATGTAATCACATAACAATTCTACTGTGGATAGTTCGCCAATTACGTAGCAGTCAATCATAGTATTGAGGTTTTAAAATAGATATAATAAGTGTTTATTTCAGTCGTTTTGCCGAGAATACAGGCACAGAAAATTAATACCCGGAGGATAGTTTTTTTAAAGAGCGTCATATCATTAATTTAGTTTGGTTTACAAATTTGAAATAAAGATTTTAGCCAGTCATTTTTTTTACACCAATCCGCCATTATAAATGACAAAACTGTAAGCTTAACTTCCATATAAACATATTAGGAATAATACATTTAGTATGATTCCCCATGTTACATAAAATCCAAAACACCTCTATCTTTAAAAGATCTTCTTTAAAAACAGTCCACCTTTTGGCTAGATTTAACAGCCCGAAACAATATTAATTTCAGTCCCTAATCAAGCAGAAATCCCTCACTAAAACCTTTTTATAAATTTGTATAGAAACCGCTGCTAAAACAAATTATTTTGATGAACGATCGATATGGAAGCATGAACGATGCTTTTTGCTTGACGAAATAAATTCATCAAAAAAATTTCCACGCCCAGTTTTAAAGATCTATTCCTTCAGCGAATGTTTGTATGTGAAACAACAATAAAACAAATAAACAAAAACAAATTAAAAAGACTTATTAATACTACAATAAATCGAATCAAATGTATAGTTTAGCAATAACCGGATGATTATTTATTACCTGAAAATATATGATCAACCTGGACATACCAATGTATTTGAACCATCTTGCCAATTTAGAAATATGGACAATCAAGAACTTATAACAAATCTATTGCAAGTATGACGGGTTCAATCTACTTTAGTCTGTCCACCTAAATCTCTTTTCAAAATGCCCCTTTAGTCAAGTTCTGTCGCTCCGACCTAAATAGAATATATAAGTAATTATTTGATTAATATTTTTTTGATTTGTTATGTAAATACCTTATTTTTAAATAGTTAATTCAATATTCATGGCGCTCTCTTTGAAGTTATTTAGACCCTGTTTATTTGCAAGCTCTACAGGTCAGAGATATCCTTCAACTCTTGTCCCTGCTTCCCCACACGCAGCGAATCATTTTTCAATATGCACGAAATCGAAAGCTACAGGCACCAGGAAATTGCTAGACTGCTAAACATCCAGGAAAATGCCTCCAGAACCTATATGACCAGGGCCAAAAGCCGCCTGAGAATCCTTTATGAAAAACGGATGTCCTGCCCAAACGCGCAGGCCTCACACCCCCCTCATTGCCCCCACCTCTAATCTTAAAGTTTCACCAATCTACCCGAACCCGGTTGTTTTGCAGCCTTCAGGTGTTTGGACAGTAAGTTATTAAAGAGTATCTTATGGTGAAACTTAATAAACTCGACGACAGGGATGAACCAATAGAGTTTCAGCTGATAAAGCACCCTAAGCGGTCTTCAAGCGAATAATCCATTTTCCGCATATCGAGGAGCAGTAGCGGCAGCACATTTTTTTCACTCAGCATCTGATCCCGCCCCGAAAGTCCGTCAACATTTACCGGAAGTACTCTGCTATGCTTCTGGTGTACTTTGAGAATAGCCTCCATCCATTCCCAGCCGGAATGGCCTTCAGAAAAATGGCGGAGCCGGATGGCGTGGATCACATACACCCCATATTTTCGCCCTATCCGGAGCGAGAGATCAAGGTCATAACCGTGAAAGCCTTTGAGCAGCCCCGCATCGAATCCGAATTCATGGGAATATCTTTTTAGGCATGCGCATCCAAAGCCCGTCAATACTCGCCACCCGGGATATCGCCTCTGCCCCGGGATTCACCACCAGATTCATCGGCGGGATTTTCCGGTATTTAAAATGCTGGATAATATTAATCCTCACCGTCTCCCCTAAAATACCCTCCGCCACCCACATCGAGGGGCTCAGGGATTTATAGGTCGAGCCGGCGACACCCAGCAGGCTCACCCTGGTATCGGAAAAATGCTGCAGAACCACCCTCCCCCAGTCCTGAGTCATAAAAAGAATATCCTCATGCATAAAACATAGCAGCTCAAACCTTGCCCGGGCGGCCGCCTGGTTGTAAGCCTCACAGATGCCAAGCCTCCCGCCGGAATTTTCGATAACCAGAAGCTCAAAAGGAACCCCGATGGTCCGCTGTATGCTCAGTTTCACTGCACTGAGATCTTCTGCATTTGCAGAAGAAATAATAATACTTATCATATAATCGCCGAACTGTCGAATTTTTACGCAGTTCAACATGCCCCAACGAGAAAAAAAGGGAAACACAACAACAAAGAACACAATTATAAAGCGGGGCATTGGCTTTGACAAGGTCAGGTGACAGCGACTTTAATTAGAAAGCATCTGTATAAATCCGGAAGGAATATTGTTGCTGTAGTGATTTTTGCCTATCTTTAAGTCTAAACTTTAATCATATGAATCTTAAATACCCTGATCCGGACGAGGATGCGCCAAATGATGATAATGGTTGGGATACCGTACCATCTGATTACAATGATGTTATCGTAAAAGGTGATACTCCGGATATCGGTGAATCACTTGGCAGCGATGATAATTAGGTAAAGCGTGAAGAAAAAGACAGGAATGGAAAGTAGCCAGTATATACCCAAATTGAATACCTTCCATTTTTTTTGATTGATTTCCCTGTTAACTTCCACACGGAACTGATAACGTTCAATCTCAGAGACTATAACTCTGATTATACGTTTATCACTCGGCACATTCCTGGCCATAATTCTATCTGAAAACAAATTTATTGGTGGGCTTCCCAACCCCATATAGTTGGTTGAACGAATATTCCGCGATAAAGATACAACCCCAAAAAACACATAGATGGTCGTCAGGATAGCGCACAAAGTCAACGAATCATCCCAATCCTTTCCGGACTCCACACGCTCTGTGATAAAAGCGATTAGCGCGGTCAAGATGGTTACGCAAATCGCAAGAGAAGTGTAAGTTCTTTCAACCACGGATTTATGCGACTCGCTTATGTCATTTAAGAATTTTTCACTTTGCTCGAAAATAAAAGTAGAATCCTCTAACGATAGCGCCTTTTTGTGTTCGAACTTGATTTCCCAGCTATGTGCCATAGTTATTCTTGTTTTGATATTTTTTTTTGGCAATACTATCCTTCGAACCATGAATTCGGAATTAGCGCCCTATCATCCTTATCAGCTTCATCGTCACGCCACCTTTTGATTTTTATTACATTCTGCAAACCTTCCCACGCATACTCTCCCACATGCTCTAAGATGATGATCTGAAGTTTTCCTTTTGTACGTGTTATTGCATTATCCAGCGCAATAAAAATCCGCTCTACCCGAACCCTGTCTTCACTTTTATCATCCCCTTCCGTATCATTTTTCTCGGGAAAATAAACCTGTGTAGGTTGATCCAAAAAAATAAAGTTAGGTGATGGATGATCAACCTGCGTTAGAAAAAATTCATGAAAAGCCAATATTGTCGAAATATGGTAGGCCATGAAATTAGAACCTGAACCAATCTCATACAAGGCGTCAGTCCGGCCATTTTCAGAAACGAAAGTTAAAGTCAGATCTTTCTCATTAAATTGGATTAATTCATTATAGTTTTCTGCCTTGAATATTTCTGCATAATAAGAGATTATATCCGTAATCTTTTTCTTTGCTCTTTTAATTTTATTGAGGATTACCTCTTGATTTACTTTTTTACTAATAGCTGTACGCCTGCGTTCGAGTTCAATTATTTCCAATTCCGCAGAATTGTCACCAGTGAAAATTTCATAATTTTTAAGCTCAGTTTCTACCTTTCCAGAGAATCTGTAAATGGAATTTATTGTATTTAGTTGTCTATTGTCGTCCTGGCTTGATTTGCGAAGAAAGGCTAACTCTTGACGTACTTCATTTATTCTTTGAATAACTTCAGAAATAATTCCTTTAATTTTTCTTTGCTCGCTTTTCAGCACAGTTATATTATCATTTAACTGTCTACCCTGACTAATGATTTTATTATTTGTAGATATTAAGGCAGACACATATTCCTTACCGCTATTTGTTGCCGTTAAACAAAATGGGCATTTTTGTTCGTGCTCAGAAAGCAGCTTACTGAACCACTCAGATGTTTTGAGTCGTCCATGCTGTTTTAGTAAGTCATTCCTGTAGGTATCGTTCCCATCCACAAGTCTATCTATTAATTCTTGTCTATGCTTAAGGTTTTGAAGCTCATAGGCAAACTTCAATTCTTGAGCAGTCAACACTGATATCCTCTGGGAGGTGTTTGTTACAGCATTAAGCGGCGTGGACGTAAAATCTCCACCAGATACTTCTAGCGGAATCTTTTTTAGAACTTTCAAATATTCGGATGTATTGTTTTCTCCAGCAGGCTCAACCTCATTGACCAAAAGTCCGAATTCCTTTGCTTGCACAAAATAGCCGCGTAATTCCCCGAGTAGACGGTTTACACTTCTACGCTTTTTTTCGACCTCTCTATTTAGCTCGTAGATTCTTCTCTCGATAGACTTTAATTCTTCCTTGAGTTCCAAATAGTCGTTGTCCACTGCCTGCAAAACGTAATTGAAAATACTGATCAATTTTTGGCGGTGAGCCATAGAATCCGTCCGGTAGAAAAGGCTTGCCTGATTAGCGATAATATATTGAGGCTGAAATAGAAATGAGGTAAAATCCCTAAAACTTGGCCTGGAATCAAAACCAGCCTTTGACGCATCTTCTGCAAAATTAAGATCCGTCAGACCAGCAATCGCATCTAAACGTCTTTTAACATCTGAGACATTACAATTTGCAATAATTTCTTTTGATATCATCAATTTATATCCCTCTTTAAGATACATCTCTCCTGAGGCCATAAAATCACCGGGTTCCTTTCTTGCTATGATTACTTCGACTTCATTATCCAACAGAACATGTATCCCGAACCATTCCGTATAATTTCTGATTTTTCTGGTCGGAATTCTACACTTTTCACTGCCCAAACAATAATCGACAATAGCTATCAGTGCAGACTTTCCTTTTTCGCTTCCACCGGTTATAACGTTTACCTTGTCTAAGGAGAATTCGATTTTTCGAATATCCTTTTCTTCATTTTTTGGAATTAAAAAAATCGATTTGATCCTAAAGTTCATTAGTAGGAGATGTTAAAGTACAACATTAGTTCAGAGAGGTTCAGTTGGCTGAACCAGGCACCTATTCGTTTCGATGCGCTTAGTATGTCGGCATAATCATAAGTTCCACCAATCTGATTTTTTAGAATATTGGGGAAATTCCTGCTTCCTGCAATAACTAAACCAGTCTCCCGTTGATAAATCAATAATCCGGAAACCGATCCCATAAAAATACTTTGGAGCGTGAGGTCAGCCATTTCTTCCATTCTTTCCTGTAATCCGGAAAAAAGATCTTTATGTTCATCCAATGCTTTAAGCATACTTCCTTCCCTAAGATTTCTTTCTTTTATCCCAGAAACAACACGCTTATTTAAACACAGCGGCAACACAGGCATTACATGCATCAGGTTAGGGGAATTCTTTTGTTCGTGGTGCATTCTATAATATTTGGAAAACTCCCATATCACGTGTGCGCCGATGAGTTTGTTCTGGAATATATCAAATTCGTTAACCTTCATCGTCTTTCTTTTTTTTAAGAGTCTCCCATTTTGGATGCCAGCCTAATTGTACCTGGTCTGCCAGATAGTGGTAAGAGCCCCGGTGGGTATATCCCTGCTCAGGCTCATAATTATTGAGCTTACCCTTGTATAATAACGACTTGTAATAAACCTCGTATCCAATCTTTGTATAATCTGAGGGACCGCAATATTTAAACTTTGGCTTGGAAATACTTTTCCAGTGGTTAAGAAGATCATCAAAATAATTTCTGAACTTGCTTTCCGAGATTTCTCCATCCTGGGCGAGACGGCTTCTTTCCGATGCCGCCCTCACATAATCATGGATTGCGTCAATAATCTCTTCTTCGTCACCTCCAATTAAATTGAGCTGTTCCACAAACACTTTACCCCTGTTTTTTGATATATCGCTCAGGCCAACAGGAAGGGAATCAACTGTTTTCTCGATAAAGGATTTACGCTTGAAATCCGTCACCAGTTGTATATATTGCTGGTTAAAAGCTTTAACTGAAATCCACCCAGCTTTTCTTTCTCGCCAGAGCATAATCAGCGTGTCTGCAACATATCCAAAAAGTCCGTTATAGACGCTATCAAAAGGAATATCATCGGAAATATGCAGATTGCCCTTAAGGGTTTTCTTTAGTGAATTTCTTTCGTGGACAACAGCGTTATCTAAAACAGTAATTCTA
Organism: Pedobacter aquatilis; assembly: GCF_030409415.1. GTDB lineage: Bacteria > Bacteroidota > Bacteroidia > Sphingobacteriales > Sphingobacteriaceae > Pedobacter > Pedobacter aquatilis. The sequence continues at coordinate 98,823 of NZ_JAUFPW010000033.1, read as the reverse complement.
TCAATTATTGACACAAGTACGTCATTGGGGCACTCTTCAATTATCTCCCGATAAGGTTTCAGCGCTTTGGGTAATTTTCCAGCCTCAATTTTCAGTCGTTTTGCTAAATTGATGATAGATTCATTTTTATGGTTCGTGTTGGAAAGATTTGTCAGTTTTTCATTATGAAGGGTATATACTAACCTTGAGGAAGGCATTTTTCGGTTTGTCAGAAAGGAAAGTGTCGAATTTTTGATGTTGAACCTTCCTGTACTTGTTGCTTCAACCCATATGGCCAACGTTTTCCAGAGATCCTCGCTTTTATCGCTAAAGGGTATTTTTTTGCTTATGCTATGCTTGGCTTGCTCATAGATGCTGTGAATTTCTTCACCATCCGTTAATCTAACGGTAATATCCTCGTCCACTTCAATACCGACAACAGCGTCTTCTTGTGATGAACTCAACCACAAAAGTGCACGTTCGATTTGGAAAAGAAAGCCTAGAAAGCTGCCATCGGCCCCATGAAGATTGGAAACATTAATCATTCTTGTGGCAGAATTTATATTTAGTCATTTAAAGTTGAGATGTTAATGCTCTAAAATAACTTTTTTAAATCATTATTTAAAATCTTGAATATTGACCCGGTATTGTTAATGTTAAACTAGGTCATTAAAAAATAGACAATTAAGTTGGCTATAAGTAGTCCTCTGCACCAAAATGTCTTGAAAAAAAAGTTAAGTCCCTTGAAACTTTAAACTTTTTACCATAGATATCTTTATAGTGTGCCTCTACCACCATATTATATAATTCTTTTCTAAGAATCTGTTTATCTTCTTCATCTGTCTCTTGGTATAAGACCTCAAAAATTTTGATGTGAGCATCGGGCAAAATTGTTCGTTGATTTTCACTATCTATCAAGGCATGAAAGTATGTTTTAGGATCTAGGTTTAGGCAATCTTCTATATTGAAATATTCAAGGCTATCTTTTCTAAAAATCAGCTTAGTAGCGGTTAATGGCCCCATCCCGTCATTAGTAAGATAAACATAGAGCGTCTCTTGTCTATCAAGACATTTCAATTGACCAATTGGCCTAACTGATTTACGATTATGTTGTCGTTGTATAACCAATTGATACGTTGTTGTTACCAAGGCAAAGAAAGAAACCACAAAAGCAGCAAATGAAATAAGAACCTCTACTTTCAGTTTTATAATCTCATTGATATAATATTCAAATTCGGACATTATAATTTTTCTTTATTTCTAAGAACCTTTCTTTTGCCTGTAGTTTATATATGATTGGAATGAATTGGTGGTAGATTCCACAATTTGGGTCTTTGCCATTTTCTCTAAACATTGGACATCCACTTGTGCATACATGTTTATAGTTACAGCTTTGACAATCATCAGATTTACTACCCTCATATTCATTTCCTTTTTCAATCATCGATAAAAGGTCTATCGAAGTATTAAAAATATTATCTACTTCTTGCTTTTGCCCACCAAATTGAACGTGACAATAATAAATACCCCCGTCAACGTATACTGCTCCACCTGAGAAGCCAGCACCACATGTTTGAAAGCCCAATTCGCTCGGCTTTAAGTCGCATAATGTATGATTGGAAAAACGCCAACCATCCTCAATCGACCGCTCCATCAATTTATAGCATTCCATCAAATAATTACTAATTGAAAGTCTGTCAACATATTCTCCCCTTACGATTGAATACCGGAAAGGTATATCCTTATCAATTAAAAAGCGTGTCAATTCAGGAAGACCGAAAAAGTTATAGTTATTCACTACTGTAGATGTCGAAACCGAAATTCCGTTTTCTATCAACAAATTGAGGTTATTAAGTAATATATCAAAGCTGCCTTTGTTGTTACGAAATTTTCTAATATCATCATGATTTTCCTTTAGACCGTCGATTGATACGCCAAAACCAATTTGATATTGCTTAGAAAAAGAAATAATTTCTTGAGTGAGTACCGTAAGGTTAGTTAAAAAGCTAACCTTTATTTTACAATCATTCCTTTTTGCTATTACGAAGGCAGTTTCTATAAAAACTTTCCACTCTTTGAACTTGATTAGGGGTTCACCACCTGCTAATCTAAGTTTAACCATTCTGAGTTTTCTAGAAATAATTGTTTGTTCAAGTTTTATAAGCAACTCTGACTGTACTTTTACATCCATGCCACCAGTGGTATTAAGAGTTGGAATATAACAGTAATTGCAGGTTAAATTACATTTATTGGTAGTGTGGATCCAAAGGCTCAAAGTTGATGGTTCCTCGGGTCGTTCAATGGATGAAAAAGACTGATCAAATCGAACTAAATCATTAGGCTCTAACATTTTACAGAAGTTAAAGATTTCTTCGATGTCTATGCCAACCTTTTTACTAATCTGTAATATAGTACTCTTACCATCAATCTCTGTTAAAAGAGAATTCTGTTTAGAATTAATGACTTTAAGGCTTTTTGGCTTCCACGTATTCACGATACCAACGTACCCATCGTCAATTTCCGATATTAACAAATTCTGAGATTTTATTGGAATTAGATTTTCCATCACGCACTCCCACCAGTACAATCACAATTTCTATCTCCAGTTGTATCGATTTCGCTATCAGTCACGAAGTCTTCATCATTAAATAAAATATCTAAATTTTCCTCTTCCATAATCTGTTATAAGTTTGTTTCTAATTTAAAAATAATATTTCTAAAACAAATAGTCAGACAAAGCCAATTAACAGATAATATCTTTTATCGAATTATCTGTCTAACGAGTTTATCTATTTCTTTCATTTCTTGACTCAAATGTTCCTTAATATCTAAACGAATTCTTCCTAACTGTAATCCCTCAACCTTTTTGGTTTTATCGATACCCTCTAAGAACGTTGAGACAATCTCATGTGCCAACTTTGATAATTCTGAAATTCGAGAGTGCTTAGCATCATTTTCATCGAAAACTGGATAGTAGATATCTAAAATTCTCTTGTGTACGTCACGGGCTCCGAACAAACCCTTTGTCTGGAAATCTTTCATCATCAGATTAGGGGTGGTAGAATTGAGGATTGCAGTCAGATAAAATGCTTCATTTAGATTTCCTGTAGTCAAAAAATAACCCTTGCTCTCTACAATAAAATCTAAGTCTAATTCAGCTCTCTTAACCACAGTCGCATTCGCATCTTTTGCGGAAGCATTATAAAGAACAAGATATGGCTCATTTAAGTTCTGGTCGACGAGCTTATTTTGCCAATTGAGATAATCTTCAGAAGTAATTTTGCCGTTTTTTTCAGTCCTATGAATTTTCCAGGTATTCTCAGTGTGCTGAAACCACTTAGCGGCGTCACTGTATCCCTCTTGCAAAAGCCTTGCTGCTGAATAGAGCTTGATTTTTTTGATGTTATCATCTCCAGTTTCTACTGTAATAGGTAAAGCAACTAGATCAGGTTTGTATAGTGCAAATGGCAATATGCTCTTCGCGAGCGCTGTTCTAAAAATAAAATTGCTCTCGATTTTCCCTGTAAAAGAAAGCCCTTTCCAAGGTGTTTTGGCATCAGGCTGAATATCGTCTGATGTTTTGACATTGATAATTCTGTCTTCCCAATCATCAGGCATTTCCTGAGCGAGTTCAATGAAATAAAAAGTCCTGGGAACTATCGTAGCTCCCTGTTTAAATAGTTTTTTATACGGATTAACCTTTTTCTGTGATTTGGTTTTTCTAGTACTAAAAGCAGAAGATTTTCCCTGCTGAATATAAAACCAGTTATTGTGTTCCTCTGTTAATTTGGGTTCAGCAGTTTTAAGGTTACAGTTATGGGACGGCAAATTACCAGAAAAAGATAAACCATTTAGTCCAGTACCTGGAATTTGCTTTTTTACTACCGCTTTCTCGGCGAATAAAACACCGCTTGGAATTCTAAACAAAGGTGATACATCTATTAAGTCCCATATTTTTGTCAAGCGAAAACCTTTTGCTTTTCCGCTTCGAGTATTGTCATGGTGATCAGCACTGAAAAAACTACGGGGTAAAACAAAGGCAATTTTACCATTATCGTTCAAAAAGTAACTGCTACAATAAGCAAGAAAAATCGCAGCAATCTCAAGATGAGGAAAATTTGCAACTCTTACAGGCTTGACTCCATATTTTTCTGCTAAAATATTTAATTGATTTTGGTATTCCTCATTTTTTATGGAAGCGTAAGTAAACCACGGTGGATTACCGATAACATAATCGAATTTTTTATTTAAAAAATATGGTTTATAAAGATTTTGTACGATAAACTTCCAAATTGTGTCACGTCCAGATTCTTTCACAAACTTAAGAGACTCATATATCTGGTAAAAACTATCAATAATTTGAGGATTTAACCCACCCTGTTTATATCGTCTGACCAGTATATTCTCAAAAGTTTGTTTCGTTTCTTTATTTTTGTTCATGCTGAGCTCCGCTAAATTTTCGCACACTTCCAGCGCTTCATCAAATAAGTGAACATCTTCAAACACTTGGGTATTAAGCCATAGTTTTTCTTTATCAATTTGCATCAAAAACTCACCGCCAAAAAGGTTTTTAACTCCTTCGGGAGCAAGCAAAGTGTTAGCTAGAATAATATTGATATGGATTGGTTTTTTAGCTTTGGTAATGGCCTTGCCCAACGTTATCAACATTGTTGTCTTAGCAATCTGAACACTCAATGGATGTATGTCAATGCCGTAAATATTATTACTTAATGATTCTACTGAAATCTCTGGATTTAGCTCTTTAATACGATGTATTGCTGCACGAAGAAATGAACCACTACCGCAAGATGGGTCTAAAATTTTATCAGTTTCATTGAAAGAATACTCTTTAACTACCCGCTCACACAACCAATCAGGCGTGTAATATTCTCCTAATGCGTGTCGTGTATCAAGGTCGATTAACTCCTGATAGACTCCCTTTAAAATATCTTCATCGACATTATTGAAATCAAAGGAGGAAATTTCCTGGGCGATAACGCGAAAAGCTTTTTTCAGCCCCCGAAAATCCCTCTCACTTCCAATCCAGTGGAAAAAATCATTATCAACAAAATTTTGAATATTATACTTATTGAATATGGTTCCATTTATAATTCCTTTCAACTCATCTTCCTCTATATAATCGTCATTACTAACCACAGCATATGCTAGCATTTTGGAAAAAATACTCAAATAGGTATGTATCAAGAAATTGTTCTCACTTGCATCAAATGAACCATATGCAATAGACAAAAACTTCCGCCATTGTTCATAGGAAACCTGTACTTCGCCAAACCTTTTAACTTCGTCAAAGTGCTTTGTCAATTCTCGAAAAGATTCAATAAAAACATTGCTCTGATAACCAAAAGATTCTTCAATACGTTTTAATGTGGCTTTTTGTTTCTCTTCCCTAAAAAGAAAACGATCGATCCAATAATAAAAATCTTCAGTATTGTTATCTGTTAAGATAAACGAAGCTGAAGGGATCTCATTTAGCACCAACTCATCTTCCTTTAGATTTTCCAGATCTTCCAGCTGCATTACATCAGGAGCAAATAGCTTCCAAGTAATACAATCTGTAACAATTAAAGTAAAATTATAGCCCTCCCCAGAATTAAATTGTCCTAACAAATAACCAGCTAACTGCTCCTTAGCATGCTTTAAAGAAACTTTAAGGTCGTTTTCGAACTCAATAATAATTTTATTGTAAAGAGAATCAGCACTTCCTCTGTGCAATTTATCTTTCCTGGGAATATTCAATACAGTCGCTTCTGACCCGCCAGTAATTTTATCAATAACTTTTTCGATATCCTTATCACCAGCGTATAAACGATTTAAGAGATCCTTAAACGCTTCCTTTTTTGGTAATTCCTTATTCGCAGCCTTAACCCGCGAGCGATAATTCTTAATTAACTCAGTTCTATCCTTGGACATTTAGATATCTTTCAATTTCTTTCAAATATAGATTTTAAAATCATTCGTCTTCGATTCATTTCTAAAGAGTAATTTTATTTTTTAAATAGCAGAGTAAAAACACCTAAAAGATGAATGATAATAAATAGTAAAAAGTGCTAATAACTAAATTGTTAATATTTATAAACCTAGATATTCAAGCTAATCCGTCTTGTATGCTAAATCATTTACTGCGCAAACGATTCTAAAAGGAGTTGTTCAAGTATTTATTTACCCACCATGATTTCAAAGTCCATGAAATATAGCGAGGCTCGTGACTTTACCTGCTTTCCATTTTCTGAAATATTTCCCTCGCTTTTTTGAGTTCAATCTCAATATTATCATTTTTTGGATATAGTACCCCATCAGGCATAGGCGGGAAGTCGGGGTCCCAGAATTTGCCGTCTGTATTATCGAGAAAAAATTTGCCTACCAAACGATTAGCGAGGTCATCACCACCGGTTTTTTTTGGCAAAATGGGGTATTTTCCGACAAGAAACCCTTCCTGATATCTTGGTCGCAATGCACTCGTCTGCAAAATATTCTGTAGCTTAATCAAAATGATTCCAAAATCCAAAAAGTATGAAATACTTTGGTTTGGGTATGGAAGTCCCAAAACATATAAGTAACCGATTGGTGAATTTCGAAGGGCAAATGTGGCGGCTACACGCAAAGACTGAGTGATATCGATAAATGGGGTTGGTAATGTGTCGTAATGCTGAAATAACAAATAATAATACTCATTCAGATAACGCCCTCCCTTATTATCAACCAACTTTATCATTTTCTCTAGTTGCTCATAACGCGCTTTAACCTGATTGCTTCTTATAGAGTATTTCGGACTGCCGTCTGATTTTAGTTCTGGTCGGCAAATAGTTGGAAAGATTGTTGTTTTAGGAACGCGATCACTATAATATTTGGAACTATTGTTTTTATAGTCCTTGGATTGCCCGCGATAAAACATTTCGAAGTTTTTGTTATTAATGGTGACGTTAGCAACTTCCTCGATGAGTTCCCTGAAAGCTTTTATGCAGTATCCTTCACTTGCCCTAATCCTATTTACATTCGCATCCCGGTTTTCCCAGGCAATTTCATTTCTATATGTGAATCCCATATTTCACCCTTCCGTTCTACCGACACTTTTTGTGTTTTTTTCTGAAAAGGGGATTCTAGCTTTACTTCTATTTTTTGCATTGGAGCAGCGTAATTATGAAGTTTTTGTCCTGACTAAATTTTATCCAGCCAGTATTCACGATGATGTGCGGAAGTGCCATCTTTGCAGGTCAGACTAATATTAACCTCATTAGAATCAGGTTGGATTTGAAAGGTTCTACAACGATCTTTGGAGACATAATTTACATTTATACGGTCGCCATCAAGTTCTAGCAAATGGTCTACGTCTAATAATGTTGCGCCTTTGTTCTCGTTTGTGGCCTCCGTTTTAATTACATTAGGAAAATTTGGCAAGGAAAAACCCTCTTGTTTTTCTGCAACAATCTTTACATGTTCCACTATTTGGTCGAATATATCTTTCATGGTGCAATATGCAGATTTTTGGGCTAAGACCGTTTTTTTTTAAAAAAAATCCGGTCAAGAATCAGTCATAAGACTATCGAGTTCTGAATGGATATACAGTTCATTTTTCCCGGTTAGGTTTAAAAAACAGGTTACACTAACCATCAACACCAGGATAATATTTTCGGTAAGTAGTGGCCCGGGCGGTTGTTTAGCAAGAGCGAATTTATTACAATTATCTAATACGATGATGCTTTTATCAGGTTTTTTAATATTATATGAGACCTTTAAATTGAGATTTAGCACCTGATATTCGTTGTATTTCTGGAATTTGAATTCAAGAAGTTTCGTCCCAGCACACCACCGCAACTTACTATTAGCAAAAATGGTAACAAGTTATCAACACAATTTTAATAAACTAACCAATTTTCTAAGGAATCGATTGATCATCAACAGATTTTGTACTTGAATTGACGGAGTGAGCGTTGAACGAAAAAAATTAGGAGAAAAATTATGTGTTAAAACGATCACTCTAATACATGTAAATAATGATAAATTTCTATATTTATCAAAACCTAAACATAATGATTGAGGATTACGCAATCTCAAGCAAATCACTTTATAAGATTTTAAAAGAAAAAGGTGTCGAACACCTGTTCCATGCAAATACCGTAGCAACATCTATCACTTTAATAAAAGCAAAATCATTAATTTCCCGCTATCAAGTTGAAAAGGATAATTTATCACAGAGTTTCCAACGCTCCGACGAAAAAGATAAAAAATATGACGTTTGGGACCATATCTATTTAGATGGAACTGATCATCACAAGAAATACAGTCAATCGAATTTTTACGGACCTGTATTATTTATCTTTGATCTTGAGCTTTTGGCGTCGCCATCTTTTCCTAAAGTCCATATAATGCGTACAAATCCACATTTCTGGACAGACAATACAACAGAAGATGAAAAGTTTTACAATAACATAGATGATGTTAACGAGAACTATCTGACAAAAACAGGTAATGATGCCCAAATCATGTTTACTTTCAGGCATCGTGGTTACGATCTCAAGTTGAACAAATATCTACATGCCATCGGTATAGATGAACCCAAAATCATATTGAAAATGAACACTGGCGATGAAATGAACGCTGGGGATTATATCAGAACGGTAATAAAAAAAGCAATGGAAGAAAATGGGATTGGTCATATTCCACTATTAAGACGTCATCAAAAGCCAATTGATTGGTGCCGATGTCACGCGCAATACAACTGGATGTACCATTTTAATAAAAATGAATTTAGACGACGGTTTAGCAGAATTGCTATTGAAAACGTGAATGACTAGTAAGATAATTTTGACTGAAATTGGTTCGTTAAAAATATCAAACAACGCCGCTAGTTTGAGCAACCAAAGATTAATTAAAAACTTTAAAAGGAATAGTCTGTACTATCCATTGTGGTAATACGAACCAGTGCGACTTACAGACCTCAAACTAATTAATTAATTGAAGCGGAATACACTGTCAAAGTTCTTGAAACTTTAGCATGTACACAAATCCTATCAGGTTGAAAATCCGAGCTATCTCATTGACATCGGCACATACGCATCCCCATCGTCAATTCTTTTATTCACTACCCTTGCCATTTCATCCAGAAACCTGGTCTTAGACATTGACTTTCGTCTCTTTATCTCCGTGAATCGTCTAAAATACCTCGACAAATTAATCTGAAAACAATGTTCAAAAACATCCATCAGATCAGACAAATCCACCTCCCCGTCATTAATCTGTTTGCAATCAAATATCCCATAAACCAACTCTATTAAATTGCAGCTGTCCCCCGTCCAACGAAGCTCCCTACCCTTTTTCGACCGAACCACTCCAGTTCCAGCAAGCGAAGGCACTTCCATTTCTGAAATCACAATTTCCCCTAAACGTTCCAAAGCAATAAACTTAGAAAACAAGTAATCTCCTACAGTTGAGAACGATGGATCCAAAGCCGGCAAATCACCACCAACCAAACCCACAGCTTCTGCTCCACGAACGAAATAAAGGCTATCCAGCTCCGTCGCTCCCATCCTGTAATACTGATACAAAAATTCATGCTGGTGAAAAAATCTGGAAATATAATCCAGTTGCCCCTCATAAAAACGCTCCCGCTTTTTCCCTGCACGAACCGGCCTGGCATTTTCAAAACCATATCTTTCAGCCGACAGCACCAATAACGAATAAAATTTCGGCTTAACCGTTTTGAAGAACTCAACTTCCTCAGACTGCGAGCCAAAGCCTGACGCCTCAACCATGTCCTTTAATCTAGATAATGCCGACCTAACTGCCGTAAGCTCACTGCGCATACGCTCCAAAGCAGGCAATTCAACATAATTTTCAAGTTCCCTCTCAAGCTTTGATAAAAGCTCCCGATACTTCTTTTCCATACCTTTAAGATTTTAAATGCTAAAACTTATAGAACCGTCTGAAGGCAAAAAAACGCTTGAATAAAATAAATTCAAAACATCTACGTTTTCAATATATCCCTTCCGACAGGACAATATTATCGAGGTTTAATGAGCAAAAAGTTGATTTGTGACACAATCGACCGCCCATGAAAAATCATCCAAAAACCGAAGCCGATCTCCTGGAGACTTTAGGCCTCATTATTCCCCTACCCGCACCCTTCCAAAAGCGCGTAAACGAAGAAGCTCTCACAGAGACCTTTAAACGAAAACACCTGCTACTAAATCCAGGAGAAATCGCCCGCAGGATTTACTTTATCCGCTGTGGATTTTTACGAGCTTATTTCATAGACAATAACGGTAAAGAGTGTACTACCTGGTTTATGGGAAAAGGTGATTTGATGATCTCCGTGTATAGTTTTTTCACTCAGAGACCCGCTTACGAGTATATTGAAGTACTTGAGGACTGCAAACTTCAATCTTTAACCTGGAACCAATTGAATAGTTACTATGCGGATTTTCAAGAAGGAAACTTACTTGGCCGGATTGTAACCCAGAAATATTATATGTTAAGCGAAGAACGTGCACTTTTCCTTCGCACCCAGACCCCGGAACACCGCTACGAAATGCTGCTTGAAAAGCACCCTGACATTGAGCAAAAAACCACTCAAAGTAATATCGCCTCTTACCTTGGAATTAGCAGGGAAACCCTATCACGAATTCATCGTAAAAAGCTGGGATTGTGTCAGGTGACACAGAATGGCACTCAAAATTAGTATGGTTTTAACCTATAAATTCCGTTATGAACACAAAACTTAAAATATTCACCCTCCTCATTTTTGCTTCTTCTGCTTGCAGGAAAGACAATATCAATCAATCCAGTCCAGTTCAATCCCCAACAAAAATAACCCTGACCTTAGCTGATGCAAAAGCTTACATCAAGCAAGCACAAAACCACCAGACGAATGATGGTTTCAAGATAAACAACCTGCAATTGGACTGGCAAAAAGCAACTAATACAACCACAAAAGATGGCAACATCTGGAAATTGAACCTTCCCGGCAAGCCAATATACCAGGGTATTGAACAAGGTTTCCGGCAACTGGCCATAAAAAGAGATAGTAAAACCAATCTAGTCGAGGCCCGTATTATAGAGGTGATACCAGACGCAGTTTATCTTCAAAAAGGAGATGTCCGTAATTCCAACTTCACAGGCAGGGTATTTGAATACGACTTAGCGTACAAATTAACAGGAGGCCAATTGTATAGCGAAGGAAAACAGGTTGGGGAAACCGGACCAAAAGAAAATTTTGAGCTGCAAAAAAAAGGAACACTTGCAGACCTGAACCCGCTAAAGGGGGCTCAAGGCAGACTGATGCGTATGCAGGCAATAGAAACCTGCGCCTGGTACCAGGACAGCTACGTCGATGGCAATGGAGATTTTACCGTCCACTCAGAAAGAATATGCAGCTATTCATTTTACGATGACGGAATGACCTATTGGGGTGGTGGAAATGGCGTATCATCAGGAGGAGAAAGTTCCGGAGGTGGCGGTGGTGGCGCCCCTTTACCAACCTACCCGACCCCGGTCACCCCCGTCCCATCAAACTTGCCCGGAGAAAATAGTAATAAAGTTGACCCAAAAAAAATGATGGACTGCTTTTCACAAATCGCAGACCCCAATGCTGCATTAGTTGTAAGGATCTATGTTGTAGAACCTCAGCCAGGAACTTCCTTTAATGTTGGCTCAAATAGTTTTGGTCATGTTGCCATATCGCTCAGCAAAACGAGCGGCAATACGACAATTACCCAAACCGTAGGGTTTTATCCAACAGGTTCTGGATTAGAAAAACTTGATTCCAAGTCTCAAGTTTTGGATAATGGAGACATTCGATATAACATAAGCTCAACCTATTACGTTAATGGTGATAGCTTTCAGAAAGTAATAAATTATATTAGCAAACCGCCAGAACGATATCATTTTACCGATTTTAATTGCTCAGCTTTCGCTTATGGCGCAGGTCAGGCTGGTGGTATCCCAATTCCAGATCCTACGACAGCCATAGGAATTAGTGGACCAGGTGGTGCCGGTTATGCAAAAACACCCGCAGGCATGGCAAGTGCATTGAGAGAACAGAAAACCAACAATCCAAATTCAGACATTAATGAAGGTGGTGGAAATATCCCTGCTAGTAAAGGGGAGTGTAATTAAAGATAAAGACATGAAAAAGATAACAAAAATCACACTTATCGCTATTTTAGCGCTAATCATCATATCAAACTTGCCGCCAATTTCATTCTTTTTTCAAGAAGATTATGCTTATCAAAATAAGGATGGTAGTTTTAAGTATCAGGAACATGCAGGTAAAGGATTAGATTTTGAGGTTTGCAAAATAAGATTTAATCGTTTTAAGGTAGAGAATCCAAATAATCCTAACAAAACCCTCTACAGAACTTTTAATTTAAAGCCCTGGAGATTTTGGGAATGGAGAGAAATGATAACTAATCCTGAACGCTTCAAGTTGCCCTATGAGGCTAAAGATTAGTAGTCATATCGCCTTAAAAATTCAAAAAATACTTTAGCCTTGGTTATTTTCTCAACTTTTCTTCTTGAAGAGCAATAACTTTTTTTTGATTCTCTATGAGGTCATGCAAGTTATTGATAGTTGTGACATTGTTTAAGACCTCAATTTCTAAAGCTCGAACACGATCTTCGAGCCCAGAGATTTCACTTCCAAAAATCTTTTTAAGCGCTTCTTTTGTCAAATAATGCTTGAATAGATTGTCATTGAGTAACTCAGAGAATTTACCTAATTTATATATGTCAATCTCCTCTCGTTTGTAAATATCGAATAAATTTGAAGTGCTCATACTCATGAATGTCGAGACTTCAACTGCTTTGAGCCCTCGCTCTCTAACTAAATCACGTATAATTTTTCCAATATGTACCATTAATACAAAAATCTTGAATTAATGATGGAGTGACCTACACAAATACTATAGTTTTATTATATTAAACTACAATATTTTTGTATTTATATATGTTTTTTTTTGTATATTTGGTTAACATAAGAAGAAATCTCATAAACAATTCGGTGGTTAACTTAATATGTAAGAAACTATGTTTCTATTGAGCGATTAAATTAATAAATTTGCTGTCTGAATAATGGACAGTGTACGAGCCTAGTAGATAAATCTGGTAAATTTTCCACACTAGTGTAAGTAAAGCATTAAGCCCTATAAAATAGGGCCGGTGCTTGCTTATGAATTAGTGTGTGGATATTCCGAAAGGAATATGGCTTACCAGAGCCTTTCTACATTAGTCATTGCAAGTTACCGGCCTTATTTTTTCCAGTCACTTCAATACGAGGCTCATATTAGTGAACACAATATGACGCCATGTCCAGAATCAAATCTCTCCCAGACTCAGAATTAGTCTATCTTCTTAGAGAAGATAACCATTCCGCGTACACCGAACTCTACAACCGATACCATTATCTACTTATCATATTTGCTTACAAGAAACTTCATGACGAGGAAAAAGTAAAAGATCTTGTACAAGAACTTTTTACTAACCTATGGGATAATAGAAGACAATTACCAGTTCCCGAAAATTGCGCAGCATACCTATACAAATCATTAAGAAATAGGATATTAAACAGTATCGCCAGCGAAAAAACTGCGGAGAGATATACCGAGTTCCTGCAAACCCATCTGAAACAGAATTACTCGGTTCCAGCAGACCACCACATCAGAACCCAGCAACTCCAGGAATATATAGATAAACAAATCAATCTTCTTCCAAAAAAAATGAGAAAGATTTTTGAGCTAAGCCGGACCAACCACTATACCCACAAGGAGATCGCCCAAACTCTCGAAACATCAGAGTACAACGTCACCAAGCAAATCTCTAATGCACTTAAAATTTTAAAAACAAAGCTAGTCCTGCTTTTTTTCTTGTAAAAACCAGAATTAGCTCTGTCAAACAGCGCTTTACGAATGTTGTTTGTTAGGCTCAATCCGCTTAATCCTCTGTATAATCTTTTGCACTCCACACCGTAACCGCACCTTTCGCCTTATGCAAACCAAAACGCCCGTAATAAAAGATATTCACATGATCTTTAGCTAAAAGCGTTGCCGTCCGGTTCGACCTATCAGATTTTACAAGAGACGGTTGCAGTAAACATATCTGTTCCCGGCCTAAATGTAATTGCACACCAAACAGATTTATAATCACATCAGTATCTGCACTCAAATATAGGTAAGCATCTTCCACCATTTCATTTTCCAGAAACTCATAAACCCTCGGCGTCGGTGGCATTCTCACGATATCTAATCCCTCCGGATCCCTATTGGCATAATATTTATTTTTGATCAAACTTGTAAGCTTTCGAACATTATTTATTACTTCCTGCTTATAGTCCCCTGTGCCCAGCAAACCAAAATCAACCTTGAAATATTTCTCTATATCATTCAAATCTTTGAAGAACTCGTAGTACTCGTGGAATTCTGCACTAACATCCTGCGCATCAAACTTCCAGTTATAACTCCCTCCTTTTTCTACCAAAATCCTGAACTCTGCCCCGGAAAACAAAAGATGCAGCACTTTAAAAACTTTCACAAGTCTCTTCGAGGAATTCCCCTCCTTACCACCATTTATTTTAAAATTCATGGGTATCCTCCCATCTGAAAGTTGCGCGTCAATCTGAAGCCGGTAGTCATAAATTTCCGCGATTACCCTGATCTTACCGTTCCCAGCAAAAAACTGAAACCTGATGTTTTCCAGTTCGTAATCCTGTTCGGGAAATTCAATCGAAAATTTCCCGGTACTGGTCGGAACAGGTTCGAGCGTAAAATGAGCCAAAGTTTCCTGCGTCAATATATGGAAACCTTCAACAGCCAAAAGAAAACTCTCCAGCTGATCCCTTTGAATTTCAATCGGATCGAAACTATCGAAATCTTTCAACTTCGCCTTCAGCCCCTCATGTTTCGTAGTTAATACAAGATTATAAGTTGAAGGCCCATTGGCTTTCTCCAGTGTCATGTGTTGCTCATCCTTTGATGATGCATTTATAGAAACCTTCATATCGAAGGCTGTGGCGAAGTCCTGGGCAACCTGACTATCTACCAAACCTTCAGCATGGTCAGCGAGTAAATTTTTCTTGATGTCTTCAATCAGCCCGGTTAAAAATACCTCCCCAGTCATTTCAAAATGCTCTATACCTAAATCCAAAATTCTTTTCTTTTGTATTGGATTGGTAATAGCGGGGCAGACTAAGATCTTTTTGCGATCAGAAAAATCAGACTTTTCTTCGATTTTTTCAAAATCAGCCAAAATGTTACCATCTTCGTAACCATAACCGAGAAAAATCATATGCTTGCCCGCAATCTCAGAAATCACCGAGGCCAAAAACGGAGTTTTAAAATCACGGTTATAGTGCTTATTATAATCATCCTCTGTTAACACAATAGAATCTGGTCGGTCAATATCACCATGCACTTTATACAGTTTATGAGGCGCTTGTGCCGCTAGAAAAACATCTTCATCTGAAACCATTACACCTAACTTTCTGGTATAACTTTGCTCAATTAACTTATCATAGTTGGTGGTAATTATTGAGCGAAAATGCGATATTCTTGCTAACAAATCGTGCAGGTGCGTATCTACGGGCAGCACATTGAAATGCACTTTTAATAACGAAATCATATGCTCACGTCCCTTTAATATCTGGAAATCTCTGGTGATTCGCTGCAATGAATCATTAGGGTTAATGTATGGTTTCTCAGCAGGCTTAAGGGAATCAATTAATAGATCCTTTATATTGGCTACTGAAGGCATGCCAGCATAAAGCGAAAAACCTGATCCGATCCAAAGACAGATTTGGTTTTGGCGAATAAGTTTAAAAAGGTTCTCCGTTGTCATAGCGCATCAAAATCGTAAAAATTTAAATATCTCTAAAAAATACTTGTCCACAAATAAAGGATTCAGGCTAACACTCCTTATTAGGAATAAAAAAATAAAATTACAGTGGAGGAAAAAACCTAACCACAGCATAAGAACAATTCCAATCAATCCGCAAAAAAACAAAATAGATCTTATTGTTCCTCCACGCAAAACTGTCTACCCTTCAAACAACCCAAATCCACACCAGGGATGACAGCAGAAGAAATACAACAACTCCTCAACAGATATAAAACCGGTCAGTGCAGTCCGGCAGAAATTGACTTACTGGAAGAAAGCCTTATGCACTACAATGAGCAGGGCATTGATCTATCCGAACGACCCATAAAAGCGATAGGCGCTAAGATTTACGCCCAGCTACCCCAGAAACCTCAAAGTAAGCCCAATCCTAAACTATGGTTATACATGTCCAGCGCCGCAGCCGCAGTAATATTAAGTATCAGCCTGTGGTTCCTGCTACCAAGTAAGACCTCAACTGATCGAAGCCTAATCACAGCAGAAAAAATATATCCAGCCGGAAACCGCGCCACCATCACCCTAGCAAGCGGACAGCAACTTCAGCTAGCAACACAGCAAAAAGAGGTCATAATAGCGCAGAATACGATCTCCTACCCGGACGGATCCATTCTTAATAATACAAAGACAACATGCAATCAAACCATTACCACCCCCAAAGGCGGTGAATACAAGATAGTGTTATCCGACGGCACCAAAGTATGGCTGAACGCCGCTACAGTTTTACAATATCCAACCAGTTTTCAAGAGCGTTCTGAGCGGAGGGTAAAACTTGTCAGCGGCGAGGCCTACTTTGAAGTAGCAAAAGATAAAAATCACCCTTTTATTGTGACCACCGCAACTCAGGAATTAGAAGTATTAGGCACGCAGTTCAACATCAATGCCTACCGGGCCCCGATAAGGACGACCCTGGAGGAAGGGTCTGTTAAGCTTAACCATTTAGGCAATAAAAATTCAGTTAAACTTATTCCAGGTGAAGAGGCTTCAAATGAGAACGGCGAATTTAAAAAATCAGTCGCCGATGTTGAACTCGCACTCGCCTGGAAAAACGGAAAGCTGAAATTCAAAAATGCCAGTCTTAAAGCTATACTTGATGAGGCTGAACGGTGGTATGGGATTAGCGTAAAATATCAAGGCGTAATACCTGAAATACATTTAACCGGAGGCATTTCACGAAAATCCAGCTTAGCCACATTGCTAAAACTACTTACAATGAGCGGAGTAAACTTTTCGATAAAGGAAGAACGCGGAATAAATATCCTGGTCATCAAATCTTAAACACACAAGAATTAACCCAATGTATCACCTAAAACCCTTAAGCCTATGTAGATTTTTTGAAGTTTAATTTTAGTTAATGATTCCCAGACATAAAAAAGCCGGAGGTGTTTTCGTAGAACACCACCGGCAAAGTCTGGAAATTAACATCAAGCACTAACCTAACATTTTATTAACCAAACCAAACAAAAGTATGATTTTTTATCAACTAAGAGAACATCATGTGCAAAATCCCGGCGAGGTACCAACCGGAAAGACCTTTGACCATATATGCTGGAGATACCTGATTACCACATTCATTAAGTGCTACCTCACTGTAACCCTGATCCTCCTCTTCGTTGGCCTGTCCGCATCAAACTCCAAGGCTCAGACGATTACCCTTAAAGAAAATAACACAGCGCTGCGTACTGTAATGGATAAAATTGAGCGCCAGAGCGGATACGATTTCTGGTATACTAAAGGCGCAATCAACGAATCCGAAAAAATATCAATTGACGTTAAAGGGGAATCCCTGAATAATGTTGTAAAGCGTTTAACCGATTCGAGAAACTTAACTTTTGAAATTCTTGACAAGACTATTTTCTTAAAGCTTCGGGCCGGAGAAAAAACGCCCGCCAACGCTATCCCTCCTACCGCCCGTAACATTTCGGGCATCGTCGTAGATGAACAAGGCAAGCCTTTAGCAGATGTAACCATAGGGAATACTACAGGCAGTGGCGGCACTTCTACAGACAAAACAGGAAAGTTCAATCTCCTGATTTCAGCAGTCAGCGCTAAGCTCAATATAAGTTCAGTCGGATACAATACCAAAGAAATCGTATTATCAGCAGGTCAGGATGAAGTGCTCATCACCCTACAGATAGCGCAAACCAGGCTCGAAGATGTGCAAATTGTCTCCACCGGATACCAGTCCATTCCGAAAGAGCGCGCGACAGGGAGTTTTGAACAAATCAATAATGCTGAATTAAGCAGGCGGCCATCCTCAAATATACTCGACAAGCTCGAAAACATGGCGGCCGGGTTCCTCACCAACCGGAACGAACGCGGCAAGGACAACCTATCCATTCGCGGCCGGAGCACAATTTTCTCCGATGCAACACCACTGATAATACTCAATAACTTTCCATACGAGGGCAATATTGCGGACATCAACCCAAACGACATAGAGAGTGTCACTATCCTAAAAGATGCAGCAGCAGCTTCCATCTGGGGTTCAAGGGCGGGTAACGGGGTAATTGTCCTGACCACCAAAAGGGGAAGGACCGGTCAGCCGAGGATAAACCTCTCCTCCACGATAACCTTTATGCAGCGCCCCCTGGTGGAAGAATTAAAACGGATCAACAGCAGGGATTTCCTGGAGTTTGAACAAAAACTCTTTGACCTTGGCTACTTCCGGGCAAACGAAAGCTTATTGACCTCAGGCATATCCTTTCCCGCCTTTACGCCATTTATCGAAAGCTTAAGACAGGCCAGAGACGGCGGCATTACAGCAGAAGAGTTAAACCGGAGAATTGAGGGCTTTAAAGGTACCGACGGTGCTCAGGCGTTAAAGCAAAATTTTTACAGAAACTCAAACATTCAGCGCCATGCCGTAAACATCAGCGGCGCAGGCGAGCGAAGTCACTATTACCTCTCTGCCGGGCTGGATAAAGAAGTAAGCTCATTTGTCGGACAAGGCAACAAAAGGCTGTCCTTACGTGCACAAAATTCAATAGAGCTCAGCAAAAGCGTGAAGGCTGAGTTCGCCTTAAACTTCATCAATAGTAAAAGTGAAGCCGGCAATAATTCCGGCATAAACCTGGCCGTTGGTGGCAGGCAACTTTACCCATATGCCAAACTAGTCGATGAAAACGGGAAGGCACTAGCTGTAGATCTGAACTACAACAGAGTTCTGCTTGAGCAGTCATCCCGCCTAGGCTTCCTGAACTGGGAATATTCCCCCCTAGGTGAAATTTACAGAAGAATTTACAAAAGTGATAATCAGGAACTGCTTGCAAATGCCGGCATGGATTATCAAATGATTGACGGGCTTAGCTTCTCTGTAAAATACCAGTTCAGAAAAGCAATCAACACTGTTGAAAACGATAACACCGCCTCCTCTTACTACACGAGGAACCTAATCAATAACTTCACGCAGATTATCACCCCAACGAGCTTAAGCCGCCCGGTACCCATTGGAGATATCCTGACCAAAACGCTAACAAAAATTAACTCCCACCAGGCAAGGGCACAGTTATCTTATTCAAAAAGTTTCTCCGGTGTACATGAAGTAAATGCGATAGCAGGCTGGGAGATTAGAAGCCTGGAAAGCTTAACCAATAATGGTATAATGTATGGTTACTTTCCAAACGGAGGAGTCGTTTCCAGTGCGATTGATTTCGTGACCCAATGGCCGCAGTACAGCGCCGGAAGCCGGGCGGGGGTAACACGGGCAAGCATCCCCTCCGGACAAAGTCTAAGTGGAATTACAGACCGTTACTGGTCTTATTTTACCAATGCATCCTATAGCTTTAAGAAAAGATTTACGCTATCGGGAAGCTTGAGAACCGATGCCTCTAATTTGTTTGGTGTAAAAGCCAATCAAAAGGAAGTGCCATTATACTCCCTTGGGTTTTCCTGGAAGGTTGATAATGAATCTTTTTATAATTCTGAATTTCTGCCAACACTTGTACTGCGTACAACCTACGGGACACAGGGCAATGTATCAAAAAAGGCCAGTGCCTATACAACCGGAAATTATGTTGGCAATGCCCGGAATACAGGACTACCTTACATGGAGATATCCACTCCGCCCAATGAATCCCTTAAATGGGAGACATTGAGGCAGTTAAACTTTGGGCTTGATTTCGGTATTAAAAACGATATACTTGCAGGGAGCCTGGAATTTTACACAAAAAACGGGGTAAATCTGTTGGGTCAGGCGCCGCTGGATCCAACAACAGGAATGGGAATTGGAGACTCCCCTCCTTTTTATTTTGGAAATGTCGCATCCATAAAAGGCAGTGGTGTCGACATCAGGCTCTCCAGCTCGCCATTAAAAGGAACGGTGAGATGGGATGTAAACTTGCTGTACAGTTATGCCAAATCCCGGATCTCCGACTACCTCATCAGAAGTTCAAACTTCGGGAATGCCTACCTTTCTGACTTTCTGATAAACCCTTCCCTGGGCGAACCGGTTTACGCCATTTATGCCTATCCCTGGGGCGGACTTGATGCCGCGACCGGAAATCCTCAAGGATACCTCAATGGCCGGCTGAGCTCAGATTACAACAGGATTATCTCTGAAACGTTCCTGCAGGATATGAAAAGCTATAACTCGGCACCAACTTCATTTGGTTCAATCCGGAATACCTACGGCTACAAGAATTTTTCACTTTCCTTTAACATCAGTTTCCAATTGGGTTTTTATTTCAGAAACCCATCTGTTAACTACGGCGTAATGGCCACGACCTGGAATGGCCATAGTGATTATGCAAAGCGGTGGCAAAAGCCAGGGGATGAACGCAATACCCATGTACCCTCATTCAGTTTCCCGCTTAATGCTAACCGGGATCAGTTTTACACCTATTCATCGGTTTTGATTGAGCGGGGTGACAACATACGCTTCGAGGACATTGCGTTAAGCTATAGCCTAAATAAAAACCAGCACAAGAAATTACCCTTTTCAAATCTTACCTGTTCGGCATACCTAAACAACTTAGGCCTGCTGTGGAGGGCAAATAACCAAGGACTGGATCCGGTAAGCATCTATACGCCAAGAAACCCGGCAAACCTCACACTCGGAATTAATTTAACTTTTTAGTTATGAAAACTATTAAAACTACTTATCTGCTCCTGATTTTTTCATCCATCTGTCTGTTCACCATTTCGTGTAAAAAGACATTTTTAGAAGCCAAGCCTTCCTTATCTATGGTTGTTCCGGAAAGCTTAAAAGAATTACAGGCGATACTCGATAATGACAACTATATGCAGGGTGCGGTGTCCACAGGACCTGATCCCCATATCGGAACCATCAGCGCAGATGATTACTTCATCACCAATGACGATTATATAAATGTTTCGGAATACCACCGTTCCTGTTACACCTGGCAAAGAACCATTAGCTATAACGAAAATACGAAGAACTGGATCGGGCCGTACCGGGCAGTATTTTATTCGAATATCGTTCTTGAAGGGTTAGGGAAGATGAATCCAGGCGAAAGCGAATTAAAGGAATATAATGCTATAAAAGGCGCTGCACTTTTTTACAGGGCTTACCATTTCTACAACCTTGCCCAGGTTTTTGCCCCGGTTTTCATAGCGGGCAGGGCGAACAATGGCTTGGGTATCCCGCTTCGCCTGAAGTCAGACGTATCGGAGGTTTCCGTTCGCGCTAACCTTGCTGAAACATATGCACAAATCATTGATGATTTAGAAAGAGCGGTGATGCTATTGCCCGATTTAGGCGACTATAAAACACGTCCTTCAAAAGCTGCCGCTTATGCCTTACTTTCCAGAACGTATTTGACTATGCAGGATTATCCCAATGCACTTGCTAATGCTCAAAATAGCTTGAAAATCAATGACAGGTTAATGGATTACAATACCATCAACGATTCATCTGCCCCGTTCCCTTTATTCAATGAGGAGGTTATCTTTCATGCGACCATGAGTGCAGAATTACCAACCGTTATTCCAGGCATCGCAAGGATTGACACGGTTTTATATGCTTCCTATGAGAATGCGGATCTTCGGAAAAAACTCTTCTTCAGAAAGGAAGGTTCCTATATGGCTTTTAAGGGAAGTTATCGGGGCGCTTCACCCGCATTCTCTGGCCTGGCGACTGATGAACTCTACCTCAATCAATCAGAATGCCTGGCAAGACTTGACAGGATAAGCGAGTCCATGCAAGTGCTCAACACATTGCTACAGAAAAGGTATATTAAATCCGGATACAGGAGCAGAAGTGCTAAAAACCAGACTGAAGCACTCAGTCAGATACTGAGTGAGCGGCGAAAAGAACTTGTTCTCAGGAACATGCGCTGGTCAGACTTAAGAAGGCTAAACCTGGACCCGAAATTTGCAACAACCCTAAGCAGGAATATCAACGGGACAACCTTCACTTTAGCTCCAAACGATATCAAATATACGCTACCGATTCCTAGCGAGGTGATAGGCCTAAGCGGGATGCAACAAAATGACAGATAGATGCGCAGTAAAATATTTCTAATAGCAGCAATCGCGTGCCTAAATCTAGCCACAGTTGCACAGGAAAAATATATTCCCAGATTAAAAGTAGGTGATTCAGTTCCGGAGCTATACTTCCCCGTTATCGTAAACAGCGAGCTAAAGACAGCAAAACTATCGGATTTCAGGGGTAAACTGGTTATACTGGATTACTGGAATAAGTGGTGCAGCTCCTGCATCTCCGGATTTCAGAAATACAGCCGGTTAATGAACAAGCATGGAGCAGAAATGATTGTTTTACCTGTATCATTCCTGCATACTAAAGCAGAAGTCAATACTTTTCTGGAAAGTAGGAAGCAATTAAAGGATACCATCTCGCTTCCATTTGCGGTATTTGAAAATAAAGACAATTCGCTATTTAAAATGCTGCCTACTACCGGCTATCCGTTTTCAATCTGGATAAGTAAAACTGGTCGAATTCTACACCTCTCCTCGTACTCTGCAACCGAGGAAGCTAGTATTTTAAATGGACTGAAGGGATACCCGTCGGGATATTTGGGTTCAGTACAGGACATGAACTTCTCAAAAACAAGGCCCTTGCTCGTTGATGGCAATGGAGGGCCAGATTCGGCATTCATTTACCGGTCTATGATTACACCTTACAATGATAAAATACCGGCGAGCTCAGGGGCAAACTTAAAAAGCGGAAATATTTCGCGAATTTGGATGTATAATGCGCCCGTTTTAGAACTATTAAAGTTTGCTGAAAAAGAGGGGAATACGGATGATCCCTTTAATTTGAATATTGTTCTTGAAGGCGATGTAGCAGCAAGGTTAACCTTTGCCAGGCCCAAGGTTGAAAAACAAGGCTGGTTAAGGAAAAACGGCTATTGCTATGAATTGATACAACCAGGCAGATTGAGCCGTGCTGATGCATTTGCCAAAATGAGAACAGACCTGTCTGATTTTTTTAAAATACGATTTCAATCGGAAAACAGGCTTATGCCTGTGATGGTGCTCAGACAAACCGACAGCCTGCATAGATTTAAAGCCGTCAGCGCAAAAACCGGAATCATCAGGCTTCCAGGAAATGTACTGGAGATAAACAGGCGAAAGATGGATGATGTGATTGCTTATCTGCAGGTTGCAGGTGCCCCGGCTTTAGGAAATGGAACCGGCTACGAATCAGAAGTAGATATCAAAATCAATTTACCAGTTCCCTTCGATATAAGCTTATTGAATGAGCAGCTGGAAGTTTACGGACTAAAGTTTTTCCCGGAAATGCGCACCAGGCGCGTCATTGTGATTTCCGAAAAATAAAGCTAATCCCATCTGATGATGGGATTAGCTTTAAGTTATTCTTTATGGGCATCATCTCCAAGCGAAATGGTAATATTAGGCCTTCTGTAAATACCATCGATTACCGTTTCTTCTTCAGTAAATCCTTGGGCACAAACTGCCGTTTCAGGCCCATCACAAGGCTGAGGCACTGGGGAATCGGTCGCAAGGTACTGATCAGGGTTCGTTAAAGTTGTACCTGCATCATTGGTATCGTACCAGTAAAGATCAACGGTTTTTGAGGACGCCGAAGTGTGAGTAGAAGAAAATGCACTTAAACTTACAATCATAGCAACGGCTGCGAAGCTCACGATCATTTTTTTAATGTTATTCATAATTTTAATGTTTAGAATTTGAATTTTTTATGGATTAACTCTTTTTTCCAGACGAATCGCAACTATAGATAGGAAGATAAATCCTAGGTTCAACCATAGGTGCTGTGTCCAGGTAAGTGATTCGACTACGCCACCACAATGACAAGGCAGGTTACTGGCCCAAATCAATGCAATCAGAATATACGACGTAAAAGCCAACATAAATAACAAAAAGCTCCAAAGACCAATCCTGATGAATTGCGGAATTAGTAATAAAACTGCAATGAGGATTTCAGTAACCGGAACGAACCAGCTAATGAAAAAAGAGTATTGTCCTATCAGACCCACTTTTGAAATACCATTCATAAACCGTTCATGGTCCATAATCTTTGTAATGCCGGTGTAGGCAAAAAGCGATGCGAGAATGATACCTATTCCAAGCAGTAACCACTCCCTAGTCTTTGGTTCAGGCTTAATTGAAAAATCGGTGTGCTTCAGTGTTTTCATAAACTATGATTTGATGTTAATCGAATAAAGTGGCATCCGCCACAAAGGGATCTTATCCCAGTTATGTGTTTGAACTCTTTGTCACAGCACTCCTTTCTGATTAAATACAGGAACCATTCCTGAATCTGAACATAAAGTTCAATATTGCCCGAGGCAATGTAGCGCACAATTGTACACTCCTATTAAGAATATGTACTCATTTGATTTTTTTGGAAATTCAGGCAAGTAGCGAGTAGTACCGGCGGAAACCGATATCCTTTAATCCTAAAAAGGAGGCAATGTCTTTATGTTTTGCAACATTGAATAAGGCAGAATGTGCTGCGTAGAATTTGCGATATTTTTCTTTGCCAGAAAGGTTGAAAAGATCTTCCTGGTGATCAATCCTTGCCTTATCATAATAGAATTTAAGTTCTTCAATTAGCTTTATCACTGCCGGAAATTTCGATTTGAGCATCAGGAAATCATCATGGCTGATTTCCAGTATTGTTGTATTTGGTAAAACTTCAATATCAGAGATCGCATCTTTTTGATTAAAAAAAACAGGATAGGCTAACACAAAATCATTTGGATACCAGAACCACGTTGTATGAGGCAATCCAGTATCGTTATTACGATTTACCTCCCTTAAATACCCTTTGATTACAAACCAGGCAAATTTTGCTTTTCTTCCCTTTCTCAGGATAAACTCGGCATTGGGGAATTTATATACTTTTAGCAATGGTCGTAAAGCAATATAAAAGGAGGGCGTGACCTCAGTGAGCGAATCTATCCTTTTTACAACGGCCTGAAAGTATTCATCTGTGAGCATAGAAGATTTACATGCATTCCGACTTGCAAAAAAAAGAGGGGTATAAAAACCCCTCCTATACCATGGCTTCCGACGGCGAGGTAATACTGAAAGTTGAAATGTTCGTTAATAAATAAACAATTATTTCGTGGCACAATTTCGATAGTTCAAACTACCTCTGGCTATTTTTTATGCGAAATACTTCATTGTTATGTGAGTAGTGGTTTACACTATGTCAATGACATATGAGACATTCATGAATTGCTAATTCAAAATACAATGGCTATTTTAGCTAATACCTAGCTAAAACATTATGAACGAATTAAGATGCATTGTAATTGATGATGAGCGGTATTCCATCGACAGATTAGAGGAACTCATAGCTATCACTCCAGGGATTATTCATGACAAAAGCTTCGAGAATGCCTATGATGCGATGCGTTATCTTCATCAAGCCCAACACATCGACCTAATTTTTTCAGATATTGGAATGCCCTTCATTAATGGCATTGAAGCAGCAAAGTTATTGAAGCCATATTGTAGTTATCTGGTCTTCATTACGGGCCATCGCGAATATGGCGAAGAAAGTTTCGAAGTTGGTGCCGATGGCTATCTGATGAAACCTTTACAAAAACTGAAGTTCACTCAGCAAATACAAAAGTTAATCGAGAAAAAGAAATCAGTATCTGCAACCAAACAACATGATAACTTTGTTTTGGTAAAGGGAGGGCTTAAAAACAACTATCTGAGCTTACAATATGAAAAAATCATGTACATAAAAGCCATGTCTAACTATATTCAGGTGTTTTCAAAAGATAGTGTAAACACAAGCTACCATACCTTAACAGATATGGAAACAACATTAAAAGAGCGTAGCGAGTTTTTACGGATCAATCGATCAGAAATTATTTCTTTTAATCATGTACGTCAGCTAGATGGCTATCAGATTGTACTGACTGGCGGACAGAAGTTTACGGTCAGCAGAAGTTACCGGAATAAATTTGAGACTTACGTCCGGAATCGCCTACCCGGTGGTTGGGCAAGTTGAGCTATCAGTGGTGGTAATCGTATCTGTCATTGAGGTAGTAGGGTCCGAACCAATCCGGCCATATTTTTTCGAAGATTTGTAAATAAATATTGTTCTTTTTTTTAATCTATTTGTATGTATTGCTTTCATAACCATTGCTTTAATGGTCGATTTTAGCAAGAGCTAAATCTGAAAACATTTTAATTATCCGAGATGAAAGGTTTTTTATCTAAACTGCATTTACCACTTGATAAAGTGTTTATCGTAAACTTAATTGTTTGGACAGCCTTCATTTTCATCGAAGTTTTTGTTGCAGGCGCAGTCCGTGATAACTTTAGTAGTATGCCGTATTATGTACTTTTTTATATTTTAAATATCTCAATCTTTTACATTCACGGCGAATTGGTTATGCCCCTATCCAGGCGTCCAGACGTTGTAAGAACAGCCAGGTTTATCCTGGTCCTATTCAGTGAGGCATTACTGTATCTGGGGGGAGCGATAATTGTTGGGTTAATCTTAACCCATGTGTTTGCCGAACCACGGATGAATCCTTTTCCATTAAAATATAAATATGTTGCGATTGTCGGTTATCGGGCATTATTTTTTATGGCATTCGCAACTGGTTATTATTTCTTAAAGGAACATTTAAAAGAAAAGGACATCAAAATCGCAAACGCCGTGGAATTTGGAAATCTTCAAACCCAGCTCCTGAGAAGTGAAAAAGATTATCTGCGTGCGCAGATAAATCCTCATTTGTTATTCAATACACTGGACTTTATCAAGGCGGTTTCAAAAACAAACCCTGAACAGGCCGGGGAAGCTATCGATTGTTTATCAGAGATCATGGATTATGCATTGGAGACCAATAAGAAAGATTTTGTACCAGTAGTAAAAGAAATGGAGCAGGTTGAATATATAATTAGGTTGAGCATGTTGCGCAATGCAAATCGTCTCCACCTTAACATCAAAAAAAATATAGAAAATGCTGATGCAACAATCCCCCCAATAATACTGTTAACATTGGTGGAGAATATCTTCAAGCACGGAAACCTGAAGGATGAAAACCAAGTGGCGACCATCGAACTCTTTACCGACGACAAGTACATAATTTTCAACACCAGTAACCTTATTGCAAACCCACTGCCCACCAAGAAAAAAGGCACAGGCTTAAAAAATGTAAGTGAAAGATTGAAGCACTCCTATCAACTCAGGCATTCCTTTTTTTATGCAGAGCAGGGAAATGTATTTACTACTGAATTGAGAATAGACTTTTAAATTAAGAAAGCTTCGTAACAGCAAAACCTGCCATGGCAAAAAATTATCTTTTTCTCGACACCAACATCCTCATTCACTTCAAGACACCAAAGGAGATTGATTGGAAAAAGTATGTGAAGGGATCATTGACCCTTGTAATCGCACCTATTATTATCGCTGAGATAGATAAGCTTAGACGCAGCCAACAAAAGAAAATTGCCACAAGAGCAAAATCCATTACTAAGCTGTTCGAGCATATCATGGATAATGGTGATCCTGATTGGCTCCTAATCGATAAGAGACCAACCTCCGAAACGTTTTTGGAAAACAGCCTTGATAAAACCGAACAGGATGACTGCCTACTTGCAGCAGTTCTGGAGTTTTGTCCTGAAGATCCGGATTGTCAAAAAATACTGGTCAGCGAGGACATAGGGCCAAGACTAAAGGCCAAAAATCTTGGCATAAAAACGATAAAGCTGGAAGATACCGAACTGCTAGCAGAAGAGCCTGACGAAAATGAAGTCAAGTTGCAAAAACTGGTCAGAGAGAACAATGAACTGAAAAACCGTTTACCCAAAGTCGACCTGTTTTTTGAAGGGAAAAGAAAACACATAAATTTCCCAGAGTTTCAGGGAACAATGACCCTCGATCAATACCGCGCCCAAAAGATGGAAGAGGTTAGAAAAAAGTACACCTACCACAAAACACCATTTAAAATGCCCACCCAGCGGGACCTCATTTTCCGCAGCGCCATTGCCGAAAGCATGATGTATACCGAAGCCAAAAGATATGATCAAGAGCTCGACTGGTTCTTTGAAACTTATGAGCACGAATTTCTTCCAGCGATCTACAATTGGCACATCACACAGCTTCTCTCAATCGAGATTGAACTTGAAATGTATAACGAAGGGAATGTTCCAGCAGAGAATATTGATCTATGCCTAAGATTTCCAAATGGGACAAACATCGAACTGGCTGAGACATTCAATCCGTCACCGCAACCACCTGTTCCACCGGAGAAGCCACTTCCTCTCGACCAGTTATTAACCAAGTCGAATGAAATGCAGAAAGCAATACCCCCTCCGCAAATGCCATCGTCTCATATTCCAAAACCTTGGATCTCCATTAACCAAGACAACGGCCTTCAGGTTGACATGAAGTGTAGCTATCTAAAGCATCATCAATCATTTAAGTTCAGCAAGCTCGCTGTATCTTTCGAAACATTAGATTACATGAAGGGATTTGAGTTTCAATACCAGCTAACAATTGCCAATGACCCCAAGCTCAAAACAGGCAAATTACAGGTCAACTTTGTGTAAATATTACACTTTATGTCAACTTAACATTTCAATTGAGGTACTGACATATTAGGGGTCTGTTAAGGTGAGCCGATATAGACTATGCACTAAACTGTGTCCTGCATAGGAGCAATCAGCAAAAGTAAAGTTTTTTGAAGTGCAAAATTTGTTGGTAGACATATCCATAGTCAGTTTACTTTTCAAAAAAATTATACCGGGCATGAAGTGTAGGCCGTTCAACAAATTTCTTGGCTCTCTGCATCAGCAAATCATCAAAGATGTTTCTATCATTGTTCGAATAGCCTATAAATTGCATCATTTCCCTTAGATCCATGACATGAATAAACATTCTACACTCAGACATGGTATCTATGATTAGGGCAATGGTAGGTTCCCAATCGCCAAAAGGTAACATCTCGGAAATCAGGACAATGCCATGTGGAAATAGTGCTCTATCAAATAAAAGCTCCCTATCCTGTTTATAGAATATTTTTGTGCCATCAATTATAGTCTTTGAGGCTCCTACTAATTGGCCAACTGCTTTTTTTATCTGCTTCTGTAACCCCAACACCTTTCTCTCCATGGTTCGTCCTTCAACCGCCTCATAAACACCAAGGGCTTTCGCCTCGATGAGAAAAACACCAAAATCTGAAATGGCAAAAATATCTATCAGTTCCCGATACCCCGTTTTTGATTTTACAAGTGGACTGTGGTAAGCATCCTTATTAAATAAAGACCTAATCACCACATAAATCTCCTTTTCGAATTGATTGCCCTCAAACGAATCCTCAATATTTGTCTGGACAGTTTGTTCAGCCTCAATATATGAATTAACAATACTTTCGACCTGCCGATATGTTGCTTTAACTGCTAAAAGATGCATATCAGCAGTTGATGTTGTCTTGTTGAGCACAGCTTGAAACTTATCTAACGAAAGATTTAGCTGCGTAAAATCTCGGTCAGTATCAAAACGTCTCGGATTACTCATCAGACAATGAACATCATGCCGATCTTTATCACTTACATACAAGTCTCCAAAACTCTGGATCGCATTCAGTTCATTACAGAACTGTATTTGTACCTTTTCAAGATGCATGATCTTTATAATGGCCAAGTGATCTTTTCGATATTGCACAGGATTCATCAGGAGTTGTGGATGAACCGGGTCATCAAAGACCCTTAAACCTGAGAGGAGAATATTTGGACTAAAATCGCCATCCACTGCAAAAAGCAATTCAATAATGCATCCCATTAAAATGGCTTTGATAGTTGAGGACGGAATTTTTACCAATATTTTTGCACCATATTGGTCGCTGATATACCAAATACCTGCTAATTCATGTCTCAATTCGCGATCTATTCTATCTGCATTTTCCATAGACTCAAAAAATTATCTAAATTTAAGTAGCTTTATATTAACAGTATAACTCATCATGGCAAAAACACTTACTCAAGACAAACCATTAGAATATCATAAAGTTACAAATAGCTCAAAAGAAGTTTACTTCTTTAAGGATTCAGAAAACAAAGTGGATCAAAAATCCAGGGAGGTTTATTTAAAGGAAGATAAGGAAATTCATTACCCAACTCCCTATAAAGGGAAAGCAAAATATACAAATATTGGAAAATTCACCTATATAGGTTTTGGAAAAAAAATACCCGTAGGGGTTTATAAAGTCTTTACGTTTGGTTACGGCTTTACTAAAGTGTTAAGGCCAATCAGTGAGATATTAGATAAACTTAAAATTACTGAAGTAGTCATCGAAAAGGGTGGCCCTCTAAAGCTGGATTTAAAAAGGGGGATAATCTATCTGAACGAGGCTAAACTTGCAGAACTAAATGTCGCATTTTCCAGCCTTTCTGAGAAACAAAAGCTTGAACGAGAACGGGCGGGTCAACAGTACCTTCATGATTATTTTCCAAAGGAATTTGCAGCACCTCCAAAAACATATACTTCTGGTGCTCTTGCAGCAACCCTTCTGGATTGGGGCAATTCAATGTCAGAATTTAGTGAAGCAGACAAGCAAGCAATCAAAGAACTTTTTGAAAAGCTAACCTTATTACCGAACTTCTTCACTGATTCAAATCTTTCCAAAACCAAGGAGATTATTGACAATAAATTTATCAAAGCAGCGCTAGATGAATTCGATAAGCTTTTTAAAATCACCTCGGATACCAAAGGACTTGAAAAAAAGTGGCAGAATTTTTTGGAAACTCATAGTTGGATATTTTCAACATTATTTGCCCAACCAGTAATATTACATCAGGACGAGGCTTTCGTTGGTGGCACCAAGATTGATAATAAAGGGGGAAAGTTTAACGATTTTTTGATCAAAGGTGGCTTAAGCACCAATGTCTCATTTGTTGAGATTAAAACTCATCTTGCAGATATATTTATTTCAATTCCGTATAGAGGTGATGATGTGTTTGCAGCCTCAAAAGAACTTTCCGGTTGTGTCGGTCAGGTTCTCAACCAAAGAGATCACTTCCAAAAAGAATATTATACATTAATGAAAGGAAGCAATGAAGTTCAGAGCTTTAACCCCAAAGCATTGGTTTTAATTGGAAACTATTCGAAGTTAACGGCAAAACAAAAAGGTGCTTTTGAACTTTATAGAAACAATAGCAAAGATGTTGAAATCTTAACATTTGACGAATTAAGGGTTAAAATAAGTAGCTTGTTAACCATTATGACACGTGGAAAATAGCAAAAGAAGATCAAAAAGACTGCGCTTTTTCTTCTCCCTTACCCGTCCCGGACTTCCCCCTTTTCTTACTCTCCTTCACCTCCGCCCTGACCTCCTGCTTTGCACACTCGGTTTTCAAAAGTTCAAAAATCTCCCTTTTAATCTGCTTATAATTCTCCTCCACCATCTCCGCACTCACCCTCTTTACCACCGGAATCCCCACATAACCCGACTCCTCGCTTGCAATCGCCTCATGGTCATTCTGAATCTCAGCATGAAACATCTTCAGTTTAATCTTCTGCTCGGGATTATCCGCCACCACCCCCACAAATTCACCAGCCGATAAGCTCGCAATCTTACTCGCCGGAATCGCGTAATCCATCTGCGTGGCCCGGGTGATAGAGGTATCAGAACTATTGATGCTCATCGAATCCTTGCGCTGGGAAATCTTCCCAAAATTCTCCGACAACTGCTTCGCTGTATCGCCAGTCACCTGCCCCGAAATCACATTCCCCACAATCCCCGTAATCACATCCGCCTGCTCCGAACCATAATCCTTGGTCAGCTGCGAGAAATCCTGCACCGCAAGACAGGTCGAGACCTGATTCGATCTCGCTGTCGCAATCAAAGCATCCATATTATTAAAATAAATCGTCGGAAACTCATCAAACACAAGTGAAGATTTTAGTTTACCCTTCTGGTTCACCAGCTTAATCATCCTGGAAATATACAAAGACAAAACCGCGCCATAGACCTGCAACTTCTGCGGATTATTGCCCACGCAGACAATCTTGGGTTCCTCCGGACAGTTCACATCCAAAGTAAAATCACTCCCGCTTAAAACATAATACAACTGCGGCGAAGACAGTCTGGCCAGCCCAATCTTTGCCGAGGCAATCTGCCCCTCCAGCTGCGCCATCGCATTGTTGCGGTAAGCCGAAATAAAAGGATTGATGAGCACCTTGATCTCCTCCTGGGTTTTGAGTACCGCAAAAAGCGGATCATAATCACTCTGCATCAGCTCTATCACATGCGGAAGCGTGCAGAACCTGCCATCTTCATACCTGCGCAAATACCAGATGCAGGCCGTTAAAAAATTAATGGGACTTTCCACAAAAAAGTCCCCCTGCTTTTTTATCCAGTCCCTGTTCAGCCCCATCATAATGGTCCTTGAAGCCTCCGTCGCATCGGTAATGTCCTCCATCGCCTGGGGGTCAAGCGGATTACAGCGGTGAGTCCTGTTTAAATCATCAAAATTTATCACAAAGAACTTCGGCCTGACCTTATAATTCCCCGCATACTTTATCAGTTTATTGTAGGCTATCCTGCTCAAGTCATCAAACTTAAAATCATAGATGAACATTGAAAAGCCCTTAAGGATGTGCTGGTCGATGATGTGCCTGATGACAAAATAACTCTTACCCGCACCCGGGGTCCCCGCCACCAGAAGACCTCTGAATGGGTTGATGATATTTATCCAGCTTTCCCGAACCAGTTTCCCCAGCCTATACTTAGCCGGTAGGTTAATGGAAAACTCATTCTCAAGCAGCCGCTCTTCCTGCGGAAAAGTTTCGCTCTCTTCATTGAAGATATCCTCTTTCAGCTTGTCCTTTAACAGCCTGGACAGCTGGCCTCCGCCAGCAAGCATCAGCAGATAGCCTAGGCAGGTCAAACCGATATAAAGTACTGAAACGATTGCCTTGTGGCCGGGCAAAAGACTGAGCAAAAGAAAACACAACGTACTGGCAAAATAAAGACCCGCCCCAACAACTAAATAAATAATGATGGGCTTCAATGTTATCTTCTCATCCTTCTTTCCCTTCACACCGATAAGAGAAATCACCAGCAGCAGCAAAGCCGCTAGCTTCGCCCTGAAAAAACCTTCAAATAAACCGGTCTCTGCAATGTTCCCGGTAATCTTGTCAGTTATCCCGGCCGTCCATCCCCAATCCTGAAAAGCCTGGTAACAGCTTAAATAAAAGTGTATCGCCAGAATAAAAATACTCAGCAGCCTTGTAAAATCAATAATTTTGCGCAGTCCCTGCACGTCTTCCCCTGTATTCATGGGAACAAAAGACAACTAATTTATTCAATGGTATTGACAATCCCCTTGGTGGTACCATAAAAAAGAAGCTTAGAGAATAAATATTGGCAATAAAGGCTTTATGATCAAAAATGTCATGCGAATCCTAGATTTAGAAGGCTATGAACGCAACAACAGAACAGTAAAAAAGATTACTTAAAACTATACAGTTGGCTTCCCGTAACCTTTTAAAATATTAATTTCTCTTAATTTATTGTAAAGGTCTACCATAGTACCATTAGTAAAAATCCAATCCATGATCAACTGCAACATTTCTTCCGCATCAGAAATATAACCCATTCTTCCGTCCGCCCCCCTTATTCCAAATTTGTTTTTACGCTTGCCACGAGTGAGGTACGTATTTTTTTCTTCATAGATGTAATTTCTAGCCAGTTTGTTCTCTTTTCCTTTTGGAAGATTACTTATCAATATCTTCTGAATTCCTTTATAATATATATCAAACTTTTTTTCTGGATCTTCTGTATTTCCTTGGAGCATTTCTTTCAACTCCTGCGCCTTCTCAAAATTTCCGTTTTCATTTAAGAAAAGTTGTTCTCCCTTAACATTTTCGGTACTGGCTAAAATCCCAAGTTTTTCCAGCTCTTTCTCTTTGTCAGTCTGCGAGATTTTTTTCGCCTTATTATTCTTTGCCATAATTATATATTAAAAATGTTTGCATTTAGGTATTCGATGGTTTGTTCTATATTATGGTTTTCGAAAGTGTTGATGTTCAATTCCGAAAGCGCTAGTTTTACATCAGGCTGCTGGTTTGTAAATCTTCCCCACTGTTTCTTATTGTATTCCTTCTCCTGATCGAAGCAATAGAAGTTATACACAAACGCGGGATGCACCTGGTTTTTTTGAGCATACTCCTTAACAATGTGAGGGGAGCTTATATAACTAGATATGTACTTTGATTTCTCCTTTGAGAACAAGTAGTCGCGAGAAAACTCATTCGCCTTGTCTTCCTGTAATAGGAAAAGATCAGGTTCACCAGTAAGATGAAAGGTCTGCTTTTCGATTTCCTCAAGGTCATAAAGCACATGATATATCTCGTGCATCAGGGCAAACCAAATGGTCGCATAATTCTTATTTAGATCGGTTAGAACGATACCGGGCTTACCATCCACAAAAAAAGTTGCCCCACGAACCTGAGTTGTAGGTAGGTGCGGCTGATAAATTACAGTAAGCCCGACATTATAAAGTGCCTGGGTCACAACTCGCAAACCGCGTTCAACATTCATCGTATAAGGTCGAATCTTAGGTATCAAGCTGATTAATCCGGCTCTATCAAATTCATTAGGGTTATTTATCTTTTCAAAGTGCATCACAGCAGACCTTACCCAAAACTCTCTCATTAAGAGATTTGCTGAACGCTTTGTTCTACTGAAAGCTGGTATATAGCTCTTGTCGGAATATTCATAAATATTATCCAGGCCGAAATAGGTAGTAATTCGTTCCTCAATTTCATCAAAGTCACTTTTTGAACTAAGAAACTTGCCCTTAAGTAAATTTTTCAAGTCAAAATTAGCAACGATGTAACTTTTCTTCCTTGCATCGTTTAGCTCATTTACTAAATCGACAGACGCCTCATTGATGTAATATTTTACAAGAGTCTCCGTATTCAGGCCAAGGAATTGACCAAGCTTCAATAGGTTTACTACATCTACTCTCTTTGCGGAATTATCCAATATCCCTTGAAGCGAACGGTTCTGCATAGAAAGTAATTTTTCAGCCTGATTAAACGTCAGTCCATATTGTTCGAGTTTGCTCTCGAAAATTTCCTTTAGGGTTTTTGGCTCACCATTCCATCTTTCAACTGGATTAAGCAATTTTTGAAATTCATTTAAAAAGCTTTCTGAACTCATATATGTAAATTTACATAGCAAAATTAGTCAATTAAAAGCATAAAACAAATTTATATGTAAATTTACATAACTTATAAAAAGATATGAACTAAACTTATACTTATCCTTCCATTTCCTTTAATTTTTAGTACTATGAAATCCGGCACTTAAACTTATATGACAGCAAATAAGTCGACTGCACTTCACAAAGCCTGCGTTTGCTCTTCACCCGGTCTTTTCTTTCTTTTCTTTCCGATAACAGCCGGATCATCATAATCCGCCTTTTTAAGCAGC
Organism: Pedobacter aquatilis; assembly: GCF_030409415.1. Lineage (GTDB taxonomy): Bacteria > Bacteroidota > Bacteroidia > Sphingobacteriales > Sphingobacteriaceae > Pedobacter > Pedobacter aquatilis. The sequence continues at coordinate 63,070 of NZ_JAUFPW010000033.1, read as the reverse complement.
CCGTCCAATAAACTTTCAACTGCATCGCTCCGCTTTTCGCCCTGCCCCAAATCCTTCTCCAAATAATCAGATTGTACCTCTTTCCTTAAATAAACCTTCGGCTCATCCCTATCTGAAAATCTTTCCACCAAAGCCTTAGCAGAATAACCTTTCCCCAGATCACTTCCGTTAAAAACCGTCCGCTTCTTATGGTCAATAAAGGTCAGCCCGTAAATCAACCCGGAATCATTCCTCCTCAGCACTAACGCCACCTGCTCTCTGGCCAGTTCTTTTATCAGCGTTTCCTTTTTCACTGAAGCGTATCTGTCCAATACCCCGTCAATTCTTTCCTTAATGCCTTGCTTATGGGCAAGCCGAATTTCAGCATTCTTTTCAAACCTTTTTTCCAGTTCCTTCATCGTTGCCCCATTGTAAAAAGCGCTCGCCTTGAACGGCACGCCTACCGGATTTCCATCCTGACCCGCAATCGAGTATACCAGTCCCTTTTTCTCAAACATCACCGAATCCTCAAATCCCCGGTCAACCAGCACATTGAACTGCGCCAGCACGGCCTTGTATTCCGCAAAAGAGCAATAGGCATAGTCGCGCATCACCGCCTTTGTAATGTTACCAATTTGTTTTTTGGTCTCAGAAGCCCCGTATTCAGCTACCCTCAGGTAAAGTTCATTGGAAAGCTTTCGCCCTTCAGCCTTGACCAATCCATATCTAATTTCCAGCGCCTTTCGGGCAGGCTCAGAAAGATTTCTTCCTATTCCATCGGTATTTATCCGCTTCCCGTCACGACCGATAAGCACGGTAGCAATATGAAGGTGCGGATGAGCCGAATCAAAATGCGCATAAGCGATATAGGGCTGCTCGCCCAGCCCAATCTTTTCCATATATATTGATGCAATCTGCTGCATCGTTGCTGAATCCAGCCGGTCATCCGGATGAAAATTCAGCGAGATGTGCATCGCATTCACCTTGCTCCTCGAATTCAGCATAGTCAGCTGCTCAAACCTAAAGAGTTTCTGGTGGAAGCTGAGCCTATCAATCTCGGTAGCAAAGCCGCTGGCCAGGATAATCTTCGCCTCCCCCTTGACTACCTTATCTTCGTTATAAACCAGCACACCCCGGATTGATTTCCCACAGCTTATCCTTGCAACCATTTCTCAGCGAGTTTAGAGATCAGCGGAAAGAGCCGTTCCACCCTGGCATCGATTTTCTGATAAAGCTCGGCCGTTCTTTTTGCATGAAACTCCTTTTCGGCCTGCGACTTCACCGCATTGAAATAACGGGTCTGCTGGTTGATGTTTACCCCGATGGATTTCAGTTCTTTCCTTATCAGCGCCAGTTCCTCCATTGGCCCGGTCAGCGAGGCATCCCGATAGAAACAGTTAATGCGTTCCCTGGAAAGCAGTTTCCTTCCTACCTCGCCGATTGATCTGCAGGAAGATTCTGCCAGGAGTTTTTCCAGCAGCTTCATCGTTGCATCACTTACCCTTACCCGGAGCAGGTGCACCAAAAGTTCGTCCTGGTTTTTCGCTTTTTTCCTACCCATCCTGCTGTTGACATTTTGTTGATTTCAGACTTTGCGAGTTCCGATGCAAAGTCCCCCTGCGCTGGCAGGGCAAGATAATTTTTGTCTACAAAAAGACATCTTGCTGCAAACAGGGGTTTGCCGTAAAAACGCCTCCCGAAGTTCCTCCGGAACAGAGTCAACCGGTTAATTACCGATCGTTTTTTGGCTTGTTTTGTAGCTCCGAAAGAGGAGGGAATGACCTGAGCAGCCGCCTGATTTTAAGGCGTATTTGTGTAGGTTTCGGGCGGAGCTTACGGCCTAGCATTCTACCCAGCCCCAAGCCAAAATCCCCATCAGAATTGATTTTACTGTTTTTAAAATTAACCATAATCTAAGAAATTGAAAGCTCAAAAATGAAGCGAGAAACTTAGGTGGTTTGACAATCCCCAAGATCAGCCCCAGGAATAAGTAGAAAAAGTATCTTTAGCTTTGATAAAAAATTCAATAGCTTAATGGAGTTTGTAACCAAAAAAGATGAGCGGTACGTTTTGATATCTAACCAGATACAGTTGGACGAAATTGTTACTGAAATCGAACAAAAAGTAGCATTTGCCCACCTATTCAAATTTCCCGAAAGAGAGCTGCTTGTCGCTTTTAATTGAAGCGTTAAATATATCTTATGAAGACTTTGAAAGCAGATACTACCATTACGATCCAGTTCGAAAATTACATATCTCCGAAAGTGAATTTGGGTATGTCTGGATAAGCACCCATGGTTTGGTGGCCAGAAAAAAGCCTACCACAAACCGGGCGGTCAATTCATGTCTAGTGCAGTATACTGTTATATCTCTCCTATTGAACAAAGCGATAGAAGTTGTGAAAGATGAAAAAGTATACGACATAGACTCCCGTAGATTTGAGGAATTATCTGATTTATCGCCAGCTATATTCCACAACCTGACTTTCTATGTGGAAGTTTTCTGCAAGGCCTATCTTTCATTAATTGGAATCCAGGCGCCCAAGAGCCACAAGCTTCAGGTAATCTACCAAACAACGGTAGATTCAATGATAAGCAACAACCATGATGATTCGCTTTTCCAAATATTGGTACTCGATCCTCTTTACAAATTAGTAGACCATATTGGCAAAATCCCGGGAGGCTTTAAAGAACAATTCATCAAGTACGATGATAACCCATTGGACGATACTGTGATATTATTTGAATTGGCAGGCCTGACCGAGATGACCTGGTTACTTGAATTATCAGTTGATTTTATCACCGACTTTTTTCACATCGGCACCGACACCCACTACCTTAAATCAAACATCTATCAAAGGATGATTGACAGAGCTGATACCGAGGAGAAAAAGAAAAGAATACAAGTGCTTTATCCCCATCTGGCAAAAAAAATAACTTAGCAGTAATCAAAACAAATCTATTTTAAACTGTTGACGCTATCTAATAATTAAAGATATGATACACATTGATACTGGAGATCAAAAAGTGACATTCACTTACTCCAAGAACGATTTTCTGATGAACTATTTTTCAGAACGCCTTCTTGAGGACTTATCGGATTCCTTCAAAGGTTTCGAGCAAAGAACCGGTTATGTGGAAGGCGAGAATAACCATCACCTGTTAAATGAGGACGAAAGATATGCGTCTAGGATTTTCCGCCTACAATCTGCACTGCGCAATACTAGTGAACAGTTGCAACACATCAGATTATATATCAACAGGTATCCGTTTCGCAAGCACTATCTGGCCAATGGAATTTCGCAGTTGGAATACATACAGTATCATATAGAAGCACTTTATCACAAAGTACATACTGTCCATGAAATTATGCTTTTAATGGTTAACGAAGTTTATGGTTTAGGTTTAATACAAATGAAGTGCAGATGGCCTAATATATTAAAGATATTACCATCGACAGAACCCCATTAGTTCACGCACATAACTATTTCAAAACTTTCGAAAATCTCATTGGACTTAGGCATCTGAATAGCCACAGGGGATATTATGAAGATCAAGAAAAAGACGAGATTGACACTTATTATGGCCTTTTTTTCTTTAAACAGGAAGCCATTGGAGTTAAAATGGACGATCAACTCAAAAAAATGTTTCGCCCTGCGTTTACCAGATACAAGCTTATGGAGTATAAGAAGAAAAAAGTCCAATTAATCGACCTGGTCATTAAGGAAAACAACAGACATTTGGAATCTTTTTTAAATTCTCTTTTGCCTAAATATGAAGCTAGGCTATTTGAAATGCTGGGCTATGAAAAAAATCTAAGCTAAGAGCACTTTTCAAAAAATAATTATCTCAAGCCCATGATTTATATTGGATGGCAAAAGTACTTGCCATTCTGTTCTATTCTTTTTTAGAATAGATATTATATTTGTTGAATGAATGATGCTGCCAATAAAAACAAGAAAATAGTGTTAGACTATCTTAATACTACGTTAAAGGGTGCTGAGGGTGGAAAATTTAACGCAAATATTTTAGCTAAAGATTTAGAACTTACTAGAGATGAAGTAATAGATGCTTTAATTATGTTGGAGGCTCAACTTTACATTAGGCACGTTTTTGTGGATAATGATAATTTAGGCGTAAGAATGGTTTAGCCAAATAGAGAATGGACCAATGTTATTGTTGGTGGACCCAAACACCTCATTGCTAACATGTTGGAAAAACCAATCTACTTGCCCCCTACTCGCCAAAATGCTAACACAAAAACATTCAATGATTTAAAATAAATTTACTGCTGGTAGACAGGGGTCAATCCATTCTGGTTTATCCACTTTGAGCACCGTATTAGGATTTAACGAGACAAGGCGAACACCGTCGTTACATAATTACCAGAAACAAACTCATCCATTAAACTTGTTGACGAATCCTTGTGATCTGAACACTTTTCGAATACATATACGCACACCCCCCGTTTGCATTTGCATAAGTCTGGCAGCCTGAATTAAATGCATTCAGTACCCATCCGCCTGCATTTGCCTGGCTAACCGCCGATGTATAGCTTCCCGCAGGAACGGTATAGGTGATTACCTCACCCTGAGCATTCGGTCAGCAGTTAATATGTTGAAGTTGCCATACTGAACATTCCTGTAGGATATATAACTGCAGCCTGCATTGGCATTCGTATAGGCCCAATCACCCGAATTAAGTGCATTCAATGCCTGGGGTTGTCTGAATCTGCCTGATTGATGCCTGAGCCAGAACTACATGTAGGGATAACAGCCTCCCGATGTTATTAAAAAACTGCCTTTCCAAAAATTATTTAACATTATACTTTTTTCTAAATTCAACCAAGAATATTAAACGTGCATGCAGATCATTAAGTGTTTTCTTTGTTAAATTCATTAGTATGATAATACATCAAGGAGCTGTACTCAAAATAAATAATATATCATACCTCCTTATCAATAGATGTGATGCTTTAGTATTATAGTTTACGAATCCAATTCTGCTATTGACAACCATCTAAAATTTCTTTTAAATAAAAAGGAACGATGAACATTGGTGATGCAGTCAAAATAAAAAACGCCGCAGTTATAATGCATGATATAAAAAAGTTCTGAAAAAAAAGAGGCTTATCATTTATAATCTTTACATACCTTTTACTTTTAAAAAAATATGTATAATTTATAAAAATCATGATTGGAATTATTATTAAGCCATTCCAAGTTCCAATAGTTTTGCAAAAAAATAACCCATATAATAGATCTATAACAGTCATAACTGGAAAGGAACAAGATGCACTTAATACCAGTATTGTTAAAAGATGAGGCTCGTCATCTCTAATTACATTTTTATAAAATAAAAAGTAAAAATAATATATTTTGTCCATTATTGTTTATTAATTATCGCTTCCAGCTTTTTCTGGAATTTCGGATATTCATCTCGTTCAACTCCTAAAAAATCCTGAAGTACGGGTCTAAAGTTTTTACGATAAGAATCCATTCCTGCAATTCCCCTTCCAATTTCCCATCCAACGCCCCATCCAGCGCCATAAATACCTGTGGTTAGACCAATTACACCACTTCCTTCTTCAAGTACAAGTCCGGTGTGACTCATCGGACGACCGTTGTATTGAAGTTTTCCTTCCGAGAAATCTACGTAGGCACTTCTCATACCATACGCTCCTAAGACATACCCCCCAATCTTGAACTTTGTCGCTAACCCCTTAGATATACTCTTTGATTGCGATATAGCGTTCGAAGTATTGTACTGATTTCCGTAGTACTTCTGAGAAAAATTTCTCATTTTATCAAGGGCGTACCAAGACTTCTTATTAAATAGAGCCCCCTCTATCCCTGCTCCTACCAATCCTACCATTGACATCCCTAATGCTCCTTGATCCTTTCCAGCTGGTGCAGTGAATGTAAATTCAATACTTAAAACATCATTAGCCTTAAAGTTTTTCCATTGCTCTGGTGTAATTTTAGTTGCGTTCAATGTATCTAATCCAAAGGGGTCGGAGTATTTCATTGGGTTATTCAAGACGTAATGATATGGAGTTGTTTCAAAATGATATTCATGCAATCTATCTATTACATTCCACCTTGCAATCACCGGGTCATAAAACCTTGCCCCGTAATCCAGCTGACCATCCTCTCCCGCCGAAGCCAGTTCATCCTGCATCTCCTTGCCATTGTAGAGGTACTTATTGTTCAGGCTTACCGGTGAACCCGAGGACTTCCGCTTCCCGAAAGCATAGTAGTCATCCGACTGCAACCTCCTCTTCACCCCGCCATAAATATCGAAAGTATAACGCACATTTCCAAGGTGATCGCTTAAGTTATATTGATAAGTAAACACCCCGCCATTATTCTGGGCCACGCCTTCATCGGTATGGATAAGCACAACATCAGTTCCGTTCCCCTCAATCCCCTCCACATAGGTATGCTGCTGGCCACCATTGACACCCTTTGCCCTTTTGACGCCATTCCCATCATAAACATAGCCGATATAATTCACCCCGTCATTGGCCGCTATCGGCAGGTTGTTCACATTATAAGTCAGGTTCATCCCATTGCGACCGTCGACAACCGTGTTACCGTTTTTATCATATTGGTATTGCCCGGTCAGTCCGCTCACCGAAAGCAGCCTGTTGCCGTCATAGCTGTATTGCTTCAGACCCAGGTTATCCCGGTTCAGCGAAGTGATGTTCCCCATCTCATCATACTCCAGCTCCTCGCCCATGCTGATGCCCGTGCTTACCGCACTCTTCAGCCGGTCCAGCCTGTCATAACGGTAGGTAAATACATTCGGCCGGGTCAGCCCCAGCCCCCAGTGCTGGGCAGAGATATTGCCGTTGTACTGCGCAAAAGTGCCGTCCTCATATTTTAGGTCCATGCTGAATTCATCCGACAGTGAACTTTTCAGCCAGCCCCTTTCATTATACCCAAAGGCCGTTTGCTGGGCAAATGTGCCGTTTACCCCGTGCAGACTTTTGGCTTTTAGCTGACCAAGCTCATTATAATCATGTTTGCTCAGCGCCACCTCATCCTGGGCATTTATCTTTGAGAAGCTCTGCATTTTCCTTCCCTGGTGGTCATAGCTGTAGCGGCTGCCAACATTAGTCGTCTGGCCATAGGCCGTATAACTCCGCTGGCTGGAAGTAAGTTCACCTGCAAAGTTATATGCATGGTTGGTCACGTCCAGACCAAGGCCGTTAATTGCTGACCGCGTCTGGATAACCCTGCCGAAATCATCATAATAGTTCGCAGAAAGGATCTTATCCGATGAGTATTCAAGAGATACTTTTGAGCCTGTCAGTAAGCCTTTGGTATGCAATGTGCCCGGCTGGGTCTGTGAAGGCCCGCCAAAGCTGTTGCCATTGAACCCATAGTCATCATAATAGTTTATCACCCGGTAGTTCCTGGTCAAAGGGAAACCGAAGATGACCGCCTGAGGCATTGCCAAATCGGTATAGCCTGTCTCACTGTTGTTGTTATCGCGTGTCTCCCACATTACCGTTTCCGCTTCAAGCACAGCAGCACCAAGAAGGAAGCCCCTGTCTATATTGGCAACACTGGTATCCGCAAAAGTGCCCGGCCACTCCGAGTCCCCGGATAATATCAGTCTTCCCATAGCATCATATTTATTAAAGCTGAACTGTTGCGGCGTGTGGGCACGCTGGTTGCCGTCCTGGGTTATGACCAACTGGTCAAGGTTATTGTAAAGCAGCCAGTCCCAGCTCTTGCCCGGCACCTTTTTCTGTTGAAGGCGGTTGCGGCTATCATAGTGGTAGGCATAGATATAGGAAACAAACACATGCTGAGTTTCATCAAAACTGTCCAGCGGGTATTTACCATGTGCATTCACCGCCGGCGGAAGCACATAACGAAGGTTGCCCAGATCATCATAGACATAATAAGTCGAATGGCTGATACTCTCATCTTTCCATACTCTTTTCAATACTACCCTGCCCTGAAGGTCTTTGAACTCTTCTTGGGTCCCGGTTCTGCCACCTGTCCAGTTTTCATCCTTCTGCACCGTTTTATAAAGCCTGCCAGCAGGGTAAAAGGTGGAACCGGCTCCATTGACAGTTGGTGTCCAGCATTTAACATCGTTTTCCCCGTTTGTCCCATACTCAATCTTGGAGGTGTGCCCAAGGTTACTGTCCGGAATCGGTTGCCATGCCTGCCCCGGAGCGCCGTGCTCTGCCACGCGGTTCAGCGGCGAGGGTTCAATGACCGATAAGCTAAAGGGATAATCCGTTTTCTTTACATGCCCGTCCCAGCCCGAAGGGCTATAAAAAGCCGACTGGTTCGAAAATGCAGCACCCTTGAACCCTGCGTCCCCGGACTGCTGCTCTGCATAGGGACTGTACTTTTTAACCTCACGGCCAAAGGCATCGTATTCATATAACTGAATCATATCTTTTCTGCCAGGACTACCCTGCCAGTTCACATCCTGGAGCGGACGGCCAAGACCGTCAAGGTAACGCACCACACGGTTCACCGAATCTACAGGCAGGCCATTGAGGCTTTGACCCGTTTTATGACCCGCAGCACGTACCGTACTTTCCATAACGAAATTCTTTGAACTGGTCGGTTGCTGACCAAGGGTCAGAAACGGTAATAATAAAACAAACGATATATGTAATAAGCGATTCTTCATCTTTATATGCATTTAAACACCCTACTTCTGATTAGTTAACTGAAAAATAAACCGGCAACCATGGGCTTTCCACACCCGAACTGCTAATGGTCCTGCCCATGGCCAGATACTGGCCCGACTGCATGGTTGTTGTCTGGAACAGGTTCCTTCTCCTTGGGGCAAACGAGGTGGAGCTGCCATCGGGATTGGTCACTATCAGCTCATAATTTACAGTGTCCCCCCCAGTATATTGGAAGTAGATGTTGATATTTTCTCCTACGCTGTAGGTATGCTGGACAACATCCAGCGTAAACTCGACCGCACATGTACCGTGCGCATTGGCATAAAGCTGTCCGTTCGCATCGATATCATTTATCGCCAGTTGGTCAGCTGCTGCCTGGGAAGAAGTAGAACTGTAAGTCCCTGCCGCTACAGTATAAGTCACCGGGGTTGAGGGACCACCGCTACCACAGTCGTTCTTGGCAATCGCACGGCTCTGCGCGCTGTTGTAAAATGTACAGGTTGCATGCATGTTGGCATAAGACTGCCCGCCGGAAAGCAAAGCATTGCCAGCCTGAAGGTCCGCATGTTCCTGGCTGATGGTTGAGGTATAACTGCCCGCAGCGATAGTATACGTAATACTTCCTGAAAGCGCTCCCGAAGGACAATTGTTACGTGTAAAATCCGCACTTTGAGCTGCATTTGAATAGGTACAGGTCCCGTTTGCCTGCGCGTAATCCTGGCCACCGGCATAGACCGCCGCGAGGGCTTTGGCGTTCGCATCGGCAATACTAATGTTGGAAGTATAAGTACCTGCGTTTATCACATAGCTTACCGTACTCCCAACACCCCCCGGACCGCAGTCACGCGTAAAGTTTGCCCGCTGCTCATTATTGTAATAGGTACAGGTACCGTTAGCCCTCGCGTTCGCCGGTCCCTGAACATGAAGCGCATCACCTGCCTGGTTGTCTGCATCCGCCTGGCTGATGGTTGAGCTGTAAGTGCCCGCTGCAATAGAATAAGGCACAAAACTTCCCACACCGCCTTCATCACAGTCGGTCTTCTGGTATTCCCCTCCTATGGCCACATTGTAAAAAGTACAGCCTGCGTTTGCATTCGCATAAGCCGGGCCTCCCGCAAAAAGGGCATTGGCAGCCTGGGTGTTCGCATCCTCCTGGCTTACCGTTGAGGTATAACTACCGGCCGGGATACTGTAATTGACCGAGCCCGGCGTACCCCCGGGTGCACAGTTCGTCCTTGAAAAGTTTCCACTCTGCGCTACGCTGTAATAGATATAACTACAGCCAGCATTCAGGTTCGCATAACCCGGTCCTTCGGCATTCAATGCGGCAAGGGCCTTGCTGTCCGCGTCCGTCTGGCTGATAGCAGAAGTGAAACTGCCAGCCACAACCGTATAGGTTACCGTACCGCCTGTCCCGTTCACCCCGCAGTTGCTTCTGGTGAAGTTGCCACTCTGGGCATTACTTTGGTAAAGGTAGCTACACCCTGCATTGACATTTGCATAACCCTGGCCACCCGCATTAAGCGCCGAAAGTGCCTGATTGTCTGCATCTGCCTGGCTGACTGATGAGGTATAGCTTCCAGCTGGGATGCTATAGGTTACACTCCCACCTGTCCCGTTTGCCCCGCAGTTATTACGGGTGAAGGTTCCACTTTGAAGATTACTATAATACATATAGCTGCACCCTGCATTTGCATTCGCATAGCCCTGTCCGCCAGAATTAAGCGCTGATAATGCCTGATTGTCCGCATCTACCTGGCTCATGCCAGAAGTATAGCTTCCCGCGGCAATCGTATAAGTAACTGTACCACCTGTTCCGTTCACGCCGCAGTCGTTCTTTGTAAAACTTCCACCCTGAGCAGCGCTGTAATAAATATAACTGCAGCTTGCATTGGCATTCGCATAGCCTTGCCCACCGGAATTAAGCGCCGCCAATGCCTGATTATCCGCATCGGCCTGGCTCACATTGGAGGTGTAGCTTCCCGCTGCAATCGTGTAAGCAACTGTAGCACCTGTTCCGTTAACGCCGCAGTCGTTCTTTGTAAAACTGCCACTCTGAGCAGCACTGTAATAAATATAACTGCATCCTGCATTTGCATTCGCGTAAGCCTGTCCACCCGAATTAAGCGCCGATAAAGCCTGGTTGTCCGCATCTGCCTGGCTCACGCCGGAAGTATAGCTTCCCGCTGCAATCGTGTAAGTAACCGTAGCACCTGTCCCGTTCACCCCGCAGTCGTTCTTTGTAAAAATGCCACTCTGAGCAGCACTGTAATAAATATAGCTGCAACCCGCGTTGACATTCGCGTAAGCCTGTCCACCGGAATTAAGCGCCGACAATGCTTGGTTGTCCGCATCTGCCTGGCTCAAGCCGGAAGTGTAGCTTCCCGCTGCAATCGTGTAAGTCACCGTAGCGCCTGTCCCGTTCACGCCGCAGTCGTTCTTTGTAAAACTGCCACTCTGCGCAGCACTGTGATAAACATAGCTGCAACCCGCATTGGCATTCGCATAAGCCTGTCCACCGGAATTAAGCGCCGACAAAGCCTGGTTGTCCGCATCTGACTGGCTCACGATGGAAGTGTAGCTTCCCGCTGCAATCGTGTAAGTAACCGTAGCACCTGTCCCGTTCATCCCGCAGTCGTTCTTTGTAAAACTGCCACTCTGCGCAGCACTGTAATACGTTACCGGCTGAGGTCCACTTTCCGTACCGCAGTCGACTTGTTGGCCTGCAAAATTGTAACAGTAGCTCTTAACAATATCGCCATTCCTATCCTTAATGTATTTCAAGCGCTGAAAGCTGTCATACTCATAATATGTTGTCATACCCCTCGCATCCGTCTGGCTCGTCATACCAATCATAGGGGTATAAGTATGACTCGTAATGAAGGCATCGGGAAGAGCTGATTTGAGTAAACCAGCAAGGTTATCTACTACAGATTTCTCAGGCGCAGACTCCCTGATTGCCGCAATCTGTACTGCCCCACCTAAAATGCTTTCAATGCTGCTATATTCTGCATTTGAAACCTCAATAATCGGGTATGCTCCTTTGTAAGCATAAACATAAACGATTTTGGAACCCCCAGTTTTCGACAAACTTTGAATCTGACCAAAGTTATTATAATGCTGAAATGAGGTTCGGGATTCATACCCTTTGGATGGAGAATAGCTTTCCAAAGATGCTGGTTCTGTAACACCTGATCCAAAATCCTGGAACAAAGTTCTGTTACCAGCAATCCATGTATTTGTATTTATATTAAATATTTTGCGTTCTACAGGTGATCCAATCCTGTTGGAGGAAACTAACGATACTAATGTGGGGTTAGAAGTGAAGTCAAAAGGATAAAACAGTTCAGTCCGGTAACTTTTTCCGTCAGAATTTGTGACTGATTCACTCTGCTCTAGGTGTTTTTCATTATAAGTTATCACTTTTTGGGAGGTGATGCCATCTTGGGTTTCTGTAGTTGAGCTCAGTTCAAAATTGCCCGTCGGAATTTCATAATTAACAAATTCATACACAGGAAAAAAATCTTGTTTAGCGGCTTTATCCTGGTAATAAAGAGAGCTACCCATATCCTGTGGAAAATCAAGGTATTTGAATAGCTTTAAACCTAAAAGAGCTGGTCCCGGTTTGAGTGCATATTGGTAATTTGTACCTTTCACCAATTCATATGATCCAGGTGAATCTGGATTATATTTATAGACTGACATTGAACTGAGTCTTGGAGAATTGTTCAATGCTAATGATGGTAAATAATAGTTTCTTGCATAGGTGCTTTGCTGAATATTATTATAGTAACCCGTAAATGGTGGAATCCCTGTCATGTTAAAGCTTTTAGGATGAGAAAGGCTTGGATTCCCGTAATAACTACCCTCGTAAGAAAAAACAGTTTTACCCTGTTGCTGATCGCCATTGGTATATTCGGTAACGAGGTTGTAAAATATTGGCTGGTTTAACAAAAAATGCAAATCCGGAGTGATTTCAGAAGAAAAAGTTCTCGAGCGATAAGACTTGTATATATCGTTACCAAAGCCCCCGGTCTCAAGCTTGTAGAGGGGGAAAGTACGGGATTCCGTTGACATATAAAGGTAATTGGTCATCGGGTAAACTGCGAGCTGACCAAATGATGGATACTCATAGACTTTAGAATCAGTAACTGATCCTGAAATGCTGTTCCTGATTTCATGAATACGTAGACCTGGTCCATCAATAACACTATTGTTTGGTCCTTGAATCCTGTTGCCTTCGTAGAAAAATTCAGTTGAACCTCCAGTCGGATAGGTTATCTTCTTCAGGGTTCCCATTTTCGCATACACTGGATTTGGATTCCGGTTTGCTCCGTTACCCACATTCAAAGTTCCCCCATTATAGTCTGTGTTATAATCAGGCATCAGGTTGGTCTGAAGGCTACCATTTCTGAATCCCCACATATCCCTACTTTGAACATAAAAATTCTCAGATGGGTTGTATTCGAACGCATAACGCTGAACTTCTGTACCATTGGCATCTGTGATTTTGATGGCGTCAAGTTTATAATTGTATCCTTTGTTTGGGTAAGAAGGGTTTGAATTTATAGAGTGAACGTAATTGGAATTATCTAGGAAGGAATATATAAATTCAAAACTCTTGAGTAATTGATTAGAATGATTATAAAGCCTGATAAACCGGATCTGGTCATTAGCGTTTAAAAATTCGAAAACAAGTTTTCCATTTTTAAAGTCAATTTGCGAAACCCTTGTCAGTTTTAGATCCGTTACAAGATTATCGGTTTGAGTAATCGTATTTGGTACCGAACCGGCAGGTACACTATTATCAAATAATGTCTTAGATTCAATTTGCTGGGACACCTCTTTACCGAATCTTAGATAAGACAAATTTATCTCATCGCCATAAGCAGAACTCATCTTGGTCAAATACGCCGCGGTTGTTATCTGGCTACCAAAGGATGCTCCGTTTTTACTAAAAGCCTCCGTTTCGACAAAGTCATAGAAATAATTATCACCGTTATCATCGGTAATCTGGTTAGGAAAACTATTCGTTCGTTGAACCTTAACAGTAGAAAATGGAAAAAAATGTACATCAAGACCATCCGATGAGTACACAAATTTTCCTGACTTACTACCACTTTGAAAAGTATAAACGTCAAATTCTGTATCATAACTTCCCACCGTATTGCTATTATCATAATAAGTAGCGGCCAGGAAATCAAAGTTACTTTGGTTATTCAAATTTTGTGCTAAAGGTATTGTTTCCGGGAAGGGCTTGCTACCTTCAGGTTTGCCATAAACTGTTCTCGCGATTACCCCGCCACAGTTAAGTGACCATCCTATTCCTACAGGTCCTGTTAGGTCAGAAATTTTTCTTCCCTGCGAATTATAGCTGATAGAAATCGGCAACGAAAGAGAACCGCTTTGAATGGTATAAATGGGTATGGAAATATTAGGCTGTCCATTGGCCATACCCAGATTATATTGAGGAAGATTGATCAAAGCCTGAGTTTCAGGGGAAGGTGGAATCACTTTGGGCAAAGCAGTCTGAGCATATGAGCTTTGAATTGAAATGGCCGCCCAAGCCACTAAACATATCCAGTAATTCTTTACTTTCATGATTGCATATTTAAAGAGGTTAACCTTATCAGAAATGGGATAAGAAGTCTTAAATATGATGCTAGTTGATATAATGAAAAAATCTTTTTGACCAACGATACTTCTCGAGCCATAATCGATCGTTTTCGCATGACGAAAATATTGGAGCACATTAAAAACGCGCAGTTATTGGCAGTTAGGAAAGGAAGAATGCTGTTGTAAAAAGGCATAAATCGTTCTGCCCATGTGGAACATTAGCCAATACATGGCAATCAGAATCACGCCTACCGCGAGCCCCAAAAAGATGACAATTAAAGGCTCAAGCAAGCCACTTAAACGCATTGGGCTTATACCGGCTCTATATCCTTACTTACACCTAAAAACCCCGTATAGGAAGTCTTGAGCTCCCTGGCGCCAAAAAAATGGGCTTTTCATAACAGCCAGGCAAGTTTACTCCCAATCAACAAAACACAAAAAGCCTAAAAAATCATGATTAGAATTTACGACGTTTGACAATCCCCTTAGAGATTGGGAAGAGATTAAAGCAAAACGAAATCTTTAAGTTTTTATCATCAAACCTAAGTAAAGGAGCCTTGAATGCATGGAAATATGCTGTCCTTTGGAATGTCAAAAATAAATTGTATAATAAGGCACTTCAGCCCCAAAAAAGTGGACAGCATCATTATTTAATGTGATATCTATGCACTATAAGGAAATCATCAACACTCTGCAGGAACTTACAAAACTTGGAGCACCGGCCGGAGCCGTTATCATCCTGCTGCGACTAATGAAATACATCAACGCCTACATCCACCGGAAAAGACCGGTCGAGAGCAGTAAGAGATTTGACAAAAACGGCAACCTGGTTGAAGTTACAGAGAAGTTTCGTGAGTGAGTTGTGCCAAGACAAGGGTCATCGTCATATAATCACTTGTGCGCAATCAGGCACCAATGCTTGCAACGGAGTTCAATGACTAACTCATCAGCAAAACAGAAAATCTCAAGTTCCAAATTGATGGAGCAAAAGCCCAGGTTAAATGAAATCTATCCATAGATACTCAGCAGAATTAGCCAACTCACAAATCCAACCCCGGCCACTACTCCACCGCTGACCAAAAGCGCTATTGCAAGGTGCCGTTTTCCTATCGCGAGTATGATGAATCCCGAAACCACATTCAGCCCAACTTGCAGGGCCATGCATATTCCGCCACCAATGGCTATGCTGAAGCCCCTGTCGGAAGCAGCCGAGCCGGTAATAATCAGCGTACAATAAATAGCAAGGAGCAGCAGGTTGATGAAAATCGCTTTTACTAGCATGAATGATCAGAGATTTATCACTTAACAACATCAATAAACAAAATAGGTTTTTAATCATCAGCAAAAAATCCACTTTAAACTTAATGCTATAATACTGAAAAACAAAGATTTATATCAAAAGACACAGAAATTAATGACTCCCCATCTGGTTATCATCCTACCTCTGGCAATTGTACTAACTGTTGCGGGTTTCTTTTTGAAGAAACGCAGTGGATAGTCTGATTAAGTGCTGAAGCTGATCATTTTCTTTCACAGCATCCTCTGCTTGGGAAAAAGGATCCTAAACTTGTCCAGTACAACAACCGAAAAAAAGATCAGATATGGTGCTGTAAATTTAATGTGGATTGATATCAATGGGATTGTTCAAAATACGTAAATAGGCATTCCGCACTGTCTAAGTCGAAAGGATTGCAAGTTCGCCATCTAACAGGAATTCAGGATATTTATCGAAACCAATCTCCAGCAGACTTTGGACATTAAATCGGCAGCGTATCAGTTATTTTAGAAATCTGCAGGTTGGATAACTGGAAGACATCCTTTATTTTGGACATTAACGGCTATCAATGCACTTGCTAAGAATCCGGGCACTACCGGCAACCCGCCCCTTGAACCGAAGTGATAACCTCACCCTTGGAGATTGTCATTCGGCACTTTTGGAAATGGACATATTTGTCCAAAAACAATGGGTACAGTGCAGAAAGAAAAAATCAAAAAGAGGGTTGAATCCAGCTCAAAACCCATCGGGCTTGGAAACATCTTCGAAATTTTCTCACAACTGGAAAACATCGCCCATCTCCTCTCCGATTTCCTTCCACAAATGGAAAGGCTTATCGAGCTCATGGAGCTAAATAATCAAGTCTCAAGCTTACAACTACCAGATGACGGCGGCAATTTACAGGATAAACTGACTGAACTGTTATCGATAGCCAAGGAAACCCAGGAAACTTCAGTTTTTGTGAAAAGGATTTTCACTCAGGAAAAACCAAAAAAAACGAAGCAAAAAGCAGACAAATCTGAAGCTATAAACGAGTATCTGGTCAAGTACAATAAGTCGATGAGATTATAATGCACCAGCCCGTCCTTATCATTTTTTCAACAGGCTATTAAGAAAAAAAAACTGAATTACAGAATGTTAACCGGAATAATAACAAACTAATATTGGGTGGTTTAAGACTAATCTTTATTTGAAATCCCGATAGATATCGAGGTGATTTTCTCAACTAGATCCCTTTAATTGACTGATAATCAATATACTATAATGGTTTGTCAACGGTTTTGTCAACAGTGATTTTGACAATAGTTTGAAGCAAAAGGGTTGACAAATTCTAGCTAAAAGTAGCTTTTTTATTAATAGGTTAGTCCCTTACGAGCCAATATTTTTTTCCAAAAAAAATAGCTTTTTTTATTTAAAATTTACCTCAAAATCGTTGACAAAACCGTTGACAAACCTTGCTGGAATCGCACTTTTTTCGTACATTTGAGCTAATTAACAGTGCCCTGAGGAATGTTTTGAATTCACTTGTAAAGGCTGGTAAAAAACGACTTGACTAGCCAATATTTGTGTATTATTAATATTTATAGGGGGTTTTCGGCAGCTCTGTTGACAATGCCGTTGACGAAATCGACATAAGGCAAACCCGCCAAAAAAACATGGTTCAGTTAAGATTTTACTAACCAATATTGTATTTTTTTCATGTTTAAAAGTGATTTAATGGTTTTTTTTAGCTCAGCAGTTAATAAATTGCTTTCAGATATACCTGATTATTAACATCTTTACAGGGCAACTATTTTAAAACTTAGAGATTTAAAACCTTATCTATAAAATTACTGCCTATTCTAAAACCATTTCGTAATAGAATATAAAGGAACAGAGTTTTATTTGCCAATCCCAGCAAAAATAACACATTCCAATAACCTTTTATATTTTTTTATTATCGTTAATTTTATCATAACAATGGCAAAACCCATTGAATGTATTAAAATACCTGTTAAGAACTGGAATCAATTTGTATTCGATTATGCTATGTAGAATTCTCACAAAATTCAATTCGACTCCCTAAAAAGCTATACCAAAGCCCTTAGATAAGGGAAACATAGCATCTGCTGGCTTAAGTGCTCAATATTTTTTTAAATCCAAAACAAATTTGCCTGTTTTAGTATTCATGGTATAATACTTCTTAAATAAATAATACATTTCATCATCTAATATCAATGAATCAGTATCCTGCGACTTCTGGAAAAGCGCTAATCATTACAATTTTGGGTGCACTAATCCTAATTAGTTTGTTATGGGTTCATAAAGAGGTTGAAACTAATAAGCTTATTAGAGAAAACAATTACAAAAATAAGCTACTCAAGAACCAAATTTCTAAGCAGATAGATTCAACATTGAGGCAACAACTTATTGTGATGTCCAAACCTTTGGTATGGGCGGTTCGCTCGAAAATGATTGATAGAGATATGAACAATATTGATGAATACTTGAAGCAATTAGTACATGAACAAAATTTTGAAGAAATTTCCGTTGTTGACCTGAGCGGCCGCATCATTGCTTCAACTGATGATCGAGAAAAAGGTTTTCCCTACTCAACATTTTACAATAATGCATTCCTCAACGTAAAGGGTCCACATATAAATTCACAAAGAGGAGGTCATATCATATTAACCGCACCAATATTTGGAGTAAAGAATAAGCTGGGTACTTTGTCGTTTAGATATTCTATACCAAAAATCAGTATCCTCAATTAAAAAATTAGCTGGCTGGAACTCTACTTAGCATCACAAGACTAAAAGCGCTAAATGAAAAGCTTACAGAAACGCAGAAAATTCGATTGAAACCCTTGTATTAACAACTACAAAAATTCTATAATATAGCCAATCTAAACTTAAATTGTTTATTATTTTGTATTTTCAGATATCATCCTGATTAACTGGCTGAACCGTTTATTTTTAATATTTAATTGAGCGAATACAGCATAAAACTGTATGTTTCTGGGCTTTTGAAGTACTAAAAAAGAGTGAAAACAAAATTCACGTTTTTCTGTTAATATTTGGAAATGTGTACCTACCTATGCATTAATTTCCCAATCTATATTAACGTAATCTCTATAAAATTCATCAGCAAAAACTGGTATTTGATTGGGATTAAAATTGTAATTTTATATATGAATAAGTCCCTTAAAGTTTTTCTTGTGTGCATGCTTGCGGCATCCACACAATCTTTTTCGCAATCTATACATCCAGATTCTATAAAAAAAATGGCCGCTGCCGATGCTGAAAAATTCAAAATTAGTGACGAAAATCTAAGGAAATTCAGGAGTGAAAGAAGTAAACACACATCAGATATTTTTAAGCCTACAACAAACACAACGAGTAGTGTTTCGCTGCTTAACGATTCTATTTATGTAAAAGCCTACAGACAGGCTGCTCATCAAAACACAAAAGACAATAACAAAGTTGTTAAAAAACGCTCTACAATTGGAACGGTTGGTTATGTAGCCGGCGGACTCGCAATCGTAGCCTTGGCATTTGTCGGGTTAAACGAAATGTAATTGCATAAAAAAGGAGTTTCAAAATTGAAACTCCTTTTTTATTTTATTAAATGTTACTTTTTGCTGTCTAAAGCATTTTCTATTCTATCAGATAAATCTTGCAAATGATATTTACTTAAACCTGTAGCAGCAGTTGCACCAGTTTTAATTGTTGCATCAAGCTCTCTTAATTGTCCTTTTACAACTGAAGCTACATCACTTTGTGAAGCAGATATACCGCCTTGTGTTGTACCACCTCTACCAACTAAAATTGCATTGGTTGCAGTTGTAGCAGGCGTTGCAGGTTTAATTATCGAAATTAATTTATCTACGTATAACTTCTGCAAGTTTCTTCTGTACACATCAATTGCCTGATTAGATTTTAATTCTGTAAAGATTGAAGCATTTAAATCTGTAAATAAATCGGTGATTTTATATGCAGATGCGCCATCTAAAGCTTCAGCAGAAATCAATTTAGTTAATGTACTTGTACCTAATAATCTGTTAATTGTTGTGTTTTGTAATCTGCCAACAACCTCTAAACCATCTTGAGAGATGTTATCCAAAATACCCTTATTTAACAACCAGGTTGGTGTTTTAAATAATTGGGTATCTAGAAATGTCATTGCCTCTTTTTGCGTTGCAGCAGGTGTACGCTCATAAACAGAACCTTCTTGCTCTACTGTTTTTGGATTTTCGTAAATACCGCCAATATTTTTAGCAACATGCCCCATGTAACGACCAAACTGAGTAGTTAACTGACCGTACATATTCGAAAGATTATCATAACCATCTGCTGGCTCTTTTGTCCACTCAGGTAAGTTTGTCAAAATTACTTTAAGGTTTTTAATGCCATAAGTACTTGCTTTCATAGCGTTATCAGATAAATCTTCATTTTGCGAATGCGGATCATCTGGATTTGTTTCCGTACCGAACCACAATCTGCGATTTTTAGCCGATTCGATAACCATTTTATTCAAAATTGGCACTTCTTGTTGTGCATTTCTAGTTTCTGGGAAGTATTTGTATCCCCATTCGATTGCCCATTTATCGTAATCGCCAATGCGAGGATATAATCCTTTCGCTGAAATTTTATCTTCCGGTTGTGCTACGTAATTGAAACGGGCATAATCCATAATTGAAGGTGTATGTCCGTTAGCTTCTACCCATTTTTTATCTCTCAATAACTCAGTAGGAACAGTTGAACTTGAACCATAATTGTGGCGCAAACCTAAAGTGTGACCAACTTCGTGAGAAGAAACAAAACGAATTAAATCGCCCATTAACTCATCGCTGAAAGTCATTTTACGAGCTCTTGTATCTACCGCAGCCGTTTGAATCATATACCAATCGTGAACCAGTTTTTGAACATTATGGAACCAGTTGATATGGCTTTCCATTATTTCTCCACTACGTGGATCAGAAATACTTGGTCCGCTGGCATTTGCAATTTCTGATGGTTTGTAAACAATTGCAGAATTACGGGCATCATCAATACTCCATGTAGAATCTTGTTTAAATGTTGGGGCTTCCTTGCCCATAACTGCATTTTTGAAACCAGCTTTCTCAAAAGCCTTTGCCCAATCATTTACTCCCGCAATTAAATATGGCACCCATTTTTTAGGAGTTGCAGGATCGATATAAAAAATAATTGGTTTAATTGGCTCAACAAGTTCACCGCGTTTATATTTGGCTAAATCCTGTGGTTTTGGTTCTAACCTCCATCTTTTAATCAATTCAATTTCCTTAACACCCTGTGGATTTAAATCGAAATCAGTATAACCAACCGCAAAATAACCAACACGAGGATCGAAGTAACGAGCTTTCATTGGTACTTTAGGCAAAATCACTAAAGAAGTATTTAATTCGATAGTTGATGAACCAGCGGAAGCACCACCACCCATTGCAGGAGCCGCAGCACCGCCAAATGGATTTGGAGCTGCAGTTAAGCTATAGGTTTTAACTGTCCTGATTTCAACATTGGTTGGAAAACTTCTTAAGCTTTGAATGTAGCTTCTATCTGCTTGTTGCGTACCTAATCTAAATCTAGTTTTTGATATCGGAGAACTAAAATAGAAAATATCGTTATCACTATTTAAATAATCAGTAATATCAATTACGCTTCCGTTTTTCGCGGGAGTGTAAGCTGCAATATTAAATGAGGCTGCAATTGCCTGAATATTTGAATTCTTCAAAGATTGATACATCGAGGTTGTACTATCCGGACCATAAGTTCTGTAACTTACCTTACGCATGAAAATGCGATTATTCGGCCCCTTCTCAAAACGAATTACAGCACTTCCAATCTGGTCGCCAGCATATCCTTGTACTGCTCTAACTTCTGCACCAGATTTTGATATTCTGCTTACCACTAAGATATCTCTACCTAAAGTTGTATCAGCAATTTCAAAATAGAATTTATCTTCAATTTTGTGGGTAGTAATCATGCCTTTTCTGGTAGATGCCTTAGATGTGATTACTTGATCGTATGGTTTTGGTTGTGCCCTAACACCAGAACCTAAAGCTGCTCCAGGGGCTCTTCTTGTTGTATCACCAGGTGCAGCACCGGCACCTTGCCTTACTTGTGCCGAAGCGAAAGTAACAGCAGAAACAGCAAATAAAATGCTGAGTAAATTTTTCTTCATAACAAATTAGTTGATTTGATCGTAAATATAGCTTAGAACCAAGATTCAACACGATTTCGCCAATAACTTTTAAGTTACAATGGAATTATTTGTGATTACAGAAGTGTTTAATTGTTGGAATTGCTAAACTGGCCAATTGCATGGCCAAAAATTAACCAACGCTGAAAATCTAAACAATTAAATCCTGAACTATTCATCGCATACTCGACAAATAACCTTGAGTGCTAATGAACAATTTTAAATACCAATTCTTTTAAAAGTTCTCCATCGCTTACATTTCCAGAGCTATCTAAACCTTTACTCTTTAAATCGTATTCTCTTAATAAACTGATTACCTGAAAGACTTTTCCGGTGTTATAATTTCTTGCTGCGATTTCGTAATCTTTGATAAAATATGGCGAAACGCCTAAAGCTGAAGCTGCATCAGCTTTATTAGGTACGTAATGATATTTTAAAAGTTTGGTAAAATAGCCGCCCAAATTGGCCAAAACCATAACTGTAGGATTTGCTTTCGGATTGCTGGCAAAGTAGTTTATAATTTTATTGCACTTTAATACATCACGAATAGCTAAGGCTTTTTGCAATTCAAAAACGTTGTATTCTTTACTTATGCCGATATTTTTTTGAACTAAATCTGTATTGATGGTAACATCTTTTGGCACATTTAGCATTAACTTTTCTATCTCGTTAGCGATTTTAGAAAGATCAGTTCCTAAATATTCAGCCATTAAGGCTGATGCTTGCTGGTCGATTTTATAACCTTTTTCTTTGATAAAATCTTCAATCCATGGAACAAGTTTATAATCGCGAACTGGATCTGATTGAAAAATTAAGCCGCTTTTATTGATGGCTTTGTAAATTTTCTTGCGTTTATCGAAATTGGCATACTTAAATGCTAAAACTAAGATTGTACTTGGTAAAGGTTTTTCGAAATAATTTAGTACGAATTCGGCTTCTTTGCTACTAGCATCTTCTTTTCCCCATTTTAGGTCTTGTGCTTCTTTAACAATTACCACCTGAAATTCAGACATCATTGGGTATCGCTTTGCAGCTCCCAATACAGTTGCCATATCAGTATCCTTACCATATAAAACCGTCTGGTTGAAACCCTTTTCGGCATCATTCAGTAATTTATTTTCGATGTATTCGGTTACCTGATCGATGTAGTAAGCTTCTTCGCCGTGTAATAAATAAACAGGCTTAAACTTTCTCGCTTTTATGTCCTTAATAATTTCGGCAGCAGTCATTGGTTGTAAAATTACAATTTAGCTTTTAGGATTTAGGTAAATGTTTATAAACAATATTAACTTTGGGGTATATTGGTTAATTGCTTAATTGTTCAATTGGTTAATTGTTAAATTGCATAACGAAAACCTAAGATGTTTAACCCCACTCCGCTTAATTTACCGCCTTATCCTTTTAAAATCACCAAGAAAGATAATGTTGTTTTTATTTTCGATGAATTGAGGAAAAAGCATTTGGTTTTAACGCCAGAAGAATGGGTTCGTCAGCATTTTATTCAGGACTTGATTTTATCGAAGAAATTTCCGAAAACGCTAATTCAAATTGAAGGTGGTTTGATGTTAAATCAATTACAAAAGCGTAGTGATATTTTAGTTTATAATGCAGCTGGAGAAAAATTAATGCTGATTGAATGTAAAGCGCCAAATGTAAAAATTACAGAGGCTGTGTTTGAGCAGGCATCAAGGTATAATTCCATCCATCAGGCAAAATGGATTGTGTTAACAAATGGCTTGCAACATGTTTTTGCTAAAATGGATTTGGCTAAAGCTAGTTTTGTTTTTACACCAGAAATGCCTGATTATTTGGATTTGTAATTAGTATCTTTTTTATTTTTTGTTTGTCTTAGCCCGACAGACTCTTTCTTTTTTCTTGATAAAAAAGAAACAAAAAATCAAGGCTTGCATCTTTTGTTGTATAAAGCTAGAAAAATCTTAATTGCGATAATTTAAGGTCCCGAAGAAAAATCGGGACTGAAAATTATCTTAGAAATTTCTTTTAATGATTAGTTGTGCTGAGATTTTTCTGCTTTCTACTTCCAAAATATGCTAGGCCCTAAAGCATGGCTTACACCTACTCCAATATAATTGTAAGTTCCTTAAATTACCTTAATAATAGTGAAATATAAGCTTTAACATTTCCGCCTACGCGGGAATGATGATTAGGCAAAATGACCAAACCGTCATTTCGAGCGTAGCCGAGAAATCTTTGAACCTTGGAATCTAAGTTAAAAGATTTCTCCAATTCGTTGCACTCCAGTCAAAATGACGGTAAGATTAAATTACAATTTAAGGACTACAAGATATTATAAGTTTAGTTTTCAAAATCATATTCTCATTACTATAATCCTGTAATAGATAAATTACATTTAGCTTTGGTTAAGCCTTATCACAAAATCTACGTTCTAATTAAATCCGGCCTAATAAATTTTTCGGGAAGAACTGTTCCAGCCTAAGCAGTAACTTTAATAGACAAATTTTCAGCCGGTGTTTTTTGTTTCTTTTTGACATCAAAAAGAAAGAGCCCGTCTGGCCAAGACAAAAATGACATATATTTACTTAAAGTGATAAATAAGCCTTAAGATTCCCGCCTATGCAGGAATAATGATTAGGCAAAATGACTAAACCGTCATTTCGAGCGTAGCCGAGAAATCTTTGAACTTTGGAATCTAAGTTAAAAGATTTCTCCAATTCGTTGCACTCCAGTCGAAATGACGGCAAGATTAAATTACAATTTAAGGAGTGCAAGATATTAGAAGATTTCTCCACTTCGCTGCACTCCAGTCGAAATGACGGAATGGATAATATGAAAAATATTATAAATTATATTCTTGTTTCCAAAGCCTCTTGCTACCTGAATATATTGCTTCATTACAAAGCGCTACACAAATTGCGGCTTGTGTACCGGTTTTAACATTGGATGCGGGAACTTTACCTGAAATAACCGATTCGTAAAATTCATCTAATGCATAAGTTGTTCCATCTTTTGTAGGCGCATCTAAAATTGGAATCCCACCATCTTTGTTCACCACAATTTTTGTAGCTCCTGTTACACCATCCACAATACCTAATTCCTTTTTTGTTTGTTGCTCTGGATAGAAAATCCCTGTATCGGGCAATAGATTTACCGAACCTTTTGTTCCTTTTATTTTGAACAAGTATCCATCGTGTGCATTACCGCAAGTTGCTCCGAAATTACCAATCATACCAGCTTTTTCATATCTAAACATCGCCTGGATGTTATCGTAAGTTTCTCTTCCATCTTTAAAAATATCAATGCCACCAGTTCCTGTTATTACGTCGGGTTGCGTTTCAAATGCCCAATTAATAAAATCGATTTGGTGAGAAAGTAATTCTGCTGCCAAACCGCCAGAGTATTCCTTATACATCCGCCAGTTAATTTGACGCTCTAGTTTTGGGTCGTTAACTTTTCTACGCCAGTTTCCGTTTCTATCCCAACGGCAATCTACAGATGAAACATTGCCTAAATAGCCGCTCTTAATCATATCTTTTACTTTAAAATATAATGGAGAATAGCGGTATTGATAACCAACCTGATAAACTTGCTTTGGGTATTTTAATACCAGATTTCGCAACTCTAATGCCTGAGGAATATTATACGTCATGGTTTTTTCTACGTAAACATGTTTACCCGCCAAAACCGAATCTTTTGCAATCTGGAAATGTTCGCTTAATGGCGTTGCGATAAAAACAGCTTCAATATTTTTGTTATCTAAAATCTGTTTGTAGTTTTTAACTGCCTTGGCAGATTCAGGCACATATTTCTTGGTTTCATCCAATCGAAAATCCAATACATCGCAGTAAGCAACGATGTTAAATTTTGAGGGCATAGATTTAATAACCGACAGCACGCCTTTTCCCCTATCGCCGCAACCTATCATGGCAATATTGATGATTTTTTCTCGATTTAAACTTAGGTTTGCAACGGCAGCATCAGCAACTAATAAACCTGAACTAAATAATGCTGATTTTTTTATAAACGAACGACGGTGCATGATAGAAATTTTAGGCTGTATGTTTTATTGTAAAAATAAGTTTTTATGATGGAATGATTTGTAATTCTTTTGAGAGGACAATATCTGTAAATCTATCATCATGTCCTGGCCGGACGGGCTATTTTCTTTTGACAACAAAAGAAACAAAATTGCCGGCTGAAAATTTTTGTTTTAAAATTTCTACTTTGGCTTTTTCAGTGCTTACCCAAAAATTTGTTAGGCCGGATTTGAGTTTAACGAAGATGTAGTACTTTGACTTAGCTAAACGCAGACTCTTGCTTAAAATAATTATTAGTTGTTTGTTGCTACTTTTTTGATGCACCAGCATTAATTATAAACCCGATAGCAGCGGAAATACTTTTGGCTTACCAAACTTAAGAAGTCTCAAAAGAATCTAGGAGAAAAAACTTTGTGAGTTGAGCCAAAAGATTGCAGCTAATAGCGGGATTGCTGCCTGCCATGAAAAGCTGATGTTCGTTTTCAAAAAACCAACATCAGCTTAAGGTTTATGCTACTTTAACGTTTTAATTTTAATGGTTCTGAAATCTACTTTATTGCCGTGGTCTTGAATTAAAATGTGGCCCTTTGCCGCCTGACCAAAGTTTTCCCAGTTTTTATATTTACTAATGGCAACGAGTTTCTTAAACTCATCTGAACCGCGAACGTATTCTAAAACCTTAACGCCATTTAAGTAATGCTCTACCCTATTATCTGGATAAACTACTAAACGGGCATTGTTCCAGCTGCCAATTGGACGTAGATAGCGTGGCTCTTTTTTAGCCGTCATTAAATCGTAAAGCGAAGCCAACGTACGGTTTCCATCTCTGCCAAGCTTAGCATCGGGATGCAAAACATCATCTAAAACTTGGTACTCCAGGCCAATTGCCGAACCTGCACTTTTCTCGTTCAAGGTAACAAAATATTTAACACCGCTATTTGCGCCAGGGGTTAGTTTAAACTCAAACGACATATCAAAAGCCGAAAACTCTTCTTTCGAAACGATATCGCCACCATTTGTAGACTCAGCACCGCCTGATGGCTCAACACTGATTACACCATCGGCAATTTTCCAGCCTTTTTCTGGAAATGTTGTTTTGTGTGCTCCAACCCAACCATTACTGGTTTTTCCATCAAATAGTAATTTATAACCCTCAGATTTTTCGTATGTTGATAAAGTATTTGGGGTTAAGTTAACCGTATAAATTCCTTTTGGAAATGCTTTTGGCTTTAAGTTTTCAGTTTGTATATTGATGTTTTTGAAGTAAACCTTTTTACCATCGTTTTCTAAAATATTACCAATTCCATGTACTTGCAAGCCTATAAAACCAGATTTATCTAAAGTATCGATAACATAAGCTACTGGTTTTCCGTTGACCCAGGTTTTAAGTTCATTACCAATATTTTCGATGCGGTAATGGTTGTATTCGTTCTTTTTGTATAACGATTTTGCCGTTGGATTTAATTCCAAAGGATAAAGCCATAATCTGCGGGCTTCATCGTAAATACCACCAGTCCAAGCTCTTGGCGCAGGGTCGATTTCCATTTGGCGACCGAAAACTAAGCCTCTGCCATTATTGCCTTCAGGTTTTAGATGGCTACGTGTTTGGATGCCTGAATTTGTACTTTCACCCTCTAACTTTACATCTATTTCCAGAATATAATCTCCATATTCTTTTTCGGTTATTAGAAAAGAGTTCGGCGTTCCCTTTGTCATTGTACCAACGATTGCACCATCCTCTACCTTATAAGGCGCTGCACCGGCAACGGCTTTCCAACCGTTTAAAGTTTTACCATCGAAAAGTGGTTTCGATTTTTGCGCAAAGGCGGATAAACTTATTAATGAAAGTGTTAGAATACTGTATTTTTTTATGTTGAACATTTGTGTATGATTTTACCACCTTAGACACCTAAGCATTATTAATAACCTTAGATTTTCTTAGGTGCCTAAGGTGGTTTATAATTTAATATTTAAAAACTTTTCCGTTAGCCATTACTTCTTGTTTAGCCTCATCAAAAACTGATTTTGCCCCAGTACGAACCGCAGCATTAGTCATGATATTAGCAATTGAATGCGAATAACCAGCCTCTACCGGAGCATTTGGTGTTTTACGGCTGCGAACGCATTCCATCCAGTTTCTCATGTGACCAGAAGTTAAAGGGTCGCCGCCCATATTTGCACCAGTTGCAGCTTTGATAGCAGTTTTACTTAAATCCATTTCTGGTAAAAGATTAGCTTTTAAACCCATCGCGGCAGCTTCTCTCTCTCTTAGACCACCTTTTGGAGATATTTTATTGGTGATTAAATTTAATTCGCCACCGTTAGAATAGTAAACTTCGCCTGTATCTCCAACGCTATTTTGCATTCTTGAGGTAAAAGTTACCTGAAATCCATCCTGAGAATTTGGCTGACCATAATCAAAAACCGCTACCATCGAATCCCAATTTCTGCGACCATCTTTCCAGGTGTATATTCCGCCGTTAGCGACCACGCTTCTTGGGTGTTTTAAGTTAGTAAACCAATGTACGGTATCAATTTGGTGCGACATCCATTGACCTGGCATACCAGAAGAATATGGCCAAAACAATCTATATTCTAAATATTTTCTTGGGTCGAATGCTTCATTAGGACGATTTAATAAAAATCTTTTCCAATCGATATCTTCTTCCTTAAGTTTTGCAACTAAATCTGGTCTGCGCCAACGGCCAGGTTGATTTACGTTCCAAACTAAATCTACTGCTGTAATGGGACCAAATTTTCCTTCCTGGATAAACTTTGCTGCGTTGGCATAATTTTCGCCACTTCTACGCTGAGAACCAATTTGCACAATTCTATCTGTTGCTTTTACGGCTTTTAAGGCGGCCTTTGCATCATCCATCGTCTCAGCAAAAGGTTTTTCTACGTAAGCATCGCAATTGGCTTTAACGGCTTCAATGGTATGCAAAGCATGCTGAAAATCGGCTGTACTTATGATTACGGCATCTAAATCTTTTGTTGCGTAAAGTTCATCGTTATTTCTGCAAGCCTTTATATCGTGGCCGAATTTCTCCTTTAAATGCGCAATGCCTAAATCTCGGCGGTAATTCCATAAATCAGATAATCCAACAACATCAAAATTTAGTTCTTTGTTATGGTTTAAGAAACAAGGTAAAAGCGTGTCTTTAAATCGGTCTGAAAAACCAACTACGCCAACTCGAACACGGTCGTTAGCACCAATGATTCTGCCATAACTTTTGGCGCTCATGGCCATTGTGCCTGCGTAAGTTGCCGCAGCAAAAACGGCCGATTGTTTAATAAATTTTCTTCTGGAATTTTCCATTTTGGGATTTAGGTTAGAATTTAAAATGCAAAGCGGTGTGGTAAACCGATTTAATAAGAACTAAAATATGATTTTTGCATCATTAGATTAAAAACCGTAAGTAATTTTTTTGAAACCGTGTGATGTTAAAAGTGCTAACCAAGTCTGCTAAATTAACTTTAAAAGCAATTAAAGCGTATTTATAGGAAGATGGCGATATCAAAGCAAATTATGGAAAACGTTTGAAATTATGAATTTATATATTTGTACTGAAGCAATAAATCGGCCGTCATTCCCGCGTAGGCGGGAATTGTAATGCGTAAAAAAAAAAGCCTTTCAGAAATTATCCTGAAAGGTTTAAAATGTAAAAAGCAAGAAAGTTTGCATTGGCATCCCTTTTTGAGCACTCCATTTGCGGAGGCTGGGTGGAACTTCTTACTTCAACATCGCTAAATTCTCTTCAATTATCTTGATTTTAGCTTCGGCATCTGCTTTTTTATTGCGCTCATTCGCGATAATTTCTGGCTTTGCATTTTGCACAAAACGCTCGTTACTCAACTTAGCATCAACAGATTTTAAGAAACCTTGAAGGTAAACCAAATCAGCATTTAAACGTATCCGCTCTGCATCAACATCAATATTTTCAGTTAAAGGAATAAAAAATTCATCTTTACCAGCTATAAATGCCGTTGCACCAGGAATTTTATCATTAACAATTTCAGCTCCTGAAACATTGGCTAGCTTGAAAACAATGTTTAACCATTTCTCATAATCGATGTCAGAATTAACTTTCAAACTCAAAGGCAAAGCCTCTTTTGGCGAAATTTGTTTCTGATTACGAACATTTCTAATTTCAGCTACAACGGTTTTAATTACCTCAGCATCTTTTAGTAATTGCTCATCAATTGCGCCACCTTTCGGATATTCGGCAACTATACAGCAATCCAATTCACCGCGTTCTGCAAATAAATCATCATGCCATAATTCTTCTGTTAAAAAAGGCATATTCGGATGCAATAATTTAATAATATTTTCAAAGAAAGCAATGGTTGCTTTGTAGCTTTCCGCATCAATAGGTTGTTGGTAAGCGGGTTTAACCATTTCCAAATACCATGCACAGAAATCGTCCCAAACCAGTTTGTAGGTGGTCATTAAAGCTTCTGATAAACGGTACTGCTTAAAATTATCTTCAATTTCTACCAAAGCTTCATTAAAACGGTTTTCAAACCAGGAAATCGCTTGCTTATTTGGATTTTCTAAATTTTCATCAACTTCCCAGCCTTTTACCAAACGGAAAGCATTCCAAATTTTCGAAGCGAAATTACGGCCTTGTTCACAGTAACTTTCATCGAACATTAAATCGTTTCCTGCCGGAGATGACATGAGCATACCCACACG
Organism: Pedobacter aquatilis; assembly: GCF_030409415.1. Classification (GTDB taxonomy): domain Bacteria; phylum Bacteroidota; class Bacteroidia; order Sphingobacteriales; family Sphingobacteriaceae; genus Pedobacter; species Pedobacter aquatilis. Next base: position 32,625 of record NZ_JAUFPW010000033.1, on the reverse strand, counting down.
AACCGCATCGGCGCCATATTTTTCAATCAGCCCAATCGGGTCAGGTGAATTACCTAGCGATTTAGACATTTTACGACCTAATTTATCGCGAACAATACCAGTTAAATAAACATTTGTAAATGGTTTTTTGCCCATAAACTCATGCCCGGCCATAATCATACGTGCTACCCAGAAAAACATAATCTCTGGTGCAGTTACCAAATCATTTGTTGGGTAATAGTAGTTTATGTCTTTATTATCAGGATTTTTAAAACCATCGAAAACAGAAATCGGCCACAACCATGATGAAAACCATGTATCCATTACATCTTCATCTTGCTTAACAAATGGCTCCAATTGATGTTTAAAACCAGCTTTCTCGCTTTCGTTAGCACTTTCATCTAAATGTTTTTTCTTCCAGAATTCTTCTAAAGCTTCATCTTTGGTTTTGGCAACAACCCAGTTTCCTTTGTCATCGTACCAAGCCGGAATTTGCTGTCCCCACCAAAGCTGACGGGAAATATTCCAATCGCGAACATTTTCCATCCAATGGCGGTAAGTATTCTCAAACTTATTCGGAATCAGATTTACCTCACCATTTAAAACATCATCCAATGCAGGTTGTGCCAGTTCTTTCATTTTCACAAACCATTGCATCGAAAGTTTAGGTTCAATCGCGGCATCGGTACGCTCTGAGAAACCAACCTGCGATTTATAATCTTCAACCTTTTCTAAATGACCAGCTTCATCCAATAATTTAGCGATTTTTTTACGGGCAACAAATCTGTCCTCACCCACCAAAATAACCGCCAACTCATTTAAAGTTCCATCATCATTTAAAATATCGGTCACTGGTAAATTGTGCTTAACGCCCAACTCATAATCGTTCAAATCATGCGCTGGGGTAACTTTTAAACAACCCGTACCAAATTCTATATCAACATAGTCATCCTCAATAACCGGAATTTCGTGATTAACCAACGGCACAAAAACTTTCTTGCCTCTCAAATGCGCAAATCGCTCATCATTCGGGTTAACACAAATCGCCGCATCAGCCATAATGGTTTCCGGACGAGTAGTTGCTACCACAAGATAGTCAGGAGTCTGATGTCCGGCGTCCGAAGATTTTACGTCTATATCATCCGACTTTCCGACTTCCGGACTAACAATACTATACTTAATGTAATATAGCTTCTGGTTAACTTCCTTACGGATAACTTCTTCATCAGATACGGCAGTTTTCCCGGCAGGGTCCCAATTTACCATACGGATGCCACGATAAATCCATCCTTTTTTGTACAAATGGATAAACGAATCGATAACCGCTTCCGATAAATCTTCTTCCATCGTAAAACGTGTACGGTCCCAATCGCAACTTGCGCCTAATTTCTTAAGCTGCTCTAAAATGATACCGCCATATTTTTCTTTCCATTCCCAGGCATATTTCAAAAATTCTTCACGCGAAAGGTCTTTTTTATTAATGCCTTGCTCCTTTAACATTGCCACAACCTTTGCTTCAGTTGCGATAGATGCATGGTCAGTTCCAGGAACCCAGCAAGCATTTTTACCTTGCATACGGGCTTTACGAATCAAAACATCCTGAATCGTATTGTTCAACATATGCCCCATGTGCAGCACTCCGGTAACGTTTGGCGGCGGAATCACAATTGTATATGGCTCACGCTCATCAGGTTCTGAGTGAAAAAACTTTTTCGATAGCCAGTAGCTATACCATTTATCTTCTGTTTCTGCAGGGTTGTACTTGGTGGAAATGCTCATGAATTTTATTAAAAGCCCAAAAATAGCTAATTAAGCCCAAAGCTGAAAGACTAAAGTAGAAAGCTGAAAGACTAAAGCCCTAAGCCATGCGCATCTATTTTTTAGAAAAGCAATTTCAGCATTCCATTTTAGCGTTAGTCCTGCTTTTCGTTACAATCTTTTGCCATCCTCGTCATTGCGAGGAACGAAGCAATCTTAAGCAAAAGTATTTCCACTTCAATCAGGTTTAATTAATTCAGTCCTATATTCAAAACTCAATTTCCAACATTCCAATTTTTCAACTTTCCAACCCTACAACATTCTATATTCAACTTTCAAACATTTCAACTTTCCAACTATCTTCTAAAACATTACCTTTGAAACCATGAACTCTTACCTGATAAAAGCTGCCACAATTGTAAACGAAGGACAAAAAATTGTTGCCGATGTATTAATTAAAGATGGATTTATTTCCAAAATCGGTCAAAACCTTTCAGCACCTGGAGTGCAGGAAATTAATGCCGAAGGTCAATATCTTTTACCAGGAATGATAGACGACCAGGTTCATTTCCGCGAACCAGGTTTAACACACAAAGCAGACATTTTTACCGAAAGTATGGCAGCCGTAGCAGGTGGAATTACTTCTTTTATGGAAATGCCGAATACCGTTCCGAATACTTTAACGCAAGAATTACTTGCCGATAAATATGCAATTGCAGCCGAGACTTCGTTAGCAAACTACTCATTTTACATGGGTGCCAGCAATGATAACATCGAAGAAGTTTTAAAAACCGACCCTAAAAATGTTTGCGGCATTAAAGTTTTCATGGGTTCATCAACCGGAAATATGTTGGTTGATAATGAAAAAACACTAGAAAATATTTTCAGCAAAGCACCAATTTTAGTGGCAACCCATTGCGAAGATGAAGAAACCATCCGCCATAATCTTGCTGAATTCAAAGCCAAGTATGGAGATGATTTAACAATAGACATGCACCCGTTAATCAGGAGTGCAGAAGCTTGTTACAAATCATCATCGCTAGCAGTTGAATTGGCTAAAAGTTATCAAACACGTTTACATATTTTACATATTTCTACAGCAAAAGAAATTGCATTATTTGATAATTCAATTCCATTAAAAGATAAAAAAATCACTGCCGAAGCTTGCGTTCATCACCTTTGGTTTAATGATAAAGATTATGCAGCAAAAGGTAATTTCATAAAATGGAACCCCGCTGTAAAAACCGAAGATGACCAAAGTGGCATTCTCGCTGGTGTTTTAAATGATAATATTGATGTTATCGCAACCGACCATGCGCCACATACTCTTGAAGAAAAAAACCAACTTTACGCTCAAGCTCCATCAGGCGGACCATTAGTTCAACACGCTTTACCAGCTTTGTTGGAAATGCATTTACAAGGGAAAATTTCGCTAGAGAAAATTGTTGAAAAAACAGCACATAACCTGGCAATTTGCTTCGATATCGAAAAACGAGGTTTTATTCGGGAAGGTTATTGGGCAGATTTAGTTTTGGTTGATTTAAAAGATTCCTGGAAAGTTACCAAGCTCAATAATTTCTACAAATGCGGCTGGAGCCCTTTTGATGGCGATACCTTTCGGGCAAGCGTAACACATACTTTTGTTTCAGGTAATTTGGCCTATCAAAAAGGCAGGTTCACAACTGACCAAATCGGCAAGCGACTAACTTTTGAACGATAGATTTGTTATATTTGGTTATTAAGCACCATTAAAATGGAAACACTAATTGCACATCCAAAAAATGAAGAACAGGCTACTGCGTTAAAAGCGGTAATGAAAGTTTTAAAGATTGATTTTGAAACTGAAAAACGACCCTATAATCCAGAATTTGTAAAAGACATAATACAAGCCCGAGAAGACGTTAAAAATGGTAAAGGTGTAAAAATTGCAGTTGAAGATTTATGGAAGTAATTTTTGCTCCGAAGGCTATTGAACACTTAAAATATTGGAAAAAGTCTGGGAATAAAGCTATTCAAAAAAAGATTCAACAATTAATTGTAGCTATTCAAGAAAATCCATTTGAAGGAATAGGAAAACCTGAGCCTCTAAAATATGAATTATCAGGTTCTTGGTCTCGGAGAATAAACGAAGAACATCGTATCGTTTACGAAATTCATGACGACGGAATCATTGTCATTTTAGAAATTCAATCATTGAAAGGACATTATTACTAGTGCTTAAGCATTCGATTTATAAATCATTAATATTTTTAATCAGCTCATCAATTGTTATTTTCCTCTTCGGATTATTCCCTTCTATAGTTCAAAAATATTACTCGGCTGGCTTTTACCCATACATCTCCTCAGCTTTAAGATTTATTTCATCAACATTTCCATTTGCCATAGGTGATATTATTTATACATTACTTATCGGATATGTTTTTTATAAAATCACTAGATTTTACAAGCGAAGAAAAACTTTAAAAAAAGAACACAGAATTACAGTCCCCATTCAAATTTTAAATTTCTTTCTAATCCTATATGTCATTTTCAAAATAGTTTGGGGATTAAATTATAGTCGGCCAAGTATTAATGAAGAATTAAACATTGGAAACGATAAATATTCGGTAAAAGAATTGGTTTTGTTGGGCAATTATTTTGTTAAAAAGACTAATGATTTAAAACTTAAGCAAACTAAAGACCCGGTTTATACAATAAAAGAATTAGAGACTAATTCTGCCGAAGCCTACAAAATAATGGAAAGAGAAAAATCATTATTTAGATATTCAAACCCATGTTTAAAGGCTGTTTTGAATCCTTGGATAGTAAGTAAAGCGGGCATTGAAGGTTACTATGCACCATTATCTGGGGAAGCGAATATGAATATGAATCTCCCTGATTTTGTTAAACCTTACGTTTCTTGCCACGAAATTGCGCATCAATTAGGCATTGCTTATGAAGATGAAGCAAATTTATTAGGCTATTTAACGGCGAGTAATAGCCCTGATTTGAATTACCAATATTCGGCTAATTACGAAATGTTGAGGTACATCCTGTTTGAAATCAGGATAAAATCGCCGGAGGATTATAAGTTACTCCACGAAAAATTATCAGATAGGGTTTTAGCAGATTTTAAAACCGAGAAGGAATTTTGGCGAAAATACAATGGCGAAATGTTTGGCTATATGGATGCTGCCTTCGATAGTTTCCTAAAGCTTAACAATCAGAAAAAAGGCATTAACAGCTATCAGGACATTGTTATTTGGTTGTGGAATATACATAAGTCGGAGATTGGAAAACCGTAGTCCAGATATTAACTTAAAAACTTCTGACTTCTGGACACCAGACTTCGGGCTATCCGTGAATTGCCTCTTTCGTACCGAAACTTTGAATCAATTCGCCTTCAAATTCTAACCATTCTTTCCAGCGTTTATCTACATCAACATCAGTACTATATTTACGGGCAAAATTTAAGAAAGTTGTATAATGCGTAGCTTCCGAAATCATTAATTCGTGGTAAAATTTAGCTAATTCTTCATCCTTAATATTTTGAGAAAGCACACGAAAACGTTCACAACTTCTGGCTTCAATCATCGCTGCAAATAAAAGCCTATCAATAAATGCTTGATTTCTGCTTCCATCCTTCTTGCTAAATTTAACCAAACGCCCAACGTAATCATCTTTTCTTTCGCGGGTTAATGTGTAACCACGTTGTTTAATAATTTCAATTACCATTTGAAAATGTTGCATTTCTTCAATTGCAATTGCCGTTAATTCATCTACTAAATCCTGATGTTCGGAATTCTGAGTGATTAAAGTAATTGCATTAGAAGCCGCTTTTTGTTCGCACCAGGCATGGTCGGATAGGATTTCTTCTAAATTAGATTCAGCGATATTTGCCCAACGTGGGTCTGTTAATAGTTTTAATCCTAACATGTGGTGATTTGTAATTGAGGTGCAAAAATAAGAATTTCTTGCACAGCCCACGATTTAAACCGCGGGTTATGTTTATTTTGCAGAAATATTATGATATGAGCAGAAAGAAATTATTGATAATTGGATTTGTTTGGCCTGAACCTACTTCTTCGGCTGCCGGTACACGGATGATTCAATTGGTAGATTTATTTCTAAAAAATGGCTACGAAATTACTTTCGCTTCAGCTGCATCAAAAAGTGATTTTAGTCATGATTTTATTGATAAAAATGTTATTGAGCAAGAAATAAAACTAAATGACGAAAGTTTCAATTCATTTCTAAAAGATTTAATGCCAGACGTTATTTTATTCGATAGATTTATGGTTGAAGAACAATATGGATGGCGGGTGCAACAAGAATGCCCTGATGCTTTACGAATTTTAGATACAGAAGATTTACATTTTTTTAGGAGTGCCAGACAGCAAAGCAATAAAAAAGATAAAGAATTAGATTTATTTAATGATGTTGCAAAGCGAGAAATTGCTTCGATTTTACGTTGCGATATTTCTTTAATCATTTCCGAGATTGAGATAGATATTCTTCAAAACCAATTTAAAATAGATGCCTCACTGCTTTACTATTTACCTTTTTTAGAAGAAAAGATAACAAATCAAAAGATTCAAAATTGGATTCCTTTTGGGGAAAGAGCTGATTTTGTATTTATAGGAAATTTTCTGCACGAACCAAATTGGAATACCGTTCAGGTTTTAAAAACCAAAGTTTGGCCATTGCTTAGAAAGAAAATCCCTAATGTAAACATGCATATTTATGGTGCTTATGCTTCTCAAAAAGTATTACAGCTAGAAAACAAATACGAAAGATTTTTTATAAAAGGCAGAGTTGAAAATGCTCAAAAAACAATTGCCCAACACAGAATTTTGCTTGCTCCAATTCAATTTGGCGCTGGTGTAAAAGGTAAATTTATTGATGCCATGCAGGTTGGAACACCATCTGTAACTACAACAATTGGCGCCGAAGCGATGAAGGGAACATTAAACTGGTGTGGAATTATTGAAGATGATTTGGAAGTTTTTATTGAAGAAGCTGCGAAATTGTATCAAGATGAAAAAGCTTGGTTTAGAGCCCAAAAAAATGGAGTACAAATTATTAATGAACGATATGCTAATGAAGAAATCTCACTCCATTTTATTTGGCAAATAGAAAATTTAGATTTAGCTCAACATCGCCAAAACAACTTCATCGGGCAAATTTTAAACCATCATGCCAATCAATCTACAAAATATATGTCGCTGTGGATTGAAGAGAAGAATAAGAAATGAAAATTAAACAAAAGCCGAAAACCCCGTTATCGCCCTACCAACAATTAAAGTATTTATCTCTTTGGTACCTTCGTAAGAATAAATAGCTTCAGCATCGGCTACGAAACGAGCCACATTATATTCCAACAAAATTCCGTTTCCTCCCATTACCTCTCGGGCTTTACTTACTACATCGCGTGTGCGCAATGAACAAAAAACTTTCGCTAATGATGCATGTTCGTCTTTAAGTAATCCTTGATCTTGCAATTGAGATAACCGGAAACATAAAGTTTGCATTGCGGTTAAATTTGAAAGCATTTCTACCAAATGGTTTTGAATTAGTTGAAATGATGCAATCGGCTTTCCAAACTGTTTTCTGGTTCTGGTATAATCCAACGCATTTTCATAAGCGCCGCGAGCACAGCCAACAGCTTGCCAGGCAACGCCCGCTCTTGTCATCTGTAGAACTTTTGCTGTATCCTTAAATGAATTAGCATTTTGAAGCCGGTCGATTTCTTCTACTTCGCAATTTGTTAGTGTGATAATCCCATTTTGTACAATTCTTAAAGCCATCTTGTCTTGCATTTTTTCAACGGCAAAACCCGGGTTATCTTTTTTTACAATGAAACCTTTAACTTCGTTACTGTCTTCATCGCGAGCCCAGATAATTAAAATATCGGCAAAGGTGGCATTGCCAATCCATTTTTTTTGTCCGTTTAAAACCCATTTGCCATTTATAAATTTACAAGTTGTAGTTAAACCACCGGCCGCAGCCGAACCAACTTCGGGTTCGGTTAAACCGAAAGCACCAATTATTTTAAATTTTTGCATTAACGGTAGCCATTGTTGCTTTTGTTCTTCTGAGCCGCATAAGTAAATAGAACCCATTGCCAAGCCACTCTGCACACCAAAAAAAGTAGAAAGAGAGGTATCAATCCTGGCCATTTCCATAGCCAAAATTCCTTCCATCAAATTTGATTTTCCGGGGCAGCCATAACCTTTATAAGTTAAACCGCAAATATTTAGTTCGGCTAATTTTGGTATAATTTCGTATGGGAATTCGGCTTTGTTCCAATAATGATTTACGATTGGCTTAACCTCTTTTTCCAGAAAAGCTCTAACTTTTAGTTGCAAAGCCCGGTCTTCATCTTTCAAAGCTTCATCGCCCAATTGATAAAAATCGCCATCTATTGGTGGGAGTTCTTTCTTTTTACCTGAGCCGCCCATCATTTTCATCATGCCCGAGATTTGTTTATCATCGAGGCTTGATATTGTTTCGACCATTTTAGGCAAATCTACTTTTTTAGAAAGCGCATCTAATTTGGCAAAATCTACATGTTTAAAAAGATTGTACGCATTTTTGATTGAAGAGAATATGTTCGCCATTATTATTCGTTTTGAGAGTAACAAATAAATGGCTATTTTGTTGGAAATCGTTGTTTACCACCTAAGAAACCTTGGAAAATCTTAGATGGTATAAATTTTATTTTAAATCGAATAAACTATCAACACCTAATAATTTCCTTGAGGTAAAACCTTCGCCGAAAGTAGCACCGATGCTTTTACCAAACTCTCTTGAACGACCAATTACAGTTTCGAAAAACTCTGGCGATGAAATGTATGTTTGCATTCCATCAACATCAGGATTATAAAACTGAGTTTTGAAAGCTTTGATTGACTCAATTTTTTTATCCATATGTGCTGAAATATCAACAATAATATCAGGCCTTAAATATCTATCTTGAATGTATTGCAGCAATAATCTGGGGCGATGGGCTAATTGTTTTCGTCCATCAAGTTCAGTTTCAATTTTAGGTAAACCTGATAAAAATACAGCATCATAAACCAAATCTCCAGCCCTTCCATGGTCGGGATGACGGTCTTCTAAGGCATTACTTAAAATAATTTCAGGTTGATATTTTCTTATTGCCTTAATTACTTCCAAACGGTGAAATTCATCATTCTGAAAGAAACCATCACGCAATCTTAAATTTTCTCGGGCATGTAAACCCAATATTTTTGCAGAATCCGCTGCTTCTTCATCACGCGTTTCAGCTGTGCCTCTTGTACCAAGCTCGCCTCTGGTTAAATCTACAATTCCAACTTTTTTACCTAGGGCTATGTGTTTTAATATCGTTCCCGAACAGCAAAGTTCCGCATCATCAGGATGAACGGCTATAACTAAAATATCTAACTTCATTATTATTTTACATCCAGCAGGCGCTGAATTTTTTTCTTAACTTTTGAACTTAAAGGCTTTGTAAATGGAAAGAAATAATCTTCCACTTCGCCTTTTTTATTGATAAGGTATTTATGAAAATTCCACCTTGGCGTTGAGGTAAGCTTTGTATTTTGTTTTTTATCACTCAAAAACTGATACAAAGGATGGGCATGTGCGCCACGAACCATTATTTTATCAAAAACAGGGAATTTAACCCCATGGTTTATCTCGCAGAAACTGCTTATGTCATTTCCATTTAAAGGTTCTTGCTTTCCAAAATCGTTTGTAGGAAAACCTAAAATTTCAAAATCTGGATTACCTATTTCATCTTTTAATTTTTGTAACTCGCCAAGTTGCGGTGTAAAACCACATTCTGAAGCTGTATTAACAATTAATAAAACTTTATTTCGGAAAGCTGAAAGCGGCTGCTCGTCGCCTGTTATCTTTTTCACTTTAAATGAATAGATATTAGGTATATTTTCTTTCATTATATTTTATTGATAGAATCCAGAAGCTCTGATTATCGATTCAATATCCCGATCTTCGTTGATGTTGTACTCGCTCTTTAAATTATGGCCAACAACCCTGGCAATAACTTGATAGGAGAACGCTGCAAAACCACCTTTTGTTTGCTTTACAATATCGTACGTTGTACGCCCCACTTCCCTATCAATAAGTTTTGTTAAAATTTTACCTTGAGTAATTGTTAAATCTTTAATCTCCCGGTTAAACATGTCCTTAATTTCCTTATCACATTGCTTAACCAAGTCTTTCTGGCGTTTTTTTTCGGTCGTTGTTACTAAATCACGCTCTAATTGTTCGTATCGACGTTTAGCAAAAAGTGCATAAGGCATCACTTTTAGAACATTGTAGCGCAGCCTATTATAAGCAGCTTGTTCGGCCGGAGATTTAAAAATATGAGGAGCGATTATGGTAACGTCGTAAAGTTGCATCCACGGAATCATAACGCCATTATCATTAGTGGAAGCTACCCTTATGGTATCTAACTTACCTAATTTAGGAAAAATTGGTTCTACATTTTCTTGTGCTTTTAAAGAAGCGCCAAAAATGATGACAATAAATAGAATGATAAGCCCTTTAAAATTCATAAATTTATACCTCAACAAAGTTAGGGGTTATTTCATATATTAGGAGTTTTATAAAACTAATATAAGTTTTATTGAATAATAAGACGCAATATTTTACGCAAAAAATACAAATGAAAACAGAGTTAGTGATTGATTTAGAGGCAGAGAAGAAAGAAATATTAAAAAGATATAGAGCATTACTCCGTGCAAGCAAGTCAACATTGCAAAAAGGAGATAAAAAAGAAATCAGGAAAGCTTTTGATATGGCTTTAGAAAGCCATAAAGATATGCGCCGAAAATCTGGAGAACCATATATTTATCATCCAATTGCTGTGGCACAAATTGCCGCCGAAGAAATTGGCTTGGGTACAACATCTATAGTTTGCGCTTTACTGCATGATGTTGTTGAAGATACAGATATAACGCTTGAAGATATTGAACGGGAATTTGGCAAGAAAACCGCAAAAATTATTGATGGCTTAACTAAAATTTCTGGTGTTTTTGACACTAACAGTTCTCTACAAGCAGAGAATTTCCGCAAAATGTTATTAACCCTTGCTGATGATGTTAGGGTAATCTTAATTAAATTGGCAGACAGGTTGCATAATATGCGTACGATGGACTTCATGCCTCGCCATAAGCAATTGAAAATTGCCTCAGAAACTATTTACTTATATGCACCTTTAGCGCACCGTTTAGGTTTGTATGCAATAAAATCTGAGCTTGAAGACCTCTCGATGAAATATCTGGAGCCTGAAACGTATAAATTCATCGCAAAAAAATTAAACGAGAAAAAAACAGAGCGAAATTTATTTATTAAAAAATTTGTTGAACCTATTGATGAAATCGTACATGAACAAGGTTTAGTCGCGGCTGTTTATGGTCGCCCGAAATCTATTCATTCGATTTGGAATAAAATGAAAAAGAAAAATATTCCTTTTGAAGAGGTTTATGATCTTTTTGCCATCCGAATTATATTAGATAGCCCGTACGAAAACGAAAAAGCAGATTGTTGGAAAGCCTACTCGATTGTTACTGATTTATACCGCCCAAATCCAGATCGTTTAAGAGATTGGGTTTCATCTCCCAAAGGAAATGGTTATGAATCGTTGCACACCACGGTAATGGGACCTCGCGGACAATGGGTTGAAGTACAAATACGTACACAACGTATGAATGAAATTGCCGAGAAAGGTTTTGCAGCACATTGGAAATATAAAGAATCGAGCAATGATAATGGTTTGGATCAGTGGATTCAGAAAGTCCGCGAAATGCTTAACAATCCGGAAGCCAATGCTCTGGATTTCCTGGACGATTTTAAAATGAACTTATTCTCTGATGAGATTTTCATTTTCACACCAAAAGGCGCTTTAATTCAATTGCCATTGGGTGCAACTGCTTTAGATTTTGCTTTCGAAATTCATACCGATGTTGGTGCAACCTGTATCGGAGCCAAAGTAAATCATAAACTGGTGCCAATATCTTACAAGCTTCAGAATGGAGATCAAGTTGAAATTATTACTTCAAGTAAGCAATCACCTAAAGAAGACTGGTTAAATGTTGTTGTAACGGCCAAAGCAAAGTCGAAGATAAAATCATCTTTAAAAGAAGAAAAAAGAAAAATTGCCGAAACTGGTAAAGAGATTTTAGAGCGTAAGTTAAAATCGCTTAAAATTACTTACAACACAGACAATCTAAATAAAATCAGTTACTATTTTAAACTTTCATCTACACAAGAATTATTTATCCAGGTTGCATTGGGTAAAATAGAACTTAAGGATATTAAGGAATATCTGGTGAGTGAAAAAGAAATAGAAACCCGTGGCCCAGAACGCCCGGAAAACTTGAGTATTGATGCCATTAAAGGGAAAATAAAAGGCCCAGAATCTGATATTTTACTTATTGGTGAAGACATGCAGAAGATAGATTACACGCTTGCTGCATGTTGTAATCCAATTCCTGGCGATGATGTTTTCGGCTTTATTACCGTAAGTGAGGGTATAAAAATCCACCGTACAAATTGCCCAAATGCAGCACAATTAATGTCGAATTATGGCTATAGAATAGTCAAGGCAAAATGGAACAAACAAAAGGAATTAACTTTCTTAACTGGTTTACGCATTATGGGTATTGATGATGTTGGCTTAATCAATAACATCACAAAAGTAATTTCAAATGACTTTAAAGTAAATATGCGTTCTATAACGGTTGATACAAATGAAGGTATTTTTGATGGCTCGATAATGATATTCGTGAATGACACTGAACATCTTGAAAAATTAATTAAAAATTTAATGGAAGTACGAGGCGTAACTGGTGTAACAAGGTTTGATGCTTAAATAGTAGGAAGTCAAATTTCTAAGGTCAGAAGTTTTTACCCCCCCTACTTATTACAACATTTCAACAATCAAAAGCTACAACAATCCAACAATTTAACTACCTTTGAACGGAGTTTAAAAACTATGTCAGAACAGAAAACAAATGAACTTGTTCGCAAGATTTTTGAAGCTTATTTAGAGAACAAAAATCTTCGTAAAACACCTGAGCGTTTCGCAATATTGGAAGAAATCTATTCAAGAAACGATCATTTTGATGTAGAAACGCTCTACATCCACATGAAAAACCAAAAATATCGTGTAAGTCGTGCAACTGTATATAATACGTTAGAGTTATTGGTTTCGTGTGATTTGGTTACCAAGCATCAGTTTGGTAAAAACATGGCGCAATTCGAAAAATCTTATGGCTACCGTCAACACGATCATGTAATTTGTATCGAATGTGGTAAGGTTGTAGAATTTTGCGATCCTCGAATTCATCAAATTCAAACCATGGTTGGCGATCTTTTAAAATTTGATGTTAAACATCATTCTTTAAATCTCTATGGCTTCTGCTCTGATTGCAGTATGGCCAGAAAAGTAAGTGAAAATGCGGCTAACACTGCAAGTATCCAAGCAAATTAAATCAATCCAAAAAAATAAAACCAGCTTAATTTTTTAATAATGACGCAAGTAGATGTACTTCTCGGCCTGCAATGGGGCGACGAAGGAAAGGGAAAAATCGTTGACGTTCTAAGTCCGAAATATGATCTTATTGCCCGTTTTCAGGGCGGCCCAAATGCCGGACATACTTTGGAGTTCGATGGTAAAAAATTTGTTTTAAACACCATTCCATCAGGTATTTTTAACGAGAAAACCATGAATCTTATCGGTAACGGTGTAGTTATCGATCCAATTATTTTAAAAAGAGAGCTAGATAATTTGAAAAAAGCTGGTCACGATCCAGTTGCCGAAGGCAAATTAGTGATTGCTCGTAAAGCGCATTTAATTTTACCTACTCACCAATTATTAGATGCAGCAAACGAAGCTCGCATGGGTAAAAATAAAATTGGCTCTACACTAAAAGGAATTGGTCCAACTTATATGGATAAAACCGGCCGTAATGGTTTACGCGTTGGCGATACCACACTTCCGGATTTTAAAGAGCGCTATGCAAAACTTGTAGAAAAACATACAGAAATTCTTTCTCATTATGATTTTGAATATGAATTAGCTGAAAAAGAAGCAGCTTTTTTCGAAGCAATCGAATTCTTAAAATCAATTCCTCACGTAGATAGCGAACATTTTGTAAACGGATATTTAAAAGAAGGCAAGGCAGTTTTAGCAGAAGGCGCTCAAGGAACTTTGCTCGATGTTGATTTCGGTTCATACCCTTTCGTAACCTCTAGTAATACAACTACAGCAGGTGCTTGTACCGGTTTAGGTATTGCTCCAAATAAAGTTGGTGCAGTTTATGGCATCTTCAAAGCTTATTGCACACGTGTTGGCGGTGGTCCTTTCCCTACAGAATTAGATAACGAAGTTGGCGAAAACTTACGTGCTTTAGGCCACGAATTTGGTGCTACAACCGGTCGTGCTCGCCGTTGTGGGTGGATTGACCTTCCTGCTTTAAAATATGCCATCATGTTAAACGGTGTTACCGAATTAATTATGATGAAAGCAGATGTTTTAGATACTTTCGACACAATTTATGCTTGTACACACTACGAATATAATGGCGAAACAATTGATTATATGCCTTACGACATTATTTCAATTGAGCCAAAACCAGTATTAAAAGCGATTGATGGTTGGGCAACTGACGTAACTAAAATTACTTCTGTTGATGAAATTCCAGCTAAATTGAATGATTATATCGCATTTTTAGAAAAAGAATTAGAAGTGCCAATTAAGTTCTTATCAGTTGGCCCAGATAGAGCACAAACTTTGGAATTATAATTTCTATTGTTCAACAGTTTAAAAAGATCGTCATTTCGAGCGAAGCCGAGGAATCTTTGTAATTGATTCAAATATCTATTCACCGCATTCTAAATGAAAATTTAAAAAAACATTTCAAAGCAATCTTATTATTAGGGTTGCTTTTTTTTATTTGGAAAGCACAGACTGTAAAACTATTTAGGTCCGATCCCGCCAATGTTCCAAGTTACGGTGAATGTTAGTAGGAAAATTAAAGTTTCTGCATCCGTAAGCTTTCCACTTATGTCGGGTTTAGTTACCTTTGCCGCTGCTTGAAAACCGAACGAAACATATCAGATTTTAAACAAAAAGCATTGGATTGGGCAAACCAGTTTGATGTTTGTTGCCTTTTAGATTCTAATCAATACGAAGATGCTTATTCTGCATACGAATTTATCATTGCCGCTGATGTTGAAAGCGAATTAAAAGCGAATTCTGGAAATGCTTTTGCGCAACTCAAAACATTTTACGAAAGCAAAAAAACCTGGCTTTTCGGTTTTTTTAGCTACGATTTAAAAAATGAAACTGAAGATCTAAAATCTTCAAACCCTGACAAACTAGAATTCCCTGATTTATATTTCTTTGAACCAAAATATCTAATCGGTTTCAAAAAAGGTAAGGCTGAAATTTTATTAGGAAATGAATCCATTCTCGAAGAAATAAATAGTTTCGATGTTAAGGAAGCAGTTTCTCCGACTAATTTATCAATCAATCAAAAACTTTCAAAAGCTCAATATATAAATCAGGTAAATGGTTTAAAAGAACACATTATTCGTGGCGACATTTATGAGGTTAATTTTTGCCAGGAGTTTTTTGCAGAAAATGCTGTAATAAATCCTGTAGAAACTTTTGAATTACTAAATAAAATCTCTCCTACTCCATTTGCTGGCTACTTTAAAGTTTATCAGCATTATATATTATCTGCTACACCAGAACGTTTTTTGTGTAAAAGAGGTTCAAAATTGGTATCACAACCAATAAAAGGTACAGCAAGAAGAAGTAAAGATTTAGTGGAAGATGAGCAAATCAAAATCCACCTAAAAAATGATGTAAAAGAACAGGCAGAAAATGTAATGATTGTTGATTTGGTTCGCCACGATTTAACTAAATCAGCGGTGAAAGGCTCTGTAAAAGTCGAAGAATTATTTGGTATCTATACTTTCCCTCAAGTCCATCAAATGATTTCGACAATCAGCTGCGAATTAAATCCAGAAATTCACTTTATTAATGCAATTAAAAATGCTTTCCCAATGGGTTCGATGACGGGAGCGCCAAAAGTTAAAGCCATGCAGTTAATTGAAGCGTATGAATCTTCAAAGCGAGGTGTTTATTCTGGTTCATTTGGTTTCATCAGTCCCAACGGAGATTTTGATTTCAATGTGATAATCCGCAGTATCCTTTATAATCAAAATAATAACTATCTATCCTTTCAGGTTGGTGGCGCAATAACTTTTCAATCAAATGCAGAGAAAGAACATGATGAATGTTTGTTAAAAGCCAGTGCAATTTTGAAGGTTCTTGAAAATTAGTTCGTTGGTATTTAGTCTTTAGTCTTTAGTCTTTAGTCTTTAGTCTTTAGTCTTTAGAGGAAACAACCTGTTGGCAATGTTGTTTATACTCAAATCTGGCTTAAAATTTTCCCATAAACAAAAAAAGGTTGAAAGCTTTACACTCTCAACCTTTAACTTTATACGCTTAACCTTTAACTATTTCTTATAATACTGTTGCGCTTCAGGTAAATATTTTTGAATCTGAGCGATACGTGTTGCATCACTTGGGTGAGTGCTTAAAAACTCTGCTGGTTTTTGTGCACCTGCAGAAGCTGCCGACATTCTATTCCAGAAAGCAGTTGCATTTTGAGGATTATAACCTGCCATCGCCATAAAAATTAAGCCCAATCTGTCTGCTTCCAATTCTTGGTTTCTGCTAAATTTTAGCATAGCAACTTGTCCACCAACGCCGTAACCTGCATTGAAAATAGATTGAACTTTTGGGTTTTTTGATAAAGCAGCACCGGCCAATGAGCCTACGCCCTGTGCAACCATTTCGTTAGACATGCGTTCTGCCGAGTGACCAGCAATTGCATGGGCAATTTCGTGTCCCATTACGGTTGCTAAACCAGCATCATCTTGTGTTACAGGCAAAATCCCTGTGTAAACAACAATTTTTCCGCCAGGCATACACCACGCATTTTTTTCATTGTTTTGAACAACATTAACTTCCCACTGGTAATCTGCAATTAAATTACCATAGTTATTATTATTCATATATGATTTTACTGCAGTAATTAATTTAGCGCCAATTGTTTTAACCTTTAAAGCCTGTGCATTAGATGCAGGTAGAACTGTTGTCTTATTCTCAGTTAAAAATGTACTATAAGCCTGAAAAGCCATTGGTAAAACCTGGTCGTTACTTACTAAGTCAAATCGGCTTCGGCCAGTTAATGGAACTGTAGTACACGAGTTAAACAATAAAACCCCAGCAATGCTTGCTGTTAAGAATAACTTTTTCATAATGCGATTTAAAAAGATTGGTAAATTATTGTAAGAGAAACAGGTTGCTTACAAATAAGTTTTGGTGAATGTGTTTTTGTTAATTAATTAGTTTTTTTCTTAAACAAATACACTTTTGATTCTTTGCCCTTAAGCAATCTTTCGAGATTTTTTTGGTGTGTAACCAGTATTAAGACGCAAACCGCCATTCCATAAAGCACTTCAGATTTTATTGAAACCTGAAATAGAAAAACTACACTTAAAGGAAAAGTGAAACCTGCACAAATAGAACTTAACGATACATATTTAGTTAATAGCAGTACAACCACGAAAACCAGAACACAAAGCATAGATGCATGGAAGTTAACTGCTAAAATCATTCCAAAAAGTGTTGCAACACCTTTACCACCCCTAAAACCTGCAAATATCGGAAATAAGTGGCCCATTACCGCAGTTACCCCTAAAGCAAGCTGATAATTAACAAATACTACAGAATGTTGTGGCCCGGTTACAGATATACCGATTAAATAGGCAAGGTTCGTAGCTGTATAGCCTTTCGCGATATCAATAATCATAACGGCAATACCCGCTTTTTTTCCTAATACACGAAAAGTATTAGTAGCTCCGGCGTTGCCACTCCCATATTCTCTAACATCAACCCCATAAAAAGCTTGCCCTAACCATACCGCCGTTGGAATAGAACCAAAAAGGTATGCAAAAAGCAGCGCAGTGAGAGAATAAACCGTGACCATAGCCTACAATGATACAAAAAATAAGCTTTTCTTTATATATGAAATTATAGATTAATATGCTTTCAAGCTCATATCTAAGCTTTTAACAGAATGTGTTAATGCTCCCATAGATATGAAATCGACTCCACAAGCAGCATATTCTTCAACATTTTCTTCCGTGATGCCACCAGATGCTTCGGTTATAAATCTTTCATCAATTAAATTTACCGCTTTTGTTAAATTTTCGAAACTAAAATTATCAAGCATAATCCTATCCGCTCCACCAGCCTCAATTACCTGATTTAATTCCTCAATATTCCTCACCTCAATTTCTATTTGTAGATTTTTATGCTGCTCTTTCAAGTAATTTCTTGCAGAATTTATTGCATTTGCTATTCCGCCAGCATAATCAACATGATTGTCTTTAATCAAGATCATATCATATAAACCAATTCTGTGATTAACACCACCTCCAATTCTTACCGCCCATTTTTCTAAATAGCGTAAACCTGGTGTTGTTTTTCTGGTATCTAAAAGTTTAGTTTTTGTTTTACCTAATTTAGAAACTATTCTGTTGGTTTTAGTTGCAATACCACTCATTCGTTGCATGCAATTTAACACCAAACGTTCGGCGATAAGAATTGAGTGCGTACTTCCTGAAACGGTTAAAGCAATATCACCAACTTTAACTTTAGTTCCATCTGTTAGTAAAACATCAACTTTTAGATTCTTGTCTACTTCCTCAAATATTAATAAAGCAAGTTCAATTCCAGCTAAAATGCCATCCTCTTTTATTATTAATTTGGCTTTGCCCTGCGTATCCTTTGGAATTGTTGATATTGAAGTATGATCGCCATCGCCAACATCTTCGGCTAATGCATTTTTTATAAACTGAGATAGAAGTTCTTTGTCCAAAATGATGGTTTTTAAACTCCAAAAGTAGTAATTATTTACGATTAGGCAATCAATCTTAAATACACTGAAACAGAAAATATGACGAAATTAGTCCTTTGCAGGTTCAATCCTTAGTTCTGTAATAAGAAATGCACTATTAAACTTTTTCATGGTTACCGAAACCCTGAAAGTTTCCTTTGAAGTGTTAAGAACTATTACACCAAACCTATAATTCTGGCTATTGTTTATCCTATGAAAAATACTTGTTTTTGTGGGTTGATGTTTACTAAAAAAATCCTTTAAAATCTGTTCGCCCTGTGCTTTAGAGTATACATCTTCTTCATCTATTATGATCAATTCTATTGTTGGAGCGAAATTTTTAGCAATTTCCTTTGAGTTCCCTGATCTAAAATGCGACGATAAATCATCAATAATATCAGCTTGGTAGCCAATAGAACGATAAATTGGCGAAATAGCAACTAACAATAAAATTAAGCTTCGGATCATTTCTGTATTTTATAATCACCGTACAGCTAAAATTATGCCATTAGCTTATCAAAAAAAGGATTTCTTAATTTGTATAAGCTGCAATAAACCTATATTTGCTATATAAAGAATTGTTAAAACATCGAGATGATAGAAATGTTTTAAAATTGCTTTAATATTATTGCCGCTACTAGCCTAAACCATTTACAATTATTTAATTAATGGGTATAGATGGGCTTAAAAATTTAAAAAGAATGAAAAATAAAAAACTTGCACTTATTATTTTAGATGGATGGGGCTACGGAAAGCACGATAACTCTGATGCTGCTTATGCCGCCAATACACCATTTTTTGATTCATTAATTCAAAAATATCCAAACTCAAAATTAGAAGCATCTGGAGAAGCTGTTGGCTTACCTGTCGGACAAATGGGTAATTCGGAAGTTGGCCACATGAATTTAGGTGCCGGAAGAGTAGTTTATCAAGAGCTTGGAAGAATTAACAAGGCAATTGCGGATAGGGAATTGCACAGCAACCCGGTTTTGCTTAAAGCTTTCGAATATGCAAAAGCAAATAATAAAGCAGTACATTTTATTGGTTTAGTTTCAAACGGTGGCGTTCATGCACATATTGAACATCTAAAAGCACTTTGCGATGCTGCAAACGAAGCACAAGTTGCAAACAGTTATGTTCACGCTTTTTTAGATGGTAGAGATACCGACCCTAATTCTGGTTTAGATTTTATTACCGATTTAGAAAATCATATTCAAAATTCATCAACAAAGCTTGCATCACTCGTTGGTCGTTATTATGCAATGGATAGAGATAACCGTTGGGAACGTGTTAAGAAAGCTTACGATGTAATGGTTAATGGAGTTGGTGAGAAATCACAAGACTCTTTAGCAAGCATTAGAAAATCTTATGAAGAAGGCATAACCGATGAATTCCTTAGACCAGTTGTGCTTACTTCTGATAATGATGAACCCATTGCTACTATTAAAAATGATGATGTTGTAATCTGTTTTAACTTTAGAACAGATAGAGGAAGAGAAATTACGACTGCATTAACTCAAAAAGATTTCCCAGAACAACAAATGCATAAATTACCATTGTATTATGTTACTATGACAACTTATGATGAAAGTTTTGAGAAGGTAAATGTTGTTTTTACTAAAGATGACTTAACCAAAACCATTGGTGAGGTTTTAGCTGAGCAAGGGAAAAATCAAATTAGAATTGCTGAAACGGAGAAATACCCTCACGTAACTTTCTTCTTTTCTGGTGGAAGAGAGACAGAGTTTGAAAACGAAAAACGTATCTTAATTCCATCACCCAAGGTTGCAACCTACGATTTGCAACCAGAGATGAGCGCAGCAGGAATTACAGAAGCCATAACAAAAGAAATCGAATCAGGCTGGGCAGATTTTATTTGTTTAAACTTTGCAAATCCGGATATGGTTGGCCATACTGGCGTTTATGAAGCGGTTATTAAAGCTGTAGAAATTGCTGATAAATGTGCCGAAACCGTGGTTAATAAAGGCTTGGAAAACGGCTACTCATTCATTTTGCTTGCCGACCATGGCAACTCTGAATTTATGGTTAACAATGATGGCTCTCCGAACACAGCACACACTACTAATTTAGTTCCATGTATTTTAATTGATGATGATTATAAACAAATTGCTGATGGTAAACTTGGCGATATTGCGCCAACAATTTTAAAAATACTTGGTGTAAACATTCCTGAAGAAATGACAGGTAGCGTTTTGATATAATGATTAAGAAACTATTCTTTTTTGTATTTGCCTTTGGTTTAATTTCTTGCAATCAGGAAAAAGAATCAAAAGCAAATACAGATTTACTTTATTTTGATATTAAAGGCTACTTTCAAAAAGAAGCTTTAAGGTTAAATAAATCTAAACCTAAAATATTAAAAGTAGTAACAATTAATGGCTTATCTGAAAACAAAAACTTAAATATTAAGGATTGGGAAAAGGAATTTTCAATTTTTGCTAACGCAGATATTAATAAAGCATCCTGGAAAGGAAGTTTTAAAACCCAAAAAGCTGTTGACAAAATAATTTATACATCATCAAATAAGAAAATACCTGTTAAAAAGGTTCAAATAGATTTTTTGAATAAATCAGTAGCAAAAATCAAAATCATTATCTCAAACAAAAACATACTATACACTTCTGGAGATACTCTGTTATACTATCCTGATAGTTTGTATTTAGTTAAAAAATATCAAAAGATAAAACTTTTAAAAGAGAAAAAATATCAGGTCAAAGAATTATTCTAAACCAAAAAAGGCGAACAATTTTATGAGTTCGCCTTTTTTAGTTATACTAGATAAATTACTTTAAGCTCGCAATTTGAGCTTTATCGTAAGTTATCCAATCTATAATATCTTTTCGTAAAGGTTGCAATGTTAAAACTTTTTGAAAATCGGCAATTGAGTTATTAAATAAGGCAACGCAACTTTGTTTCTCTGTGCTTTTTTTTGCCTTAAAAGATTTAAAAATCGCATAATCTTTGTAGGCCAAACCTCTGTTTTGAAGCATTTGCGTATCTTCTTCCCCACTCAATTCGCTTGCTTTAGTAAAATCCTTAATTGCAGCCAGGTAAAAGTTTTCCCTCATGCTATTTAAAGATTGTTTTGGATCATTTGCAACATTTAAGCGTGCTTTACCTCTGTAATAATATGCAGAAACCTCAGTAGGTTTTAGAACAATTAAATTGCTATAAGTAGTTATCGAATTTTCATAATCGCCACTTTGGTAATAAGAATAACCAAGCATTTTTAGTACATTTACATTATTTGGTTCTTTAATGCTTGATTTTTCTAACTGTAACACAGCTGTTTTGTAATCACCCTTAAGCATTGCGTCCATAACTTTCTTATCAATACTATTTTGTGCATAACTGCTTGTTGATGAGATAATGATTAAACCTAAAATGGTATGTTTTATAATGTTCATGTACTAATAATAAGTTAACAAATCTAAAATTTCGATAGAAATAAAAGAGTAATATGCACGCAATATAATTCAATTCTAAGAAAATAAAGTGCTTTAATTTTTTTTGCATCCACTAAAACACTCAAACAATAGCATTAACGTACAAATTTGGATTATATGATATTTGGTGAATAATTTATATTCTCTGCCTTTTTATCATAACATTATACCAATTTTATGCTAACATTAATTTAAAACAACTTTGGCACAAGAGTTGAATTTAATAGTGTATATTAAATACACACAAATTACCAACGACTATACTGCCAGTTTGTCGTTATAAAGAATAATAATGAGCAAACACGATATATTTGACTTTAATACAGCAATGCCGATTATTAATGAAGATACCGAATTTTTCCCGCTTATGTCTCAGCAGGATGAAGAGGACATGAATAATGAAGATACGCCAGAAGTTTTAGCAATATTACCTTTACGTAATACCGTTTTATTTCCTGGAGTAGTTATCCCTATCACAGTTGGGCGAGATAAATCAATAAAATTAATTAAAGAAGCTTACAAAGGCAATAAGATTATCGGTGTAGTTTCTCAAAAAGATGTTTCCATAGAAGACCCTACTTTTGAGCAGCTTAACACTGTTGGTACCGTTGCCCACATTATTAAGTTGCTTCAAATGCCAGATGGAAATACAACTGTAATTATACAGGGAAAACAACGCTTTAGTTTAATTGAAGAAGTTCAAAATGAACCCTACATTACGGCTACTATAAAGAAATTTGAGGAGCAGAAACATAAAGCAGATAAAGAATTTAAGACATTAATCGCTTCGATTAGAGAAATGTCTGCTCAGATAATTCAACTTTCTCCTAACATTCCAACAGAAGCTAGTATTGCGCTTAAAAATATAGAGAGCAATTCATTTTTGATAAACTTTATTTCATCAAACATGAATGCCGAAATGGCTGATAAGCAAAAAATCCTTGAAATGGACAACCTGCTTAATAGGGCACAAAAAGTAATGGAATTGTTAATGGTCGAACTGCAAATGCTTGAATTAAGAAATCAGATTCAATCGAAAGTTCGAACTGATTTAGATAAGCAGCAACGAGATTATTTTTTAAATCAACAACTGAAAACCATTCAGGAAGAGTTAGGTGGTAGTTCTGCTGATATAGAATTTGATGCCTTACAAGAAAGAGCCAAAAAGAAAAAATGGTCTAAACAGGTTGATGCACATTTTGACAAAGAGCTTGACAAACTTGGCAGAATGAACCCTGCTGCTCCAGATTATTCAGTTCAGTTAAACTACCTGGAATTATTACTTGATTTACCATGGAGTGAATTAACTAAAGATAATTTCGATTTAAAAAGAGCACAACGTATTTTAGATAAGGACCATTTCGGACTTGAAAAAGTTAAACAACGTATTATCGAATATCTTGCGGTTTTAAAACTGAAAAGAGATATGAAAGCGCCAATTCTTTGTTTAGTTGGTCCTCCGGGAGTTGGAAAAACCTCTTTAGGTAAATCAATTGCAAAGGCTTTAGGTCGTAATTATGTACGTATGGCGCTTGGTGGCATCAGAGATGAAGCTGAAGTTCGTGGCCATAGAAAAACATATATTGGTGCAATGCCGGGCAGAATAATTTCATCAATTAAAAAAGCTGGTGCAGATAATCCTGTTTTTGTTTTAGATGAAATTGATAAAGTTGGTACTGACCATAGAGGCGATCCTTCATCAGCTTTGCTTGAGGTTTTAGACCCCGAACAAAACAATGCATTTTACGATCATTATGTAGAAGTAGATTACGATTTATCGAATGTTTTATTCATTGCAACAGCAAATTCCTTAAGTACAATTCAGCCAGCATTGCTAGATCGTATGGAAATCATAGAAGTGAATGGCTATACAATTGAAGAAAAAATAGAGATTGCCAAGAAGTTCTTATTACCTAAGCAAAAAGAAAATCATGGTTTAAAAATTAAAGATATTGTTCTTAAACCAAACTTAATTGAGAAGGTAATCGAAGATTATACGAGAGAAAGCGGTGTGCGTGGTTTAGAGAAAAAAATTGGTTCATTAGTACGTGGCGTAGCCACAAAACTTGCAATGGAAGAAGAATACAATGTTACTTTATCTGAAGAGGATGTTGAACGTATTTTAGGTGCGCCTATTTATGATAAAGACTTGTACGAAGGTAACGAAGTTGCTGGTGTTGTAACAGGCTTAGCTTGGACAAGTGTTGGTGGCGATATTTTATTTATTGAATCAAGTTTGAGTCCAGGCAAGGGTAAACTTACTTTAACTGGTAATTTAGGCGATGTAATGAAGGAATCGGCTGTAATTGCTTTGGCATATTTAAGAGCACATGCAGCTGAGTTCGGCATCGATTATACATTATTTGATAATTGGGATGTTCACGTTCACGTTCCGGCAGGCGCAACTCCGAAAGATGGTCCTTCGGCTGGTGTGACTATGTTAACAGCTCTGACTTCGGCATTTACACAGCGTAAAGTAAAGCAACATTTAGCCATGACCGGGGAAATTACATTGCGTGGAAAAGTTTTACCTGTTGGTGGAATTAAAGAAAAAATCCTGGCTGCTAAAAGAGCAAACATTAAAGAAATCATTCTTTGTAAAAGCAACAGAAAGGATATTTTAGAAATTAAAGAAAGTTACATCAAGGATCTAAAATTCCATTATGTTACTGAAATGAGTGAAGTTATTGAACTTGCGTTGTTGAAAAACAAAGTGAAAAAACCACTTGATTTGAGTATTAAAACTGCTGCAATCGTCAATTAATTTTCAATAATCGATTTTTATTGAACTGCACAGATAATTAATTCAAATACATTAAATACATTTATAGTCCCGATAATTATCGGGACTTTTTTATGAAATCATTTTTACTTTCCTTAATTGCAATATTTTTTTTCTGCGAAGTCAATGCGCAAAGTTTTAAAAACGAATTTGGTTTTAAAACCGAAAACGACGCTTACTTAGCCACTTTAAATGATAGGTATTATACCAATGGCTTATTCATTTATTTCAGACGAGCTTTAAATCCGAATAATTTATCAGAAAATGTAGAGAAAAAGACCTTCGAAATTTCAGTTGGGCAAAAAATATATACTCCGTATTGGGGAATGGTTGCTAAGAAAGAAGATCAAGACCGACCTTTTGCGGGGTACTTGTATGCTGGCGCAGCGTATTCCATTTTCTACAAAAAAGAAAGTTTACTTAAAACTTCTATCGAAATAGGAACCGTAGGCCCAAATTCTTTGGCACAAGATGCACAAGAGTTTCTTCATAAAACAGTTGGTTTCTATAAACCGGCAGGCTGGGAATATCAAATTAAAAATGAAATTGCTGTTAATTTATCCGCTAACTACAGTAAGCTAATTATACGTTCGAATGATAATGCAGTAGATTTAAGCGGAAACGGTTACGCAAATTTAGGTACAACTTTTAGCGGTGTTGGAGCCTCAGCAGTATTTAGGGCAGGAAAACTAAATCAATTGTTCAATTCGGCTTATCATAATGCAGTAATCGGAGAGGCAAAAACCAAGAAGCTAAATAATTCAGAATTTTTCTTCTACTTAAAACCACAATTAAATGTTGTTGCTTATGATGCAACCATACAGGGAAGCTTATTTAACAATAATAGCCCTTTAACTTTTGGAGTTAAACCAATCGTTTTCGAGCAGCAATTTGGGGTAAATTATAGTTCGCAAAGATTTACTATTGATTTTAATATAATTTTCAAAACCAAAGAAGTTAAAAGTGAAGCCAAACCTCAAAACTATGGTGGACTAAGTTTATATTATCGTTTCGGAAAATTAAATTAATCTAAAGAAGGCTTCCTTCTTGTTTCTTTTTTGGAAGAATTTTCGGCTTTATTTCTCAATCTTTTTTCGATTATTGCTTTCGGTATTTTAACTGCTTTACGCTCTTTCTGCACCAATAGTGATTTTTTAATCAAATCAATTAGCTTAACTATTGTTTTTTCCTTGTTTAATAGCTGACTTCTATCTTCCTGGGTAACAATATGAAGCAAACCTTCATTATCAATGCGATTTGAAAGTTTTTTAAGCAACAATTCTTTTTCTTGTTGAGATAAAAAACTTGCAGTACTGATGTTAAAAATGAGTTCTACTTTGCTAGAAACTTTATTTACATTTTGTCCGCCCTTGCCGCTGCTTCTTGATGTTTTAAACGATATGTTTTTTAAAATTTGTTCTTTGTCAGGAATCATCAGATAGAAATTACAATAATACGGTAAATATATATGAAAAATTAAAAGCTAAAAATATCAAACTGGTCATTCATTATTATAGCATTTTGTTTATTCGATGATAAATTATAACTTCAAAAAATCATTCCAGACATATTCGAGCTTCAAACATCATGAAACCCAAAACCTTTATTGAGAAATTAGGCTATTTCTTAAGAACCCTCTTATTCATAATTATTTGTACCGTATTCCTATTTTTATTACTGTGGACATTTTGTTATTCGCTCCATGTATTTTACTTGTTTTTGGTAACGTTAATTTTTGCAATTGTATCCTTTTTCAGAAAGAAAAATAGAAAATTTATAACAATTACTTTATTATCCGGTATTGCGCTTTTTGTATTATCTACTCCATATAATTTAAAACAGTACAATAAAAATGCGGCAGCTTTTCAAGATCAGATAAATCAAGGATATCATTTACAGTTTAAAGAAAAATGTGCCATTTATGGTACGCTTTTAATTATTACCATTGGCGATATTATTCCTTTTCCAGAAGCGAGTATTCAAAATTTTTATTTATTATTTCCTAAACAAAGTAAAACGAGAATTTTTTATTCTGATGACTTCCTTCAGGCACCAGACATCAAAAAAATGATGCATTTAAAAGGAAAAAATAGCGTTGCCTGGGATAAATGGGGCGAACGTTTTAATGGAAACTTCAGATTCGCGGCTGCTTTTGATCCTTGTACATTAGAAATTACTGATGAAGGCGACCACAAGAAAGCAGTTTTGATTACCAATTTTAACTACCGTAAAAATTACACCACGCAAAATGCAAATCACATTTTAGGTGGTATGTTTGCCTTTCGTATTGATGAAGGCTTATTTTGGTACTTACAACACGAGGGTTGGCTCCATCCATACAACGCTGTGTGGATTGCCAAATTTGATAAATAGGAAAATGCGAACTTTAAGGTTCGCATTTTTTGTTTTAGAGAATTAAATACTGAGCATTATGTTTCTATTTTTTACCTTTGTACTACAATGATAAAAAACCTTGTTGTAGCTATTGATGGCTATTCATCTTGCGGAAAAAGCACGCTTGCAAAGGCACTCGCTAAAAAATTAGGATTTATTTACATCGATAGCGGTGCTATGTATCGGGCAGTAACTTTGTATTTTTTAAGAAATGAAATTGATATAAATGATGATGCTAAAGTTATTGATGCTTTGCAACATATCGAGTTAAATTTTCATTCTCGTGATTATCAATCTCATATTACGCTAAATGGTGAAGAAGCTTCCGATGAAATTCGTTTAATGCCAGTTTCAGAAAATGTGAGCGAGGTATCAGCACATAAAATTGTTCGCCATGAAATGGTTAAACAACAACAACGCATGGGTAAATCGAAAAACATTGTTATGGATGGTCGAGATATCGGAACTACTGTTTTTCCTAATGCGCCAATTAAATTTTTTATGACCGCCGATCCAAAAATCAGAGCCGAGAGAAGGTTTAAGGAATTAGAAAGCAAAGGAAATAACACGACAAGCTTAGAGGAAGTATTTGAAAATCTGGCACATAGAGATTACGCAGACACGACTAGAAAAGAAAGTCCTTTGGTAAGGGCTGAAGATGCTGTTATTTTAGATAATACTGACTTAACTCAAGAAGAACAACTTGCTTTCGCGTTAGAAAGAGTTGAGCCATTTTTAGCAGAAACTACTTAATTTATCCTGTAAGCTTATTGATTTAATTTCATATTTTTAGCGAAACCAATAATCATTTCAAATGAAATTAAAACTTCTCTATTCAATTATTTTGCTTTCGTGTTTTACTTGTTTTAAATCTCAAGCTCAAAAAGGCTGGATTAATCTTTTCAACGGTAAAGATTTAAAAGATTGGACGGTTAAAATTGCGAAACATGATCTAAATGATAATTATGGTAATACATTTAGAGTGGAAGATGGCTTAATGAAAGTTAGGTATGATGGCTATACAGATTTTGACCAACAATATGGTCACATATATTACAAAAAGCCATTTTCGTCATATCTAATAAAAATAACATACCGCTTTGTTGGCGAACAAGCAAAAGGTGGAGAAGGATGGGCTACAAGAAATAGCGGTGTAATGCTTCATTGTCAGGCACCAGAAACCATTTTGAAAAATCAGGATTTCCCAATTTCTATTGAAGGACAAATTCTTGGTGGCGATGGAGAGCATGATAGACACACTAGTAATGTTTGTACGCCAGGAACACAAATCGATTTTCAAGGCAAATTATTAACACAGCATTGCCTTGATTCTAAATCAAAAACTTATCATGGCGACCAATGGGTTACAGCAGAATTTTTAGTATTAGGCGATTCTGTGATTAAACACATCTTAAATAAAGAAGTGGTTTTAGAATATACGAAACCTCAAATCGGAGGCGGTAGTGTTTCAAATTACGATGCTAAAGTTAAAATTGATGGCAAACCACTTAAATCAGGTTATATTTCATTGCAAAGCGAAAGTCACCCTATCGAATTTAAAACTGTTAAATTATTCGATTTGCAACCATACGTAAAAAGCAAAGCTAAGCTTGATAAAATCTTGGATAGGATATTAAACGAGTAGTTAATAGCACATCATATAGTAATCATTCCAGAGTTCATGACAAGAATTATTTCGATGAGAAAAATATTATTGCTAATTCTGGTTTTTACCTGTTTTCAGGGTTTTTCACAAAAAAAATATAAAGTTGATGAAATTCCTGATCCAAAGAAAATGGGTCAGGATTTTTTTGTAAGCGACCCAGACAGAATTTTATTCGATGTTGATTCGATAAACAGATTAATTACAAGATTAGAGCAGCAAACCAAAACGGAAATCGCTGTTGTTATTGTAAAAGATTTTGATGAAAATTTGGATGAATTCGATTTTGGAGTACAGCTATTTAGAAAATGGGGAATTGGGAAGAAAGATGTAAACAATGGTTTGCTTTTGTTTGCTTCAATAGATAGAAGAAAGTATCGTTTTATAACAGGCTATGGATTGGAAGGTTTGCTTCCTGATGTTAAGTTAAAGCACATTGCGGAACAAAATTTGTTACCTGCATTTAGAGCACAACAATATGATGAAGGTATAATCAACTCATTAAATGCCATTGCCGATTTTTTAAACAATCCAAATAACGAGGCGGAAATTCAATCGCTAATTGCTCAAACTAATAAAAGCAAAACGGAGTGGATAGATCCTACTATTTATTCAATTGTAATTGTAATATTGTTTACAATTGGATTTATTTACTTCAAGAAAAAAGCACATGTTTACCAAATTAAAAAAGGAGACAAAAATTTTAACAGTTATGATAAATCATTAGCTGGCGGATGTATAGCACTATTCTTCATTCTATTTGTATCAATTTTTGTTTGGGCATTTGTATTTAATTTTAAGAGTTGGGGCTTTTCATTAAATAGCATTCCAATAATTCTTTATGTTATACTTTCGTCAATTCTTTTTTTTAGATATATCGCAGCCTTATCAACATTAAGAAAAGTACATGTTGATGATGAAAATTTCTTCGCCGCGGCAAAAGACTTAAACAAAAAAACATTGCCACTTTTATTAATCTCGCCATTACTACTACCAGCGATTTTAAGAAATGCAAATAGAAGAAATAATTTAAAAACACGATTCACACCATTAAAAGATAGCAAAAACAAAGAAATGATTCGCATTAACAGAGATGTTAATGTTGAAGGAAAACCATATTTAAGCTCAGCACAAAGAAAAGAAGAAACGCTTTTGGTTTATGATTACGACATTTGGGAAAGTGCAGATAAAAAAGAACATCAAATTAAGGCTTGGCCGGCAGAAAATTTTGATGATTACAGCGAGTGCCCAAATTGTAAATTTAAAACACTAGCGGAACCTAAAGTAATAACGGTAAAACGTGCTACCTATAGCAGAACCGGCGAAGGTAAAAAGATACAAAGGTGCGCAAATTGTGACCACGAAATTTTCATCAAAACCGTAGTACTTGCTATGCTGGTAGAATCTACATCTTCTAACAGTAGTAGTTCGAGCTCAAGTGGTTCATCTTCATCATCAAGTAGCGGAAGCTGGGGTGGCGGAAGCAGTGGTGGCGGTGGTTCTGGTGGCAGTTGGTAGTATTAACCAATGAAATAGCCATAATAACCTTTTATTGTAAGTTTAATTTGATGTTTATTACCTTTGGCACATTTAATGTGCAATATGCATTTTCAATAGCATCACACTAAAAAAGATGTGCTCAAACAAATTAATAAATACAAAATGTCTAAAACCCTTTTTTCTTTCTTTGCTTTCGTTCTTTTATCTGTACAACTTTTTGCACAAGAGACTTACCGTGTAACTGCCGATGAGCTAAGGGTTAGAGCGGCTAGCGATCAAAAAAGTAAAGTTATTGGGTCGATACCTCAAAATGAAACCGTATCAGTTGTAGATGCCTCCAATGATAAATTTTTCAAGGTGAAATTTAAAAAAGGCGAAGGCTGGGTAAGTAAAGATTTTTTAGAAAAAGTTGCTACACAAACTGCAAATCCTCAAGTCAACGCTCAACAACCTATTGAGCCTGTACAAAATACAAAGGCTACAGTTTCAGGAGTTGAAGATATGTATCGGGTTACTACAGATAACCTTCGTGTAAGAGAAAAGGCTGACCCAAAAAGCAAAGTAATTGGCTATTTACCAGAAAATGAAAACGTTGCGGTTATAGATTCTACAAATACAAGTTACTTTAAAATAAAGGTAACAAATGGCGAAGGCTATGTTAGTAAAGAATTTTTGGTTAGAATATCGCCTGTAAAAAAAGCAGATGCGCCGGTAGTGGCACCATCTATACCGGAAACGAATCAGGATAATTCAAAAATTATTTTTTTAGTTGTAGTTGCTGTTTTATTAATAACAATTCTGTTTTTCATTTTTAAATATGCAAAAGGAAATAAGGTTTTTATTTTGATAGTTAGTTTAATTGTTTTGGTAACTGGCTATTTCTGCTACGTTACTTTTTTAAAAGAAAAAACAATTTCTGGTCAATTTGTTACAACAGAAGATGTACAATACCAATCTTTTGATTTTAAAAGCAAAGATTTGGTTACGGTGAATGATATCTATACAGGTTCTTCCTTTAGCTCTAAATATGTAATTGAGGGCGATATGATTAAATTATACGACCAGCAAAACTCTATTTTGTTATTAATTAGAGATGATAATACTTTAATTGGCGAGGGTTTTACAAGAGGAACTTTTACTAAGAAGTAAACGAATTTATTTCTGAACTGTCTTTTCATCTAAAATAATTTTATGGAAAACATAGTTTAAAGTAATCTCTTTATCATGAAGAAATTACTTTTACTTGTTTTAATAAATTTAATAACAATTAAGTTATTGGCTTGCGTTTGTGAACCAACAAACATTACCCATAAATTTTTAAGCGCTGATTTTGTTGCCATTGCCGATATAAAAGAAACCTTTAATAATGAAAAAGGAAAAGATTTTTATAGGGTTAACCTAAATGTAAATCAACTATACAAAGGTGATAAAGCTATAAATTCAATTAATGTTGGTGGATATAATGGTGTTGATAGTGTTTGGAGTTCTTGTGATATCAAATTAATCTCGGGAAGCAAGTGGCTGATTTTTGGTTATAAAAACCAGGATGGAGATCTAGTCACAGGAATGTGCTCAGTCTTTAGGGCAGAAAAATTCTACTTAGATCAGCTTAAAGCATTGCCAATACTGGAAACACTACAAAATCAAAAAGAGTTACTAAAGTTTAATTACTCTAGATTTGAAACCGGTATTGAATACAATGTACCAAAAACTTATATAACCGATAAAATTAGTGATTACATGCTTGTTGCAATAAAACTTGATTCGACTGCAAAAATTTTAAACATTAACTCTCTAACTAACGATACTAATCTTGCCAGGCAACGTGTTGAAAAGAAGATAACCGAATTTAATTTTAAAAACTATTTAGATAAGCATAAAATCAGTTATGCTAAAGGTTACTATTATGTGCTCGAAATTTATCCTTACACCAGCACAGTCGAACCGATTTTAAAGTTAAAATATTAGCAACAAGGTGATATTCTTAAATACTAAACCCGGTAGTAGCCTACCGTGTACCCACATCTTTATTTTTATTTTTGATTCATGTTTGGAACAGATTACAGTAAACTTTTTAACGATCTTAGGTTATCTAGACGAGGAGAAAGCCTA
>NZ_JAUFPW010000032.1 GCF_030409415.1 Pedobacter aquatilis | reverse complement strand
TGTTGATGTCATGGGGGTTGTTTCGAAAGCACAAAGGAACTGTTTTTACAGTTCCTTACCCTATGATTCCCTTAAGTTAATGACATTGGGGGTTGGGGGTGGTTTTGCTCCAAGCAACCTTAAATAGTTTTGCAATAGAAGTTTTTTAGCCCCGGTTGAAGCGATACCCTGCAGGGCTGCGCAGCATGCCCGAAGCGTATAAGCGAAAAACGGGAAGAAATTTAAATTTATTTAGTGCTTTTGCGCTTCAAAAAGGTATAAGTTATCACGAATTCGACATCCCGAAGCTTTAAGATTCCTGCCTATGCGGGAATGACCGTGTATTATTGAAAAAAACTTCCGTGTATTCTGTGTTTCCGTGGCAAAAAACATAATTTTACGTCATGCAAATTGAAGTTAAAAACAGTACCCAAACAGATATCGATACCATTTTTGAATTCTATGATATGGCTATTGCTCATCAAAAGAAAGTTTTTAATAAACATTGGCAAGGATTCAGTAGCGCATTAATTGAAGCTGAAATAGCGGAAAATCGTCAATATAAAATTTTGGTAAATGGCGTGGTTGCTTGTGTTTTTGCGGTAACTTTTGATGATAAGTTAATTTGGGGCGAACGGGATAAAGATTCGATTTACATTCATAGAATTGTAACCCATCCCGATTTTAGAGGTTATGCTTTTGTTAAGGAAATTATAAAGTGGGCGAAAAATTATGCTGCTCAGCATAAAATTGCTTTCATTAGAATGGATACTTGGGCCGATAATGAAAAGCTTTTACAATATTATACGGCTTGCGGTTTTGAGTACGTTGGGGTGGTTACTATGGAAAAAACAGACGGTTTGCCTAAACATTACGAGGGCATTAGTTTGAGCTTGTTCGAAATTAAGGTTTAGCTTTTTCCAGTAATTCAAGAGTATGCTTTAGTGCGTCGGGTTTGTTGCCTGCTCCATGCCCGGGAATTAAGATTTTAGCATCTGGGTATTTCTTTTGCAGGTTTTTAATGCTTTGTGGCCATTGCTTAACATTAGCCTCGCCAATGTAGCCTAAATCTTCTGAGCCAATACTCTTAACCAGACAGCCTCCATAAAGCAATTTTGCCTGCTCAAACCAAATAATAATATTATCTTTAGTATGTCCTTCGCCAACAAAGCTGGTTTGTATTTTAATGCCACCAATATTAAAAGTTGTATCACTATCGAAAGTAAATTGAGCAGTAGGTTTTTTGGTTGCTAAAAGTATTTTATTGGTTTTAGCAGTTGCGTATGTTTTGATGCCTTTAGCTTTAAAAAAGCCTAATCCACCGGCTCTGTCTTCATGTGAATGGGTAGCGATTGCTAATACAACTTTTTGATTATGTTTTGCCTTTATACTATCTAAAAATGGTTGGAATTGTGTTGAATCCCAAGGCGCATCAATAACCACAACTCCTTTTTTAGTAACCAAATAAACTGCATTGGCATCAGTTATGTTGCCTTTATATACATTGTACGATGTGTATTTGTAAAGGTTTGGGGCAATTTTCGAAATTTTTAATTTTGGGTTCTGCGCAAGGACCCGTGTAAAAGCCAAACAAAAAAATGCGAAGATTACGGTTCTCATAGATTATTTTAGATTTAGTTTCCAGGTAAACATACCTTCGCCTTCGGCGATTTTAATAAAATTATTCTTCTCGAGAATTGAATAGGAAGCCACGTTTTCAATCTCTGTTGAGGCAGTAATCATTTTTACTTCTGGTTGTGTTGCTGCCCACTGTATCAACCTGGAAACAGCTTCGGTCATGTAGCCATTATTTCTAAATTCGGGATAAGTTCCATAGCCGATTTCAATTTCGCCATTTGCATCGGGTTCGCCAACAAAACACAAATCGCCAATTAGCTTTTCATCAGCTTTTGAAATGATTGACCACAAAGTATTGTATAAATAGTTTTTATTAGAATCGATTACATTCGGTAAAATGGTTTCGCGAATGGCTGCTTCGAGCTCTTCGGAAATGATATTTTTCCCTGGTTTTAGCTTAAGTTCTTTCTCCAGTGAATTGTTATTTCTAACATATTTTAAAAGCTGATTATGAGTTAGCGGATGCAAAATCAATCGGTCAGTTTCAAGTGTCATAAAATACTGCTGATTTTTATTTTATTGCAAACTATTTAGCGCTTGTTTAACTACGTTATCATTTTGATTTGCAGCTCTGTAATAACCCACATCGCCCAGATAGTACCTGCAAAGCAAAGCTTTCAAGTCGTTCAAAATTAAATTTCTAGAATTGTAAAGCTGAAAACGGTCGATTTGCACATTTTTGCGTTGAAGAAATCCTATAAAATCTTTAAAATCTAAATCATTTAAGTTAAAGATATTTATATTTTGCTCAATATATGTAGAACTATATTTAGAAGTTAAAACATTAAAAACATAGTCAGATAATACTTTTTTACTTACTAAACTATTATAAAATTTATTATAACCTGTTGTATCTAATTTCACAAAAACATCGGGCTGGATGCCACCAACTGTTTTAGGTTTCTTTTGAAGATTAACACCATTATTTTTCTCCAATGAATCTTTAAATGATGTCAAATCGCCAGTTAATTCGCCATCAGTCATGCGTTCATCAAGCTCGTGCTTGTAAGCATCATAACCTTTTTTGTACGATTTTTGAATGCTTTTACCTGATGGTGTGTAATATCTTGCGATGGTTAAATTTAGTGCAGAACCATCATTAAAAGCAAATTGCTCTTGCACTAATCCCTTGCCAAAAGAGCGGCGACCAATAATAACACCTCTGCCTAAATCCTGAATTGCTCCGGCTACAATTTCACTTGCGGAAGCTGTATTTTCATTAATTAAAACGGCTAATTTGCCCTGTTGGAAAGTGCCACTTCCTGTAGAAAAATAGTCTGTACGAGGTTCGTGTTTGCCTTGAGTGTAAACGATAAGCTTGTTTTCGGGTAAAAATTGGTCTGCTAAACCCGTTGCTGCGCTAAAATAACCACCTCCGTTGTCTCTTAAATCTAATATTAGCTTTTTCATGCCTTTATTTTTTAAGTTATTGGCGGCGGCAGAAAAGTCGTTATCGGTGTTTGCTCCAAATTTACTAATACGTATATAACCAGTTTCGTTGTTAATCATATATGCCGCATCAATACTGCTTATGTTCACCTTACCTCTGGTAACCATTACTCTGTTTGGCAATTGGCTTCCGCTGTGCTGTAACAAAACATTAACACCACTTCCTGCTTTTCCCTTAAAACGTCCGGCTAATTGCTCTTTTGGCAAATCTCTACCACTAACAATGGTAGAGTCGATGCTCAAAATTTTATCTCCAAGTTTTATTCCAGCTTGATAGGCTGGCCCATCTTTTATCACACCAGTTACCATCATGGTATCGTTAAGCATATAATATTCCAGTCCCACACCTTCAAAGTTGCCCTCTAAATCATCTTGCATGTTTTGTGCATTTGCAGGTGGCAGATAAACGCTATGTGGATCTAGCTGATGTAAAACACTGTCAATCGGTAAATTTTGAAGCGAATCTGTATTAATATCATCTACATAATTTCCGTTGATGATGTGCAGAATTTCATCAAGTTTTTCGGAATTGGCTGCAAGTTTTGTTGGTTTTTGAACGCCATACCCTTGGTCTTTAATAAACTTAATGCCCAAAACCATACCAACTATTAAAATTACAGAATAGCTTATGGCAATTAGGGCATTATTACGGGTATTTTTCTTCATCAGCGTTGCTACAAATTTATGAAAATAAGCGGTTTGATTACTTTTTTAACTCATTTTATTAGTCTTTTGTTTCTAATTTTTAACATAAATTAACTCTAAATAAAATGGTATAGAACTTTTGCATCTATATTTTTGATTTTTTGGTTACTTTTTAAAAAGAATTTACCGAATTTTATCAAAATTAAATTTATGAACAGAGTAACCGAGCAAGAATCAAATTATAATGACATTGAAAAAATGTCGGTTTTAGAGGTTCTTCAAGGCATTAATAATGAAGATAAAACAGTTGCTTTCGCAGTTGAAAAATCTTTGCCTCAGATAGAAAAATTAACTTCGGCAGTTGCTGAAAGGATGAAAAAAGGCGGTCGTCTTTTTTATATTGGTGCAGGCACAAGCGGGCGCCTGGGTGTGGTTGATGCTTCTGAATGTCCGCCAACGTATGGTGTACCTTTTGATTGGGTTGTTGGTATTATTGCAGGTGGAGATACAGCGATAAGAAAAGCTGTGGAGTTTGCAGAAGATGATGCCGAGCAAGCCTGGAAAGATTTGCAGGAATTCGATATCAACGAGAAAGATTGTTTGGTTGGTTTGGCTGCTTCGGGTACAACACCTTACGTAATCGGGGGTTTAAATACTGCACGTAAATTAGGCGTTTTAACGGGTTGTATTGTCTGTAATACTGGTGGACCAATAGCTGCTGAATCTGATTATCCGGTTGAGGTTGTCGTTGGGCCTGAATTTGTGACCGGTTCTACGCGTATGAAATCTGGTACGGCCCAAAAATTAGTTTTAAACATGCTGAGTACCACAGTAATGGTTCAACTTGGGCGTGTTGTTGGAAACAAAATGGTAGATATGCAGTTAACCAATAATAAGCTTGTTGACCGCGGAACGCAAATGGTTGCTGACGAATTACAAATTGGTTACGATGAAGCATCAGAACTTTTAGCAGTTCATGGAAGCGTACGTAAAGCAGTAGAGGCGAGACAAAAGCAAACGCACTAAGAAATGATTGAATTAGTGAATGAGTGATTGCAAAGAAAACATTCGTTTATAAAAAATGATTGAATTAGAGAATGAGTGATTTTAGAATATAGCGATTACAAGTAAAAACATTCACTCATTCAAAATTTTATTCATTCAATAATTAAAAAAGATGCACGAGATAGAGCCGTATTACCAGTGGAGGGATGAATATATCTCAGCAGAAGATGAACGTTCGCCATTTTACAATACCGAATATTCTGAACTATACTTCGATAAACAGATTTACAATTTTTTGTTGCATCCCCAATGGGATGAGTTTGGTTCGAGCACATTATATATGAAAGTGCTTTTTGCTGATTATGACAGAAGTTATGCTATAATAGAATTTATCGGCGAGTGGAACGATGCCATCAATAATGATATCATGTTGCTGAAACGTGATATTTTGGAATTGATGATGGATGAAGGTATTAACAAGTTCATCCTGATTGGGGAGAATGTTTTAAATTTCCATTCATCTGATGATAGTTATTACGAGGAATGGTTTCAGGAAGTAGAAGATGGTTGGATTGTTGGAATCAACTTCCAGGAACATGTAATAAGAGAATTTAAGGAAAACAGCATTGACTATTACATTAATTTTGGTGGTTCGTTTGATGAAATGCCCTGGCGGACACTAAAGCCGTTACAATTCTTTAAAAAAGTTGAAGAGTTACTGACAAAAAGATTAAACTAATTTATTAATTTTAAAATCATTTAAATACACAACATAAAAATGGAACAACAAAATTATCAATATCAAGACAACAGCGTTTTTGTTCAGCAAGGCTCTGTTTCTAAAAAATTCTTTGCAAATGTTTTTACCTGGATGTTTGTAGCATTAGTTTTATCTACAGTTGCTGCTTATATTTTTGGTACAAACAAACAGTTTATGCAATATTTATTAACTGTTAATCCATCAACAGGAAAAGTTGGGATGTCGATTTTTGGTTACATTGCAATGTTCGCTCCACTTGGCCTAGTTTTATTAATGGGATTTGGGTTAAGTAAACTTTCATATCCAGCTTTGGTTGGTGTTTTCGTTCTGTATTCTGTACTAACAGGTATTAGTTTAAGCTTTATTTTATTGGCATATACATCTGGCTCAATTGTAAGCTGTTTTGCAGGTGCAGCAGGTATCTTTGGTATTATGGCTGTAATGGGTTATACCACAAATATCGATTTAAGTAAATTCGGTCCGATTTTAATGGTTGGTGTTATTGCTTTAGTTATAGCAAGCTTAGTAAATATGTTTATTCAAAGTGAGCAATTCAGTTTGTTTATGGCTTTCGTTGGTATCGCAATTTTTACTGCTTTAACCGCATACGATGTTCAGAAAATCAAACGTATTGGTGAAGGAATTGAAGCTAACGGTGAGCAGGTTTTACAAGTAGAATCTAAGAAAATGGCTATTGTTGCCGCCCTATCTTTATACCTGGATTTTTTAAATATTTTCCTTTTCTTACTTCGTATTTTCGGAAGCAGAAAATAGTTTATAACAGAACAATATTTTAAAGGCTGCGCAATTTTGCGTGGCCTTTGTAATATTATTTGGCTTCAAGGCGATAATTTTTGGAATTGATGTTGCTTTATTGCACTTTTGTATGCTTATTAAGAAAGACGGAGGGATTAGACCCTACGATGTCTTAGCAACCTGTGCCCACACAAGGTGCTAAATTCTAATCTCAGCAGTGGCGAGAGAAGATAAGTTTAGCTGGTATCAATCTGCCAACTTTTTAAATAAGCCTTTAAGGATGTAATAATGTACAATGGGAGATGTAATATGTGTCTTTCTATTTTTCATTTTCCATCTCACATTTTACATTTCAAATGGGTATAAGAGAAGAATTAGAAAAGCGTATTTTGGTAATTGATGGTGCTATGGGTACCATGATTCAGCGCTATACATTAACCGAGGAAGATTTTAGGGGCGAACGTTTTAAGAATCATCCTTGCGATGTAAAAGGCAATAATGATTTGCTTAACATTACACGTCCTGATATTATTAAAGCCATTCATCTTGAATATTTACAGGCTGGTGCCGATATCATCGAAACCAACACCTTCAGTACGCAACGCATCTCCATGGCCGATTATCAAATGGAAGATTTGTCTTACGAGATGAGTTTTGAAGGTTCGAGGGTAGCTAAGGAAGCCGTAAATGAATTTATGGCAAATAATCCAGGTCGTAAATGTTTTGTTGCGGGTGCTATTGGTCCAACCAACCGTACACTTTCCATGTCGCCAAATGTTAACGACCCAGGCTACAGAGCGGTTTATTTCGATGAACTGGAGGAAGCGTATTACGAACAGGTACGCGGTTTGGTAGATGGCGGTGCTGATGTACTCTTAATTGAAACCATTTTTGATACTTTAAATGCTAAAGTGGCTATTGTAGCCATTAAAAAATACGAAGAAGTAATCGGTCGCAAGCTGGAAATTATGATTTCTGGTACCATTACCGATGCTTCGGGTAGAACGCTTTCCGGCCAAACTGCCGAGGCTTTTTTAAACTCTGTAATGCATGCAAAACCATTGAGTATTGGTTTTAACTGTGCTTTGGGTGCAAAAGAAATGCGTCCGCATATTGAAGAATTGGCCGCAAAAGCGGGATGTTATGTTTCTGCCTATCCAAATGCAGGTTTGCCAAATGAGTTTGGTGCTTATGATGAGCAACCTCATGAAACGGCACATTTAGTAGATGATTTTATTGCTTCGGGTTTTGTAAACATTGTGGGCGGTTGCTGTGGCACAACACCAGAACATATTGGTTGTATTGCAAATAACGCAAGAAAGGCATCGCCCAGGAAATTACCTGTAATTGAGCCTTACATGCGTTTGAGCGGGTTAGAACCCGTAACGATAACGCCTGAAAGTATTTTTGTAAACGTTGGTGAAAGAACCAATATTACAGGTTCGCCTAAGTTTTCTAAACTCATTTTGGGTGGTGATTACGAAGCTGCTTTAGCTGTTGCTTTGCAACAGGTTGAAGGTGGTGCACAAATCATCGATGTAAATATGGACGAAGGTATGCTCGATTCGGAAGCGGCCATGA
The DNA here is from genome assembly GCF_030409415.1 of Pedobacter aquatilis. Lineage (GTDB taxonomy): Bacteria > Bacteroidota > Bacteroidia > Sphingobacteriales > Sphingobacteriaceae > Pedobacter > Pedobacter aquatilis. The sequence goes on along the minus strand of NZ_JAUFPW010000032.1, from coordinate 192,008 downwards.
CCAAATTTTTAAACCTAATTGCTTCAGAACCTGATATTGCAAAGTTACCCATCATGGTCGATTCCTCGAAATGGTCGGTTATTGAAAATGGGTTAAAATGCTTACAGGGAAAAGGAATTGTAAACTCGATTTCGCTTAAAGAAGGTGAGAATAAATTCCGTGAAAGCGCCAAAAAAATTATGCAGTATGGTGCCGCGGTCGTGGTTATGGCATTCGATGAGCAAGGTCAGGCCGATAATTACGAGCGTAGAAAAGAAATTTGTAAACGCAGTTACGATATTTTAGTTCATGATATTGGTTTTCCACCAGAGGATATCATTTTCGACCCGAATATTTTAACCGTTGCCACTGGTTTAGAAGAACATAACAACTATGCTGTCGATTTTATAAATGCCACAAGGTGGATAAAAGAAAACTTGCCTTATGCAAAAGTAAGCGGTGGTGTTTCGAATATTTCATTCTCTTTCAGAGGAAATAATGTGGTCCGCGAAGCGATGCACTCTGCATTCTTATACCATGCCATTCAGGCTGGTTTAGATATGGGGATTGTAAATGCCGGAATGTTGGAAGTTTATCAGGAAATTCCACCTGAATTATTAGAACGAGTAGAAGATGTTCTTTTGAATAGGAGAGAAGATGCTACTGAGCGATTGGTGGAGTACGCTGATACCGTAAAATCAAAAGGCAAAGAACTTGTTAAGGATGAAGAATGGAGAAAAGGAACGGTTGAAGAACGCTTATCCCACTCCTTGGTAAAAGGTATTGTTGAATACCTGGATGATGATGTAGAAGAAGCCCGTCAGAAATATGCCCGCCCGATTCAGGTTATTGAGGGGCCGTTAATGGATGGAATGAACATTGTGGGTGATTTATTTGGTGCAGGGAAAATGTTCTTACCACAGGTGGTAAAATCGGCAAGGGTAATGAAAAAAGCCGTTGCATATTTATTACCATTTATTGAGCAAGAAAAGTTAGATAATCCAGACCAAAATCAAAGCTCATCAGCTGGTAAGGTTTTAATGGCTACCGTAAAAGGCGATGTACACGATATCGGCAAAAACATTGTGGGCGTTGTTTTGGCTTGTAATAACTTCGAGATTGTAGATATGGGTGTGATGGTTCCTGCTCAGGATATCATCAAAAAAGCCAAAGAAATAAATGCAGATATTATTGGTTTAAGTGGTTTAATTACGCCATCGCTTGATGAAATGGTTCACTTCGCCAAAGAAATGGAACGTGAAAACTTTACCATTCCTTTAATTATCGGTGGTGCAACAACCTCACGTATTCATGCGGCGGTTAAGGTCGCACCAAATTATTCAGGCCCTGCCATTCACGTTTTAGATGCCTCAAGAAGTGTTACGGTTTGCAGTACTTTAATGAATCCTGAAACCAAAGGTGATTATGTTGCTGGGATTAGAGCGGAGTATGATAAGGCTCGCGAAGCACATTTAAACAAACGTTCTGATAAGCGTTTCAAAACTTTGGAACAGGCTCGTGAAAACAAATTTAAGATAGACCTTACTAAGGTTGCACCAGCACCAAGTTTCACTGGAACGAAGGTATTGGAAGATTATCCTTTGGCAGAACTTGTACCATACATAGATTGGACGCCATTTTTCCATACCTGGGAACTTCGCGGTAGTTACCCTAAAATATTTGATGATAAAAATGTTGGCGATGAAGCCAAAAAACTTTTTGATGATGCGCAAGTATTGTTAAGTAGAATTGTAAACGAAAAGCTATTAACTGCAAAAGCAGTATTTGGGTTTTGGCCAGCCAATGCCGTAGGCGATGATATAGAGCTTGAAGTGGCGAGCAATACACTCCAAGTAGACGAAAAACTGAAAAATGGTAAAGCAGACAAGGTACGGATTCACACTTTACGCCAGCAAGCAGAAAAAGTCGATGGTCAACCTTATTATGCATTATCAGATTTTATTGCAGATAAAGACAGCGGTGTGCAAGATTATTTTGGTGGTTTTGCAGTTACAACTGGCATAGGATGCGACGAACTGGTCGCTGAGTTTGAAAAAAACTTCGACGATTATAACAGTATTATGGTAAAAGCACTTGCTGACCGTTTAGCAGAGGCTTTTGCAGAAAAATTACATGAATTGGTTCGCAAGGAATATTGGGGTTATGCAAAAGATGAAAATCTAAACAATCAAGCTTTAATTAAGGAAGAGTATGTAGGTATTCGTCCGGCGCCAGGTTACCCTGCTTGTCCTGAACATACCGAAAAAGGAACTTTATTTGCCCTTTTAGATGCAGAAGAAAAAATAGGTTTGAAGATAACAGAAAGTTATGCCATGTATCCTACAGCAGCGGTAAGTGGATTTTATTTCGCCAACCCCGACTCAAGATATTTTGGTTTGGGTAAAATCACAAAAGACCAGATTGATGATTATGCTATAAGGAAAGATATGTCTGTTGAAGAGGTTGAGCGATGGCTGAGTCCTAATTTGGCGTATTAGATTTGCTTTGATGAAATGACCGTCTTTTCGACTGGAGCGCAGCGAAATGGAGAAATCTTTGAACTTAATAGCAAGGTTCAAAGATTTCTCGGCTTTGCTCGAAATGACGACTTAGATATAAATTAACATGCTTCTGTTATCTAAAGCTTGGTAATTAAGTTTTATATAATTGACTAAATCAAGACAATGAAAATTACAGACCATATAAAAAACGCAAACGGTAAAGCGTTATTCTCTTTTGAATTATTGCCACCAATAAAAGGCCAGAGCATACAATGGATTTATGATGCGATTGACCCACTTTTAGAATTTAACCCACCTTTTATTGATGTAACCTCATTAAGAGAAGATTACATTTATAAAGAGCAGGAAAATGGTTTATTACAAAAAGTATCCTATCGTAAACGCCCCGGAACCATTGCCATTTGTGCTGCAATTATTCATAAATATAAAATTGATGCCGTTCCGCATTTAATTTGTGGTGGTTTTACCAAAGAAGAAACGGAAAATGCACTTATCGATTTACAGTTTTTGGGTATTGATAATGTGTTGGCTTTGCGTGGCGATGCACGTGCTGCGGATAGTGCTTTTGTGCCAACAAAGGGTGGACATTGTTATGCTACAGATTTAATCGAGCACATTAAGAACCATAATGAAGGTAAATTCTTACATGAAGATATAGAGACGTTTAAAAGTGATTTCTGTATTGGTGTAGCCGGATATCCGGAAAAACATTTCGAAGCCCCAAACCTAAATGCCGACTTTAAATACTTGAAGAAAAAGGTTGACATGGGTGCAGAATTCATCGTAACACAAATGTTCTTCGATAATCAAAAGTATTTCGACTTTGTTAAAAAATGCCGTGAAAATGATATCAACGTACCGATTATTCCAGGTTTGAAACCAATCAGTACACTTACTCAATTAAATGTTTTACCTAAAATTTTCCATATCGATTTGCCGGATGAATTAACTGATGCATTATCTCATGCAAAAAGCAATGCTGAAGCAAAGGAAATTGGAACAGAGGCCATGATTAAGCAATGTAAAGAATTGATAGATTTTGGTGCGCCAGTTTTACATTTTTACACCATGGGCAGACCAGAACAAACGAAACAAATTGCGAGAGCGATATTTTAATTATTCGTAATAGCTAAAAATAATAATATCATGAATCATCTAAATAACGATTTACAAAACCTTGAGGAAATACTTAATCAAGTTTCTCAACAGGGTTTAGATTATTTAAATGATGTTGATAACAGGCCAACAAAAAGTAATTTTGAGCTGAAACCCATTTTCGAATTAAACGAGAATGGGTTAGGTACGAAGGAAACTTTAAGGCAATTTAACAAGCGTTTTGAGCCTACCATTGTAGCGTCTTCAGGGCCAAGATATTGGGGTTTTGTTACTGGTGGAACAACGCCAGCTGCAATTGCAGGAGATTGGTTGACTACAGTTTATGACCAAAATACACAAACGGCAAAAGGTAATGGCGATGTTTCTGCCGCAATAGAATTGGAAACGATTCAGCTTTTGCTGGATTTATTCAATTTACCTAAAGAGTTCTTCGGTGGATTTGTAACGGGTGCAACCTTATCTAATTTTACTTGCTTGGCTGTAGCCAGACAATGGATTGGAAAGCAGAATGGTAAAGATTTTGCAAGAGATGGATTGTCGGGAAATGTTAAGGTCTTATCGGCTACTCCGCATTCATCAGCTGTAAAATCTATTTCGATGTTGGGTTTGGGTAGCAATAACGTCATCCAAATTGAAGTTGCTAAAGGCAATAGAGAAGCTTTGAATGTTGAAGATTTAGAGCAGAAAATTATAGCTTTAAATGGTGAACCTTTTATTTTAATTTCAAGTGCCGGAACTGTAAATACTGTAGATTTTGATAATTTTGAAGCCATCAATAAACTTAAAAGTAAATACAATTTCTGGTGGCATATAGATGCTGCTTTTGGTGGTTTTGCCGCCTGTTCTCCAAAATATGCACACTTGGTAAAAGGTTGGGCTAATGCAGATAGTATAACCATTGATTGCCACAAATGGCTAAATGTTCCTTATGAGAGTGCAATATTTTTAATTAAAGAAAGCCACCAATTATTGCAGGTTGAGACTTTCCAAAATTCAAACGCTGCCTATTTAGGTAATCCATTAGAAAACTTTAGTTATTTAAATTTCTTACCAGAAAATTCTCGTCGATTAAAAGCTTTGCCCGCTTGGTTTACACTGATGAGCTACGGTAAAGCTGGTTATCAAGAAATTATTGAACAAAATGTTGAACATGCGCTCTATTTTGCTGCATTTATTGAAGGAAATACTGCATTTGAATTACTAGCACAAGTTCGTTTGAATACCGTTTGTTTTGCTCTTGTTGATCCTGAAAAAACTGAAACCTTTTTAAATACCTTAAATAGTAGTGGCAAGGTATTTATGACTGCAACATCTTATAGAGGTAAGAAGGGAATAAGAGCAGCCTTCGTTAATTGGCGCACAACCCATGCTGACGTAGATTTGGTGAAAAATGAAATCATTCAAATTCTGACAGAACTTTAACTCCAATTAGTTGTTTAGTAAATTGTACAACTTATATTTGTATTAATGAAGTTTATAAATATTAAATATGTGATAATCATTTGCGTTGCACTTACCTTATTTTTCAAGGTGAGCAATGTACTGTCATATTTAAAATTCTCTACTTCAACAACTGAATACACCATTTTAGGTGATGATGCCGAGAAAGAGGAAAAGAAAGTCGAAAATGAATATTTCGATAATCAAATCATTTTTGATTCATTAATAAATACATTTTCAATAGTTGAAAAGAAATTGATTATTCCTGATAATTTCTCAATTACAGCCTATTTTCCTGAGGTTTTAACACCTCCACCATCCATTTAGAAAGATATTTTAATATAACTTTCATCTTTGTCTTTCTGTTTTTATAAAGACAATCACTATTTTCTAATTCAAAATACATCATATTATGAAACGAGCAATTTCATTCGCGGTATTTTTTGTAGCCGCATCATTTACACTTAGTGCACAAGAAGTTGCACAAAACAATGTTAAACCTGTAAACAATTCTTTGGAGATGGTTTCGAAATTACAGCCGGTAAGTTTTAATTACGATAAAGCTTGGGCTGAAAGATTGAAACTTCCATCAACGCCACAATATGGATTTGTTGGTGCGGATGCTAAAGCGGCTGTACCATCGGTAGTTGCTGTGCAAGCGAAACAATATCCAGCAGGTAAAAATGCTTTTAATTCTGCAACGATGACAAAAGTAGATTATGAGCGTTTAATACCTCTCTTAGTTGGGAGTATAAAAGAGCAGCAACAACAAATTGATGAGCTTAAACAGGAGCTTCAATCACTCAAAATACAAAAGGGTGAATAATAATCGCAATAAAAAAAGCCGAAATTTCTTTCGGCTTTTTTTATTGCTACCAATTAAATCCGTTTAAGGCTTTTTGATAATTTTCTTGGTCAAAGCGATAAAGATTAGGCGCTTTATGTGCACCACCTTTTCTAGACTCATCTTGTTTTATCAGAATATTATAGCGCATTATTTTTCTGTAGAAATTACCACGGTTTAATTTTTCACCTAATATTGCTTCATATAATGCTTGTAGTTCGGGCATTGTAAATGTTTCGGGTAATAAATTATATCCGATAGGTTTATAACTTATTTGCTCCCGTAAAGTAATTAGTGCTTTTTTTAATATGTCTCCATGATCCATAATCATACCGGGGAGTTTGTCAATTGGAACCCATTCGCATTTATCTGAGTAAGCATCTAATACAGGCGTAACTTTTGTGTGATCGACCAAAGCATAATAGCCAATACTTACAAAACGTTGTTTGTGCCACAAATCATCATTGTAATCTTCAAAGAATGCTTCAGATCGATTTAAATTTCCGAAAACATTAAATACATTCAAGAAAATCTTATCAGCACCGCTTCTTTCAAATAAGATGCGTTTTGCGGCATCATCAAGTGCTTCATTTTTATAAATATAACCACCTGGAAGCATCCAATTTTCCTCACCCTTCAATTTTAACATTAAAGCATTTAACCTATTTTCTTTGAATCCGAAAACTACGCAGTCAATAGAAACATGGGGTAAGGCTTTGCTGTATAAGTCTGCGCTTGAATCTTGAATTTCCTTAATAGTCATTGGCATACGGTTTTGTCAATAGGACATCTAAATTAATAATTTGTTTCTCTTATTTTAAATATCCCATGAATCCTATGGCCAGTGAACAGGTTTTTATTTCATATTAGCAAACCAAAATTTTTTAAAGAGTTCAATAATTATTATCCTTTTAAAAGATATTGCTTAAAGCCTTCAAAATCTATATTTAGTTTCTCAGCATAGTGTGGCTTACTTTCCAAAGCACGCACTTGCTCTGGTATTTCGATTTTAGCGGCAATGTCCACAGGGAAAATATCTGGAAATTTGCATGCATGAGCGGTTGATAAAAATACATCAGCACTTGCATCATGTGGATTTTCATTTCTGTATTGCTCAATTGCCAAATATGCAATCGCGGTATGCGGGCAGGCCACGTAATCAAATTTAGTATCGATTTCTTTAATGCCTGCGAGAGTTTCATCATCATTAAAGCGATAAGAAGTGACCACTTTTTTCAAAGCATCTACATCTTGGTTAAATAAGTCCATAATGCGAACCCAGTTGCTCGGTGCGCCTACATCCATAGCATTTGAATAGGTTTGGGTAGATGGTTTGGTTTCGTAAACACCAGTTTCTAAAAAGCGGGGCACGGTATCGTTTATATTGGTTGCAGCAATAAATTTTTTTACAGGCAAACCTAATTTGTAGGCTAATAAACCAGCGCCGATGTTTCCAAAATTCCCACTCGGAACGGAGAAAATTATTTCGCTTAAGCCTTGTTTTTTCAGCTGCGCATAAGTGTTAAAATAATAGAAGGTTTGCGGGATTAACCTGGAAATATTAATAGAATTAGCAGATGTTAAACGGAATTTAGCATTCAGTTCATCATCGGCGAAAGCCAGTTTAACTAAAGCCTGGCAATCATCAAAAGTACCTTTCACTTCAATAGCTCTGATGTTTTGTCCGTTGGTGGTTAATTGCAACTCCTGTATCGGACTCACTTTTCCCTCTGGATAAAGAATTGTAACCCTCGTATTCGGTACGCCTAAGAAACCGAGCGCAACTGCACCACCTGTATCGCCAGATGTCGCGACTAAAACATCTAATAATTGTTCGCCATCTTTTAAGAAAAAGGCCATAACGCGGCTCATAAAACGAGCACCAAAATCTTTAAACGCTAATGATGGCCCGTGGAAAAGTTCCAGCACAAAAGTTTTATCATCAAGCTTTACAACAGGCGCTTCAAAATTGATGGCATCGTCAATCAAGGCTTTCAAATCTTCTGCTGGAATTTCATCTTTTAACAAAGTTGATGCAACCTGAAATGCAATTTCGGGTAAAGAATATTGTTCGATGTTCTCAATAAATTCCGCATCCAATTGTGGAATTTCTACAGGCATGTACAAACCTTTATCTTGCGGCATGCTGTTAAAAACGGCTTCTTTGAAAGAAACACGTAAATCTTTATTGTTGGTTGAGTATAGTTTCATTAGTTAAGTTTTAGGTTCTAAGTAATAAGTTTTACGTTTTAGAACTAATCTACTTACAACGTAAAACTTATTACCTATAACTTACAATACCCTCGGTCCCTCGGCGTTTACCGAAGAAACAAAAGCTTTGCTATTAATATTAATTTTGTGAAGATGCTGTTGTTGTGCTTTGGTTATTTTTCTAGCAGTTTCTTCATCTTTAGTTAAAGCGAAAACCGATGGTCCTGAACCAGAAATTCCGAAGCCGATTGCACCATTTTCCATTGCTATGCTTCTCATTTCTTCAAAGCCAGGAATTAAGATAGAGCGGGTTGGTTCAACCAGAACGTCTTTCATGCTTCGGCCAATTAAGTCGAAATCATTCATGAATAATCCACTTACCAAGCCTGCAACATTTCCCCATTGGGTTACTGCATCTTTTAAAAATACCTTACTGCGAATCATTTGACGGGCATCTTTAGTGGGCACATCAACCTGCGGATAAACAATTGCGGCATACATACCTGCAGGTGTAGGCAGAGAAATTACATCAAGTGGTTCGTAACTTCTAACCAAAACAAAACCACCCATTATGGCGGGCGCAACATTATCGGCATGGCCATAACCACAAGCCAGTTCTTCGCCCTTCATCGCAAAAGGAACCAATTCTTTGGCGGTTAATAAATCGCCCATCAATTTGTTTATGGCGTATAAGCCTGCTACCGTACTTGCTGAGCTAGAACCAAGACCGCTACCAATTGGCATTTTCTTATGCAACTCGATTTCTACCCCAACATCTAATCGGTTAATGTGCTGTAAATAATGCTGAACACTTGCGCTTACTGTATTTTTTGCAGCATCTAAAGGTAATTTACCATCATCGCCAGTAATTCTTTTTATATTAACGCCTGGTGTATCGGTTAAACGCATTTCCACTTCATCGCCAGGTTCGTTAACGGCGAAACCCAATACATCGAAACCACAAACTACATTGGCAACGGTTGCAGGAGCGAAAACTCTTATGTTATCTTTCATAATTGGAATAAGGATGAAGGAACAAGGATTAAAGACCTCGCCCCAAAATCAATTATATTAAAATCTCTTTTCTTTGTTCTAATTGCTTCCCACATTTATAATATCTGCGAAAACACCAGCTGCAGTAACTTCAGCGCCTGCACCTGGGCCTTTTACTACAAGCGGGCGAGATTTATATCTGTCTGTAGTGAAGGAAATAATATTATCGCTTCCAGAAAGCATGTAGAAAGGATGACTATCATCAACCATTTGCAAGCTGATTTCTACATTGCCATCTTCTAGTTTACCGATGTAGCGCAAAACTTTTCCATCGTTTGCCGCTTGATTCTTCAAATTTTCAAAGTAGGCTGCGTTTTTCTGTAATTCTTCATAAAAATCTTCAACAGAAGTTGCGTTTAAACAAGCTTCAGGTAAAATATTATCAATTTTTACATCATCCGCCTCTAATGGGTAGCCTGCATCACGAGCGAGAATTAACATTTTACGCATAAAATCCTTTCCGTTCAAATCGTCGCGTGGGTCTGGCTCTGTGTAACCCAATTCCTGAGCATCTCTAACAGTTTCGTAAAAACCAGCTTCGCCTTTGAAATTGTTGAAGATATAGGAAATTGTTCCAGATAAAATTGCCTCAATTCGGGCCACTTTATCTCCACTCATCATCAGCTCTTTTAGGGTACGGATAATCGGTAAACCTGCGCCAACATTGGTTTCATAATAAAAATCGACACCAAATTTGCGGGCAGTATCTTTAAACGATTTGTACTGAGCAAAATCGGCCGAGTTCCCTTTTTTATTACAAGTAACCACTGAAATACTGCTTTCGAAAACACCTTGATAATAAGCTATGGGCCCTTCGGCTGCGGTATTGTCAACAAAAACGCAGTTAGGCAAGTTTAGGACTTTCATCCGCTCTACAAAACCAGCCAAATCTGCTTTTTCGCCATTGTGATTTAGCTCATTTTCCCAATCCTCTAGCGATAATCCTTCTGGATTAAAAATCATTTTTCGGGTATTGCTAATCCCTGCAACTTTAACCTGTAAATCGTTATTGGCAGCCAGGAAAGGCATTTGCTCTTTTAACTGATTAAACAAAGTTTTGCCGATGTTTCCAGTGCCTAAACAGAAAATATTTAACGTACGTTTTAAATCGGTAAAGAAAGCATCGTGAACGGCATTAACTGCTTTTGATAAATCAGCTGCGCTGATAATTACTGAAATGTTATATTCTGATGAACCTTGTGCAATAGCCCTAACGTTGATACCGTTTCTACCTAGAGCATTGAACAATCTGCCACTCATTCCTGGTGTACGTTTCATATTCTCGCCAACAATGGCTAAAATGGCAAGGTTATTTTCTACTTCGGGTAAAGCCAGTTTATTGGCATCTAACTCCAGTTCAAATTCTTTTTTAATTAATGCAATTGCCTGACCCGCATCTGTAGGTTTTACAGCAAAAGTAATGCTATGCTCTGATGACGATTGCGTAATCAAAACCACATTAATCTGTTCGCGAGAAAGTAGAGAGAACAATCTGCCACTAAAACCAGCCTTTCCAACCATACCGCTACCTGTAAGGTTGATGATACTGATGTGGTCGATGGATGAAATGCCTTTTATCGACAAACTAGATGCTTTTACGTCGCTTTTTATATAAGTTCCTGCAAAATCTGGTTGGAAAGTATTTTTTATAACCAACGGAATTTTCTTCATAAAAGCTGGAATCATCGTTGGCGGATAAATTACCTTCGCTCCGAAATAACTCAATTCCATTGCCTCGGTATAGCTCAATTCTGGTAAAGAAAAAGCTTTTTTAACGATGCGTGGGTCGGCAGTCATCATGCCATTTACATCAGTCCAGATTTCGATTTCCTCTGCATTTAAAGCGGCGCCCCAAACTGCTGCGGTGTAATCAGAACCACCACGACCAAGCGTAGTCACTCTGCCTGCTGCATTGCTGGCAATAAAACCTGTTACGAAAAGCACTTTATCTTTGTTTGCCTGATAGAAATCGTTAATCAGCATTTCCGTTAGCTCGGTATCAACCTTTGCCTGTCCGAAATTGCTGTCCGTTTTAATAAATTCGGCGCCATTTACATACAAAGCCTCCGCAAATTGTTGCGATGCGATGTGCGCAATCATAAAAGAAGAGCAACGCTCGCCGTAGCTTAAAATCTGGTCTTTGGTCTGCAAGCTTAACTCTTTAAGGTTGGTTACAGCTTGCAGCAAATCTTCTAATTCATTAAAGAAAATTTTTAAACGCGTAAAAACCGGATTTTGCGCTGCTGCCGGTAAAAGCGAACGGATAACTGCGAAATGTTTAGCTTCAATTTCCTTAATTCCGGTATCGTAATCTTCGCCTCGCTCGGCTTTTTCAGCCATATCGGTTAGCAAATTGGTTACGCCACTCATTGCCGATAATACAACTATCGGATTGCTTTGTAATTTTTCTTTGGCTACTATGTTTAGCAGCGTTTTAATGTTCTCGGCCGAACCTACGGATGTGCCGCCGAATTTTAATACTTTCATTGTTTTTGGTTTTAATGAATCTTGCAATTTTGCTTGTTAATCAATGGTTTGTGCAATTTTCTATGGTTTTCGGTTTAAAAAAAAAGCGCCCCGATTTGTGTCGGGACGCTTTTTGTGTTTTATGTTAATTCAATTTACAACAAATTAGCCCCGCTGGTTTATCCCGGTGGTAATAATAATCGTTGTAATAATCGAAGTGTTAAAAGTCATAGTTTCTTTGTGTACTTTGTACACCGTAAAGTAGATGATTATTTTTCTTAAATGCAAACAATTTTAAAATTTATTTGAAAATATTCTAATAAAACGTTTAACTGAATGAAATAACGCTATTTTTTGGACTCGAAACTAAATTGGGTTTTATTAGTTGATGTTGTGTGGCATTTCGTCATTGCGAGGCACGAAGCAATCTCCTTGCTAATATATTGCTTCGTGCCTCGCAATGACGAAGGGAATGAATAAGGTACTACAAAAAATAATTTGAAAAGCAAGGTTCTGTCCACTTCGGTTACAGCAGTCCTGCCATTTGCTGCAATCTTTTTGATTTCTGTGCTACCTTAAATTTTCGTCATTGCGAAGAAGAACTTTGCTGCAATCTATTTAATTTTAGTGCAACAAAAAGTATTTTCGCGTCTGTCAGGTTTAGCCAAATTAGGTTTGTGGCATTATTTGAGTTTCTTGCCACTCAATAGGTTTATAAAGCTAGAGGTGGCTAAAGCCCTTATACATTATAAAATAACAGGCAGCTAAAGCAGCCTGCAATGAAATGTTAACCACTATTTGCTTTTTTGCATTTTCAAAATTCATTGCCGTTGGTTTCAACCAGTCTTGGTTACTAATCGGCATGTAATAAAATGGTAAATGCTATTTGCATTTTCAAAATTCATTGCCGTTGGTTTCAACCAACGGAAAAATAAGCAATTAGCCTTTACCTAATCCCGATATAAATCTCTACTTCAGAATCTTCACCCTGCTGAGATTTAGCATCATAAACTTCAAAATCGGCAATGTAAGTTCTGTTTAAATTAGCATCAGCATTCCAAATTTCTTTCCATATTTCTACCACAGCATTTGGCATTTCGCCTTTTGCAATATATTTTTTTAAGGTTTCGTTATTAATCTCTTTGCCAACCATCCCTTCAGGAATATCATCTATTGAAGTTACGCGTTGTCCGATAATGGCCGTGTATTTTCCGGTGTAATCGCTTTCGTAATTGTTATAAATGGCATAAACATCATCACTTTCTTTATTAGGGATTTTATTAAAGATTTGTTCATTATAGAACTTGCCCCAAAGTTGGCCTAAATCTGTTGCTGCCTGATTGTTTTGATTTGTTGTTTTTACCGAAATACCGATAATTTTAAAATTTTTCATGGCTTGGTTTAAACGAAGATATTGCTTGTAACCAATATTTTTAATTTAGGTTTTCAACAAAATTTAGTTGCAAAAAGAATAATTTAGGTTTATCCGTCATTTCGAGCGAAGCCGAGAAATCTTTGTAATTAGGTATATAAAAGATAGAATTTGTGCATTCCACTTTACTCTAGTTAAAATTGCGACACTATGCAGTGAAAACTTTGTTTCTTGTACTGTCTTTGCATTTTAAACCTGATTGTAGCGAGCATGAAGCTCAGCGGAATAAAGCAAAAAGCAGGACTAACTTTAAGATTAGATAAAGGTTTTGCTTTCCAAATCTTAATCAATTCATCTTCGATTTTACAACTTACATCTTCCATCCTTTTAGTTACCTTTGTTGTAAATATGCAAGGCTTAGTTATTAAATCTACAGGGAGTTGGTACAGTGTTTTGGCCGAAAATGGCGAACGTTACGACTGCCGGATTGTTGGTAAATTTAGAATAAAAGGGATTAAAACGACTAACCCGATTGCTGTAGGCGACCGTGTGAAATTCGATTTTGAGAGAGATAGCGAGCAAGGTTTAATTAACGAATTATTGCCTCGTAAAAATTACATTATCCGCAAATCGATTAATTTAAGCAAGCAGGCTCAAATTTTGGCGGCTAATTTAGACATGGCCATTCTGGTGGTTACATTGGCTTCGCCAAGAACATCTTTAGGTTTTATTGACCGGTTTTTAGTAACTGCCGAGGCTTATGATGTGCCTGCTGTTTTGGTTTTTAATAAACTGGATTTGTTTAGTAAAGAGGGCTTAGAAATATTACAAGAATTTAAAGATATTTACGAAAACATAGGTTATCCGTGTTACCAAGTTTCTGCGTTAAAAGGGATAAATATTCCGGTTATTCAAGAACTTATAACTGATAAAATTACCTTAATTTCTGGGCACTCGGGCGTTGGGAAATCAAGTTTAATTAATGCTTTATTACCCGATAGAGATTTACGTACCGGCGAAGTTTCTGATTGGAGCGATAAGGGGCAACATACCACAACCTTTGCCGAAATGTTCGAACTGCCACAAGGTGGTTTCATTGTCGATTCGCCTGGTATTAGAGAATTAGGTGTAATTGATATTGAAAAAGAAGAGTTGGGACATTTTTTCAGAGAGATTTTCCAAACTTCACACAATTGTCGTTTTAATAATTGCCGCCATGTAAATGAGCCTGGTTGTGCGGTAATTGAGGCGGTAAATAATGATGAAATTGCGGTTTCGAGATATGAAAGTTACTTGAGTATTTATCATGGTAACGATACCAGACACTAACTTAAGGCAATAATTCAAAATATTATCTTTCTCATTATAATTTTCAAGTTTATTATGCGAGCAGTTTTACAAAGAGTTACACATGCAAGTTGCGTTGTTGATGGCCATATAACAGGACAAATAGGGTTGGGTTTTTTAGCGCTTTTAGGTATTGAAGATGCCGATACCGCTGAAGATTTAGATTGGCTTGCGCAGAAAATTGTAAATATGCGAGTTTTTTCTGATGAGAATGATTTAATGAATAAGGCACTTGCCGATGTTGGTGGGAGCATTCTTTTAGTCAGTCAGTTTACATTGTTTGCCGCTACAAAAAAAGGAAACCGACCTGGGTTTACCAGAGCTGCCAGACCCGATTTTGCAATACCGCTTTATGAAAAAATGATAGAAAAGTTATCAGCTTTGCTTGGTAAAAAGGTTGAAACTGGAATTTTTGGCGCAGATATGAAAATAAGTTTGCTTAATGATGGACCGGTTACGATTGTAATTGATACTAAAAATAAGGAATAAGCGATGACCATTAACGAAGCGCAAGAAATTGTAGATAAGTGGATTAACACAACTGGAATTAGATATTTTAATGAGCTAACAAATACGGCTATTTTAATGGAAGAAGTTGGTGAAGTTGCCCGTATTATGGCTCGTAAATATGGAGAGCAATCTTTCAAAAAAAGTGATGAAGATGTTAACCTCGCCGACGAAATGGCTGATGTTATGTTTGTGTTGATTTGTTTGGCCAATCAAACCGGGATAAATTTAACTGAAGCACTTGAAAAAAATCTCCAAAAGAAAACCATCCGCGATGCGGACAGGCATAAAAATAATCAGAAACTGAAATAATATGGGTATTTAACCAACAAACTCCATTAAACTGCGGTAAGCTACAAACCTATTTTTAAACTTAGAATTTAAATCTTCTTGTAAAGCTGGGGCATATTTTTCTTGATATTCATTGTAATTCTCTAAACTATCAACCACATATTGGGCACAATAAGTTACACCTTCATTTGGAGAATCTATTACTTTTAAGAGTCTGTGTGATACAAACATGCCCGTAGCTAAAACTTCGGGAATGTGGATTTCATTCATCCATTTTAACCACTCATTTGCTGCAGTATCTTCTAATATTAAGGTTACGTTGTATAAAAGCATGTACAAATATAAATAATATGCTTGGCTAATGATGCCTTAATTGTGATGCCGGAATGTAAAATATTAATCTTTTTAATTTGTTAAAATAAATGATAAATTTTTCGATCTTAGTGTTTTAGAATTAACAATCGCCCCTTAATGAAATTTTTTCGCCCATATAGATGTTTCAAGGCATTTATTATTATTGCTGTTTTAACCACAATTTGTTTTTTTGCATTCGTATCTCAGGATAAAAATGTATTTGCGCCTAATTTTTTACTAAGTGCTCTAGCCGATTTATATTCGTTTTTTCAATTTCCAACCCATACTTTTTTGTGGAAGATTTTTAGTGTAAATTCTGCACTATACTTTTTTGGGTTAGTTTTTAATTGTGCATTATATGCATTTATTATTGAAGTTGGTTTAGCCTTAGAAATGCAAAAACGTTACGGTAAGCAAGAGAACGAGAAAAAGGAAGGTGAGGATTAAACACCGTCTCCGCGTAAATTTCTAAATCTTTTTCTAGCTTCCGCACTAAACATACTTCCCGGATAATCGGTAATTAACTTTTGGAAATACAATTTAGCCTGTACTAAATCATTTAGCTTTTTTTCATATATATCAGCAAGGGTAAAAAGGGCATCATCAGTCCATATTCCATCTTTATAATTTTCGCCAACTTGTTTTAAAATTGCAGCGGCTGCTTCAAATTGATCTGATTTTATCAATATTTTTGCTTTGCTCATCAATATTGCATCTGCAAGCGTATTTTGAGGGAATGCAATTGAAATACTATCTAATTTTTTAATGGATTGCTCTGGCAAATTGCTAAATGCCAGCATTTCAGCATCGGCATACATCTTTAGCGCATTACTATCTGTTGGGGTTTGAATATTATCGGATATTAAAAGACTTAAATTTAATGCATCGTTTGCAATTAATTGGGTGGTTGCGGCTTTTAAAATTAAGCATTGACTCATGCTATACTCGAAGTTTCCTTGATAAAAGGAAAGTTTTGCGCTTCTAAATCTTGCTTCGTTGCCAATCGGTTGTCCTTCAAACTGCTTACTTACCTGTTCATAAACCAAAAATGCCTCCCAAGGTTGTTTGGTTAAAATGTAAATGTCGCCCAAATCAAGTTTAAGCTGGCCATTTTCCTGCGGAGTTAATCCCGGCAATTTCAGCGCTTCCTCCAAGGCAATTTCAGCCTTTTTTGGTTGATTTAAGTAGTACGATTGTAAGTTCGACCATTTTTTTATGGCAAATAAAGTATTCTTGTTTTTGCCGTTTTCATCTAATAGAACCTGATAATCTTTGGCTAATAGGTCTAAATCTGCGATATTAAATTTCCCTTTGGTTTGAATATTATATTTTGTATTGAGCAATTCGATTTTGGCAGGAAGGTAATATCGATTTTCTTTTCCTTTACTAATTATGTATTCGTAAGCTTTAATTGCTGTGTCAAAAGCACCGTTATCAGCAAAAGTATAAACAGCATTAAAAAGCGTAGTTCCATCGGCTTTGGTTCGTTTATCATAAGCAATTAACTGTCGCAGTGCCATATCATATTCTTGCTGTTGTATGTAGTTCCATGTAAGCAGTTGAATATAAATTTCAACATCTGGTGCTTTTTGAATTTTCTTTAAAATTCCGGCTTGGAAGGTTTGGTAATCATTTTTATCTTCGAAAATCATTGATAAAACGGCTTCTGCCTGTGGTAGAAGTTGTGGAGCAGTTGGTAAAATATCCAAATATTCCTGCATCAACATTGGTTTGTCTTTTTTAAAGCGATAAATGTTTAAAAGTTCAAATGCAAAAGCCTTCTCGTCATTTAATATTTTTCGCCCATATTTAAAGGCTTGTATTGCGTATTCATAATTCTCAAAACGATAAAAATTATTCGCAAGCATTCTAATCCGAAATTCGTCTTTTGGTAATTTATTTATTGCTTCGGTAAATATTTTATTGGCCGCTGTTGCATCGCCTTTTTCTTGATATAATTTACCCAAGGCTACCACATACATTTCATTATCAGGCGATAGCTTGATTTGTTTTTTTACTGTTTTCTCTGCAACATCATATTTTTTCAGCTTCAGCAAAACATTAAAATAAATATCAAAATAACCCTCGTTATTTGGGTTTGCGAAGAGTTTTTCTAATAAAACGGAAGCTTTTTCATAATCACCATCCTGATAATACTGAATTGCTAACGATGCATCATCATTGGCAATTTGTCTACCAGGCCGAAATGTTTGTGCATTCGAAGCGATGGCAGTCAGAACTAAAAGAATAAAAATTACAGACTTCATTATAGAAAATATTCGTTTTAAATGTAACATTTTAATACCTAATTCTTTAAACTCCATTAGCAGATAAAACGTATTTTAAATGTTACCTGTATTTTATTTCGTCTGTTTATTTTAAATACTAAATTGGAACTAATCGGGTATTTGCAATGTTGGTAACATTCTTACTGCATAATACCCTTAAGCTATTAGGTTATTATATTTTTGTCGTCCCGAAAAAAGAGATTATGTTTAAAAGAATTGTTTTATTGGCTGTAGTGGCTTTTATTTTGGCTTGCAAAGGTTCAAAAAAAGAGCAAACTATTCCTGTAGATAATTTTTTTCGTACTCAAGATAAAGCATACTACCATGTATCTCCCGATGGGAAATCTCTTTCATATTTAAAACTTCAGGATAAAAAACTAGATCTTTTTGTAGAGGATATTGAAAATGGAACAGTGAAACAACTTACTCATCTGGAAGAAAAAAGCATAAGTTTTTATTTCTGGACCAGTAATAATGAGTTGATTTATTATACCGAAGATGAATCCAAAGAAAGAAAATCTGATTTGTTCGTGGTGAGTAAAGATGGGAGCAAACGAAAACAACTAAGTTCGAACGAAAAAAATCGACTGCGTGTTATAGAAGATCAGCTTATTGATGATAAGTATATTATCGTTGCTTCAAATAAACGAGATTCAACTGTTTTTGATGTTTACAGACTTAATGTTCGTACTGGAAATATGGATATTGCAGCGAAAAATCCTGGTAATGTTACAGAGTGGGTAACCGATAATAAAGGGATTTTAAAAATTGCTGTGGCTAGTGATGGCGTGAATGAGACACTTTTATATCGCGAGAACGAACGTTTACCATTTAAGGCGGTAATTACAAACAATTTCGAAACAACGCTCCAACCAGTTGCCTTCTCAGAAAATGAAACTGATGTGCTTTACGCCATTTCTAACGTAAACAGAGATAAAAATGCCTTGGTGGCATTAGATTTAAAAACAGGAGCAGAAAAGCAGGTTTTGTTTAGTAACGACACGCTAAATGTAGTTGATGCCAAATACTCGAAGGCTAAGAAGAGAATGATGTTTGTTACTTGCGAAACCTGGAAGAAAGAAAAATATTATTTAGATGATAGTACCAGAATTACTTATTCAAAAATAGATCAGCTTTTACCTGGAGCCGAGTGGCGAATAATGGATAAAGATAAAAATGATAATGTTTTTGTAGTTAGAACTTATACAGATAGAAACCCAGGTTCTTACTATTTGTATATAGTTAACCAGAATAAGCTTAAAAAACTGGCAGATATCAATCCATCAATTAGTGAGGATGATATGAGCCAAATGAAGCCAATAAGTTATAAAGCTAGTGATGGCTTGCAGATAAACGGCTATTTAACGCTGCCAAAAAATAAAAAGCCAACAAATTTACCCGTTGTGGTTTTGCCTCATAATGGTCCAGGCAGTAGAAATACTTGGGGCTACAATGCCGATGTTCAATTTCTTGCAAATAGGGGTTATGCTGTATTGCAGGTTAACTACCGTGGTTCTGGTGGTTATGGTAAATCATTTTATGCTGCCGGATTTAGGGAATGGAGTGATAAAATTCAAGAAGATGTTAACGATGGTGTTAGATGGCTCGTTCAGAAAAAAATTGCAAATCCTAAAAAAGTTGCCATTTATGGTAATGGATTAGGTGGATTTATTGCACTAAATTGTTTATATAAAAATCCCGATATTTATGCTTGTGGTGGCTCAAATTCTGGAGTAATCAGTTTATTTAGCTATTTAACAACAATACCGCCATTCTTAAAATCAAATTTGCAGATGTACTATGAAATATTTGGCAACCCTGAAACTGATACTGATTACATTCGTTTTGCATCGCCTGTTTTTCATGCAGATAGATTTAAAGCACCGCTCTTTATTGCTCAAAACCCAAAAGACCCTCGCGTAAATGTTGCGCAAGGCGTTCAATTTGTAAAAGAACTTAAAAAAAGCAATGTTTCTGTTACTTACATAGAGAAAGAAGAAGGTCCGAATCCGGTTTTAAGGCAGCAGGGTAGAACTGCTTTATATAAGGCGCTGGAAGAATTTTTACAAGAAAACCTGAATAAAAAATAGGTTATGGCCTTGGAAAAGAAGAGTGGTTATCGGAAAAATTTCTCGTTGAGTGTTACCTTCATCGTGCTCATCTCTGTACTCTTTATTCTTTCATTGTTTTTAGCTTTTAATTACAGCAAAAAATCAATCGAAAATGAATTTGTTTCAGAAAAGGTTAACGTTTTAGAGCAAAGTATTCAATCTTATAATGAATTCTTCCAGAATAAAATACCTGAAGTTTCTTATTACAATGGCTTTTTAGATTCGGCTACTGCCTCTAAATTTGTTGATACCGTTACACTGAAATATCCTTTCGTATCTAAAGTAACGTTTTACGATTCGGAGGTTAAAAATACGCCGGTTAAAGATGGAATGAATGCGGGCCATTTCTCAATCGGACCAAAATCTATATTTCAATTTGGTAAAACGGTAAAGCCCGATTCTGTTAAATTATTTTCTGAAGACGATACCCGCTCTTTTAAAGTTAATGATGACTTTAATGGAATGGCATTAAAACTTGTTCGTTTTATTGACCAGCTCGATACGGCTTCGGTTCCATCGCAGGAAGAATTATTTACAAATTTCTCGGTCGTTTTATCAAACAAGATAACTTACTTAAACATCCCTCGTCAGGAAGATTTAAAAATGTATAAAGAAATGCTTCAGCGTAAGCTTGAGCCTTCTCCGGTGTATCAGCAAGATATGCTGGTTTTCGAATTGAATCCTTACAAAATAAACGTTATTAATACTCGCCCTTTATTGTATCAAAGCATCAAGGTTGAGCCTTTAACTTACGATCCGATAGATACATCAGATGAAAATATAACAACTGAAATTGCTTTGCCGGGTGCTTTTTCAGATTTTAAATTGTATTTCACTTCTTCAAAATCATACATAAAAAAAGAAATTTTTATCTACTTTTTGCCAATTGCGCTGGTTTTGCTTTTGGTTTATGGAGTATTGTTGTTAGTGGCCTTTTTAATTTATAGAAACTTAAACATCAACAGTAAAATGTTTAAGCTACAATACGATTTTGTAAATAACCTAACGCATGAGTTTAAAACGCCGGTGAGTGTAATTAAAATTGCGGGTAATAATATTAAAAGCGCACCATCTTTAAGTCAAAAGGAACAGCATCTTTATGGTAAGATTTTAGATGAAGAAGCTGATAAATTAAATGGTTTGATGAATAAATTACTCGCATTTACTCAAATTGAGAATAAGGCCATTAAATTTAACCAGGAAGAGGTTAATATTAAAGATTTTATTGAAAGTACAATAGAATCGCACACCTTGAAACATCCCGATTTTGCTATAACATACGAAGTTGTAGGATTTAAAACCTTTATAACGGATCCGGTTTTATTGGGTAGTTTGTTCGATAATTTAGCAGAGAATGCTTATAAGTATTCTAAACCAGAAAATAAGAAACTGCACATTAGCGCAAAGCTGATAAAAGGCGTTTTGGTTTTTCGCTTTGCTGATAAAGGAATCGGCATCCCATCTTCAGAATTAAATAATATCTTTAAGAAGTTTTTTAGAATACAGAACGAATATAACCAAATGGGAAGTGTAGGCTTGGGTTTGGCATTTTGTAAAGAACTGGTTAACTTTATGCTTGGCGAAATTACTGTTAAGAGTAAAGTGGGTGTGGGCACAGAATTTAAAATTGTATTGCCATATAATAGTTAACAGGAGTTTTAAGGTTTTAAAGTTGAAATGTTCAAATACAATCTTTTAACTTAAACCTTTGCAAGTTGTAGCGCTCTAAATAAAATATAAAATTTAAATGTTGTAATATTAAAGCTTTCGGGAACAGTTTTTTAAAACCTTCCAACCTTTAAACTTTACAACCAAATAATACACATACAAATGTCTAAAGAAGTAAAAATATTAATTGTAGAAGATGATGAAAATCTTCGTTTTTTGGTGGCGCACCGTTTAAAGGCCGAAGGTTACAATGTGCTTGAAGCTAATGATGGCGAAGCTGGTGAGCGAATGATTTTAGCAGACCAACCTGATATTGTTTTATTGGACTGGATGATGCCTGGTAAACAAGGTGCCGAAGTTTGTGAATCTGTTCGTAAGCAGGGTTTCGAGAATTTGATAATTATGATGACTGCCAAAGCTCAGGATGTAGATAAAATTGATGCTTATAATTTTGGCGCATCTGATTATATCACCAAACCATTTAATATGGATGTTTTAGTTGCCATGTTGGAGAGTAAAGTCAAATTTATAGTTAATAAAGACTCTGCCGAAATACATCGTTTTGGTAGTATGGAGCACCATCCTAATATTCATACTTTATTTAGAGATGGTAAGAAAATTGAGCTAACGATTTTAGAAAACCGTATTCTACTTTATTTCTTACGTAATCCTGGTAAGGTTATTAATCGTGATGAATTAATGCTTGTGGTATGGGGGTACAACTCTGATGTAAACACACGTACATTAGACATGCACATTGTTCGCTTGCGTAAGAAAATAGAATTGAATCCTGATAATCCGCAGTTATTACAAACCGTTAGAGGTGTTGGTTATCGTTTTAATGCGGGGTAGATTTAATTATTGAATGAGAGGATGATTGAATTAAAGAATGTTTCTTGCATTTTGCGGATATTCACTAATTCAGTCATTCAAAGCTCAATCATTCTTTTAAGCTCTTTTTAAAGTAAATACAGTTATCTCTGGTAAAATACCAACCCTGCCTGGGTAACCTAAAAAGCCATAGCCAACGTTAACATAAAGTTGTTGTTGCTGTTCGCGATATAAGCCAGCCCATTCTTTGTAAATATACTGAACCGGGCTCCATTGATATTCTTTTAACCGAACGCCAAACTGCATGCCGTGTGTGTGTCCGCTAAACATGGCATCGATTTGAGGATACTTTTGCAAAACTTCTCCACGCCAATGTGATGGGTCATGACTTAGCAAAAGTTTAACAGGTAAATCATCAGTATTTTGCACCGCCAATTCCATTTTTCCATATTTAGGGAAACGACCCATTCCCCAGTTTTCAATGCCTAAAATTCCAATTTCTTCACCATCAACTTTTAATCGGCGATTTTGGTTCATCAATAAATCGTAACCCATTATTTTATGAACCTCAATAATATCTTTAAGGTTTTTGACCTTGGCTGGCGATGATTCTTTACCAAAATAATAGTCGCCATAATCGTGGTTACCTAATGTAGAATAAACGCCCAATGGTGCTTTTACTTTTGCGAATATGTCCTGATACTCTTTTACCTCATTTGTGAGATTGTTTACCAAATCACCAGTAAAGAAAACGAAATCTGGCTTTTCGGCTAAGAGCATTTCTACCCCGCCTTTAACAGCAGTTTTATTGTAAAAACTGCCTGAGTGAATGTCGGAAATTTGTGCCATTGTAATGCCATCGAAAGCCTTTGGTAAGTTGGGAAGGATTAAATTTACACGTCTAACCTGATAATCGTATGCTCCAGAAATAATGCCCCAACTTAACGACGTTAACGGAACTGCAGCAGCGACTAAACCTGCTTTCACTAAAAATTCAGAGCGAGAAATCTGGTCTATATCTTCTGGTACATCTGCTCTTTGAACAGCTTGTTTTGCTTCTTTCCTTTTAAAAAGTTTGATGAATAATCTTCTTATATCATCTAACACAAGAAAAGGCAACATTGCCAATTTACAAGCTACTGTTAGAAAGAAAGCAACTAAAATAATTGCCCTCAAAGTTAAAAAGAGATTCAGATATATGCCAGCAAAAACTCCGATAATTAATGATATACTAAAGCTCCAATATAAAATGCCAAATATTTTTTTTGTTGATGGCTTCCATTTTTTAAAAACCGAAACAATGGCTCGGTAACAATAAATATCAAAGGCTGTAATTAAAATGCAGGCAGCAATAATGAAAGGTAATCTTCCCATATTGGGTTTATTCGATTTAAATAAAAAAAAATGAAGATAGCTTACTTAAGCTCATCAAATTAAGCTTGTCAAAGGATTTTTGCATTATCATTTCGACAGGCTCAATGTGACAAATTTAAAATAAATATTACCTAAAATCATCTTCATCCTCTTCCTCATCAAATTCGGCATTGAACAAACTGCCAAACATATCAGAAAATCCGAAACCGCCGTTAAGGAAGTTTTTGCTTAGTTGAGAATATTCAGCCAATCCATGCAATACAAATTCCATCAATAACAAAGTCTGGTTTTCGCTTAATTTCGGGTGGAATTTTTTAACCAAATCATAAAGTCCAGGAACCAACATCAATGCTTTTTTGTATTGCGCATTTGTTAAACTGTCCGTTACATCAACATTATTTCCATCTGTAAACCATTCTGTAATTTCTGTATAAGGATTTGCCGTTTTAGTTTTCTTAGCCTTTTCAGGGTCCGGGAAATAGCGAGCAAATAAGGTTTTAACGGCTTTGCCTATTAAGGTAGTCGCTACATGAGCAGGACCTTCTAATTCGCCTTCATAAACCAGTTCTATTTTACCCGTAATTGCAGGGATAATTCCGGCTAAATCAGATAAACGAACAAAAGTATTTTTCTCCGCAGAAATTAGCATTCTCCGTTCTGCGGTGCTAATTAAATTTTCGTAAGCTGAAATGGTCAACCTTGCAGAGACACCCGATTTCTGATCGATGTATTCACTTTTACGAGCTTCAAAAGCAATTTGTTCAACCAAATCCTTTAACAATCCATCAGCCTCAATGGTTTCTCTTTGCTCTTTGGTAAGCTTAGCCTCCTGGAAAGTGATCTTTCGAGAAATTTCGATACTTTTTGGATAATGCGTTAAAATCTGACTTTCAATTCTATCTTTTAGTGGTGTTACAATACTGCCACGATTGGTGTAATCTTCAGGGTTTGCGGTAAACACAAACTGAATATCTAAAGGTAAACGCAGTTTGAAACCACGAATTTGAATGTCTTTTTCCTGAAGCATGTTAAACAAAGCCACCTGAATACGAGCTTGCAAATCAGGTAATTCGTTAATTACGAAAATGCTGCGGTGGGCACGAGGAATCAATCCGAAGTGAATTACACGCTCATCGTTGTAAGTAAGTTTTAAAGTTGCAGCTTTAATCGGGTCAACATCGCCAATTAAATCGGCAACTGTAACATCCGGAGTAGCTAATTTCTCCGTATAGCGTTCGCTGCGGTGCAACCAGGCAATTTCGGTTTCATCACCTTTGGTGGCAATTTCATTTTTTGCAAACCACGAAATTGGATTCAATGGGTCGTCGAAAATTTCGCTTCCAGCTACATAAGGAACATATTCATCCAATAAATTAACCATTAAACGAGCAATACGCGTTTTTGCTTGTCCGCGTAAACCTAAAAGTAAAATGTTGTGGCGAGATAGAATTGCTGTTTGCAGCTCTGGAATTACAGTTTCATCATAACCGATAATGCCTTCAAATTCTGTTTTTTTATCTCTGAGAACTTTAATCAGATTTTCTCTAAGTTCTTCTTTAACGCTTCTTGATTTATAATTTGTTGCCTTTAAGTGGCCTAAAGTTGTGTTTTGCATATTTGTTGGAGTAAGGATAAAAGAGCAAAGAATAAAGACCGTTTAACATAATCGAACAATCATTATTCCTTGCTCTTTGTTCTTTTATCTATTTTACTGTCTTCCTTCTATTTTTAATATAATCTTCAAAAATGTATTCGCCTAAACCTGTTAGCGAACTATAAAAAGCTCTTCCGCCATTAATTTCGGTAAACTGGCGGACAAACTGTTGTAAATAAGGGTCTTTAGCAATCATAAATGTAGTAATCGGGATTTTTAATCGCTTACATTGAGCCGCCATATTTAAGGTTTTATTAATCACCTTTCTATCCAAACCCATGCTGTTTTTGTAGTATTTGCCGTTTTCTTTCAAGCAGGTTGGCTTCCCATCGGTAATCATAAAAATTTGCTTGTTATGCGTTTTCCGACGACGAAGTAAATCGGT
This sequence comes from Pedobacter aquatilis, assembly GCF_030409415.1. Classification (GTDB taxonomy): domain Bacteria; phylum Bacteroidota; class Bacteroidia; order Sphingobacteriales; family Sphingobacteriaceae; genus Pedobacter; species Pedobacter aquatilis. Next base: position 166,195 of record NZ_JAUFPW010000032.1, on the reverse strand, counting down.
CGCCAACTCTAATCCCGCAAAAGTATTGGTATGGTAAGGGCCAACTTGCAAATAAGGCAAATCTTTAACGGTAATCGGCCATGCATCGTTTCCAAAAACCACGATATCCAAAGTATCTTTCGGGTATTTCGTTTTAATCAGTTCTGCTAAAGCCATGGCAACCTTTTTGGCTGGTGTAATTCTATCCTCACCATATAAAATCATCGAGTGCGAAATATCAATCATCAACACCGTAGAAGTTAGGGTTTTAAAATCCTTTTCTTCAACTTCTAAATCTCTGTCTGTCAGTGTGAAATCGCCAATGCCGTGGTTAATTTGCGCATTTTGGATAGAAGCCGTCATATCAATTTGGTCTAAACTATCGCCAAAATTGTATTCCCTTCTATCAGCATTTTTTTCTTCACCAATGCCACTTTGATTGCTGTTATGGTTACCCCGACCAGATTTTTTAAGCTTTCCGAAAATCTCATCCAAGGCCGATTTACGAATCGTTTGCTCGGTTTTGGCCGTAATTTTGAACTCACCCGATTGGTTATCTTCGGTTAAATAGCCTTTATCTTTCAGGTCGTCGATAAAATTACCGATGCCATAATCATTGTTGGTTAATTTGTATTGTTTATCGAGTTCGTTCAGCCAGCTTAAAGCCTCTGCCGCATCCCCAGCCGTATAATTTAGCAATTCGCTAAATAATTTCAGCAACTCATCAAAACCACCCTTTGGCGTTTCGCCAGGTTTGTAATCAGAAAAACGAAAACCTCTCATGTAATTGTATTAACGGATTACTAAAGGTAAAAGTTTCGGTTTTAACTAATTTAAGCTTGGTGTCATATTTGGGAAGTAAAAAGTGAAAAGTACAGAGTATAAAGTATAAAGTAGAATGTCAGAGAGTGCAAATAAAACTTTAAACTCAAAACTTTCAACTTATATGGGCGTTCCCCAAGCTGCGCAAGGGTCGGGCTTTTCAGGGCTACGCTTCGCTTCGGTGCCGTGAAAAACGGCACTAAACCCTTTCAATCCCTAACGCAAAACCCATCGCCTTATTTCCGTGAAATTCTGTGTCTCCTGGCAAACAAATTACCCCAAAGCCATATGGTAAATCTTTTTATTATACTCAGGATTTGCACCCGCTTGCGATGCCACAAAAGCACCAACCTTACAAGCATTATCCAAAATGGTTTCCATTGGGTAAGCTTGCAAGTAACAGGCAACAAAAGTGGCTAAAAAGGCATCGCCTGCGCCTACGGTATCTGCAACTTGCACTTTGTAACCGCTGTGCTGAAACAATTTGCCATCTTTTAGAACACAAGCACCTTTATCGCCAAGCGTTAAACAAATAATTTCTATTTTAAATGTTGATGATAATTGTTTTAATAGTTGCTCATCAGTATTTCCGGTTAAACCAAAAGTTTCTTTTACCCAAATAATTTCATCCTCATTAATTTTTAAAATATCAGCCTTGTTTAAAAGTTCACCAATTAGTTCTTTATCATAAAAAGGGGCACGTAAATTAATGTCAAAAATTTTGGTCTTTGCATTTTCTAAAAGCTCCAGAATGGTTTTTTTTGATTTTTCATCCCGACAGGTTAAACTGCAATACACTAAAGCATCGGCTTGTTGAACAGCTTCTATATTTTCTGGTGTAAGTTTTATATCATCCCAGGCAACAGGCTGTTTTATGGTGTAAGTGGCTTGTTGTTTATCATCTAACTGAACCACAACTGTACTGGTTGGTAATTCGTTATTGGTTTGAATTAAATTAGTAGGAAAATTGCTGTTCGATAAGAAACTTAGCAGCTCTTTTCCATCATCATCATTGCCAACTGCACTTATAAAATTACTATCAATACTTTGTTTATGTAAGTTCAAAGCAACATTCATGCTCGAGCCGCCAGCTTTTTTGCCATCAGGAAAAACATCCCAAAGTATTTCGCCGATTGTGATTACTTTATTTTGCATAGATTGAAATTAAGAATGTAAAGAAACAATTTTTATACATGGAACGAAATAATTTGTTTCATATCTTTATCACAAGATCTAAAAATTATGAAAAGAATTTTAATTGTTGCTTTTGTGCTAATTTCGTTTTACGCAAGTGCTCAAACCTCAAAAGATAAACAGGCTATTTTAAATGTTTTAGAACAACAAAGATTGGCTTGGAATAAAGGTGATTTAGTTGCTTTTATGGATGGTTACGTAAAATCAGACAGTTTGCTTTTTGTTGGCAAAAGTGGACCGACTTATGGCTGGCAAAAAACTTTAGATAATTACAAAAAGAATTATTCTGGCAGTGCAGGCATGGGCATTTTAACTTTCGGTATCAAGAAAGTCGATTTTTTAAATAAAGATGTTGCTTTCGTTTTAGGAAGCTGGCATTTGAAACGCGAAAAAGATGAACCGCAAGGTTATTTTACTTTGATATTTAAAAAATTAAAAGGCGAATGGAAAGTAGTTGTCGACCATTCTAGCTAAATCGGAGTCTTCAGTTTTTTATATTTATTTCGGAAATATTGAAGTGAAAATATGGTTAACAAACACCCAATAACTGATAAACTAATTACGCTGTTGGAAAAGAATGTTACCCAGTTTAATTTTACTTTCAATATCTCTTTGGTAAATAGAACGCCAATACTGCCAACGTAACCAAAAGAATCGGCAATGTAAATTAGAAAACCCACGTTGCTGGTGTATTTAAAGGTAGAGATTAATCTGTCGAAAAAAACGGCATTGAAAGGAATGTAAACCATATAAAGTCCTAAGCCGGTAAGTGTCATCCACCAAATTGGCGGCAATAAGTTTACTTTAAAAAGCCAGCTAAAAACACCTGCGATTATAAATCCTGTTAAGATAAAAAAGTGTGCGAGCTGCAAGGCTTTGAAATTGTTTTTGATTAAAACCATGCTGCCAATAAGCACTAAAACAATTAAAGTTATTGGCGTTTCTGTTTTTGCAAAGATGGAGGGCTGATTAAAAAAGCCCATTTCCTTCCACATTTCTGCACTAAAATTATCTCTAATATCTCTAAAAATGGTGGCAAAACAATAAATGGTAACGCAAGCTAATAAACCCCAGAAAAAATCTTTAATGAATAGCTTTCGGTCTGCATTATTCATTGGCAATCGCTCTGTTCTGTATTTATTATCTTCGGCATCTGGTGCGGGTATTTTTTCCATCAGAAAAATAAAAAATACTAATGGTAATGCGAATACCAAGCCTGTGTAAAAGGGAATCCAAAACTCAGAAATGTTTAAGGTAAGGCTTAGCCACAAACCAACGGATTTTACAAAGCCTGATGCGAAAATGAAACTCACGGCTAAAGTTGCACCAATAAAGTCAGTGCTTCTTCGGCCTTCTACATAAGAAAAAACCACACCCCAAAGCATTCCTAACGGAAAGCCATTTATAAAAAGGAAAATTACATTATAGGGTATCGGAATTATGGCAAAGAACAGCCAACTCAACCAAGAAATGGCCGTTAGCAATGCAATAATTTTTCCTCTTCCGGTTTTTTTTAATTCTGAAATGAACTTGATACCGTAAAACTTAGCTAATAAATAACCAAGCATTTGCGCAATTACTAATATGATTTTGTAGCTATATCCAGCAATAGTTAATCCATGAAAAGTTGCAACGGTAAAAGATTTTCTGAAACCGAAAATCATAGTGTAGGCTAAAAAAACAACAACTGCGGTATACAAGCCGGTTTTTATTTGCTGATTGTTTTTTGATGCCATAATTGAATATAGCTTAATTTTTAGAAAATCAATGTAATTACTTTTGGCTACAGCCGTCCTTCTTTACACTGTATCTTTTCGCTATGCTCAAAGGATGCCGTTTCAATAAGGTTTATTTAACAAAGTGTTGTAATTCTTTTGAAACTTTGCCCCCTCAACATTTCTAAAAATTTTGCCAAACCAGACTTTACTCTCCTAACTTAAAATCTTTGTAATAATAATCCTTATCGGCATCGGTTAAATGACGAATTACCCTGCATGGATTTCCGGCAGCGAAAACATTATCGGGTACATCTCTGGTTACCACACTACCAGAACCGATAACTACATTAGAACCGATTTTTACACCCGGATTTATCACCACATTTCCACCAATCCAAACACTATTGCCAATTGTTACTTCTTGCGCCCATTCAATTTCCTGGTCGCGTAAGTGTGCATGTATAGGATGGCCTGCTGTATAAATGGCCACATTCGGTGCAATGAATACACTGTTTCCAATGCTCACTTTTGCGCAATCTAAAATGACAAGGTTAAAGTTGGCGTAGAAATTATCACCGATTTCGATATTGTAACCGTAATCACAACGAAAAGGTGGTTCAACGTAAAACATTTTTTCTGTTTTGCCGAAAAGTCTTTTCAATAACTCTTTTCTCTGTTTTATAAATTTTGGCGCCAGGTTATTAAACTCGTGTACAATTTCACGGGCTTTTAATCTTTCCTGAGCTAATTCAGTTCCACCAGCGAAATAAGCTTTGCCAGCCAGCATTTTTTGTTTTTCGGTAAGGATTTCGTTTTCCATGTATCGAAGATAAAAAAGTTTATGATTTTTTTTCGTGATTGCGGGAAACGAATCGATCTTTAAAAAATAAGTTAAGCCGCGATCGCTTTAGGATTGCTTCGTGCCTCGCAATGACGATTGCGGGTGTGATATAACTAACAAACTCACACCATATAACGAGCTTTGGAAATATCCTACTAACAAAAAACGGGGCTACCGATAAACGATAGCCCCGCTGAAATTGCTTTCCCCAAACCGATTAAACGGTTTAAAATATATTTTATTTTACGGTTTCCCTTTTGCCAATGCTTTTTCTGCAATTACTACTGCTTTTTTCTCTCTCCAATGTGCATATTTTTCTTTAAATGCCATTTTAATTAAGCTATCTACAGCGCCATGTCTAAACAAACTCCATACGCTGGCAACTTTTCTTGAGATAGATTGGTCCCAAGCACGAAGACTTAATGAGAAAGATCCATCAACATATTTCATCCAATGCCACATTCCTGTAGGCATAAATAAGGTATCGCCATGCTCTAAAAATACTTCATAGCCTTCTACACCTCTCAAAGCTGGGAATTTTTCAAAATCCGGATTATCTACTTTGTAATCTTCCAATGCATAAGTTGCATTTGGTAAGCAATACAATCTATCTTTCCACTTATAATCAAAAAGAATAATGTGTTTTCTACCGCCAAAATGTGTATGGAAAATATGAGGTAAATCGATGTCGTAATGTAAAAACGTTACCGAGTTCGAACCGCCAAAAAACATGGCCGGCATACTTTCGATAAAACCGCCCATTAAATCTTTGGGTATTTTTATATCGTTTATTAAACTTGGTACTTTTTTAAATAAATTAAAAAAGAAAATACGAAGCTCAGTAGGTTCGCGTTTTATCAAATCCAGGTAATCACCGAATTTCATATGTGCAGTGGCCGCATTAATTGGTTTTGAAGGGTCGGCTTTAGAATTATCGTATAACGGAACTTCTAAATCGCCACCAATTTCTTTCAAATATTCGGTTGTCCATTTTTCTCTTGCAGGCCAATCTTTTGTAAGGCCTCTAATAACCAAAGGACGTTTCGTTTTCAGATAATTTTTCTTAAAATCCTCTGGAGTGATATGCTCAACGATATCTACAGGTTTTAAAATGAAACTCATGGGCTCAAAATCGGCTGTTTATACCGAACAACAAATGTGTGAATTTTATTTAATAATTTTGTTACCAACACTTAAAAGTGTCGAAAATCACTTAATTCTGACTTAATAATTATTTAATAATTTGTTGTTACGCAACAACTTTTTGCTTAATTATTTCAGCATAAGCTTCATCCCATAAATCAATACGGCTTTGCAATGCAATTTTTGCAGTTTGTTCAGCTTCAACCCAAAAGGTTTCATCAATTTCGCAAAGTTTTTCTGTCATTGATAAAGCTAAATGACTATGGTGGTCGCCATCAACTTCAATATGTCGCTCTAAGTAATATTTAAAGGTAGATACCTGTTCAGGTTTACTGCTGTTTAAATCGTTAACCATGCTAAAGAACATGTTCGGAATTAAATCCTCTCTACCAAAAGTAAAACTTGCCGCCTGTAAATGCGGTTTATTATGGTTTATGGTTTCAAATGTAGATTTAACAAAATTTCTGGCCGCATTCGGAACCTGCGCAAGTTCAAAAGCAATATCGAAATCTCTTCCGTTTTGTAATGAGGTTAAGAAATTTTTTATCGGTCGGGTATTTGCGCCGCATTGTTCCATCGCATCAAGGTATAATTCAAAATGGCTTTTAATGTTACCTTCAGCATCAACATCGCTTTCTTCGCCGGCAACAATTTCATTTATCAACTGGCGTGAAATTGCATCGCCAACCGGAAACCAAGGCAAAGTTGTACAAGTTAAGTTAATCTGTAGTGCTTTGAGTAGCGACATAAAATCCCACACGGCATAAATATGATGCTCCATGAAAATCTGTAAATCTGCTAATTCACTTATTTCGCTGTAAACTTTGTGGTTAATAATTTGCTGCCTAAGCGGCTCAATGTTTTGCTGAATTTTTAGAATATGGGGATTCATTGTTTTGTTGAGGGAATGGCTAGCTTTTAAAATTTTATTCTAAATACTTGGCCACTCTTTTTTGTTTGCGGTAAAATTATGTAGATAAACATCAGTATTAAGGAAATATTAAAAAACCTGAAAAACGACTGACAAATAATAGATGTTTTGATTGAATTTTAGCAAATAAAAAACGCTTCTGTCAATCAACAGAAGCGTTTACATATAGTTATAGGATGTGAAAATTATTTTAATTCGGCATTAATACCGTATCGATAACATGGATAACACCATTTTTTTGACTTACATCAGCAATTGTTACTGTACTCATTCCACCTTTTTCATCTTTAAGCATTAATTTTTTGCCTTCCATCCAAGCCCAAAGTTTGCCACCTTGTACTGTGGTTAATTCAGCTTTTCCACCACCAGCTTTAATAGCAGCAGCAATTGCTTTACTATCCATTTTTCCGGCAACAACATGGTAAGTTAAAATTTTAGTTAACATTGCTTTGTTTTCTGGTTTTACTAAATTATCAACTGTTCCGGCAGGTAATTTATCAAATGCAGCATTTGTTGGTGCAAAAACTGTGAACGGACCAGCGCTTTTTAAAGTTTCTACTAAACCAGCAGCTTTAACAGCCGCTACTAAAGTTGTGTGGTCTTTTGAATTTACGGCATTATCAACAATATCTTTAGTTGCATACATTTCTGCACCACCAACCATTGGATTTTTTTGAGCGTAAACTTGACTTGTAAATGCCATAGTTACAACGGCAATCGCAGATAGGATTAATTTTTTCATTATTTCTAATTTTTAAGTTTCTGTTATTTGATTCCATTTACGACAGGACACAGACGCTTGGTTTTTAGAAATTAGAATAAAGGTATAAGTTGTTGATTTTTAGTGTTTTATTTTTATTTGGAAATATCCTATAGCAAATATTTTGAAAGATAGTCCGCCTTTCCGCTAAATCTTTTTTGCATAGTGGAGCTTACGAAGTTTAAAGGTTTTTGTGCTTCAGATTTTATAAATTATGCTAATGTAGCAAAAAAGTATACCGCTGCAATGCGGTTTAAATAACGCAGGCTTTTGCTATATATATCGTTTGTTAGCCAGCACTTTATGTAACCTTCGCTTCTCTAACTTTTTTCGAAAAAATCTTTGGGAAAAACCTTTTTAATAAAACTGCTTTGGTTTCTTTACCACCAATATAAACTTCCTCTTTTTTAGCAGAAACCGCATTTACGATTTCTTTTGCACATTCTTCAGCACTCATTCCATTAGCTTGTGCGTCGTCCATTGTTCCTTGTATTTTGCCATTAGCCGTAAGCGCATTTATAGAAACATTGGTTTTTATAAATCCCGGGCAAATAATCGTAATGTCGATGTTTTTATCGTAAACTTCTGAGCGTAGTGAGTCAAAATAGCCATGTAGTGCATGTTTTGATGCAGCATATGCCGAACGTAATTTTGTTCCAAATTTGCCCACCAAGCTACTTACCACTACAATTTGTCCACCGCCGTTGGCAATCATAATCGGTAAAACAGTTTTGCTTAAAACTACGGTTCCCCAAAAATTTGTTGCCATAATTTGCTGTTCGGTTTTAGTATCCGTTGCTAAAGCCAAACTTCTTTGGCTTACACCACCCGAATTGATAAGCAAATCTATCTTTCCGAAAATTTTAATGGCATCTTCAGCTTTTTGCTCTAAAATTTCTGTTTCCCTTAAATCGAAGGGTAATACATGCACATTAAAAGAGTTTTGGCAGTTTCCCTTTACTCTAAATAATTCATCTCTATTCCTAGCAGAAATAATTAGCTTGTTTCCACCCTTAAAATATTCGTAAACTAAGGCTTCGCCAATACCTGATGAAGCACCTGTAATCCATATAATTTTAGACATATATTTTTAGTTAGGTAATTTAATGATTGAGTGTTGCAAAGTGTCAAAGATTGAGCTCTCAGGGCATTCACTCATTCAAAATTCAATAATTCTCTCATTCATAAATCATTCATTTAAAATGAACAATTCTGATGCAATGTGGTCGGCAAAAAGCTTTCCGCTTTCACTCAATTTTATGGTGTCATTTTCTAGAATTAACCAATTTTTCCCCTCAAAATTTCGTAGGTTGTATTTAGTCTCTTCAAAGAAGTCTTTTCCAAAATCCGTTTGTATTTTTTGCAAATCCGTTCCCCAAATCGTTCTTAAAGAAGTCATCATATATTCATTAAACCTATCATTTAAGCTTAACTCTTCAATAATTTCTGGTAACTTATTACTTTGTAAAGTTTGGATATAAGAAGCATTATTGGCCGGGTTCATGTAACGGTTTCGGCCATCAAAACCGTGCGCCGACGGACCAATACCAATGTAATCAATGCCTTTCCAATAATTTGTATTGTGAATGGCGTAACAATTAGGTTTTGCAAAATTCGAAATTTCATAATGCTCAAAACCAGCATCTTTTAGTTTATCCATTAAAATCACAAACTGTGCTGCGCTTTGATTATCGCTAACAGGCGTTTGCTTTTTGGTTTTTATGGCATGCGCTAAAGCTGTCTTCGGCTCAACTGTTAAAGCATAAGCAGAAATATGCGGTACACTTAATTCAATGGCTTTCTGAATATTAATCTTCCACTTTTCATCACTTAAAAGCGGATAACCATAAATTAAATCTATTGTAAGGTTTTCAAAGCCTGCATCCTGGCTTCTTTGTACGCAACTTTCGCCTTCATCTGCATTATGTGCTCTGTTCATCCAAATCAAGTCCTCATTAAAAAATGATTGAATTCCAATGCTAAAGCGGTTCACAGGAAGTTGTTTTAATTCCCTAAGTTTTTGGGCGGTTAAATCATCAGGGTTGGTTTCGATGGTAATTTCAGCGTTTGCATCAACAGAAAATGTGTGATTAATGGTATCGAAAATTTTCTGCAAGGCCGATTGAGATAGGATGGAAGGTGTACCTCCGCCTAAATAAATACTGCCCACTTGTCCGTTAATTCTATCTTTTTTAAACTTAATTTCCTTGCAAATGCTTTCTACCATTTCATAAGCGTATTTTAATGATGTGCTAAAATGAAAATCGCAATAGTGGCAAGCCTTTTTGCAAAATGGAATGTGAATATATATACCAGACATTGCTGCAAAGATACATCATATTCTAAATCCATTTATTTTCTTTAGGTAAACAATGATTAATCAGCTACTTTTGCAACTTTAAGTTTGTAGTAATGCTAAAGCATATTTTAATCTTCATTTCATTTATCTTCTCGGCTAATTTTGCCCTTGCACAGCAAGTTCCTGCCGCAAAGGATAGTGTGGCTACGGTTAATAGTTACAGGAGATATAAAGTTGATTCAGCCACCTTAGTTAGACAGCAATTTGTTACCGATTCTATCATCAGACACACTTGGGTTCTGCCAGATAGCGCCATAAATAAAAACGCTTTACTGGATAGTGTTCAAAATGAATATCTCTTTCCCACACTAGACTTATTGGCTTGGCAGCAGAAATATAAAAACTTTAAGAAAAAGGAAAACCCTTATCAGCTTGGAAAATCTATCCCAAAGGGAAATGTATATCTTTTGGGTTTTATTTTTATCATGCTTCTGGTTTTTGCTATTTTAAAGAATGCTTTTGCAAAACAGCTATCTGCTATCGTACAATCGTTCTTTAGTAATCGGATTTTAAATAACATAAATAAAGAAGATAATCTGTTCAGCTCCTGGCCATTTTTACTTTTATTTATACAATTCGGATTCATTTTAGGAATGTTTTTCTTCCTGGTTGCGCAATATTACAACATGTATCAGGCGCAAGATGGGTTTAAGTTTTTCTTCTCCATTTCGCTAATAATTATTGTTTTTTACGCATTAAAATTGGTGCTTTTAAGATTCTTAGGTTTTCTCTTTAATATGCAAAAACCCGTTGGAGAGTATATTTCAATATTATATTTAAGTTATTTTAATGCTTCCTTATTATTCATTCCTCTTGTTGTAGCCTTTGCATTGTCTCCATTAAAATACGGCGCAATTTACATTGCGATAGCGATATTGCTACTTGTAGTTATATTTGCATTTCAGTTACTTAGGGCAGGGGTTACCATACTTTCTAACAATAAGTTTTCGAAAATGCATTTATTTTTGTACTTTTGCGCCCTCGAAATATGTCCTATTTTAATACTAATTAAAACGATAGGATTGTAGCAGAAATAAAGGAAAATGCAAGAAAAGAACGACTCTAGAATCCGTAAAGTAAAAAGTATCTTAGTTACTCTACCGAAACCTGAAACAGAAAAATCTCCTTATTATGATTTGGCTAAGAAGCATAATTTAAAAGTCGATTTCAGATCCTTTATTCACGTAGAAGGTGTGCCTGCAAGGGATTTCAGAAAGGATAAGATTAACCTTGCTGATTTTACAGCAGTGATTTTTACCAGTAGAAATGCTGCCGACCATTTTTTCAGAATTTGTGAGGAAATGCGCTATGACGTTCCTGCCGAGCTAAAATATTTCTGTCTCTCTGAGACTATAGCTTTGTATCTTCAAAAGTATATTCAATATCGCAAGCGTAAAATATTTTTTGGTAAACAAACTGCAGCAGATTTGGCGGAAGTATTGAAAAAACATGCCAATGAGAAATTCTTATATCCTTGCTCTGATGTAGCAACAGAAGATACTATGAAATTCTTAGAAAAAAGTGGTTACGATTTTACGCCTGCTGTTCTGTTTAAAACAGTTGTTAGTGATCTTTCTGATCTTGCAGAGGTGTTTTACGATGTAATTGCGTTCTTCAGTCCATCAAGTATTCAATCGCTATTTAAAAATTTTCCTGACTTTAAGCAAAACAATACAAGAATTGCAGCGTTTGGAGTTAATACGAGCAAAGCTGTAACCGATATGGGTTTGATTGTTGATATTGCTGCTCCAACACCTGGAGTACCATCAATGACTATGGCCATAGAGAACTACATCAAAGTTTCGAATAAATAAAAAGATTCCCTCTATTTTTTTTACTAGCAAACAATAAATGCCAACTTTTTGAGTTATAGCAGGATAGCGTCTTGTTTGTAACGAAAATATTAGGTTAAAAGCGTCTATAAAACCGTTCTTACACCCTAATAAAAGGGGTTTCGTGTAAATTTTTTGCTTTTGTTATATATTTAAATGATTTTTGATTAATCTCTAATTGTGTTTATACACTATAAATAAGTATGAAGAAAATTTACTTTCTGTCTATAATGGTGGTAACGGTATTACTTGCAAGCTGCGGTCATGGTGGTCAGGGCGAGCTCGTTGGCGCTTACAACCGTAAATTTAAAAACCAAAGGATTCCTTTAGGGATGGTTTATATTCCACCCGGGCATACACCACTTGGAGGATCGGACGAGGATATTACGTTTTCGCAAGCAGGGCCAAGCAGAATGACAACAATTCCTGCTTTCTTTATGGACCAAACTGAAATTTCTAATGCAGAATATCGCCAGTTTACGAAATGGGTTCGAGATTCTATCGCAATTGTTGCTATGGGTTATCCGCAACAATATATGATGACCCAAAAAGGTGCAGCAGCTAATGCAGTTGGTGGAGAAAAATATATCGACTGGAGAAAAGTTGGAAATGGATCGGGAATTTGGAGCGGTAAAGGGAAAGGTGCCAATGCAGCTAATGCTAGTCAACTGGATAATATGTATTATTCTGGTTTAGATGCATTGCCAGGTAAAAAGGAAATCGATGTGCGTAAGTTGGAATATACTTATGGAATATTAAATTTTGATAAAGCAGCTTTAGGTCATAAAGATCCAAACAGCAAACGTCAGGATTATATTGATAGATATACCATTGCTGTTTATCCTGATACCATGGTTTGGAAAACAGATTATTCGTACTCACAAAATGATCCAATGGTGAGAGGTTATTTCAACCATCCATCTTACGATGATTATCCGGTTGTGGGTGTAAGTTGGGAGCAAAGTCAGGCTTTTGCTCATTGGCGAACACAACTATATCAGGGTGTAGCTTCCGCTAGAAAAATGCCTGCAAATGCAAGAGCAGATTATAGGTTACCATCAGAGTCTGAGTATGAATATGCAGCAAGAGGCGGTAATACCAAAACCAAATATCCTTGGGGTGGTCCATACATTAGAAACACAAAGGGTTGCTTACAGGCTAACTTTAAGCCTGGTCGTGGAGATTATTCCAGCGATGGCGGTATCTATACGGTAGGTGTTCGTTCGTATTTCCCTAACGATTATGGCTTATATAATATGGCGGGTAACGTTGCCGAGTGGACACAAACTGCTTATAATAAGTCAGCTGCTCCATTGCTACACGACTTAAGTCCGAATTTTACTTATGTGGCTGGCAAAGAAGATAGTAAATATTTAAAACGTAAAGTTGTTAAGGGTGGTTCATGGAAAGATACAGGCTACTTCTTACAGAATGCTGTATCAACATACGAATACCAAGACCAACAAAGATCTTATATCGGTTTTAGGTGTGTATCAGCACTTTATGGTACAGATTTAAGAAACAAAAACTAATAAACCAATCAAACTAAAAACTAAAGAAAAACATTTAATAACTTTTTTATGGCAGCAAAGAAACAACCAAGTTGGTTACACGTAGCGATTTCATGGGGTGCGAGTATTGTAATTATAGGTGCATTGTTTAAAATTCTTCACCTTGGGGGCATCTTGGGTAACTACATGATAGGTGCCGGATTAGGAATTGAGGCTTTGTTATTCTTTTTAACAGGTTTCTTCCCACCAGAGCCAGAACCAGCATGGGAAAGAGTTTATCCAGAATTGAGAGAAGATTTTAAAGGAGAGTTGCCTGTTGCTTCAGCTAGACCACAAGCGGTAGCAGTTTCTGCTCCAACGTCAGCAGCTTTAGATAAAATGTTAGCTGATGCTAAAGTTGGTCCTGAATTGATTGAAAGTTTAGGTAATGGCTTACGCACATTTGGCGACAAGGTTGCTGCAATTTCAAACGTTGCTGATGCTTCTACTGCTACAAACGAATTTACAAGTAAAGTAAAAACTGCTTCCGCAGGATTTGATAGTTTAAGTGTATCTTTTGAAAAAGCTACAGCAAATTTAAAAGCGATGGGAGATAATAGTGTAAATGCTCAGGCTTATCATGATCAGGTTAATAATTTAGCTAAAAACTTATCAGCATTAAACGCTGTATACGAATTAGAGTTGCAAGATTCTTCAGCACATTTAAAATCGATGAATAAATTCTATTCAAACTTATCACTTACCATGCAGAACTTTAACGAATCGATGGAAGATTCTAAACAGTTTAAAGAAGAGGTGAACAAGTTGGCGAAAAACTTATCATCACTAAACGCCATTTATGGTAATATGCTTTCGGCTATGAATAGCCCTAGAGTTTAATTATTTAGTTTTTAACTTAATTAAAAAAAGCTACATAAAAAATGGCAGGCGGAAAAGAATCAACGAGGCAGCGGATGATCAATATCATGTATTTGGTATTGTTAGCTATGCTTGCCCTTAACGTATCAGACACAATATTGGATGCTTTTAAAAACATCAATGATAGTTTAGATACGTCAAAAAATAATGTTAATACAAGTATTGAACAACTTTTTTCATCATTCGAAAATTCAAAATTGAAAGAAGAGCCGGCAAGAGCCCAGCCTATTTACGATAAGGCGAAACAAGCTAAAGCTGCTGCTGATGATTTGAACAATTATATTGAAAGCATTAAAAAGCAATTTACTACTGCAGGTGATGGTATAAATCCTGAAACTGGTGATTTAACTAATAGAGATAATCAGGATATTTCTCCAAATATCATGATTAATCAAAAGGAAGGCGCAAAGCTTAAGGCTAAAATTAATGCAACTCGCGAGAAGCTAATTTCTTTGCTTGATGCTCAAGACAGGGCATCTGTAACTTTCTCTCTTGAAGCAAAGGATCCGGTAAGAAAAAGAAAAGGAAACTGGGAAGAAACCTTATTTGGAGAAGGAACGCCTTTAACAGCGGCAATGACAATTTTAACTAAACTTCAAACAGATACAAAAAATGCAGAAGCTGAAGTGGTTAAAAAATTATTTGGGAACATGGATAAAGCCATTGTTAACATTGATAAGTTTGCTGCAGTTGCAGTTGCACCAACTTCATATGTTATCCAAGGTCAACCTTATACGGCAGAAGTGTTTTTAACTGCAAGCGATTCAAGATCAAACCCAGACATTAGCGTTGGCGGTGGTAAGCTTAACGTAAAAGAAGGTAAAGGTACTTACACTGGTAGTACTGGTAGTGTTGGTGTTTTTAAATGGGTTGGAACAATTCGTGTTCGCCAAACGGATGGACAAATAAAAGAGTACAAAACTCCAGAACAAAGCTATCAGGTTGCAAAACCATCAGCAAGTGTATCTTCTGATAAGATGAACGTAATTTACGCAGGTATTCCAAATCCGTTTTCGGTATCAGCAGCTGGTTTTCCTTTAGAAAGCGTTAATGCAAGTGCATCGGGTGCATCTATGAGTAAAGTTGGTGCAGGTAAATACAATGTATTGGCAAGCGGTTCTCAAGTGGGTTCTGAAGTATCAATTAATGTTACCGCATCAAATGCTGGAAAAACGGTGAGCTTAGGTTCTCAGAAATTTAGAGTTAAAGCTATACCTGCTCCGATTGCGAAAGTTGGTGGTAGAATTGGTGGAGATGTTTCTTCAGTTCAACTAAAAAGCGAAACAGAAATTGAAGCAGATTTGGATGATTTCCCATTTGATGTTTCATTCAAGATTTTAAGATATAAAATAACCGTAATTAAACCACGCTCGGAAGCAGTAACGATTGCAGGTAGTGGGGGTAGTTTTGCGGGGGCTGTAAGGGGTGCAATGAATGCAATAACGCCAGGATCAAAGGTTTTCTTTGATGATATTGTTTCTCAAGGACCAGATGGCCGTCAGAAAATTTTGCCTTCGGTTTCATTTAATGTTAAATAAAAAAAAGATGAAAAGGATTTTAAGCTTTGCGGTTTTTGTCTTATCAACAGGATTGGTTTACGCCCAAACGCCTTTAAAAAAGAAAACACCGGTACAACAAGCTGCGGGTAATACTGTCGCTCCAATAGATTCAACTAAAAAAGTTTCAGTTAAGAAAAAACTAAAGGTACCGCCGAAAGATGGTTTTTACGCCCGTAAGGATATAGATAGTACCGAAATGGTTCCTTTTGCTGATGTACGTGAAGAAGATGTGTTTTATGCAAAGCGTATCTGGAGAGAAATTGATTTGAGAGATACTGTAAATTCAGTGCTTAAATCGCCAAAATCCAGATTAATTGATGTGATGATTGCTTCAATTAAGGCAGAAGAATTAACAGCTTATGCACCAATTGATAGTGCTTTAAATGAAGATGATGCATTTCATACGCCTTTAAGCGCTGATTCAGCTGCCAGAAACGCATTAGGGACTTCAGAAGTTTCAAATAATAAAACTGGTACGGTTACTACGGTTGTAAATGATTTTAATCCTGAATCATTTTTAAAATTCCGTGTAAAAGAGGATTGGATCTTCGATACAAAACGTGGGATTTTTGAGCCACGTATTGTTGGTATTGCGCCTTTGAAATACAATGATATTTCGAAAGTTTGGCAGCCGGTTTTTTGGGTGAGCTATGACGAGTTAAGACCTATTATTGCGCACAAAAGATTAATTAACACGAATAATGATGCATCAACATTGAGTTTTGATGATTTCTTTATCCGTAGATTATTTAGCAGTTATATTGTTAAAGAATCTAATCCAGGCGATAATAAGTTAAGAGATATCATCTCAGACCCACGAGAAAGATTAATGGAATCTGAAAGAATTAAAAAGTCGGTTCTTGATTACGAACAAGGACTTTGGGAATATTAAAGTAAAAAGGCTTCGATGAAAATCGAAGCTTTTTCTTTTCATAAGATCCGTCATTGCGAGGCAAGAAGCAATCTTAAAGCGGAAAATTTATTATAAAGATTGCTAGTTCGTCGAAGTAACGACTACAATTCTATTCTTGTTTAAAGTAATCTAATAGCGTAATAGTTTGCTTTTTATTCAAAACCTCCGCAAGTTCTTTTTCACTAGCCTCTTTAATTTTCTTAACAGATTTGAAATGTTTTAAAAGCTTATCGGCTGTTGTTTTACCAATACCCCCAATTTGTTCCAATTCTGTTTTTAAGGTGCCTTGGTCGCGTTTTTTTCTATGAAAGGTGATGCCGAAACGATGCGCTTCATCTCGCAATTGCTGAATAATTTTCAAGGTTTCAGATTTTTTATCAAGATAAAGTGGATAAGAATCCCCCGGATAAAATAATTCTTCCAATCTTTTCGCAATTCCAATAACGGTAACCCGATTGTAAATGCCCAAACTTTTTAAACTCTTAACAGCCGATGATAGCTGACCTTTACCGCCATCAATTATAATAAGTTGAGGCAAAGGCTGGTCTTCATCTAACATACGTCTATAACGCCTAAAAACAGCCTCTTCCATCGTAGCAAAATCGTTCGGTCCTTCTACCGTTTTAACATTAAAATGCCTGTAATCTTTTTTAGATGGTTTAGCATCTTTAAAAACAACAATTGCCGAAACCGGATATTTTCCCTGAAAGTTGGAGTTATCAAAGCATTCGATATGTTTTGGCAGTTGCGTTAACCGCAAATCTTTTTGCATTGTACTTAAAATGCGGTCAACTCTTAAATCAGGATTCAACTTTTCGTATTGATTCAGTTTTTCCTTTTTAAAGAAAAGCACGTTTTTTTGCGATAATTCTAAAAGCTTCTTTTTTTCACCGAGTTTTGGGACTGTAAACTTCAGGTTTTCATCTTCTAAAGAAAGCTCGAAAGGTACTATGATTTCTTTCGAAGTGCTGTTAAATTTAGTTCTGAAATCTAACATCGCTAACGTTAAAATCTCATCATCACTTTCATCCAGCTGCTTTTTAACCTCAATGGTTTGCGTTTGAATGATTGTTCCGTTCATCACCTTTAAATAGTTTACAAAAGCATAACGTTCATCAGAAGCAATGCTTACCACATCTACATTGGTAATGGCACTATTTACAACCGTCGATTTACTTTGGTATTTCTCTAAAACCTCTAATCGCCTTGCATATTGATGCGCCTGTTCGAAATTTAATTCTTCTGAAGCTTTTTTGATAACACCTTTAACATCACGGATAACATTGCCAATTTTGCCATTTAAAATTTCTTTTATCTCGCCTATATTTTTATCGTAATCTGCTTCACTTTGGTAAGCCTGACAAGGACCTTTGCAGTTCCCAATCTGATATTCAAGGCAAACTTTAAACTTTCCTTCGGCAATATTTTTCTCATTTAAAGGTAAATTGCAAGTACGTAATGTATAAGTTTCCTTAATTAAATCGAGAATTGTATGCATCATTCCTATCGAACCGTAAGGTCCAAAGTACGTCGAACCATCTTTAATAACTTTTCTGGTCCAATATATTCTCGGAAAATGCTCATTTTTAACAATTATCCAAGGGTAGGTTTTATCGTCCTTTAAGTTGATATTAAACTTTGGTTGATGCTTTTTAATTAAGCTGTTTTCCAGCAACCAAGCATCAATTTCCGTATCAACAATAGTAAAAGTTATCTTTCTGATACGTGACACCAGCACCCTGGTTTTACCATTAAATTGGTTTTTATCAGCGTTGAAATAGGAGCCAACCCGATTTCTTAAATCTTTCGCCTTGCCAATGTACATCAGCTTTCCGTCAGCATCCCAATACTGATACACACCTGGTTTGTGTGGTATTGCGGTTAATGCTGTTTTATGGTCGAAACTGCTCATTAATACAAATTAAGATTTTATGCGGGATTTTGTTTTGTGTTTTTAAAAATTTGGGCGTGCCCCCAAGCTGCGCAAGGGGTCAGGCTATTCACTTCAAGTCCGCTCCCGATTAAACCTGTGAACGATTTAAGCCATACATTTAAAATATAAACCACTGCTTAAAATCGGGATTGCGGGCTTTCCGTTACTATCCTTCACGCAAAAACCTAGAAGCCTAATTTCTCATCAAGCTCTGTAGTTCCTTCTTCCTGTTGTTGATATTGGTTACAATCGAACACAATAGAAACTCCTGATTTTGGAGCTTCAAAATCGGCATGACTGATTTTTAACTTTGGATTTGCATATACGCGTTTTATAAAGCCAGCAAAAATTGGTAGCGCAGTGTTTGCACCTTCACCCTGACTTGTACTGATAAAGTGAAAGGCACGATCTTCACAACCCGTCCACACACCTGTTACCAGTTGAGGCGTTATTGCCATAAACCAACCATCGGAGTTATTTTGTGTTGTACCAGTTTTACCGCCAATCGGTGCATTTACATTATATTTTCTATTTAACCTTGAACCTGTACCACCTGTCACAACGCCTTTAAGCATTCTGGTCATGACATAAGCAACTTCCTCACTCATTATTGGTTTTGGTATTGGCTTTTGAGAAAATAAAACAACACCGTTTTTATCTTCAATTCTGAGTAAATAAACCGGCTTAGTATAAACACCTTTATTTGCGAAGGCTCCATAAGCGCCTACCATGTTATAAATTGACGAATCGAATGTACCAAGCGCAATAGAAGGGTAAGCCGGAACATTCGGTATGCCCATTTTTGTAGCTAATGTAGATACTGCAACAGGACCAACCTGTTTCATTAAGTAAGCCGTAACATAGTTTTGTGAATAAGCAAGTGCTTTTTGAAGGGTAATCGAACCTTCCAGTGGTTTTCCAGAAGATTTTGGTGTCCACGGGTCGCCATATCCTTCTATTGTAACTGGCGTATTCGGAACACTTAAACAAGGTGAAAAACCATTTTCTACAGCAACGGCGTAAGTAAATGGTTTGGCTGTTGAACCTACTTGTCTGGTTCCCATTTTTACCTGGTCGTATTTAAAATGCTCAAAATTAATACCTCCAACCCAGGCTTTAACATAACCTGTAGATGGATCCATACTCATCATCGCATTGCGCAAAAGCATTTTATAATAACGAACCGAATCGATAGGTTTCATTGTTGTATCAACATTTCCTTTCCATGTAAAAATGGTTAGTTGTGTTGGTGTATTAAAATCAGTTTTAATCTCTTCATCAGTTTTACCTTCCGATTTTGCAGCTTTATAACGGTCAGATCGTTTTATGCCTTGTTCAATTTGCAGGGCTTTATCTTTAAATGGATTTCGCCCTTTCCAACTGTTTATGAATTGTGCCTGAAGCGTTTTCATATATTCTTTTTGAGCAGCTTCGGCATATTCCTGCATTTCATAGTTTATGGTTGTATAAATTTTTAAGCCATCCCTATCTAAATCATAAGGTGTTCCATCAGGTTTTGTTATGCCCTGTTCCTCAAAAATATTTTTAATATCAGCTTTTAAAACTGAACGGAAATAAGGCGCAATACCATCGTTAACGGTAGCTGCATTAAAGTGTAAGCCTAAAGGCTTTGCCTGCTCAGTTTCAAATTGTTGCTGGGTTAAGTAGTCAGATTTTACCATCATAGCCATAACCGTATTTCTTCGAGTCTTCGAGCGCTCAGGGTTTCGGGTAGGCGAGTACATGGTAATGCCTTTTTGCATACCAACTAAGGTTGCAGCTTCGGTAATACTTAATTTATCAGGTGTTGTATTAAAATAAACTCTTGCTGCAGATTTAATTCCGTAAGCCTGATTACCAAAATCTACAGTATTCAGGTACATTGTAATAATTTCTTCTTTGGTGTAATTGCGTTCTAATTTAACTGCTACAACCCATTCTTTAAACTTCTGCATTACACGCTTAAAGAAATTGCGTTCCCTGCCTTCCTCAGAAAATAAATTAAGTGCCAATTGCTGGGTTATGGTACTTCCACCTTGTTTTTTGCCAATTAAATTATAACCAATTATGGTAAACGTTCTTTGGAAATCAATACCCGAGTGGTCTTTGAAACGTGTGTCTTCAGTTGCAATTAAGCTATTGATTACGTTGGGTGAAATGTCTTTGTATGTAACGTTAGAACGATTTTGAACAAAATATGTACCCAAGGGTCTACCATCTTCAGCAATAATTTCTGATGCTTGATTACTTTTTGGGTGTTCAATATCTCTAAATGATGGCAAACTTCCGAAAAGCCCAAATCCAAGCATTGAAATAAATATGGCAAATATTGCAATCCCTCCGATTACAATTTTCCATATTCTTAAATTATATCTTTTAATATCAGCTTCTGAAATAGATTTTTTCATCCGTGTTTTATTGTTTTTTGTGATGAGCCAAGTTTTAATCAACTAGGCTACATCTTAATAATTATTTTTGTAAAACTCTAGATATTCGTTAATACGATTTCTATCTGTTAGTTTCTCAAAATTTTCTTTACTAATTATAAAGCTCTTATACTTCGTTGCCGGAACTTTCATAATATTTTTCAATTGCCCTTTTATGCTTTCTTCGTAAATTTTGGCATCTTCTAAATCTACGAAACTGGTTACGTAAATAAGCTGGTCATCATCTAACTCTACCAATTTATGGGCCAAATCGTTATCTGGATAATTACCTCTGTTAAACTGTCCAATACCAAATCTCGAAGAGCTCAAAGTTAAGGAAGCATCTGCAACATCTATAACATAATAATAAGTATTTGAATTAGCAGCGCTGAAAATGCTTGCTGGTTTGTTTTCTGCAGGTTTAATAGTTGCAATTGGTTCAGCCTGTTTATCAGTTGGTTTAGTGATAATTTGTACCTGTTTATCATCTGCAGCATTAATATTTTCAATGGGTTTAGGTTTAATATCAGCAATTGGATTTTGAGCAAGAAATCGAGGCTCATTTGAGTCGAAATCAATCAGAGCCACGTTTCTCAGTTTAAATTCTGCCATGTTTGCATCAATATATTTCAAATGATCTCTAACTAATGGAACAATAATTATATCGTTTGGATATAAGGTTATTATTGAATTAAATTCTGTAAGTAGAGCATCAACCTTCGATGTCCTGCCAATAGCAATAGCTTTTAAATAAGCATATTGAGGTGCTAAATCACTATTCGGATAAGCAAGAAGATTTTCATTAACCTGCTTAACAACATTTCCATAATCCTTGCGAGCATAATTATCATATACCTTATTGTATTGCTCGTTAATAATGTTTTCTAACTGATCTTGTTTAGCTGAATAAGCTGGATCGAGAATTGTTTTAGCAAAATTTGATTCCGGAAATCTACTTAAAACCTGCTGTCTGTATTCGTTAGATTTATTGGCATCGATATCTTTATAATTAAGGAATAAGCTGTAGTAAATTGCATCCAAGTGGTTATTCTCCGGAAATCTTCTTAACAACTCTAAGTAAGTTTTATTAGCTTCTGGTATATCATTCAATTCCTGCTGGTAAAAACTTGCGATTTCGAAATAGGCATCAATAATTTTTTGATTTGATGCAGCAAGCAACTGCGGCGTTGTAGGTAAATTATCTAAAAACTGATTTTCGATAGAGGTTTGCGAATTATCTGTTGCAGTATTTGGATTATTTGTTTGATTAATTCCAGTTGCTACATTACCACCAGCTAAAATCTGATTGTTATCTTGTGCAGATGACCGTACACTTTGGCGCCAATTATCTTCAAGTTGGCGATTGCCCCAACGCTTCTTGAAATCGGCAAAACCATTACTAATGGCTACACTATTGTTAAAATAGAAAGTATTGCCAGTACCATTTGATAAATTAGGATTTAGCGATTGATTTGGCGAAGCAATGTCACTCAATAAATCGTTTCCTGTAGTATTTGCAAGCTCAGTAAGCTCAACTTTCGGGCGTAAATAATCCTTTACTTTTGCTGCCCTTTCACTTTCTGGTAAACGAGAAATAAACTGTGCTGTATCTTCTTTTGAGATTAAGGTATATCTATCTACTAAATATTGCAGATTATTAGCTTTTTTAACAATATTATCGTAGTCCGAAAAGTTTTTCGGTAGAATTGATACTGCACTATCATAGTATAATTTTGCACGGATGTAATTTTTGATATCCTTAAAATTTATGTCAGCAACCTTTAGGTAAGATAAAGCCTTTTGATTTTGATTTCTGGTGCTTTTTTGGATAGATTTCTGGTAATTTTCTTCGGCCTTTACCAAATTACCTTCGGTGTAAAACAATTCTCCAACCTGATAATAGATCTGGTCGGTGTAATCGAAGTTCTTATCATCTTTTAGTAAGGCAAGTAGCGCCTGCTCTTCATTTATTTTATAACCACTTATTATTGCCCGGAGTTTAATGCGGTTTAAATTAGCATGAAAATACATTTCGAAGGGCGCATTGCTATTCTCTACTTTCGTAAAGTTGATAAATGCATTTTGATAGTCTTTTTCCTTTTCCTGCAATTGCGCCAAAATGTATTGCCATCTAATACGGAGTTGCTTTTCATCTGCCAATCTTATCGCGTTCTCCAAAAGTAAAATGGCCTCTTTATTTCTTTTTTGATAAATACGCATTTGAGCAGTTGTAGCTAGTGGCTCAGCAATATCTTTTTTAAGATCATCCGCTGCTCGCAACATTGTGTCTAAAATCTTATCAGCAACAACCATATTATTTAATTGCATCTGGCTTCTGGCTTTCCAATTCATGGCCATTACAAATGTTTTTAAATTATTGTTGTAAGTTTTTGCTACATAGTCAAAATATTCTGATGAGATAAAATAATTTCCTTTTAAATAATTTGCCTTACCCATCAGCATATATGAATCATCAATATAATTGCTAAAGCTTTTTTCGTTTATGATGGTTTGCCCTTTAGTAATAACCTCGTCTAATTGTTTATTCTCGATCCCCGGTGATAAAACTAAATTGACCTGAGGTTCAGGATCTAAATAAACTGGTAAAATTTGCCCGTAATTATCTGCATAACTTTGTAAAAGCGTTTCATTGTATTCGGTAAGTAAAACATTTGAATTATATATATAGTTATACCTAGCCGTAAGATTTTGCATCTTGCGATCGATGGCTGTATTTTTATTGGCTACGCAGCCAAAAAGAAATAAGCCGATAAATAATAATAAGGGAGATAAAGTTTTGCTGGTATATTTTTTCAAGTATTAATAATTGCTTTTAGTTGTATATACAATTAACAAAATGTAAGTAAAATTATTTTATTTAGCTATACATTTAATTTATCAAAGTTAACTATTTATTATATTAAACGATGGATAAACCTAAAGACGACAATAATGGTAAGAGGCTAAATGGGGTAGCTAAATATTCTGCTATTGGATTTCAAATGATAGCTACGATTGGGCTTTTAACTTTTATAGGTTATAAAATAGATGAGCATCAAAAAAATAATTCGAACCTAATTACTGCAATTTTTGCATTAGTAGGGGTGGCATTGGGTTTATATCAGGCAATAAGGCAAATCACAAAGCCTTAAGCATGTTGGTTGATAAATTTTCAACAATTCAAATGTTGAGTTAGTTACTTGATTTTAAAAATCTTATCTTTGCAGAAGTTTAAATAACTTAAAAATATCTATCTGCATTGACCCTAACCAAATTCACCAGCTATTTCTTTATTCTTGTTGGTTTGCTGATTTGCTTAGCGGTAGCTGTGCCTTTAGTTTTGCCTGGTTATCAGATCCTGGTAGGCAGCTTTTGGTTAATTTTTGGGTTTTTAGCTGGTATCACCTATATCGCTTATTTGTTAGCTTATGTGGGTATAAACAGAAATCCTGAGGCCGGAGTTATGGCTATTTTGGGTTCTGTAATTTTGAAGATGATTTTTTGTATGGCTTTTGTGCTGATTTACAGTATAAATACAAAGGAAAACGGAGTTCTCTTTGTTGTAAATTTTTTTTCTCTTTATTTATTGTTTACAGCCTTTGAAATGTACTGTTTGTTACGTAACTTGCGCCACCAAAATTTAAAGTAAAAAACTGCCAATAAATGGATTTTAACCAAGTTTTTATGTCGAAAGTTGTTAAGGTAATTGTTGTTTTTACGCTTTTAACAGCGTTTTTATCTATCAAAAATAATACTTTCGGTCAAGTTGATAGTGTTTCGTCGTTACCTGTAGATACTGCTGTAGCTGCTACTCAAGAAGCTGGTGCTGTTGTTAATCATGCTGAAGCACATGAGGAAAAAGAAAAAGGTTTTGATATTACTTCATTCATTTTTCATCACATTAGCGATAGTCATTATTTTACGCTTTTTGGTCATGGTGAACATGGTTTTCATTTACACTTGCCAATTATACTTTGGACTAATAGTGGTTTGGTAACTTTTAGTTCATCAGATTTTAAATTTAATGATGATGGAACTCAAGTTGTAGAAAAAAATGGTCAGCGTTTTGCGATGGCGCACAATAAGATTTATTATGCTAACGCTACGGCAAATGAGCATGGTGCTTTTGTGTCTCACGAAATTAAAGATGGTGCTGAAGTTGTAACAAATGCTCGCCCACTTGATTTCTCTGTAACTAAGAATGTTTTCAGTATGCTTTTATCAGTAGTTTTATTGGTAATTGTATTTACAATTGTTGCATCATCTTACAAGAAAAGACAAGGTAAAGCACCGAAAGGAATGCAATCTTTCTTAGAGCCGATTATTTTATTTGTTCGTGATGATATTGCCAGACCAAACTTAGGGCATAAATACGCTGCATTCATGCCGTACTTATTATCGGTATTTTTCTTTATCTGGTTAAATAATATTTTAGGTTTGGTTCCATTTTTTCCGGGTGGTGCAAACGTAACTGGTAACATTGCTTTAACTGTTGTTTTAGCTGCTTGTACATTTTTAATCATCACTTTTAAAGGAAACAAATATTACTGGGGACACATTCTTAATCCTCCTGTGCCTTGGTGGTTAAAGCCATTAATGATTCCTGTAGAGATTTTTGGTATTTTTACTAAACCAATCGCACTTGCAATCAGGCTATTTGCAAACATTACTGCTGGTCACATCTTGGTAATGTCTTTACTATGCTTAATTTTTATTTTTAATTCGCTTTGGATTGCTCCTGCTTCAATTTTCTTTGCTGTATTTATTGGCTTAATTGAATTCCTGGTTGCATTTATTCAAGCGTTTATATTTACGATTCTTTCGGCCTTATTTATTGGTATGGCTGTAGAGGAACACCACTAAGAACATTATTGTTAAATTAATATAAATAAATCAGAAAATGACTGGAACATTAGCTGCAATCGGCGCAGGCTTAGCTGCAATAGGCGCTGGATTAGGTATCGGTAAAATTGGTGGATCTGCAATGGAATCTATTGCTCGTCAACCAGAAGCCGCTTCAAAAATTCAAACTGCTATGCTTATCGCTGCAGCCTTTATCGAGGCGGTTGCTTTATTCGCAGTAGTAGTTTCTTTGATTGCAAAATAATCAAAGAAAAAAAATACAAGAACCTTTTGCGGGATTGCCGCTAAGGTTCTTGTTTAAATTACGTTGTTAAAAGAATATTAATTATATAAGATGGATTTATTAGTTCCTGAAATTGGCTTGTTGGTATGGAATACCATTGCGTTTTTAGTATTGGTTTTCTTATTGGGTAAATTTGCCTGGAAACCTATTATGAAAGCTATCCACGAGCGTGAGCAAAGTATTGATGATGCTTTGAACAAAGCTGAGTTGGCAAAACAAGAAATGGCTCGTTTAACCAGCCAAAATCAAGATTTAATGCAACAAGCACGTGCTGAACGCGATGAAATTTTGAAAGAAGCTAAAACTTTGAAAGATAGCATTTTGAATGAAGCTAAAAAACAAGCTCAGATTGAAGGTGCTAAATTGATTGAGAAAGCTAAAATCGAAATCGAAAACCAAAAGAAAGTTGCTTTAGCTGAAGTTAAAGGTCAGGTTGCTACTTTATCGTTAGAAATTGCTGAACGTGTTTTACGTAACCAGTTAGATGATAAGGCTAAACAAGAAGTTTTAGTTGCTGATTTGTTAAAAGGCGTTGAATTAAATTAAGTTATAAGTATTACGTTTTAAGTTTTAAGTATTGGGCTTATAGTTTAGGGTTAACCGCAATTATAACTTACAACTTATCACTTACAACTTACAACTCAAAATATGTCAGAAATTAAAGTTGCAGGCAGGTATGCCAAATCATTAATAGATTTAGCTGTTGAAAACAACGCTTTAGAATCTACTTATAATGATATGGTTTTATTTGAAAAGGCGGTTGATGAAACCCCTGAATTAGAAGCGATATTGAAAAACCCAATTGTGCCTTTAGATAAAAAGACAGGTATTTTAAACGGTGTTTTTGCTGATAAAGTAAGTAAGTTAACGATTGCTTATTTTAAAATTGTAGTAAGTAAAGGTCGTTCGGCTATCTTATTTGCTACTGCAAAACAATTTATAGAGCAGTATAACAAATTAAATGGAATTGTTACTGCTGATGTTACTTCGGCAACTGTTTTAAGTGCGGAGGCTAAAGAACAAGTTGTTGCAATTGTAAAAAGAGAATTGGGCGCTAAACAAGTTATTATTAATGAAAAAGTTAATGAAAAACTTATTGGTGGCTTTATTTTAAAAGTTGGTGATAAACAGTTTGATGCGAGTATTGCAAGCGGTTTAAATAAACTTAAAAAGGAATTTGCGGTTTAGTAGTATCGAGTATTTAGTATCAAGTATCAAGATTTGAAAATTGGAATTTGAGATTTGAAAATTGAGGGGATACAGAAATAACAAAAGAACTACTTGCTTAAAAATATAAACCCGATTGGGAGCGGTATTTTTGTCATCCTGAGCGTAGTCGAAGGACAAAAAATATAGCAGAAAGCGGGACTGGAATAACAAAAAAGTACAAGATTTACATTTACAAAAAGATATAAATTAAAATTATGGTAGAGGTAAGACCAGACGAAGTATCGGCAATTATCAGACAGCAATTGGCGGGCTTCAAATCAGAAACCGAACTGGAAGAAGTTGGTACCGTGTTGCAAGTGGGCGACGGTATTGCCCGTGTTTACGGTTTAACTAAAGTTCAATCGGGTGAGTTGGTTGAATTTGCAAACGGCCTGCAAGGCATTGTATTAAACCTTGAAGAAGATAACGTTGGTGTGGTACTTTTGGGTGCATCTGACGAGATAAAAGAAGGTGATACAATTAAACGTACTAAAAAAATTGCCTCTATTAAAGTTGGTGAAGGCATGCTTGGGCGTGTTGTTAATACTTTAGGTGAGCCTTTAGATGGTAAAGGTCCAGTCTTAGGTGATACTTATGAAATGCCTTTAGAGCGTAAAGCTCCAGGTGTGGTTTTTCGTCAGCCGGTAAATGAGCCTTTACAAACTGGTATTAAAGCAATCGATGCGATGATTCCAATTGGTCGTGGTCAACGTGAGTTGGTTATTGGCGACCGTCAGATTGGTAAAACTGCTGTTTGTATCGATACCATTATCAACCAAAAAGAATTTTATGAAGCAGGTCAACCTGTGTTCTGTATTTATGTAGCAATTGGTCAGAAAAACTCTACTGTTGCAAACATTGTACGTACATTAGAGGAGAACGGTGCTTTACCATACACAGTTGTTGTTGCTGCTTCGGCTGCTGACCCTGCTCCAATGCAGTTTTACGCTCCGTTTGCTGGTGCGGCAATTGGTGAGTTTTTCCGTGATACGGGTAGACCAGCTTTAATTGTTTATGATGATTTATCTAAACAAGCTGTTGCTTACCGTGAGGTATCATTATTATTAAAACGTCCTCCAGGTCGTGAGGCTTATCCAGGTGACGTTTTCTACTTACACAGTCGTTTATTAGAAAGAGCTGCGAAAATTAACGCAAACGATGATATTGCACAAGCAATGAACGATTTGCCAGAATCAATCAAACATCTTGTAAAAGGTGGTGGTTCATTAACAGCACTTCCAATTATCGAAACACAAGCTGGTGACGTTTCTGCATATATTCCAACTAACGTAATTTCGATTACTGATGGTCAGATTTTCTTAGAGTCGAACTTGTTTAACTCAGGTATTCGTCCGGCTATTAACGTAGGTATTTCGGTATCTCGTGTGGGTGGTAATGCTCAGATTAAATCGATGAAAAAAGTTGCTGGTACTTTAAAATTAGACCAGGCTCAATACCGTGAGTTAGAGGCTTTCTCTAAATTTGGTTCTGATTTAGATGCTGCAACAAAATCTGTATTAGATAAAGGTGCACGTAACGTACAAATGTTAAAACAAGCACAGTTTTCTCCTTTTACAGTAGAAAAACAAGTTGCTATTGTTTATGCAGGTACTAAAAATTTAATGCGTAGCGTACCAGTTGATAAAGTAAAAGAATTCGAAACTGAATATTTAACTCAATTGGAAATGCGTCATCCTGAAACTTTAGCGGCGTTAAAAGCTGGTAAATTTGATGATACCATTACTGGTGTTTTAGATACAGTAGCAAAAGAGATTTCAAGTAAATACTAATTAGATACAAGTAGCGAGTATCAAGTATCAAGACTGGGAACAATCCAATCTTGATACCTGATACTTAATACTCGATACTTAAAAAATGGCTAATTTAAAAGAAGTAAGAAACCGGATTGCATCGGTACAATCAACACAGCAAATTACCAAAGCTATGAAAATGGTTTCGGCAGCGAAGTTGAAACGTGCTACCAATGCAATTATCGCTTTACGTCCTTATGCAACTAAACTGAAAGAGATTTTAGAAAATCTTTCTGCAAGTTTAGAAGGTTCTTCATCGCCTTTTATTCAAGAGCGTGAGCCTAATAAGGTTTTAATTGTTACTGTTTCATCAAACCGTGGTTTGGCCGGAGCTTTTAACATGAACGTAATTAAAGCGGCCAATAATTTAATTGCTGAGAAATATAGTAAGCAATTACAGAATGGTAATGTGAGCATTATTTCTATCGGTAAAAAAACTCAGGATTTTTACGAGAAACGTAAATACAACGTTATTGGTAACAACAACGAAATTTTCTCTGCCTTAACTTTCGAGAACGTAACTAAAATTACTGATGCGATTATGGCTGGTTTTGAGAAAGGTGAATTTGATAGGGTAGAAGTTGTGTATAATCGTTTCAGAAATGCAGCTGTTCAATACATTACTACCGAGCAATTATTGCCGCTTCAAAAGGCTGATGAAACTGCTAAAACTGAAGTTAAATCAACCAATGTTGATTATATTTTAGAGCCTTCTAAAGAAGAAATTGTTGAGCAATTAATCCCTAAGTCAATTAAAATTCAGTTATACAAAGCGGTGTTGGATTCACACGCATCTGAGCACGGCGCACGTATGACATCAATGGATAAAGCAACTGAAAACGCTGGTGAATTATTGAAAGCCTTAAAACTTTCTTATAACCAAGCTCGACAGGCAGCTATTACAACTGAGTTAACTGAGATTGTAAGTGGTGCAGCAGCATTGAATGGATAAAAACAGTCTGAAAGCTTAAGTCGAAAGTCTTGAGTTGATAGAACGCATAAAAAAATCCCATTTCTTAATTGAAATGGGATTTTCTTTTTAAAGTATATTTAATTTTAATCTTAAATAACCATTTTCTATTTTTTTAGGTTTTTCTTGGTCATCAAAAATAGTAGCTGTAAACTTAGCTTCTAACATGTATCCGCCATTTTTTAGCTTGTTAAGCTTAATGACCTCAAATTTCGAATCCTTTTGAGCGTCTTTAGTAATCGTTGTTGCTCTTCCAAAATAATCGGGACCACTAGTTTTAAATGATTGCCTTTCTTTGCGAACAAAAATAGCTATTCCATTTTGAGTGTTTTCCTTGTAAAGATCTACAGCATATTGGTAATTACCAGTATAAAACATTTCTAAATAATTTTTAGGTGTGTTAGACCAAAGACTATTATTGCTGTTCATGTTATTCTTATTAAATTTCTTAGCAAAAACAACGCTTATTTGATTGTTATAATCTACATCATGGATATCGTAACGTTGACCATACATAATAGAATCCTTATCTCCAGAAATGTACTGTGCATATTTAACAATGGAATCTACTTTTGAATTAGGTTGCAGATTAAATCCACCAAACGAATTTACCTTATTAACTTTAATTAATTTGCCATCGATGGTGTAGGAAGCTGAATCTCCTAATAAAGTTAATAGATCAGGCTTCTCTACGGGAGGTTCGATTGGGCTTTCCTTTTTGCAGGCAGCAAGAACTAGTAAGGCCATACTTAGCCTTAGTAAATTTTTAATCTTCATAGTTTGATTTTATTTGTGTGTGCTTCAAATCTAATAAAAACCTTTAACTAACAAAGTAGTCGTTTGAATAATTCCTGACTTTAATACTAATGTTACCAAAGCGGTTTTATAAATAAAATCTGCAATCTGTTTATTAGGACTTATCTTTGAGATTTAATTTCATCATATGAAAAAATACATTTTTATCATATTAGCTTTTGTCCCGTTTTTTGTCAAAGCTCAATCGCCAGCAAGAGATTACACCAATGCCGTACTTTGGCAGCAAACATCTGGTGAATACAAAGCCTTGTGTTTCCAGGCTTATAATTTTGCCCGTTTATCACTAAAGGAAGCCTTATGGGCAGATACAAGTAAAAAGCCAAATTGTGTAATTGTAGATATAGATGAAACTGTTTTAGATAATTCTCCGTTTCAAGGGCATGAAATTAAGAAAGGTTTAAGTTATAATCCAAGCGATTGGACTGAATGGACAAACTTGGCACAGGCTGATACCGTTCCTGGTGCATTGGCATTTTTGAAATTTGCTGCTTCTAAAAATATCGAAACTTTTTATTTAAGTAACCGCGATGAAAAAGATTATGCCGCAACGCTTAAAAACTTACAGAAATTCGGTTTCCCTTATGCCGATGATGCACATTTATTAGTTTCTAAAGGCACATCAAACAAAGAACCTCGCCGCCAAAAAATTGCCGAAACACATAATATTTTAATGCTTTGTGGCGATAATTTGAGTGATTTTTCCAACGTTTTTTATCGCGAAAATAAAAATACAACTCAAGAGGTTAAAGCAAATCAAACATTGTTTGGTGTAAAATATATTGTACTGCCCAACCCAATGTATGGCGATTGGGAAAAGCCTTTGTATAAGGGCGAAAACCTAAATGATAAGGATAAAGCGAAACAACGTTTAGAACGATTAAAAAGTTACTAAACTTTACAAATATTCGGCAATAAAATATTACTTTTGCTGCATCATAAAAATTAAGATTATGGAGAACAACCACTTAAAGCACAATACAGAAAGCATGCAAACGGCAAATCAGCCGGGAATTTATAAATTAATGATTTTGGGCGTACTCGTTTGTATGGTTGGTACTTATCTACGTTTCGCACAAGATTCTTGGCAAATGTCTTTAATCTCATGGATTATTTTATTCATTGGTGCAATCATCGCAATTAAAGGTGTATTCAAAATTTTAGACGCATAAAAATATTTTCTCTCTAAATACAAGAGCCAATTATGTTTGATACATAATTGGCTTTTTTGTTTATAATTTAACTTGAAAAGCAATTTTCTGTGCCTTTCTGTACCGATAGTCCTGCCATTCGCTTTATCCCGATGAAAAATCGGGATGCCCGCTGCTGTCAGGTTTAGATTACTTATTAAACCTTTCTATTTATGTTTTAGGAGCATAATCCGTCAGCTAACTTATAGATTAAATGCTGCTTTAATCAGAAAATCTGTGGCTAAATATCAAAAAATAATAATCAAAAATTTCAGCAGATTATTCCTAATGGGTTACCTAAATCGCTTTTTCGTATAAAGGGAAAAGACGATTAAACTAACCAAAAACGTCACAAAAATCTAATGGCCATTAGATAATATTTTAAAATGATTAAAAAACTAAATCCATCGAATCATGAAAAGGAATATTATTGCTATAGCCATAATTTTAGGCTTGTTTGCTTGCAACAGCGAAAAAAGAGACGAAAGTGCTGATGCAACTAGCGTAGCCGAATTTAACAAACAATCTGTAGATACTGCAGTATCAAAAATTATCAAAACTGCAGACATGCGGTTTAGAGTAAGAAATGTTCAAAATACCAAGCAAAAATTAAGTGAAACCATAAAGGCAAATGGTGGTAGTTTGGCAGAATTTTCTATTCAAAGTAACATTCAAGAAAGCGAGAAAGTCAAACTATCTTCCGATTCATTAAAGGAAATTACTTCCTATCGTACCGAAGGCTATGTTGTAGCTAAAGTGCCATCCGAAAAACTAGATGATTTTACTAATAAAATTACCGAAATGGCAGTTTTTGTAGATAATGCTTCTATGAAAATGGATGACCAAAGCCTAAATTATCTTGCTAACAAAATGAAAGCACAAAATAGGGTTAGCGCATCAAATCAGATTGGTAAAATCCCATCAAAAAAAGCTGAAAACATCGAGTCGGCTTTAGTACTTAATGATGATTATGTAGACCGAAAAATCGACAATATGAATATCGATTCCAAAGTGAAGTTTAGTACCATTACCCTTAATTTCTATCAAGATAATACCATCAAAACCATGATTGTTGCCAATGATAATATTTATGACTACAAACCTGCTTTCGTAACTCGCTTATGGTTAAATGTTGTTAACGGCTGGAGTATTTTTATGGAAGTTATTCTAGCGCTTGCAAATTTGTGGATGCTGATTTTAGCGTCTGTTTTGGGCGTAATTGCGTTTAAGTATTACAAAGCAAGAAGGGTTTAACATTCACATTGCCGTCTGGCTTTAGCCGACGGCAATTTTATTTCTTAGCCTTTGTTGCCAAACCCTTAACCTTTGTCTTGTTATCGCTTACGAAGGATTCCCAACCAGAATAAGTTTTTGATTTTCCACTTGAAGATATTTTTTGGAAGGAATGACAAACAGCAACTGCCAATCCATCTGTAGCATCCAAAAATTCGGGTGTTTCTTTAAAGTTTAATAAGCGTTGCAACATGGCTGCTACCTGTTCTTTAGTTGCATTTCCGTTTCCGGTTATTGATTGTTTTATTTTACGCGGAGAATATTCGGTTACAGATATATTACGGGATAATGCCGCCGCAATTGCAGTTCCTTGCGCCCTGCCTAATTTTAAAAGCACCTGAATATTTTTGCCATAAAATGGGGCTTCTATTGCTAAAACATCAGGATTATATTGGTCAATTAGCACTACAGTTTTTTCGAATATACGTTGAAGTTTTAAAAAAGGATCGTCTAAGTGAGTCATTTTTACCACACCCATACTCAGCAATTCTGTTTTATTTCCCTTCTCCAAAATCACTCCATAACCCATAACTGCTGTACCCGGGTCAATCCCCAAAATCACTCGTTCCTTTTTTTCGCTCAACATTCCAGCAATATTAAGCATATTTGCAAACTAAAAAGAGCAACTTGACCACCAGAAACAAAAAAATATTTTCAATATTGGTTAAAGCAACCATCGTAATTTTAGCGTTTTGGTTTATTTACCATAAACTGGTGGCTAATGAAAATCTTCAGAATTTTACGCAGCTTCTGAAAAATATTCCTCAAGTACAAATTTTCGGTGTTATCAGCTTTGTGTTTCTGTTGATGTTCGTTAACTGGTTTCTTGAATCTGCGAAGTGGAAATTTCTTATGCAAAGGATAGAACAAATTAGCTTCTACCGAGCAATTGAATCAGTTTTTTGCGGATTAACACTAGCTATCTTTACCCCGAATCGTTTAGGAGAATACGGAGGAAGGGTTTTCTTTTTATCGCCCAAAAGGCGGATTGTAGGGGTTGTTGCGATGGCTGTTGGTAATATTGGACAGCTGGTTTTAACCAACATTTTTGGTGCTATTGCATTAAGTTTCTTCATATATCGGTTTATGAAGTTAGATTACCGATTATTCTTTGCAATTCTGATTGTTGTCGTTGTTTTTTGTCTGTTTTTTCTAATTTTCTATTTTAACATTCGATGGCTTAATGGCATATTACTATCCTTTAAAATCACGAGAAAATACAAAAAGTTCTACAGCATTTTAGGGCGATACAGGAAGCAAGAATTATTTAAAATATTAATGTTTTGCCTTGCCCGGTATTTCGTTTTTAGCTCTCAATACTTCATTCTCTTTACCTGGCTCATTCCCGGGCTCGAGTATCTTGATATAATAATGATGATTTGCATTTTATTTTTTGTACAATCAACACTTCCATCACTAGATTTATTTGATGTCGGGATCAGAAGCGTTACTGCATCATACTTTTTCAGTTTTATAACCAAACAAGATGTGGCCGTAATTGCATGCACAGCTAGCATTTGGTTAATTAATATTATAATTCCTGCTATATTAGGCACATATTTCGTTTTTAAACTCAACTTTTTTGGAAATCCTAAATCTAACTAGTCTATTTTCTGCTTCTTTAACACTTGTATATGGTTTTCTGGTTATCTTTTTTATAAGAGGATGGCATAAGTTAATCTATTTTAATCCTTCAGGAAAAGAATTAGATACTAAGGTTTCTATCATTGTGGCCGCCCGCGATGAAGAAGATAACATAGGTAAAACAATCGATGATTTAATTGCTCAGGATTATCCAAAACAGTTAATCGAGATTATTATAATTGATGATCATTCTACTGATAAAACAGCAGAAATTGTATTAAGCTATGCCGATAAAAATGTTAAACTAATAAAGCTTAACGAAGATAAAGCCCTAAATTCTTATAAGAAAAAAGCAATTCAGACAGCAATAGGAACTTGTTCAGGAAACATGATCGTTACAACTGATGCAGATTGTAGAATGGGCCCTAAATGGTTATCTGCAATTGTAGCATTATACCAGGAGAAAGATTATAAGATGATTTCTTCGCCTGTGGCTTATTTTCAAGAGAAGAGTTTCTTTGAACAATTACAATCTTTAGAATTTCTGTATTTGATTGGTTTAGGAGCATCTACAATTGGCAACAAAAAACCATCTACTTGTAATGGCGCTAATTTGGCATATGAGAAAGCAACATTTTATGAGGTTGGTGGTTTTACCGGAATTGATGACTTGGCATCGGGCGATGATGAATTGCTTTTACATAAAATAGCGGCAAAATATCCTCACAACATTGGTTTTCTGAAAAATAGAGATGCAATTGTTTACACGCATGCAAAAGAAAATTTAAAATCGTTTATTCAACAAAGAAAACGTTGGGCATCTAAAAGTACTCGGTATAAAAATAAAGGCATAATTGTATTGGGTGTATTTGTGTGGGTTTTCAACCTCAGTATTTTGGCTAATTTTATTACTGGTTTATTCCTGCCGGGATTTTTAACCATCACTCTGTATCAATTAATTGTTAAAATGATTTTAGAAAGTTTATTTCTTTGGGATATAACAGGTTTCGCAAAAAGAAGAAGGCTGTTATTTTTAATCCCGATTTTAAACGTTCTTCATATTTTATACATTATTTTTATTGGTATCGCAGGCAACAGTGGCAAATACAATTGGAAAGGTAGAATGGTTAAGTAATGGATAATAGCCCATCGAAAAAGGTTTGGTTAAAATTTAGAAGAAATAAGCTTGCACTTGGCGGTCTTATCTTTATTCTATTACTTATGCTGATGGGGATTTTGGGTTACCTGATTATGCCAGATGATTCTCCTAACGCGAACAACCAAAAAGTACAAATTGCAAAGGCAAAACCAGGTGCAGCATTTACTTTTATGATTGTGGAACGATATCCTAACATTGAAAAAGTTGGGTTTTTCGAAAAAATGATAAATGGCCAAAAACCGATGTTTAAAAGCATCCCAATCACTTCTTATAAAATTTTAAATGGTGAGGTTTATGCATATGAGTATATAGGTGAGGAAAAAAACGTTAATCCTACCATTTTTAAACTTAAAGATTTATGTAATAACTGCACATTGCCCAGTAAGCTTGGTAATACCGAAACTTTATTTGCACAAAAAAATATATATACACAAACTTATCTCTTAGGTACAGATATTTATGGGCGAGATTTATTAAGTAGATTAATTCTTGGTATTCGCGTTTCACTTTCAGTTGGTTTAATTGCGGTGCTAATCTCCCTGTTTATAGGTGTAAGTTTAGGGGCAATCGCTGGGTATTTTGGTGGTAAAACCGATGCAGCAATCAGCTGGTTTATGAATGTGGTATGGTCGCTGCCATCATTACTTTTAGTTATCGCAATTTCTTTTGCCTTAGGAAAAGGCTTTTGGCAAATTTTTATTGCCGTTGGTTTATCTACCTGGGTTGATGTTGCCAGATTAGTACGCGGACAAGTAATGGCGCTTAAAGAAGTTGAATTTGTTGAAGCTGCAAGAGCTTTGGGGTTTAGTACGGCCAGAACGATCATAAAACACATTTTGCCAAACATCGCCGGACCAATCTTAGTCGTGGCATCTGCAAATTTTGCTTCGGCAATTTTGCTTGAAACTGGTTTAAGTTTTTTAGGTTTTGGTGCACAACCACCAATGCCAAGCTGGGGAAGTATGATTAAAGAACATTATGGATATATTATTATGGATGCCGCTTACCTTGCAGTTTTACCTGGTTTAGCCATTATGTTAACGGTTTATGCTTTTAATGTTTTAGCCATTGGCTTACGCGATGCTTTTGATGTTAAAGGGCAGAACGTTAGCGTTTAGCTTTTTTCTTTTTAGAAGCCCTTGCAAGCGGATTAAAATCTAAAGCAAGTTTAATCCAAAAATCCAGTTCATCATTTCGGTTTAAAACATCTTCCGAAACCAAGATATAACCATTCATAGATTTACCTCCCATTGCCATAACTGCCCAACCATCTTTATTACCAAGGCTTTCCACATCATTGGGATTTATTCTCAGCATTAGTTCTTGTTTCATAACACCAATGCACATTTTTCCATCAACCATAAATACTAAGCCGCTAAACATTTCTTTTTCTTCAACATCAGGCAAGTACATCAATTTTTCCGCAACTCTTACGGCAAGTGCTTCATTGTATTTTTTCATTAAATGATTGTTTAAAACTAATTTAATCAATCCGCATCCGTTACGCAAAAATTAATCGTTATTCTTTAAATTTGCGTCATGTTGTTAAATTGTTATCAGGAAGAATTTTTAGAAGCAGGTTGCGATGAAGCGGGTAGAGGTTGTTTGGCCGGTCCTGTTTTTGCGGCAGCCGTAATTTTGCCAAAAGGATTTGTACTGGAGGGTTTAAATGATTCGAAACAACTAACACACGAACAACGCAATTTACTTCGCCCAATAATAGAAAAAGAAGCTTTAGCCTGGGCGGTTGCCTCTTGCGATCACGAAGAAATTGATAAAATAAACATTTTAAATGCCTCTTTTCTGGCGATGCATAGAGCTGTTGAAAAACTTCATACTCGTCCGGAGTATTTGGTTATTGATGGAAACCGCTTTAAAGCTTACCCTGAAATTCCACACAGTTGCATTATAAAAGGTGATGGTAAATATCTGAATATTGCAGCAGCTTCGATTCTTGCTAAAACGCATCGCGATGAATACATGACCAACCTGCATATAGATTTTCCACATTATAATTGGGGTAAGAATAAAGGTTATCCAACCATTGCACATCGAAAAGCTGTTCTCGAAATCGGACTTTCACCATTTCACCGTAAAACATTTAATGTGAGCGCACCACAGCTCGAATTGTTTTCAAAAAACGTGTAAATTTTGTATTTTCACAACATTGTGAAAATTTTGCTGATTACTAAACGGGTTCCATTTCCGCCAAACAGCGGCTATCCAA
Organism: Pedobacter aquatilis; assembly: GCF_030409415.1. Classification (GTDB taxonomy): domain Bacteria; phylum Bacteroidota; class Bacteroidia; order Sphingobacteriales; family Sphingobacteriaceae; genus Pedobacter; species Pedobacter aquatilis. The sequence continues at coordinate 127,954 of NZ_JAUFPW010000032.1, read as the reverse complement.
TTGTGGTTTACAACACCATAAAAGGCTTGCTTCAACTTGGTGCAGATATTACTTTGTTTAGTTTAAATCCTGCAAATTCAAGAATCGATATTGAAGAAATTACCGACCCGGTTTTTGAAAAAATAAAATATCACAGTTGCGACTTGGACACCGAAGTAAATATCTGGTCAGCATTTTTTAACATTTTCACAAACGAATCTTATAACGTTTCCAGGTATTATGATGAAGAAGCTGCTCGTATTTTGGAAAATGTACTTCGTGAAAACGTTTTTGATGTGATTCAATTCGAGGGGTTATTTGTTGTGCCATATCTTGATATTGTTAAAGCAAATAGTAACGCAAAGCTGATTTACAGGGCACATAACATTGAGTTTACCATGTGGGAGCGACGTTCCCATTCAGAAAGCTTTCTCATCCGTAGAAAATACCTTGCGTTTTTAGCCCAACGTTTAAAGGCTTACGAAACCGAACAAATCAATCGCTTTCACCATATTTTTGCCATTAGCGAGCCCGATAGACAAAGCATTTTAATGTTTGGCTGCGAAATACCAATGTCGGTTTTTCCGGTTGCTATTGATTTGGAAAACTATAAAATCGACAGCAGTAAAACCAGTTTTCCAACACTTTTCCACTTGGGGGCAATGGATTGGCGACCAAATCAGGAAGGCCTGGAATGGTTCTTAGATGATATCTGGCCTGATATCGAAAAACTAAATAAAGACCTTCGCTTTTACATTGCCGGAAAAAATATGCAGAAGCATTTTTTTGAATATGATTCCGACAATCTGATTGTAGAAGGCGAAGTTTTTGATGCAGTAGAGTTTATGAATTCGAAAGCGATTATGATTGTACCTTTAATTTCTGGTACAGGAATGCGGGTAAAAATTATAGAAGGTATGGCAATGAAAAAGTGCATAATAGCAACGCCAACCGCAGCCGAGGGTATAAACTGCAGGCATGGGCACGATATTTTAATTGCAAACTCTGCCGATGAATTTTACCGTTCCATTCTTCAGTGCATTATTAATCCAAAAAGATGGCTTGAAATTGGCGAAAACGCCAGAAAAACTGTCGAAAATGAACATGGTGTACATTTTGTTGCCGGTAACATGCTTAAAGTATATGATGAACTGATTACGAACTAAGATTGTTCTGGAATCAATCTGCTAAACTCTCTAGCACCTTTTCCAACTTATCAAAATTTTCCTCGTTCTTATCTTCCACGATAGGTCTTAATTTATCACATTCCTTAGCAGTATCAAACAACATTTTAAATACAATTTTTGTATTATTTTCTGCTGTTTCAAATGTAAAAAGAACTTGAAAAAGTGGTTTCGAGAACCGTTTCCATGCAATTAAATTTGGTGCATCAATTTTAATAAATTTACATTCATTCGGGTAATTTCCCTTATCTGGCCCATGCATTACAAAGCTCCATTTTCCACCTTCCCTGAAATCGAATTCGTTAAAAGTATTTGTAAAACCAGTCGGACCCCACCAATTTTTTAAATGGTTCGGATCGGAAAATGCTTCAAAAACTAAATTTATCGGGTAATTTACAGTCCTCGAACTTACAATTTCGGTTTCTGGGATAGATGAAATAATGGAAGTCGCCATTTAAATATTTATATGTTATCTCTCGATTTAAGTTCCTCTTTAATCGCTTTTAGATTGCCAAAATTCATAATGAAAATTGGAATTAGTGCAATTGGTACAACAGAAATTGCGCTAAAACCTTTTTTAAAAGCCAAGAAAATATTTATTACAATTAATACCAACAGAGCTCCACCTAACATTGCTGTAATGCTTTTCATCGATTTCTCCGTCTTGACCAATTCCTCGGTGCTCATTTCATTGTATTTCTTTGTGTTCATAGTACTTGTAGTTTAGTAGTGAAGTTAAGAAAATAATTCTTTTTTGAAGAGCAAGCTTTGGTGCATTTCGGTTTCGAAAGTCTCGCTATCACTGCAAGTCCGCTCCCGATAAAAAAAATCGGGGTGAGGGCTTTTCGCTCTATCAGGTCTATTTTAGTTGGGTAAACCTTTCTAGTTAAGTTTGGAAAATCTTGTGGGTTATTTGTTAATTTAAAAAACCACCCCTGCCCCTCCTTGAAAAAGGAGGGGAGTTAGAAAGTGCGAAACATATCTGCATCGATAAGTTTTGGGTTAAGCGCACAATACGAAATATTAAAACACGAAATTGAAATAAACTTCTGCCAACTCCCCTCCTAAATTAGGAGGGGCAAGGGGTGGTTTAACTCATTTGCTAATCATTGCAGCACAATCCTTAGTTAAATAAACCAGACAGAAATGGAAATACTTTAATTGCAGAAATATTAAATATTTCTGCCTACAATAAAATGAAAAAGAGAATTGCTCTTAGAATTAACTTGAATTGTTTAAAGATTGTAATGAATGGCGGGGGCTGTAGAACATTTGAAAAACTAACATTCATTTTCAAAATTTTAAAGAAAATGCTACAAAATTTAACCGAAAACATTGCCATTTTCTTAGTAGTTTTGCCGCCAACTATTTATTAAGCATGAAAAATACAGCTTTAACTGAAAAACATATCGCTTTAGGCGCTAAAATGGTTCCTTTTGCGGGTTATAATATGCCTGTAACTTACGAGGGCATTAATGCAGAACACGCTACTGTGCGTAATGGCGTTGGTGTTTTTGATGTGAGCCACATGGGCGAATTCATTCTGAAAGGCGAAAATGCTTTGGATTTAATTCAACGCGTTACAAGTAACGATGCGTCTAAACTTTATGATGGAAAAGTGCAGTATTCTTGCCTTCCGAATAAAGATGGTGGTATTGTTGATGATCTTTTGGTTTACCGTATTGATGAAAAAACGTACATGTTGGTTGTTAATGCATCGAACATAGAAAAAGATTGGAATTGGATTCAGCAGTTTAATGATAAGGGTGTAGAAATGCATAATATTTCTGATAAAACTTCTTTATTGGCTATTCAAGGTCCGAAAGCTGCTGATGCTTTACAAAGTTTAACTGAAGTTGATTTAGCTTCGATGGAGTATTATACTTTTGTTAAAGGCACCTTTGCAGGCGTTGAGAATGTTGTGATTTCAGCAACAGGTTACACCGGTGCAGGTGGTTTTGAAATTTATTTCGATAATGAGCATGCTGATAAAATTTGGAATGCAATTTTTGAAGCAGGAGCAGCTTACAACATTAAACCAATTGGCTTAGGTGCTCGTGATACTTTACGTTTGGAGATGGGTTTCTGTTTATACGGAAATGATATTGATGATACAACTTCGCCACTTGAGGCTGGTTTAGGTTGGATTACTAAGTTTTCGAAAACGTTTACAAATTCTAAAGCTTTACAAGCTCAAAAGGAAGTAGGCATTCAAAAGAAATTAGTTGGGTTTGAAATGATTGATAGAGGTATTCCTCGTCATCATTATGAAATTGCTGACGCCGATGGAAATGTAATCGGTAAGGTTACATCAGGTACACAAGCACCATCATTGCAAAAAGCAATTGGTATGGGTTATGTGTCTAAAGATTTTGCTAAAGAAGGCACAGAGATTTTTATCAATATCCGTAATACGCCAATAAAAGCTAAAGTAGTTAAGTTTCCTTTTTATAAATAAGGTTTAGGGTTTAAGGTGTAAGTTATACGTTCTTAATTTACAACTTAAAACGTATAACCTAAAACCTATAACTTTCACCGTGTCGAAAAAAATTGAAGTTTGTTTAACGCCTGCCCTGATTGATTTATACGATATTGGACAGAGTATTGTAGTTGTTATCGATATTTTAAGAGCTACATCGTCTATAACTTATGGAATAGAAAATGGTGCAGAAGCTATTATCCCGGTTGCGAATGTTGAGGATTGTTTAACTTTTGCAGATAAGGGTTATTTGTTAGCCGCTGAACGTAATGGTGAGGTGGTTACTGGTTACGACTTCGGTAATTCGCCATTCTCTTACACAAAAGAAAAAGTTGAGGGCAAAACCATTGTGCTTACCACAACTAATGGAACCAAAGCCTTGCATTTGGCTAATAAAAGAGCACATCAGGTTGTAATTGGTTCATTTTTAAACCTTGATTCACTTTGTGCGTATTTGGCAAGCCAGGACAAAAATGTGTTGCTTTTATGTGCGGGTTGGAAAGACCTGTTTAATTTAGAAGATACTTTATTTGCCGGAGCTGTTGTAAATCAATTGCGTAAAAACTTCGAACATTTTGATGATTCTAGCGTTGCTGCTGAAGATTTGTATTTATTAGCTAAAGATGATTTACGAAAATATCTTCACAAATCTTCGCACAGCCATCGCTTAGCGCAACTAAATATTGAGGAAGACGTGGTTTTTTGTTTGCAATTGAATGTTTGCACAGCAATTCCGGTTTTGGAAGGCGAAAGATTGGTTAAGTTGAGGTAGAGATTATCTGTTAATTGTTATCATACAAATTCCAATTAATAATAACACAATAATTCCACCTATTATTAAATATATGTTTCTTTGAATATCTTTTTTGTAGATGTTTATTGGCTTCCAAAAAGGCTCCAGAATTGCAATAGATGCTTCTCCTTGTCTATTTAGAAGGACCTTATAAAATGTTGCCTTTTCCTTGAGCATTTCTTCAAATTCTCTTCTTGATTTATTTTGAAAATCACTTATTAGAATTGTTCTATCTTCTTCTGGTGTAGCTTTATTAATTTTTTGTGATAACCTTTTACGAAACCAAATGTTATTAAAATGCTCGTTTAAATCGGTAACCTGAGTTTCTACAGCGTGATTTATAGTAATGTATTGACTTTTACTTGTTTCACTACCAATGCTATAACTTGTTATAATCTTATCTGCACATCCCTTAATTTTTTTAATGTAAAAGAAATTTTCTTTAGGATGAGAAAATACATTTATCGGCACATCAACAGCTAAAGGTTCACTTAATAATTCTTCAATATTATTTTTTAGAGGAAATATTAATCCTAAAGCGGTGAATGGAAATATTAGCATAATCCAATAGGTTGCCGCAAAGCGGAAATTATTTTTTATTAAAATATTTCGGGTAACAAAACGCCAAAATAATATTGGAAATGCAAAACTAATTATCGCATATCTTAAATTACTCAAATCGATAAAGCAATTTATAATTCCCCATATTATTGCAGTAAAAAGAAAAAGTATTAAGATGTTTTTTAATACAAATCCGAATGCTTTTATAAAACTGCTGTATTCAGGGTTCGATTTTGCATTTAACTTTGGTAAATGTTGAGATAGAAATACTTCTAACTTAAAAGTATCAACTTTGCTATTTAAGCGATACCTGTAAACCTCAAAATCTTTTGTATAAAATGCTAAAGAAGTATCAAATCGGGTTGTAAGTTCTCCAATTTCAAAACCTCTTAAACCATTAATATCTATCGTAATATCAATAACTTTCTTAATTATGCTATTCTCCTGTTCAATAGTGATTTGATTATCCTGTATTGATATGATTGCGTTGCTTTTCGCAATGCCCGAAAATAGATAAGCCAGAATTACTGAGACACCAATTGTAAGAAAAAAATAAATTATACCTTGAGGTTTAAAAGTTATAATTGCGCCTGCAAAAACTAAAAAAGTTGTAATAAAAAAAATGAAATTATACCAGAATATTAAAACGGTTTTTATCTCAAAGGTTTGATTATCCTCTTGCTCCATTACTTCGTTATTAATTCTCTAATCGCAGGGGTGTTTTTAATAACATTTAAAGCCTCTTCGTGCGCCAACCAATAAATGTCTTCAGCACGTTTCATATCGAATGTACTGATTGCGCCTAAACCTTTTGGTTCGATAACCACATCGCAGAATTTCGCTTTGCGTTCCATGTCGTGGTTGATGGACATTAACCCGGCTCGCCCAAGCAAATTTGTGATTCCGGTAATTTTATCAACGGCTTTTAAATGGTTGCAGGAAGAACCGATAATAAAGTCGCATTCATTCATTAATGGTTCAACCGGGAAATTGTTTAAAATCCCGCCATCAACGTACATTTGCCCGTCAATCATAATGGGTTTGAAAATGCCTGGAATGCAACTCGAAGCATGGATGGCTCTGATTAAAGGGCCTTTTGTAAAGTAAACCAATCTACCTTCGCTAAAATTTACCGCTGCAATAGTTAATGGAATTTTAAGCTTTTCAATAGCATCTTCAGGGAAATATTCTTTTAATATTAATGATGTATTTTCTATGTTGATTAAGCCAAGCGAACCTACTGCCGGACGAACGAAACGCCAAAGCTTAGTTCTTAAAAATATATTCAAGCCTTCTTCCGGGTCGATGCCTGCGGCAAAAAAAGAGCCTGCAATTGCACCAGCACTTGTGCCACTAATTTGGCTAAAAGTTATACCAAGGTTACTAAAGGCCTTTAATATACCTAAGTGCGCAATTCCTCTAATGCCACCGCCAGATAAAACAATGCCAACTTTTTTTGGCTTTTTCGGCGCTTCGTTACTTGCTTGATTCGTCATTGGTTTAGTGCTCGTTATCTACTCTTTTAAACTGTTTGATTGCCGAAATGTTACATCAGTTTATTAAAAACTACTTCCGCTTTGGTTTGTATTTGGATTGATTCAAAATTTTCTGCGCATCGTTTTCTGCCATAAGTTGCTGCAAAGTAACATCAGGATGCGTTTCCATATACTTCTTTACAATCTGCCATCCGGTAAAAACGCCAAGTTTAGGTGCTGAATCACGGTTTTCGCCTAAGCCCGGCGTAAAAGGACCTTCCGAAAGGAAAACTTGTATTTTATGATAATCCGTTTCATAAAGGAAATTATTTTCCAGAAAGTACGCCCAGATATCTGTTTCAAAATTTTGTGCCCAATCTAATTGGTCTGTCGTGTAACCGATTTTAATAGAATCTGGTGTGGTTTCAGGCAAAACCTGATCTAAAAAGTATATAATTTTCCCCTGGAAAATCATTTTCGATAGCAAAGTTCTATCCCCATCAAGTTCCTGAAAAAGTTCTTCATGGGCATAAGTTTCCGCTACACGCGGCACAATGTATTCAGGTGTAAATCTTCTTGATAAGTACAATGGTACACTTTTAACAATGGCGGTATAAAATTTACTGTCTTTACCTAAAAACATATCCAAACCTATGCCTAAATAATTATCGCCGACAGGCATTTGATAAGAAAAACCCGAAACAAACGATACAATTTTTGGAATTTTTGCCTTCGGGTAATAGAATTTAATGTATTTGAATGTTTCGGTTAATCCTTCTTCTTGTGCTTTTAAATTCGGGTAAACGCTATCCACTTCCTTTGTTAAATCGGTATAAGCTTTATCGGCATATAAATTGGCTAAAGATTCTGTATTTGAATAACGGCTATCTAAAATTTTGTGGAGAAAATCATCGTAGAAAATGCCATATTTTGAACTAAGCTTTTTATCCGTTACGGTTACATCACTTGTTTTTCCTTTATAAAGATCCTGGTCAAACCGCTCAATCTTAATATCAACTTTTATATTGCTAACATTAGGGCGTTTGCTTTGTTTACAGGAAATAAATATCAAAGCGAACAGAAAAATTAGATAAATTTGCTGGTGTTTTACGTTATATTTCATTGTAGACAAATATAAAAACATAAGGTATGAAAAGAATAACGACGATTTTAATTTTATCACTTTTAAGTTTGAGCGTTTCTGCGCAAAATTTTAACGTACAAAATTTCGGTTTTAAGTTAGGTTTAACTGCAACACCAACCATTGGGTGGATAAAGCCCGAGCAGGGAAAAACAAATGGCATTGGCTTAGGTTTTTCTTACGGCATAATGGGCGATTTTAATTTTGCACCGAACTATAGTTTTTCTACTGCATTAACCATTACCACCATAAACGGGAAAAGTACCGAGGTAAATGTTTGGCCTTATCATGCTTCGAGCAGTAGCACAAATGTGCCGGTTGCTTACGATTTGAAATATAAAATGCAGTACATAGAAATTCCGCTAACTGTAAAACTGAAAACCTTAAAACAAGATGGCAAAAGATGGTATGGACAATTCGGTTTATCAAATGGGTTTAACATTAGCGCAAAACAAGATGCGAAAAGAAATAATACAACCGTTGGCGATAATCAAAATATATCCGATTTCTCTAAGTTCTACCGTGCGGGTTTAATTATTGGCGGCGGTGGCGAATTTGATATATCAGGAAATACAAGCGTACTTGCAGGCTTAACATTTAACAATGGTTTTACTAATATTGTAAAAGATGGAAGTCGTGAAAGTCGAAACCACTACCTAGCCCTTAATTTTGGCATATTTTTCTAAAATACTTTAATCACTACATGAAAATAGCTTTAGCTCAACTCAATTATCATATTGGTAATTTCGAAACCAATACCCAAAAAATCATCAGCAATATTGAAATTGCAAAAAGCAAAGGTGCCGATTTAGTCATTTTTGCAGAACTTGCAATTTGTGGTTATCCGCCCCGCGATTTTTTAGAGTTTGATGAATTTATATCGCTTTGCGAAAAATCTGCTTTAGAGATTGCTGAACATTGCAATGATATTGCCTGCATTTTGGGTTTACCAATAAAAAATGACGTTTTGCAGGGCAAAGATTTATTTAATGCAGCATATTTTATTGAGGATGGAAAAGTTAAAGCCATAACCAAAAAAGCCTTGTTGCCAACTTATGATGTTTTCGATGAATACCGTTATTTTGAACCGGCTACTCAATTTCAATGCATCGATTTTAAGAGTAAAAAAATTGCCTTAACCATTTGTGAAGATTTATGGAACATTAATGATAATCCATTATATGTTTCAAATCCGATGGATGAGTTGATAAAGGAACAACCAGATGTGATGATTAATATTGCAGCCTCACCGTTTTCTTATACGCATGATGATGAACGCATAAAGGTGCTTTCGGATAATGCGAAGAAATATAATTTACCTGTTTTTTATGTCAACCAGGTTGGTGCACAAACTGAAATTATTTTTGATGGAGGCTCTTTAGTTTTTGATGCCGAAGGTGCAACTAAAGCCGAAATGAAATACTTTGAAGAGGATTTGCAAGTATTTGACTTAGAAGAAATAGAAAACGTAAAAAACAAATATCCGGCAGCGCCAAGATTAACTGATATTGAGCAAATACATGATGCTTTAGTTTTAGGCATCAAAGATTATTTTCAAAAATCTGGTTTTAGCAAAGCGGTTTTAGGTTTATCTGGTGGTATCGATTCGGCTGTTGTTTGCGCATTGGCTTGTAGAGCATTGGGTGCAGAAAATGTAATGGCAGTTTTAATGCCTTCTAAGTTTTCATCCGATCATTCTGTTCAGGATGCCTTGGATTTGGTAAATAATATTGGTTGCATGCACGAAATTATCCCAATAAAAGATGCTGCTGAAGCTTTTGACAATATGCTTGCACCAGCTTTTAAGGGTTTGCCATTTAATTTAACAGAAGAAAATATTCAGGCTCGTATCCGTGGTATTATTAATATGGCGATGAGCAATAAATTCGGTTATATTTTATTGAACACTTCAAATAAAAGTGAATGTGCCGTTGGTTATGGTACGTTGTATGGTGATATGTGTGGCGCAATTGGTGTAATTGGTGATGTTTACAAAACGCAGGTTTTTCAGTTGGCAAAATACATCAACACAGAAAAAGAAATTATTCCGATTAATACGATTGTTAAACCACCATCGGCAGAATTACGACCAGATCAAAAGGATTCGGATTCGTTACCTGAATATGATATTTTAGATGCGATTTTATATCAGCATATAGAATTAAAGCAAGGTTCGAAATCCATTATTGCTCAAGGATATGACGAAACGTTGGTAACCAGAATTTTGAAAATGGTTAATATTGCTGAATTTAAGCGTTACCAAACACCTCCAATTTTAAGGGTTTCACCAAAAGCATTTGGTATGGGTAGAAGAATGCCAATTGTTGGTAAGTATTTAAGCTAGCATAATAAATTTGAGAACATGTTGGGCTATCTACTTAATTTTGAGTATTTTGCAGTAATCATACAAGTCTCTCAAATTAATGTTAAGCTACTACAAACCTATTCTTACTGTCGAAATGCGGCGTCTTTTAGACCAGCATGTAGAATCATTTGAACACCTTCCAGGTGCGGTTATCGTTCACGAAACCCAAAATTGGGAAGTAGCGTATATGAATAAACTTGGTCTAAATCAATTAAATTTGAGTTTGGAGGAAGTTTGTAAACTTAGCAGCGCTGAATACTATTTTAGCTATTTTAACCCTGAGGATGCAAAAGACTATGTGCCGAAAATCACCTCTTTTATGGAAAAAAATAATGGTGATGATACACTCAGTTATTACCAGCAACTAAAATTTCCAGGTACTAATGGATGGAGATGGCATTTATCAAGCACAAAAATATTTTTTAGAGATGATAATGGATTACCACTTTTATCACTAACCATTTCTATACCTATTGATGCTATGCATCACCTTGCCTCTAAAGCGGATAGGCTGCTAGAAGAAAATAATTTTTTAAGGAACAATTACAGTAGCTTTTCTAAGCTCAGTAAGCGTGAAAAAACCATTTTGAGAGAAATGGCTTTGGGTAAAAGTTCTATCGAAATGGCCAACGAATTGCATATTTCTCCAACCACAGTTGATACACATAGAAGAAATATTCGGGATAAACTTAACACCAAATCGTTTTTCGAGATTTCGAATTACGCAAGGGCATTCGATTTAATATAAAACTTGCCGAAACTGAATTTAAAAAAGCTTCAGCAAGTTCTATGTGCAATATGCTTATGCTAAAGTTGCATCAACAGTAATTGTTGTATTCAATAATTTGGAAATCGGGCAGTTTTTTTCTGCATCTGCAACCAATTCATCAAATTTTTCTTGTGTAATATCAGGAATAGAAGCAGTTAAGGTCAATTTCGATTCAACAATTTCTCCTTTAGATGGATCAAGATTGATTTCACATTTTGTTTCTAATTTTTCAGCTGTGAATCCTGCTTCGCCTAAATTTGCTGAAAGTTTCATTGTAAAACAGCCTGCGTGTGCTGCGGCTATTAATTCTTCGGGGTTTGTACCAACACCTTCTGCGAAACGCGAATTGAACGAATATTGAGTATTGCTTAAAGTTGTACTTTGCGTGGTAATATTACCAGCACCTTCTTTAATAGAACCTTGCCAAACGGCAGTAGCATTTCTTTTCATCTTACTTAATTTTTGAGTTGATTTTAGTTTGTTAACACATAAAGATAATTATATGTTTGTTTATAAAATGCAATTAAAGATTAAGAAATTGGTTTTGATAAATTATGATTCATGTTGCTCTTCTTAATTTTGCCTAAACCCGCTAACCCTCACCATCAAAGATTGAATTAATAATATACCCACTCCAATCATAATAGAAATATCGGCAAAGTTGAAAACACCAGTTTCGAATATTTTAAAATCGAGGTGCATAAAATCCGTTACCGAACCGTACACAATTCTATCGTATAAATTACCAATACCACCGCCAATTAAAAAGCATAAAGCAATTTGAAAGCTTAATGGAAGATTTTTTTTGCTATAAAGAAAATAGATTCCGTAACCTAAGAAAACCAACGGCAAACCTGTTAAAATAATCAGTCTGAAAATATAAGGCATTTGGTCGCCCAGACTTAAAAAAGCACCACTATTTTCTACTTTGGTAAGTGTAAAAGTATCTTTTATAATGCTGATGTGTTCGTATTCGCTAATGTTGTTTCTGGCAATTCGTTTAGAAACTTGATCGCAACCAATATTTAAAAGCAATAAAACCGTTAAAAGAACTAACCTAACCTTGTGTTGTGACTTCATAATTGTTAACTAACGAATAATATCTGCATCCACAGGTGTGTAGCCTAAGTGCCTGCTAAGCGACATGATTTGCCCTTTGTGGTGAAATTCGTGTGTAATGGTGTGTGTAAATAATCTTAATGGGCTTATTTTTAAAATATCGCCATTTCTTTCAATTTCAATTTCCTGCTGATAATCATACTCAAATTTTTGAAGAAATGCATATACATACTCATCAACCTGATTAAAATAGGCAACGCAATCTTGTATATTGTCATACGCTGAAAATGGTTTAAAATCTATTGGTAAATTCAAACCTCTTAATCCTATCCATGCCGCGTAGGTATCGCAAATATGCACCAAAAGATTTCTTACAGAGCCGCGACCAAAGCTGCTATTCTCCGTAGTAAAGTCTTCAATGCTAATCAATTTAACGTACTCAATTATTGTATTTCTTGAATAAAGAACGTTATCGTATTGAGTCAAAAGCATGTTTTTTACTTCTTCACCCATTTTCTGAAAGGAATTATCATGGCTAAAATAATTGCCGCAACACAAAGTAATTTGGCAATTACATCACCACTTTTCACATAAAATGTAATTTCATCATTTAGATTAATATCTGCCTTTATTGCCGTTCTGGTCCACCATTTTGTGTTTTGAGTAATATCTCCTCGTTGGTTTATAAAACATGAAATTCCTGTATTGGCAGAGCGAGCAACATCTCTTCGTGTTTCTATTGCCCTAAGCTTTGCATACATTTCGTGCTGAGATTTTCCTGATGTGTTTCCCCACCAGCCATCGTTTGTAATAATTGCGATGAATTGTGCACCTTCTTTTACCTGTTTACCAATCCAATCGCCCCACAAGCTTTCATAACAAACTACAGGAGCAGCACCAATACCACTTTGCGAATAAAGCACACTAGGTTCTTCTTGCCATCCCCATCCACTAACCGCACCGCCAAGTTGGGCAAATATGCCATCTAAAAATGAGAATACTTTGGGGAAAGGCATTTTTTCAACTCCTGGAACAAGCTTAGATTTATGGTAAAACTGAACATTGGGGGAGTTTTCTACCTGCATGGCAGAATTGAAGTTATCTACAAACATTCCGTCTTTTGGCTTGGCAGAAATTGTTTTTTTATCAGCATACCATTTGATTGATTCTATCCCGGTGATAAGTGTTCCGTTTTTATATTTACTTAAAAAGCTTTGAAGACTAAAAAGTGTCGGAGAATCATGAATCCGGTCTTCATCATCGTAAGTTGGTAAAGCTGTTTCAGGCCAAATGAAATATTCTGTGTTGCTTTGACCGATGGAATCTGATAAATGCGTTAAAATCTGAAGTTGCTCATTGGTCGAAATACTCTCAAATTTTTGATAAGGATCTATGTTCGGTTGTACCACAACCACATTACTCGGTGTTCCTTTTTGTTTGTAGTTATAATATTTTGTTAAGGATATCCCGATAGGAATTAAAACGGCTAATGCCCAAATCCCCGAAGCTCTGTATTTTAAATATCCGCTTTGCGATTTAAGTTTTTTATAGGCTTCGAAAGCTAGAATGTTGCTTAGTAAAATCCAAAGTGAGCCGCCATAAATTCCTGTGCTATCGTACCACTGCGCAAGTTGATGCATTCCCGCTAAACCATTCCCTAAAGTCATCCATGGGAAGGCTAAATCCCAGGTTTGCTGCAGATATTCTAAGGCAATATAAAACGAAATTAGTCCGCAATAAGCAATCTTCTTACTTGTATATTTAATTAATCTATAAAATAACCAGAAAGCGAAAGTCATTAAAAGGGCGCCTAAACCAAAAGGAATTAGAGACACAAATATTGAGATTATTCCTCCAACAAATCCTGTGTTATAAGCACTAATTGCATTATAAACCCAATATATTGATGCTGAATTCCAAATTATAAAGGTTAGCCCTGCTGTTAAAAAGATAACTCTACCGCGTTTTTTAATTTGTCTCGAAGAAATATCATCCAAGGCAATAAATAAAGGTACTAAAGCAATTAGCAACAAAGGTGTTGTAAATGGAATTGGTGGCCATGCTAGCCAAAGCAAAAATGCACTTAATAAGGCTAGGAGGTAGGTTTGTTTGGATTTCATTTTTTTTGAAGTTTGTCATTCTGAGCTTGTCGAAGCATTAGGCCTTTCGACAAGCTCAACGTGACAGTAAATAGAAAGCCTAATTCTACAAACTATCTAAAATATTTGCTTTTTTAGCTTCGTATTCTTCTTGTGTAATTAAATGCTTATCGTACAAAGTTTTTAATTTACGCAACTTTAATGTAGTTTCATCTTCAGGTTCTTCAACAACTTCTGCAATTTGAATTGGTTCTGGAGTTATTTGTTCAACAACTGGTATTTCGGCAAAAGTTTGGGGTGTATTATAATTTACTGCCGCCGCCGATGCCCTGTTTTCTTCGAGTAATTGTTGTCTAACTAATTCTTTATAAGCTTCTAACTGCTCAGTTGCTGCCTGGTGTAATTTCCTTGCCTGTACTTTCGGAATAAATTCAGTAACAATATTTTCGCCATGCTGCGGAACGCAAATAAATTTCGAACCGAAAAATTCTTCTTTAAAAGAAACTTCTTTAATGCTTTTCCAGGAAATGTCTTTAAAGTTCATGGTAAGTCCGAGGTTGCCCGGCTCGCAGTAAAAAATTCTTTTGTTTGATACTGCAATACTATCTGGTAACAAGTTTACGGCAGGTTTTTTCTGAACGGCCAGATATAAAATTTCTTCACCAGTTGTTAAAAGGTCATTTAATTTTCCAATAACCTTTTCAACAGCTTTTGGATCTTGCTCGTCATTTAAAAATCTATCTATACTAATCATTTTTTTAATTTTTTTCTTTGAGATAGCTATTTATCTCTTCCTGTAAAATTGGTATATCTTTAATTATTATTTTCCAAATAACCATATCATTAACATTGTCGTATGAATGGATAATTTTATTTCGTAAATCAACAATTTGTCTTGAATAAGTAATATGAATTTGTGGATTAATTTTTAGCAATTTATTAATGGCTTCACCTATAATTTCAAGCTCTCGTTTACAGCTCGCCTTTTAGTTTTGTTTGCCTTATAAATTTCAAAGCTGAAATTATTTTCCAGGTGCTCAAATATCGATTCAATTGAAATCTTAATATCTGTAAGAAGCTTCTTTTCTTCTAAAACACTCATATTTATTTTATTTTACTTTGATTAATGCTCTCGATAAGGTAAGGATTGCTTAGCGTTTCTTCTGCTAATAAATCAACATTTCTTTTTAATAAATCCTGTAAAGCGTAAAGGAGATTAAAATAGTTATTTCCATAGCTTTCAAAGTCAGATTTATTTGAAAAATTAACTAAGAAATCAATATCACTATTTTCCTTCAAGTTATTCTTCGCTGCACTCCCAAATAAATAAGCATCTTTAACATCGTGTTTTTTAAAGAGGTTTTTTATTTCTGGTAAATGATTTAAAATTAAACTTTCCATAACTCATTTTCTAAAAATTACTCAGCATCTTCATATTTATTTTTACTTTTTGATGCAGTTTTACCCGCAATGCAAATTACAAATTCTCCTTTTAAAACATTGTTTTCAAAGTGTGATTTTATCTCCACTAAAGTTCCTCTAACAGTTTCTTCGAACATTTTAGTTAATTCTCTACTTACTGATGCTTGCCTGTCTTCTCCGAGGTACTGCGCAAACTCATCCAAAGTTTTTAATAAACGGTGCGGACTTTCATAAAGTATAATCGTTCGTTCTTCTTCTGCCAGTTTCTTAAATTTCGTTTGCCTTCCTTTTTTAACGGGTAAAAAACCTTCGAAGCAAAAAGCATCTGCAGGCAAACCCGAATTTACTAGAGCAGGTACAAATGCAGTAGCGCCCGGTAAACATTCAACAGCGATATCATTTTTTATCGCTTCGCGAACTAAGAAAAAACCTGGGTCGGAAATGGCTGGCGTTCCGGCATCAGAGATTAAGGCAATCTTTTGTCCTTCGTTTAAAAACTTTATAATTTCAGAGGTTGCCTTATGTTCATTGTGCTGATGATGCGAAAACACCTTTTTATCAATGCCAAAATGTTTAAGCATTGGTGCGCTGGTTCGTGTATCTTCTGCAAGAATTAAATCGCATTCTTTTAATATACGGATTGCTCTAAATGTCATATCTTCCAGATTGCCTATCGGCGTAGGTACAAGAAATAGTTTGCCCATTGATTTTAGATTTTATATTTACGAATTACGATTACCATATTCCTGATTAAATAGAATTTTTGATTTGCGAATAGGATTGTACATCGGCATAAAAATCTAAAATCGTAACTCGTAATTCGTAATTCAATCTTATCTTTGTGAAAAAATTAGAATAATGCTGCAAGTTAACTATATCCGCGAAAATAGAGAGAAAGTTTTAGAACGTTTAAGTAAGCGTAACTTTAAACAACCAGAGTTGGTTGATGAAATCATCAAGATTGATGAAGAACGTCGTTCTACTCAAACTTCGCTTGATAATCTTTCTGCTGAAGCAAATGCAGCTGCAAAACAAATTGGCGATTTAATGCGCAATGGTAAAAAAGAAGAAGCCGAAGCCATTAAAACACAAACAGCCTCACACAAAGAAAATATTAAAATTCTTACTGAAAAATTAAATGAACTGGAAACAGCACAGTTTAATTCATTAGTGTTGCTTCCTAATTTACCTCATGATTTAGTACCTCAAGGTTCAACAGCAGAAGAAAATGAGGTTGTTTTAGTACATGGAGAACCAGCTCAGTTACCAAAAGATGCGAAACCCCATTGGGAATTGGCCGCGAAATATGATATCATAGATTTTGAACTTGGCGTTAAAATTACTGGTGCAGGTTTCCCAGTTTATAAAGGGAAAGGGGCGAGGTTACAACGTGCTTTAATTAATTTCTTTTTAGATGAAGCAATTGCTGCAGGTTATAAAGAAGTGCAAGTGCCGCATTTGGTAAATGCTGCATCAGGTTTTGGAACGGGGCAATTACCAGATAAAGAAGGTCAAATGTACCATTCAACGGTTGATGATTTATATTTAATTCCAACGGCTGAAGTTCCGGTTACCAACCTATACAGAGATGTAATTTTAAAAGAAGAAGAGTTACCCATTAAGAATACGGCTTATACACCTTGTTTCCGACGAGAAGCGGGTTCTTATGGTTCTCACGTGCGTGGTTTAAACCGCTTGCATCAATTTGATAAGGTAGAATTGGTACAGGTAACGCACCCAGATAAATCTTACGAAACTTTGGAAGATATGAGTACCTATGTACAAAGCTTATTGCAAAAACTTGGTTTACATTACCGCGTTCTACGTTTATGTGGTGGCGATATGGGTTTCGGTTCTGCAATGACTTATGATATGGAAACCTGGAGCGCTTCACAAGAGCGTTGGTTAGAAGTATCTTCAGTATCTAATGTAGAAACTTTCCAAAGTAACCGCTCAAAAATTCGCTTTAAAGGCAAGGAAGGTAAAACCCAATTGGCACATACTCTAAACGGTAGTGCATTAGCTTTGCCTCGAATTGTTGCTTCAATTTTAGAAAACTATCAAACAGAAAACGGAATTAAAATTCCAGAAGTATTGGTGAGCTATACAGGCTTCGATATTATTGATTAAAAACAATCGTCGCAATGACGAACTATTAACTAATAAAAAAAGCTTTGCAGTAATGCAAAGCTTTTCGTTTTTATATAGATAGGTGTAATGTTTTTTCTTGGATTATAAAATCAAGATTAATAATAAAATGATGATGATAATAGCACCAACTGAAAGGTAAACACCACCAGAAACTGCACGTGCCTGGCCTTTTAATTCTTTCAATTCGCTGCGAAGTGCTTTGCGCTCAGCTCTTGTTAAATTAGATTTATCCATGTCTCTAATTTCTTCAACGCGGGTTTTAATTTTTTCTAATTGTAAAGCTTGTTCAGCAGTTAACTCGGTTGGGTTTTTAGCTCTTTTATCTGCTGCTTGTGCAGAGTTAAAACTAATTGCTAAAGAGAAAACTAGGGCTAACGTGTAAATGAATTTTTTCATAATTTATAAAATTTTAGTGTTTCGATGATACCTTAACAAAAAACCTACCAAAATGTGTTGGTAGGTTTCAAAAAAAGTTTGAAATAAAATTTAAAGCACTATTTTATTTCAAATACTGCGTTAACCGTAAAATTTAACTTAATTTTCTTAAAATCTATCTCAGGTGCAGCACCTGCGTCAGCCATTTCCGCTTTCATCATATAATTTCTGTAAACAGGTTGTATAACATTATCTCCACCGTCTTGTATATCAATTACAGCACCTAATTTACCATCTAGTGCTTCAACCATATATGTTGCTTTCTCTTTAGCGGCCAAAAGCGCCTTAATTTTAAGTTCTTTTTTAAGCCCTTCAATTTTTGAGTAATCATAACTTTCAATGTTTGTACTTGCAATTCCTTTAGCGTCTATAGCTTCAATAATAGAATTGAATTTGTTTAAGTCGCTAACTTTTAAACGGTACTGTTTGCTTGCTAAAAAATCAGGATTTTTCTTTTTTTCAGTAGCATAATTCCAGCTGCTTAAGTTACTAACTGTTAAATTTTCTTTCGCTATTCCGGCTTTTTGCACCGCAGCGTAAAGTTGTTTTTCCAGTTCAGTAATTTCTACTTTTTTCTTTCCGTTTAAGTATTCTTTAAGCGAAATGCCGATGTAAATAATATCGGGTGTAACTTCGGTCTCGGCCGAGCCGCTTACATTAATTTTTCTTCTTAAATCTACTTGCTGTGCATTAACTGTTGATAAACCTACCAATGTTACCAATGCAATTGCTATTAACTTTTTCATAACTTTTTAGTGTTTTTAATTGTCATGAAGCTTGCATAAGCTGTTTGCTTTTTTTAATTGCATTGCTTATGCAGGTTTCATAATCTTATTTTCTTTGTGTGTGCTGTAATGATGAAAGTTAAAAGCAAATTCCACACCGAGATTTAAAATTTTTTAAGATTTTGGAAATGAACGGCTTTTGTTCATGGCAAAAGCAGTCCTGCTATCCGTTTCAAGTCCCGAATAAAATGGGAGCTTTTCACTGCTATCAGGTTTATTTACAAAAGATTGTACACATAAGTAACTAATCTCTACCGAGGAGAGTGGAGAATTTAAAAAATATGCAACCTGTTTTTTGCAAAAGAACCACAATTTTTGAAAAATAAACCCGACAAAGCGTAATAGCCCGGAATTGGAGCGCAGCGAAATGAGGACTAATAGCGGTGGCGGGGCTGAAATAACCTAAGCGAACCGAACCCTGATTTTCTAAAAAAAAATATTTTAAAAGATGGATTTCCTTTAGAAGGAAAAAATGCGCCAGGTTTTATGCTTAAATAGACGGAATTATAAATGATTATAAAACCTTGCGCAGCAGAATTTCTGCAGGATTTGAAGATGAATCTATGAGCTTTTTAGCTATAAATTATCCATTTGAAGATTAAATTAAACTTTAGAAACTTTAACAGCAGTTGGTCCTTTTTGGCCCATCTCTACCTCGAAAGTAACTTTATCGCCTTCTTTAATTTGTGTCGTTAATCCATTAACGTGAACAAAAATGCTATCTTGAGTTTCAGTATTTTTGATGAAACCATAACCTTTACTATCATTGAAAAATGTTACTGTACCTTTTTTAACTGGGTTTTCATCAACAATATCTTCTTGTCTAGAAATTCCAATTTGAATGTCTTCGGTATTAATAACTTTTTTCTTTTTCGGATCTGGTGGAGTAGAAGAAATGTTGCCATTTTCATCAACATAAGCCATCATATCTTCAAGCGCTAAACCTTTTTTCGCATTAGCCTGACGCTCTTCTTTTTTCTCTTGTTTGTCTTTTTGTTTCTTTAATCGTTTTTTTTCGTTCTCTTTTTTGCTGTATGTTGCCTGAGATTTAGCCATATATTATTTAATCGTTTTGTTGTTAAAAAGGGTGAGTGGAATGGAGAATTATACAAATATAACAATACTAAAGTACAAATACGATTTTATTAGGTTCTACGGTTTTATTATTGAACAGATTGCCACTCCTTTTTATCTACCTCGTATGCAAAATTCCACTTTAATGGTTCGCCATAATATGCAATCTCAATTTCGCTTACTTTTTTTGCACCGAGTTTCTCTATTGCCTTTTGCGAGCGAAAATTGGTGGCACCAATATGTAAAATTACTTTTTCTACAAATTGAAAAGCGTGGTTAAACATTAATGTTTTTAAGGCTTTATTGTGCGCTTTGCCCCAAAATTCCCTTCCAATAAAGGTGTAGCCAACGGCAACGGTTTTGTTAGCTTCATCTAATTCATAAAACCTCGAACTGCCTACCACTTTACCACTTTGTTTTTCGTAAACAATAAATGCCCCTCCTGATTCCATTGCACCTTGAAAAAATTTTTCAAAAATAGGGCGTTGGTATCGGTTTTTATTGGGGTGTTGCTCCCAAAGTAATTCATCGTTGGCAACGTCGTAGAGCTTTTCGAAATCATCAGATTTTAATGGTACAATGCTTAGTAAATCGTTTTCTAAAATTGGCTGTAAATTAAAATTCATAATTAAAGGAAATTAAAAACGGCTGGTTAATTTGCCAGCCGTTTAGTATTATTAATAAAAAGTTTTTTGTAATTACTCTACTAAACCTTCAATTTTTACAACTTCGTTTGCATCTTTTTGGTAATCCACCTTATCAACCTCAAAGCCGAATAAGCTTAAGAAATCAGAGCGGTAACCAGGTAAATCTCCAATTGCCGGTAGAGTTTCGGTTGTTGCTTCTTCCCAAAGTTTTGCAACTTTAGCTTGAACATCATCACGCATTTCCCAATCATCGATTCTGATTCTGCCTTTTTCATCAACAGGAACATCACCGCCATTATATAATCTATCGGCAAATAAACGCTGAATTTGTTCTATCGTACCTTCATGTATGCCTTCTTCTTTCATTATTTTGTATAGCAATGAAATATAAAGCGGAATAACCGGAATGGCAGAACTTGCTTGTGTAACCAAGGCTTTATTAACAGAAACGTAGGCTTTTCCATTAATGTCTTTTAGTTTATCGCTGATGGTGAATGCGGTTGCTTCTAAATCATCTTTTGCACGACCAATGGTGCCTTTGCGGTAGACAGGCTCAGTTAATGCAGGGCCTATATATGAATACGCAACTGTTGTAGCACCATCTGCCAATAAATTTTCTGCCTTTAAGGCATCAATCCACATTGCCCAATCTTCGCCACCCATAACGGCAACTGTATTTGCAATATCTTCTTCATTCGCTGGCTCGATAGATATTTCAGTTACGTTACCTGTATGGAAATCAACCGTTTTATTGGTGTATGTAAAGCCAATTGGTTTTAAAGTAGAACGATGTAAAACTTCAGTATTTGGATTTTTTCTAACCGGAGAGGCTAAGCTGTAAATAATTAAATCTACCTGTCCTAAATCTGCTTTAATTAAATCAATTGTTTTTTGCTTAATCTCATTAGAGAAGGCATCGCCATTAATACTTTTAGCGTATAAACCAGCCGCATGAGCCTCTTTTTCAAATGCCGCACTATTGTACCATCCTGGAGAAGCTGTTTTACCTTCAGAAGGTGCTTTTTCAAAAAATACACCAATAGTTGCTGCGTTTGAGCCGTAAGCCGCAGTAATTCTTGATGCTAAACCAAATCCGGTTGATGCGCCAATTACTAAAACTTTTTTAGGTCCGCTAACTTCGCCCTTTGATTTAACATATTCAATTTGGTTCTTTACGTTTTGTGCGCAACCATCTGGGTGAGCAGTTAAACAAATAAAGCCCCTCATTCTAGGTTCAATAATCATTGTTTTTTGATTTTACGTTTTGTATTGTATCTCGGCAAGTGGTTACAAATACCGAAATCTTTAACGAAGATAAATTTTTAATTGCTTAACGCTAAATGAAATTTAAATAAACATCATTCAGTTGGGTTTATGGTTTCAAACTCAATATTAAATTAAAGTTAAATTTAATGCGTAGTAGAAATTTTCTAATTTAGCCAAACACAGATAAAACCGACTACACAATATGAAGAAACTACAATTACTTACCGTTGTTTTATTAATGTTTATTGGAAAACTTTCAGCCCAAACGCAATACCAAAATACAGGTTGGTTTATGGTTGTTAATAATACCAAATTTAATGAGAAATGGGGCTTACAATTCGACTTCCAGGTTCGCTCAGCTGATAAATGGGACCATGTAAGAAATACCTTAGTTAGACCAGCACTGCAATATTTTATCAACAAAAATAGTAATGTTGCTTTGGGTTATTTATGGCAAACTACTCAAATGTTTCCTGCCGGAGGTGATGCAGCAATCTCATTAAACGAACACCGAATTTTTGAACAATATATTTATAATCATAAAATGAGTTCGGTATTTTTTACTCATCGTATTAGGTTAGAGCAAAGATTTATAGGTAGAGGTGGCGGCAATGATGACCTATTTTCTCAGCGTTTTCGCTACTTTTTTAGGCTAATACAGCCCTTGCAAAAGGCGGAACCAACATTTACAAAGGGTGCATTTGTTGCCTTGCAAAATGAGGTTTTTCTAAATCTTCAAAATAATAATGAGCTGAATAATCATGTATTCGACCAAAATCGGGCGTATTTGGCTTTGGGTTACCGTTTTTCGAACAAGGTTGATGTTGAGGCGGGCTACATGAATCAGGCAGTTAAAGGGCAAACAAATAATACTTTAAATAACATTATACAACTGGCAGTATATACAAGATTTTAATTTCGTTTTAATGTTTTAAAGTCATTTTCTGTACAGTAACTATTACAAATTGTTAAACGGTTTGTAATAGTTGTTAGTTTTTCTTCACTTTGCCGCGTGAAAAAGTTTTCCATTTTGTTTTTAGCGCTCTTGTTCGGTAAACGTATGCAAGCACAAGAGGTTCGTCCTTCGTCTGTAGTTAATACGCCAACTTCAAAAAGTCTTTTTAACCCACAACATAAACGCAACTTTTCTCGCAAAGGCGATTTTTATTTTCATTGGGGCTACAACAGTTCTTGGTACGGAAAAAGTGATATTCGCTTCCAAGGTCCAAATTATGATTTCACTTTAAGTGATGTAACGGCTAGAGATAGGCAAACAAAATTAGATTGGAGCTATTTAAACCCAAGTTTGATAACTGTGCCACAATATAATATCAGAGCCGGATATTTTATAAAAGATAATTATAGTATTTCCATTGGCTGGGATCATATGAAATATGTCGTGGATATTCCTCAAACCGTTGCTATAAATGGTTATATCGGGCCAAATATTTCACATGATAATGCTCCAACAGGTAATTTAGCAGGTACGTATAACGGACAAATGATTAATGTTAAAGAAAGCATGTTAACTTACGAACATACTGATGGTTTTAACTATGCAAATATAGAGATAGAACGTTACGATGATATTTGGGTTGCACCTGGAGGCAATACATCTTTAACTTTAGAAACTGGGTTAGGGGGTGGATTATTGGTCCCACGTTCTGATGTGCGTTTATTTGGCCAAGGAAGAAACAATCATTTTAGCATTTCTGGCTATGGCGTTTCTGCAAAAATTGGATTAAAATTTTACGTTTGGAAACACATTTACCTACAAAATACAACCAAAGTTGGCGCAACAAATTTAACCAATGTGCACACAACAGGTTGGGATGAATTGGATAAAGCCAGTCAGAAAATTAATTACCTTGAAAATATGTGGGTAATTGGTTTCCAATTTTAAGAACTTTTGATTTTTTCGAAGTACAAAAGCACAGCATTTTCAGCCTTACTTAAATCGATATCTGCCTTGTATAGATCTTTTCTGAGGCTTTCAATAATTTTTATTGATGTAATTTAACAAAAAAAAACGCCCTGATTATTTTCAGGGCGCTTTTTATAATTTTTTAAATTGAATTATATTTTCCTAACCCTGCCAGAACCCACAATTGTTTTTTCAACTTGTGGATTACCAGAATAATTTACACTGCCTGAGCCACTAATTACCGCTCTGATATTTTCTTCAGCATTAATGTTTACCGTACCCGAACCGCTGATGGTTGAAGTTAAGTTATTTACAGAGAAGCTCTTTCCTGCAAAGCTACCAGAACTGCTAATTACAATCTTTGCTCTATCAGAACTCCCAGTAATGTTTAAAGAACCCGAACCGCTGATTACCCCATTGTAATTGTCGACATCGGCAGTTGCTTTAATGCTACCTGAGCCACTTAATGTTGTAGTTAAATCGTTTGTAGAGATTTTACCATTTACAACTAAACTGCCAGAGCCGCTCATTGTTAAACTTCTGATAGATTTAGCAGTAACATATGCCGTAATTTTCTTATCCTCATATTTTCTAGACCAGCTGGTAACGCTGTTCTCCGGCCGGATAATTAAAACATTACCTTTTACCTCGGTGATAATGGTAGATATCGCCTCTGCATCACCTTCGAAACGGCAACTTTCTGTATTTCCTAAAGTAACGATAACATTGATAGGTCCTGCAGATGCAATTCCACTAAAGTTTTTAACATCTCTATCTTCAGATTTTTTTGAGGTAGAAATGGTGATTTCAGTTTTTGCAAATGTGTTTAAACTTGTTGCTGCTATCAGTGTAGCAAATGCAAACGCAAATATTTTTTTCATACTTATAGATTATGTTTTCAATTCTGGGTTATAGATTTTAATTATAAGACGATCGTTTTTGCTAAACGTTGCACAATCTTCAATCTTTTTGTGAAAACAACTAATTAATTTTTATCCTTTTTTTGTTTTGATATAAAATAGCGGATCATGTTTAAAGTTATCAGCATTTATACTGTTATCAATTTTAACTGTTTTCCAATCATTAGTTGGTTTAATTAATGTATAAATTCCACTGTTTAAAGTAACCCTAACTGGCATATCAAATCCTTTAACATCAGTTATCCAACGATAAGAAAGCATATTATTCGCAATCTTATATTCTAAAACCGGAATATTGGTATAACGCAAGTATTGGTCGAAAATCTTATTCAATTTTAAACCACTTTGCTTTGCGATGTAATTTTCAATATCAGCGGTTGTAACCGTTTTATGGTAAAATGTTTTATTCAATCCGCGTAATATCTGTCTGAATTTTTCATCATTATTTATTAACTGGCGGATGGTGTGAATCAGGTTAGCACCTTTCGGGTACATATCTCCAGAACCTTCTTTATTCACACCATACGGACCAATAACCGGAATATCGTTCTGAATAATTTTTTGTAAACCGATTGCATATTCGTTTGCTGCAGTTTTATTTTCTGTACATTCTGTAAAAAGTACTTCCGAATAATTGGTAAAACCTTCGTGCACCCACATATCTGCAATATCTTTGGAGGTAATGTTATTTCCAAACCATTCATGTCCGCTTTCATGTATGGTTATAAAATCCCACTTTAATCCGTGGCCTGTTCCGCTTAAATCTCGTCCTAAATAGCCTTTTTTAAATTGATTACCGTAAGCAACCGCACTTTGATGCTCCATGCCCAAATGTGGCGCTTGAACAAGTTTGTAACCATCTTTATACCAGGGATAAGGCCCAAACCAATATTCAAAACACTTTAACATGGGTTTTACATCAGCATTCCAATGCGGGCGGGCTTTGGCACTATCTGTTTTTAAGGCCCAATAATCAATACTTAATTTGCCATTTTCACCTTCGAAAGTATCTGTCCAGTGCGCATATTTTCCAATGTAAAAAGTTACATCATAGTTATTAATTGGGTTACTCACTAACCAGTTATATTGCTTATATCCGTCCGGTTTATCAACCGTATTTAATAATCTTCCATTAGAAATCTCTTGCAAATCTTTAGGCACACTGATGCTGATGTTCATGCTATCCACCTCATCACTTTGGTGGTCTTTATTTGGCCACCAAACACTGGCGCCTAATCCTTGACAGGCTACGGATACAAATGGATTTCCATCAGCATCTTTCTTAAAAATGAAACCGCCATCCCAAGGGGCATTTTTAGCTACACGAGGGTTTCCAGAATAAAACACGGTAAATTTTTCTTTACTTCCCTTTTTTATGATTTTAGGAAAAGTTACAAAAACGGCATTGTATTCTCTTCTAAAATTCAAATCCTTGCCTCGAAATACTACCTTCTCTACTTTCAAATTATCGAATAAATCGAATTGAAGTTTTGTAAAATCTTGTGTTGCAGTAAAGGCAAATTCATTACTGCCAGAAACTGATTTCTGGTCAATATCTATCTTAACATCTAAGTGGTAAAAATTAATATCGTAGCAGGTTCTAAGTGGAGTAAGTGTACCACGTAAACTGTCTGCCCGAGAATTTTCCTGATTTTTGCCGAGCATTTGTGCATTTGCAATAGAGATACATAGCGTAATGGCAAAAAGCGTAATAAGTTTTTTCATCTTGTTGTATTTAACCATCCCTTGCCCCTCCTAAATTAGGAGGGATTTGGATAGTGCAATATTATTTTTTTATTCTCAAATATTTAAGTCCTCTATTGGGAATCTTATGATATTTTTTTAACATGAGGAGCGGAACTCCCCTCCATGTTTTCAAGGAGCGGTTGGGGGGTGATTTTTTTATAAATCTACTTTAAAACAGATACTGAAATATAAGAACTATTAGAAGCATCATGAAAAATTTTATGCGTTGCTTTCTGAAAATCTGCAGGCTCAGCTTCGTAAATATTCATAAACTTTTGTGGGTTTCTATCCGCTAATGGGAACCATGAATTCTGAATCTGAATCATAATTTTATGCCCTTTTTTAAATGTATGTGCTACATCAGGTAATGCATAATTAACCTTGGTAATCTGCCCTGGAGTAAAAGCTTCAGGTTTTTCAAAGCTGTTACGGTACTTACCTCTTAAAATCTCACCTCTAACCAACATTTCATAACCACCCATTATAATATTCTTTGGATTTGGTATCGGGTTTGGTTCGTTTTCCGGATAAACATCAATTAATTTTACAACATAATCGGCATCCGTACCGGTTGTAGAAACTACAAGATTTGCCAACACCGGCCCGGTTAAAGTGATATCTTCATTCAAAGCATCGGTTTGGTAAGCTTTAACATCTGGTCTGCGAGCCGCAAATCTTTGGTCATCAATCATGTATTCACGGGTACGCTTACCCTGCACACCATCCTGATAAGGAACCGGATGATTAGGGTCGCTTACATATTCATCCCAGCTGTCTGTTCTGCCAACTTTTTCAAAAGCCAATTTCCCGTTAGGCTGTAGATAAAGGTTTTTAGTTTCCACTTCTTGTGGTGGCCAGCTCGTAAATTGCTTCCATTCGTTACTTCCGGTTACAAAAATATTTGCTTCACCGGCCTTAAAATCGCCTTCACCTTTTAAGTAATGCTTAAAAAATGGTAGCTCATATTGCTGCTGATAATCAATACTGGTGTTTTTGCCAAACCTGATATCACCGAAGTATGAGCCATCGCTACGCACCCAACCACCATGATACCACGGACCAGCAACCAGAATATTGTTTGTATTCGGGTTTTGTTTCTCAATTGCTTTATAAGTTGCAAATGTACCGTAAGCATCCTCTGCATCGAAAAAGCCACCAACAACCATAACTGCAGGTTTTACATTTTTTAAATGTGGAAGAATATATCTTGCTTTCCAGA
Organism: Pedobacter aquatilis; assembly: GCF_030409415.1. GTDB lineage: Bacteria > Bacteroidota > Bacteroidia > Sphingobacteriales > Sphingobacteriaceae > Pedobacter > Pedobacter aquatilis. The sequence goes on along the minus strand of NZ_JAUFPW010000032.1, from coordinate 100,461 downwards.
ATGTATCTAAATTTGGGTGTTTAAATAAGTTATTGAAGAATTTGATACTATCTGCAAAATATTTGTCCTTAAGGTTTTTAACTGAACCTGCTTCTAAATAAAAACGATAATTATCCTGAATTGGGAACTGAAAAGGTTTTGGTCCTTTCTCTGGCGTAATCGGTTTCGGACGAGGAACGCCAAAACTGCTCATAAAACTGAAGGCATCCATTAAAAATAAAGTTCCGCCATGATGAAAATCATCGCCAATAAACCAATCGGTTACAGGGGCTTGTGGAGATACTGCCTTTAATGCCGGATGCGAATTTGGTAACGAAGTTGTTGAGTAAAAGCCAGGGTAAGAAATACCATAAATACCTGCATTTCCATTGTTGTTTTTAATGTTTTTTACCAACCAATCAATAGTGTCGTAAGTGTCGGTGCTTTCATCAATATCTTTCTTACCTTTTTTCAAAGTCTGCGGACGAATATCCTCAAATGTACCCTCGCTCATCCATTTTCCACGTACATCTTGATAAACGAAAATGAAGCCTTCCCGCATCATTGCAGGGAAATTACCCAAACTCAGCTTATATTTATCTTCGCCATAAGGCGCTACGGTATAAGGTGTTCGATTAATTAAAAATGGATATTTTTTGGTTTGATTTTTGGGAATATAAATCGAGGTGAAAAGCTTAACGCCATCACGCATAGGTATTTGCTGTTCTATTTTGGTGTAGTTTGCAATAACATAAGCCGAATCACTTTGTTGTGCTGCAAGTACATTTGAAACGAATACACAAACGATAAAGGATAAAATTTTTCTCAGGTTCATTAAACAGTTGATTTTAGGAATAAGTTATAAATATAGAGATAAGCCAAAAGATTTAGAAAAAGGAGTGGTAAAAGCTTTGTTAGGTGTAGTTTTATTCGTCATTCCATTATCAAAATTTAGTTAAATAAAGTTATGGGATAATCTTTTGCAAATTTTCATCGTCATATTATTAATTAAGTTAAACACATAAAATGAAAAGGTTATTAAGTAAAGGATTGGTTGCTTTTGCTGTAGCAGCAATTGTTGCAACATTTAATGTAGAAAGCGCTTCAGCACAAAGGCCAAGTAGGGGAGGAAGTTCAAGTGGAGGTTTTTCAGGAGGTCGTTCAGGAAGTGTTGCGCCATCAAGAGGTGGGGGAATGTCACGCCAGCCATCTATGCAAGCTCCGTCAAATAATAGAATTTCTCAAGGTCCAAATCGTGGTAATTATGGTTACGGTGGAAGACCAGAAAGACCCGGTTATCGCCCAAATCCCGGTTATCGTCCCGGATATAACTATCGCTCAGGGTATCGCTACAGCCCGGGTTATCGGTTTTATGGTCGCCCTAATTACGGCTATTACAATTTTTACAGACCATTCATTGGTTTTAGGTTAAATGTATTGCCTTTTGGTTATTATCCATTTTATTATGGCCCGAACCAGTATTATTACTCAGGAGGATTATTTTATCGTCAGTATGAAAACAACTATCAAGTTGTAATACCACCGGTTGGTGCAGAAGTTCCGAACTTGCCCGATGAGGCAGAATTGGTAACGATTGATGGGGTAGATTATTACGAATTTAAAGGCGTGTATTATACACAATCGACCAATAAAGATGGTAAAACAGTTTATGTTGTGGCAGGAAAAGATGGTGTTTTAAATACCACCGATGGCCCGGTTGTAACACATCAGATTGGCGATATTATTTCGGTTTTACCAGAAGGCTGCCGAGAAGTAACTATTAAAAATGATAAATATTTTGTTTCGCCAGATGATGTTTACTACGAAGAAGTTATTGATGGTAATAAGACCAGTTATCGTGTAATTGGTAAATTATATTAAATATCTCAAGTTTATAAGCCGCTTCAATTTAATATTGAAGCGGTTTTTTATGCAAAATATTTTTTGTGAAAATTAAATGGCTTCGTCATTCCCGCGTAGGCGGGAATCTTAAAAATATTTTCTAACTTATTGCTTTAAGATTCCCTATCAAGTAGGGGAATGACGCAAAATGCCCTAAAACTCGCTTTACACAATAAATATTTTTACAAGAAAAAATATAATTTTACTCCAAAATAAAGGCTTTTGAAAATTTTATCTACCAAACTATCGCTTATTTACATTGTTCTTTTAGGGTTTTTAACATCGTGTTCAGGTACACGTTATACAGCTAAACAGAAAGAAACAACTATTTCATCTATAAAATTTTTAGATGAATTTATTATACCAATTGATTTACAATTCAAAGGTACTTCCGTTGGCGGTTTATCGGGCATTGATTATGATGTGAAGCATGATCGTTATTTCTTAATTAGTGATGACCCTAGCCAATTTAGCACAGCAAGAATTTATACTGCCAACATCAATATAAAAAACAATAAAATTGATACGGTAGAAATTAATGGGCTAATTCCAATTTTGCAGGAAAGCGGGCAAGAATATCCAAAATTTGGTACGGTAAAAAGCTTAAAGGCTGACGGTGAATCAGTGCGCTTCAATCCAAACAAAAATCAATTAATTTGGAGTAACGAAGGAGAAAGAATATTTAAAAATGGCGATTCATTAATCATTCAACCGGCCTTAACTTTTATTTCTGCTGATGGAAAATTTTTAGATACGATTCCTTTGCCAAAAGGTTTTCATTTTACTAAAGGAGAAAATGGAGCACGTAAAAATGCGCTTTTTGAAGGCATAACTTTCGCCGATAATTATAAAACACTTTACGCAAGTTTGGAAGAACCTTTGTACCAGGATGGCAAGTCGGCAGCTTTTGGTTATAGTGGTGCAATTACCCGAATCTTAAAGTTTGATGCTCGTACAAAAAAAAATATTGCTCAATATGCCTATAATTTAGGCGAGTTGCCTGTAGAGCCAACTGTTCAAAGCGACTGGAATGTGAATGGCATTTCTGAAATTTTGGCAATTAATAACCATACTTTGCTCGTGATGGAGCGTGCCTGGGCGAAAGGACATGATGACCATACCTTTATCAAGTTATTTTTGGTCGATTTAAAAGGTGCAGAAAATGTGATAGACAATGCATCGTTCATAAAAAATCCACCAAAAACATTAAAGAAAAAGCTTTTATTTGACTTTGATACAATCGGCAAACACATCGATAATTTTGAAGGCGTAACTTTTGGTCCGGATTTACCAAACGGGCACAAAACTTTAATCTTCTGTGTTGATAATAACTTCTCTAAAAACCAAACACAACAATTTTTTCTTTTTGAAGTAGAGCCCTAAAGATTAGCGGTGTAGAATCTTTAATCAAACTAAAACTTAATGATTAAAAACTGATGAAGCAACATTTAGCACACATTTCTATAATTGTAGATGATTACGATAAAGCAATTGAGTTTTATACGAATATGCTTAATTTCAGATTGTTGGAAGATACTAATTTAGCTGTTGATAAAAGATGGGTTTTAGTAGGGCCTGAAGGAGAAAACGGTGTTTCATTATTATTAGCGAAGGCAAAAAATGATGAAGAAGCAAGCAGGATTGGAAATCAAACAGGAGGACGGGTTTTTCTTTTTTTACATACTGATAATTTTAATCGAGATTATCAAAATTTGGTAGATAATAGAATTAAAATTGTTAGAGAACCTGTTTTTGAAAACTATGGTACAGTTGCAGTTTTTGAAGATTTATATGGTAACCTTTGGGATTTAATCGAGCCTGCAAAAACTGATGAGTATTTTTATTCTACAGCAGTTTTAAACCTTAAAAATCCAGCTTTAATCAAGAAAGCAATTAATGAATTGAGAAAATTAAAAGAGTTTACCATTTCTGAACCTGGAAATATTGCGTTTGATATTAAGCAAACCATAACCGACCCAATTAAAATAATAATTTCTGAAATCTTTATAAATGAAGAAGCTTTTAATTATCACTTAAATTCGGTTCATTTTCAAAAGTTTTTTAACCTTAATTTGGTAGAACTTGAAAATGGATACCGAACCAAAAATATCTGCTAGGTGAAAAATTCAATAATTGTTTTTATGGTAATGGATACGTAAATTTTGCATTGGTTTTGATTTTAATATTTTACCTTCAAGCTTCTGCCTTTCAGCTTTCCGCCTTTTTCCCTACATTTGGCTAATCAAAATTCTAAAGAAATTATGCAATACGATGTCGTTGTTATCGGTTCAGGTCCGGGCGGTTATGTTGGCGCAATCCGTTGTGCTCAGTTAGGTTTAAAAACTGCAGTTATCGAAAAATATAAAACTTTTGGAGGTACTTGCTTAAATGTAGGTTGTATCCCATCAAAAGCTTTGTTAGATTCTTCTGAGCACTACCATAACGCCGCTCATACATTTACAACTCATGGTATCAACTTGAAAGATTTAAAAGTTGATATGAAACAAATGATTGCTCGTAAGGATGACGTTGTATCTCAAAATACTGCAGGTATCACTTATTTATTCAAGAAAAATAAAATCGATTCATACGAAGGTTTAGGCTCTTTTGTAGATAAAAACACAGTTTTAATTACTAAAGGCGATGGTTCTACAGAAACATTAACCGCTAAAAATGTAATTATTGCTACAGGTTCTAAACCAACGGCGTTGCCATTTTTACCAATCGATAAAAAACGCATCATCACATCAACCGAAGCTTTAAATATTAAAGAAGTTCCAAAAACAATGGTTGTGATTGGTGGTGGTGTTATCGGCTTAGAATTAGGTTCAGTTTATGCCCGCTTAGGTACAAAAGTTTCGGTTGTAGAGTTTATGCCGTCAATTATTGCAACAATGGATGCAGGTTTGGGTAAAGAACTTCAGCGTGTTTTAAAGAAATCTTTAGGCATGGAGTTTTACATGGGTCATAAAGTTACTGGCGCTACTACAAAAGGTAAGGTTGTAACCGTAACTGCAGAAACGCCAAAAGGAGAAAGCCTTTCTTTAGAAGCCGATTACTGCATCGTAGCTGTTGGTCGTACGGCATACACTGAAGGCTTAGGTTTAGATAAAATCGGGATCACGATTGAAGAACGCGGTAAAAAAATCCCGGTAAATGAGCATTTAGAAACTTCTGTTAAAGGTGTTTATGCAATTGGCGATGTAATTACAGGTGCAATGTTGGCGCATAAAGCAGAAGATGAAGGTACTTATGTAGCAGAAACTATCGCAGGCCAAAAACCACACATTAATTATAACTTAATTCCAGGTGTTGTTTATACTTGGCCTGAAGTTGCTTCTGTTGGTTTAACTGAGGAGCAATTGAAGGAAAAAGGTACAAAATATAAGGCAGGTTCGTTCCCATTCAAAGCAAGCGGTCGTGCTAAAGCAAGTATGGATACCGATGGTTTCGTAAAAGTTTTGGCTGATGCAACTACGGATGAAGTTTTAGGCATACACATGATAGGTCCACGTGCTGCGGATATGATTGCAGAAGCAGTTATTGCAATGGAGTTCCGTGCTTCAGCAGAAGATATTGCCCGTACTTGTCACGCTCACCCAACTTACACAGAAGCGTTAAAAGAAGCTGCTTTAGCTGCAACTGATAACAGAGCAATACATATTTAATATACTAGCCTTGGTTTGTGTCTTCACAAACCAAAAGAAAAGCCGATAAGCAATTATCGGCTTTTTTGTTTGCAAAGTATTTTTCACTTCTCGTCATTCCCGCGAAGGCGGGAATCTTAATGCTAATTTCTTATTCGGTATCTCCTCGGTTGAGAAACTGAAATGCAACTGTCGTCATTTCGATCTTGTGGAGAAATCTTTTTTTACCAGACTTAAAAGATCTCTCCGTTTCGCTGCGCTCCAGTCGAGTTGACGAAAGAGGAGAGGCAGTCGTCATTCCGACCGTAGTGGAGGAATCTTTTAAAGTTGTAGTTGATTACAGTCTGCTTCAATTTACGGAAAGATGCCATTAATCATTTCTTAACCAAATGATAACATTTTGAGCCTAAAAAACAGCAGATTACAAATCTATTTTTGCCGTTTAGATAAGTAATAAACCATGAACTGTAAAAAACTTTTTGTAGCCTTAATGTTGGCTACAACTGCATTAACCGCCTGCAAAAAAACTTCAGAACCAATTGAGGAAATAGACCTAATTGTTGCCGAAGATATATCAAGCTTTAAAGAAACTGCATCAATTGATTTGGGCGGAGAAACGTCGGCAGAAATTTCTGCTTATGATCCATCAACAAAAAAACTATTTGTGGTAAGTAATGAAGGAGGCGCCAAAGTTGAAGTTGTAGATTTAACAAACTATCCAACGGTAAGTAAAACAAGAACATTAACTTTTGCAAGTAATGCTGGTATAAATAGTGTTGCTGTAAGCAATGGTTTGCTGGCTATTGCATTAGATGGTGCCGATAAGCAGGGTAATGGTAATGTTGTCGTTTTAAAAACTTCAGATTTATCAGAAGTTAAAAAAATCACTGTTGGGGCAATGCCAGATATGGTCACTTTTAGTCCGGATGGAAATTACATTTTATCTGCAAATGAGGGCGAACCAAATGATGCTTACACTGTAGATCCGAACGGCAGCATTTCAGTTATAAATGTAAAAGATAATTATTCTGTTAAAACTTTAGATTTTTCTCCATTTGAATCTCAAAAAGCAGCATTAGTTGCAGGTGGTTTTAGAATTTATGGACCAAAAGCAACATTTGCTCAAGATATTGAACCAGAATATATTGCCGTAAGTTCAGATTCAAAAAAAGCATACGTTACGCTGCAGGAAAACAATGGTGTTGCAGAAGTTGATATTGTGGCAGGAACAATCACAAAGATTAATCCATTGGGAACAAGAGACATCAGCCTTGCTGAAAATGCTTTTGATGTAAGTGATTTAGATAATAAAATAGCTTTGGGCACATGGCCAATTAAGGCGTTTTATTTGCCTGATGCCATTTCATATTTTTCTACTGAAGGAAACAACTATTTAGCTTTAGCGAATGAAGGTGATACAAGAGCCTGGAAAGGTTATGATGAAGAAGCAAGAGTAAAAAGTTTAAAGCTTGATCCTACAAAATTCCCAACTGCTGCAACCCTGCAATTAGATGGGAACTTGGGTAGATTAACTGTTACGAAAGCTTATGGCGATACAGATGGCGATGGCGATTATGATGAATTATACGCTACAGGTGGTAGAAGCATGAGTATAATTAACGCAAATACAGGTGCTTTGATTGCAAATGTGGGTAAAGATTTAGAACAGCGAGTAATCGATGCAGGCAAATATGATGATACGCGTTCAGATAATAAGGGAGTTGAAGTAGAAGGTGTAACGGTTGCGCAGGTTAATCGTAGAACTTTAGCATTTATTGGTATGGAGCGTGTGGATATGATTGCAATTTATGATGTAACAACACCAGCATCGCCTAAATTTGTTCAATTATTTGCTTCTGGTGATGCACCTGAAGGTTTACTATTTGTAAAACCTAAAGATAGCCCAAATGGTAGAAGTTTATTGGTCGTTGCCAGTGAAGGCGACGGAACTGTAAAATTCTTTCAGCCAAATAAAATATAAAGATTGTCTTTTAAATGAAAACCCGCTGCTCAGCGGGTTTTTTAGTTTAATAATTATATATAAATTATAATTATACCTTTCTATTACCGTTTCAAATAATGATCTTTGTCACAAAATAAATGCGTCATTATTAATATTACATTTTGGAAGAACTTAATATAAATCAGGAATTATTGAATCAAGAAGAAAACAAACCTGTTAAAATTACTTCTCCAAATCGTATTCGCCTTGCAGTATCATTATTTTATTTCGGGCAAGGTATTGCTTTTGCTTCTTGGGCAAGCCGAATTCCTGATATTAAACATACTTTAAATTTATCAGATGGAGAGTTGGGCAGTATTTTATTAGCATTGCCACTTGGTCAGTTGATAACCATGCCCATTTCTGGTAGGCTAGTAACAAAGTACGGAAGTAAGAAAATATTAACCATTACTGCACCACTTTACGTTATTGCACTTTCTAATTTAGGTTTAGCTACGGCATCATGGCATTTGGCTGCATTTCTTTTGCTTTTCGGTATTGTTGGTAATATGTGCAATATTGCCGTAAATACCCAAGGTTCTGAAGCGGAAAAGTTATTTGGTCGCCCAATTATGACTTCTTTTCATGGTGCATGGAGTATTGCCGGTTTTATGGGTGCATTGGTGGGTTTGCTAATGGTTAATCTGCATATTGTTCCTTACCATCATTTTTGGATAATAACCTTTCTGATATGGTGTAATGTATTTTTTAATTATAAACACTTAGTACCAGGTAAAGGTGCTAAAAGCGAGCGTAAACCAAAATTATTTACCATGCCCGAGGGTTCGCTGCTACAACTTGGAATTATAGGCTTTTGCAGTATGGCCACCGAAGGTGCAATGTTTGATTGGAGCGGCGTTTATTTTAAGGAAATTGTAAAAGCACCAACATCATTAGTTATACTTGGCTATGCCTCTTTTATGATTATGATGGCTACCGGGAGATTTGTAGGAGATAAAATTATCGAGAACCTTGGCAGAAAAAGAACCATTAAAATTAGTGGATTAATTATTTCATCAGGAATGTTTTTATCTGTTTTTCTACCCTACATTATCCCGGCAACAATTGGTTTTATGTTAGTTGGTATTGGTGTTTCAAGCATTGTTCCAACAGTTTATAGCGTTGCAGGGAAAAATGGAAAAGTTGCGCCTGGTATTGCAATTGCGATGGTATCTAGCGTGAGTTATCTGGGTTTTTTAATGGGGCCGCCATTAATTGGTTATATCTCTGCGCTATCAAGCTTGCAGTATTCTTATGCGGTAATTGGAATTTTTGGATTACTGGTAAGTTTTATTGTTGGTAAAATCAGAGCAATGGATTAGATTACTCTCTTTTAGTAATCAGTGTTTTAATCATGTTGTGCTCTTTGAGTGCGGCTACAGCAATTTCAATTAGCCTTAAATTTTCTTCAATATGCCCATGCTGAACTTCAACATTTATATACGGTATATTATTTAGTTGCGCATAAACAGAAAGCGAACCGTCATTTTCTCCAAATTTAGATTGAAGAATTACATTTACATTTGCCTTTTTTAAGCTATTGAATAACTTTAAATCGGTAACATAAAGCAAATCGTCGCCATCCATTTCCGCATTTAAATAAACAGAATCAGCTGTGCTGGATAAATCGTAACCTGGCAAATAAGATGAAATTCCGAAGCCACCATCAGCATTATTGTGTAGCGTTAATATGTAGCCAATTTCTTTAGGATTGTAAAATTCTACGATTTTCTTTCCAGCCTCATTCAAGGCTTTTTCAACTTCGTTGGAGCTAAAATCATCTTTCTTCAATCTAGTGTTAACACCTCTTTCAGTATAAATTGCATTTGGGTCAATGCGATAAACATCGTCCATGTAAGTAAAGTTATAATCTCTAACGCCACCATACTGACTATCTATCAATTCCCCACCATTCCATCTGATGTAATCAAACCCGGCTTTTACACCCGTATCCTCATTATCATGAACAACCAAAAATTTAATTCCGTTTGGTTTATAACTGTATTTTACGAGGTTGATTTTTAAATCGTAAAGCTGAAAGGATGTTGAATCCATTGTCATGGCTTCGAAAACCGGGGGATGTTGTGCTGAAACAGTTAGAGCGATATTAAAAAGTAATGCGCAGAGGATGATTTTAAGCATATGCCTAAATATACAAATTGATATAATATTTTGTTTGGCATCTGGTGTTTTTGCGCTCACTTTGTACCTAAACGGGATGGAAGCGGTATCCCCCGATTTTTCTTCGGGGATTTAGCGAACAGCCCGACTGGGTTAAGCGATAAAAAACTGACTTACATTTTCAAAAAGAATAAATGCAAATTGAATAGCTTATTTAGCAAATAAACTTCGGAAGTTTAATCAAACAAAAAGAGCTGCCCTTTGGGAAGGCAGCTCTAGGTGATTGTTAATCTGGATGTTTAAAGATTTTAGTGATCTAAATCTGCATCGTATTCCAAAACGTCTTTATGGTCGTAAGGCTCTTCAAGCAGTTCATCAATAGTTTTTACTTTTTTGTTGAAGCCAAATCTATCCAACATTCTATCGAAGACCAGGTAAACCACCGGTACCACAATTAGAGTTAAAAACAGCGAACTCGTTAAACCGCCCACAATAACCCATGCCAAACCATTCTTCCATTCGGCACCGGCACCGCTTGCCAATGCAATTGGAAGCATACCAAAAATCATGGCAATGGTGGTCATTAAGATTGGGCGTAAACGAGCATGGTTAGCTAATATTAAGGCATCTATGGTAGATTTTCCCTCTGCTTTCATGTGGTTGGTAAAATCGACTAAGATGATTGCATTCTTCGCTACCAAACCCATAAGCATAATAAACCCTAGGATGGTAAATATCCCTAATGAGTTGTTGGTTAAGGCCAAGGCTAATAGGGCACCAATTAAGGCTAAAGGAAGAGAGAACATTACCACTAAAGGATAGATAAAACTATCGTACAGGGCTACCATGATGAAGTAAACCAAAATGATAGATGCCAATAGGGCGATACCAAGTGTACCAAAACCTTCAGCCTGGTTTTCTTCATCCCCACCCCAGGTATAACTAACGCCAACTGGCGCTTTTAATTTACCATTTTCTTGTAACTCGATTAATTTTGCCTTAAAATCGGCAACAATAGTTCCGGTTGGGCGACCAATTGATTGCGCTTGAACCGATACAGAAGTTGATTTGTTTAAACGTTCTAATTGACTTGGACCCGAACCTTCGGTAATGCTTGCAAATTGAGATAACTTAATTTGTGCACCTTTATCGTTAACGAAAATCAGGTTACGTACATCATCAATATCTTTTCTGTTAAAATCTTGATATTGAATGTTGATGTCGTATTCGTATTCGCCCTTTCTATATTTACCATCGGTATTACCAGCAAAAGCAGTTTGCATGGTAGAACCTACTGTAGATAATGTTAAGCCAACTGCCGACATTTTATCGCGGTCTACCTGAACATTAATTTCTGGAGTACCTTTTTCTACAGAAAGTTTAATCTCGGTAGCTCCAGGAATGGTCGCCAATAAGTTTTTTGCACCTTCTGCATATTTTAAGGCACTATCTAAATCAGAGCCCATTACCACCAGACTAATTGGCGCATTTTCGGCAATACCTAAAATACTAATTGGCACTGTTTTAACTTTTGCACCAACCAGTTCTTTAGCTAAAGCACGGCTCATTTTGGTTGCGAATACATCAGACGACATACCTTCGCGTTCTTTACGCTCCACTAACTTAACGTTAATCTCCGATTTGTAAGCTGTTGCTTGCGTTCCACCAAAATCGCCACTGGCCTGACCAACAGTTGTAATTAACTGAATAATTTCCGGTTGTTTATCTAAGAAAGCTTCTGCTTTTTGTGTGTAGAAGTTGGTTTGTTCTAATGGCGCATCTTTTGGTAATTCAATTTGTACCAAAAACTCACCTTTATCCGATTTTGGGAAAAACTCAGAACCGATAAACCCTGCACCCAATAAACCACATGAACCTAGGAACAACACGAAAACCATAATTAAGGTTAATGCTTTGTGACGTAAAGACCAGTTTAAGATATTGGTAATCCAAATGGTGAATTTTTTAAGTTGTTTTTCGAACCATAAAATGAAACGGCCAAATGCATTCTTACCTTCAATGTGCTCTAACTTTCCATATCTAGAGAAAAGTAATGGAACAATGGTAAATGAAGCAACTAACGAAAGTAATGTTGCAATAATTACAACTACACAGAACTGGCGCAAAATATTAGATACCAAGCCCGAACTTACCGCGATAGGGAAGAATACCACCACAATTACCATCGTGATTGATACAACCGTGAAACCAATTTCCCTTGTCGCATCTGAAGCTGCCCTTACTTTGTTTTTGCCCATTTCCATGTGTCGCTGGATGTTTTCCAGTACCACGATGGCATCATCTACCAAGATACCTACCACCAGCGATAGACCCAATAACGACATTAAGTTTAGGGTATAACCGAATAAACTGATACCGATAAAGGTTGCAATTAACGATGCCGGAATAGATACCATTACAATTAACGCATTACGTAAACTGTGCAAAAAGAAAAGCATTACGAATGCCACTAATACAACGGCCAAAATTAAATCGTGGATTACCGCATCGGCCGATTCTAGTGTGAAAATAGAGCTATCGTTAACGATTTTAATATCTAGCTTTTGTGCGGCATATTCTGTTTTAAGTTTTGCGATGATGGCATGTACCCCCTCACTCACCTTTACCGCATTTGCATCACTTTGTTTAATAATTTGGATGGCAATAGATGACTGACGATTAATACGAGCCAGTTTTTCCGTTTCTTTTTTCGAATCCTGAACATCGGCTACATCGCCTAAACGAATTTGTGCGCCATCTTTAGTTGTTGTAATTACTAAATTTCTTAACTCATCTAAGCTTCTGTATTTACCTGATAAACGAATTAAAACGTCTTGATTGAGCGTTTTAACACTTCCGGTAGGGAAATCTAAGTTAGAGCTTAAAATCATTTGTTGAACCTGGGGCACGGCAAGATTATAGCCCTGCAATTTGGCGGCATCAAATGCAACCTGAATTTCACGTTCAGAACCACCCACAAGATTTACTTGGGCAATACCACTTACCCTCGAAATCACGGGCGCAATTCTTTGGTCAATTAAATCGTAAAAAGTAACATCATCCATATTTGCCGAAGCAGTCATGGTAATTACAGGTAAATCATCTAACGAGAATTTACTAAGTGATGGTGTTTTTACATCATCGGGTAAATCAGAAAGAATTGCGTTTACTTTTCGTTGCGCATCATTTAGTGATATATCGATGTTTGCCGCATCAGTTAAGGTAATGGTTACTACCGATAAACTTTCGTAAGAAACTGCATTTAACTTCTTAATGTTTTCCATGGATGATACGGCATCCTCAATTTTTTTGGTTACCGTGTTCTCAACCTCTGCCGGCGATGCCCCAGGATAAATGGTTGAGATAGATACTACGTTGTTTGAGAATTTTGGAAGTAATTCATAACCCAACGAAAAGTAACTTAACAGCCCAAGTAAAGTAAGTGCGGCAAATACCACAATTACCAGCGAGGGCCTTTTTATAGATATGTCTGTTATCTTCATTTTATTTTTTATGTTGATATATCATTATCCTTTTACAAGCAAGGGTTAATGAAATGCAAGCTGAATTATTTAACAATACTAACTGCAGTGCCTTCTGCTAAATTGATTTGACCACTGGTAATTACAGTTTCGCCTTCAGTTAATCCGCTTAAAACTTCTACGTTATCGCCTAAAATACGGCCAGTAACAACTTTTCTTATTTTAGAAGTGTTGTTAGATTTGTCGTAAACAAATAACTGATTGCTGCTTACACTACCAACAAATGAAGTACGTGGCACCAAAATACTTGGTACTTGTTTAGGGAAGCTAAAAACTGCCGTTCCATACATACCAGCCCTCAGGCTGTTTTTTGTGTTGTTCGATACTTCAATTTCAATCGGGAAGTTCAATGTTGCATCAGCTTTAGCAGCAATGAAAGTTACTTTTCCAGAGAATTTGTCATCAGGGAAAACTGAAGATTTGATTTCAATGTTATCGCCAATTTTTAAACTCGCTACTTGCGATTCGTTAACATTTACTTTCAATTTCAATTTAGAAACATCAACAATTTCGAATAATTGTGTTCCTTGTGCGGTTACAAATGCACCAACTTCAATGTATCGTTTGTTTATAATTCCATTAATCGGAGATTTGATATTTGCATCGCTTAACTTGCGTTGAGAAGCCTGAAGGCGCAATTTTGCATTTCTGGTAGCCAATTTAGCTTGGTCCAACTGCTGTTGCGTTACGCCACCGGTTTCGTAAGAACTTTGGTATCTTGCTTCATCTCTTTTTGCATTATCATAAGAAGCTTGAGCTGTTTCTCTATCCGTATTAATAATTTCAGCATCTATACGAGCTAAAACCTGGCCCTTGCTAACACGGGCACCTTCATCGACATAAATTTTAGAAACACGACCTGCATTTTCTGATAGAAAGTTTAATTCTTGCTTTGGAACAAAGTTTCCGTTCGCCACAAAATCCAAATCGACAACTTTTTTCTCTACAGTAGCAACACGAACAGCAACGGCGCCTCCACCTTCTGCGATAAATGCAGTTTTTGCTTCGTTTTTCTTTTTATTGTTGCTTAAAACGTAAGCTATTGCACCTAAGGCAACAACAACTACAATTATAATAGTAATAATCCTTTTCATTTTTATTGTACTAGCGATTTAATATTTCCGTTTGATTTTATTAATTGTATTTCGGCGATTTTATAATTTAATAAAGCCTGAGTGTAACTGTTTTGCGATGAGGTTAATGAGTTTTCTGTATCAAGCAAATCTGTTAATGTTGCCAACCCGTTGTTGTAATTGTTTTGCGTGCTTCGGTAAATTTCTTCGGCAAGCTCCACATTTTTACGTTGCAAATTGATGGTGTTTAAGTTATTGCGAAGTTGGATTTTAGCATTTTCGTATGCTAAGTTTAATCCATTTACGTTTTCTTTTCTATCTTCTTTTGCTTTAAGAATATCAACATTTGCCTGGCGAACTTTTGAACGTGTTAAAAATCCATTAAAAATTGGAACGCGTAAGGTTAAACCTATTGCAGATGCACCATATCCAATGGCTGCGGCATTAGAACTTAAAAAATCAAAACCATCACTTTGGCTTGAATAAGTATAGTTTCCTGTTAAAGATAATGAAGGGTAATATTCTGCCAAGTAAGCTTTTCTTTGCAGCGAAAGTAACTTATCCTGATTGTTCAGGAGTTTAATTTCAGTTCTGTTTGCTAAATCAATCGAATCGGTAAACACGGGTAATTGTGTAACCTGAGTTAATTCTGCTGCAGGTAATTCAATAGGCGTAGAAACTGGCATACCCATCGAAAATTTTAATTGATTTTCTAATTGGATGATGGCATTAACAACCTGATCCCTTTGCGTATTTAAATTGGTTAAATTAACGGTAATTCTATCTACATCAATTTTTCTGGCCAAGCCATTTTTAAATTGATTTGAAATTACCTTTTCCACAGTTTTAACATTTTTGATGTTCGTATCAATCACATTTAACTGTTGTCTGTTTACCAGAACCTGGTAATAATTATTTGCAACCAGTTCGATAATTTGCTCTTCGGTTAATTGAGAAGTTAAGTTGTAATATTCTTCACTAGAACGTGCAGCTTGCAAACCAGTAAAAACCTGCTGATTGAATAACTGCTGTGAAAGTTGTACACCTGCTGTTGAATTCCAGTTTTGACCAAGTTTGATGGCTTGTGTTTGTCCGCCGAAGTTGGCAACCAACTGACCAATGATTGGGTTGTAAGTTAAACCTGCATTACCTGTAATTTGCGGTAAAGCCTGTGCTCTAACTTCTTCAACCTTGTATCTTCCGCCTTCTATATCAAGTTTCGATTTACGAACTTTAATATTGTTTTGCAGCGCATAGGTAAGCGCCTCCTTTAAAGTAATCCGTTGCTGTGCAGCCAACAGATTTGGTAAAGTAATGCCAATAAGAAGCAGGAGCATTAGTTTTACCGGTTTTATTCTAAGCATAATATATTGATTTTGTTTTTGGGTTTTATTTAATTTTCGTTTTCCTTGCTCTGTTAGTTATTCATTTTTCGTCAGTTGTTGCTCTTTTATCACTTTTAACTTTCAAATTCTCACTCACATCTTAATCCCTTAGTAAAAATTATAGAAAGGTCTTTTTGCTTCTGGCTCATTCTGTTTAAAGCCTTTTTATCAGGGAAAATGTCCTTACCTGTTTCCATAACACACATTGTCGTTAATCCCATCAAGCTCTCTAAATACAATTCCGATACGTGACTCATGTCCGGATGGTCGATTTCGCCTTTTTCTTTCGCCTTTGTAAAAACTTTTGCGAAGAAATCTTTTTCCAAATCCTTTAACGAATTAAGTTTAGCCTTAATAACCTCGTCATTTAATAAATCAGGTATCCCTTCGGCAATTTTCAGCATATAATATTTCTGAAAAAATGTGTTTCGAACGTCAATCGTATTAACCAAAGTTGTTTCTAAGTTTTGCTCTGGATTATACTTTTTCTGTATCGCTTCAAAAAAATCGGTAAATACTTTTTCAATTACACCAAGTATCAGGTGTTTTTTATCGGGGAAATAATAGTAAAGGGATGGTTTTGAAACAGCTAAATCTTCTGCAATATCGTTCATCGTAGTTTTGTTGATACCAAAATGGCTAAAACGCTTAATGGCACCTTCAATAATTTGTTCCCTTTTTTTATCGGCTACAATCATTTTACTTTTCTACTTTCTGACTTTTTTAATATATTAGTCAAAAGTAGATCTAAAATTTCAAATGTTAATCATTCGATTAATAAACGGATTATAAGCTTACATTATTATGACAGTTTGTTGCTTTCTTCTTGGTTTATATTGCGTTATGGTTTAATCATTCCACTATGCATTATATGAATAATATAATAATCTTTTTTTTAACCATCGTTTTGATGGAATGCTTTTCTTGGGCAATACATAAATATTTATTCCACGGACCGTTATGGTTTATGCATAAAAGCCACCATAAACATTCGAAGTCTTTTTTAGAATGGAATGATGTTTTTGCACTACTTTTTGCATTGTCTTCACTCTATCTGATGTACATTGATAGAGAAAACATTGGTTATAGGTTTTCCATTGGTGCCGGAATTACAGTTTATGGCTTAATCTATTTTGTGGTGCACGATTGGTTCGTGCATCAACGAATCAAACCATTTAAATCAAAAAATGGCTATTTAACAAAGATTAGGAAGGCACACAAAATCCACCATAAAAATATGGGCAAGAAAAAGGGTAGGGCATTTGGTTTATTGTTTGTGCAAGATAAAGTCTTAAAAAAGTAATAACGGAAACCAGGTTTCTGTAAATAAACTTATATCTATTATTTCTTACTTTTGTCGGCATAACAAAATCAATATGCTTCAAATACAAGAAAATATTTCGCTTAAACCTTATAACACTTTTGGTATAGATGTTAAGGCCAATTATTTTGCCGAGATATTTGAAGTTGAAGATTTAAAGGAGCTTTTCAAGAGCGAAATTATATCAACACAAAAAATACTAATTATTGGTGGTGGCAGCAACATGTTGTTTACGAAAGATTATGATGGCTTGGTTATCAAAATCAGTATAAAAGGTATAAAATCTACGGAAAACGGAAGCCAAATTCTCGTAACTGCAGGCGGTGGCGTGGTTTGGAATGATTTTGTTAACTATTGCGTAGAGCATAATTTTGCAGGTGTAGAGAATCTAAGTCTTATACCCGGCACAGTTGGCGCATCACCAATTCAAAATATTGGCGCTTACGGAGTTGAATTGAAGGATGTTTTTGAAAGCTGTGAAGCTTTCGAAATTAAAACCGGAGAGATTAAAACCTTCAAATTTAATGATTGTCATTTTGGTTACCGGGAAAGTGTATTCAAAGGCGAGTTAAAAGGACAGTACATTATCACTTCTGTAACCTTCAAATTAAAAACTGAAGCCAATGTAAATACCTCTTATGGTGCCATCGAAGCAGAATTACATAAAAGAGGAATAGAAAAACCGGGCATAGCCGATGTATCTGCTGCAGTATCGCACATTCGTGTAAGTAAACTTCCAGATCCTTCAACCATTGGTAATGCCGGAAGTTTCTTTAAAAATCCGGTTATAGAAAAGTACGAATTTGCAGACATTGTAGCTAAAACTCCAGATGTTGTACATTATCCAACAGCCGACGGAAAAATAAAACTTGCAGCGGGCTGGCTCATTGAGCAATGTGGTTGGAAGGGTAAAATTCACGGTCAAACCGGAACCTGGAAAAATCAGGCTTTGGTATTGGTTAATCATGGAAATGCCACAGGATCAGAAGTGTATAATTTTTCGGAACAAATAATAGACAGTGTAAAGTCTACTTTTGGAGTCACTTTAGAAAGAGAAGTAAATATCCTGTGACGAAAAGCTGTCTGAGCTTTTAAAAGGCGAATTGGCATCGTGCCAAAAAAAATTGGTACTAAGTTTGTTTAGCTTAATACGAAATAGAGAACAAAATATTTGTTTTTTTTAAATCGTACCTAAAGCTAAATATCATGACAAAATTTGAATTCAACCATCTAGTTAACCACCATTCAGTATCCCTAAGATCGTATGCTTTGAACTTTACTAAAGATGCAGAAGACGCAAATGATTTAGTTCAGGATACCATGCTTAAAGCCATAACTTATTATAATAAGTTTAAAGAAGGCACTAATTTAAAAGGCTGGTTGTTTACCATCATGAAAAACACTTTCATTAACAACTACCGTCGTTTAGTTAAAACTAATACTTTAATAACGCAGAGCGAAGATATCTCTTCTGCAAACCTTTCCTACAGTGCAACAAAAAATCAGGCAGAAAGTAAATTTGTATTGAGTGATATTGATAAAGCGCTTGCAACACTTCCAGAAGAATATTATGTGCCATTCATCCGATATTTCGAAGGTTTTAAATATCACGAAATTGCAGATATGTTAAATATTCCAATCGGAACCGTTAAAACGCGTATACACGTAGCAAGAGGAATTCTAAAAAAATACCTTAAAACTTACTCAAAAGACATCGCTGTAGAAGAGATGGCGTAAAAATACATCCACTTTAAAACAGAAAAGCCCAGATTTTTATCTGGGCTTTTTTTATAAGTAAATTTTCATAAAAATTATTTGAAGCGCAAATTCAGAAGCTTTTTCGGTTTCAACAGTGCCGCTATTATTTCAAGTCCTCATCTTTCTTTACTCAAGCTTCAGGGCTTTCCATTCTATCGGGGCTAATTAAAATCGGATGGTCATTCTTATCAAAGAAATCATTTCATTGGTATAGAGATATTTCAATATTTCTATAAATGGTCTTAAATTTCTTATGTGGTGTAAGTTGTAAAAGTCATTAAAAGCAAAAGGCCTGGAATAAATCCTGGCCTTTTTGCTTATCATATATTTGGTTAGTTGATTCTTATGTTTTATTTCAACAATTTGCCTTCTCTCTTATTTCGAAACAAATGCAAACCTTTATAACTAATGTGTTTTAAAGCTTAAATGCACTGTTTTTGTTTTGTGGTTATAAAGATAAGGGAAATTTTAAATTTGTCAAGCTTTTTTTAACTTTTTTATTATTTCTTTTGCAACGACTTCTCCAGAGATGATTGCAGGTGGCACTCCAGGCCCTGGAACGGTTAATTGTCCGGTATATAATAAATTCGTTACGTTGCTTTTCATTTTTGGCTTTAAAAACGCTGTCTGTTTCAAAGTGTTAGCTAAACCATACGCATTTCCTTTAAAAGCATGGTAGTCGTTTTCAAAATCGTCCATCGCATAACTTCTTTTAAACAAAATACTATCACTAATATCATTACCGGTTAAATTTTTAAACCGTTCCATTAATAAGTTAAAGTATTCTTCTCTTTTGGTTTCGCTATCTTTCAAACCTGGTGCAACCGGAACCAAAAAGAAAAGGTTCTCGCATCCATTAGGTGCAACACTCAAATCTGTTACCGACGGACAACATGCGTAAAACAATGGTTTTGATGGCCACTTAGCATTTGTGTAAATTTCTGCAGCATGTTCATCAAAGTTTTCATCAAAAAATAAATTATGGTGGAGGATGTTTTTTAGTTTTTTATTTAGGCCAATGTAGAATAGTAAACATGAGGGTGCCATTGTTCGGCTATCCCAATATTTTTCATCATATTTTCTATATGGTTTATCTAATAGCGTTTGTTCGATATGGTGATAATCTGCATTGCCAACAATAAAGTCAGTTTCAATAATCCCCTTATTGGTAATTATTCGCTCGGCTTTCTGCTGATGCACCTCAATTTTCTTTACCTCCGTATTAAATTCGAATTTAACACCTTGCGTTTCGGCAATGTGTTGCATGGCTTCTACAATCTTATGCATGCCACCCATCGGGTACCACGTACCTAAAATTAAATCTGCATAGTTCATTAAACTATACAAAGCTGGTGTGTTTTGTGGTGTAGCACCTAAAAATAAAACCGGAAATTCTAAAAGCTTGCGTAATTGTTCATTATTAAAGAGTTTCTCAACATGCGTTCTCATGTTCCCAATTAGCTGAAGTTTAATGCCACTTACAGCTAAGCGAGGGTCGAAATATTCCATCACACTGTGCGATGGTTTATAAACGTATTCGTTCATGCCAACATCGTACTTGTATTTCGCCTGTTTTAAAAACTTACGTAGGTTGTTAGAACTGCCCGGTTCTAAAGCCTCGAAAAGTTCATATAATTCGGCTTCTGTTGCCGGAACATCCAATGCATCATCCTTTCCGAAATAAATTCGATAAGAGGGAGCTAAACGTTTTAATTCATAAAAATCTGCTGTGGTTTTGCCAAACCGCTGATAAAAGTTTTCAAAAACATCCGGCATCCAATACCAGCTTGGGCCCATGTCAAATAAAAAACCGTCATTGCTCCATGTTCTGGCTCGGCCACCAGCCATTTCATTTTTCTCTACAACAGTAACAGCACAACCGTCTTTTGCCAAATTTGCCGCGGCAGCTAAGCCTGCAAAACCTGCTCCAATAATGGTTACTTTGGTTTTCTTATCCATTGCGTAAATAAAGCAAATTTTAATCGATTTGTTTTGGTTTTACCAATGCTCATTACGATTAATATCTATATCAAAACACTTTTATTACCTTTACCACACAAATGAAATTTAAAATTCTAACTTTTTTATTCTTAACGCTAACCATGTGCGTAAAAGCGCAGCTTTCAGTTAAAGAAATCACCATTTTAAAAACAGAGTTGGTTAAGGCTGTAGAAGATTCGAAACTTACTGATTCACTTTCTGATAAATTGAACGCTATGCCAAATAAAACGGCATTAATTACTGGTTATGCCGGTACACTCGAAGCGTTAAAAGCCAAACATTCATGGAATCCGTACAACAAAATTAAGTATGTAAAACGTTCGTTAAAAATGATGCAAACAGCAATAAATATGGATAAAGAGAATATGGAAATCAGGTTTATGCGATTTTCAATAGAGCATTACACACCTGGTTTTTTAGGTTTTAGTAAAGATTTAGATGTTGATAGGAAAGAAATCGTGAAACATTACCAAAACAATAACTTTGGCTTGGCCGATAATACTTTGATTAAAAACGTAGCTAAATTTATGATTGATAGCAAACGCTGTTCGGCTGCAGAAATAAAAATCTTAAAAAAACACATTTAAATGAATTACATATACCTGCTTATAAATATTGGTGTAATCTTATTTCCGCTTATACTATCGTTCGATAAAAAGGTTTACTTTTTTAGTAAATGGAAATTTATTTTGCCGGCAATACTGGTAACAGGACTTGTGTTTTTAGTATGGGATTTACTTTTTGTAAAACTAAACGTTTGGTCCTTCAATCCCGATTATTTAGTTGGCATTAGCTTTTTCGGACTCCCACTAGAAGAAATTTTATTCTTTCTAACGGTGCCTTACGCTTGTATCTTTATTTACGAATGTTTAAATATTTACTTCCCTAAAAATGATTTGCAACGATACAGCTTAGCTTTAAGTAATTTGCTGCTTGGCGTTTGCATAGCCATTCTGTTTTTTGGCTGCAGCAAATGGTACACGGTTATTAATTTTGGGTTTCTGTTTGTGGTTCTTTTTTACGTAGAATACGTCAATTCGAAACTCCGTTTCATGTATAGATTTTACCGGGCATATTTGGTTTCTTTGCTGCCATTTTATATTGTAAATGGGTTTTTAACTGCAATTCCGGTTGTGATTTATAATGATAACGAAACTTTAAATATGCGTGTAGGGACCATTCCTTTCGAAGACCATTTTTACTTAATGAGTCTTTTGTTAATGAATGTGTTTCTTTACGAATTTTTTAAAAGCAGGGCAGCTAAAAAGATAGACTAGTTTTTCTAAACTAATCGTCTAAGAATAAAAGTTGTGTTTTGGAAATGAATGGCAGTATTTCTAGGGTGCTTTAGTCCTGCTTTACATTGCAATTTTTTTGTGATTGTTGGCTGAAAATCTACTGTAGCTGCAGCAAAAAAGATTTCCATTACAATCACCTTTGTAAACAAAGGAATTTGCAATTCGCGACTGAACAAATGAACTGCTGTTTTTGGAAATAACTCAGCCAATCGTCATTGCTAGGTTCGAAGCAATCTATGTGCGATTATGTTATTAACTTAAAAAATAAGATTGCTTCGTGCCCCGCAATGATGTGCAGAATAAAATGCTTCTAAATAATCTAAAATGGAATTACCTGTTTATACAAAAGCTCAACTTGCATTGCGCAACGGACAAGATAAGCCGCAAATTTGGGTGGCTTACAAGGGATTAATATATGATATGACTGATAGTAGATTGTGGCGCAACGGAAAGCACTACGAGCATTGGGCCGGACAGGATTTAACGGAGGAATTGGCAGATGCGCCTCATACGGAAGCTGTTTTTGAGAAATTTATGCCAATTGCCAAAATGCTTTGAATTAATAAGCCACAGATTGACAGAAAGAAATCTGACAATCTGTGGCTCAAAGAATATTGAATGCTTTCTAAGCTTCTATTGTAAATGAGCTTAAGTTTACAAACTGTTGAATTCTACCTGCAACTTCTTCTTCTGTTAAGTTTAATAATTTTTCGGTACCAAACTTTTCTACACAGAATGAAGCCAATGCCGAACCGTAAATAATGGCATTTTTCATATTGTTAAAGTTAATTGTGCCAACTTTAGCCAAGTATCCGATAAAACCACCAGCAAACGTATCGCCAGCACCAGTTGGGTCAAAAACCTCAGCTAAGGGCAGGGCAGGAGCAGAGAAAATTTGATCTTCGTGGAATAACAGTGCACCATGCTCACCTTTTTTAATGATTAAATATTTTGGCCCCATTGCTAAAATCTTCTGAGCCGCCTTAACTAATGAATATTCGCCAGAAAGTTGACGAGCTTCAGCATCATTAATCGTTAAAACATCTACCAATTTGATGGTTTCTAATAAATCATCCATCATTATATCCATCCAGAAGTTCATGGTATCCATTACAATTAGTTTTGGACGGTTTTTAAGGCGTTTAATAACTGTTTGCTGAACCTGAGGTGTTAAGTTGCCCAACATTAGGTATTCGCAATCCTGGTAACTCTCTGGGATGATTGGGTCGAAATTTTCTAAAACATTAAGTTCCGTAATTAAAGTGTCACGGCTGTTCATATCATTGTGGTATTTACCCGACCAGAAAAAAGATTTTTCTCCGGCTTTAATCTGTAAACCTTCAGTATCTATTCCGTGGTTGTTAAAGGTGTCGATATCCGATTTTGCGAAATCATCACCCACTACTGCAACAATTTTTGCTTTATTGTAAAAGTAAGAAGCAGCTAAACTTGCGTAAGTTGCAGCTCCACCAACAATTTTATCTGTTTTTCCAAAAGGAGTTTCAATAGCATCAAAAGCTACAGTACCTATGATTATCAGGCTCATATATTTTAATTTGAATTTTTTTAAAAATTTTTCACTGCAAATATTGCATAAATAATTTAAAAGCCCTAATATTGCATTCCCAAAACGAACAAGGGTATGCGAGCCGCAAGGCACAAAGAACCTCGTTTTAGGGAAAAACCAGCACTCCTTCTTAGCTCAGCTGGTTAGAGCATCTGACTGTTAATCAGAGGGTCGCTGGTTCGAGCCCAGCAGAGGGAGCAAAAATCCTCACAGCAATGTGGGGATTTTTTATAATAAATTGCCAAATGATTTTGGCGAAAATTTTTTAAACCAGGATAAATATTCCTTCTTAGCTCAGCTGGTTAGCGTCCCGTAGGTACGGGATTAATCAGAGGGAATAGAAAGGTTGAAAGAAAACATTCCTTCTTAGCTCAGCTGGTTAGAGCATCTGACTGTTAATCAGAGGGTCGCTGGTTCGAGCCCAGCAGAGGGAGCCTGAGTGGGCAAGCACGTTATACGGTCGCTTGCCCTTTGTTTTTTATGGGCTATCTTGCTGTTAATCAGGTAACTCATCTGATATGGAATGCTTCTCAAAACGGTTCGATGTTTGAGCTCTTCAAAAGTGAATTTTTTCCTGAACATCGAACCAATTATCTTTCTTTTTACGTAACTGTCTGAATTGCAGTATAATGCAAGAAGCTGTGTTATTTTCTCAATAACCTGGTTAAGTAAGCCGTCTAGCTCTTGAGCACTAATTAAATCTGATGAAACAATAGCAAGCCTGGTTTCAAGCGACATTATCTTGTTCTCTGCTTCAGATTTTATGGTGCTATAATCTGAAGCATCAATATCTCCTGCAAGCAAAAGCTCTCTGGCTTGAGTAATTCTGTTGTTTAAATCCGATATGGCATGTATACAGGCCATCTTTTGCTCTTTTTCATCTTTTCCAAAGTTGGAATGCCAGTCTTTTATGGCGATTTTAAAGTGCTCGCTGGAAACCGGGCGCAGGACGTGTTCTTTTATGATTTCCAATAAAACGTTGTCGGCGTCTTCTGCCTTAATCCGCCATCCGCAGGCTGATGAACAATGATAATAGTAATAATATCCTTTTCTTCCTTTGGATGCACTTGAGGTAGCGATTCTATCACACCTTGAGCAATTAAGGAAACCACGTAATGGCATGCGCTCATGCGCATAAATGGTTGTCTTTGCAATTCTCTTTCTGCCATCCAGTATGGTCTGAACCTCATTAAAGAGTTCTTCTGATATCAATGGCTTATGCTGACCTTTGACCCATTGTTCTTCTTCATCTTTGAAAGCTCTAACCGGAACTTTTCCGATATACACCTTGCTTCTGATGGCAATCAAAAATCTGTTTTTCTTACAGCTTAATCCCATTTCACTTGCCCGGTTGAAAATCTGCTGAGAAGAATAAGTCCCTAATGACAGCTCATTAAAAACCCACCTCATGATTTTTGCTTGCTTGTCGTCAAATCCAATGTATTTTCTGCCTTCTGGCGTGCATAGGTTTTTATAGCCAACTGGTGCGGTATTGGTCCATCTGCCTTCTTTGCGTGCTCTTCTGATGCCATAGAAAGTGTTTAAACCTCGCCTGTCATTCTCAATTTCCGGAGCGGTGAGGTAAATGGCTAACATCATTTTATTTTCTGGGACAGACATATCTAAAGGCTGTTCTATTGCCTGCGGTTCCACACCAAAAGATTTTAAAAGTGCGATCATTTGGTAAGCATCAGGTGCATTTCTGCTGAATCGGTCCCATTTGGTAAATAGTACCAAACTGGATTTTCCTTTACTTTTCTTAAGCTCTAGAACAAGTTTCGTCCATTCTGGTCGGATGAAGGTTTTAGCGGAATGGTCTTCAAAGATTACTTTTTTGATTTGTATGTTTTGCTTGCAGTAAGTGGGCAAAAGGTGCTATAGGAATGCCAACTGTAATTCGCGTTGGTGACAAGCTAGCTATGCTCTACGATGGGTTAGCAGGGAATGGTATTGGCCATATGAAAAGGGACATTGCCTTGGCGTGGATATCTTTACCAATATTGCCTGTTGAGATAAATTAAAGTTTTTGTGTCTAATTGAGCAACTAATTTGCCCTCTTTAATCTATAGACATTTGATAACATAACAGTTTAATGAATGATCATTAAAAGCGACTGATGATTATCACAGAAAAATAGTGGGATTAAAGCTTCATCCGAACCTCAAAGCAACTGGTTCGGTTATCGCTTTGCAGATGAGGATTACCATTTAGATAGAAGAAATATTAAAGTAATTGCATAAATAGTATATGGCTTCTAAACCTATTAAATTTGATGCTTTTAAAGGATTTTTAAACAGTTAAAACGAAGAAATAGGTTTAATGTATTTATTCTAATGTCATTAAAAAGCTAGAAATCCCATCAAAATTACAATTTAACACACCTGCACGGTGCGAATCTTCAATATCAACCCCAATTTCTTTATCCTTGAAGCTAAATTCCCCCTTCCGATTGCGCAATGGTGCGCTGGTCCGTGGCTATTCCAACTTTCAACGAAGTTTCTTGCTCCAATAGAGAAGCGATATCTTGAATTCGTGTTTCCGATTTCAAGGATTTTTCCTTCTACTGATTCCCCTTCGGCCATCAACAAAAGCATGCCTCCAGCACCATCTTCTACTACAGAAAGTAAGGTGACAGGACCTTGGGCAACCGACATTTCAACCGACAAACCCTGACCTACTTTTCCATGGTAAACCTTTAACGGTCTAACCTTTATTTTTCCCTCCGCAATTGTTGGATGACAGGGGCCGTCGTGGCCCATGAGTACCACATCATCTTTAAAGTCCATAGCATAATACTCCGTGAAGGAGCCACCAGCTTGAAAACTATCCATGATTTTCATCGCATGCACATTTTTTACTTCAAACTCTCCGGCCACCGGTATATTTCTACCAGTAAGAAGAGAGTTGCCTAGGATAACAGCGCTTGCAGTGCTTTCATTATCTAAATTGCCCGTTCCTTTATAGTAGTAGGCTAAAGAACCGAGTTTGTATTTAGCCACAAGTTTATCAAGTGCAACTGCAGTAATTGCAGCTCGGGCTAATTCATCGGGTATGCAATCTTCCTCTACATCGAATGCACTATTGATTTCAATAAGTTTTTTTTGTGTTTCTTCAGGCGTTACTGTCTTTTTCAAAGCGGAGAGTTCATCCATTTCCAAAACCTCCATATAACCACCAAATGTTGATGTTAGAAGGGTAAGGTCTGTGTAAATATCCATCATGCCACCATAATAATTTCCCATAATACCTATGCGGTTATAGTACATAATTTTTGCAACTCTAGTGGCCTCTATCCATTCTTTAATTTCACTTTCCACATGTTCATCATTTTCAAGCATGCCGGTAACCTGGAAGAAAGGGATTTTGCATCTTTTAAATACGTTTGCAATCTCCGGTACCGAGCATGGCGAGCAATAGGCAAGCCACTCGCCAGTCATTTTAGTCCGATTATCCATTTTATTAAAAATTTCATAATCAATATTGGTTCCAGGTGACAAATTGAGCACAATAACGGGTACGTTAGCCTTTCTCACTGCAGGTAATACTGTTGCAGAAAGTGCATATGTAGAAACGTAAAGAAACAAAATGTCTATATTTTCAGCTCTGAAACGGTCTCCGGCAATAAAAGCTGTATCCGCGTCATCAATTAGCCCAAGATTAATGATTTCGGCGTCATGCAACTGAAGTTTATTTTCTATTAAATCCAGGTGACCAATTAGCCTTTCCCTTAAACCTGCAAACTGCTCCCAATAGGTATCAAGTCCAACACAAAATAATCCAATTCTCATTTTTGAATTTAACACCATGCTTTTAAAATTTGTTGGTTTCAAAGGTATCTACTGCACCGTTTTAATAAATGTTGAATTTGACAAAAAGACTGTAGAATTTGACTTATTATGGTTTTTCAAATCTTTTTGGTTTTATTTGCGAGTAGCTCATTTTTTAATTGGTGATGTCCTTAATCTATGGAATTACCCGAAAAGCTGTAGGTATAAGATTAGCCTGATTAGTCGCTTGTTTTGTACATCGCTGCTTTAAATTAATATATTAAGATGATTAATTTTTTCAAATACCTTCCTGTAAGTCAAGAGGATGAAAGCTGGGGGCTAACTGTATTGAATGCGGGACGCACCTGCATTCAGGCTTCAGCTGATTATCCATTTAAAAATCATCCTGGTCATCATCAGTTTAAATGGGATAAATGGCGCATACTTCAAGAATATCAGGTAATATACATAACTAATGGTCAGGGTTTATTCGAATCCGAAAGTTGTGAACAGATGACCGTTGCCGCCGGGTCAATCATATTTCTATTTCCCAATGAAAGGCATCGTTACAGACCAGATGAAAATACCGGATGGGATGAACACTGGATCGGACTGAATGGTAAAATATTAGATCAGCTTGTAGTATCTGGTTACCTTAATCCAAAAGCCCCAATTTTATATATTGGATTTAACGATGCGGTATTAGACCTCTATAATACCATTATTGAAAACATCAGGGATGAAAGACCAGGTTATCAACCTTTGGTATCAGGTGCTGCACTGCATCTTATTGGCTTTTGCTATTGTGTATCAAAACAAAGTTTCGGGCTTACAAAGGAGGATGAGCTGGTTATTAATAAAGCAAGACTATTGTTTAGGTCAAATATCTGTAATGCGTACTCACCAGAGCAAGCTGCAGAAGATTTAAATGTTGGGTACTCCTGGTTTAGAAAGTTGTTTAAAAAACATACGGGGCTGTCCCCAGGTCAATACTATATTCAACTGAAAATAGAAAAAGCCAAGGAACTTTTAAGAAATGAAACCATACCTGTTAAAAGTGTTTCTTTTGAATTAAACTTTCAGTCAAGCTTTTATTTCTCAAAGATTTTCAAGGAAAAGGTTGGACTTAACCCGACAGAGTTCAGAAAAATAAATCTCATCTCTAGTAGCTAATAATCAAAATTGCTGAACTGCCAAATGGTCTTCACAATTTTTCTCAAAGAAGAAAGATATCAGCTTTTTAGAATGTTGGGAAGGGCAAATAGTTAAATAAGCTTACAAGTTATAAAAAGGGTTCATACCTATACTTTTATTTATAATCCATAAATCATAAAATATACAACAATTATCAAATAATATAAAAAGACTTTTTATTAAGAACTTATTTTTGGTTAAACGTTTTACTGACCGATATCTGTTAATTAATAAAACGACTAACCAATTATATTATGAAATTCTACATTGTTCTACTGTTATTTTTATGCCAGAGTTTAATCTCTAACTCACAAGTGGCCAATTTCTCTTCGGATGGTAAACAAATCACCAGGTTTGATGCGCTCGGAAATGCAGTTGATGCACATGATGGAGAAATTGCGCTTTTCAACGGAACCTATTATCTGTACGGAACAAGCTACGATTGTGGTTTTGAATGGAATAATAAAACAGCCCCTTTCTGTGGTTTTAAAACATATTCTTCAAAAGATATGGTGAACTGGAAAGATGAAGGTTTTTTATTTGATGCTCAAACGCCACTTTGGCAATCAAGATGTGATGGAAAAACTTACGGTTGTTTCCGTCCGCACGTTATCTATAATAAAAAGAACAAAAATTATGTGCTTTGGATAAACGTTTATGATAATGTTAGCGGTTACCGGGTTTTCACGAGTAAATCACCAATCGGGCCGTTTATCGAAGTTGCTGAACCCAAAATTGCAGTTAACAGTAAGATGCCTGCTGCAGGATTGAATAATGGAGACCATGATCTTTTTATTGACGACGATGGAACAGGATACCTTGCATTTACAGATTGGCGAACAAAAGGTAGCATTGTTGTAGAACAACTAACAGAAGATTATCTTTCGGGCAACGGAAAAGTTTCAAGTGCTGTTACCGAAGGTAAAACGGAAGCCCCTGCCTTATTCAAACGAAATGGTATTTATTATATAACTTATTCAGATCCCAATTGTGGCTATTGTTCAGGGACAGGAACTTCTTACAAAACAGCTAAATCTCCCTTGGGGCCATGGTCAGATGGAAAAAGAATCAGCGATAATTCTTGTGGAGGACAACCGTCTTTCGTATCGACAATGAAGGTGAATTCGGAAACAATATATCTGTATGGCAGCGATTTATGGAACAATGCAGCAAAAAATGAGGCGCAGGCTAATTACTATTGGGCGCCACTGAGCTTTGCCGAAGACGGGTCTATTAATCCTATGAACTGTCTGACAACCTTTTCAGTTAAAAAAGGTGGAGATTCATCGCCCGAAGCATTTTCTGCAAGCTGCGATTTAGATAAAACCAAGCAGCGTAGCCAGATATTTACGGCAGGCAAATCCGGGATGCTAAATTCATTCGTACTTAATACGCTTAAAAGTGGCTATCCGGATGCCGATCTCATATTGGATTTCTACGAATTTACCGATAGTCTCACATCAAAAAACAAGTTGCTGAAAAAAATATCTATTCCGCGGGATTCAATAGGTTGGTCTGCGAAGAATATAAAAACCACTCCAAAGATTGTTTTAGCGAAAGGCAAAAAATACCAGGTAATTATTTCCACCCAAACCAGCAAAGGCTGTTATGGATTTGCGCTAGGAAATTTAGTAGAAAATACAACAGATTTCACCGCATCTAGCAAGGACACCGGGCAGAGTTTTCAACCAGAAAAAAACAGGAAAATTAAATATAGCTATACAATTAAATAGCAGAAGTTAATTTTTAAGCACAAATAATTACAGTTAATCGCCCGAAAAATATGCGATGAGGGATTGCTATGTTCATTCCCCATCAGGCGAGGATTGCCGAAAATATACTATCAATAGCGGTATTGGATAGTTGATTAGTAATGTTTATCCGGCTGGTTTTCCAGCCGGAATAATTATCCCGAACTAACAAAGAATCATTTAACAAACCAAATTAACCATGGAAAAATTTACTTTAAAGAATGCATATGCTCTTGTAAGAAGCAGGGGTGGCTTTCGGGCAACAAAGGCTGCAGTCTTTATGCTCAGCTGCTCGCTTGCAGCCTTCAGTACAATGAGCTTTGCAAATCCTGTAATTGAAAAGGGTGAACATAAAGTTCTGCTAAAACTTAAGCGCATAGATGTTTCAGGGCGAATTGTGGATAAAGACGGACAACCTATACCAGGCGCTACAATCCGCGTAAAATCCAGTAGGATAGCTACAATGAGTGATAGTGATGGTCGCTTTACGATAAAGGGTATTGCAGCAGATGATATGTTGGTTATATCTTTTCAAGGATATACGCAGAAAGAACTGCCCGCATCGGCTAATCTGTCTTCAATACAGTTAGCTGATGCTGAAAATAATCTGAATGATGTTGTAGTTGTAGGTTACGGAACGACACAAAAGAAAGATTTAACCGGTTCAGTTTCCACAATTTCTTCTGCTCAGGTTAAGGATTTGCCAGTTAGTTCAATTGACCAGAAGCTTGTTGGTCAGATTGCTGGTGTGCAGATAAGTGCGCCAACCGGAGCTCCGGGAGGTGGTGTAAATGTAAAAATTAGAGGGACAGGATCCATCACTGCCGGGAATAATCCATTGTATGTTGTGGATGGATTTGCCATTTCGAATTCAGGTGGTCAGGTTTATAATCCTTTAAATGTTATTAGTCCGGATGATATTGAAACCGTAACAGTTTTAAAAGATGCATCCTCCACTGCAATTTATGGTTCACGTGGTTCAAATGGTGTAATTGTAATCACTACGAAACGCGGTAAAACCGGCCCGCCAGTGGTAAGCATCAACTCTTACATTGGTGCTCAACAGGTGCCGCAAAAAGGTCGTCCAGATGTATTGAACGGTACAGAATATGCACAATTTAGAAAAGAAATGATAATTGATGCCCGAGCTGCTAACGGACAAACAACCACGGATGCTGACATTCCATTAGAATTCAGAAATCCTGCTCAGTATGGCGAAGGAACCGACTGGTATGATGCAGTACTGAGAACAGCCACTCAAAGTAATATTGATGCAAGTATTCGCGGCGGTTCTGAGAGTACAAGATATTCGGCTTCAGTTGGTCGACTTGAGCAGCAAGGCACAATAAGGTATACAGATTACAGAAGATATTCTGTAAACTTTAACATCGAATCAGACCTCAGCAAAAAAATAAAGGTTGGTCTGAGTATAGCGCCAAGTGGTGGAATTCAAAATAGAAATGGTTTTGAATCCGGTCAAAGAGATATATTAACCCGTACTTTATGGCTTAGTCCAATTGTACCTATCACAGATGCAGCAGGTAACCGAACTACTTTCATCACTTCTCCAGGTGCAATCGGAGCTGGTAATCCTTTAAATACGCTCGAATTTGCAGGTACAAAGGCGAAATATTTCAGAGGTTTGGCAACTGCCTTTGCAGAGTATAAAATCATCGACGGACTTAAAGCAAAATACAGCTTCAATTATGACTATATCAACAACAGTTCATTCGCATTTAGTCCATCATTTGTAATCGGCGAAACTGGAAATACCAATCCAAATCCTTCAATACCTTCATCTAGTACTGCTCAGAATACAACTTCTAACTGGTTATCGGAAATCACATTATCTTATGATAAAGAATTTGGTACTGACCATAAAATTAGTGCTGTTGCAGGTTATACTGCGCAGCAAGAACGCTACGAAGGATTTAATTTTGGCGCAACAAATTATCCTGATAACTTAATTCAGACTATAAACGCTTCTACTTTGCTTAATGGTGCAGGGGCAGGGATTGAAAAATGGGCATTAATTTCTTATCTGGCAAGGGTAAATTATACTTTTAAGGATAAATATTTACTAACCGCAACAGTAAGATCTGATGGTTCTTCACGCTTTGGCTCGAATTATCGTTATGGTACATTTCCATCGGCCGCATTTGCATGGAGAGCATCCGAAGAACAATTTTTAAAAAATGCGACTTGGTTAAGTGACTTAAAATTGAGAGCGAGTTATGGCCGTACTGGTAATTTTAACATTCCGAATTATCAGTATGCAGCAAGCATAGGTTCATCAAATTATTCTTTTGGTGGAGGCTTGGCCAATGGTAGAGTTTCAGGCTCGATAGCCAACCAGAATTTAACATGGGAAAAAGCAGATGAACTGGATTTAGGTTTAGACTTATCGGTATTTAAAAGCAGATTAGGTTTAACCTTCGATTTCTATAACCGCATAACTAGTGATTTACTGTTAAATGCAGAACTTCCTTCGGCTTCGGGTTTCTCTACTTCAACCATCAATCTGGGGAAAGTTAGAAACAGAGGTTTTGAAATTGGATTGACTTCAAAAAATTTAACAGGTGAATTTACCTGGAGCACAAATGCAAACATCAGTATTAACAGAAATATTGTTTTAGAACTTAATCCAGGCAATAATAATGCGCCGATATATAGCGGAAGAAGTGGTGGTGGTTATTCAACACACAAAACAGAAGTTGGTAAACCAATCGGACAATTTTTTGGTTTCCAGTTCGATGGTATCTACCAAAATGCAGCGGAACTTGCCAGTCAGCCTAAGCATGGCTCATCGGTAGTCGGCTCTGTTCGATATAAAGATATCGATGGCAATGGAATCATCGAAGAGGTAAAAGATTTTACTGTAATTGGAAATGCTCAGCCTGATTTCACATATGGAATTACCAATAATTTCGGTTATAAAAATTTCGACTTAAACATTTTAATCGTTGGAACCCAAGGTGGGCAGATTATGAAGACAGGTAATGAATTCTTCTTGAATACTGACGGGGTTTTCAACGTTGATCGCCGTGTGCTTGACAGATGGAGATCGCCTTCTAATCCAGAAAATGGTTTTGCACCTACCACAAACGGGGGCAGAACGCTCTATCGTGAAGTGAATTCTCAATGGATAGAAGATGCAAGCTTCTTGCGCATTCAAAATGTTTCCTTGGGGTATAATTTCAAACAGAAGTTTATCACCTCATCGAAATTTATAAAAACCCTTAGATTGTATACGAGCGTTCAAAATCTTGTAACATTCACAAAATACAGTGGTGCAAACCCGGAAGCAGGTACCAATGATGGCTTTTCTGCATTAACACCCGGACGCGATTTCACAGCATATCCGCTTCCTAGAATTATAACTGCAGGTATTAACATGACCTTTTAATTAGAAAGAATATGAAAACTTATTCAAGATATTTATCAATTACTTTTTTCCTTTTTGTTGCAACATTCTCCGCTTGTAAAAAGGATTTTCTGAATCAAACGCCCGAATCCAGTTTAACAGATGTAAACTTTTGGAAAACGGAATCAGATCTTAAGCAAGGCGTTAATGGTGCATATAGTTCGTTACGCGGGCTGGGAACGTTTAGCTTCTGGCTATTTGGTGAAATGCGCTCTGATAATACTACATTTCAATATAATGCGCCTCAAAGAGGGCAGGAAAACAGGGAGCAGGTAGATCAGTTTCTTGCTAATTCTGCCAATACGCTGATACAGGATTTTTGGAGGGATACTTACACCTCTATATTCAGGTGTAATGATGTGTTGGATCACGTAGATGGTATCACAATGTCGGCTGCGGGCAAAACACAAGCCATCGGAGAAGTAAAATTCTTGAGGGCTTTCCATTACTTTAATCTGGTGAGACAGTTTGGTGGGGTGCCATTGAGACTTGAAGTAACGAAGTCACCAACTGATGCACCATCTAAAGGAAGAGCAACGGTAGATGCGGTTTATGCACAAATTATTTCAGACTTGAATGATGCTGCAACTAATCTGCCGGAAGTGGGCAGTTATCCAGCTTCAGAGAAAGGCAGAGTTTCTAAAGGTTCTGCAAACGCCTTGTTAGGCGAGGTCTACATGACGCAGAAAAAGTTTACCGAAGCCTTAACCGCTTTGAGGAAAGTAACTGGTTATAGCTTATTACCAAGTTATGCTAGTATCTATTTAACAACAAACAAGAACAATGCAGAATCTATTTTTGAGATTCAATATTACTCAACTGCAGGTACAAATCTTTCAAGCAACTTTATGTATCAGTTTGCGCCATTTAATTCTGGTACGGCAGTTACACAGGATCCGGGTACAAATTTAAGTTTTGGTAGCGGATGGAATATACCGACATCGGATTTAATTTCTTCTTATGAACCTGGTGATCTACGAAAAGATGTTTCTTTAGCAGAAGGATTTACTGGTACCGCAGGATTTGTCGCTGTACCCTACATTAAAAAATACAATCAGGGTTTTGTACAACCCGGACAAACGAATGTAAACTTTCCGGTAATACGTTATGCCGATGTTATGCTCATGATAGCAGAATGCCTTAATGAACAGGTTTTTACAGCAGGGGGTGAGGCATTTAATTTGCTAAATGCGATTAGAACAAGAGCAGGCCTTCCGGCTAAATCCTCGGGTAATCTAGTAGCAGCGCTGAATGTAAATTCTCAGGCAGCTTTCCGCGAAGCGATTTACCAAGAGCGAAAAGTGGAACTTGCATTTGAAAACCATCGTTGGTTCGATTTGGTCCGTACAGGTAAAGCAGTTGATGTGATGAATGCTCATGGTCAAAGAGAAATTGCAAAAGCACCTTCACAATTTCCAACAGGTGCATACGTACTAACGCCAAATAAAACCTTGCTGCCTATTCCTCAGAGGGAAATTATTTTAGATAATCTAACACAGAACCCACAATAAGGCAGAGGGCTCTTAAATGAAGAGGACAGGCATAGCCCGTCCTCTTTTCTTTCGAAGATTTGTTCCTTTCGACGTAAAATTTTGTCAGTAAGGAAATTATTACAAATGTTAACCCAGATCGATAAGAATTGAGTTTTTTATGTTGTATCGGTTGGGTTTTCCCAAGCAAAACCAAATGCAAATTATCTAATGGACAGCAAGCTGAAAACCATAAACTTATCTAAATAAGCGATCGGTGTTGAATGATCATTAATTCATATTGATAAATGAATTGGGGAAAGGCTTTCGTATTTTTTAGATGTGTACAAATTGTCAAAATCCAGTTCAGTTTTTCCATCCCTAAGCCTTGTTATGTCGAATTCCTCCTGCGGCCTCCTTCAATAACTTTTAAGTGTTTATAATAATCTATGAAAGAACTCCGAGATTCAGGGTTGCAAATACTAATCCGAATGGAGTTGTAACGCTGCTGCGGAAAACCACATAGCCAAAACATAAGTCCGTCTAAAATTTTAAAAAATTGATTTTTGTTAAGCTATACCTAAACAATTTCACTTCTCTACATACTTTATATCCATTGATTATCTACCCAAATTCGGTTAGTCTCCTCACCTATTTTTATCCCTATTTTTGATATAAAAGGTTGACTTAAGTCTAATCTGTAAATTAAGAATAGTGCAAATAGCCATATGAAATTGTAAGCATACCATTCTATTCGCTTCGAAGATTTACAGATTCAACTTGGATAAGATCATAACTTACAAGGTTTATTTCAGTTAGTTAAATTAATAGTAATAGAATTTAGCTACGGGAGGATCAAGTTTTATGATTATGGTCAATTTTTTTTTGATGTATTTTTATTTAGCAAATTAAACCATAACCAAATTAAATTATTTATCAAATGGAAAATGATATCAGCATATACGCTTTTCATAAGGATGGCCCAAAGCAAACCGTAGCCCTGGGGCAGTACCAAAAATAAGGATTGGTGGCCCAATCAGCTAAAACTAAATATTTTAAGACAGAATGCTCTCAGTCAGATCCTTATGGGGATTTCGATTATTGTGAAGGTATGTTGTTTGCTTTCTTCTAACAGCCATAAAATTAAAATGAAATCGAACCATTACAAACTTATTGTATTCTCCTTTCTAGTGATTTGTGCCACTAGATTGCAAACAAACGCACAAGCGATCATTTTGCCAGATAGTATTTCAGTAAGAATCCTTGCTAGCTATGATTCTGTAGGAAAGTTTCACAGAAATATTTTTGGTGAAAACTATCGTAAAGATTATTCACTGCCGACCACTGTGCCCATCATACAATTGTCCAGAATTGCGGGAGGATTAAAAGCGATCCAAAGGGGTGGGGGGTAACCAAACGCATTCAGTAAGACTTGAAGATTCAAATGGAAATGAGTGGACGCTGAGAAGTATCGAGAAGTATCCTGAAGGTCTAATACCTGAGCAACTTAGAAATACTTTTTTAAAGGATATCATTAAAGATAATATGTCTGCGCAACATCCCTTTTCGGCTCTGGTTGTCCCCGAGCTTGCCCAGGCGATCGGTGCCCCCCATAGCAACCCTGTAATTGGATGGGTTGCAAAGGACGCAGGATTAGGTGAATATGCCAAGGACTTTCAGGAAACGCTATGCCTGCTGGAATTACGGGAACCCATAGGGAAAACAGATAATACCGCTAAGATGCTTAGCAAAATAACGCAGGATAATGATATCACTATTGCCTGGCAAATGTATCTTAAACTGAAGGCACTTGATGTGCTTTTAGGTGACTGGGATCGCCATGAAGACCAATGGAGGTGGAAACTCCAAAAATCTCCTCAGGGAATGATTTACCTCCCCGTTCGCAGGGATCGGGATCAAGTTTTTTACCGTTCTGACGGAATGATACAGCGGATGGCGCAATCTTCCTGGTTACTACCCATGATGCAGGGATATGAGCGTGACATTCAGGACATCAATTGGTTTTTATGGGAGGGCAGAGAAATAAACAGCCGGATATTTAGCCAAATTGATGAAAAGGAATGGATGAGTGTTGTGAATGATTTCTGCTCCGCTATGACTGACGAACGACTGATATCGGCACTTGAAAAGTTGCCCGAACCAGGTTATTCCCTTCACAGAAAAAATCTGATCGATCAGCTCATAAAAAGAAGAGATGCACTGCCGGATTTAATGAAACAATATTATCTTTTTTTTAATCGCATTGTTGATATAGAGCTCTCGGACAAAAATGAACTTATTGAACTAAACCAGGCGACGGGAAACGGGCTAACAGTTGAAGTGTCCAAACTTAATCGATCAGGAAAAATCGGCAAACAACTATATAATCGAACCTTTAGTCCAAATCTTACAAAAGAAGTAAGGGTATATCTGCATAGCGGTATGGACAGCGTTAAAGTGAACGCAATTTCAACAAAGATAAAAATCCGAATTATTGGGGGGCAGGGCGAAAAATATTACCTCATGGATGAAGATGCAACAAGAGTGAATACCTACGACAGGCGGGATAATGCCATTTATCGTGGAGCAGGTGTCAACCGTTTAAACAAACATCTTTCCAATGATAGCACCAATACCATTTATGTCGCCAAGGATCTTTATGCCAGGCATCTGATTTTCCCCATTAAACCTTACTTGATATACTTTCTTCCATATCATATGATTATGTTGAAACAGATGTAATTTCGGAAATGTTAATCGAATCTAATATACAGGGTTTTTATTCTTAAATTACCCATCTGAAAATATAACTCAATGAGTGAGCCAATCAGTCAGCACATAGTGCCAAAATGTTATCTGCAAAATTTTGCTGTGGAAAAGCGCAAAGACGAGTTTTTTGTTGATGTACTTTTCAACCAAAGTGAGGTTCAAAAAATTCACAGACAGAACATTAAAAATATTTGTAAGATAAGAGATTATTATACATTCGATGATTTGCCGGAAAATGAAAAAAGGTGGCTTGAAAGATACTATTCCAAGCACATAGAAAGCATATATCATGATATCTATCAAACCCTAATCAATCCTGAAGTGGACTTGATCACTCCTGAATTGAAGACCAAAATATTGGTTTACATTATTGCGCAAGAACTTAGAACTCCGAAACTTGCTGAAGCATTAAACTCGATTTTCAACAGTACAATCGAGTATGCTTTTTTGGCACACGAACAACTTGGGGTACAAAAAAAGATTTATTCTGCCGATGATTCAGCGGTATATGACCTTGAAGGAAAAACTATCGAGGAGGCTATTAAAGAAAGCAACAACTCAAATAGACAATCCGCTAATCTTGAAAGTGTAAGAAGGTTAAAGCGAATTGCAGGGTTGAAGATGGACTATCATATACTTGTAACGCCTTATGAAGGTAATTTAGGACTGATATCCAGTGATAGGCCAGTTCACGCAGACTGGCCACTATATTCTCCTGATTGCAAATTTAATCTGCCAATTGACAGGAGTCATATGGTCAGTCTTTACCCCTTTGATAAAGAAGTAGATTCGAATCCTCTGAAAATTTTGAGGCTGGAACATGACATATCGCAATCGGATTTTTTCGTTTCAATATATAATATGCACCAAGTTGAAAAGGCGGATCGATATTTATATGGAGAAAAAAGTGATATTTTAAAGGCTATCAACCAGTACGATGAACTTAAAATGCGGAATGGTAACTGTTAGGTCTGCAACAAATAATGTCCTTGATGTATGGTTAATCATTCTATCAGCTAGTTAGGGTTTTAAAGAGCGATGATTTATGTGG
The DNA here is from genome assembly GCF_030409415.1 of Pedobacter aquatilis. Lineage (GTDB taxonomy): Bacteria > Bacteroidota > Bacteroidia > Sphingobacteriales > Sphingobacteriaceae > Pedobacter > Pedobacter aquatilis. The sequence continues at coordinate 61,440 of NZ_JAUFPW010000032.1, read as the reverse complement.
ATTCTTTCCAGTCTCGCGTGAAAATCTCATCCAACTTATCCAGGTACCCAGGCTCATCTTTCAGCAATTTGTCTAAATTATCATTTAGTTTAACAATAATCTCAACAAAATATTTTAAAGAAGGCATTAGAATAGTAGTTTTGTCGTTAGTACTATTCCATGAAAGCGAATTAATACTGATCTGATTTTCGTGAATAGAACTTCCATAGTCTTGGAATTCGTGTTTAAAATGATGATTATGTACATGATAATTATCTCTTTCAGTTTTATGTTTGCATACCGAATTGATAAAGTTTGAAAGTTGCTTTAGTTCTCCCGAATTAAAAATATACTTCTCAATATCTTCGCCCATTCCTTTCTTTTCTTTTATATCCTTTAACATGCCGTGGAGGTAAATAAAATCTTCTAAAATTTCAGAAGCAACTAACATGATCTTTGTATAGAACCTGAATAATACTAAAAGGATTTTTAATGAGTAGAGTCAGCCTTACTCGCACAAATTTAGCCGCTCCAGTTACTACACCTGTTGTGGGTTTATGGGTTTTTAATACTAATACAACAACAGGCCTAAATGCGGTTACCGCTAATAATGTTTACATGTGGAATGGAAGCAGTTGGGAACCATACTCTTCCACAGATGATATTCTAACTCGAATATCACCGGATGATTTTTTTATGAAATCTCCAACAGATTTATCATTAACATCTGCAACCTTAACGAGTTTTAATGCGGGTACATTAATTCCAGTGCCTTGGGAAACAAGCAGTGTTGCGATAGCAAATCCAACATACGTTACATTTAATGCAGATTTACAGGGTTTTACAATTAAAAAATCTGGTTTTTATGAGATTTCTGGGTTTATAAATTATAATCCGAAAATTAACAGTACAAGTAGCAAAACAGCACTTAGATTAGTGCTTCAGGTAAATAAACTTGGCGTTTGGACAGACCGAATTGCTGTGAACTCTACCTTTGAGGAGATGGCCACTAATACGGTACAAACAATTACAATACCATTTGATATTATTAAGTTAGATGCAGGTGATCAGTTTAGGTTTGTAATTACCAAACCTAATACCGGTGGTAATACTGATCATGCTTCTACGGCTGGAATTACCTCGATTACAGGAGATTTCAGAAAGTCTTTTAGAATTACATTTATTAATTAGGAATTTTATTTTAAAAGTAAAATTTTTAAAAAATGCCAACAAGAACCAACTAATTTTTGGCGCTTGTTGGTTGAAGTACTTTTAAAAGCTCACAAACTTTACACCTAAACTCATCCATCTTGATGGTAAAGGTATGGCTCCTATTTCGTTATATGTTGTATCAAATATGTTTTGTGCATCTAAAAAGAAAGTAAACTTATTTACCGATTGCGAAAATCTTATATCGTTTATCCAATAAGATGGTCCGGACATTCTTTGATTAAAGCGTGTAGCAAATAATACTGAAAAGTTTGCATACCGAAAATCAACAGTATTTGTAACCTGGTGCTTCAATGATGATATTAAATACTTAAAAGCCAATTGCGAATTGATGCCCGTAAATTCTGAGTCGAGATAAGAATAACCTAAATGAAGATTGATTTTAGATTTTTCTGCAACCGCGAAATTATAGTTTGCTCTAAAGTTAAAGCCATTCGTTTGTAAATCTCCAATGTTATTACTCTGCCATGGTTCAGTGGTTACTGTACGCGTCCAATCTATAAATTTATCAATATTCCTGAAGAAATAATTTGCATTAAAATTGAAGTTTCCTCTATCTATTTTAAAGCCTAATTCTGCCTGTAAAGCATTTTCTGGAGCAAGATTTTCGTTACCAATATTTCCAGGGCGTTGGTTTAAATATAAATCAGTAAAAGATGGAATGCGCTGACTTGTACCAATATTGGTAACCAGCCTAATGCCATTTGCAATTTCGTAACTCGCATCTAAGCCTGGATAAATTTGCCACTTGTAATCAGAGTTGTAGTTAAGATAAGTACCAATATTTACGTTTAATTTTTCTAATAATTGTGTTCTGTACTGAGCGTAAATGCCTAAATTATCCCTGTTTCGTTCACCAATGCTGGTAGAATTAATATCGTCTTTTCTTGCCTCTGCCCCAAAGCCAAATTCGCCGCTTGTAATTTTGTAGGTGGTGTTTAATTCGGCAGAAAAGGAGTTGCTATAGTGTCTGCTTCTACCAGCGTTTAAATTTGTAGGTCCGAAATAGCGGTAATCATCAAAATTATAGCGGTAGCTTAAACGAGGCATTAAAATCCATTTATCTGAAATTAGGTGTTTAGATTGCAAAGATGCTAATGTGGTTTGCACTTGTTCATCTGAATTTCTATCGCCAGGACTAGCATAGAATCCGTTTGCACCAAAACCACTTTTTACATAACCAAAAAGTGCATCAATTGTATTCGATTCATCAATTTGAAAATTACCTTGGTATAGTAATTTATTATTTTCGAAACCGGTGTTAAATCGGTAACCATTTCCTTTATCATGCGAAGCAAAAAGTGAATGCTGGTGATTTTTTTTGCTTAGTACGCCGCCTATCTGTATACCTCCGCCCACAAAGGTTTTTCCATTACCATCTGTATTTTTTTCAAAATTTGAACCTGCGTAAGTTGAAATTAATGCCCCAGAAGTTGTTGGCTTTTTAGTAATAATATTAATTGCACCTGTTAAGCTATTTATGCCATAAATTCTGGCTGCGGGGCCGCGGATTATTTCTATGCGTTCAATAGCCTCAACCGGAATAGGTAGGTTTAGCATATTGTGAGCAGTTTGCATGTCGATTATTTTTGTTCCGTTCAAAAGCAATACGGTTTGCTCAAAACTGCCACCATCTATACTAATATCTGCCTGACCGCCAAAAGCACCTCGTTGTCTAATATCTATACCGTTAGCATATTGCAGTACTTCCTGAAGTGTTCTGCCAGGTAATTTGGCAATGGTTATATTATCTATCACATAAATATTTCTGTTTTGCTTCGAAATTGGCGTGTTGAATCGATTTTCATTAATTACAACATCGTTCATGTTGATAGTGCTGTCTTTTTTGGTTTGGGCAAACACAGCTCCCGTAAGATTTGTAAAAAGAATAGCAAAGTAAAGTTTTTTCATTCGTATGTTTTTTTTGCAAAATTAGTATCTTGCCGTACCATTAAAGTGTACCAGTTTTAATAAAATGGATAGTCCGGTTCAAATTCCTTTCAAAAGTTTTATTCAGCTTAAGCCAAATGATGGCGTTGCGGTTTATTTACAAATCGTATTCGAGTTTATAAAAGCCATTCAAATGGGTTTATTGCCAGAGGGAACAAAGCTTCCGGGTACACGTGTGTTGTGCAAGCTGCTCAATGTAAATCGTAATACATTGATAAAAGCATTTGACGATTTGCAACTGCAAGGTTTCATAGAAATTTTGCCCAACAAAGGAACTTTTATACTTTCAAATCAAAAGCAAATTAAAGACACAAAACCTTATCAAAATTTAAATACCAGCTTTATTTTTAAGCGTTCGCTGATTTTAGAAGACCCAATTGAAATCAGTAATCTGCCTTTTCAGTTTAACGATGGCTTGCCAGACTTAAGATTGGTGCAAACTGATATATTGGCCCGATTGTACGTATCGAAACTAAAAAGAAAGAAAAATGGCATCAGCTGGAAACAACAACAATCGCAATCTCATACTGAATTTAAAAATCAATTTTCTAACTTTTTAAATTTAACCCGTGGATTGCGTATTTCTGCTTCAAATATTATTACTACGAACAGCCATGAAGTGAGTTTATATTTAGCAGCAAAATTATTAATCTCGCAAGGCGATAAAGTAGTTGTTGCATCGCCAAGTTATTATGGTTCCAACATGACCTTGATTGATAGGGGTGCTGAAATTATTACTATATCAGTTGATAGTGATGGTTTAAACACAAAAGAATTGAAGAGCGTTTGCGATGAGAATGAAATTAGGGCATTGTATCTTTCTTCAAATTATCATTATCCAACCACAAATTGTTTAAGTGCAAAGCGAAGAATGGAGATTTTGGAGCTTGCAAATGCCTATGGTTTTGTTGTGATAGAAGATGATCACGATTTTGATTTTCATTATGATAATAACCCAGTTTTGCCCCTTTGTGCTGTAAATCCAAATGCCAATGTAGTTTATATTGGTTCATTTGCCCGCTCTTTACCATCGGGTTTTGGTTATGGATTTATTACCGCACCAGCTGAGTTTATTGCCGAAGTGGAGAAGCATCAGCGGATTTTAGAACCTGGAATTGATGTCATAAAAGAACAAGTTTTAACCCATTGGATAGAAGATGGAGAGGTTCATCGCCTTGCGAAAAAAAACAAAAAAATATACAAAGAGCGTAGAGATGATTTTGTGAACTTGCTTAACGAAAAACTAAATGGCAGAATAAAATTCAAAATACCCGCAAGAGGTTTAGCCATTTGGGTAGAGTGGCTTGATGATTTTAGCTTAATTAAACTAAAACAGCAGTGCGCAAAAGATGGTTTATTCTTGCCAAAAACAATACTTTACCAAACTAAACATCTTCGGGCAATTCGTTTAGGTTTTGGTCATTTAGATAAAGATGAAATGCATAAGGTGGTTGAAATTTTGCGAAAATCTTTGGATTTGGTGCTGCTTTGAGCAATTACTGTAGAATTTCTTTTTTATTTACGCTTGTTTTCTGAAATACATTAATAACTATCTTTGTTTAACCTCATGTTTTCTGGGGTTTTTAAAAGCAACAAAATGAAAAAACTAAAACAAATTACTTTGCTTGCATTGTTCGTGTTAACAGTGGGAGCAGCAAAAGCACAAACAACAACCGATGAAGTTGTTAAAGAATGGGAGAGAGCCAAAGCATACACAAAAGAATATTTAGATGTAATGCCCGAAGCTTCTTACAGCTTAAAACCAACACCTCAAATGCGCTCTTTCGCAGATCAGTTTCTTCACCTAGCAGATGCGAATTATGCATTCGCAGCAACCGCAACTGGAGAGAAAAGTCCGTTGGCAATGGGTGCTTTAGAAAAAGGAACCGATAAATCAAAAGCAACGGTTACTAAAGATGTTTTGGCTAGCTACGATTTTGTAATAGCAAGCGTTAAAAAACTCACAGCAGCGCAATTAAGCGAAATGGTTAAGCTTTTTGGTAGATTCGATTTATCCAAGAAACAAGCTATCGATAAATGTTTTGAGCATCAAACGCACCACAGAGGCCAAGCTACAGTTTACATCAGACTAGCTGGTGCAACGCCTCCACAAGAAAAATTATTTTAATACAGCACTCGTCAATCCCAACTTAATTGGGAATTAAAGCAATTTGTATAGTGCTTTAGGTTTCCCGCCTATTCGGGGATGACGAGAAAGCAAAAACAAAAAGGGCATTCAAATTATTTGAATGCCCTTTTTGTTTTTCATTGAACCTATTAAAACACACCAATGTAATGGTTCCCTATTTTGTTTACGAGTTTAGCACCTTTGGTTAATACACCAGTTCTGCTGTTAATGATGTAGATGTTGCCATCTTTACCAACAGGTGTTACAGCAACGAAAATTTCATCTCCGTTTACTACAAATCCTTGATATTGACCAAAGCTCAAATCAGCATCATCTGGAATAGCAACTTTTGTTGCTGTTCTGGTATTTAAGTTAACTAGAGCAAGGTAACCGCCTTTATCAGCAATGTTGTAAGCAATAATTCCAACTCCATTTCCAGCGTATCTCCAAGCATCAACATAACTTCCTGTTACGCCTAAAGCTGCATCTAAACTGAATACGTAACTATTGTCGTACTCATTGTTTGCACCAATTTTTAAGATATGAGAACCTGAAGTGCCATTTTGAGTAGCTTGGTAAATGTTGCCATCCTCAGCTAAGAACGAGTTAAAGCTGCGGTAGCCATTTGTATTTCCCTGACTAACCGTAGAAGAAATTACCCTTGGATTTTTTAAAGAAGGATAATCTACAACAACTGATTTAGATGAAATCTTGACTGTTCCAGTATTATCTGCAACACCAGTTGTTGTATTATATTTACTTCTTGATGCACCGATGATTAATTTATCGCCAGCTTTGTTTAATACTGGTCCGTCTAAACGGCCAATGTAAAAACCTTGCGCTTCTTCTGCGGTAGCTAATGGAATTTCATATTGCTCGTAAGTTTTAATACCTGCTGCTTGTAAATTTAAAGATAACACAGTTGATGTACCTCTCGCATATGCATAAGTACCATTTGCGCTAGTCGTAATTTTTACACCTGAAACGTTTACTGCAACTCCAGTTTGGTCGTTATCAAATAATTTAACCCATCTAGGTGAGGTTGTTGCGTAACTGGATATGTTTACCTTATCAGATAATTCTGAATAGTTAGAACCACCATTAACTTTGTATTTAGAAAATTCACCTCCATTTGCGCCTGTATATGCAATGTTAAATAGTGTTGCACCATCATTTGATGATTGTAAACGAGCCGTACGTTGAGATCTTACCGGGAAACCGTTATCATAAACGCTGAAAGATTTATTAGGGTCCTTAGCATCGTTTACACTTACAGAGTAAACCATTGTACCACCATTACCATCACCGGCAGTTGTACCCATTAAAGCACCAGACAGTGTAATCCAACGGTTAGAATCGCCTAAGTTTTCTTCAGGTTGAGGATTTTCTCCGGTTTTTGAACAACCTGCAAGCGTAACGGTTGTTGCAACAGCTCCTAACATCAGGAGTTTTAAAAATTGCTTTTTCATCTTTTATAAATTAGATTTTTAAAAATTATTAATGGTATAGTTAAATTTCAGGTAAAAGGCTCTGCCAGGTTTTTGAGCAGCAAAATTGTCGTAAGCTTCTTTATTTAAGATGTTCTTTGCATCGAAGCTCAAAACCATGCGTTGATTAGGAAAGCGATAACTTGCACCTAAATCTTGAATAAACTGCGTAGGAGTAACATTAAAGTCATCACGCCTAAGCTGCCAAATGGTTTCAAATGGGTGGACGTAACCAAAATTGTAATAAAGATTAACCATCGATTTTTTTTGTAAAACATCATTAAATCGATATTGTACATTTCCGTTAGCCGTGAAAAATGGTTCGTTTGGTATCTGTCTGCCATTAAATAATGAAGCATTATCTTGTAGTAAAGCATTAAACTTAGATAGGTTTAACACCACATTCAGTTTTCGGTAAACATAGTTTACTTCGGCTTCGAAACCCACTGAGCGTACGCCAGAAAGGTTTACATTATTTGTTGTTTCTACGTTGGTTATATTTCTATCGTTCGAGAGTAATACAATTTTATCTTTTGTATTGCGGATAAAACCAGCACCCGAAACAGAAATGCGGTGGTCGTTAATTTGGTATGCGCCTGCTCTAAAACCTAAGTTGAAGTTATCGCTAATCTCTGGTCGGATGGATGGATTAGGCGTTAAGTTGTCTGCCTGGTTACCGAAAATTTCAGATTCGCCGGGCATTCTTATCGCTTTCTCTGCAGAGGCAATTAGCACTAAATTATTAATAATGGAATAAGAAGCCGCAAAACCGTAACCAGTTGTATTTCTATTGTCGCTTGTAATTCTCTCTACCCTTGTTGGTTGTCCGTTAATGGTTTGTTGTATCGGGTCCATACGGTCGATTTTCTGCTGATAGTATTTCGCAAATAAATTGGTTCTTAAACGACCGTTAAAAGTTTCTGCTTCGTAAGATAATGCGGAAACATTTTTGGTTAAATCACTTGTAGATAAGTAGTTTCTTTCTAAAACTGTTCTCAAGGCATCAGAATCCTGTCTATCAACCACGTAAAACATGTGGTTGAGAACAATTTTATGGTTTTGAACGATGTTATAGCTTAAGCTCGAACGTAGTGTAGCAATTTGTCTGGTAATGGTATTCATGGTTGGTAAACCTTGCTGACCACCATTTAAAGTTCTTAGTGGTTCACCTCTTATTCCGATAACCCGTTCGCCATTCCAGTTGTATCTATAGCTTACCGTATCTTGAATGTATTGTTTTCTATCGCTGTAAACCCCATTTAAATTAAAATTTAAGCCTTTTACGAAGAGGTTATTCTTTTTAAAATCAAGTCCAACAACGTGTGCTTGCGATTCTGTAAACCTACCCATGTAAGGGCGGCTCATGTACTGGCCATGTTGAACTTCATCATAAGTATCAGAAAAATTGTAATTTAACATTAAGTTATCAGCCCATTTTACATCTGTAAAACCTAATTCAAAGCGGCCACCAAAGGATTTATAGGCATCATTAAAACGTTTGCCTCTGGTTTCTACCATTTGTCCATTGGGCATTTCGTTTCTAACAAATTGTCCCCATACCTCATAATCATTGTCAGTATAACTGTAGAAACCAGAACCACGAACGGTAAAACCAGATTTCGCATCGCGGAACATACCGCTAACATCTGTTTGCTGTGTATTAAATGAACCATAAGAAGCAGATGCAATTAGGTTATTGCGCATGCCGCCTTTTTTAAGGATTACGTTAATACCGCCTCCCAAAAAATCTCCAGCTAAGTGTGCAGGCAAAACACCTTTATAAACTTCAATACGTTCAATTAAAGCAGGCGGAATATTATTTAAGTTGAATGATGAGCCGTAGGTAGAGATTTCAATACCATCAATGAATACACCAATTGCCCGGCCAGACATGCCGTTTAAGTTATAGCTTGCATCAGAGCCAAGGCCACCGCTTTGACGAACCCTAACACCAACTGTTCTATTTAGTAGTTCATTGGTTTGTAGGTTTCTTAACGATGCTTCTTTGGTATCAATCACATTTACAGCAAAACCCGAAGTTTCAATCTTTTTCTTCTCCGTTTTTCCTTGAATATTTACTTGACCGAGTTCTTTATCTGATGAGTTTTTTACTTTAGAATTAACTGTTATTGTAGCTGCATCAATTTTAACAATAACTTTCTTTGGCTCAGATACCAGCGAGCTTATGTGCAAACTGTAAGTTCCATATGGTAAAGTCTTCATCTCATATTTACCATCGTCATCCGTCATGGTACTTCTATTAATTTCTTTTATAGATATTGTAGCACCAGCGAATGGTTTACCTTGTTCATCGATGATTTTACCTATTAAAGTGCTGGTTTGCGCTTTTATAGCAATTGAAAAGGTTAGAAATGATATTAATAGTAAAGCGTGTTTCATTGATGATGTGTAACTTTTTTAACTTCTTCTTTAGAATAGGTCTTAATAAGAATAACTTTGTTGCAAAGATAAATTCTGCATATGACGAAATCGGGAGAAGAAACAACGCTTAAAGGAGAATGTAATTCAACTCCGGATAGTGTGTATTCATTTAATAAATCGATTACAATTAGCCACAGTATTAATGTTGCAGACAGTAATAAACTGGAAATAAAAATGGGTTATGAGGATGATGCGCAGCTAGAATTTTATCAAATGATTTTTGTGATGAAAGGTAGCATCAGACTTAACAAAGGAGGCAACTTTGCAGATGATTTAGAAATAGGGGCACAACAACATAATTTATTTAAAGTTACGCTAAAGTTTAACCGAATGTTGATGAGCAGTTTTAAGGATGAGGTTGTTTGTATTAATCTGAGTAAAGAGTTTTTAAGGAGATATATACCTGTTGAGCACCAAGCATATCGTAAATTAATGCTGCAAAATGATAGTGGAAAGCCTGTTGTGCTTTCTTCTTTAAATTTGCCAATTACACCAGAAATAAGTTCGGTTTTGCGGCGTTTAAGTACTTTAAATAATGCCGATTTCCATGAGCAACTTCTATTAGAATCAAAAGTTATAGAACTTTTGGCGCTACAGATTTCGCAATTTGATCAGGCGCAAAATAATATATTACCAACCCAATTAAAACAAACGGATATGGAAAAGATGTTTGAGGCCAGAGAAATTTTAATTCAAAATACCGGTGAACAGCTATCTTTAAAATCGCTTGCTTTAAAAGTTGGTACAAATGAGTTTAACCTAAAACGTGATTTTAAAACCTTATTTGGAAATACTGTTTATGGTTATTTGAACGAATATAAAATGGAGCAGGCAAAATCAATGGTAATTGAGAATGATTTAACGATAGCTGAGATTTCTGAAAAAGTAGGCTATAAACATGCTACCCATTTTACAAGCGCTTTTAAAAAATATTTTGGTTTGTTGCCTAACAAATTACGTTCAGGCAAATTATCGTTGTTGCTTTTTACCGATGAACTCATGGTGCTTTTTGAAAACTTTGGTTTGCTTACTTAGGTAAATGTATTAGCCAATAAGACACCGTTTATTAGTTATAGCAGTTTTTGATAGCAAAAAAACCTTAAACCTGGTCTTTTTGCCAAACCAATTTCGCCGCTGAACTGGTAACCTAATTTCGGGAATAAAGCATTTGTTGCCAGGTTTTCACTATTTGTATCCACACGTAAAATTTTAATGCCTCTGCTGTTTGCTACAATTTCTGCTTGTTGCATTAATGCTCTGGCAATGCCTTTTCCTTGCAAATCGGGATTAACCGCAAGGCGATGCGTAACGATTGCTTCTTCGGTAATATCCCAGCCAGCATCTGTATATTCGGGGTCTTGGTCGGTTGTAATTGCAGAAAAGCCTGCTATTTTGTTATCTAATTCAGCAACCCACAATTGTCCGATTTCAATGTCTGTTTCAAAAACTCTAGGGTTTGGATAATCATCTCCCCATTGGAAATTTCCTGTCGCCCGCATTAACGGAACAACTTTTTTAACCAATTCCATGATTGATGGAACATCTTCTTTGCGTGCTAATCTTATATCCATTTGGCAAATATAATGGATTGAATTTAGTCAGCTTAGAATTTGTAGCTATATCCTAATCTGAAAACCTGCGTTTCGTAATAATCTGTGCTCACCAGTCTAAAACCATTTCCCTGGATGTCTCTTTTAATGCGAAGTGTGTTAAAGATGTCGTTTGCGTTTAAAAACAGTTCGCCACTACCTTTTTGAATTCGTTTTTTAATGCCTAAATCTGTTGAAAACCGGCTTCCAATTTTGCCTTGCGGGATAATATCAGGCGCCAGATAAGCCATAGAAAGTTGAATATCTGTTTTCCCAGGTAGCTTAAATTGTCCGTTTAACTTACCATTTCCCGAAACAATGGATTGATAAGGCATTGAATATAGGGTTGGTACCGGGTATTGATTTTGAACCTGAAAAGCCTGAAACGAATTTTTGTAAGCGATTGCGCCAAGGTTAAATGAAAACCATGGTACAACTTCTTGCTGCAAAAGTACCTCAGCTCCAGTGTTATTACTTCTGCCGGCATTTTGAAAAATATTATAAATTATGATATTTCCAGGTACAATTGTCGCTATTCTGGTAATGGTGCCATTGATTATTTTATGAAAGGCTGCACCATATATATAACCCTTATTCCAGCTTGTTTTATAACCCAATTCAAAAGCGTGGGTAAACTGTGGTCTTAAGGTTGGATTACCAACTTTTAATAGTTCGGGTTCATCATATTTCGGGAAAATGCGAATATCAACTTCATTCGGTCTATCCACCCTTTGGTTGTAGAAAATGCTCAGCTTGTTTTTATCATCAATTTTATAAGCAAATCTCACGTTAGGAAATGTCCTGAAATAATCATAACCATCGCTTTTGTAGGTGTTGTGGTTAGGGTTAACCTTGTAATTTATATTGGCATACTCCATACGTAAACCCGCTTCGAGTTCAACTTTTTTGCTTTCGTAAATGTAATTGGCGTAAGCTGCAGGAATAAGTTCACTATAATCTGCCCAACCTCCGGCATTTGGATCAATTGGCGAATTTAATCCGCGGAAAAACTGCATGTCAGTTGGAATAAAACGATTTCTAAATTTAATACCGGCTTCTATTCTTCCGCTTGCCAAAGGTTTTACATAATCGAGGTTAAAATCAGCCACATGCTCATCAGACAATAATTTAAAAGCATCCATTCCTGTAAACGTTGGCATTATGTTGGTGAAAAAATACTTTTCATCTTCTCCATGCCAGGTGTAATTAAAACCAGCGCTTAAGGTGTGCCCAGCTTGTGGAAACTTATGTACATATATTGCGGAACCTGTTGCCGTATATTTAACCTCATCTTCTACAAATTGCCATAAACGATTTCTTACCGACAAATCACTGTTGTAATATGGAATATCGCCTAAATCGCCAATTTTTTCTCGGTTAAAAAAGCCAGAAAAGGTAAAGCTATTATGTTCATTCGGATTAAAATCGAAACCACTTTTTACTGTTGTAAAGGTTGTTGTTCTGTTTCTTTTTACCTGTTGATTAAGGATTAAGCCATCATCATAAATCCGCTGAGAAAATTCGTTTTTATTTAAGGTTTGTGTATAAAGGTAATCGGCTTGCAAAAAGGTGTTGAATTTGTTTTTCCTGTAATTTAAAGATAGTGAGGGATTTAATTTTGGCGTAGCACTATATTGTGGCGCAATACCAGGGGAATTCTCTTTTCTAACCCATAAGGCTCCAAATCCGGTTGCCATTTGTAATTTTCCATTGAAACCCTCAGCGTTATTTTTTTTGTAGATGATGTTAATGATGCCTGCATTTCCGTTTGCATCGTATTTGGAAGAAGGATTGTTGATAATCTCAATTCGTTCTATTGCTGATGCAGGAATGTTATCTAAACCGGTTTGACTGCCGAAACCTGTTATTGCATTTTGCTTGCCATCAATTAGAACTGCAATTTTATCATTTCCACGAAGTTGTACTTTGCCATCCTGTATGCTAATTCCGGGTAAGTTTTGCATGGCTTGCAGAACAGAACCGCCCAACTGACTTGTGTTTTTGGATAAATCGTAGGTTTTTTTATCCATTTTACTAGCCAAACCATCACTTGCAGCACCTTGAATGTTTACGGTCTGCAGGTTTTGACTATCCTCATTAATTTCTATTACGCCTAAATCCAGGTAAGTGCTCAAGCTACCAACACTAATTTTTTTTGTTATGGTTTGATAGCCAACCATGCTTATTTGCAACGTGTAAGCAGCACTCGGTATATCTTTTAGCGTAAACCGTCCTTCTTCATCGCTAATTGTTCCAGAAAACAATTTATCTTCATTCTGTTTCTTTAAAATAACGTTGGCAAAGGGCAAAGTCGATTTATCCTTAGCCTCTTTAACCTGACCAGATATTGATACCTTTTTTTCTTGTGCAAATATGTTTTGATTGATAAGAAGCAGGATTGCAAATAGGCAAAATACTTTAATCAGGGCACTATATTTTTTCATTATTGTGAATTTTATAGTGCCAAATTATAGGTCAATTCTGTAGAGAATCTGTATTAAATTGAGGTTAGAATAAAAATTTTAATCCTCAATCGCTTCGAAACCTTGCTTTTTCAAGTTTGCGAGGTGTGCTTTCATTGTATTTAGTTGCTCTATTGTATGTCCGGCCCATTCCTTAACCTCGCCAACAACTTTCAAGCCTTGGGCAGTTCTATAAGATTTTGTAGGATTACCCGGGAATTTCTTATCCGTTAAATTCGGGTCGTTTTCAAAGAAACCTGTAGGCTCAACAATATAGATTCTTTCATGGCCCAAGCCTAAAGCAAGTTCTGCACCCCAAGTTGCGGCTTCTAAAGTTGCAGAGAAGTAAACGAACTTTGCCTTATTTTGGCTTCCGTAATTAGAGTTGAAACCAGGTTCAATCAAATCACCGAGTTGAAGACTTGCCTTTGTTCCGTGGTAAAATGGACCCGGATTTGATTCGATAAAGTTTTCCATCATATTACTTATTGATTGTTAAACTAACTTTTTATGTGCTTCGCCCCATATTTCCAAACCTTTGATAATGGGTTTTAATTCGTAACCTATTTTGGTTAATTCGTATTCTACCTTTGGCGGTACTTCTGCATAAACGGTTCTGGTAACGATTTTATTTTCCTCTAATTTACGAAGTTGTAGGGTGAGCATTCTTTCGGTGATGTTGGGCAGGAATTTCTTCAACTCACCAAAACGAAGCTTACCATTTAGCAACCAAGAGCAAATGACTAATGCCCATTGTCCGCCAATTAAGTTTGCAGCATAAACTTCAGGGCATTCATCAGCTAAGGCTTGTTTGTTGGCAAAATTGGTAGAGGTTTGTTTAATTTCAGACATTACTTACATTTTTGATAGTACATTACAATTGGTTGCTAATATACATAATCAGGTGTTTAGCTCTTAACTTTGATTAAAATTAGCATTATGAAAACCCTAATCATTGTAACACATCCCGATTTAGAAACATCCGTAATTAATAAAAGATGGGTAGCCGAATTGAAGAAATATCCTAAGCGTTATACCATTCACGATTTGCATCAAACTTATCCGGATGGTAATCTTGATATTATAAAAGAACAACAATTAATAGAAGCATATGAAACTATAGTATTTCAATTTCCGGTTTATTGGTTTAGCTGCCCGGCTTTATTAAAAAAATGGATTGATGAAGTTTTAATACATGGCTGGGCTTACGGAAGCAAAAGCGGTTACAAAGTTATGGGTAAAAAAATCGCTTTGGCAATGTCAGTTGGTGTTGAGGAATATGAATACAATTCTGGTGAAAAATATAAATTTACGCTTGAAGAGCTCACACGGCCTTTCGACCTTACTTTTGAATATGTTAAAGCAGATTACAAGCCGTTTTTTGCTTACTATGGAATTGATTTAAATACAACAGCAGCATATATGGAAAAAAGTGTACCGCTTTACCTGAAGTTTTTGGATGCTTTGTAAAGCGGTAAGCATTACATTTTATGCTCGCTTAAAATTTTACTTGCATTTTCATTCTTCGGATTTAATTCTAATGATTTTTTGTATGCTTTTAAGCCTTCGTCTTTTTTACCAAGCTTCATCAGGCATTCGCCGTAACTATCAAAAGCGTTAAAGGCTGTAGGATAAAGTTCTGTATTGAGTTTAAAGATTTTTAATGCATCCTCGTTTTTATCGGTTCCCATTAATTGATAACCAAAACTATTAATTGCACTTTCTGAAACATTATATTCGGATTGTGCACCTTTTTTTAGTTCAGCCTTAATAAAGTTTACTGTATTATCAATGGTGTTTGATTTTGAATGATATTCTGAAATCAAACGCAGATTCATACTTCGTTCTTTTAACTTTTGCTCGGCAAGGGTTTCTACATTATAATATTTTCTTTGCTCATCTGTAACCTGGGTTGTATCAATTTTATAAAGTTCAAATTTTGCATTTTCACCCATTTTGATATATTGCGTACCATAAATCTGAGGTTTATTTCTTCTCATAAGGTCTCTGTCAATTGCTGCTGCTAAAAGCCATTTATTAATAGTTGGGTCAAGTTCTATCGCTTTTTTCATTTGCTTAACCGCCATAGCCGAAGCAGTTGTATCTCTTCCATGTTGAAAAATCATTGCCGAATTATAATAATCTTTTCCGGTTACAATTTTTCCATCCTTAATAAATTCGTAAACTTTTCGCTCTCTTAAACTGTCCTGTTTTGATAAAATTTTCCAATCAATTTTACCAGATTGTCTTGCACTTTGGTCTTCATTGTACATCTGTTGCAATTCTACATTATCTTTTGATTGTGAAAATGCATTTAGCGATAAAAGTGTTAAAAATGCGAGGTAATAAAAAGCTTGATACTTCATAATAAGGTGTAATGTTTTAGAGGATTTAAACGGATTATCTAAAGTTCTATATCCATGCGTCTCAATAAGTTATCTTCAAGGGCGTAAATGTGTTTAATGTTTCCATCAAAAATTATATTGCCTTGTAAATCTTTAACTTTTTGATGAACTAAAATCTCTAAACTCCCATTTTCTCTTTCATTGATAGCAATTGGTTTAACAATAGGATTTATCTCCGACCATTGCTTCGTCCAATATGCTCTTATTTCTTCATGCCCGCTAACATAACCACCTTCAAAGGCTTTTGGCCATTGTACATTACGGTGCATTGTAGCAAGTGCCGTATCAATATTTCTGGTGTTGAATGCATTGTAAGCTTCTTTTACTAAATCTTCGTATTTAGATGTCATATTTGATTAAATCTAAGATTTATTAACTAGCTGGTTGCTTAGTTGGAAACTTGCTCATATCCATAAAGAAAATTTCCCATGTATGCCCATCAAAATCTTCGATGGTGCGTTGTACCATAAAACCGTAGTCTCTTAATTCATTTGGCTCGGTGCCTCCAGTTTTTAAACCAGCATCAACGATTCTATTTACTTCTTCAACGCTTTCTACTGATAATGAAAATAGACCTGCTAAACCAGCCTTAGTATCTGCTATCGGTTTTGTTGCAAATGTTGCGAATTTTTCATGGGTTAAAATCATTACGAAAATACTTTCGCTCCAAACCATACATTTTGCGGTATCATCAGAGAATTGAGGATTATTTGTAAAGCCTAATGCGGTATAAAAATCCATAGATTTTTGAAGGTCTTTAACCGCGAAATTGATGAAAACTTGTTTGCTCATATTGTAGTTGTTTTGATTATCTTATTGTTTAATTCTTTCTAAAAGGTATTGTATTTTATGGTGAAAATCAATAATTTATTTCAGCTAATATTCCTTTCCTTTAGCAGTTCATTAACCTTTTTTACCCTTTTGTTTTTTGGGTCGTTAACAAATTTATAAATAAGAAACAGCGGTATAATTAGTGAGATATTGTAAGCACTATAGTAAATACTAACTAAGATAATGCCCACTAAAACACCAATTAGGAAAGCATTTAATATAGAGAATGATTTCAGTTGTTTTTGCTCTTCTAATAATTCTTGGTCGGTCAGTTTATTTAACTCTATTTCTTCCATTAGCATTAATATTGTTTTAATTATGTGAACAATTCAAAGATTTTCGATGAAAACGTCTTGTCTTATTATGGTTTAAATTCCAATTACATATTGCAATCTGAGCAAAATCGTTCGTTAGCTAATCAATATTGTTTTACTTCTCAGAATTTGGGGCGAAATCCACCATCCATTCGATGCCATATCTGTCTCTAAACATTCCAAAATATGTTCCCCAAGGACTGTCAGAAATCGGCATCTCAATTTGTCCACCTAATGAAAGCCCATTAAATATTTTATCAGCTTCTTCCTTGCTTTCAGTGCTTATAGAAATTTTGCTTCTGTTTTCGTTTTCATTAGTTTTTCCCAAAATTTCTGGTACATCATTGCCCATTAAAATATTGGGGCCAATTGGTAATTCAATGTGCATTATTTTATTTGCTTCATTTTCTGAGACCGGAAATTCTTCGCTTGCTATATCTTTAAAACGCATAATTTTTAAGAATTCTCCACCAAATACCGATTTGTAGAAATTGAAGGCTTCTTCGGCATTTCCGTTGAAGTTAATGTGAGGATTGATAAGTGCCATTAGTTTATATTTTGTTGTGGTTAATTAGTTATTCTGGATAATTATTTTACTTCTTTAGGTTT
This sequence comes from Pedobacter aquatilis, assembly GCF_030409415.1. Classification (GTDB taxonomy): domain Bacteria; phylum Bacteroidota; class Bacteroidia; order Sphingobacteriales; family Sphingobacteriaceae; genus Pedobacter; species Pedobacter aquatilis. Next base: position 44,014 of record NZ_JAUFPW010000032.1, on the reverse strand, counting down.
TGCTCTATAAATCTTATAGCAAACCAGTAGTTTCTGCAATCCGGCAAGCTTCGAGCGCATTGTTTACATTCAGTTTATTAAAAATATTTTGCCTATGTCTGTTTATAGTGTTAATACTTAAAGTAAGCTTATCTGCAATTTCTTTACTTCTATAACCAAGCTTAATCAAATTTAAAATTTCCCTTTCTCTTTCTGAGATAATATTGCTAAATTTTTGTTCATCGTGTTCTATTACCTTTCCGGTTAAGGTATTAATAATTACGCCATCAGGAATTATAAATTCTGGATGGGCGCAGATAACATCGTAAAGGCACAAGGCAAGCCAAACACTGCCATCATCCGAACTTGAAATGTATAACAACCTGTGCTTTATCAATATGTACTTTCCTGTTGAATCCTTAATTCTTAAACGCGTAATTAACTGATAATTTGTTCGCTCGGCAACATCAAGATTGTTTATTGTATTAAAAAATTGAAGCTCGAGGCGATATTTTTTTTGAAGATCTTCGGGATGTACTTTACTTAATAATTCGTCCTCCCAAATGGATTTTATTTCTGTAGGCTTGCTGGTAAGCCCAATTTTATCTGCAACAATGCTGTAATAAATATAACTTTCTCTTGCTTTTAAATCGCTTAAAACACTGATACAGTTTTCTAGTTTGCTATACATTTGTGCAACGTATTTTGCATTTTCTAACTGAAAATCCTTATTTAAATTGCTTTGGAAAGCTTGTGAAAAAAGTTTTATATCGAGGCGTTCTCTCATTCATTAAGACTTGCTATGGTTATTTTTTACCATTGAATTTATAATTGGCTACAAATAACTTTGCTAACTTACTAAAGTAGAATGGTGATTTAAGAATCAAAACATGAAATCTTCAACAATGAAAAAAATATTTTTAGTGCTTGGCTTAATTTTAGGTCTGACAGAATTGAAAGCGCAGAGCCTGGAAAAAATGCAATGGTTTAATGAGCCAGCAAAATGGCAAATTAAAAATAACAGCCTAATAATGCAGGTAACACCACAAAGTGATTATTGGCGTATATCCCATTATGGTTTTACAGTTGATGATGCTCCCTTTTACTATGCAAATTATGGAGGTGAGTTTGAGGCGAAGGTGAAACTAACAGGCGCTTACAAAGCACGTTTCGATCAGATGGGTTTAATGATACGAACTAATGAGAAAAACTACATTAAAACAGGCGTAGAATTTGTTGATGGAAAATTTAATGTAAGTACAGTTGTTACGCATAATAAAAGCGATTGGAGTGTTTTAACCTTGGAGAAGGTTCCGCCGTATATTTGGATAAAAGTTGTTCGCAGATTGGATGCATTAGAGATTTTTTATTCTCTTGATGATAAAAACTACATTATGACACGCAATGCACCTTTGCAGGATAATGCTCCGGTAATGGTAGGTTTGATGGCTGCAAGTCCGGATGGTAAAGGTTTTGAAGCCAAATTTGAAAATTTTTCTGTTAAGCACTTACCAGACCAACGCAGGTTAGAGTGGTTAAAAACACATCAATAATATTAAGACGATAGCTGAATTTGTATGTAGCTTATTAATCCTTTTTGCTTTTTTACGATTATGCTCTTAATACTTATTTTCTTTTTAATACTAAACCCGTTAATGCTTTTATTTTGCGCCTAAACTTATCGGTAAACAAGGAATAAGCTTCAAGCTTTTCACCATCTTTTCTGTTAAAGTTTTATATTTTATAAAATGTGCTGATTTTAGATGTTTTTGATAGGCCTTTTCATCCTGATAGGTTTCAAATATCATTACGAAATTTGGTCTGTCTTTTTCTGCAACTGCATATAATGTGATAACACCGGGTTCTTTTTTAATTGAGTTTGTAATTTCCTCTTCTAAAAGTTTTTTATACTGCAATAAATGTTGTGGGTGGATTTCCAATTGAGCAATTCTTACCATATTTGCAGATTGTGCAAAAGTTAGTGCGTTAAAAAATATAACAAGTAAAATCGTTATTGTTAAAGGCTTTATTTGGAAGCAGCATCTTAGGTTATTCATATTTCTCAACGGTTAAAAATTATCGGTTAAGCAAAGGTGTTAACAATTTGTCGTAGGTTATTCCATCATTTTAATATCGTTATTGACAAGAGTACCTCAGGTAGAAAAGCAAATTCTGGAAATACCAAATTTGATTTATGAACTTATTCTTGGAAAAGGGGGTTTGGTGCAGTGAATTTTGAAACGCCAACGGTTAAATAACTTAAATATTCCAGCGAAATTATTAACGCACCAGATAAATATGGTTCGTAGTTTTTAGGTTTCACAATGTATAAAATATTACGCTTGCTAAAATAATGCTCATCGCAAAAGATATTAAAAAGATGAAATCTTTTTTCCAGATTTTGGTCGGCTAAAATAAAGGAGGCCGTTTCTCCTGTTGGAATGAAACCATCGTATTTTTTATCTTTAACACCACCAAATTCTGTATAATTTTTATCGTAGGTAGGATTTTTAACCAAAAAAACATCAAATATTTCAGGTCTGATGTGCGGTGCCAACGCTAGAAGTAGCACAATTCTTTCTTCTGTACTTATGTTATCTCGCTTAAGCACTTCAGCGTAAAAAGATTCGTCGTTACTAATGTCGGGCGGTTGTACATCGTAAATACTAGTATGCTCATGTTCTAAATTAAAGAAAGATTTAATTCTGATGTCTATTATTTTTTGAAGCCATATAAGCTCCTGTTCTAATGCCTCAGCATTTTTTCTGACCATGACTTTCATTGAGGAATGCTTTAATTTCGACGAGTTAAGATAAGAATTATAATTTAATAGAATGAATTTATAATTCGTAAATGGCCGAATAAATGTTTATTGGCAATAGTTTTGTTTATCTATGAAAAATTGATATCAATACTAAAACTCAAATTCTAATTGATTATCTATTGTTTTGTTGTCAATTAAATCATCATAGAAACGAGAAATGGTAATACCTAATAACCTAACTTTAGCAAAACCTATTTCTGCTTCACTGAGTAAAATTATAGCTTCTTTATAAATAGACTCTGCTTTGTAAATTTGAAACATAAAGGAACGGCTTCTTGTTATCTGTTTAAAATCTTCAAACTTAATTTTAATAGTGATGGTTTTTCCTTTTAGTTGCTTTTGCTCAAGTCGATTGGCAACCGTTATACTAATTTGATTCAAAAGATTATGCATAACCGAAACGTCACTTGTATCTGCTGCAAATGTATCTTCTGCACCAACAGATTTTGTTTCTCGATGTGCCTGAACCGGACGATCATCAATACCTCGAACAATTTTGTAATAGAATTTACCCGTTTTACCAAACTGTGCAATTAGTTGCTGTTCGGTAAGTTTTTTTAAATCAGCACCCGTATTTAACTGCATTGCTTTCATTCTGGCTGCGGTTACCTTGCCTACACCAAAGAATTTTTCAACAGGTAGCTTTTCCATAAAAGCCTTTATTTTTGATGGTCCGATGAAAGTTAACCCATCTGGTTTATTCATATCAGATGCAATCTTCGCAACAAATTTATTTACTGAAACCCCAGCAGAGGCTGTAAGATTTAATTCGTTTTTAATGGCTGCTTTAATAGATTCTGCAATATCGATAGCTGAACCGATATGGAGTTTATCTTCTGTAACATCAAGATAGGCTTCATCCAAAGAAAGTGGTTCAATGAGATCTGTATATCGACTAAAAATCTCTCTGATTGATTTTGAAACTGCGATGTATGCATCAAATCTTGGATATACAAATATTGCTGTTGGACACAGTTGATAAGCCTTGCTGCAAGACATTGCAGATCGAATTCCGAATTGGCGGGCTTCGTAACTGGCTGTGGCAACAACACCTCTGCTATCGGGTTTGCCACCTACAACCAGGGGTTTGCCTCTGTATTCAGGAAAATCCCGCTGTTCTACAGATGCATAAAAGGCATCCATATCAATATGAATGATTTTCCTAAAACTTTGTTTGTCTTGCTCCAGCATTAATCATCTAAAATCGGGTTTTTATCTTGAAAATTGATTTAGATTTTTTTTCTTTACAAAATATGGAAAGAGCAATCAGATTTTACAAAAATGCAAAAGGCGAATGGTATGCAGATATACCAGAGTGGGCAGGAGATCCTGCTGATTTACAAATGGTAGAAGGAGCCGATGAATTGCTAGATTGGATTTCGAAATCAAGTAATGGGTGTAAAATAATTTGGGCAGATAGCCATATGGCTGATGCTGAGCGACTGGTTCTTGTTTATGCTCGTGAAGAAAATTTAGGCGGTGGAGGTGATTATTTACTTGAGCATTTTAAAGGTAATCTTGTAAATCACAAACTTTGGCTCTGTTACGTTACAGAATTTGTTTTCAAAGCGCTACCAGAAACTATTTATTTCAAAAGCGAAGACAGCGAAAATCCATAGGTAGAAATACCGATGCGACTTCCAACAATTAAATGTAATAAAAGTTTAAGTAAATCTAATTCAATAGTAAATCAACTTTGTTTAACAATGAATCCATTTCAAACGGCTTTTCCATAAAATCGTTTGCACCAGCGTCTAAGGCGGATTGTTTGATGTCGCGACTTGCAGAAATCATTAAAATTGGAATGCCACTATAATCAGGATTGCTTTTAAGTTGTTTGCAAATATCTCTGCCGTCATGTCCGCTCATCCAAATATCTAAGAGTATTAAATCTGGTCTTTTCTTTACAGCGTCTAAAACCGCACCTCCATCATAAGTAAAATCCACTTCGTAGCCCATTACTTCTAATATCATCGAAACCGCATCGACTATGCCCTCATCATCGTCGGCAATAAGAATTTTTTTAGTTTCCATTAAATTTATTCAAGTACTAGTGTCTGTTTGATTCACGTAAAAATTGAATTTCAATACAGTATTAATACTTAATGCATATGTTTTGTTTTAATTAATAAATATTTATTTGCTTTCGCAAATTTATAAACTTCAATGTATGAGTTTATTTACAAAATTAACGCTTTTTGAGGATTTTTCGATTTTTTAAAATTCAACGTATTAGTGTTATAATATTTTATATTTACAGCAGAATTTTTACAATTATAAGGTTTGTTAACCAAATGGATAGCATTAATATAAAGAAATTAGCAGAAGCTTTAAATTTATCTACCTCTACAATTTCAAGGGCTTTTAGAGATAATAGTGATATAAAGGCAGATACGAAAGCACTCATCTTGGCTAAAGCTAAAGAATTAAACTACCAACCAAACCATTACGCCAGTAATTTACGCGAGCAAAAAAGTAAAACGATTGCAGTAATTGTTCCTGAACTTGCCAATAATTATTTCTCACAAGCGATACATGGAATAGAGCGGGTTGCCAGAGAAAATGGTTATCATATTTTAATTTACGTTACCGATGATGATTTTAATAAAGAAATTAATTTCATCAGGCATTTGCACAATGGTAGGGCGGATGGGATCATTATGTCGGTATCTGGTGAAGCAAATGACCATAATTACCTAAATATGTTTGGGGAGAAGCGGTTGCCACTTGTATTTTTCGATAGGATTTATGAAGACATCGAAACCCCTCGTGTAATTACGAATGATTATAACAGTAGTTTCTTGGCTACCGAACATTTAATTGAGCAAGGTTGTAAGAGAATTGCCTATCTCGTGGTAAATAAAAGTTTATCTATTGGTAAAACGCGTATGCAAGGTTATATAGATGCGTTGGCAAAACATAACTTAGATTTTGAAGAACAATTAATTGTTGATTGTAGTAATAGTTATGAAGAAAACAGTGTAATTATCAAAGAAGCCTTAACAGAATTAAAACCTGATGGTATTTTTACTTCGGTTGAGCGTTTAGCTTTTGCAACATATTATGCTTGCTATGATTTAAATATTTCTATACCAAATGATTTAAAAATCATTAGTTTCTCTAGTTTGGAAATCGCTCCGCTTTTAAATCCATCATTAACAACAATAACCCAACCCGCTACCGAAATTGGGATGGAAGCAGCCAAAATGCTCTTTAAAGTTTTGGGTGAAAAGGAGAATAAAAACAGCTCATTAGAAGTGGTTTTACAGTCGAAAATAATCATGAGAAATTCGACCTCAAATTCGCCTAAAAAGCACTAGATACCATATCGTTTTTTCAGTGATTTTTTGATAAAAAATATCCTCACTTAGTGTATTTTACGCAGAATTTTCGATTTTCTTCGGGAACGTTCCCGAAAAATATTCTTAAATCAGCTGAAAATAGTCGGGAACGTTCCCGAAAATAAGTATAAAAATCACTTAGTGTAAAAATTACACTTTAATTTTAATTTTTGTATTTTTAACACATTGATTATTAACTTGTTAATAAATAAAATCTTGTTGTAAGTGAAATCGTAATATTTAAAAATTCACAATTTTTCAACGAAAATTCAATGGTCAAATATCTATGAAAATATATTTTTTAAATAAATTTTGTATTCTGATTTAGTGCTGTAAATTAGTCGGGTGTGTAAATCACAATAATATTTAACCAAATTTTTATACTTAAAAGAGCTTCGAATATGAAAGTATTTTACCTGTTAAAACAGGGGCTTTTGATGCTGTTCGTTTTATCAGCATTAATCGTAAAAGCACAAACCGGATCAATTTCTGGTAAGGTGCTTGATGAAACCGGCCAACCATTACCTGGTGCTTCTATTTTAGTTAAAGGAACTACCAGAAGCACATCAACAGATGCAGATGGTAATTTCAAACTGGCGGGTTTATCAACAGGTTCCCTAACCTTATCTGCTAGTTTTGTAGGTTACCAAACCATGGATAAACCAGTAAGCATTGCAGCTAATTCAACTGTAAGTTTTCAGTTGGTGCCAGATGCGCAAAAGTTAAATGAAGTGGTTGTTATCGGTTACGGTACAGCCGAAAAGAAAAACCTGACTGGTTCCATCACTACAGTAAGTGCTAAAGATTTCCAAAAAGGTACCATTACAACACCTGAGCAATTAATTCAAGGAAAAGTTGCTGGTGTTAACATCATTTCAGGCGGTGGTAATCCGGGTGGCGGAAGCACAATCAGGGTTCGTGGCGGTGCATCATTAAATGCAAGTAACGATCCTTTAATTGTTGTTGACGGTGTGCCTTTTAGTGGAAACAGCATTGGTAATGCGCCAAGTCCGCTTTCGTTAATCAACCCGAATGATATTGAAACATTTACGGTATTAAAAGATGCAAATGCAACTGCTATTTATGGTTCTAGAGCATCAAATGGTGTAATTTTAATTACTACTAAAAAAGGTGCCTCAGGTGCTCCACAAATTAACTTCAATACAAACAACTCAATTGGTACGGTTGCTAAAAAGGTAGATGTATTATCTGCTGATGAAGTTCGTGCTTATGTTAATGCAAACGGCAACGCAGCTCAGAAAGCACTTTTAGGAACCGCAAGTACAGATTGGCAGGATGTAATTTACAGAACTGCTTTTACAACTGATAATAATTTAAGTATTGCTGGTTCATTTAAAGGTGTTCCATATCGCGTTTCTGCTGGTTATTTAGATCAGCAAGGTGTTGTTATTAAAAGTGATTTAAAAAGAGCAACTGGTGGTTTTACACTTTCGCCGAAATTATTTACAGACCATTTAAAAATTGATTTAAGCTTAAAAGGAACTTTAACAGAATCTCAATTTCCAAACGATGCGGCAATAGGTAATGCTATTCAATTTGATCCTACTAAACCTGTTTATGCAGCAAACCAATTTGGTGGTTATTATGAGTGGATTAACGGAACGGTTCCAAATCCAAATGCGCCACGTAACCCGCTTGCATTAATCGAACAACAAGATAATCACGGTAATGCTGCAAGAAGTTTTGGTAATGCTCGTTTCGATTATTCTTTCCATTTCTTGCCAGAATTACATGCCAACTTAAACTTAGGTTATGATGTATCTAAAGGATATGGTTATACAAGAGTGCCAATTATTGCTGCTCAAAGCGCTTCTACGAATGGTTCTTACTCTAACAGAAAAAATATTGAGCACAATAAATTCTCAGAATTTTACTTAAACTATGCTAAAAACGTAGAAAGTATTAACAGTAGATTTGATGTTACTGCAGGTTACGGCTATTACGATAACTCAGCCACAAATTTCAATTACACTTCTTACAAAGGAACAGGTGAGGCATTAGTAACTCCAGTATTTCCTTTCGCTGTTGAAAGACAAAAACTATTATCGTACTACGGAAGATTTGTTTACACATTGGCTGATAAATATATTTTATCGGGAACAATGCGTGCTGATGCTTCTTCGAGATTTGCTGAAGAAAACCGTTGGGGTTATTTCCCATCAGCAGGTTTTACATGGAGAATTATTGGCGAAGATTTCTTAAAAAATAGTAAAGTGGTTTCTGATTTGAAATTGAGATTAAGTTATGGTGAAACCGGAAATAAAGACGGTGAAACAATTGGTAACTACAATTATCTTTCAAGATATTATGCTAACACTAATACTGGTCAATATCAGGTTGGCAATACGTTATATAATTATTTTAGCCCTGCTGGTTACGATCCTGATATGAGATGGGAAACTACAACCACATATAATGCTGGCTTAGATTATGGTTTCTTAAAAGGAAGATTATATGGTAGTGTAGATGCTTATTACAAAAAAACTAAGGATTTGTTAAGCACAATTAATATCCCGGTAGGTACAAATTTTACTAACTTACTAACTACTAACGTTGGTAATATGGAAGTTAAAGGTATTGAGGCTAGCTTAAACTTTGTTGCCATTCAGAAAGAAAATGTAACATGGGATTTTGGTTTCAACATGGCTTACAACAAAAGAAAAATCACAAACTTGACCTTAAATCCTGATGCTGGTTCTAAAGTTTCAGCAGGAGACATTACAGGTGGTACAGGTGTAACGCTTAAATACAACGCAGTAAACCAGGTGCCAAGTGCATTCTTTGTTTATAAACAAGTTTATGATGCAAACGGTGTGCCTTTAGAAGGTGTTTATGCAGATTTAAATAGCGATGGTGTAATTAACACAAGCGATCAATATTTCTATAAATCACCTGATCCAAACTTCACATTTGGTTTCAATACATCGTTCACTTATAAAAAATGGACTGTAAATACTGTCTTAAGAGCAAATATCGGTAACTACATTTACGATAACGTTTCTTCGAACTTTGGTATCAGAAACAATGTTTTAAGTACACAAGGTATTTTGAATAATTCTGGAAGAGATATTTACAATACAAACTTCCAAACCAGCCAATATTTAAGTGATTATTACATCAAAAATGCTTCATTCTTAAAGATGGATAATGTTGGGTTAACATACAATGTTGGTAAACTTTCAGCAAATGGAAATACAACAATGCGTATTTCGGCAAACTGTCAGAATGTGTTTGTTGTATCTGAGTACAAAGGTGTAGATCCGGAGTCGGTTACAGGTATTGATTATCAATTTTATCCTCGTCCAAGAACATTCACTTTAGGCTTAAATGTTGGTTTTTAAATAAAAGATTAAGATGAAAAATTCATTTAAAATATTATTAGCATCAGGCGCTTTACTGCTTTCTTTAAATTCTTGTAAGAAAGATGCTTTAAATTTAAAGCCAACTAACGATGCAACTGCTGATGTTGTTTATGCAACTCCAGCAGGTTATAAAAATAGTTTGGTTAAATTATATGCTACTTACTCATTAACTAGTCCTTCGGGTTCTGATAACAGTGATGTTGGTGGTTTAAACTCTGGTTTTGCAGATTTTTTAAGGTTGTTCTGGACTTCTCAAGAGTTAACAACTGACGAAGCAATCTGTGCTTGGGGCGATACTGGTATTCCAGAATTAGATTATTCTACACCAAGTGTTGATAACCAATTCTTAAGGGGTTTATATTCAAGAAGTATTCTACAAATTACGTTTGTTAATGAGTTTCTTCGCGAAAGTACGCCTGAGAAATTAGCTAGCCGTAACATTACCGGTGCTGATGCAACGGCAATTGCAAAATACCGTTCAGAAGCTCGTTTTTTACGTGCTTATCAATATTGGGTATTGATGGATGCTTTTGGCAATCCGCCTTTTGTTACTGAAAATGATGCGATTGGTAAAGTTGCACCGCAACAAATTCAAAGAGCAGCTTTGTTTAATTATGTAGAATCTGAGTTAAAAGCAATTGAAACAGATTTGCCGGAGCCTCGTACAAACGACTACGGTCGTGCTGATAAAGGTGCTGCGTGGTCATTACTTGCAAGAATTTACCTGAATGCACAAGTTTATACTGGTACTGCAAAATATACTGAGGCGATTACATATTCGAGCAAAGTTATCAACGGTGGTTATCAGTTAAAAGGAAACTACATGGATTTATTCAGAACAGATAACAATGTAAATAACCTTGAAACCATCTTAAGCATTAACTACGATGGCGTTAACAGCACAAATTATGGTGGTACAACTTTCTTAATTAATGCAGGCATTAATGGTGATATGAATCCGGCAACTTATGGTGTGCCTAACGGCGGCTGGGGTGGTAACAGAACCCGTGCTAATTTGCCTGCTTTATTTCCTGATGCAAACGGAACTTTAGATAAACGTGGTGCTTTCTTCGGTACAAAAAATACAATTGATGACATTGGTGTATTTACTGATGGGTTACGTGTAACTAAATTTAAAAACGTTAGTTCAAATAATGTAACGCCTCCATCATTAAATGGAACATTCAGTTCATTAGATTTCCCGATTTTCCGTTTGGCTGAACAATATTTAATTTATGGTGAAGCAGTAATGCGTGGTGGAACGGGCGGAACAACTGCGTTGGCTTTATCTTATGTAAATGCATTACGTTTCCGTGCTTATGGTAATACATCAGGAAACGTTTCTACCTTAACTACCGACTTTTTCTTAGATGAACGCGGTCGTGAGTTATACTGGGAAGGTCACCGCCGTACAGATTTAGTGCGCTACGGAAAATATACAGATGGAAGTTATTTATGGCAATTTAAAGGTGGTGTAAAAGCTGGTACTGCATTGCCTGCATACCGCAATTTATATCCGCTACCAACTGCAGATTTGATTGCTAATCCAAATCTGAAACAAAATACTGGTTATTAATAAAATCATTCAAAAGATATGAAATCAATTTTCTTAAAATCCTTAGCATTCAGCATCATTGCTTTATCGCTTTGGTCTTGTAAAAAGGATGAAACTAGAGCAATTGCAACTTCAGGAAGTGGAGGTGCTTTACAAACTTCAGCAACGAGTGTTGTTTTAGATAAATCAAAGCTTACCGCTACGGTTGTTACCTTCAGTTTAACTGATGCAAACTTTGGTTATCAGGCAGCAGTTTCGAATACATTACAACTAGCCGTTAAAGGAACAAACTTTGCAGCACCTAAAGAAGTATTGCTTGATGCAAAAACTACTTCTAAAGCATATAATGGTTTAGATTTCAACAACCTTTTATTGTCTTTAGGCATTTCTACAACAACAAATACAGATGTAGAATTTAGAATTAAATCATCTATTTCTACTACGGCATCGCCAGCTTATAGTAATGTTGTAACTATCAATTCAAAACCGTTCCCATTAACGGCCTGGATATATGTTCCTGGTAATTATCAAGGTTGGAATCCGGCAAGTGCCGATAGTTTAGTATCGATTACTGGTAACGGCGTTTATTCTGGTGTTATTAAGTTTGATGGCCAGAAATTTAAAATAACACCTGCAAAAAAATGGGATGTTGCCTATGGAGATGCTGGTGGTGGCAAATTGAGTACTTCTGGTGGAGACATAAACTCTGTAACTGCGGGATTTAAATTACTTACTGTGGATTTAAATACATTCGTTTATACTCTTGCTGATGCAGATTACTGGTCAATCATTGGTAATGCAATTCCAGGAAGTAACTGGTCGGTAGATACTGATTTAAAACCTACAAATGATGGAAACAATACATGGACTGCTACTGTTGCCTTAACTCCTGGTGCTTTTAAATTTAGGAAAAACCATGATTGGGGAACAAGTATTGGTAATAATGGCGCTGACATTACTGTCGCAACTGCAGGAAACTACAAACTTGTGTTAACTGTGAGTGCAGACGGCAAAGGTGGTACCTATACAATGACAAAACTTTAATCAAATCAATACCCTGCAAACAAAATTGCAGGGTATTGTTTTAAATTCTTAAGCATTTAATATGATCAGATCCTCATTTTTATTAAGTCAGATAACTTTCGTTTCAAACTCAAATGCTCAACCAAATTTTCTGGTAAAACTACGTTCTTTAATCTCACACGTATCATTTCATACTAGAATGAAAAATAATTTAATTTTAATCATTTCGCTCTTTTTAAGCACGAATCTTTTTGCTCAAAAATTAGAGCGTATCGAACCAATGTTTTGGTTCTCGGGGATGAAAAATCCCAAACTACAATTACTTGTTCATGGCGAAAATATTGCCGCAAGTACGCCAAGCTTATCTTATCCTGGTGTAAAACTGGTTAAGGTTAACAAAGTTGAAAATCCTAATTACCTTTTTATTGATTTGGAGTTAGCCCTATCCGTAAAAGCAGGTAAATTTCCTATAAATTTTTCTGCCAATGGCAAAAAACTATTTTCGTACAATTACGAAATAAAAAACCGTAACAAAACAGCAAACCGAATTCAAGCGGTAACTCAAAGGGATTTCATTTACTTATTGATGCCCGACCGTTTTTCTAACGGCGATAAAAGTAATGATGTGGTGCAAGGTTTAACCGAAACCGCACTAAACCGCGATAGCATGTATTACCGCCACGGTGGAGATATACAAGGCGTAATTAATCATTTAGATTATTTAAAGGATTTAGGCATTACTACAGTTTGGATGACTCCGGAAATCGAAAACGATATGCCGCAAGCTTCTTATCATGGTTATGCTGCTACCGATCACTATAAAATAGATCCTCGCTACGGAACTAACGAATTATTTAAAAGGTACGTAGAAACGGCTCATGCAAAAGGCATGAAAGTGATAAAAGATATTGTTCACAACCACATTGGTACCGGACATTGGTTTTTTAAAGATTTGCCAATGAAAAATTGGGTGCACCAATGGCCAAAATATACACAAACCAGTTACCGCGATCAAACGGTTATGGATACGCATGCATCCGAAGCGGATAGAAAAAAAATGTTGGATGGTTGGTTTGTACCATCCATGCCCGATTTGAACCAAAAAAATCCCTACGTTCAAAATTACTTAACACAAAATCACATCTGGTGGATTGAATATGCAGGAATTGATGGACTACGTTTAGATACTTATCCATACAACGACCCTGAATACATGGCAGATTGGGCAATCAAATTAAAAGCAGAATTTCCAACCTTATCTGTATTTGGCGAAACTTTCGTTTCTGGCGTAGCCAATCAGGCGTATTTCACGCAAGGAAATACCGTTAATCGCGGCTTTGATACGCATTTACCAGGCATTACAGATATGGCGGTGAAGGAAGGAATTTACGAAGCCTTAAATGGTAAAAACGGCTGGACAGATGGCATTAATCGTTTGTATGATGTTGTAGCTCACGATTTTCTATATCAAGATCCAACCAAAAATTGTATAGCTTTAGATAACCATGATATGAGTCGTTTTTATTCTGTAGTGAATGAAGATTTCGATAAATACAAAATGGGTATGGCGCTTTTGTTAACCATGCGTGGCATTCCTCAAATGTATTATGGAACGGAAATTTTAATGAAAAATTTTTCAAATCCTGATGGTTTGGTTCGTTCTGATTTTCCTGGTGGATGGGAAGGTGATAAAAAAGATAAATTTATCTCAGATGGCAGAACGAACAAAGAAAACGAGGCTTTTGATTACGTTAAAACCTTGGCAACTTACCGTAAAAATAGTCCTGCTTTGCAAACCGGGAAATTAATGCAATTTGTGCCTGAGGATGATGTTTATGTTTACTTCCGTTATAACAAAACTGCAAAAGGAACCGTGATGGTTATTTCCAATAATACAGAAAAGGAAAAAACTTTAAATACAGACCGTTTTGCGGAAAGAACGATAGGCACTACAACGGCCAAAAACATTATCAATAACCAAACTGTACCATTTAAAGAAATTAAAGTTCCGGCAAAAACAACTTTGGTTTTAGAGTTAAATTAGTGTTTGCTTTGTCCATTTGCGAACAAATTTAAAAATTGATTAAAATTTAATTATTTCATAATAAGCGACTTGCAAATGTTTAATCATTTGGCATCACTTTCGTTCAATTAAAGCGATGAAATTATTAAGCAAAATAAAAATAATACAATGCTAAAAACACATACAAATTCCAACTCGGTAATCACGAGTAAAATTAAGGCTTGTCTATTTGATTTGGATGGCGTTTTGGTAGATACTGCAGTTTACCATTATCAGGCCTGGAAACGGTTGGCCAATACCATGGATTTCGATTTTACCGAAGAGCAAAATGAGCAATTGAAAGGCGTAAGTCGTGTTGAAAGCTTAAATAAAATTCTGGCTTGGGGCGGTGTAGAAAAAACCGATGCTGAAAAAGAAGAATTGGCGACTTTGAAAAATAGTTGGTATGTAGATATGATTACCAAAATGACTCCTGCTGAAGTTTTACCTGGAACGGTTGATTTTTTAACTGAAATTCACAAAGCGGGCTATAAATTGGCATTAGGCTCTGCAAGTAAAAATTCAGGAATCATTTTAGAACGTACCAATCTTGCTCATTTTTTTGATGAGATTGTAGATGGAAACATGGTTACAAAATCAAAACCCGACCCAGAAGTATTTCTTAAGGGAGCAGAACTTTTAGGTTTTAAACCAGAAGAATGTGTGGTTTTTGAAGATGCTGTAGCCGGTGTAGTAGCTGCAAAACGTGGTGGAATGAAAGCTATAGGTATCGGCGAAAAAAGTGTGCTCACCGATGCAGATGTTGTAGTTAGCGGATTAGATAAATTAACGGTTACAGATTTAGAGGAATTGTAAAGATTATCAAGTAGCTAGTATCAGGTATCAAGTTTGGGTTGATACTAATAGCACCTGTCTTGATACTTGATACTAAATACTCGATACTAAATACTTGCTACTAAAATAAAGAATAAAGTTTAGCTCAGGTACTGATACTTGATACTAACTACTTGATACTAGAATATGAAGAATTACATTAAAGCGGATGAGTGGAACATAATCGAGGAAGGCTTTGATCCACATTTAAATAAAATTTCAGAAAGTATTTTCAGTTTGGGTAATGGCCGTATGGGGCAACGTGCCAATTTTGAAGAAACTTATACTGGCGAAACCTTGCCTGGTAACTATGTTGCTGGTGTTTATTATCCAGATAAAACCCGTGTAGGCTGGTGGAAAAATGGCTACCCTGAATACTTTGCTAAAGTTTTAAATGCGGCAAATTGGGTAGGCATCGAAGTTAAAATTGATGATGAAATTCTTGATTTGTCAACTGCAGAAGTTAGCGATTTCAAACGTGTACTTAACATGCATGCCGGAATTCTGGAGCGCACTTTCACCGCAAAACTTAAAAATGGCAAAACGGTAAAAGTAAAGGCTACACGTTTTTGCAGCATCGCTGATGATGAAGTTGGCGCAATTCGTTATGGCATTACTGCTGTTGATTTCGATGGAAAAATCACTTTAACACCGTTTATTGATGGCGATGTTAAAAATCAGGATAGCAACTACGATGAAAAATTCTGGACAATGATTTCTGATGAAATTACTGGAACAGAAGCTTACATTAAACTTAGAACAAAGAAAACGGAGTTCGAAGTTTGCACAGGAAGCAACATCGAAGTTTATAAAAACGAAGAAAAACTAACGGTTAACATTGAAGAAGTTCGCAAGGAAAAATTCGTTGGACAAACCTTTTCTGTTGATATAAAAGCTAACGAGGAAATTACTTTAATTAAAATTGCTGCTAATTTATCTTCTGAAAATTATCCAAAGGAAGCACTTTTAAAAGAAACAAAATCGGTTATTGCAAAAGCAACAGCTAAAGGTTTCGATGCTTTATTAAAAGAACAAACCGAAGCTTGGGCAACCAAATGGGAGGAAAGCGATATCGTAATTGAGGGCGATGTTGCTGCTCAACAAGCTATCCGTTTTAATATTTTTCAGTTGTTTCAAACCTACACTGGTAAAGATGATAGACTAAATATCGGTCCGAAAGGCTTTACAGGTGAAAAATACGGAGGTTCTACATATTGGGATACTGAAGCGTATTGCGTGCCGTTTTATTTGGCAACCGCTCCGCAAGAAGTAAGCAAAAACTTATTAGTCTATCGCCATAAACAATTGGGTAAAGCCATCGAAAATGCAGCAAAATTGGGCTTTAAGGATGGTGCAGCTTTATATCCAATGGTTACCATGAATGGTGAGGAATGCCACAATGAGTGGGAAATTACCTTTGAGGAAATTCATCGTAATGGTGCAATCGCATTCGCGATTTACAATTACATTCGTTACACGGGTGATGAAAGTTATCTGCATGAATATGGTTTGGAGGTTTTAATCGCCATTGCCCGTTTCTGGAAACAACGTGTAAACTGGAGTGGCGAAAAACAGCAATATGTAATGTTGGGTGTAACTGGTCCGAATGAGTATGAAAACAACGTAAACAATAACTGGTACACTAATTTATTGGCAACCTGGTGCATGAAATATGCCACCGAAGCTGCGGAAATTGTTAAAAATCAACAGCCAGAAAAATATAACAGCTTATTAAAAATCTTAAATTTAGAGGATAAAGAATTTGCAGATTGGGCAGATATCATCGAAAAAATGTATTATCCTGAAGATAAAAATTTAGGCATTTTCTTACAGCAAGATGGTTATTTAGATAAGGAACAAACCTTAGTAAAAGATTTGCCGGCAAGCGAAAGACCAATTAACCAGAAGTGGAGCTGGGATAGAATTTTGCGTTCGCCTTTTATTAAACAGGCCGATGTTTTGCAAGGATTGTATTTCTTTGAGGAAGATTACGATTTGGAAACCATCAGAAGAAACTTTGATTTCTATGAGCCACGCACCGTTCACGAAAGTTCTTTATCGCCTTGCGTACACAGTATTTTAGCCGCAAAATTAAACGATGAAGCCCGTGCTTACGAATTCTATTTACGTACGGCTCGTTTAGATTTGGATGATTACAACAACGATACCGAAGATGGTTTACACATTACATCGATGGCTGGAACCTGGATGAGTGTGGTTGAGGGATTTGCAGGTATGCGTGTCCGTGATGGCAAATTACAGTTTAATCCATTTTTACCAACACAGTGGAAATCGTTCTCGTTTACGATTGGTTTCAGAGGTGCTACTTTAAAAATCAATATCACCGAAAACGGCATCAACATTAAAAATAATAATGATGTTGATTTAGAAATCGGTATCAAAAACCAGATTTATCAATTAGCCGGCAACGCTGAAATTGAAGTAAGTAACGCAGAGTTGGTATGATTGTAGAGGTTAAATGTAAAATGGAAGAGTTATCGAAATTGGTTTCGACTACTCGTCATTGCGAGGTACGAAGCAATCTCATTATGTTATTTTGCATGGCCTTTATCATGCTATCTCAATCATCCTTTGCACAAAAAAAGAGTAAAAAAATGAGCGATAAACAAATCGTTATCTATCAATTATTACCCCGTTTATTCGGCAATAAAAATACTGCCAACATCCCTTACGGAACTATTGAGCAAAATGGTTCGGGCAAGTTTAACGATATTACCGATAAGGCTTTAGACGGCATTAAAGAGCTTCATGCAAACTACGTTTGGTACACAGGAGCTATTGCCCACGCCACTTTAACCGATTATTCCAAATACGGAATTAAGGTTGATGATGCCGATGTGGTAAAAGGCAGAGCAGGTTCTCCATACGCCATCCGCGATTATTATGATGTTAACCCTGATTTGGCGGTTGATGTAAAAAACCGAATGAAAGAGTTTGAAGCTTTGGTTAAAAGAACGCATGCCAAGGATTTAAAATTAATTATCGATTTCGTTCCAAACCATGTTGCCAGAAGCTATCATTCTTATGCGAAACCAAAAAACGTAATCGATTTTGGGGCCAAGGATGACGTAACCAAAGGTTTTAGTACCGAAAATGATTTTTACTATGTTCCTGGTCAGCATTTTATAGTGCCAACTAACGGACAAACAACGCCTTTATCTGCTTTGCAGGATGGAAAATTTGATGAAAATCCTGCCAAGGCGACTGGTAATGATGCTTTTACGGCATCGCCTAAATATGATGATTGGTACGAAACCATTAAGTTAAATTATGGGGTAGATTATCAGAATAACAGGCAAGAACATTTCAATCCACTCCCTCCAGTTTGGAATAAAATGCGTGATATTTTAATCTTTTGGACCAAAAAAGGGGTAGATGGTTTCCGTTGTGATATGGCAGAAATGGTGCCGATTGCCTTTTGGAACTGGGTTATTCCGCAAGTTAAAGCGGTAAATCCAAAACTTATTTTCTTAGGTGAGGCTTACAATCCGCAGGTTTACAAGCAGTATCTAGAGCAAGGAAAATTTGATTACCTGTACGATAAGGTTGGTTTATACGATGGCTTAAAGAAATTGATTAGAAACGAACCTAATGCAGATGTGGCGGCTATTCGTTATGTGTGGCAGAAAGAAAGCGCTGGTTTTGGCAAAAATATGTTACGCTTTTTAGAAAACCACGATGAGGAGCGTATTGCATCTGCAGGCTTTGCAGGCAAGGCTGAATTGGCTTTACCTGCAATGGTGGTTTCTGCAACCTTAGGTTCGGGGCCTGTTATGCTTTATTTCGGTCAGGAAGTGGGCGAGCCAGGAAAAGGTGCTGAGGGTTTTGGCGGCGATGACAACCGTACCACAATTTTCGATTATTGGGGTGTTCCAAATCATCAGAAATGGATGAATGGCGGTTTATTTGACGGCCATAAGTTGAATGCTGCGCAACAAAAACTGAGAGCCTATTATCAGCAATTGTTAAAAGTAACTACCCAAAGCGATGCAGTTTCACATGGCGATATTTATGATGTTCCGCATACAGGAAATATGAATAACAGGATGTATGCTTTTATTAGATATTCTGGTAAACAGCGGTTATTAGTTGTTGCAAATTTCGATAGAAATCAAAGTTTGGAAGCCAACATCGAAATTCCAGACCATATTTTAAAAGTGAAATCTTCATCGCCAGTTACCGATTTATTAACCGATAGAAAATTATATATCCCGGCAGGAACGAGTATTCCTGTAAAACTTGAACCCGTTTCGGCGCAGGTAATAGAATTTTAGATAAAGAACAAGGAGTAAAGATCAAAGAATAAAGATTATACTCTAAAAAATGAACTCCATCTACTTACTCCCTTTTGGGGAGGGTTGGGGTGGAGCTAAACCAAATATAAAATGAGCTTAAAAACAATATTCGAAAACCCAAAATTAACACTTGCACAAATTATTAATATGAGTGTTGGGTTTTTTGGAATCCAGTTTGGTTGGGATTTACAACGTGCCAACATGGGCCGTATTTACGAAAACCTTGGTGCAAACCCCGACCAAGTTCCTTTGTTGTTTTTGGCGGCTCCGTTAACTGGTCTGTTAGTTCAGCCAATTATTGGTTATTTGAGCGATAGAACCTGGCATCCAAAATGGGGGAGAAGAAGACCATACTTTATGATTGGTGCAATCGTAAGTAGCATTGCCTTAATTTTTATGCCACATAGCAGTGCATTATGGATGGCAGCAGGATTACTTTGGATTTTGGACGTTTTCGGAAATATCGCCATGGAACCATTCCGTGCATTTGTTACCGATAAATTACCCGATAGTCAGGTTAACCGCGGTTTTATTATGCAAAGCATGATGATTGGTTTAGGCGGAAGTGTGGCTTCATCGTTGCCTTGGTTAATGAATAATGTTTTCCATTTATCGAATACGGCAGCGCAGGGCAACATTCCTGAAAACGTAAAATTCTCTTTTTACATCGGTGCATTTTTCTTTTTCGCAGCGGTATTATGGACAGTTTTCACCACCAAAGAATATCCGCCACGCGAAGAAGAACTTTCAGCACAAGGCAATAAAGGTTTTGGCAATGGCGTAAAGGAAATTTTTAGTGCTTTAAGAAATATGCCGAAACGGATGCAGATAGTTTCTCTGGTTCAGTTTTTTACCTGGCCAGGCTTGTTTTTAATGTGGTTTTACTATACTACAGCCGTTGCAGTAAATGTATTTGGTGGTAAAGATGCTGCCGACCCAATTTATGCGCAAGGTGCCGATTTCGGAAGTTTAACTTTAGCTTATTATAGTGTAATCACTTTTCTATTTGCATTGGTTCTGCCAAAAATTGCGGATGCTTTAGGTAGAAAAACAACTCATGCTTTATGCTTACTTTGTGGTGCAATTGGTTTAATCAGCGTTGCCTGGGTTCACGATAAAAATATGTTGTATTTATGTATGACAGGCGTTGGCGTGGCTTGGGCAAGTATTTTGTCGATGCCATATGCTATGTTAAGCGGCTCCTTACCGAAAGATAAAATCGGTATTTATATGGGGATTTTCAACTTCTTCATTGTATTACCAGAAATTATTGCCTCGCTTGGTTTTGGTTGGTTGATGCGAAATGTGTTAAATAACGATAGACTTTTAGCGGTGCAATTAGGCGGTGGCTTAATGATTTTAGCGGCCATCATTTGTTACTTGTTTATCAGAGAGCCTAAAAAAACTGATGAAACTTTAGCTGCTGAATTAAGCATTGAAGAAAATCGTTCGATATAGTTCACACTCGTCATTGCGAGGTACGAAGCAATCTCATTTATAAAGATTGCTTTGTACCTCGCAATGACGTAAATCAAAGATTAATCCCTAACCAAATGAAAAAAATAATTTATCTGCTACTTTTTGTAGCGGCCTTTACATCCTCTTGCAAAAAATCTTCAACTGAGGGAGGAATTGAAACGCCAACCAACCCGACAACTGATTTACCTGCCGGTGCAAAAGATGGTGTGGCGTTCATCAATAATGGAACATCAGCAATTGTTACGCTTTATGTGCCAGGAAAAACTTCTGTTTCTTTAATCGGCGAATTTAACGATTGGTCTACATCGGCTTCTGTAATGAAAAAAACAAGCGATGGAAATACCTGGTGGATTCAAATCGATAATTTAAATCCAAATACGGAATATGCTTACCAGTTTTATATTGATGGAAAATTAAAGGTTGCCGACCCGTATTGTGAGAAAATTTTAGACCCTGAAAATGATAAATACATCTCCTCATCGGTTTATCCAAATTTAAAAAGCTATCCCACAGGAAAAACAACTGGTATTGTGAGTATAATGCAGGCGAACCAACCCAGCTACACTTGGAAAAATAATGGTTTTGTTCGTCCTGAGAAAAATAATCTGGTGATTTATGAATTGTTGATTCGCGATTTTACAACAGAGCATAGTTACGCCTCAACACTGGCTAAATTAGATTATTTGGTGAACATGGGCATCAACGCCATCGAACTAATGCCCGTAAACGAATTTGAGGGTAATCTCAGTTGGGGTTATAATCCTTCATTTTATTTTGCTGCTGATAAATATTATGGTACAAAAACTGCCTTACAAAATTTTATAGATGAATGTCACGGAAGAGGAATTGCCGTAATTTTAGATATGGTGCTCAACCATTCTTTCGGTCAATCGCCAATGGTTCAAATGTATTTTGATGGTGCTAAACCAACAGCTAACAACCCTTGGTTTAATGTTGATGCTAAACATCCCTTTAACGTTGGTTATGATTTTAACCATGAAAGTGCTGCAACCAAAAAGTTCTCGAAAGATGTGATTAAATTCTGGATGCAGCAATATAAAATTGATGGTTTCCGTTTTGATTTATCGAAAGGTTTTACGCAAAACCCATCTGCTGATGATGCCGTTTTCAGAAAGTACGATGCCAGTCGTGTTGCCATTTGGAAAGAATACAATAGCTACATAAAGAGCATCGACGCTAATAATTTTTATGTGATTTTAGAACATTTTGCAGAAGAATCAGAAGAGAAAGTATTGGCAGATGAGGGCATGATGCTTTGGAATAACCTAAATTATAACATGAATGAAGCCACAATGGGCTGGTTGGGCGGTTCTGATTTCTCCTGGGGTTTTTATGCCAAACATGGTTTTAGCAAAGCTGATGGTTTGATTACTTACAACGAAAGTCATGATGAAGAGCGATTGAATTATAAGAACATCTCGTTCGGAAATATGTCTGGCAGCTATTTGGTTAAAGGCAATTTGTCCACTTCACTAAAGCGACAAGAAATGGCGGCTGCATTTTTATTCGCCATTCCTGGTCCAAAAATGGTTTGGCAATTTGGTGAGTTAGGCTATGATGTAAGTATCGATTTTAATGGCAGAACAGGCGAAAAACCAATTAAGTGGGAATATTTCTCGGATGGAAACCGAAAAGCATTGTACGATGCATACGCTAAGTTTATCAAATTGAAGAAGAATAACAGCATATTCAATTTAAGCAACTCTACTTATAATTTAACAAGTGGTGTTAAATACATTAAACTAACTGAAGGTACAAATACGGTTATGGTAGTTGGAAATTTTGATGTCATCAATCAAACTACGAATGTTGATTTTGGTACTTCAGGAACGTGGATTGATGCTTTGGGCGGAACGATAAATTTATCTGCGAATAATTACAGTGCGACTTTGGCTCCTGGAGAATACCACATTTTTAGCAAGGTCGCTTTAAAGTAAAACACACTTTAATTTACCGAAGCCGCCAATAATTAATTTATTATGCATAAATCTGATTGTTGGCGGTTATTTTATACATATTTATCTCTATTTTAGCTAGGATTACCCCCCAACAACTAACTAATATATGGAGAACAAACTTGCGCATCATTTGCTATGGGAACGATTACGTTCTGCCGATAAGGATGCCTTTTTTGATCTCTATAAAGAACTTTATTATCCGCTGGTAAACTTTG
The DNA here is from genome assembly GCF_030409415.1 of Pedobacter aquatilis. Taxonomy (GTDB): domain Bacteria; phylum Bacteroidota; class Bacteroidia; order Sphingobacteriales; family Sphingobacteriaceae; genus Pedobacter; species Pedobacter aquatilis. The sequence goes on along the minus strand of NZ_JAUFPW010000032.1, from coordinate 21,024 downwards.
GCATTCGGGTTTGTGCCGATGCAGATATCGCTAGCGAGGCAACCGATTTAGTTTTTACAACCATTTGGGAGAAACACGAAACCCTTACCCGGGTAGATAATGTTGAAGCCTATCTACGAACCTTTCTTAAACGTAAACTTATCCGAATTCTTGAACGGAAGAAAAAATTGAGTGTTGCGCTAAATAACGCAGGAGCAGATGGTGAATGGATGGAGATGAGTTATGAGGAATTTATTATTAAAGTGCAAAGTGATGAATTGATCAAACATCAACTCAAAAATGCTTTGGAAAAACTCACTTTCAGACAGAAACAATTGATTCATTTAAAATTTTTTGATGGTTTAAGCTACGAGCAAATTGCAGAACAAACTAATCAAACCATTAAAACAGCTTACAATACAATTTATGACGCACTTAAGGTGTTGAGGAAAGAGTTAAAATCTTAACTGATATCGCATGTCTCTCTTGCCGTTATCTCGACTGGAGCATAGCGCAATGGAGAGATCTTTGAACTTTACATATTGCAAAGATTTCTTGGCTACGCTCGAAATGACGGTCCAGATTTTCATATCATGGTTTTCTTTACGGTAATTCTTTCAAATACGAAAATCTTAAAGCTTTCATAAGTTTATAGCATTAAGATTCCCACCTGCGTGGGAATGACGAGATTTTCATTTAATAATTTGGATTTTTGTTCTGTATCCTAAAATTCTATTTCCTCTTTATTTAGTGTTGCAGGGCAATATATCGCATTGTTAAAAAAAAGTTAAAATTTCTTTAGGAAAAAGTAAAGCTTTTTGGCACTGTTATATAAAAGCCAAATAATAATGATTGATAGAAGTCAGTTCAATTCAGAAGACTTTCTTGTTGATAGCACTTTCCAGCAATATTGCGCTGGTACAGATAAGCTATGTGTAGGATATTGGGAAAAATATATTAAGGCACATCCAGAGCAAGCTGAAGTTATAACCGAAGCTAAAAAGTTATATTTTATACTTAGCGGAAACAAACAGCCTATTAATAGTCAGCTGAAAAGTTTCAAGGAAAATTTTAATACTACATCGAAAACTTTAAAAATTAAACCTTTATGGTTAAAAATTGCTGCAGCAATACTTTTAGTAGGTTTCATTGGGTTCATTTATCAAAAATACCAAGCTAAAACTTCAGATGAACCAATAACAATCGCTCAAGTTTTTAAAACTAAAACCGGCGAGCGAAAAAAAATCACATTATCTGATGGCACAACAGTTTTATTAAATGCTAAGAGTTCGCTATCTGTTACTAAAGATTTTAATGAGAATTTGCGTGAAGTGGTTTTAACTGGCGAGGCATATTTCGATGTTGTGCATGATAAAGAGAAACCATTTCAAGTTCACACGGCAGATTTTAATATCAATGTACTCGGAACATCTTTTAATGTAAAAGCTTACCCAGATGAAGTTACATCAGAAGCTACGTTGATTAATGGCTTAATTACTATGGAGGCCATTAATGGAAACGGAGGTACAATTACTTTAAAGCCTAGTCAAAAAGTTACTTTTTATAAAAATTTGCCTCAGGCTCAATCTAAAAAAATCTTAAAACCAGCTTCTACACGACCGGAAATCACAATTAACCATTATACTTTAATTAAGGATAGTACAATTGTAGAAACCGCGTGGACCAAAAATAGAATTGAAATATACGATCAGGATTTTGATGAGATAAAAGGCGTACTGGAAAAATGGTTTAACGTAGAAATTAAGTTTGCCAATCCGGAAATTGAGAAGTATCGTTTTACAGCAACATTTATTAATGAAAACATAGAACAAGTTATGTCCACACTACAAAAAGTAGAAAGTTTTAAATATGAAATAAAGGGAAATCAAGTAATCATTTCGAAGTAGAAAGGAAAGGACGGTGTTGGCGCACCGCCCTTAAATTTTTCTTTGATTAATCAAATGGCAGTTTATGCGCAAACAGATTGCTGCCAGATAATTATGCAACCAAAAAAAACAAAAATATGATTTATTATTACTTACTGCAAGGGCATCCGAAATACCGGAAGCTTTTAAAATTCATTATGCTAATGAAACTAACCTGTATTATGGTTTTCATTACCTGCCTTAATGTTTCTGCATCAGTTTTTTCTCAGGAAAAAATTTCACTTGATGTAAAGAAAACGAAGTTGGCCAGGGTTTTACAGATTATTGAGCAGCAAAGCAGTTATCATTTTGTGTATAGCTCTTCTTACGTTCCTGTTAACAAGGATGTAAGTATTACAGTTTCTAATACATTGGTAACAGATGTTTTATCTACAATCTTAAACAGAACAAATTTAAAGTATTCAGTTTCTGATGGAGGCTTAATTGTTATCAGCAGAAATAAAGAAGTTCCAATTTCTGGAACTGTTAAAGATGCACAAGGCGGTTCGTTACCTGGAGCCACAGTAAGGGTAAAAGGAACGGCCATTGGTACATCAACAGATGTTAATGGCAAATTTGCTTTGAATGCTCCTGAAAATTCAGTTTTAGTTATTTCTTACGCAGGTTTTCAAACAAAAGAAATCTCTGTAAGTAATCAAACCAACATTGACATAGTTTTAGCTGAAGATACAAAGCAGCTTACTGATGTTGTGGTTACAGCATTAGGCATCAAAAAAGAAAGAAGGGCTTTAGGCTATTCAGTAACACAAGTTGGTGGCGAAACCTTAACGCAAGCTCGTGAAAATAACATCACGAATTCATTAGTTGGTAAAGTTGCTGGTTTAGATATTGCCGGAACATCGGGCGGTGCTGGTGCTGCAACTAACGTAACCATTCGTGGCGTTTCTAGTTTAGGCTCATCAAGTCAGCCATTATATGTGGTAAACGGTATCCCGATGGAAAGTGCGCCGGTTGGATTTGGAAGCACAATAGGAATTGGTAATAATGGTGGACAGTATGATAATGCACCCGATTTAGGTGATGCAATAAGTAACTTAAACCCAGATGATATTGAAAGTATTTCTGTTCTAAAAGGTGCAGCAGCATCTGCGCTATATGGTAATAGAGCAAAAGCAGGTGTAATTTTAATTACAACTAAGAGTGGAAAAGGAAACAGCATAGAATTTAGTAGTAATTATGTTGCCGAACAGGTAATGGACAGAACAAACTGGCAATATGTTTATGGTCAGGGTGTAAATGGATTAAAACCGACTACACAATTAGCTGCGGCTTCAACCGGGAGTTCTAGCTGGGGTGCCAGATTAGATGGCAGTAGCGTAATCCAATTTGATGGTGTAAACAGACCGTACACTGCACAGGAAAATAATATTGAAGATTTTTACAGAACCGGAGGAAGCTGGACTAACACACTTGCCTTAAATAAATCGTTTACTGGTGGTGTTATTCGTTTATCAGGCAGCGATTTAACAAATAAGTCTGTTGTGCCAAACTCTGGATTAGATAGACAAAACTTTACCTTATCAGGAACATTTGATCCAATCAAAAACTTGGTTATTGATGCTCGTGTAAATTATATCTTAGAGCAAGCCAAAAACAGGCCGATGCTTTCAGATGGCGCTGGTAATGCAAACTATAATGCTGCATTTTTACCAACAAGTGTAAATATTTCTACCTTACAGCCAGGTAAATTACCTAATGGAAATGAACTTTCTTACAATACTGGTAATCCTTATGCAACAAACCCATGGTTTGCGGCAAATGATTTTATTCATAATACCAAAAGAGAACGTTTATTAAGCTCATTCAGTGCTAAATATACTTTTGATAATGGTTTGTTTTTACAAGGTAGGGCTGGTAGAGATTCATATAATGATAGCTACATCGCGGTTACGCCTTCTGGTACAGCTTATGATGCAGATGGCGGTTATACCGAACAAAACAGTAAATTCTCCGATATTAATGTTGATGGTTTAATTGGTAAATCTTTTAAGGTTAATGATTTCTCCATTACACCAAACATTGGCGCAAGTTATCGTCGTACAAAAAGCGAAGCGGTTACCAATGGAGGTGCATCCTTCCAGTTATTCGGTATTTATACTTTAGCTAATACAGGTGGCAAATCGGTTTCAGCTTATAAGCAAGATCAGGAAACACAATCAGTTTATGGAACTTTAGAACTTGCTTATAAAGATGTTTTATATTTAACAGGTAGTGCACGTTCAGACTGGTTCTCAACACTTGCTACGCCAGGTAAAGATAATAAGCTTAACGTAATTTATCCTGCAGTTAGTGGTTCATTCGTGTTTTCTGAACTATGGAAACCATCTTTTTTAAGCTTTGGTAAATTAAGAGCAGGTTATGCAATGGTTGGGCAAGCAACTATTCCTTTCCAAACGCAACTTTATTACAATTTACGTAGCGAATCCATCAATAATAATCCGTTAGGGAACATTGTTAATGGTTCTATTCCAAACTCCTCTTTAAGAGCTTCAAAAGCAACGGAGTTAGAAATTGGTACTGAAATGAAATTTTTTAAGGATAGGTTAAGTTTGGATTTCACTTGGTATAATAAAAAATCTACTGATGAGATTCTGCCTGTTCCAACTTCTACTACAACAGGTTATAGCGGTGCCGTTTTAAACATTGGCGAGCTCAGAAATAAGGGTATTGAAGCTTTAGTTTCTGGTGTAGTTTTAAAGAATGAGGATTTCAGTTGGACTTCAAGCGTAAATGGTTCATATAATGATAATAAGGTAATCACTCTTGCGCCTGGAACGGCTTCTCAGTTATTAGCAACCTCTAGAAGTAATGTTGGTTTCTTACAAAATTTGGAGGGGAAAGCTATTGCACAGGTTATGGCTTATGATTTCTTATATGATGCAAGCGGTAATATCATTAAAGATGCAAATGGCGCACCACAAAGAGGAGAGTTAAAAGCTTATGGTTCAGCATATAATAAATGGGCTGCAGGTTGGAACAACGAATTCAATTACAAAGGTGTAAATCTATCTTTCTTAATTGATGGGAAATGGGGCGGAAAAATCTTTTCTGCAACAGATTACTACGGTTATATTTTTGGCTTACATCAGGCAACACTCGAAAATCGTGATGCTTTGGGGGTAAATGCTGCTAATTATTACAGCACTTACGCTAACAATGTTTCAAAGCAATTCGTTCAGGATGCAAGTTTTATCAAATTCAGACAAGTAATACTTGGTTATAACTTCCCGGCAAAAATGTTTAACAACAAAATTAAAGGATTAAACGTAAGTTTTGTCGGACGTAACTTATTTATCCTAATGAAAAGAACGGATAATATCGACCCTGAATCTAGTTATAATGCAACCATTCCAGGTATGGAGCTAGGTGGTGTACCTCCTGTACGTACTTACGGTTTGAATTTAAGTGTTAAGTTATAATCATCTAAACGAATTGAAAATGAAAACGATCATAAAATTATACGTACCACTTTTATTATCTGGTTTACTACTGATATCTGGGTGTACAAAAGACTTCGAGAAAATTAATACCGACCCGGTTTCGGTAAGTCAGGAGCAATATAATCCAAATTACCTTCTATCTACCGCACAACTAACATATACAGGCAGCACCGATTTCGCCTACGAAACTTGGAGAGGGAACTTAATTTATGCTGCAACAATGATGCAAGGCATGTCATCTGTAATTGGCTATTGGGCGGGAGATAAATACATGTTGAACGAAGGCTACACTGCTGCTTATTGGGAAAAAGCTTATCCAGATCAGGTAAAATATGCTGTTGATTTGGTTGAGTTTACTAGAGGTAAAGCACAGTATAACAATGTTTATAATATGGGCAGAATCTGGAGAGCTTTAATTTTTGAAAGATTAACCGATTTGTATGGCGATATTCCTTATTCTGATGCAGGAAAAGGTTATTATTCTGCAATTTTATACCCAAAATATGATTCGCAACAAGCTATTTATACAGATTTATTGAAAGAAGTTGATGAAGCTTCTACAGCATTAAATGCCTCTGGAGATGTGGTAAGCGGCGATTTGGTTTTTGGCGGTGATGTTGCGAAATGGAAGCGTTTTGGCAATAGCCTAATGTTACGCATGGCGATGCGCTTAACTAAGGCCGATGCAACACTTGCACAAACCTACATTACAAAAGCAGTTGGTAAAACAATGACCAGCGAAGGTGATAATGCAATTTTTAAACATGATGCAAATGGTGGACGAGTTACGCAAAACAGAAATGCACAGGTTTTATTAGGAGATGGTGGTCAGGAAAACTACTACACCAGATGGAGTAATACCTTTATTAATTTCTTAAAGAGCAATAACGACCCACGTTTAAGCAAAATTGCCGTAACCAAATTGTATTTAACTGATGGTAGCAAAACGCAAAACCCTAATTTTATAACTACAGCATCCGTACAAAAAGGTATGCCAAATGGTAAAGATTTGAGCGGTATTGCAGGTAGAGATGTTCGTCAGGATGCTTCTTATACTGATTTTACAGATTATTCTTCTCCACACCCGGGCATGTTAAAAAGAGATGGTAATACATTTATTTTAACGTATGCAGAAAGTGAATTACTTTGGGCCGAAGCTGCGCAACGTTTCAATATCGGTGGTTCGGCCGCTACGCACTACAATGCAGGTGTAACCTCGGCAATGACATTCCTTTCTCAGTATGATGCGGCAATGGCTGTAAATGCTAGTGATGCAGCAGCTTATTTAATTGCACATCCTTATGTTGCAGCAAACGGATTAGATATGATTGCTACTCAATATTGGGCGCATACCATCACCATGTTAGATTTTTACGAAACATGGGCAAGCTGGAGAAGAACAGGATTACCTGCTTTGGTGCCAATTGTATATCCAAATACGAACACTGGCGGCTCAATTCCTCGTCGTTTTCCTTACCCTTTGGCAGAAGGTGTATCTAATGCGGCAAACTATAAAGCGGCTTCGGCAGCGGTTCCAGGTGGCGATAAGCTTGTTGGAAGGGTTTGGTGGGATAAGTAATTTCAACATCTAAGTATCTCAATGAACGGTTCTGTGAATAGCAGAGCCGTTTTTTATAGTAACATTTTCAATGTTTTTTTGAATAGCAAAAGCTTTAGTTTGATATTTATGGTTCAAACCAAACTTTAAATGAAATTCAAATTTATACTATCGGCATGTTTGCTTACAAGCTTTTTTGTTAGCGCTCAGCAAGCGCCCAGAAGAACTCCTGCAAAAGAAACTACAACAACATCTCAAATTACCCTTAAAGAAGAACCCAAACCCACAGGAACCGAAAGAACCATTAAGGTAGAAAGTTCAGTTGTAACCAATCACAGTGTAAATATCAGCGGCAAATCAGTACCTTATAAAGCTACAACTGGTACTTTGCCCGTTTGGGATGAAGATGGTAAAGCTATTGCCGGATTATTTTATACTTATTATGAAAGAAGTGATATTCAAAATCGCGATAAAAGGCCTTTAGTTATTTCTTTTAATGGCGGTCCGGGTTCTGCCTCTGTTTGGATGCACATCGCTTACACTGGTCCGGTGGTTTTAAATATTGATGATGAAGGTTATCCCGTACAACCTTATGGCTACAAAGAAAATCCTTATTCTATTTTGGATGTTGCCGATATCGTTTATATCGACCCGGTAAACACAGGTTATTCGAGAGCCGTTAGCAAAGATATTCCGGGAAGTAAATTTTTTGGTGTTCGTGCTGATATTAAATATTTGGCAGAATGGATTAATACTTTCGTTACCAGAAATAATCGCTGGGCATCGCCTAAATTTTTAATTGGTGAGAGTTACGGAACAACTCGTGTTTCGGGCTTGGCTTTAGAATTGCAAAATAACCAATGGATGTACTTAAACGGCGTTGTTTTGGTTTCGCCAACTGAATTAGGTATAGAACGTGGTGGCCCGGTTGATGCGGCTTTGCGGTTACCTTATTTTGCCGCAACCGCCTGGTATCACAAAGCATTAGCTACTGATTTACAATCAAAAGATTTAACGGCAATGCTTCCCGAAGTGGAGCAGTTTACCATAAATGAAGTGATTCCGGCAATTTCGCAGGGTGCTATGTTAAGTGTCGAAAAGAAAAAGGCAATCGCTGCTAAAATGGCTCGTTACTCAGGTATTTCTGAAAAGGTTTTTATCGATTACAACCTTAATGTGCCAACCAATTTTTTCTGGAAAGAACTTTTAAGGGATAAAGGTTTCACCGTTGGTCGATTGGATTCTCGTTACAAGGGCATCGATAAAATGGCGGCTGGTGATGGTCCGGATTATAATGCAGAATTAACTTCGTGGTTGCATTCTTTTACGCCGGCTATAAATATGTATCTGAGAAATGAGTTGAATTATAAAACCGATTTAAAGTATAATATGTTCGGCTCCGTGCACCCATGGGATAATTCTGGCGACAGAACCGGCGATAATTTACGTCAGGCGATGGCACAAAACCCTTACTTACATTTGCTGGTTCAGTCTGGTTATTATGATGGTGCTTGCGATTATTTCAATGCAAAATACAGCATGTGGCAGTTAGATGCTGCGGGCAAATTGCAAGATAGAATGAGTTGGCAAGGCTATAGAAGCGGACACATGATGTATCTACGTAAAGATGACTTAAAAACTTCTAATGAACATATTCGTGAGTTTATAAAGAAAGCATTACCAAAAGCAGGCGAAGCGGCTAAATTTTAGTCAAGATTTAATGGATTTAAGGATTAAAGTTTATAACATTCAATCTTTTTAAATCTGCGTTTTTATCTGCGAAAATCTGCGAGAAAAATTTTAAAGCTTAATATTATTTGAAGCGCAAAGACAGTACAACTATCAATCGTTAGTCCTGCTTTGCGCTTCAATCTTTTTGTCATTGTCACACAAAACTTGACGATTGCCGCAACAAAAAGTATTTCCGCTACAATCATGGCTCTTTAACATTGGCATCTGCACGGAAAACCCTCCATATTTGTATAAACCGGAGTATCTAAACCTGATAGTAGCGCTATCCTTTTGTGTTGTCATCCTGAGCGTAGTCGAAGGAAGCACAATAGATATAGCGAATAGCAGGACAAATCCCTCCATAGCATTACTAAAGTAGCTTTTCAAAAAAAAGATACTTGAAAGTTTCTGTAATTATTTCTATTTTTCTAAAAAATCAGGTAACAATGAAACTCGTTCTCAATCTAATCTGCATAATTGCTGCAATAATATTAATCAGCTTTGGGGTAAATTATATTAGCCAACCATCTAATTTGAAGGTTTACTTTGGGGTATTTGTAATTATTGTTGCATTTGTAATTTTATATTTTCCTATCAACAAACTATTTAAAAAACTTTAACGCTCATGGAATACGAAGCAACCGCAAGAGGAACGCTTATTAAAAGAATTATTAGATATGGCTCAATTTTTATTGGATTAATAATTATTTATGCCATCCAACCTTTTACTTACGAGAACATTGATGCCGGAAATGTAGGCATCAAAATTAATTTATATGGCTCAGACCGTGGCGTTGACAACATTACAATTGTTACCGGTAGGGTTTGGTACAATACCTGGACAACCAAGATTGTGGAGTTCCCAACTTACACGCAATCTGTAGATTATGAGCCTTTTGTAGTAACTACAAAAGATGCCGCCGAATTTAAGGTAGACCCAAAGTTAAACTACCATGTAAACTCTACTATGGTTCCACAGATTTACAGACAATACCGTAAACCGCTGGCCGAAATTGAGCAGCAATTTATGCGTAACACCATTTATGATGCTTACCGAATTGTAGCCAACTCTTTCAGTTCTGATTCGGTTATGAGTAATCGCGAACGTTTTGAGGATAGAATTCAGATGATTTTAACCAAAAACCTGAGTAAAGATGGTTTCGTGTATGATCAGTTAACCTCTGCAATTACACCTCCGGAAAGTTTAAGACAAATGATTGATGAAAAAAATGCATCAATACAAGCTCGTTTAAAGGCAGAAAATCAGGCAAAACAGGCCGATGCAGAAGCAAAAGTTAAGGTTGCAACCGCAACTGGTGAAGCCCAGGCTTTATTGGTACGTGCCAAAGCGGAATCTGAGGCGAATAAATTGAGGCAACAATCTTTAACACCATTATTGGTTCAACAACAATGGATTCAAAAGTGGGACGGTAAGCTGCCGACAACGCAGGCTGGCGGAAATTCGAGCTTTATGCTGCCTTTGAAATAATTTTTTTAAGTGTTAATAAAACACTAACTGTAGCAAACTAAAAATAAATACTTATTTTTGCTGTCCAATTATGCAGCAAATAAAAACATCATTCGATTTTGAGAAACCTATTGCCGATTTAGTTCAGCAAATAGAAAAGGTTAAGCAAGTTGCCGAAAAGACTAAGGTAGATATGTCTGCCACTTTAGATGAACTTGATGGTAAATTAGATGAAACCACAAATAATTTATATAAAAATTTAACCGGCTGGAATAAGGTTCAAATGAGCCGCCACCCTGATAGACCACAAACACTGGATTATATAAATATGATTTGCGATGATTTTATCGAACTTCATGGTGATAGAACAGTTAAAGACGATAAAGCGATTATAGGTGGTTTTGCAACGATTAACGGTCAAACGGTAATGGTTATTGGTCACCAGAAAGGTAAAAACACTAAAGAGCGCCAGTTCCGTAATTTCGGTATGGCTAATCCGGAAGGTTACCGTAAAGCTTTACGTTTAATGCGCTTGGCAGAAAAGTTTAATAAACCGGTAGTTTCTTTTATTGATACGATGGGTGCTTACCCAGGTTTAGAAGCAGAAGAACGTGGTCAGGGTGAAGCGATTGCCAGAAACTTACTTGAAATGTCGGTTTTACGTGTGCCAATTATTTGTGTAGTGGTAGGCGAGGGTGCTTCGGGTGGTGCTTTAGGTATTGGTATTGGTGATAAGGTTTACATGTTAGAACATACTTGGTATTCTGTTATCTCTCCAGAATCTTGTTCATCTATTTTATGGAGAAGCTGGGATTTTAAAGAGAAGGCTGCAGAATGTTTGAAATTAACATCTGATGATATGTTTGGCAACAAGCTAATTGATGGTATTATTCCAGAGCCATTAGGTGGTGCACACCAAGATCCTGAGTTAATGGGACAAACGCTTAAAGATTATCTTTTAAAAGATTTAGCTGCTTTAGGCAAAGTTAAAACTGATAAACTAATTGAGCAGAGAATTAATAAGTTCTGCGAAATGGGGCTTGTAAACGAATAAATTTAACTAATTATTATATTAAACCTGCTTAAATTAAGCGGGTTTTTTTGTGGGTAATTTTTTATAACACGTCGTCGTGCTGAATTTTCATTTTTTTTTATTGCTTTTGAATTGTATTCAAGAGGACTTCGCCGGTTATTTCCGCATCCTAAAGCGGTAAATATCTTGTAGAATTACGATGTTTGTAGAGCACGAAAACTTACGAAGTCTTGAGTGTTTCGTTTGGAAACTTCGCAAGTTTTGTGTTAAGAAGCAGACCCTGAAATAAATTTAGGGTGACGACATAACGGGAGGGAAAATAAAAAAAGCAGTTACACATTCATGCAACTGCTTATAAAATCCTTTTATTTATTAATTATTCAGCAGGTTGCTGACCAAAGTATCTGCTAAATCTGCCTTCTAATGCTGTAAACTGGCGTTCTAATTGAGTGCTCACCTTGGTCTGACCTAATGCTTTAGACGTTTTGACCATTTTATCAAGGTAATATAAACCAGTTTGAATATTCTGCATACCAGTTAAGCTCGATTTCGAATCTGAAATATCTGCAAGGTAATTTAGCTCCTTGGTAATATAATCGCCTGATTTCATTAAGATATCATTTGCTCTAGCATTTTCGCCAAGCTTATATAAGTTCTCTGCCATGTAATATTTTACTACAACCGTACGGATTCCGTAAAATTTATCTGGCATTACTTCGAAGTATTTGTTTACCACTTTTTTCGCCTCATCAACTTTACCTTCTTTAATTAAGCTTCCGGTTAAACTGCTAAAAATGTTTGTGAAAATGAAAGTATCATCAGCTGATTGTGGATCTAAATACTTGGCAGTTTTCATGTTACCCCATTTAAATTTATCCATTACATTTTTATAAAGTACCGGGGTATTTAACAATTCTGCTCTTTCCTCACCTGATGTTGTATCTGCCTGAAGTGGCAACAACCTTAATGCTAAACCTTCATTATATAAATACTTGTCTAAACCATTATATTGTTCAGAAGGTACGGTAGAGGCGAAGTAAATTGGGCGTTTCCAGTTGTTGTGTGCTAATATATCAAACATTGCCAATGTGCCTTTAGTAACATAACCTTTGTTAAATTTCCATTCCATTGCAGGCGTAATTTTAGCAGCATCGGCAGCCGGAACTGTTCCTGTACTGATAACTTCCTGAGGATTGATGGTTAGTTTGAAATTCTTAGTTGGTAAGAAATTCGATTTTGTTCCATCCTGCATCGCTACTTTATCCTCATCACTATCAGATAATAATAAATCGACTACGTTTTTAAGCTCTACACTGCCTGCAATTTTATAATCATCGTAAGGCATTACATCACGCTCGCCTTGTACAAATTGCGATTCCTTCATCGAAATTGGCAATGGTTCAGAATCGTTTTGTTTTTGCTTCATACCATTAATATACCAATCGGTATCGAATAAGCTTAAGTTCACAATTCTCACATCCGGGCGTACTTTTTCTACCTCCTGAATGTACCAAAGTGGATAAGTGTCATTATCACCGTAAGTGAAAATAATGGCATTTGGCGCACAAGATTGTAAATAATCGTAAGCAATATCATGCGCTACTAATTTGGTAGAACGATCGTGATCATCCCAACCTTGCTGAGCCATAATTATTGGTGCTGCAAATAAGCCAATAACTGTAGCGGCAATTGCACCAGTTGTTGGTGTTAGCTTCTTGAGCAGCCATTCCTTTAGGGCAAGTACGCCCAAACCAATCCAAATGGCAAAAGCATAGAATGAGCCTACGTAAGCATAATCACGTTCACGAGGTTCAAGAGGTTTTTGATTAAGGTATAATACAATTGCTATACCTGTAAAAAAGAATAACAAACCAACAACACCAGCATCTTTTTGATTGCGTTGGAAATGCCAGATGGCACCTAATAAACCAATAATCAATGGTAAAAAGAAGAATCTATTGTATGCTTTATTATCTACTGTTGATGGTGGCAAATTGGTTTGATTGCCGTGCCAGATTGCATCAATAGGTTTAATACCACTAAGTGAAGTACCTTCAAAACCGCTGCCTTGTCCTTGTTCATCATTTTGGCGGCCAATAAAATTCCAGCCGAAATAACGTAAGTACATATAGCCAATTTGATAGCTGAACAAGAAACCAACGTTATCAGCCGTGTTTGGTTTTTTGCTAGGATCAAGGTGCATCCATTCTTTATAAAAATCTGCGTGACGTTGATCGTCGCTATACATACGAGGTAAAAAAGTATTGTCGCTGTATTGATAATCACTTTTCTTACCGGCAACTTCATATTTGTCTGCACCTTTTCTGTAGATGGTTTTGCCTTGCTCCACACCAATGCGTTCAGAGTTATAATTTGGACCAAAAACCAATGGTCTGTCTCCGTATTGTTCACGGTTTAAATAGCTTAAAAAAGAGAAAGCATCTTTTGGAGCACTGTTATTTAAGTTTGGGTCTGCCTTCGCTCTAATGATAATCATGGCAAATGAAGCGTAGCCGAATATGATTAAAACGGTAGAAATTAACCCTAAGTTTAAAAGTTTTTTTTGATGTTGAATAGAATATCTGATACCCCAAACCAATAAACCAATTACAATAACTGCGAAAAATAATACACCAGTTCCGAAACCTAATCCTAAGGTATTAACAAAAAATAAATCGAAACTTGCACCAAATGAAACTAAATACTGAATAATACCGTATTGAATAACACCCAATATTAAAATACCAACAACTAAGGTTTTAAAAATGCCCGATGTGGTAACTTTATCTGCTCTTTTGAAATAATAAATAAACGCAATAGCCGGAATGGTTAATAAATTTAATAAGTGAATACCAATTGATAAACCCATTATGTAGGCAATGAATAATAACCATCTGTCTGCCCGAGGTTCATCTGCATGAGATTCCCACTTTAAAATGCCCCAAAATACAATTGCTGTAAATAATGATGACTGTGCATAAACCTCTGATTCTACCGCCGAAAACCAGAAACTATCAGAAAAAGTATAAGCTAAGGCACCAACAATACCAGCACCCATAATGCTGTACAGATTGGCTGTAGAAACCTCTTCACCCACTTTAACAAGTGTTTTTTTCGCTAAAGCAGTAATAGTCCAGAATAAGAATAAGATGGTTGCAGCACTGGCAATGGCAGAGCCAATATTCATCCAGTAGGCAACTTTAGTAACATCGCCGAAGGCAAAAACACCAAAGAAACGTTGTATCATTAAAAATAGCGGTGCTCCTGGTTGGTGTACAACTTGCATTTTTAACGCAGAGGCGATAAACTCGCCGCAATCCCAGAAACTAACTGATGGTTCTAAGGTTAAAACGTAAGTTATTGTAGCAATTAAAAAGCAGAACCAGCCTACTATATTATTAACTTTTGAATAATTCATTGGTTTTTGATAATGGATAATTAAATATTATTGCACATAAAAATGCTGCCGAAATTAATTAATATAGTCGATAAATAAGGAAAATCTCTTATTGTTTTTACAATTTTTAACGGTTTATTTTTCTTTGCTGCTGATGATTTAGTGTCGCCAAATTAGTTTTAAATAAGAAAACCCATGTTTTTCTGTTAAATTTAAAAACATGGGTTTCTTTGGCAGACTTAAAATTTAGCCGTTGAAAAACGGCGAGAATCTATCTAGCAGCTGATTATATTGCTTTTCCAGCTTCTGGCTTAAATCCTTTTGTTTATAGCTATGGGTAAGTTTTACCATCTCGCCAAAATAGGTTAGGTAGGTTTGAATGTCACGTTGGTTGGTTAGCCTGTCTTTACTCTCGGTAACATCCGCAAGGTAATTTAATTCTTTGCTCATGTAATCTGCAGATTTATTGATAAAGGCGTTTGCCCGGTTCAAATCATTTAATCGGTAAAGATTTTGGGTAAAATAAAAAGAACTCATCACATGGCGCATGCTGTAAAATTTAATTGGCATTACCTCGTAATATTTCTCTACAGCTTTTTTGCTTTCAGTAATTTTGTTTTCTGTAATTAATTCGCCAATCAAACCATTAAACATATTTGTAAACATCGCTACATCATCGGCAGATTGTCTATCTAGGTGTTTCGCGTTTTTAATATTTCCCCATTTATAAACATTTAACATATTGTTTAAGTATGGTTTTACATTTATCTGTTCATATATCTCGGTCTTATCATTATCTGGAATTAATGGTAACAATCTCAAATTCAATCCTTCCGTGTACAAGTACCTGTCTAAACCAATATATTGTTCATCGGGCATTGCGTTTGTAAAATAAATCGGGCGTTTCCAGTCGTTATGGCTTAAAATATCCATTAAAGCAAGTGTACCTTTGGTTACGTAATTGTCCTTGTATATCCATTCCATGCTGCCTGCAATTTTTCCGGCATCCTCAACCGGAACGGTTCCGGTATCTAAAACATCTTTTTTATTAACTGTAATTTTAAAGTTTTTTGTTGGGAGGATGTTTGATTTCGAACCGTCTTGCAGTGTGATTTTATCTTCATCATTATCAGATAATAAAACCTCCAATATTTGTTTCAGTTCAATGTTTTGAGCAATTTTATAATCCTGGTAATACATCACTTCTCTGGTGCCCTCAGCGTATTGTTCAGGTTTCATGGAGATTGGCAAAGCAGCTGATTCGTTTTGCTTTTTCCGCAAACCATCAATTGTCCAATCAAAATTTAATAAACTTAAGTTAACCACACGAACATCAGGGCGAATATGTCCTACTTCTTGTGCATACCAAACCGGAAAAGTATCATTATCACCATAGGTGAATAAAATAGCATTCGGAGCGCAAGATTTTAAATAATTGGCAGAAATATCTTTTGCCAAATAACTCTCTGACCGATTATGATCACCCCAACCCTGACTGGCCATAATTATTGGTGCTGCGAATAAACCAATTACCGAAGCGAAGGTTGCTGCCATTCTCGGCGTAAGTTTTTTGAAAACCCATTCTTTAATACCGATAACGCTTAAGCCAATCCATATTGTAAAAGCATAAAATGAGCCTACATAAGCATAATCTCTTTCGCGTGGCTCGATAGGTACAGAGTTTAAATATAGAACAATGGCAACGCCAGTAAAGAAAAATAATAAACCAATAACGCCAGCATGTTTTTGGTTGCGTTTAAAATGCCAGATTGCCCCGATTATTCCTATAATCAGTGGTAAAAAGAAAAATCTATTGTAAGCCTTGTTATCTACAATTGACGGAGGTAGGTTTTTTTGATTTCCAAGTCTGATCGCATCCAATGGTTTAACACCACTTAACCAACCCCCACCATTTTCGCCAAGCTGACCATCAATATTGTTTTGTCTGCCAACGAAATTCCACATGAAATACCTTATGTACATATGCCCGACTTGAAATGAGGACATATACTTTAGGTTATCCATTAGTGTTGGCGTGTGCGAATCATCGAAGCCCATCCAGTTTTTATAAAAATTGATATGTTCAGCCTTGTCGCTATACATTCTTGGTATTGGCGTAGTCTTATCGAAAATGTATTTTGAATTGCTGCCTGCTGATTCGTATTTACCACTAAAACCCTTTCTGTAAAGTTTTTCAGTTTCTTTTAAGTCTACTTTTGGTGAATTGTAATTTTCCCCAAATATTAATGGTCTGCTGCCATATTGTGCTCTGTTAACATATTTTAGAAATGAAAACGCATTATCTGGATTGGTATTGTTGAGGTTTGGTTTTGCTTGCGCCCGTATGATCAATAAGGTAAACGAACTGTAACCAAAAATTAATAATACAGTAGATAGTAAAGCAAGGTTTAAAACTTTCTTATTGTTTTTGATAGAATATCTGATGGAAATAACCAATCCTCCGATTAAAAGTATTGCAAAAAATAAGACACCAGATCCAAAACTCAATCCCATTTTGTTTACAAAAAACAAATCGAAATATGCAGCCGTTGAAACCATATATTGTATAATTCCATACTGAACAAAGGCTAAAATGAAAATGGAAACAACCAATGTTTTTAGAATGCCTTTAGTAGTTGGGTTTGGCTTTTTACGGAAATAGTAAACAAATATTACCGCCGGGATAACCAATAAATTTAAAAGATGCACACCGATTGATAAACCAATGATATACGCAACAAAGGCAAGCCACCTGTCTGCTCTGGGTTCATCGGCTTTAGCTTCCCATTTAAGTATGCCCCAAAGTGCAACAGCTGTACAAAGCGACGACATTGCATAAACCTCCGCTTCTACTGCCGAAAACCAAAAGCTATCAGAAAATGTATAAGCTAAAGCACCTGTTAAGCCAGCACCAATAATGGTTATGGTTTCAGAAATGCTAATTGCGCTATTTTTTTTGATTAATATTCGTTTGGCCAGAGCAGTTATCGTCCAGAATAAAAACATAATGGTTGCTGCACTTGCTAATGCTGATGCCACATTCATCAGGTAGGCAACTTTACTATTATCACCAAAAGATAATGCTGAAAATGCTTTTTGAATCATAGAAACTAATGGTGCACCGGGTTGATGTACCACTTCTAAACGGAAAGCCGAAGCAATAAATTCGCCGCAATCCCAAAAACTTACTGAAGAATCTAAAGTTAAAATATAAGTTGTTGCAGCAACAAAAAAACACAGCCAGCCGCCAAGGTTATTAATTTTCGAATAATTCATAGTCTGGTTAATGATTGATATTAAATTAGTTATAGGTTTTAACCTATAAAGTCGGATTTAATGGAAGAATGTTGCATGGTTAGCTAAGATTTTTGTCAAAAAATAAAAGATGAAAAAAAATGATTTTTTTTTGGAATCGCTCTTGCATAATTAAAATATGCTTCCTACATTTGCATTCCCAATCGGGGAGATAATCTTCGATTAGTAGTTTGTCCGATAGTATAAGGGTAGTACGACAGTTTTTGGTACTGTTTGTCTTGGTTCGAATCCAGGTCGGACAACAAATTTAGCATCGGATTGTGTAAGTCAAATTACATAATCCGATTTTTTTTAACCGTAAACTACACGGATCATGCCATTGCAGTTTAACCCGGTAAAACTATTTTCCGGAACAGGTTCAAGAGGATTATCACTAAAAATTGCTGAACATTACGGCAAGCCACTTGGTGATGTAACCATCCACAAATTCAGTGATGGCGAATTTCAACCTTCTTTCGATGAGTCAATCCGCGGTTGCGATGTTTTTCTAATCCAATCTACTTATCAGCCCAGCGATAATTTAATGGAACTTTTGTTAATGGTTGATGCTGCTAAAAGAGCTTCGGCACATTACATTACTGCAGTAGTTCCATATTATGGTTTAGCTCGTCAAGATAGAAAAGATAAACCTCGTGTAGCAATTGGGGCTAAATTGGTTGCTAATTTATTAAAATCGGCAGGTATTCACCGCATTATGACGATGGATTTGCATGCTGCACAGATACAAGGTTTTTTCGATATTCCGGTTGATCACCTGGATGGTTCGGTTATTTTTGTTCCTTATATCAAAAGTTTAAAACTGCCTAATTTAACTATTGCATCACCAGATATGGGTGGTTCTTACAGAGCCCGTACTTTTGCGAAGTTTTTTAATGCAGAAGTAATTATTTGCGATAAGCGCCGTAAACGTGCCAACGAAATCGAATCAATGTCGATTATTGGTGATGTTAAGGGACAAGATGTTGTTTTGATTGATGATATTTGCGATACCGCAGGTACTTTATCAAAAGCAGCAGCTTTAATTATGGAAAACGGTGCTTCTAGTGTTAGAGCAGTTTGTACGCATGCTGTTTTATCTGGTAAGGCCATTGAAACGGTAGAAAATTCTGTTTTATCAGAGTTAATTGTAACTGATACAATTCCATTGAAGCAAGAAAGTGAAAAAATCAGAGTGTTGAGTACAGCAAGTTTATTTGCAAGAGCGATTGCTAATGTAAACGAACATGGCTCAATCAGTGATTTGTTTAGAGTATAAATTAAGTTGAAAGTATAGGGCTAAGGTTTAGGTCTAAATGCTAATAAAAACACTAGGTAGGAGGTAAAAGGTTTAAGATGTGAGGTCTTGATGCTTGATATCAAATACTTACTACTAACAATTAAATAAATAAAAAATGAAAACAATCGCTATTAGCGGTTCTCCAAGAGAGAACGTAGGGAAACGCGATGCTAAGGAACTTCGTTACGAAGGTAAGGTTCCTGCAGTATTGTATGGTGGTAAAGAGCAGCAACACTTTGCTGTAGTAATTTCTGATTTAAAAAGCGTTATCTACACACCAGATGTAAATTTTGTGGAAATTGAAGTTAACGGAACAAAAACTAAAGCTATCGTAAAAGATACTCAGTATCATCCATTAACAGACGTTTTAATGCACATCGATTTTCTTCAGTTATTTGACGATAAAGAAATCGTTATGGAAATTCCGGTTAAATTAACAGGAACTTCTCCAGGTGTTAAAATGGGTGGTAAATTAATTCAGAAGTTACGTAAACTTCGTGTTAAAGCTTTACCAGCTAACATGCCACAAAATGTTGAAGTAAGCTTAGAGAAATTAGAGGTTGGTAGTTTATACCGTGTACGCGACTTAAAAGTTGAAGGTTACGCAATCACTAACACTCCTGAAGATACTATCGTTTCTGTTGCAATGTCTAGAGCATTAAAACAAGCAGAAACTGAAGCTGCAAAAGGTAAAAAATAATTAAGATTTCTTGGTTATTACAGAGAACGGCTCGAATTTATTCGAGCCGTTTTTTTTGAGGCAGGATTTTCGGGATTTAAAGATTTTCATGATTTTGGTTGCTTTATTATGCTCTTTTCGCTAGTTTTTTTTTCATCTGTATTTTAGCATCCAAACTTCCGTCTCCGGACTTCCGACTATATTCCGTCTTATTTGTTCTTTCCGCTTTAAGCATTTACCTTTGCCCGCATGAAATATCTTATTGTTGGCTTAGGGAATATTGGTCCGGATTATGCGCACACACGCCATAACATTGGTTTTGATATTGCCGATGAACTGGTAAAAGACTTGGGTGGAAACTTTGATAACATCCGTTTGGCTTATTATGCTGAAGTAGGTTTCAAAGGCAAAAAACTCCACGTTATTAAACCAACAACTTTCATGAATTTGAGTGGCAAAGCCGTTAACTATTGGATGAAAGAACTTAAAATTTCACCTGAAAATGTTTTGGTTATTGTAGATGATTTGGCACTTCCGCTTGGCAAACTTCGTTTAAAATTACAAGGCAGCAGCGCCGGACATAACGGCTTAAAAAGTATTGAGGAGGTTTGCGGAGGACAAAATTATGCTCGTTTAAGATTCGGAATCGGAAACGATTATCCCAAAGGAAGGCAAGTAGATTTTGTGCTAGGTTTGTTTGATAAGCAAGAACAACTCGAATTGCCGGCATTAATTGATAAAAGTGTCGATTTGATAAAAAGTTTCGTTACAATTGGACCTGCTCACACTATGACGGCGTTTAATAAGTAAAGCTCTTTTAATTCTAAAGTATTAAGCCAATTAATTTCTTTTTTTTGAGCTTAAGGGCTGGTAATCCTTAGGTGAAATCTGTCCCGCTTTCCGTTTCAATCTTTTTAAACTCCTGTCATGCTGAGGTGCGTAGCATCTGTTTCATCGGTTGCAGATGCTTCGTGCCTCAGCATGACAGCATATTTTCGGTAAGTACAAAAGAAAGTATTTCCACGTCAATCCGGGCTATTTAACTTAGTGTTCTGCCTTTGGGTGGGTTTTTATTGCACAGCACTTATTATGTAAACCCGCTGCAATCCTACCGTGTACCCACATCCTTTTGGATTTCGAATCCTAGATAGATGTTATAGAATTTCTTGAGACCAATTATTAGGGTTGTTGCACCAGGCTTT
>NZ_JAUFPW010000031.1 GCF_030409415.1 Pedobacter aquatilis | reverse complement strand
CCTTTTTGGTTTAACTAACTTTCAATATGTTTGCTTCCAATCACCGAAAAGATTGAAACTACAGCAGGGCTACAGCTGCCATGGAATGCTGGCAATGGTTTTCAAATTAAAAATTCTTTTGAAGCCTTAATATGTATTTATTTGAAAATGGATGTTTTGAGTGTCGAAAAGGTTGACTGCCATTACAGGTTACTTGTTTTATTCTCCGCTCAAAGTATGGCCCTGTTTTGGAATCGAATAATATTTATGTAGAAAAACACTATGGGTAATTGGGTTTGTTTTACTTACTATTATTAGCCCCCATCCGCGGAAATACTTTTGGCGAAACTTACGATTTTCCTTTGATGTTGTTATTACGCTTCGTAAGTTTTGAGCCAAAAGATTTCAGTTGCGGGAATTGTTGTTGCTGAAAAGCGGTGAACGTTTCGCTACAATATTCAAATAAATTAATAACCACCAGCTAAAAACTGCTCAGAAAATTTAACTGATTCTTGCTTTAATAACTTCCGAAGTTAATCATCCACTGAATGCCAAATTTATCTTTGAAACTACCAAAATAATCACCCCAAAATTGGTCTTCCATGGGCATTTCGATAGTGCCGCCGACAGATAAGCCGTTAAATAATCTATCAGCCTCTTCACGGCTTTTCGCCATTACATTGATGTACATATTGTTACCTTGGTTAAGCACATGCCCCGCAGAAGGAACACAATCTGATGCCATTAGAATTGTATGTTCATTAATTGGCAAGGCGATGTGCATAATTCTGTTGCGTTCATCATCAGCCAATTGCTCAGCTCCTGGTGCATCGCCCATCTTTTTTAGAAATATAAATTCGCCACCAAAAATTGATTTATAGAGGTTAAAAGCTTCTTCGGCCTGGCCGTCGAAGTTTAAGTAAGGGTGCATTGTATTCATCTTCTGATTATTTTATTAAGCTAACCTAAGAAATATTGTTGCTACAACATGGGTGTATAAAAGACAAATAATAGGGGGTTATTTACCATAAAAAACATGGTTTAAATAACTTTTTCGATACTCATGCAAAGAATATAATCTTTGTTTATAACTTAAAAAATTATTTCGCTCCAAAAGCTATGACCAAATTTTTTACCTGTAGTATTCTAACTCTGTTCCTTTGTATAAAAGTAACTTATGGGCAGGGTTTAGATAAGGATAGTCTGTTACAAACTACCGCTGCAGCACATAATACAATTGATTATTTTAATAAGGCAATTGGTACACAATCCAGGCTGGCAAATGGCCAATCTTACAACGGTTATCGGGCAACTATTGATGGCTCTGCATATTTTCCTGAAGATAAGTTATTGCGCAAAGGAACGGTTGTGTATGATGGTTATCGGTTCGGAAATGTGCCCCTTTTGTACGATATCTACAAGGACTTACTTATAACTACAACAGTAGATGGTTTTTTGCAGCTTAGTTTGGTTTCTGAGCGTGTAAGTGCGTTTACAATTCTAGATCACAAGCATGTTTATATTAATACAGGAAGTGATAGCACAAGTATTCCATTCAAATCTGGATTTTTTGAAGAAGTATACAAAGGGAAAACTGAAGTTTTGGTGAAGCGAAGTACAAGCTTGCAACAAGCTTCCGGAACGCGTGATTTACGTAAATATTTCTTATTAAGGGTTCAGTGTTTTTTTAAGAAAGATAACAAGTACTATAAAATTACTAACGAAGGTTCTTTCTTAAAACTATATAAAGAGCAAAAGGCCGAACTTAAGAAATTACTGAGGTCAAATTCGATAAAATTTAATAAAGACCAGATTTCTGCCTTAAAACTTTTAGCCGCACATATCGATAATACTCCTAACTAAACATGCGTAATCTCACAAAAATTTTAACTTTATTATTATCGTTAATTGCTTTACAATCAATTGCTCAAGATAACTCAAAACTTATTTCTGTAGATTTCAATCAGGCGAGAGTTGAGGAAGTTGTACAGGATATCGAAGCGAAAACCAGCTATAAGTTTTACTATGATTTATCCACAATAGATAGCTTGAGGATATCTGTTAAGGCAGAAAATAAAATAGTTTCATTTATACTGGAGCAAGCCTTTAAAGGTTCAGATTTTCATTTCGCAATAAGCGGTACATCCATTTTTCTAACAAAGGGTAAACAAATAAAAACTTTACTGGCTGATGGTTATTATCCTAACAAAGTTGGTGGTGATAAAGCGGTTACGGTTCAGGAAAGAGATTATTTTAATGATAATCAGGCAGAGAAAGTTGCAGATGCAACGATAGAAAATAAGATATATGCAGTTGGTGTTAGAACCAATAATTTAAAACCAGGTAAAGTAACCATGGCGGGCTACCTGCGAGATGTTAAATCAGGCGAACCTATTGTTGGTGCAAGTATTTATTCTGTTGATGCCAAAGTAGGCGCCATGTCTGATCAGTTCGGCTTTTATTCGATAACCCTGCCAACAGGAAAACATACCCTATCAATAAAATCTGTTGTTTCCAAAGATGCCAGAAGACAAATTATGCTATACAATGATGGCAAATTAAATATCGAGCTCCAGGAACAAGTTATGTCGCTTAAAGAAGTGAAAATTTCTGCTGATAAAATAGCAAATATCAAGAGTGTGGAGATGGGCGTGAACCGCCTAAATATTAAGGATATTAAACAAGTGCCTTCTGTATTTGGCGAACCAGATATTTTAAGGGTTGTACTAACCTTACCTGGTGTGCAGTCGGTTGGTGAGGCAAGTACAGGTTTTAGCGTTCGCGGTGGTTCCCAGGATCAAAATTTAATTTTGTTAAACGATGCAACGATTTACAATCCATCGCACTTTTTTGGATTCTTCTCTGCATTTAACCCTGATATAGTAAAGGATGTGCAACTTTATAAAAGTACCATTCCCGAACGTTTTGGAGGTAGATTATCATCGGTTTTGGAGGTTAATAATCGAGAAGGAAATAAAAAGAAATTTACAGGTACAGCTGGTATAGGCTTAATTACGAGCCGTTTTAATATAGAAGGACCAATTGACAGCAATAAAACATCTTTTATTTTAGGTGGAAGAACAACTTACTCAAATTGGTTATTAAAGCTTCTGCCTGATGATTATAAGAATAGTAAGGCATCCTTCACAGATATTAATTTGGGCATAAGCCATCAGTTTAACGAGAAAAATAACCTTTACTTTTCTGGCTATTTTAGTACAGATAAGTTTAAGCTAAACAGCGATACCACTTATAGTTACAGCAACAAGAATATATCACTAAAGTGGAAACACATTTTTAACAATAAAATTTATGGTGTTTTCTCTGCAGGTGCAGATAGATATGAATATAATATCAATAGCGAGGTTAACCCACTTAATGCTTACAGCCTTGATTTTAATATTAATCAGCTTAATTTAAAATCGGATTTTACTTACTACTTAAGTAACAACCATACTGTAAACTTTGGTTTGTCAAGCATCCATTACAAACTAAATCCAGGCAGTTACCAGCCATTAGGTGATGAATCTATTACTCGTCCGGATGTTGTACCCGCAGAGCAGGCATTAGAAAGCGCTCTTTATATCGGAGATAAATATGATATTGGAAACAATCTTTCCATAAGTGCTGGTTTGCGTTATTCGCTTTACAATTATTTAGGGCCACAAACCATTAACAATTATGCGCCAGGTTTGCCACGCACATCTGTAAACCAGATTGATAGTACAATTTACGGAAGCAATAAACTTATTAAAACTTATTCAGGACCAGAAATCAGGCTTTCTGCCAGATATAATGTGAATGATAATTTCTCTATTAAAGGCGCTTATAATACATTAAGGCAATACATTCACTTATTATCTAACACAACGGCCATTGCACCAACAGATGTTTGGAAACTGAGTGACCCAAATATAAAACCGCAATTTGGTAGTCAGGTTTCTTTAGGCCTCTATAAAAACTTCAAATCTCAAACTATTGAAACTTCAGTTGAATTCTACTACAAAAAATTAAAAGATTATCTCGATTATCGTAGTGGTGCTAATCTTGTACTTAACCGCCACATAGAAACAGATGTTTTAAATACCGAAGGTAAGGCTTATGGTGTAGAGCTTTTTGTGCGCAAAACTGCCGGAAATTTGAACGGCTGGATGAGTTATGCCTACTCCAGAACTTTGCTAAAAATGAACGACCCAACAGTTGCGGTGCCGATAAATGGGGGCGATTATTACCCGGCAAATTATGATAAGCCACATGCGTTTAACTTTACCGGAAATTATCGTTTTTCTCATCGTTTTAGCATCTCATTAAATGCGACTTACAGTACTGGTAGACCGATTACGTTACCAATTGCTAAATATTATTATGCTGGCAGCGAAAGGGTTTTCTACTCGGATAGAAATGCTTACCGGATACCAGATTATTTCCGGACGGATCTTTCTATGAATATAGAGGGTAATCATAAAGTTCATCAACGTACACACAACTCGTGGACAATTGGCGTGTACAACCTAACAGGAAGACAAAACGCATATTCTGCATACTTTACGCAAGAAGCTGGTGTAATTAAAGGCTTTCAATTATCAATATTTGCAACGGCAATCCCTTTTGTTAACTATAATATAAGATTTTAAGAAAATGAAAATATTTAAGAAATTATATATCGTAATTGTGCTGCTGGTTTTGTTATGTTGCAAAAAGGCATATAAGCCAGATATTACGGCAACAAATTATAACTTTTTAGTTGTAGAAGGCCTCATAAACACCGGAGCAGATTCTACTTTTATTCGGTTAAGTCGTACGGTTTTATTGGATAGCAAAACAACTTTAAAACCAGAAACCGGTGCAACAGTGACGGTAGAAAGCGATGCAAATCAGGTCTTTAATCTGGTAGAGAAACCATTAGGAACTTATGCTTCCGCACCACTTAATTTGGATAACACCAGAAAATACAGAGTTAGAATCAGGGCGAAAGGCGCAACATATTTATCAGATTTTGTTGAGGCAAAAGTTTCGCCACAAATTGATAGTCTTAATTATAAAGTTGCGGAAACTGGCTTGCAAATCTATTCAAACACGCATGATGTAACCAATAAAACCCGCTATTACAGATGGGAGTATAATGAAACATGGCAATTTAATGCAAAGTATTTCTCTGGTTTTAAAGCTGATGGCAAAGCGATAGTTTCGCGTGATATGAATACAGAAAATATTTACAACTGTTGGGGCAATAGTATTTCCAGTTCTGTTGTACTAGGTTCATCTTCAAAGCTGGTAAACGATGTTATTTATTTGAATCCTATTACATCAATTCCTTCCGATTCGGAGAAATTAGGTATAAAATACAGCATATTGGTTAAACAGTATGCCTTAACAAAAGAAGCTTTCGAATTTTGGGAGTTACTTAAAAAAAACACAGAAAACCTGGGTTCGATATTTGATGCACAGCCATCGCAGCTTACTGGTAATATCCATAACATTTCGAATGCTGCCGAGCCTGTTATCGGCTACATTAGTGCAGGTACTTTTAGTCAGAAAAGGATATATGTAACTAAAGATAAATTACCAAATTGGCGGGTTACCTACCCTTTTTCTTGTAGTGAGCCAGATACCGTTTACACTGTTAATCCGAAAACCGGGAGCAGGGATGAAGACTTACTTTTTCAAACTAAAATACTTATACCTATTGGAGAAGTTATGAATGAATCTGGCAGTGCGGTTATAGGTCATACCGGTGCAGGTTCGGGATGTTCAGATTGTACCATTAGAGGCACAAACAAAAAACCAGCTTTTTGGCAATAAACTTAATATAATGATGCGCTTTTTTAAATTTTATATATCCTTTCTTTTATTGCTCATATTGTGTGTAAACGGTAATGCACAAGTATTGCCAGCTATAGAAAAGGCTTTTAATAATTACACCGATAACAATTTTAAAGAAAAGATATATGTTCAATCAGATAATGATTTCTACCTGACAGGGGAAATACTATGGTTTAAAATTTATTGTGTAGATGCACAGAATAATAAGCCAGCAACGATAAGTAAACTCGCTTATTTAGAGGTTTTAGATGAGAAAAACAACCCTGTTTTGCAGACAAAAATTGCTCTAAAAGAAGGTATTGGAAATGGCTCGATATTTATTCCGGTTAATTTAAGTAATGGTAATTACAAAATACGTTCTTACACAAACTGGATGAAAAATTTTGGTGCAGAAACTTTCTTCGAAAAGAAAATAACGATAGTAAATACCCTAAATACACCACAGATAGTAAAAGCAGAAGATAAAAAATACGATTTTCAGTTTTTTCCAGAGGGTGGAGATTTGGTTGAAGGTGTTCAATCAAAGATTGGATTTAAAATATTGGGGCTTGATGGTAAGGGTTTGGATGCTAGCGGCGTAATTGTTAGCAGCAAGGGCGATACAGCGGCTCGTTTTCAATCTCTGAAGTTTGGTATTGGATCTTTTAATTTAACCCCAGCACCAAACACAACTTATAAAGCTGTTGCAAAATCTGGCTCAAAAGACATTATTTTTCAAGAGCTACCGCTTGCCAGAAAAAATGGCTACGTTTTAAAAGTTGCCGAATCGGCCGGTAATTTAACCGCTACTGTAAGCAGTAATTTAAACGAAGGCAGACTTTACATAATTGCTCATGATGGCAGTAAAATCTTATACTCAGAAACTGGTAATCTATCTACTGGCAAAGCCACCTTTAACTTCAATTTAAACAGGTTAACAGCGGGTACAAGTTACATAACAATATTTAATGGCGAAGGAAAAGCCGTTGCTGAAAGATTATTTTTTAAGAAACCTGAAAAGCGATTAAATATAACTACCACAACCGATTTAAATAATTATAACATTAGGCAAGCTGTAAATGTCGATGTATCTGCAGGAATTAATGGAAAATTAAATGAAACAGCAAGTGTTTCGGTAAGTGTTTACCGGATAGATTCGCTTGATGTTAAGAATGAAATAAACATCGAGAATTATTTAATGTTGTTTTCTAATTTGAAAGGTAATGTAGAATCGCCAGGTTTTTACTTTCAAAGCAATGATGCAAACGTTAAAGAAGCATTGGATAATTTGATGATAACACAAGGTTGGCGACGATTTAATTGGGATAAAATATTATCGGATACAAAACCAAATTTTAAATATTTGCCAGAGTATAACGGTCATTTAATTTCTGGTAAGATAAACGATAAAAACGGTAAGCCTGTAAAAAATATATTTACATACATGGGCGTTCCGGGCAAACGTATTCAATTTTATGGTGCTAGTAGCGATAGTACAGGACATTTCCTGTTTAACACGAGAGATTTTTATGGCCAAAATGAAATTGTTTTACAGCCAAATTATGAATTGGATAGTACGTTGCAGGTATCTTTAAATAATCCATTTTTTGAAAATTATCTGCCTTTTAATCACGCATCCCTAAAAATTGGCGCAAATCAATTAAAAGATTTAAATACCAGAAGCCTAAATATGCAGCTGCAAAATATCTATGCCGGGAATAAATTAAGGCAATTTTACACGCCTGATATTGACAGTTCGTCTTTTTACCTTAAACCTTACAAAACCTATAATTTAGATGATTACACTCGTTTTAGAACGATGGAAGAAGTTTTGAGGGAATACATTGCTCAAGTGTTTGTGTACAAAAAGCAGAAAAGATTTCATCTTCATATTTTGGGCGAAGAGGCCATGCTTGACCAAGATATCGATCCTTTAGTGTTGGTGGATGGGGTACCATACTTTAATATAGATAGAGTGATGAATATAGACCCTTTGAAGATTGAAAAACTTGAAGTTGTAAGGGAAAGATATTATTTCGGGCCTTTAAGCATTGAGGGTGTCCTGAGTTTTAAAACTCCCAAAGGAGACCTAGGTGGAACCGAAATTGACCCACATGCAGTTGTTTTAGATTATGAAGGCATGCAACTACAAAGAGAATTTTATTCGCCAAAATACGATTCAGCTCAACTAAAAGCGAGCAGAATGCCTGATTTTAGAAATACATTATATTGGTCGCCGGAAATAAATCTTGATAAGAACGGTAAAGGCAAAATAAACTTTTACACTTCAGATCAAACCGGGCTATATATCGGTGTTATTCAAGGCATAACTACATTAGGCTTACCAGGTAGTGGAACCTTTAGTTTTGAAGTTAAGAAATAGCTTAAAAACTTTTAGAAGGGTTATTTCTTATGGAATGTAAGGATTTGTAGCGCAAATGGTTTTTGCATGCACAAACCACGGTACTTAAACCCGATAATAGCGAACACGAAGCCCGATTTTAAGCACTGTAGTTTATTTTTTAATTGTGTAATGCTTGTTTCACAGGTTTCAAAGGGCAAGTAAAGCGGATAGCGGGATGAAATATTGCGATTAAAGAAGCGCTTTCATTTCCAAAAATTAATGCTCTTTTCTTGGTTTATAGCTGTTTAAGTCAGATTAAAAACATTCAACTTCCCAAAATCTTTTCCAGTTTTTACCGGCTTCCAGTTTAATAATGCCTTCTTTATGGCTGATTTTTTGATTGTGGTTAACACCATCAGCAACGCCGCACCACGGTTCTAAACAAATAAATGGGGCATCTTTAGCTGCCCAAATCCCGAAATAAGGGAAGTCGTCAAAATGAAAATGTAAACCATAATCGTTTTTGGTATTCAGCAGGCTTATGCAATTACTTTGCAGTGATTTAAAAACGAGTGCATCATTATAAAAAAGGTCGTGTTTCAAATTTAAACGATGTCTGCTCAGTTCAATCACTTCAGTATCATCGGAAACCAGCCCATCCTCAAGCTTCCAATAGGTTAGTTTTTCATCTTCATTAAATGCCAGGTAATAGTCCTCATATTTTGTGTCCGGTGTATTTGGAACGGCGAAGGCGGGGTGCGCACCGATTGAAAAATACATTTTTTTAGTATCGATGTTCTTTACATTATAATTTAGAACAAGTTTTCTATCAACTAACTGATAGCTAAGCTTTAATTCAAATTTAAAGGGGAAATTTTTTAGTGTTTCTTCGGTAAATGTTAGTATAAAAAAAGCTTCAGTTTTGCTTACTTGTTTGGCGTTGAAATCATAATCTCTGGCAAAACCATGACGAGGGAGCTCATATTCTTTATCCTTGTAACTATATATATTGTTTTTTAAAGAGCCAACAATCGGGAACAAAACCGGACTATGTTTCGCCCAATAATTTGCATCGCCGTTCCACATATATTCTATGTCTGTTTCCTTACTAAACAGGCGCTGTAGTTCAGCACCTTTTAAAGCAATTTCAGCTTTTAAAAAATCGTTCTCTAGTGTTATCATTTATCATTAAAAATAAACAATTGAATTAAATTGTGTAGAATTTATAAAATCAATTTAGCTATTTTCTTCCCAAATACAGGCAATATTGATGATGGTTTGCACGGCTTTTTCCATATCCTGAACGCTTACCCATTCTTGCTTACTGTGAAAGGCATGTTCTCCGGCAAAAATATTTGGACAAGGCAAACCCATATAAGATAGACGCGAACCGTCCGTTCCGCCACGAATACTTTGTTTTTTTGCTTTTATTCCGGCTCTTTCTATGGCGATTATGCCATATTCTACAACTTTAGGGTATTTATCAAGTACCTGTTTCATGTTTCTGTACTGTGGTTTCAACTGTAAATTATAACTAGAATTGGGGTAATTTTTCAATACTGATTCTGAAATTTCTGTTATAATATTGGCATGCGATTCAAGCTTTTCATCTGTAAAATCGCGGATGATGAACTGTGCTTCAGCATGTTCTACCTGGCCTTTGATATTAACAGGGTGAATAAAGCCTTGTTTTAATTCAGTTGTTTCTGGTGTTAAATTATCTTTCGGAAGCTTATCTAAAATTTCTGCAAGTATTTTTATTGCACTTTCCATTTTCCCTTTTGCAAACCCCGGGTGACTGCTCACGCCATTAATGCTTAATGTTGCGCCATCGGCAGAAAATGTTTCATCTTCAATCGAACCTAAGGTTTCTCCATCTATGGTATAACCAAAATCAGCAGCTAATTTTTTGAGGTCAGCCTTATCTACGCCTCTTCCTATCTCTTCATCGGGTGTAAATAAAATTTTAATCGTACCGTGTTTAACATCTTTATCTTGTGCAAAAAATACAGCGGCTTCCATAATTTCAGCAACACCGGCTTTATTATCTGCGCCAAGAAGCGTTGTACCACTTGCCGTAATAATATCGTTTCCTAACTGATGTTGTAAATCTTTGTGTTCAGATAATTTTATAATTATCGATTCATCATCAGGTAAGATAATATCGTTTCCGTTATAGTTTTTATGAATAATTGGCTTAACCCCTTCACCACTGCAATCTGGTGATGTATCCATATGCGAGCAAAAACAAATTACCGGAACGTTTTTATCAGTAGTTGATGGAATGGTTGCATACACATAACCATTTTCATCCATATGTGCATCTTCAATACCAAGTTCCAGCAATTCTTCCACTAATTCCGCTGCCAGGTTTTTTTGTTTCATGGTTGATGGGCAAGTTGGCGATTCCGGATCAGATTGAGTGTCAATTTTTGCATATTTAATAAATCTGTTTTCTAAAGATTTGTTAAAGTTTTGATATGTATTCATTTTTCAAAGTTAAATGTTATGGATATTCAATAATCATATTATTTTTGTAAAAAAACAATATGATTTACAAGTATCTAAGGATTATATACTTTTCTATTTTTTTATTAGCTATAGCCAATTCTTCGTCTGCGCAATCCAATTATTTTAAGTGGTCATACGGTTTTGGAGCAGGGCCTAACTATTCCAAAACAGATGTAATAGAAGGAAATTGGGGTTACACAATTTACGGTAATATCGACCACCATTTTACGCCATTTTTAACAGGTGGTTTGGAGGTTCAGTATGGTATGGTACAAGGCGGTGATATTGAAACAGATTTGCATAACAGACAATTTGTAAACAAATATAATGGTGTAAATGCTAACGTTAAGTTAATGCTTGGCGAGCTAATCGATTATAATAAAACCAATTTTTTATATAGTGTTAGGGGCTTATACGCAGGAATTGGTATTGGGGCTATTAAAAATAAAATCACTGATATTGTTCGGTATAAACCAAGTTGGGCCGCTTACGATCCGGGTTACGGACCTTTCCCAGGTAAGGATAAAGGTGTAGATTTATGGGTGCCGATAAACTTTGGGATGAACTTTTACATTAATGATGGTTATGGTTATGTACGCTATGTTATAAATGTAAATGCACAAGGCAATTTCACATTTGGCGAAGGCTTAGATGGATATAATGATCCATCAACAAAGTTTAAAAACTACGACCCTGATACCTATAATGTTTATAGTGTAGGCTTAAAATACTACTTCGGAAATATTAAAGTTTACAGAAAGACACTTTAACTGTACCTAATTATTCATTGCAACATGAGAAATGTTTTCGTGTTTTGGTTATTGCTGTTTGGTTTGCAAGCTTTTGGGCAAACAACACCCTACGAAAATAGTGGCAAAAAAGAAACAACAACTTACAAGGCAGCAATTTCATATTACAAAAGTTTAGTCAAAAATTATTCCCAGGCTAGACTAGAAACTTACGGTAAAACTGATTTTGGCTATCCCTTACATTTGTTGATTTTATCAAAAGATAAGGTTTTCGACCCGGTTTTAATTAGAAAGGCAAACAAACGTGTTTTGCTGATTAATAATGGCATTCATCCTGGAGAACCAGAAGGCATTGATGCTTCGATGATGCTTGCCCGCGATTTATTGAAAAATAATCAATTGCCTAAAGATGTGGTCATTTGTATCATTCCGGTTTATAATATTGATGGCAGTTTTAACCGAACAGGTACATCAAGGGCAAATCAAAATGGGCCAACAGCTTATGGTTTTAGAGGAAATAGCAAAAACCTCGATTTAAATAGAGATTTTATTAAAACCGATTCGAAAAATTCTGCTGCTTTTCAGCTGATTTTTAATACCTGGAAGCCGGAGATTTTTGTAGATACACATACCAGCAATGGCTCTGATTATCAGTATGTAATGACTTTAATTCCTACACAAAAGGATAAGCTAAATTCCATTTTATCAGGTTACTTAACCAAAACTTTAGTCCCCGATTTATATAAAGGAATGGAAAAGCTTGGTTACCCGATGGTTCCGTATGTAAATTCAATTGGCGAAACACCAGAGCGTGGAATAACAGGTTTTATTGAGTCGCCACGTTACTCTACAGGTTATGCTAATCTTCACAACTCAATTGGTTTCATGCCCGAAACACACATGCTAAAATCTTTCGACTTACGTGTTGATGCCACCTATAAATTACTTAAAAATTATGTTGATATTGTGCAACGCGATGCAAAAGTTATTGGTGAAAATAAACGCAAAGCGGATGATTTTGCAGCAAACCAAAAAACTTTTCCTTTAGAATGGAAAGTAAACCACGATAAGTTTGATAGTATTTCTTTCGAGGGTTATGAAGCAGGGAAA
Source organism: Pedobacter aquatilis (assembly GCF_030409415.1). Classification (GTDB taxonomy): domain Bacteria; phylum Bacteroidota; class Bacteroidia; order Sphingobacteriales; family Sphingobacteriaceae; genus Pedobacter; species Pedobacter aquatilis. The sequence goes on along the minus strand of NZ_JAUFPW010000031.1, from coordinate 172,646 downwards.
AAACCAAGCGCTGTAAGTGGAATCGAGAGACTATATTATGATAGAGCAAAGCCCTACACTAAAACAATAAAACAGTGGAATAATTACGAACCTTCAATTCGTGTTGAGAAGCCAATTGCCTATATCATACCCAAAGCCTGGGATAAAGTAATCGCTTTGCTTAAACTTAATAATGTAACCTTAAAGGAGTTGAAAAATGATGTTAAGCTTAATGTGGAGAGTTATTATATTGCTGACTTAAAGACCGGAACTCGCCCATATGAAGGACATTATGTACACAACGCTGTAAAGCTGAATGCCGTAAATCAACAGCTGCAATATTATGCTGGTGATTTTGTGGTTTATGTAAATCAGCCTGAAAACCGTTACATTGTAGAAACGCTCGAGCCGCAAGCAACCGATTCATTTTTTAACTGGAATTTCTTCGATTCTATTTTAGATATGAAGGAGCACTATTCGGCCTATATTTTTGAAGATACGGCAACAGAAATTTTGAAAAATGACACAGCTTTAAAAACAAAGCTTATCGAAAAAAAGTTAAACGATACAACATTTGCCAAGAGTGGTTCGGCCCAATTAGATTTTATTTATAAAAATTCGGATTATTACGAGAAAACGCATAACAGATACCCGATAGCACGGTTAATTAAAGATGTAAAACTCGATTTGAAATAGTATTATGGAGTATTTTAACATGGCTCCCGTAGCCTCATTAATTTTTGTTTTTACCATCATAACCAGTTTGTACGCGTTTTATGATAACAGCGTTTACGGAAAGTTTATGCTGCATCCGTATAGTGTATCGAAAGGCAAAAATATATTTACGCTGATTACAAGTGGTTTAATTCATGCAGATTGGATGCACCTGGCTTTTAATATGTTTACCTTTTTTGCCTTTGCCTTTACGCTTGAAACTTTAATGGGCAGTTGGAGATTTGGTATGCTCTACTTTTTAGCTTTGATTTTAAGTGATATTCCTACAGTTTTTAGATATAAAGATAGTTTCAATTACAATAGTTTAGGAGCTTCTGGAGCGATTAGCGCAGTATTATTTAGTTATATATTGTATAACCCAATGTCTAAAATTTACATCATGTTTATTCCTATCGGGATACCGGCTGTAGTTTTTGGATTTTTGTATTTAATCTATTGCGCTTACGCCTCTAAAAATTCCAGAGATGGCATTAACCACGATGCTCACTTTTACGGTGCTTTAACCGGATTAATATTTACCATAATTTTTGTGCCTGGTATTTTGCAGAACTTTATCGGTATTTTAACCGGCAATAGGTAGACAAGGATTTTCAAAGAAACTCATTGGCGCATCAGGATTTTTGATGATTTCAAATTTCACATAGCCCCAAGGCTTCCAGAAATTTTCGAGCACTTGTGCATATACTTTATGCTGCCAAACATCGAATAAAGGTTTACTCATATTGCCACGCAAAGGCATAGCTTCTATGTATGTAGTGCCTTCAACTGGCATAAAAGTATATTCAGGCAAACGGTTAAAAAGGTATGCCGAATAATAAAATCTTGCGGTTAATTCCTCAAACTGCTCTGCTGATAAAGCCTTGCCTTTAATTTCATTTAAGATTTCCTGATGGTAACGATTGTTTGTGCCGTTATCTTGCAGACAGGCAATAATGCCAAAGTCTTTAAATTTTAAGGAAAACGTAAGGGTATTAATCTCGTCGCGAAAGCTAAAAGGTGTTTCTGTGTTTTCTAGTTTAACCACATTTATAGACCAAGGCGTAAAATCTTCAAACTCGATGCTGGCGTACAAGTTTTGCATCATGAAATTCAGGTTGCCAAATTTCATCATTAAAGATTGCGACATATTAAGTCCATCGGCGGTCATTTCTTTACGCAAAGCACCATGCATTTCGGTATAAACAAAACCGTACAGAAACTTTCCAATCCAGTTGAATAAATCTAGCTGAGGTAGCGCCGAAACTGCTTCAAAACCACTTTCAAAAGCCTTTTCAATCTTATTTTCCAATTGATTTATGAACTGCTCGTTAAGCTCTGCATTTACCGGAATGGCGATGCTGTTATAAGAACGAATGCTTTCATCCAGAAACTGTATTTGCTCTTCTCCACTTAATCCGGCTTGCTCCAATAACCATTTAGGGATTAAAGGAACCTGAATTATAGGTGAGTTAAAAGTATTACCGCTAAGAAAGCAGTTTTTATAAAGAAAATCGAATTTTTGGAATGGATTGTATAAGCCGGTATTCATCGTTACAATATTAGCCATTATATTTTTATAGCCTTACAACGATGTTTTATTTTAACGTTTGGATTACTAAGTAGAGGTTTTCCCGCAGATGTTCGCTGGTAAGAACCGCAGATTTAAAATGATTTTTTACTTTAAAAGTCGTCATTGCGATTGGGAGATATAGAGCCACAGATTTACAGATTAAATAAATTAAAATCTGCGAATCTGTGGCTGCTTTTTAAGCATTATGCTTAGAGCACACGTAATTGACGATAAAATTAAATCTGCGAATCTGAGGCTCTATTTTATACCTAATAATTATTATAAAAATAACTGATTGAATTAACCAAATCACTATAAATAGGTTTTGTAAATTCGAGGAACAACGCTTCTGGTGGAGGTGGAACAATTTCCCTTCTCCTCGTCATGGCCAGTTGCTGTTTGCTTAAAGCTCTGTCGTCACCTTTATAACTTGCCCAGCTATCGCTCCAAATGTAAGTGCCTGGAAATTTTTGCTGACGAACAATTTTCTTGCTTTGCCAGTCGCTAATGGTCATATCCAATAAGCCTGATGAAGATATATTTTTTTCGAAGATACTGAGCGTAGCTTTTACCGTTCCATAAACAGGTTTTCTGTCACGGGTTTCACCAACAACCACACTGTCGCGTTTCAATTTTTCTACCCGCTCCTTAACATAAGTTTGGCCGACAATAAAATCATCAAAATTTAAGCTTAATACTTGGTCTGGAATAATTTTTTGCTTGGCAGCTTGTTGTTCAGAGTAAAAAATTACAAACTTATTTCTCGCATAGCTGCCCATAAATTCATCAATTTGCTGTTGAAAATAGTCGCCACTTAATTTGTACAATCTACTGTTGACAAAAATTGGCTGAACCACAACACGGGTAACTGCCATCCAATAAGCATCATCCATTTTGGCTTTAACATCCTTATAGTTTGCCTGTAAATTCTGCACTTTTTCAAATTCGTAGTAAGCCTTTTTCGCCGATTGGCGATTGTTGGCGTTTAAATAAGTGATACCAGAATTATACCTTGCTGTTGCTGCATTATATTTGCTTTCATCGAGCTCTTTAATATATTTCGATGGATTTGGCACAACAGTTAAGCAAGCCGGGCAACTGCTAATCTCTTCTGAAAGTTGGTTTATTTTCTGATAATTATACATCACCGTTTCCCATTTGTACAAATCGTTGGTCAATTTGCTTTCTTCGATTTTTCTTAAATGGTCTTGCAAAGCATAGTTGTAAGCGGTTTGTAATACATTTAAAGCTTCACTGTTTTTTGGCGAGTTCTGCAATCGGCTAACCGATTTTAAAACAGAGGCATCATAATCGCCTTTTTGTAAGGCTTTTTTTCCTGTGGTACATCCTCCAATAATTGTTAAGGATAAATAAATAAAATACCGTAATCTTGAAATGTTTTTCATGGCAGGAATGGTTTGCGTTAATAAAACAAATATACTTTTGTAGAGCTAGTATCTCTAATAATATTATAGACGATTGATGATGAAAATAAGTTGCAAGCAATTTGAATTAGAATTAAAACATCCCTTCTCAATTTCGAAATTTACCCGTACCAGTACGCCCTTAATGCTCTTAAAAGTTGATTTTGATGGCGTTGTTGGTTATGGAGAAGCATCGATGGTGCCTTATATGGGCGAAAGTTACGAGAGTGCAAACGCATTTTTGAACCTGGTTGATTGGAACAGCATTAAATTTCCATTCAACTTTCAGGAAATCATAGCTTATCTGGATAGCCTTGCTGCAGGCCAGCCTGCAATTAAAGCTGCTATAGATATTGCCTTGAACGACATCAACGGTAAAATTTTAAATAAACCTTGCTATGAAATTTACGGTGCCGATCCGGAGAAAATGCCCGTTACTTCTTATACCATCGGAATTGATACACCCGAAGTTATCAGAGAAAAACTCAAGGATGCGGAAGCCTTTAAGGTAATTAAGGTTAAGCTTGGTCGGGATAATGATAAGGAAATTATTGAAACCATTCGCAGCATTACTGATGTGCCTTTATATGTTGATGCAAATCAAGGCTGGACGGATAAAATAAAGGCCATCGATTTAATTTACTGGTTGCATAGCCAGGGTGTTGTTTTAATTGAACAACCGATGGATAAAAATAACATTGATGGTAATGCATGGTTAACCGAACGCAGTCCGATTCCATTATTGGCTGATGAGGCAATGCAGCGTTTGGTTGGTATGGATAAACTGAAGGGTGCTTATCATGGCATTAATATAAAGTTGATGAAAAGCTGTGGCATGTACGAAGGTCATCAAATGATTTTGAAAGCCCGCTCGTTTGGTATGAAAGTTTTGATTGGATGTATGAGCGAAACCAGTTGTGCTACACTAGCGGCTGCCGCACTTGCTCCATTATGTAATTGGGCAGATTTAGATGGACCATGGTTAACCAAGAATAACCCTTTTAATGACCCATATTTTGAGAACGGAAAGTATATTTTAAAGGATTTACCAGGTTTAGGTTTAGAAGGCGTTACTCCTGATCTTTTTCCTGATAGGTTTTCCTAATCTGTTTCATTAACTGAATTTTGAAATAAAGAAAACAAGCTGCTGTACCCACAAGAAAAGCACCAGGCAAATATTTGTGATTATTGTAGCACCAAACTACACCAATAACCGAAAGGATGATCGCAAGGTTGTAAAATATATTTAAAGCAATTTTTTTACCCACAATGGAAATGATTGAATGAGTGAATTTTGAATGAGGGATTGATAGATTGAGTGGATGAAAGAATGAGAAAACATACTATTTATATTCAATCATTCTTTCATTCCATCCTTCAATCATTTCTAATATACTGGCATATTCGGGTCATAAGCTTCTTGCCAAGCCAAAATACCACCTTTTAAATTATATAAATTTTCGAAACCATACTGTGATTCTAATTGCATAACCGCGGCAGCACTTCTTTTACCACTACGGCATTGAATAATAACTGGTTTATCTTTGGAGATTTTATCAGCCTCAATTAAAATGCCACCCAAAGGGATGTTTTCTCCATCAAGGTTAGAAACCTCATATTCGAATGTTTCGCGAACATCAATTAATTGGAAATCTTCTTTATTATCGATTTTCTGTTTTAGTTCCTGTACTGATACTTCTTTCATGTGAAAATTATTTTTACAAACTTATATAAATTAGTTCATGGCTACAATAATGCTTTCGCTTATAACACTTTAATTACGATTCGCAGATATTTATTTAATTTTAAACTGTAACAACTTAAACCCTTGGGCGTTTAATTATAAAATATTCTTATGAACAAGCTTAACCGATTCTTTTGGTTTTGTTCTGGTGCGCACATTCCAACACTGGAGAAGTATTCTACTGAACAAAATAAATATACCGGCATTGGCGCCACTATCTTTTTCACAGGCATATTTGCTGCCCTTTCTGGCGGTTACGCTATGTATTTTGTTTTTAAGGGCGATGATTTAGCCGTAATTTTCGCCTTAATTTTTGGCTTTCTGTGGGGTGCAGCCATTTTTAATATGGATAGATACATTGTATCGAGCATAAATAAAAGTGCATCTACTAACAAACAAATTTTACAAGCAACACCTCGAATTTTATTAGCAATAATGATTGGTATTGTAATTTCCAGACCAATCGAATTAAAGATTTTTGATAAAGAAATTAAGGAACGATTAAAAGTAAGCTACCTTAATGGTCAGCGGAAAAAGATAGATACTTTAAATAAAGCTTTTGAAAAGAAATATCAGGTTGAATTTGGTCGTTTAAATCAGCAAAAAGCGACCAGAGATAGTTTAGAAAAAGGTATAAAAGCCGACAGACAAAAGCTCAATTTCGAAATCTTCGGAAATAAAACCAATGAAACTTCTGGTGTGATGGGTTATGGTCCGTACGCCAAAAGAAAGGAAACTGAAATTAAACAGCGAACAGCCGAGCTTGATAGTTTAAAGGCAAACATTAATAGGTCAGAATCATTTATTGATAAGCGAAAAGATTTCGATGGTTTATTCACTGAGAAATTATATACCGCAAAGCAATTAGACAGTCTTTCAAACATCGCTGGTTTTGCAGATCGAAACTGGGCGCTTGGTCAGCTTTCTTTTAACGCCGACGGAACAAAAGATAACAACACAGCGCTTGCCGTTACCTTTATTGGCTTGCTATTCATCTTCTTTGAGTGTTTGCCGGTATTTGTGAAACTAATGAGCGCTCGCGGTCCTTACGATTATGTTACTGCTGATGGCGATGAAGCCGACATTTATGAATCCAAAAAACATAAAGATTTTAGAATGGAGGTTGCCGATAATATTCACGAAACCAAAGTCGATTCAGAATCATCGAAACAAAAAGAGATTTTAAAAGGTAGAGCTTACCGTGATTTGGAGAAATACGATTGGGATAAGGAGTGAGGTTAGAGGGAAGGTGTTAGATGGAAAAGGGAAAATGTGGGATTTGGAATTTCCCACCTACCATTTTTACATCTTCTTCTTCCATTTTTTGTATTTTAAGACCATTAAATTATTCATATGAAACCATCATGATTTTTCGAACCGCACCAGTGGTATGAAAAATCTGATAGCTTCATCTCCGTAAAAAAATATACATACAGATGAAAAAAATATTTGGGGCGATTTCAATATCGTTCTTATCCATTGCGGCTTCTGCGCAAAATGAAATAAATTATACCATTTCATTTCCAAATGCAATCCACCACGAGGCGCAAATAGAAATGCAAATTCCTAATGTTCCGGCAGGAAAATTAAAGGTTAGAATGAGCCGATCTTCACCGGGTAGATATGCTACGCATGAGTTTGGGAAGAATGTATATAATTTAAAGGCTTTTGATGAAAGTGGAAAGTTGCTTAAAATTAATCAGCCGGCAGGCGATGAATATGAAATAGCAGAGCATGGTAAAAATGTAAAAATTACATACACGTTGTTTGGTAATTGGATTGATGGAACCTATGCAGGTTTCGATGAAACCCATGCGCACATGAATATTCCGGCAACATTTGCTTTTCCGGTAGGCATGGATGCAAGACCACGTTTAGTGAAGTTTAATTATACCAAAAAGCAAAATTGGAAGGTTGCTACTCAATTAAAGCCAATTGGTAATAATACCTTTTACGCAGTGAATTTGCAGTATTTTATGGATAGCCCAACCGAAATTGCCAACTATAAAACGGCAAGCTGGCAGGTTAAAAACAAGGATGGAAAGTTGCAAACGATTCATCTGGTTTCGCACTCTAAAGATGATCAGAAAACGATTGATAATTATGCAGAAATGCTTAAAAAAATGGTTGATGAACATTACGCTGTTTGGGGAGAATTTCCGGTTTATGATTATGGCAATTATTATTTCCTACATGATGTTTATCCAGATTATGCTGGCGATGGAATGGAACACAGAAACTCAACTGTTATTGTTCAGCGAACGCCAAAAATAGAAGGTTATGAAAATAATTTATTGGGTTCATTTTCTCATGAATTTTTCCATAGCTGGAATGTCGAGCGATTAAGACCGAAAACTTTAGAGCCTTTTGATTTTACCCATTCGGATATCAGTAACGAATTGTGGCTTGCAGAAGGTTTTACGCAATATTATGGCAATTTGCTTTTAACAAGAGCCGGATTTAAATCTGTAGATAACGCAGCACAAACATTCAATGGCTTGGTGAATGCGGTTTTAAATTCGCCTGGTGCTAAAAATTACTCGCCAATAGAAGCGAGTAGATATGCTGTATTTGCTGATGCAGGTGTTGCAATCGATCAAACAAACAAAGGAAACATTTTCCTTTCTTATTACACTTACGGAGCTGCAACAGCCTTGGCACTAGATTTAAAGTTGCGTACCGAATTTAAGCTTACGCTAGATGATTATATGCGTGCCCTTTGGAAAGCTTATGGCAAGCCCGAAATTGCCTATACCATTCCAGATTTAGAAAAAACTCTAGGCGCTTTGACTAAAAATCAAGCTTTTGCAACCGATTTCTTTAAAAGATATATTTACGGAACTGAAAAGATTGATTACGCAAAATTATTGTTAAACGCTGGTTATGTATTGCGGAAAGTGAATGCCGGCAAAGCTTATACTGGTATTGGTAGAGTAACTTTTGAGGATGGTAAAGCGATCGTTCCTCAAACTTTAACAGGAACTCCGGCTTATGCTGCGGGCTTAGATTTTGGGGCAACACTTTTAACCATTGATAGTGTTGAAATTAAAGATCAGGCTGCTTTAAATAAAGTTACCGATGCACACAAACCCGGTGATGTTGTAGAAGTTACATACAGCTATTATGGCGAGAACAAAACAACAAAACTTACTTTTACAGAAAACCCGATTTTGGAAATTGTATCAATTGAAAAAACTGGCGGTAGTTTAACTAAGGAAATGCAGAGTTTCAGAGATAATTGGTTAAACTCGCAGATAAAATCGAAATAAAATAGACTTAAACAAATAGTAATGAAGAAAATTTTTCTTGTTGCGCTAGCCGGAATGGCAACTTTACAGTTAAGCGCTCAAAATATTGATAAAATTATAACTCGCGAATACACCGACCATTTAATTAAAACTTTAAGCAGCGATGCAATGGAAGGCCGTGGTACTTTTACGCCTGGAATAGATAAGGCAGCAACATTTATCGAATCTGAATTTAAAAAAATCGGGTTAAAGCCGCTTAACGGAGAAAGCTCTTTCCGTCAGACTTTTTATAAGATTAGATTAACGCCAGAGCCAACAAAATTGGTTATTGATGGTAAAACTATTCCACAGGAGAATATTTTGGTTTGGGCAAAATCTCCATCAATAATATTTAATCAGACTAACGCTGACGGTATAATTAAATTAGATACTACAAAAACTTTTGCAGCTCAATATCGCTTACTTAGTCGCCCAGGTAAAAAGCAAGTTGTTTTGGTTGATGCAAAATTTGCAGCTGATTTCAAGCGTTATAAATCCTTTTTAAATCGTGGCGCTATTATAGATGAAAAAGATGCTCAATCGCCAACACCAGATGCAACAATTTTTGTTTTGGGCTTAAATGAAGCACAGGAATTTAATGCTGAAGTAAAAAACAAGGTAGAAAAGCTTCCTTTATTTAATGTTGCCGGAATGATTCCTGGTAAATCAAAGGAGAAAGAACTGGTTGTGTTTTCAGGGCATTATGATCATTTGGGCATAACAAAATCTGTTGAAGGTGATAGCATTGCAAATGGTGCTGATGATGATGCATCGGGAACTACTGCCATGATTGCTTTGGCAAAATATTATAAAGCACAGAAAAACAATGAGCGTACTTTAATTTTCGTGGCATTTACAGCCGAAGAAATTGGTGGTTTTGGCGCTAAATATTTCTCAGAGAAATTAAATCCTGATGATGTTGTGGCTATGTTTAATATTGAAATGATTGGTAAGGATTCTAAGTTTGGTAAAAATTCTGCCTTTATTACTGGTTACGATAAATCTGATTTTGGCAAAATTTTGCAAAAGAACTTAGCCGGAACGGAGTTTACTTTTCATCCAGATCCATACACTGAACAAAATTTGTTTTACAGAAGTGATAATGCAACATTAGCTGCTTTAGGCGTTCCGGCACATACTATCAGTACAGATCAAATTGATGTAGATAAATTTTATCACACTGTGAAAGATGAGTACAGCACTTTGGATGTAGAAAATATTTTATCAACAATTAAAGCAATTGCGAAAAGTGCAACTTCAATTGTAAACGGCACGGATGCGCCAACCAGAATTCCGAAGCTGAAATAATTATTTCGGTTTATTAAGAAGCCACAGATTTACAGATTAGAAAAATACAATCTGTGGCTTTTTTATTGTGACAAATATTTTAGAATTTAAAACTTATATTCCATTACATAATCATCCATAAAATATCCATCACCGATATCAAGCTTTACAGATTCTTTAATTTTAAAGCCTCCTTTTAGGTAAAAATCTTTCGCCTTATTGTTTTTATTTACATTAAGCTGCAAGGCTGATGCACCTAAGTTTTTAACCTGATTAAATACTTCATTTATTAAGATTTTACCTATTCCTTTGCCATGTGCAGATGGCAAAACGTAAAGTTTGTGTAGTTTGTAGATGCGCTCTTCGTGGTTAATTATCGAAAAACCTGCAAAGCCATATTGTTCTTCACCATCTTCAGCAATTAAAAAAGTGTGCCCTTCCATAAGTTGCTTTATCAGCTCGCCACGATTATACATTTTCTCCAACATATAATCGATTTGTGCTTGTCCTATTATTTCGAGGTATGCGGTCGGCCATGTATTTTCCGCAATCTTTCTGATGATTTCAATATCCTCTTCTTTTGCTTTTCTTATGGTAATCATAGTGGTTCGCTAATAAAAATTGGAGTTCCTGAGAAAGTGAATTCTACAAAACCATCGTTAACGACTTCAAAAACCTCATCATCATTTTGGGTAAGATTTGTTACTTCTAGATATCGGTCTCCGTGAATTAAAAACTCACTTCCGGCAGGTTTCCAAACTGAGAAGCCAGATTTTATTGGATAATGTTTAGCCTTTTCTGTAAACACAACAATATTAATGTCCTCTTCAAAACCAGCAAACTTTTCTAAATCAAATTTCGTAGTGATTACATTTACTGCGGGATATTTTTCTCCAACGAGATAATTTATAGCAACCATTAAATCATCAGCCGGACCTTGAATTACTTTTGTGTTTTCCTGAGTTTCCATTTCAGGAGCATTCACAATTACATCTACTTTTAAGCCTAAAGAAAAAATCTTTTCGTAGGATGAATAATTAACAACTAGCGTTGGGCTCCATTCTAATAGCTGACCAAGGAGTTCTTCATTAAAATTACCAAGTTCATCGATATATAGCGCAGGTTCTTGCTTTTCTTTTACAATATGGTGTGACGACATATTGCGAAGATAAATGTTTTAGTATCAAGTAGCGAGAATCAAGTACCAAGTTTAGTTAGAAATTTTAAAACGATCTACTGCCTCAATATTTTAATAATTGCTAGTCTAAAGCTCAGCCCTTTACTGCATCGTAAAAATCTTGATAAGCTTCAATAAAATCATCGGCAAAATTTATAGCACCAGCTACTGCAATACCGTGAATGCCAGTTTGAATTAAAGCTTCAACATCATACAAAGTGACTCCACCAACGGCTACAATTGCTAAATTTAAGTCTTGCTTATTTAGTTCTGTAATTGCTTTTCTGTAATCTTCTAATGTGATGTTTGAATAATCGTTGGGCTTTGTTTCGCTTGCGGCGTAAGGGCCAAAACCTGCATAATCTGCACCTTCTTCTGCCAATCGGACTAGATTTTCAATTGTATTTGCAGAGCCTCCTAAAGTAATATCATTACCAACAATCTTTCGCAAAGCGATGAAATCTGCATTCATATCTTCTATGTGAAAACCCTGTATATCGGCTTTGCCATTCACGTGAACGTGATTAGTTACGATTAGTGTAGTTCCCCAATCATCACAGATTTCAGCTATTGAATTTATATCCTTTAAAAGTTCATCATCAGCTTTGCTTAAGCAGCGATATTGAATCCATTTTGCACCAGCTTCGCAGGCCAGTTGCGCTTGCTCTATGTGAGAAAAATCTGGAATATCGTGTGTGATGTAATGTAGCTTTTCGATATATTTCATTTTAGGTGATACGTAGTAAGTTTTAAGTAGTAGGTTATAAATACTTAAAACCTACTACTTAAAACTTTATTAAAACTTAACGTTCAAATTTAGTAAGAAATTAGTGCCAGCTTGCGGATAATAAAAGTTTTCGGTTGTTCGGCTGCCACCCAAAAGATAACCATAAGTGTAGCCGTTGCTTTCGTATTTTTTATCCAACAGATTATTAACCAACAAACCTAAATTAATATTTTTAACGCCGGCAAACTTAAAATCGTATCCTAAACGAGCGTTGTTAACCCAATAACCATTAATTGTTCTGTCGTTATTTTGGGTATTATCTAAATATTGCTTGCTTACATATTTGCTTTGCAAGGCGATGGCGAAACCTTTAATTGGTTTATAAACAAGTTCACCAAAAAGCACAGCAGCCGGAGAATATGAAATGTCAGTCAATTCGTAGTTGTTTACAACTTGTCCGCCGTTGTCATAATCATCATAAAATTCTGTAAAATTTTTAATCTTATTTCTGCTAAAAGCCGCATTTGCATTTAATGCGAAGAATTTATTAATAATATAAGATCCATCTAACTCAATACCTAAACGGTAACTTTTATCAACGTTCTGACGGAAATTTCCTCCGGTATCATTGATTTTTCCGGTAACTACTAACTGATTTTTATAGAACATACCGTAGGCATTTGCACCTAAATTAAATTTGTTGTTTTTAAAACGGTAGCCTAATTCTAAATCGTTAAGCCTTTCTGATTTAGGGAAGGTGCCAATTGCGGCATCCGTGTAATCATTACGGTTTGGCTCTTTATTGGCAACGCTAAATGAAGCATACAAATTACTTTCTGTATTTATGAAATAGGTAGCCCCAACTTTAGGATTAAAGAAGCTTAGTTTATCATTAATGTCTAATGCATTTAATTTATTTTCAGTTCCTAAAATATCATAATATACGCGGCGATATTGCAAATCGGCAAATAAGCTTAAGGCCTCAACCGGACTGTAATTCATTTTTCCGTAGATATTGAAATCTGTTTTAAAACCCTCGTTATCATAATAATGTCTATCAATATTTCCGTTTGATGCATATTGCGCCCAAATAATTTGTCCGAAGTGGGCACCTTTATATTCGTTATACGCACCGCCAACTGTAAAGTTTAAATTCTTTTCAGGTACATAATTAAAGGCGTAGGTAAAACCATAAAAATCGTTATCTAACCAACGGCGGCGAATTAAATCAGTACGAGAAATGGTTGTGCTACCAGCAACAACCGGATTTAAACCATAATCGCTTAATCGGTTATTTGCCCTGTATTCTTCATAATAACCTTCGCCTTGTGTATAATGCAAAGCTCCGTTAAAAGAAAACTTATCAGTAAACTGCCTTGCATAAATTAACTGGTAATGATTTTGCCAGTAATTATCCGTTTGGTTATTGTAAGTGAAGCTGTTGTAGGTTCGTCCTGAGTTTAAAAGGTTGGCCGCATCTTCTGCATTTAATTCATTTCTTGCAATATAGGCTTGCATTCCGGCAAGATCATTATTTAACCTCGATTCTGGAATACCATTCCAGGATTGATAGGTTTTTTCTGCACCTGCAAAAACATTTATTCGAAGTAAATCTTTATTGCCATGGTAAGCACCTGATAAAAAATAGGATTTAAGTAAAGATGAACCTCTGTCTACATAACCGTCAGAGCTTATTCTGGATAAACGTCCATCAAAGCTGAAACGATTATTAATTAAACCAGTTCCCACTTTAACAGTGTTTTTCCAGGTATTGAAACTGCCGTAAGTGTTGTTTACTTCTGCATAAGGTTCCGGTTCGCTTGCTGTGGTTTGGATATTTAAACTTGCGCCAAAAGCACCGGCTCCATTAGTAGATGTTCCCACGCCACGTTGAATCTGGATGTTATCAACTGAAGAAGCAAAATCGGGCATGTTTACATAAAATGTCCCCTGGCTTTCGCTATCATTAATTGGAATGCCATTCACGGTAACATTTATTCGGCTGTTATCGCTGCCGCGGATTCGGATTCCGGTATAGCCAACACCTGCGCCTGCATCAGAATTTACAACAACACCGGGTGTGTTTTGTAAAATAAATGGCAAATCTTGTCCGAAGTTATTCTCTTGAATTTCAGCTTTGCTTACGTTTTTGTAAGTAGTTGCCGATTTCTCATTTGCACGAGTAGCCCTAACCACCACCTCATCGGCTAAGAAATTTTGCGCCGTTAAAGCAAAACTTATATTCACATTTTGGTTTAAATCAATAGCGTTTTCTGCAGATTTAAAACCTAAATAACTTGCTATGATTACTTGTTTTCCACTCGACAAATTGCCGATTGTGAAGTTTCCGTTTTCATCGCTAGAAACGACGATCTTTGTGTTTTTAACTTTGATTGTAGCGCCAGGTAAGGCTTTTTGATTGTTATCTGTTACTTTTCCGGTAACAGAAAATTGTGCCCATGCAAAGAAAGGCAACATTGCAGTTAAAACTGCAAAAATTAGTTTTTTCAATGTTTTTGTTTTTAGTTAAACCCATCGGAAATAGGGGTACTCCCGATTTCAGTTAAACTTCCATAACTCCAATCCCTACGCCGGCATTACCCGGATCAGGTGCATTTAAGGCTTAGGGTTTGAGGGTTTAGGGCATAGGGTTTGCTAACAGCAGACCTTTTACCTTTCACCTTTTACCTTTCACCATAAAATGGGTATGATCTCAGCCCGTTTTTGTGTTATTTAAAACAAGGCACCCCTAATGATGGGGCAAATGTAGAAAAATATGTTAATGATTTTCCAAAATACGCTTATCTTTTTTAAGAAAATCAATTGTAGTGCGTTTTCGGTTCTAAAAGTCCTGCTTTTGGTTGCTCCTGATGAAAAATGGGGATTTGCGGCAATCAGGTTTTTTACTTAAATATTGCTACTACTTTAGCCACATAAACCCGACCTTAGCGAGATGCCACAATAAACATCAATATTTATGTTTTACAAATGCTTTGTAGTTGCACAGGTTTTTGGGGCAGAAGCGGGGGCGGGAACAAATTTAACTACTTATACTACAATTGCTTTCCAAATTCTATAAACTCAAAAATTGATTTACAGCAGCAATAGCGTTTTGTTCGCGTTGTTCGCCTAAGCCGTTAATTACTTTGTATTTGGTGTTTAAAGCTTTTAATTCCTTATGCCAAATTTCCATAAAATATTCGCGTTGGTTGGGGAAATCCCGCAATGGATCATCTTGCCAAGGCAAATCAATATCCATTAACAGGTACAAATCGTATGGTCGTTCAGGCAAAGCATCTAAAACAATCTGCGGCGTTTTGCCAAGCATCTCATCACTCCAAATTTTAACGGTAATAAAAGTAGTATCGCAAATTATAAAGTCATTTGTGGTGATGTTTAAAATGGCATCTTCCAGTGCAATTTGCCCGTAATACATATTTAATTCATCTTGCAATGTATAAGGGGCTTCTAGGTTGGCACAATAATATCGGGCATATTCGGGTACCCAAGAAACATTGTAGTTATTCGCCAGAAATTTTGACATGGTCGATTTTCCGGTACTTTCCGGTCCAACTATAGCTATCTTTTTAATATGCTTGTTCACGATATGTTTTTCTCCAGATTAGATAGCCTTAATAGGCGGTAAATTATTTAATCAAAATACAATATGCACCATAATTAAGTGCTTTGTAAATAAAAGAGGAAATTAATAAATGTTTTGCAAATACATACACCTCTATGTTTTAATACTTTCTGGTAAGCAAAATTTGTGCTACACAAAAGAAAAAATCGCACCAAAGAAAAAATCCGGTCGAGGAGGGCTCCTCTGACCGGATAATAAACCAAACAAACTATTTATGAAGAAATCCTCTGTGCGGGTAACTAAGCCGCTGAGGAAGCTTTAGATTGAACTAAAGTATTTACAAAACGCAAATACGATAGGCTTATTACAACATTGTTGCCAATATTATTCAATTCATTCATTCGTGACTTAAACATGACTTGAGCGTTAAAATCAGATTAAAATCCTAATTACAGATGTAAAATCTTTCTCATATTGCGATTAAACGATGATTTTAATGATGTACAAGAATTGATACAGTGTTTAAATTACACTTCATTTTTAAAACTTTTTAGGTTTTAGCTCGTTTATATTTAACACTATTTAACACTATTTAACTTTTATAAATGGTTAATTTAAAAATTATAGAATTATGAAAAAGCAAAATATATTTCTTGTAGCATTATTGATGTTAACTTTTACAATTTTTGCCTTTACCAATATTAAACTCGGTGGCATAACCGGAAAAATTACACCAGCTGACGGTGTTGCAACTGTAGCGCTGGTAGCTGGAACTGATACTTTGAAAGCGGATTTGAATCAGGGAGTTTTTTCATTTACTAATCTGAAAGAAGGTGTTTATAAAGTTTGGATTAAAGGTAACGCACCTTATAAAGATGCCGCTATTGAAAATGTAGCCGTAAAAGATAGTTCTACAACTGATTTAGGCGAAATAAAATTACAGCAATAGCTGTTTTCGCAGAAGAATAGTTTTAAAAGAGGATTTATAAAATCCTCTTTTTTATTTTCAAATAATAGGCTTAAAATAATATCTAAAGGTGTATCTTTGCATCCCGACAGAACAGTTGGGATTTTCTTCCAAAAAGCAAAAAACCTCCTTGCTTCTTCATCCTCAAAAAGGATAAAAACTTTAGAATTTTAATTATTGTATTAAGCTTATCATGCCTAAAGACACTTCCATACGCTCAGTATTAATTATCGGTTCAGGTCCAATTATCATTGGCCAAGCCTGTGAATTTGATTATGCGGGTTCGCAAGCGGCCTTATCTTTAAAAGATGAAGGAATTACCGTTTCTATTATCAACTCTAATCCGGCTACGATCATGACGGATAAGGTTATCGGGGACCATGTTTATCTGCGTCCGCTAACTGTAGATTCGATTGAAACTATCTTACAAGATCACATTAATTCTGCTGACTTACCTCAAATTGATGCTGTTTTGCCAACTATGGGCGGTCAGACTGCATTAAACCTTTGTGTTGAAGCTTCTGAACGCGGTGTTTGGGAAAAATACGGTGTTAAAGTAATAGGTGTTGATGTTGATGCAATTGAGAAAACTGAAAACCGTGAATCTTTCCGCCAGTTAATGGTTGACATCGGTGTAGGTGTTGCACCTTCTAAAATTGCCAACTCTTTTTTGGAAGGTAAAGAAGCCGCTCAAGACATCGGTTTTCCATTGGTAATTCGTCCATCATATACATTAGGTGGTTCTGGAGGTGGTTTCGTACACAAGAAAGAAGATTTCGATGCAGCACTTAAACGTGGTTTAGAGGCTTCGCCAACTCACGAAGTTTTAGTAGAACAGGCTGTTTTGGGCTGGAAAGAATATGAGTTAGAGTTATTGAGAGATAGCAATGACAACGTAATTATTATTTGTTCAATCGAAAACTTCGACCCAATGGGGATTCATACCGGAGATTCGATTACAGTTGCACCGGCAATGACTTTATCTGACCGTTGTTACCAGGAAATGCGTAATCAGGCGATTAAAATGATGCGTGCCATCGGTACATTTGCTGGTGGTTGTAACGTTCAGTTCTCGGTTAACCCTGCAAATGATGATATTATCGCCATCGAAATTAATCCACGTGTTTCGCGTTCATCAGCCTTGGCAAGTAAAGCAACGGGTTATCCAATTGCTAAAATTGCGGCTAAGTTGGCTATTGGTTATAACTTGGATGAAATCGAAAATCAAATTACAAAAACAACTTCAGCATATTTTGAACCAACGTTAGATTATGTTATCGTTAAAGTTCCACGCTGGAATTTCGATAAATTTAAAGGCGCTAATAAAGAGCTTGGTTTACAAATGAAATCTGTAGGTGAGGTAATGGCAATTGGCCGTACCTTCATCGAAGCTTTACAAAAGGCTTGTCAGAGTTTAGAAATTGGTCGTGCAGGTTTAGGAGCTGATGGCAGACAAGTTCGTAACATCGAAGAAATTATGGACGGCTTGGAGCATGCTTCATGGAACCGTTTATTTTTGATAAAAGATGCTATGGCGATGGGTGTTCCTTTAGAATCTATCCGTAAGGTTACCAAAATTGATAAATGGTTCTTAAATCAAATTCAGGAACTTGTTGCTTTAGAAGTAGAGCTTAAAAGATATTCGTTAAACAACATCCCTCAGGATTTCTTCATCACGTTGAAACAAAAAGGTTTCTCTGATGTGCAAATTGCATGGTTATTGGGTAATGTAACAGAAGATGAGGTTTACGACCGCAGAAAAGAACTCGGCATAAAAAGAGTTTATAAAATGGTTGATACTTGTGCTGCGGAATTCCCTGCGCAAACACCATACTACTATTCTTCTTTCGACCAGGAGAATGAATCAAAACCATCAGATAGAAAAAAAGTTATCGTTTTAGGTTCTGGTCCGAATCGTATTGGCCAAGGTATCGAGTTCGATTACTCTTGCGTACACGGTTTGCTGGCTGCTAAAGAAACTGGTTTTGAGGCGATTATGGTTAACTGTAATCCTGAAACGGTTTCTACAGATTTTAACATGGCTGATAAACTTTATTTCGAGCCTGTTTTCTGGGAGCACGTACGTGAAATTATTGATTTAGAGAAACCTGAGGGTGTTATTGTTCAGTTAGGCGGACAAACCGCTTTGAAAATGGCTGAAAAGCTAACGGAACATGGTATCAAAATTATCGGAACATCTTTCGAGAATATGGATATTGCCGAAGACCGCGGTCGTTTCTCTGATTTATTGAAAGAATTAGATATTCCTTATCCACGTTACGGAGTTGCAGAAAATGCCGAAGAGGCAATTGTAGTTGCAAATGAAGTGGGTTATCCGGTTTTGGTACGCCCGAGTTATGTATTAGGTGGACAAGGGATGAGCATTGTAATTAATGATGAAGACCTTGAAAAAGCAGTTGTAAAATTATTGGGCGATTTACCTGGAAACAGGGTTTTGATTGACCACTTTTTAGATAGAGCAGAAGAGGCAGAATCTGATTCGATTTCGGACGGTGATGATGTTCACATTGTTGGTATGATGGAGCACATTGAGCCAGCTGGTATCCACTCAGGAGATTCATTCGCAGTATTGCCAACTTTCAGTTTATCTGAAACGGTAACTAAAGCAATGGAAGAATATTCGATTAAAATTGCAAAAGCTTTAGATGTTAGAGGTTTGTTAAACATTCAGTTTGCAATTAAAGATGAGAAGGTTTATGTAATTGAAGCTAATCCAAGAGCATCTCGTACAGTTCCTTTCATCGCAAAAGCTTATGATGTTCCTTACATTAATATCGCGGCTAAAATTATGTTGGGTGTTGCTAAATTGAAAGATTTCACCATCGAACGTAAATTACAAGGATATGCAATTAAAGAACCAGTTTTCTCTTATGAGAAATTCCCTGAAGTGACGAAGGAGTTAGGTCCGGAAATGAAATCTACTGGTGAAGCGATTCGTTTTATTAAAGATTTGGAAGACCCGTATTTCCGCAAGCTTTACAAAGATAAATCAATGTATTTGAGTAAATAATAGCAAAGGCCGATGTTGAACATCGGCCTTTTTGTTTCATCTTGTAAACCACTATTTCCAATTTGCAATTTTTAATTGTAGCAGCAAACTTTCTTTATAAACGGGATTGAAGCGATATCCTTTTAAATTAGAAGCAGCTTCGTTAATTTTGTCATTTTGAGGCACGAAGAATCTGCAACCGATGAAACAGATGCTTCGTGCCTCGGCATGAAAGAAATAATTTAAAAGATTTAGCAAAAAGCCCGGCTAACGATAATCGTAGCCGGGCTTTTGCTTTTCAAAGG
This sequence comes from Pedobacter aquatilis, assembly GCF_030409415.1. Taxonomy (GTDB): domain Bacteria; phylum Bacteroidota; class Bacteroidia; order Sphingobacteriales; family Sphingobacteriaceae; genus Pedobacter; species Pedobacter aquatilis. The sequence goes on along the minus strand of NZ_JAUFPW010000031.1, from coordinate 152,872 downwards.
ATTTATAATTTAGTTCTTCATCCTACCTTGTTCAGCTTCTAAACCTGTACTTCTATTTCTGGCTGGTTTAATTTCATTTTTACCGAAACGATAGGTGAAACTTAAACTTACATATTGCCTATCATTATTGCCATACAGCGTATAATATAAGCCAGGGAAAGCACTGTTGATTTTATTAATTTGCGTGTTGAAAATATCAGTTGCGGCTACTTTTAAACTCGCTTTTTTATTAAATAGAGATTTGCTGATGCCTGCATCCAAGCCATACCTTGTTCCAATTTCCATTACGCCAAAAGTTACCGGACTATCGTATCTAAACATCAGCTCTGCTGATAAACCAGGCTTAATATTGAAAGTATGCTGCGACTTAAATTGAAAAGATGTGCTTTTATTATCCAAACTTTGTCCGGCAAGGTTTGGCGCTTTAAAACCAATATGGAAAATGTTTAAGCTGTTATTACTGTTCCACCATTTTACGAATTTAACAGGTGTATTTAATACCAAAGAGTAAGCATTTTGCGTAGCGATATTTTCGTTAGTTTGATATAAAGCCTGTTTTTCATTGTCTGGAAGTAATACTTCAGTAATTACATCGGTTGTACGGCTGTAATTTAAAGTGGCAGAATATTTCTTTTTCAATAGATAGGTAAATTCAAAATTATTGGTGTATTGAGGATTTAAAAACGGATTGCCTTGATTGTAGGTGTATTGGTCGAGAAAATAAACAAAAGGGTTCAAGGCATCATAGCTTGGCCTATCAATACGGCGACTGTATGAAATATTAATATCATTATTTTTATCCAAAACCTGATTGATGAATACGCTAGGAAAGAAATCCAAATATGTTCTGTCAATTACTTTGTTAGTCGTTATAGAATTGCCTTTAGAATTGGTTTGCTCGGCTCTTAAACCTAACTGAATGCTGGTGGTTTTGAATTGCTTATTGAAGTTTACATAAGCCGCATTTACATTTTCATCGTATACAAATTGGTTGCTTAATAGCTGATTATTTTGCCAATTATTATTTATAAATCGTTCTGCGATTAAGTTATTATCTGTTTTAACCCAGCTACTTTTCAATCCTGCTTCTAACTTCATTTGTTTTTTTAGCGGCAAAGCATAATCTACTTTAAAAGCTTTAATGTTTATGATTGATGGGGTAATATTTCTGGTGATAACAGTTGGTCTTATTAAACCTCCGTTGTTAAAAAAATAGTCGCTTACATAATCAGCATTATCATCCCCTTTATATCTTCCATAATCTAAATCAATTGATAGTTCTTGTCCTGCGGTGTCTAAAACAGACTTGTAATTTAAATTATAAGAAATATTATTGTACTTATTTCTGATAATGTTATTAGCCAAAACTGAAGAATCTCTTTGAGAAAATGAACCTCCAATATTTGTTCTGTTTACTGAGCCTTCATCACTAGTTCCATCGTAACCCGTTATTAATACGCCAATGGTGTTGTTTTTATTCAAGAAAAAATCTGCACCGGCTTTATAATTATGACCATCATTTTTCCTTTCAAACTCGCTAAGCTGCGAAAAATACCTGTCGCCCGCAGTTGCATTGGCTATCCTGTCGATGGTTAAATCTGTTTCTCTTGTATTGTTATAGTAGCTGTAATTACCAAATAAGTTTACAGATTTTGTACGGTGATTAATGTTCCCTCCTGCGCTCTTTCTAAATCTTTGGCCACGACCAAAAGCTGCATTTACACTGCCATTTGTACCGCCGCCTTTGTTTTTCTTAGTCTTGATGTTGATAATACCAGAGTTGCCTGCTGCATCATATTTTGCCGAAGGGTTGGTAATCAATTCTATGGTTTCAATTTCAGAACTTTGCATACTTCTAAGTAGTGTTGCAACATCTGCATTACTTATATAAGTTTGTTTTCCATCAATTTGAATCATTACACCTTGTTTACCAAGCATCGAAATGTTATCATTCTGATCTACGTTTACACCAGGTGCTTTTTGGAGCAACTCTAAAGCTGTCGAACCAATTGCAGTAGAACTATTAGAAACATTCATAACTGTTCTATCCATTTTTCTTTCGATTAATGGAACTGTTGCCGCAACGGTAACTTCTTTTAAATTCTGACTGCTGGAAGAGAGTTGAGCTGTTCCAAAATCTATTTTTAAATCATCGCCAAGCATTAAAGTTTTACTTTTTATTGCAGCGTAACCCATGCTGCTTGCTTTGTAAAAATAGCTACCCTTTATATTAACTACAAAGCCAAAAACTCCGTTTGGGTCTGTAAACGCAGTTTTTACAATGCTAGAATCTGCGGTTCTGTAAAGTACAACCGTAACATAATCCGCTGGTTTTTTATTTTCATCTATAATAATACCTGTAACATTGGCCTTCGATGTGGTTTGTGCAAATGCGGCTCCTGAAGTAAAAATGGTACTTAATATTATGGCTATTTTGTATAAGTTTTTCATTATTTTATACTTTGTTTAGTTAAAAAATGGCAAAACAATTTTAATAGCACCAAGTTTTTGGGCTTCAATTGCAAGCTTAATGTTTAAAGTTTAGTTAGAAACGAATCGTTTCTTTTGCTTAGTTATAAGTAAGACGACCGTTTTTTTAAAAGGTTACAGGATTTTTATATTTATTAGGAATATTAGAAAGTTAAAGCCAATGATTAATGGCAAATTCAGCCCTGCCATTCGCTACAATTCCCGATGAAATATCGGGATATTTTCGCTGCTGTCAGGCTTATTGAACTAAATTTACTGCATAAAAAAACCGCAGGTATACAGTTCTGAATCTGTAACTCTGCGGCTATAAATTTATTGTTAAATTATTTTACGCCAAGAACATCAACGCCTTGTTCAAAAATCACATCAACAGGGATGTTTTTCTGCATCAATCTATCCAAATCATTTTGAAGTTCGGTTGAAATATTTGCTTTATCTTTCTGCGCTTTTTCAACTGCAACCTTATCTCCATTGCCTTGTAAGGTTATAATGAATGCGCTTAAATCATTCATGGCTAATGCAAATTTTCCATAATTTACACTGTAAGTTCCTTTTGCTGAACGCTCGAAAGCACCTTTTTCTTTAAAGTAATTAAAACACTGCATATTTGCTTTTCCATGAGCACTTGCAGCCCCAAAACGAACTGAGCGTAAAATGCCAGCCATAAATGTGGTGTAGTAGTCTTTAATATCGCCTTGTAATTCTCCTTTTTTAAGTAAGCCCGTTACCATATATAAACCTAAAATATCGGCTTTGCCTTCTTCTAACCAACTATACTGTTCTTTCAATGCTTCACGCACAAATCCCTTTCCGGTTACTGTTTTTTTAATGCCTAAACCATGTGCTACTTCATGGAACATTACGTTTGCAAAAAATGCATCAAACTTGATGTATTTTTGCTGGTCTGCACTAATAAGCTCTTTTGAAATCGGCATTAAAATTTTATCAAACTTTGCCTGCATTGCATTTTTTAACTGTGAGCGACGCGTACCTTTCTCTTGCTGAATTTTTTCATCATTAGGCAAATTCACCGCAATGGTCTTCGATCCTGAATTGCAATCTCCTGCATAATAAACAACATCGTAAGCATTTAATTCAGAATCCGTTCCGGGTTTTTCTGCTTTATATTTTGCGGCCACAGGTAAATTTTTCTGTAATTCGGGTAGCATTTTAACGTACTTTGCTAAACGCTTGCTCCATTCTTTATCCTTAACTAAAACGTAAGCCTCGTAACTGGTTCTTGCGTTAAACAGTTTGTCTTCATAATTTTCAATCGGACCAATAATTAAATCCAATCCGTTCGTTTTCATATCCAACCAAGCATAATCGCTCGCTGTAAAATTATCAGTTACTAAAGCATCTGCCCTTAGGTTTAGGTATTTCTTTAAGCCGGCATCGTCTGTAATTAACGCAGCTTGCTTAAGCAATGAAGAAGCTTTTTGTAATTCTGATGCAAATAGTACATGGTACGGAATTGTTGTAAGTTTTCCTGTGGTATCTCTTCTAACTACAGAGTAAGCACCAAATTTATCTGCTAAATCCGATCTTTCAATTTCTGCCTTCGTTATTCCATACGGATAAAAAGATGCGCCATCGGGTTTGCTGCCAATACCATTTACAAAAGGCTTATCATTATTTAATCTATCCCACGGGCCGTAATTTATATTGAAGAAATCGCGAGTTTTTTCATCCCTAATCGTAGCAAGTAAACTATCTTTTTGTGGGTAAGTTTGTTTCCAATAAAGTCCATCCATAATTTCTGCCGCCTGGATAAGTAAGGGCAAAATTTTTCGTTCGCTGATGCTTAAGCTGTTAATATTAGTTGTAAGTTTTACACGCTCGTAAATTGGTAAGCGTTGTGCAACATAACTTGTTAAACTATCTTTCTGTACGGTAACTTGTTTATTGCTTTCAGTTGTGTTATTTCCGGTACATGCCGCAAATATGCTGGCTGTAAGTGTTAATAATAGTATATTCGATTTGTATAATTTCTTCATTTCAAACTGGATAAGGGTGCTAAATTAGTAAAATTTAAAAGCTTTAAATAATATTGATGAATTGCCTGAAGTTTAGCATAACTTTGTTGTTTTACTACATTAACAAAAGCAAATATGTTTTCGTTTAAAATATCAAAATTTTCTTCTTCATTTATTGTCATCTCAACGATGCTTTTGGCGTCTTGTACAACCAATAAATATGCTGCTACAGAAAAAATTTACAAGCAGAAAGCTAAAGATTTTTCAGAAATAATTAATGCTACTCCACCTGTTGGTCAGCTATATGATTCTTTAAGTGCTACAAATCAGCAATGGGTTGGCTCGGTAAATTTCGGTATCAGGAAGCCAAATTTTGTGGTTATTCACCACACCGCACAAGATAGTTTGGCGCAAACCATTAAAACTTTTCATTCTACCAAAGCCGGAACAAGTGCGCATTATGTAATAAGTCGCGATGGGAAAGTGGTACACATGGTTAACGACTATTTACGGGCAAACCATGCAGGAATAAGCAAATGGGGTAAGGATACAGATTTGAATTCATCATCAATTGGTATTGAGTTAGATAACAATGGAGTGGGCGATATTTGGCAGGACGCCCAAATTAATAGCTTGATAAAACTTCTGGCCACTTTAAAGAAAACGTACAATATCCCTGCAGCAAACTTTATTGGTCATGCAGACATTGCACCTGGACGTAAAAACGATCCAAAGAATTTCCCATGGAAAAAATTAGCAGATAAAGGTTTTGGTTTTTGGTACGATCAGGTTCTAAAAAATCCGCCGGCTGATTTCGATACGGAAAAGGCATTAAGATATATTGGATATAATACCACAAACTTACCTGCTGCTATCGAAGCTTTTAAAATACATTTTATTCAGTCAGATATTAGCAAAAATCTAACACCTGTTGATGTTTTGGTGCTTTATAATCTTTATTTGAAGTATTAGAAGACTATTCTTCATTTTCTCTGACTAGACATCTTAATAATTCCCGCGTACGCGGGAATGATGAAGGTTCTTGGGATGTTAGTTATCAAACCTTCTTCCGTGATTTCAGTGTTTCAGTGGCAAAATCCATAAAAAAACACGGATAAATCTGTGTTCATCCGTGTCTATCTGTGGTTAAAAAATCCTTTAGTTTGGCTTCTTAAAGGTATCTTTCAACGTTACAGTCCTATTAAAAACCAGTTTTTCAGCTGTAGAATCTTTATCTAGACAGAAATATCCTTTTCTAATAAACTGATAGCGACTCTGCAAATCTGCATCAGCCAAAGATGGTTCAATATATACATTCGGAAGAACTGTTAAACTGTCTGGATTTAAATAATCTTTAAAATCGCCTTCTTCAGCATCTGGTGTTTCAGAACTGAATAACCTATCATATAAACGAATTTCAGCAGTTTTAGCATGTTGTACGCTAACCCAGTGTATGGTACCTTTAACATTAATACCACTTGTATCGTTTCCGCTTTTCGATTCTGGAATGTAAGTGCAATGAATTTCGGTTACGTTTCCGTTTTCATCTTTAACAAAATCTTCGCATTTAACAATGTATGCAAACTTTAATCGAACCATTGCACCAGGCGCTAAACGGAACCATTTTTTTGCAGGCACTTCCATAAAATCCTCACGCTCAATCCAAAGTTCTTTGCTGAAAGGGATCACACGCGTGCCACCGCCATCTTCTGCTTCCGGATTGTTTTCGCCCTTTAAATCTTCCGTCCCTTTATCGTAATTGGTAATGATTAATTTAATTGGATCTAAAACAGCCATCACGCGGTTAGCCGTTTTGTTTAAATCTTCTCGGATGCAAAATTCCAATAAACTTAATTCGATTAAGTTTTCGCGTTTTGCAATACCAATACGCTCGCAAAATTCACGAACACTTTTTGGTGTAAATCCTCTTCTACGTAAACCGGAGATTGTAGGCATACGTGGGTCGTCCCAGCCACTCACTAAATTTTCATTAACCAATTGTAGCAGCTTACGCTTACTCATTACAGTAGAAGTAAGGTTCAAGCGAGCAAACTCATATTGTTTTGAAGGAAAAATTTCTAATTTCTCGATAAACCAATCGTACAATTCGCGGTGCGAAACATATTCCAAGGTACAAATAGAATGCGTAATGTTTTCAATGCTATCGCTTTGTCCGTGTGCAAAATCGTACATTGGGTAAATGCACCATTTGTTTCCTGTACGATGATGCTCAGCATGTTTAATACGATATATAATTGGATCACGCATCAACATATTTGGGCTTGCCATATCGATTTTTGCTCGTAAAATATAAGCGCCATCAGCAAACTCACCATTTTTCATTCTGGTGAAAATATCAAGGTTTTCTTCGGCAGAGCGATTACGATATGGACTATCTTTTCCTGGTTCGGTTGGTGTACCTTTTAAAGCAGCAATTTCATCGGCAGAACTTTCATCAACATAAGCCAAGCCTTTTTCGATTAATTTTACCGCAAACGAATATAATTCATCAAAGTAATCTGATGCATATAATTCATTTTTCCAGTTAAAACCCAACCATTTAATATCCTCTTGCTGGCTGTTTACATATTCTGTTTTTTCCGTAACCGGATTGGTATCATCAAAACGCAGATTGGTATAACCGCCATATTTTTGTGTTAGTCCGAAGTTTAAGCAAATTGCTTTGGCGTGGCCAATGTGTAGGTAACCATTAGGTTCTGGCGGGAAACGCGTAACCAAAGTTTCATACTTGCCACTATTTAAGTCGTTCTCAACAATCTCTTCAATAAAGTTCAATGACTTTTCTTCACTCATAAAAACCTGTAAATTAGGAATGCAAATGTAAAAAGATTGAGCGTAATTATATAAGGAATAGTGAATAGAATAATTAGAGGTTGGAAATGGGGAATAGAGAATAAAGAAAAAAGCAAATTGCACAATTTCTATGACTTAGACCTTCAATCTATTTCCCATTTCCAATTCCTAAATCTATGTAACCTCTATTTTCAATTCTCTATTACCTTAAAAAGAAAATTCGATACATTTACATCAACTTAATATTCATTATGAGCAAAGTATTAAACAGGCCAATACGTGTTTTGGTGGCTAAAGTCGGGCTCGATGGGCACGATAGAGGCGCTAAGGTAATTGCTACATCGCTTCGCGATGCTGGTATGGAGGTAATTTACACCGGACTTCGGCAAACGCCTGAGATGGTGGTTAATACCGCTTTGCAGGAAGATGTTGATGCTATTGGCGTTTCGATTTTATCGGGCGCACATATGACCGTCTTTCCAAAAATCATCCAATTTATGAAAGAAAAACAGCTTGATGATGTGTTATTAACTGGTGGTGGTATTATTCCGGAGGCCGACAGAAAGAAGTTGGCAGATTTAGGTGTTGGAGAATTATTTCCGCCGGGAACAACCATGGCAAGCATTGTAGAATATATTCAAAATTGGGTTTCAGCAAACAGAAATTTTTAAAAGATGGCATATCAAATTTTAATATCAGAAGTAAGAGAGCATATTTTATACGTAACGATAAATCGTGAGAAAGCTTTAAATGCACTTAATAAAGATACGCTTGCCGAGCTGGCAGATGTTATTGATTTTGCTACCAAGAGTGATGAAGTTAGGGGTGTAATTATTACCGGTGCAGGCGAAAAAGCTTTTGTAGCTGGTGCTGATATTAAAGAGTTTTCTGATTACAACGGAAAGCAAGGTGAGGAATTGGCAAGGCAAGGCCAGGAAAAAGTTTTTAACGCAATAGAGAATTCGTCTAAACCATTTATTGCTGCAATTAATGGTTTTGCATTAGGTGGAGGATTGGAACTGGCTATGGCTTGCCACATCAGAATTGCATCCGATAATGCCAAATTAGGTTTGCCAGAGGTTACATTGGGTTTAATACCAGGTTACGGTGGTACACAAAGATTAGCGCAGCTGGTTGGCAAGGGAAAAGCTATCGAAATGATAATTACTGCCAATATGATTAAGGCTGAAGAAGCTGAACAAATTGGATTGGTAAATTATGTTGTGCCACAAGGTGATTTAATAAGTAAGGCCGAGGAAATTTTAGCTTTTGTTAAACTTAGGGCACCACTTGCAGTTGCTGGAGCAATAAAGGCTGTGGTGGCTTCACTTAACCATACAGGGTACGAAGTTGAAATCAAATCATTTGGTGAGTGCTTTGAAACAGAGGATTTTAAGGAAGGGGTAACAGCATTTATCGATAAGAGGGCGAGCAAATTTAAAGGAAAGTAGCGTTTGTATTATTAATTCTATCCAAATTGGTTAATAGTGTAGAAAAAATTTCCCGAATTCGTTTTTTTTATCCAATTATGCAGTACGATTCTCGCGTATGAAAAAGAAGATACTAATAATTGATGATGAGGTTAATATAGGCCTTTTACTCTCTAAATTCTTAACTAGAAATGGTTTCGATGTAGCAAATGCTATTACTGGGAATTCAGCGATGGATATTATGACTACAGAAACCTTTGATTTGGTATTATGCGATTATAGGTTAGATGACACCGACGGTAGAGAAATTCTTATTAAAATTAAAGAAAATTATCCTTCTACAGGTGTTATCATTATTACTGGTTATTCTGACATTAAATTAGCTGTAGAATTAATTAAATTAGGTGCTTACGATTACATTACGAAACCTTTATATCCTGATGAAATTTTAAATACCATCAATAAAGCTTTAGAAACACAGCGAGCCTTAAATGAGAATGTAGCCAATAGCAGTACTAAAAATAGTGGTAAAAATGCTGAGCAAGAATACTCAACCATAGCGATTATATTGATGGGATGAGCGATGTTTCTAAAACACTGCTAAAGCAAATCCATCTTATCGCCCCAACTTCATATAGCATAATTTTAACCGGTAAAAGTGGCACAGGAAAAGAATACGTTGCTAAAACAATCCATCTAAATAGTTTAAGAAAGGATAAACCGTTTGTTGCTATGGATTGTGGTTCTTTAACAAAAGAACTTGCCGGGAGTGAATTTTTTGGGCACGAAAAAGGCTCCTTTACCGGAGCTTTGTACACAAAAATTGGGCATTTTGAGCAAGCTAATGGTGGTACTTTATTCTTGGACGAAATCGGGAATTTATCATATGAAATTCAAGCAACGCTTTTAAGAACTGTACAAGAACGCAAAGTTAAACGCATTGGTAGTACAAAAGAAATTGATTTAGATGTGCGGATTATTGTTGCAACCAATGAAAATTTAGTAGAAAATATATCAAAAGGTACCTTTAGAGAGGATTTATATCATCGTTTTAATGAATTTTCAATTCATATCCCTTCACTAAAAAAACGAGGTAAAGATATTTTAGTTTTCGCTAATAATTTTCTAACCGTAGCCAATAATGAGTTAGGTAAAAACATTAAAGGTTTTTCTGATGGGGTTAAAGAATGCTTTTTAAATTACAACTGGCCAGGAAACGTTCGTGAGCTAAAAAATGTTATCAGGCGTGTTGCCTTATTAACAGAGGGTAATGAAATTCAGGTAGATGTTCTGCCTTTAGAATTATCAAATCATGTTAAAGATTATGATAGAGACGAAGTTTTAACTCAGGTAAAACTTAAACTTAGTGATAAGCCCAAGGATTTGAAAAATGCAGCTTTGGAAGCCGAGTACGATACCATTTTAAGGGTTTTGAAAGAAGTAAACTTTAACAAAACCAAGGCGGCAAAAATTTTAAATATCGATAGAAAAACGCTTTATAATAAAATCAAAGCAATTAAGATTGATGAACCAGATTAAATCCTAAATCTGCGAAAACAAATAAGATGGTTTTTGCATTTAGAAAGTACCAAGCAACTAGAATTCTATGTCAGTATTTTCTTATAAGCAACGCAACAATATAAACCTTGTAATTATAATAGCACTTGGTTTATTAATTGCATATTCTTTACAAGGGATTTTCAGTGCTATTTTAAGTACACTTGTACTGTACACCATAATGCGCCCGGGTTATATTTATTTTGCCGAAGTAAAAGGATGGAATAAAAGATTGGTAGCCATATTAATAATTGCCGTAAGTGTTGTACTAATTATCTTACCATTTTATGCATTAAGCAGTATGGTAATTAGTAAAATATCCGAATTAAAAAATAACGAAATCTTCTTTAGAAATTTACTGGTTAAAATTCAGCATTTAATTCCTTTTAAGGTAAACGAAAGTTTAATTCAAGATGGTATGAATAGGTTGGGCAACTGGGCTACGCAACTTTTTCCTTCATTAATTTCGAGTGCAATAAATATTATACTGAGTTTGCTGGTGATGTACTTTTTACTGTACTTTATGCTTATCGAAAGAGAAAAATTCGAGCTTTCTTTAATAAAATATGCCCCACTCCGCGAACAAAATGCTTTACGTTTTGGCGATGAAATGCGTAATACAACTTATGCAAATGTTATTGGGCAGGGCTTAATATGCTTAGTTCAGGGTTCTTTAGTAAGTTTATCATTTTTTGTTCTAGGATATAAGGATCCAGTTTTTTGGGGTGTTATTACTACATTTATATCCTTCGTTCCGGTTTTAGGACCACCTGTTGTGTTTGTGCCTGCCGCCATATTTCAAATTGCAAATGGTAATAATTTCGCAGGTTGGGCTATGCTAATCTTTGGATTTGTGGTTATCATTAATATAGATAATGTGCTTCGATTTATCATTGCAAAAAAAGTTGGAAATATACACCCCATAATAACAGTAATTGGCGTAATTATTGGTATTCCTTTATTTGGAATACTTGGGCTTGTATTTGGCCCGCTATTGCTATCTTATTTTATACTGCTCGTTAAAATTTATGAAACCAGCACGCTGGCATCAGAAAGATTAGAAAGAATTAAAACAAATAATGAGCAAAATGAGTTATAATTTATAGCTTAACAGTAAAATAATATAGATCAGTTATATTGTATTGTTAAACCCTTAAATAGATAATTATGAATGATAACTCAAAAGTTGTAGTTGCCCTTTTAGCAGGATTAGCTGCAGGAGCCGCCTTAGGAATTTTATTTGCACCAGAAAAAGGCGAAGAAACCCGTGATAAATTAAGCCAATCTTTAAAAGATTTAGGTGATTCTATACGCGATAAAGCTGCCGACGAAATTAATAACCTTTCTAGCTTAAAAGATAAAGTTGTAGACTCGATTAAAACTAAGTTGAGAACTGTTGAAGAAGAATATAGTGACGACGTAGAACACGCGTAATAAATTTTTAAAGCCGGATGTTAAAACATCCGGCTTCATTTACCCATCTAAACTATGCAAGAAAATAAAGAAAAAAGTATCGAAGATATTGTTGACGATGCCAAAGGCTATTTGGAGGCTAGAATAGAATATACCAGGCTTTATCTGGTAGAAAAAGTATCCAAAATTTTTGCCGATCTGGTTACAAATACCGCTGTTATTGTTTGCTTTATATTGGCATTTTTATTTGGCTCGGTTACGCTTGCACTATTTTTGTCTGATGTGCTTGGAAGCTTTACACGTGGCTTTGGCTGTGTATCGTTAATTTACATATTGTTAGCTGTAATTGTTTATGCAACTAAAGATAAGTATATAGAAAAGGCGATTATAAATGTAGCTATACGCAAGTATTTTGATAAGTTAGCAGATAAGGAGGACGAAGATGAGAAGCTATAAAAACATTCGCACTCTTGAAGATCTGCAGGCAAAAAAACTCGAACTTAAAGTAGATTTTACTTTAAAAGAGAATTTGCTAAAATCTGATGTAAAGGTTTATTTGAAGCAGTTTACTCTCGGTGCTTTAATAAAAAAATATGCTACGCCAAGCAATCTTTTTAAGGTTGATGATAAGCTAAACCTTAGCGGAACTGCAATGTCTTTGCTTTTGCCAATGTTTATGAACAAAACTCTTTTTAGAGGTGCAGGTTTCTTAACTAAGGCAGCTGTGGGTTTGGTTTCGGGCAAAGTTGGTAAATCGCTTGATGCAGAACATATCTCAGCAATTTTTAACTCTGTTAAGGGTTGGTTTGGTAAGAGGAAAGATAAAAAAGACAAAAAATTTATTGATTATGGCATTCCGCCAGATAGTGAAACTTATTAGTTCGATAGTTCATTAGTTATTGGTTAATTAGTTTACCAAAGCTGAATCTCTACATAATTTTTTTATATTATTATACAGAAAAGGCGCTTCAATTTTGAAGCGCCTTCCTTAGTTATATAGCGCAATGCTACTAATGACTATTGAACTATTTACAAATCTGTCTTGATTTTAAGTTCTTTTAATTGCTTTTCGTCAATCGTACTTGGGCTATCAATCATCACATCTCTACCCGAATTATTTTTAGGAAATGCAATAACATCACGAATTGTGTCTAAGCCTGCAAAAATTGAAGTTAGGCGATCGAAGCCGAACGCGATACCACCATGTGGAGGTGCACCAAATTCGAAAGCATCCATTAAGAAACCGAATTGCTTTTGAGCTTCGTCTGCACTAAAACCTAAATGCTTAAACATTAAGGCTTGTAATGCTCTATCATGAATACGGATAGAACCACCACCAACTTCTGTTCCGTTGATTACCATATCGTAGGCATTTGCCCTAACATTTTTAGGGTCGCTATCTAATAAAGCAATATCTTCTGGTTTTGGCGAAGTAAATGGATGGTGCATTGCGTGATAACGTTCAGTTTCTTCATCCCATTCTAAAAGCGGGAAATCCAATACCCAAAGTGCCGAAAATTTATTTTTATCGCGTAAGCCTAAACGGTTACCCATTTCTAAACGCAATTCATTTAATTGCTTACGCACTTTATCTGTTGAGCCAGCAAGAATTAAAATTAAATCACCTTTTTCTGTCGAAAAAGCCTCGCTCCACTGTTTTAAATCTTCTTCATTAAAGAACTTATCTACTGATGATTTAATCGAACCATCATCATTGTGGCGGGCATAAATTAAACCTGTAGCACCAATTTGCGGACGCTTAATAAAATCTGTTAACTCGTCTAATTGTTTACGTGTATAACTTGCAGCACCTTTTGCATTAATACCTACTACTAATTCTGCGTTATCAAAAACAGGGAAACCGTTGCCTTTTACCAAATCGTTTAGCTCTACAAATTGCATATCAAAACGAGTATCTGGCTTATCAGAGCCATATAAACGCATCGCATCTGCGTATTGCATACGTGGTACTTCAGGTAAATCGTAATTGCGAACTTCTTTAAATAAAGTGCGGATTAAACCTTCAAAAGTTTTTAATATATCTTCTTGTTCGATGAAAGACATCTCACAATCGATTTGTGTAAATTCTGGTTGGCGGTCGGCTCTTAAATCTTCATCTCTAAAACATTTTACAATTTGAAAATACCTGTCGAAGCCCGAAACCATAAGCAATTGCTTAAAGGTTTGAGGCGATTGAGGCAAAGCATAAAACTCACCCTCGTTCATACGGCTTGGCACAACGAAATCTCTTGCACCTTCTGGTGTAGATTTAATTAAAACCGGTGTTTCAACTTCTATAAAATCCAATGCGTCCAAATAGCGCCGAACCGATTGTGCCATTTTATGGCGTAGAATTAAATTATTACGAACAGGATTACGACGTAAATCTAAATAGCGATATTTCATACGCAACTCATCACCACCATCGGTTTCATCATCAATTAAGAATGGAGGTAATTTTGCAGCATTAAGTATTTCTAAAGCAGAAATTTTAATCTCCACATCACCAGTTGACATTTTTGGATTTTTGTTGCTACGTTCTACAACAGTTCCGGTTGCTTTAATTACAAACTCTCTGCCAAGCGTACGTGCGGTTTCGCAAAGCGTACGGTTATCATCCATATTAAAAACCAACTGTGTAATGCCATAACGATCGCGAATGTCTATAAAAGTCATGCCGCCTAAATCTCTTGATTTTTGTACCCATCCACATAGGGTTACACTTTCGCCTAAGTTATTAAGGTTTAATGCACCACAAGTTACTGTTCTTAACATATATTGTAATCTAAATTGAGCGGCAAAAATACCGATTTTGTTTTAAAGTTTTGAGGAAAATTATGTTGGTGTTTTATTTGCCACGGAAGCACAGAATACACGGAATTAATTGAAATTATGGAGTGCAGAATCTACATTAATAATTCTCTTCCAGAGTAATTTCAACAGATATGACTTTCCATTCGTTGCCAAATTTTTTCCATTGATAAATTTCTTCTGTTTGAGTAGTTTTCTTTTTAGAGAATATTAACAGATTGCTTTGATGTACAACCGATTTCCTGGCAATTTTTTCGATGAATTTTTCATCTTCTAATGATGATTTAATTCGATAGTGAGATGTGCTTACGGATTTTAGGTTTTTAAAATATCTTTTGGTTTCGTCAGTTAAATCGGCTTTGGTAATTATGGTTCCGTCTGCTTTTTTGTAAGCGATTTCTTCATCAAAATTAAAAAGATAAGCATTACTATCTTTCTGTTCCAATGCCTGGTCAATTTTCGTATGTATTGCGTCTATTTCCGAAATTATCAAATCTGTTTCCATAGCATGAAGTTAATTCTTTGTTTTAGTGATTTCAAATTTATGATGAATTGACATTTATATTTCCACAATGTGTTTAAATGTTAAAGATGATTTATTAATAGAACGGAGCATTTTTTTTATTGTTTAACCATCCCTTTCCCTTCCTAAATTAGGAGGGGAATTGGTAGTGCAGTATCTTTCCATAATGGTATTATTTACGTGCCTAATTAATTTTCAATTTGTTTTTACGATTGAGTGGAACTCCCCTCCCTTTTTCAAGGAAGATGGGGGTGGTTTTTTGGTTAAAGAACAGAACCAGCCAATTTAAACCCGGTTGAAGTGGAAATACTTTTTTTGAGGATTCCGAAAAAGATAGCTTCGTCGCTCCTCCTCGCAATGACTGAAACGGCGAGCATTGGCAGGAGTTTAAAAAAGATTGAAACGAAAAACGGGACTGGAATAACCCAAAAGCTACTGCAATTGCTTTTCTAAAAATTAAGAATATTGAATCATGATTTGCCTTTGGAAGTTTATTTAATTTTTTTTCTACCTTGATGCAACGTTTTAAAATCTCATATGTCTTATAATCAGAATCATCAAAATTTTGGAGACGGTATACATCGATAAAAATCTTGAATTAGTAAAAGAGTGCATGCAGGGCAGCCGGGCAGCGCAGTTTGAATTGTATAAACTGTATGCCAAAGCAATGTATAACGTAGCCTTGCGCATTCTAAATTACGAAGAAGAAGCTGAAGATGTTCTGCAGGAATCGTTTTTAGATGCCTTTACCCGAATTGTTGATTTTAGGCAAGAAACCACTTTTGGTTTGTGGTTGAAGCAAATTGTAATTAACAAATCCATTAATTATTTGCGTAAGCGTAAAATGGAATTTGTTAGTACCGATGAAATTAGCGAAGTACCTGATGAAGTAAGTTTTGATGAACACGAAACCTTATTACAGGCAGATGAAATTAGAAAAGCCATTACGCAATTGCCAGATGGTTACAGAGTGGTGTTGAGTTTGTATTTGCTGGAAGGTTACGACCATGAAGAAATATCGCATATTTTAAAAATTAGTGAAAATACAAGTCGTACGCAGTATATGAGGGCGAAAAAGAAATTGAAAAGTATTTTAGAAATGAAAGGGATGAGAGATGAATAATAGATTAGAAACATTTGTTAAGGATAACCGAAAATCGTTCGATGTGATGGAACCATCGGCGGCACTTTGGGCAAAGATTGAAAAACAACTGGATGAACAAAAGCCTGCAAAGCCTGTAAAATCGAAAAGGTTGTATTTGTGGATGAGCACAGCGGCAGCAATTGTAGTTGTTTTCGGTTTAGTTTGGTTGTATAAAGGTAAAACACAAAATCTTGATGTGGAAATTGCTGATGTAAATGCGGCAGCAGCTAAAAAAGAGATTCAGTTTACGAGTTTAATTACGGAGAAAAGAGACAGTTTGGCAATTTTTGCCTCAGCAAATCCGGATTTGTATAAAAAGTTTACAGCCGATTTAAAGAAACTTGATGAAGATTACGAACGTTTAAAAGCAGAATTGCCAACAACCCCAAATCAGCTTTTTGTAGTTAAGGCAATGGTCAAAAACCGTGAGCTTCAGCTAAACTTACTGAAACAACAGTTGTCGATTATAAATCAGGTTGACGATTATAAAAGGGTTAACCAAATTTAATTATCAAATAAAAAACATGCGCTCAATAACATTAAAGCTTAAGCCAGCCGGCAGGTTTAGGTAATGGTGTTTTAAACAAACAATAACATGAAAAAAGCAATATTTTTAGCCTTCGTAGCTTCAATCGCCGTAAAAACTTACGCTCAGCAGAACATATCAATCACAACAGCAAATACTAATTATGCCGTTGTAAATACAAAAACAACAGCAAACGTTTCTACGGTTGTAAATATTAACACCAATGACCCGCAAGAAAGGGGAGGAGATAGCGAACGTTCTAAATCTTTTAGTAAAAGCTTTAGTGTTGATAATGGCGATAAGGTTAACCTCAACAACCAATATGGCGCTATGGTAATTAAGACTTGGGATAAGAAAGAGGTAAAGGTTGATGTAGAAATTAAAGCATATAGTACTTCTGATAGTGATGCCCAGAAACTAATTGATGATGTAAGCATCGATGCTTCAAAATCTGGTGATGTGGTTTCTTATAAAACTAATGTTGGTGATAGAAGTGGAAGATATGGCAGAAATGTAAAAAATGGAATGACTACCTGGAGGAGAGAAGTTAAAGTAAATTATACGGTTTATATGCCATCTGTAAATGCATTAACAGTTTTACAACAGTATGGAAATGTAGATTTGGGTGATTTTTCTGGTCCAACATCATTGAAAGTGCAATATGGGAACTTAACCGCCGGAAATTTATCAAACAGTAATAATTATGTTAACGTTCAGTATGGTAAGGCAACAATTGAGGAATTAAATACCGCAATTGTAAAACATCAGTATGGTGGCGGCGTAAGTATTGGAGCCGTAAATACGATTGACTTAGATGCTCAATATGTTGGCGTTAACATAAATACCATACGTAAATCGGCAGATTTGAAAGTGCAATATGGCTCTGGCTTAACGGTAGGCAATATTGGTGGAAATTTACTGCTAAATGCTGAATACGCAAAAGTAAACATCAATAATATAAAAGGTAACACTGTAATTAAACAAGGGTATGGTAGCTTAACATTAGCTAATGTTGGCAAACTATCTTTGAAAAGTGAATATACCAATGTTTCTTTAGGCACATTAAACGGTGATGCCAATATTAACATGAGCTACAATAAATTAAACATAGCCGAACTTACACCTGCTTGTAAAACCTTAACTTTTGATGGTGAATATGTTGGTATAGGCGTTGGTTTTGATGAAAGATACGCCGCAAATTTTAACGTTACCACAACCTATGCAGGTTTTAAATATGGCTCGAATGTATCGGCAAGTAAAACCAGCGGAGACTATGACCAAACCAAAAGATATACTGGGAAAGTAGGAAATGGCGGAAATGCCAACATCACGATTAAATCTGAATACGGATCCGTAGTATTTAAATAGGTTTTTAAAAAAAAAATATAAAGTCTTGCTTCTTAATTAGGGCAAGACTTTTTTAGTAATCTTCATTCTTTAGTACTAAATCTCAATTTTTTATAATCAAACTATGAGGCATTTATTTACACTATTAATTTCTTGTTTATTGACAATACAGGCCATAGCGCAACAATCTAAACAAACCATAGTTACCACAGATATTGATAATTTTTGGTTCGCTTTTGATGAAATTAAAAGCACAACCGACAGTTTAAAGCAGCTTGATATTTTACAAAAACAATATGTAGATAAGGGAACACCTGGATTGAAAGCTTTTATGGAAGCAAAAGATTATACAACTGCTGCCTGGCTAAACTGTATTCGAAAATATCCAAAGTATTGGGCATCTATTCGACCTAAAACTTATAAAGTAAAAAGTTTAAGTACACAGTTTAATCCGTATTTAAAAAAATTTAAGAAGCTTTATCCCGAATTAAAACCAGCAAGTATTTATTTCTGCATTGGTGCAATGCGTTCTGGCGGAACAACTCAAGGCGATAAGGTTTTGATAGGTGCAGAACTCGCGACAGGTGATTTGGATGTTGATATTTCGGAATTACCACAAAATACTAAAAACTGGCTTAAAACGTATTTTGGCTCTAACCCTTTTAAAGATATTGTGCTTTTAAATATGCATGAATATGTTCATACGCAAGAAAAAAGCAATGGAAATACTTTGCTTGCTCAGTGTATTTTTGAAGGAACGGCAGATTTTGTTGCCGAATTAATCACCGGGAAAGTTCCCTCGATGCCTTACATGACTTATGGGAAAACCAACCATGAAATGTTAAAGAATAAATTTAAAACTGAAATGTTTGTAAATGAATTTAGTGGATGGCTTTATAATGGTACTTCTAGTGAGTTTGGAGTGGGCGATTTAGGCTATTACATTGGATACTCTATTTGTAAAAATTATTACGATAAAGCTGAAAATAAAAAAGCCGTAATTAAAGAATTAATTGAGTTGGATTACGGAAATAATGAAGTAGTTGAAGACTTTTTAAAGAAGACAAATTACTTTGCCGAGGGATTTAACAAAGCAGCAATAGTAAAGGCATATGAAAAGCAAAAACCTGTAGTTACACATATTGGCCCCTTTAAAAATGGCGATAATAATGTTGAAGCAAATATTACAGAAATGACAATATTTTTCTCTAAACCGATGGATAAAAATAGGATGTCGATTAGTTTTGGCGCCGGTGGAGAACAAACTTTTCCTCTTAAAAAATCTTTAGGTTTTGCTGATGATAACAAAAGTTTAAAATTTAGAATAGAGCTTAAACCAAACCAGACTTATGAAATGTTAATTACTGGTAGAGGTTTTAAATCAACTGATGGTTATCCATTAGTAGAATATCCAGTAAACTTCAAAACAAAATAGTTTAATTTAGGGTTGAATACATATTAAGATGTAACTGCTTAAAAGCATCTTCTTTTTAATATCTTCGCTCTTTCATTTTAACAAACTATGGATTTTTTAAGTACACCGGAAGCGTGGATTTCATTATTAACCTTAACCGTTCTGGAAATTGTTTTAGGGATAGATAATATCGTTTTCATCTCAATTCTTTCGGGTAAATTGCCCGTTAATCAACAAAAAAAAGCCAGGCAACTTGGTTTAGGTTTGGCAATGATAACGAGAGTTTTATTGCTGCTTTCTTTAAGTTGGATAATGACCTTAACTTCTCCTTTATTTAACATAGGAAGCTGGATTGGCATTACCAATGGAGATTGGTTTGAGAAACTGGCAATTTCTGGCAGAGATTTAATTCTGATTATTGGCGGTTTGTTTTTGATTTATAAAAGCACACACGAAATCCATAATAAATTAGAAGGCGAAGAAGATGAAGAGGGCAATGCTAAAAGACATTCTTTTTGGGCAACAATTGTTCAGATTTTAATATTGGATATTGTGTTCTCACTTGATTCGGTAATTACTGCCGTAGGCATGGCAGAACATATAGAAATTATGATTGCTGCGGTTGTTATTGCTGTAATCATTATGATGTTTTCGGCAGGAGCAATCAGCGAATTCGTTAATAATCATCCAACTGTTAAAATGCTTGCGCTTTCATTTTTATTATTAATCGGCGTTTCATTATTGGCTGAGGGATTAGACCAACACATCCCGAAAGGTTATGTTTACTTTGCAATGGCGTTTTCTGTTTTGGTGGAAATGTTAAACTTAAAAATGAAAAAAAATAGTCGCAAAAGACCGGTTAAGCTTCGAAATACACCTAAAAAGTAAAAGAGCTATCTTCTGAAAAAATGCTTACCTTGTTCTTGGTAAGCATTTTTTTTGCCTTGTATTAAATTATCCCCTCATTCTTGTTATGAAATCTCAATCAGTTGAAAAGGTTTACACTATAATTTCTACGGTAATAATTTGGTTTGCATTAGGGTTACAATTTAAATTGAGTTTAGCACTAAAATCAGGTGATGTACTATCAACTCTCGCCATATTTTTGTCGTATTTCACGGTGCTTACCAACATACTTTGTGCACTCTGTTTATCGTCAATATTGCTTTTCAAGAATCAATTATTAGGGAAATTTTTCACAAAACCTTCAACGCTAACGGCAATAACAATTTACATAATGGTTGTTGGAATTATATATAATTTTGCACTCCGTGGATTGATAGAAATACATGGCTGGGATGCAGTTGCTAACGAACTTTTGCATGTTGTAAATCCGTTGCTGTTTTTAGGCTTTTGGTTGTTTTTTGTAGATAAATCCACATTGAATTACAAGCAAGCATTTCCTTGGCTTATTTATCCATTGTGCTATGTATTCATGACAGTTATTCGCGGCGCAATAATTCAAGAATATCCTTACCCTTTTATAAATGTTGTAAAGTTGGGTTATCCGAAAGCCATCTTAAATACGGCAATAATTATGTTGGTATTTTGGCTGCTATCGCTGATATTTATCTTTATTGGCAAGAGATTAGATCACAGAAATTAAAGGATATATTCATCGTTAATCGGCTTTATGGGTTCAGGAATATTTTCTTCTTCGAGCATTTGCAATAGGTTAATTTCAATTGTTCTGGTTATAGAGTTTAATGGAACACCAGCCGAATTATTTTCGAAGGGATTAACCAGGCTCATCCCGTTAATTTGCGTTGATACAAATACAAATCCAATCATCCAGCCCAAAAATATAGAATATACACCTGCCGATTGACTGATAACTAAAGTAAAGGTCATTACAAATAGCCAAATAAAAACCTTAGTTAAATAGTTATAAGTGGTTGGGAATATCGTGTTTTTAATGCGTTCGCTCATGCCCATCGAGTCAGAAAAACGCACAAGCATTTCATTAATTTCTATAAACCTGAAACCATCTATCACATTAGCTTTAGATAATTTTTGTAAATCTCTTGATTGAATGTTCAAAAGGGCATTGTGGGTATTCTTGTGATTGGCCATCTCAGCGATGTCGGCCTCATCTAAATATTTGATGTAAATTTCATCTACTGTATCACGAAGGTTAGCTTTCAAAGCATAAAGAAATGCGATGTGCCTATAAACCATTCGTTTTACAATTATCTGATCCTCTTCGGCATAATTAATTAAATTTCTGGCAAAAGAGCGAGAATCGTTCACCAAAGCGCCCCAAACTTTTCTCGCTTCCCACCACCTATCGTAAGCTTGATTATTGTTAAAACCAATAAAAAAGGCAATTGCCGTTCCTAAAACAGTCGGTATTATAGATGGGATTTCAAAATGATGTGCAATTAAGTATTCCCTAACTAGGTAGGCAACACTGCAAGAGGCAATCATTATCAAATCTACCTGCCAAGTATTTCTTAATATTCTAGTTAATCTAATGTTTTGTATTAAAAGCATAAATGTAATTTTCCGTATGAAAATACAAAAGTAAGGCAGAAATGTTTTGTTTGTAACAATTTAAATCTATCAATAAGCCATATATTGTTTTGAAGCACAAATGTTTATCTTAGAAAACCAAATATTCGTTGTATGAGTGAAGTAATCCCAAAGAATAATATTTTTAAAGTTATTGGTGCCTCTTCTTTAGGTACACTAATCGAATGGTATGATTTTTACATTTTTGGTAGCCTGGCAGTTATTATCGGTCATCAACTTTTTCCTGAAGATGCCGGTGCTTCGGCGTTAATCAATACACTTGCAATTTTTGCTGCAGGTTTTATCGTACGCCCCTTTGGCGCTTTGGTTTTTGGCAGATTGGGCGATTTGATTGGCCGGAAATATACTTTTCTGCTGACACTTGTATTAATGGGTGGTTCTACTTTTTTAATAGGATTAATACCATCATATAAAACCATTGGATATGCTGCACCAATTTTGGTTTTAATTTTGAGACTTATTCAAGGCTTAGCATTGGGCGGCGAATACGGAGGTGCAGCCACTTATGTGGCAGAACATGCTCCAAAAAATAAGCGTGGTTTTTTCACCAGTTGGATTCAGACAACGGCAACATTGGGTTTGTTTTTATCGCTTGGCGTAATTGTAATTACCAAAAATATTTTAGGCGCTGATGTTTTTGGCGATTGGGGATGGCGCATTCCATTTTTGCTTTCAATTCTTTTGGTTGTGGTGTCGATTTACATTAGGCTTAAAATGCACGAATCGCCAATGTTTTCTAAACTCAAATCGGAAGGCAAGGTTTCAAAAAATCCATTGAAAGAAAGTTTTAATAATAAGGCAAACTTTAAAATGGTATTGCTTGCATTATTTGGCGCAACGATGGGACAAGGTGTAATTTGGTACACCGGACAATTTTATGCCCAATCTTTTTTAGAAAATACTTGCAAGCTCGATTTTAATGATTCGAGGTATATTTTACTATGGGGGATAGCTTTTGCAACACCGTTTTTTGTAGTGTTTGGCGCATGGAGCGATAAAGTTGGGCGCAAATGGATTATGCTTAGTGGCATGTTGCTTGGCATTATTTTCTATCGCCCGATTTATAAAACTTTTCTAAATGATACCAGTATCGAAAATTTTGATAAAGCGAAGTTGGTTTTGGCTGTTCAGGGTGATGCTAAAATAACCCCAATTGTAAATACTAAAGATAGTTTAATTGCGGTAGAAACTAAGGTATCATACAGTGATGGTTCTGGTTACACAAGCTTAAAAATAGATACTATTTCTTATACAAACGGCATAATTGGAGGTGTAGAAATTACAAAGGACAAGGTTTTATCCACACCAATATTTTGGAAATTTGTTGGATTGATTTTCTTTCAAATACTGCTTGTTACAATGGTTTATGGACCAATTGCCGCATTTTTGGTAGAGCTTTTTCCAACGAAAATTCGCTATACATCAATGTCGCTTCCATACCATATTGGCAATGGCGTATTTGGAGGTTTGGTTCCTTTTATAGCAACATTAATTGCAAGTTTTGCAGGTTCTACACCACTTTCCGGTTTATGGTATCCTATTGGAATTGCAAGTTTAAGCTTAATTATCGGAACAATTTATTTATCAAACAAAGCAGACGAAAACATTAACGATTAACAATATTTTATATGAATACATTGAAGAAATTTTTAGGTTTAGTTTGGATGATTTTAGGACCAATTGCCATGATTTTTTTGTTCATTCAGGCTATTGATAAAGTCGGTTTGACGCACACAGATATCGAAAGAACAAATACAATTTTGCAATGGGGAATTATACTTTTTATCTTTTTCCCGATTAGCCTTGGATTGATGATTTTTGGTTTCTACGCCTGGAAAGGAGAATACGATAAATTGCCAGAAAACTCGGTTGAAATATAGAATTGAAATGAGTATTTGATAGTTCCGTCATTTCGAGCGTAGTCGAGAAATCTTTGAAACTAGGGTTTTGTGCAAAGATTTCCCTTTTAAATTTATCCTAAAAAACGAATTGTATTACAAAACCCTCACCAACAAACCTTTCAAATACTCCCCTTCTGAAAAGGAGATACGAACCGGATGGTCTTCAGGCTGGCAAAACTGTTTAATAATTTGAACTTCCTTGCCTGCATCAAGCGCTGCCCAGGCAATAATTTGTTTAAATGTTTCGATATCAACTGCCCCTGAACAAGAAAAAGTTGCCAATAAACCACCTTTTTCCAAAAGCAACATACCTAATCGATTTAAATCTTTATAAGCTCTGGCTGCTCTATCTAATGCTGAACGAGATGGTGCATATTTTGGTGGGTCTAAAACAATCACATCGAACAGTTCTCCGCTTTCTTTAAATGCTCTTAATTGTTTGTTTACATCAGATTGGATTGCGGTGACTTTGCTTTCATCAAACTTATTTAATGCGATGTTCTGTTTTAAAGTTTCAATAGCCAAAGCAGAACTATCAACACTGGTTACGCTTTTCGCGTTATTAGCCAAGCTATTTAACGTAAAACCACCGCTGTAACTAAAGCAATCTAAAACTTTTTTATCGTAAGTATAACTCGCTAAAATACTTCTATTGTCTCTTTGGTCGCAGTAAAATCCAGATTTTTGTCCTTCGGCGATGTTAATGTGATAATAAATTCCATTCTCTTTAACTTCTAAAAATTCTGGTGGATTTTCTCCCCAAAGCAAACCATTTTCAATTGGCAAACCTTCGTGTCCGCGAGCGGTAGCATCACTTTTATCAAAAATTCCTTTTGGATTAAGTTCTGCTTTTAAAATCTCAACAATATCGTTTTTTACATTTTCAATACCCGAACTCAATATCTGTAAAGAAAGAAAATCGGCATATTTATCTACAATAAGGCCAGGTAAAAAATCAGCTTCGCTGAAAACTAAACGGCATGTATTCGTTTTTTTATTTAAAATAAATTGGCGTGATGCAATGGCTTGTTTCAATCTATTCTGATACCAGGCTTTATCAATGATTTGGTTTTCATCCCATTCTAAAAGGCGAACGGCAACACGAGAATTGCTATTAAAATAACCATAGCCTAGAAATTCATTATCAAAGGCAAAAACTTTAACAACATCGCCATTTTCTGGCTTTCCCTTTACTTTTTCTAACGCTCCAGAAAATATCCAAGGGTGTCTTTGAATTGCCGCTTTCTCTTTGCCTCTTTTTAAAATGATTTCTACCATTTTGCAAAGGTAAGTAAAAGAGCTTTAGGCTTTGAATTTAATTGGTTTATAAGAAAGGATTGCCTACGTTTTTTTGCATTCGAACTAATTCAGTATCTAAAACCTTTGTTTCAAATTCAGTAATCGGTCTTTTGGCTTCAATCATTGAGATTAATAATTCGGTTGCAACTTGTCCCATTTCAAAAGCGGGTTGTTTTACTGAAGTGAGTGAAGGGCTAAATAAATCAACCAGATTTGAGTTTGTAAAGCCTGCTATTGCAATTTTATGTGCGATTTCCGGGCTGCTTTTCTTTAAGGCCATGATGCAGCCAGTGGTTAATCTATCGCTTGAAATAAAAATTCCGTCTGGTTTAAAGGGCAATAATTCTTTTACTGCATCTTCTAATTCGGCACTATGCATACCGCCATGTTGGCAATATTTTACCAAATCAGGGTTAAAATTGATATGATATTTTGCCAATGCAGCCTTGTAGCCCGCTAATCTTTCTTTGGTAATTGACAGCGTTTCTGAGTTGGTAAGATGCGCAATCGTTCGTTTTCCTGATAAAATTAAATGTTCAGTGGCATCAAAGGCACCTTTAAAGTTGTTGGCAATAACTTTATGGGTTTCAAAATTATCAGGTACTCTATCAAAAAAAACAATCGGCAAACCTTTTTGATACAAATCTTTAAGGTAACTAACATCCTGCGTTTCTGATGAAAGCGCTATAAGCAAACCATCAATTGAACGAGATGCAAGATGTTCAACATTCAGTTTTTCTTGCTTAGAAGATTCGTGACTTTGAGAAATGATAACATGGTAATCCTTTGCGTAAGCGATTGATTCCATGCCGTTTATCACCTGAGAGAAAAAATTATTTGCGATTTCACTAACGATAATTCCAATGGAATAACTTCTTCTTTCTTTTAAACTCCGGGCAATAGGGTTGGCCCTGTAATTTACTTTTTCGGCGTAAGCTAGAACTACTTTTTTGGTTTCTTCACTAATCTCGTAGCGGTCTCTCAAAGCTCTGGAAACTGTAGACGTAGAAAGTCCTAAGGCTTTGGCAATATCTTTTATCGTTGAAGTTTCAAATCTCATTTCTTGTACTTGCACACAAGTTACAAAAAATATCTCTTTTAGGATTTTACTGGCGATTTTTAATAAACGTCAAAAGTACGTTTTTGGGAACGTTTGCACACTTTTTTAGTTAAATCTGATTTCAAGCCATTTTTAGTTTGTACAATTGTTACAACAAAAAACCAAATATTAATAAAGAATATCCCTGTAACTAGAAATAATATTCTATTAGCAAGCAATTGCGCATTCAATAAAACCAATATCAAACAACTAACAGTTATGAGCAGAATTTTACTCTTTTTTAGTGTATTCGCTTTTTACTTCAGTACGGCATTAGGGCAAACCAAAGTGGTTTCGGGCACAGTAACAGAAGTAGGCGGTGAAACCATTCCCGGTGTAAGCGTTTTAATTAAAGGAACTAAAACGGGCACACAGACCGATAACAGCGGAAAATTTACAATTTCAGTAAATCAAGGCGCTATATTGGTGTTTAATTACATTGGTTACAAAAGCAAGGAGGTTACCGTTGGTAGCCAAAATACTTTAAAAGTTAATCTCGAATCAAATTCTACAGAATTAGATGAAGTTGTGGCAATTGGTTACGCTACCGTAAATCGAAGAGATTTAACCGGATCAGTTTCATCAGTTGGGGCAAAACAATTAAAGGATATTCCGAATAACTCCCTTGCAGAATCAATTGCTGGTCGATTAGCAGGTGTTCAGATAACAGTTTCTGAAGGTACGCCGAATGCAAGCGCTCAAATTAGAGTTCGTGGTGGCGGCTCAATTACTCAAGATAATACACCACTATACGTTGTTGATGGTATTCAGGTAGAAAATGCATTATCTGTACTATCTCCACAGGATATTGAAAGTATTGATGTTTTAAAAGATGCTTCTGCAACGGCTATCTATGGTTCTCGTGGTGCAAATGGTGTGGTTTTAATTACCACTAAGGGCGGTAGAGAAATGAAAACTCAGATTAACTACAATGGTTTGGTTGGATTTAGGCAATTGGCAAACAAATTAGAAGTGATGAATCCTTACGATTTTGTTAAATATCAATATGAAGCCAGTCGTGGTAATGCAACCGCAGAAAGTTTGTATGCAGGTTATTATGGTGCTTTTAGCGATTTGGAAAGTTTCAGAAATTCACAGTTTGTAGATTGGCAGGAAGAACTATTCGGCAGAAATGCGTTAATGCAAACACATAATGTTGCGGTAACTGGTGGCGATGCAAAATCTACCTTTAACTTGAGTGTAACATCAAATACTGAAGATGGTGTAATGCTTGCCTCAGATTTCGACAGAAAGTTAATCAACTTTAAGTTCGACCATAAGTTTAACAATAAGCTAAAAGTTGGTTTTAATGTAAGGTATAACAACACGGTTGTAAATGGCGCTGGTACAAGTAGCGAAGGTTCTTCATCGCTTAATAGATTACGCCAAGCTGTAAAGTACAGACCGCTGTTGGTTAAAGGTCAGGATGTTTACGCTTACGACCCGGATTATGCCAGCGAAACGAATGGAAATAGTCTTTCCTTGGTAAATCCACTATTATTAAATGATGCAGAATATAAGAAAGTACTTACCAACGTAACCAATTTTAACGGGTACTTTAACTACACAATTTATAAAGGGTTATCATTCAAAAGTACATTGGGATTAGATTTTAGCAATAACCGCACTAATATTTTTAATGATATTATTACCAACGAATCCAGACTTGTTGGTTCTTCGCAACCAATTGCTTCCATTGGTACATCAAATAGGCAAACCATTAACAATTCAAACGTAATTTCATATACAAACTCTGGCTCAAAAACCGAATTTAGCAAACACCACAGCATCGATGCATTAATCGGTCAGGAGCTTTACCAAGATAAATTACAAGCGTATTTTACAGAAAACAGGTTATTTCCTATCGGGATAACTGCTGAACGAGCTTTATCTAATATGGCTTTGGGTACAACACCTGCCGGTGCGGCAACATCTAGCGATTTGACTGCAAGATTATTTTCTGTTTTTAGTAGATTAAATTATTCATTCGATAAAAAATATTTGTTAACCTTAAGTATGAGGGCCGATGGTTCTTCAAAATTTGCTGAAGGCAATAAGTGGGGTTATTTCCCGTCAGGTTCATTGGCCTGGAGAATTTCTGATGAGAAATTTATGGAAAACTTCAAAACTGCAATCCGTATGAATGATTTGAAATTGAGGGTAAGTTATGGTGAAGCTGGTAATAACAGAATTGCCGATTTCTTGTACACCACTCAATTCAGACCAACAGCTTTTTACGATATCAATAATACTTTGGTTACGGCATTGGTTGCGCCTGAACTGGCTAATCCAAATTTGAAATGGGAAACTACTATATCTAGAAATATTGGTTTAGACGCAGGGTTTTTGAATAACAGATTGCAATTCTCTTTGGATCTTTATAGCAACAAAACAAAAGGTTTACTAGTTAATAATCCGTTCCCATCAACAAGCGGTTATGCTTTTCAACTTCAAAACATCGGCTCTACAAGTAATAAAGGGATAGAGTTTCAAATAAATGGAACACCAATTCAAACTAAAAATTTCTCTTGGTCTACTAACTTTAATATCTCCTTCAACAAAAACAGAGTTGAAAGTCTTGGCGAGTTCCAAAAATCTTTCTTGATAAATTCTGGTTGGGCAGGAACAAATGTACCCGCAGATTACCAGGTGGCAGTTGGACAAGCCGTGGGTAAAATGTACGGTTTAGTAAATGATGGTTTCTACAAAATAGAAGATTTTAACTACGCAAATGGCGTTTATACTCTAAAACCTGGCGTACCAAATAACTCGAGCGTAACTTCATTAACACCAAAACCGGGCGTAATCAAATTTAAGGATTTAAATGGCGATGGAATTGTTGACATTACAAACGACAGAACCATTATTGGTGATGCAAATCCGAAATACACAGGTGGTTTTAATCAATCATTTACCTATAAAAACTGGGATTTAAATGTATTTGTAAACTTCCAGGTTGGGAACGATATTTTAAACGCGAATAAGCTTGAGTTTACAAGTGGTTATACTGCTAACGGTAACCTTTTGGCCACCATGAATGGCAGATGGAGAAATGTAAACGACCAAGGCGTTGTAGTTACCGACCCAACTGAATTGGCTGCACTTAATGCTAATGCTACACTTTGGAGTCCTTTAACCAGTAACAGTTCCTTTTTTGTAAATTCTTACGCTGTAGAAGATGGTTCTTTTTTAAGGATTAACAACATCACTTTAGGTTATACAATGCCAAGTGAATTACTTAAAAAAATAAAAATTAACAGAATGCGTTTTTACGCAACGGTGAATAACCTCGCAGTAATTACAAACTATTCTGGTTACGATCCTGAGGTAAATACCCGCCGTTCAACTGGTACAACGCCTGGTGTAGATTACTCCGCATACCCTCGTAGCAGAGCATTTATTTTTGGTATAAACTTTACGCTTTAAACTGAGCAAAATGAAAACGAATTTAAAACTAATGATAGGTGGATTATTTATCACCACAACACTTTTTACAGTTTCTTCTTGTAAAAAATTTTTAGAGGTAGAGCCTATCTCTTCTTTCGGAAACGATTATGTATTTAGCAGTGTAACTAACGCTCAAAAGGCTGTATTGGGTGCATACTCTGCTTTAGGAGGCGATCAAGGATATGGCATACGTTTGAGTATGTATTATCCTTACGATAACGATGAAATGATGGGGCAAGGTGGAACACCTTATCCTGACAATGAGCGTAGAGATATTGCGCATTTTAACGTCCAGCCGGCAAACACACAACTTGCCGGGCCATTTAACCAATTATACACAGGTATAGAACGTGCTAATATTTGTATTGATAATATCCCAAAAATGGATGCTTACAACAACGGTAGTTCAGCAGATCAAAAGGAATTAAAGAGACTTTATGGTGAAGCCTTGGCATTAAGAGCTCAATTTTATTTTGAGGTTGTTAGAAATTGGGGTGATGTTCCGGCTCAGTTTACTTCATCTATTAATGTTAGCGATCCATATAACGGAAGAACGGATAGAGACACGATTTACAATAGAATTATAAGAGATTTAGCTATTGCAGCACCTTTAGTGCCTTGGCGTACAGAATCATCGGTAACGAGTGATAGATTAAATCAAGGCGCAATTAGAGCGCTAAGGGCCAGATATGCCTTGTTTAGAGGTGGTTATTCACTTCGTAGTGATAGAACTATGAAACGTAATGCTGATTACAAGACTTTCTATCAAATTGCAAAAGATGAGTGTGCAATTATCATGGCTAGACCCGATCATAAGTTAAATGCTAGTTTTCAATCTGTTTTTAAGGATGGACTTAATGCGCATAGATTTGAACCAAATGGAGAAATTTTGTGGGAAGTTGGTATGACTGGTGGAAGTTCAGGCGTTGGCGATAGCAAGTTAGGTTACTATAATGGTCCTCGCCAGTTTACAGTGGCAACACCAGGTACAACTGCTTTTGGAAACGCAGCTCTAACCATTTTACCAACTTATTTTTATGCTTTTGATGCAAATGACAAACGTAGAGATGTTACTTGTGCTCCGTACGATAACAACTTAGAGTTAACATTACGTCCGCGTTCGATGGTGACCATGCTTGACGGCAAATTTAGAAGAGATTGGCAAACACCCTCGGTACTAACAAGTGCTTCGCAATACTTTGGTGTGAACTGGCCTGTTATTCGTTTTTCTGATGTTTTATTAATGTTTGCAGAAGCTGATAACGAGTTAAATGCTGGCCCAAGTGCTGCTGCAAAAGCTGCTTTTGAACAAGTTAGGGTTCGTGGTTTTGGCGGTACGGCATCATTAATCGGAACAACACCAACTGACTATACAGGTTTCTTTAATGCTATTGTTAAAGAGCGTCAGTTTGAATTTGGTGGCGAAGGCATTCGTAAATATGATTTAATCAGATGGAATATGCTGGCTTCAAAAATTGCAGAAGCTAAAGCAAATTTAGCGTTGATGGCAGCTAGATCTGCGCCTTACGCAAATTTGCCTGCAACCATGTATTACACACCAAATCAAGCAACTGTAGTATGGCTTAACTCATTTTATTCGCCATCTCCAGCAGCTCCGGCAGGCTCGGCAAGTATTGCATGGGTTAATCCTGCAACAATTAACAGCACCTTATTGGCTTATTATGCCGTTGCATTTACACCCAATAAAAGCGAATTGTTGCCATTGCCTCAATCTGTAATTGATGCTAACCCAAAATTGGGCGGACAATTATATGGCTACTAAAAAATTACAACCAAACAATTAATCAATGAAAGGGCTATTTATTAGCCCTTTCTCTGTTAAATAGATTTGTATTGCGTATTTTCAAAAGCTATTATTTATTAACATGAAATTGATTTCAATAAAATTTTTAGTATTGTTTTTTCTTCTGATTACTGGAAGCAATTTATTAGCGCAAAAAACATATCCTTCGAAAATTACTGTAGATATGAGCGGAAATGGTAATTACAAAACCATTCAGGAAGCTGTAAATTCTATCCGTGATTTAGGTGAACAAGTGGTTGAAATTTTTGTTAAAAACGGAACTTATAATGAAAAGCTGGTAATTCCATCTTGGAAAACAAAAATTCTTTTAATTGGAGAAAGCAAGGAAAATACCATCATAAGCAATAACGATTATTCTGGTAAAGAAGTGGCGTCTGGTAAAGATGAATTTGGAAATAGTAAGTTTTCTACGTTCACATCTTACACCGTACAGGTATTGGCTAATGATGTTACCTTTCAAAATTTAACCATTGTGAATACTGCTGGCAGAGTAGGGCAAGCTGTTGCATTGCATGTAGAAGGCGATAGGTTTTCGGCAATTAATTGCAGTTTTTTAGGTAATCAGGATACGCTTTATTTAGCGACGGATAATAGCAGACAATACTATTCTAATTGCTACATTGAGGGTACAACCGATTTCATTTTTGGTTCGGCAACTGTAGTGTTCGAAAGCTGTACAATTAAAAATTTAACCAATTCATTTATAACTGCAGCATCAACCTTAAAAACTCAACCATTTGGGTTTGTATTTTTGCATTGTAAATTGATTGCTGAACCAAATGTGAATAAGGCTTATCTCGGCAGACCATGGCGCCCACACGCTAAAACTGTTTTTTTATTTTGTGATTTGGGAAAACATATTGCGGTTGATGGTTGGAATCCCTGGAAAGGCGATGCAATGTTTCCTGATAAAGAAAAAACCACTTTCTATGCAGAATATGAAAATGTTGGTGAAGGTTCAGCAACAGTGCAAAGAGTAAGCTGGTCTAAACAATTAAGCAAAAAAGACGCAAAAAATTATACAGTTCAAAATATTTTAAAAGGAAATGATGGCTGGAATCCAACAAAATAGAATGCTTAAATTTTTAAGCTTTGGCTTTATTGGTTTGATGGTACTGATGTCATTCACAGTTCAGAAACAAACTACAATTTATATAATTGGTGATTCTACTGCGGCGAATAAACAGCCAAAAGCTTTTCCTGAAACCGGATGGGGAATGGAACTTCAATCATTTTTTAAGGAAACGGTTATTGTAGATAATAGAGCTTTAAACGGTAGAAGTACCAAATCTTTCTTGAATGAGAAACAATGGCAGCCAATTGTCGAAAAACTTCAGCCTGGCGATTATGTGTTTATAGAATTTGGGCATAACGATGAAAAGGTAGATAAACCAGCCATAGGAACATCACTTGCTGAGTTTAAGGCAAATCTAATTAATTACGTTATAGAAACGAGAAGTAAAAAAGCGGTTCCGGTTCTTTTAACACCAATATCAAGGCGAAGTTTTAAAGATGGAAAACTGTTTGATACGCATGGAAAATATCCTGATGTTACTCGAAAGGTTGCGGATTCGCTTAAAGTTCCATTAATTGATATGTTGGCTAAAACTGAAAATTTGCTTACAAAACTTGGTGATAAACCATCAATCAAATTATTTAACTACGTTGATTCTGGCCATGTAAATTATCCGGCAGGAAAAAAAGATAATACACATTTAAGCCCAAATGGAGCAAAAGAAATTGCTGGTTTAGTGGCTGAAGGGATTAAAGAATTGAGGTTGAATTTAGTTAAGAAGCTGAAGTAGCTTAATTCGTGCCTCGCAATGACGAATTGGATATAAAAAGCCACAGATTTACAGATTTTATTCCGCTAATCTGTGGCTTAAAAATTTAAAAAATATACTTCGTACTTAAAAAGTTAGAATCATCACCACTAACAATTTCATTCAGTAACTTCTTGTTATTATCAGTAAGCTTGGTTGCAACTAACGAACGAATGGAGAATGAACGCAGCGCATCAACAACTGAAAGTGTTCCTTCTGCACTATCTTTTCTTCCTGTAAAAGGAAAAACATCTGGTCCGCGTTGGCATTGGCAATTTACGTTTACACGACTTACCTGATTTACCAGTGGATCTATAAGTGAAGAAATTACAGCTGCATTATTGCTAAAAATACTCACTTGCTGTCCATGTGGCGAACCGATTAAATATTCAATTGGCTCTTCTAAATCATCAAAAGGAACAACAGGAATTACCGGTCCAAATTGCTCTTCGCGATACAATTTCATGTTGCTGTTTACCGGGTAAACAATTGCCGGATATACAAAAGTTTCCAATGTTTGTCCGCCGTTTTTATTAACCACTTTTGCGCCATGTGTAACTGCATCATCTATACATTCTTTCAAGTATTCAGGCTTGTTCAACTCCGGAAGTGGTGTTAAAGCAACGCCTTTTTCCCATGGCATGCCAAATTTTAATTTTTCAACTTCTGATGATAGACGTTTTAAAAACTCTTGCGCTAAGCTGCGGTGCACGTAAACGATTTTAATTGCCGTACAACGTTGTCCGTTGAAAGATAGCGAGCCTAAAACCGTTTCAGAAACTGCTAAATCTAAATCTGCATCTTTAGTAATTACGGCTGCATTTTTAGCATCTAAGCCTAAAATTGCTCTTAATCTATTTACTTTTGGATGAAGTTTTTTCAACTCGTTAGCAACCTTGCTCGAACCAATGAGCGTTAACACATTCACTTTTCCCGATTTCATTAAACCAGGAACAATTGTATTTCCACGCCCGTAAATTGTATTTACAACACCTTTGGGGAAACTCGAACGGAACGCCTCAAGCAATGGATAATGCAATAAAGTACCATGTTTAGGTGGTTTGAAAAGGAGCGTGTTGCCCATTATCAAAGCCGGAATCAAGGTTGTAAAGGTTTCATTCAATGGATAATTAAATGGTCCCATACATAACACAACACCCAATGGCGAACGGCGAACCTGAGCAATAATTCCTTGTTCTTGTTCGAAGCGAGAAGATTGGCGGTCGATATCTTTTAAGGCATCAATTGTTGCATAAATATATTCTACAGTACGGTCAAATTCTTTAATAGAATCGGCGTATGATTTGCCAATTTCCCACATAATTAATTTCGCAACGATTTCTTTTTGCTCAATCATTTTATGGGTGAAGTTTTCTACACAGCTAATGCGATCTGCTACACTCATGGTTGGCCACTGCCCACGGCCATTATCATAAGCCGCAACTGCTGCATCAAGCGCTTCGGTAGATTCTTTTTCCGTACAAACCGGAAAACTGCCAATACGTTTACGCTTCAAGCCATCAGGTGTTTTAACGCATACCGGCGAAAAAACTTCGTTTACTGGCCCGTTCCAAGGTTTCATTTCTCCATTAGAGAGAAACTCTTTCTGTTCTATTTCTTCATGAAGCCTAAATTCCTCCGGAATCTGGCTTTCATCAACGAAAATACTTTCGAGGTTTAAGTTTGTGCTCAATTTGGTTTAATTGTTAGGTTTATAATTCTGTAAATCTATAGTTTAAGTATAGATTCGTTATTTAGTTCTCTTGTTTATAATTTTTACATCTTTTTAAAAAGATGAGTTACTTGAACGTTAGATTTATAGTTCTACTAATTTGTATTTTGGAACAAGGCTTTTCATTACAACCCAGCCAATTAGGTAGGCAACCGCACAAAATGAAAAAACAATGAAATATCCGGCTTCTTTACCTTGAAAACCCATAAATTTCATTTGGGTATCGCCAGCGAAGGTGAATAACACACCTGAACCTTTGTTTATGAAAAATGAGCCTAAACCGCCTGCCATTCCGCCAATTCCGGTTACAGTTGCAATGGCTTGTTTAGGAAACATATCGCCAACGGTAGAAAAAATATTAGCCGACCAAGCCTGATGCGCTGCACCCGCAATACCAATAATAATTACCGGCAACCAATACCCATATTGTCCTAAAGGTTGAGCAAGCAAAGCCAACAAAGGAAAGAATGCAAAAATCAGCATTGCTTTCATTCTTCCATCGTAAGGATTCATGTTTTTCTTGCTAACAAAATACGATGGCAACCAACCGCCAATGATTGATAATAAGGTGATGACGTACAAAATGAACAGGGGAAACGCACTGTCAGTTCCACTCATTTTGTAAATATCTTTTAAATAAGCAGGCGACCAGAATAAATAAAACCACCAAACACCATCAGTCATGAATTTACCAAATGCAAAAGCCCAGGTTTGTTTAAATTTAAGACAATCGGAAAAAGATAATTTTTTAACAGGAGATGCCGCTGTTACGGTTTCTGTAAGTTGTTCGTTTACTACAATATCTTGTTGAATGTAAGCCAGTTCTTCTTTACTTACACGTTTGTGCGTTTCAGGTTTGCCATAAAGTAATATCCAGAAAAACATCCAGACAAAACCTAAGGCACCAATAATAATGAAAGACATTTCCCATCCGTAAGCCTCGGCAATGTAAGGAATAGTAACCGGAGCAGCTAAAGCACCAACTGTGGCACCGGCGTTAAAAATACTTGTAGCAAATGCTCTGTCTTTTTTAGGAAAATATTCTGCAGTTGCTTTAATCGCCGCCGGGAAATTTCCTGCCTCACCCAATGCAAGTACAAATCTTGCAAAAATGAATAAAGAAAGACTTGTAGATAATATTAAACTGGTGTTCCCAACGGTAGAAAGTGATTCTTTAGCACCTGAGAAACTCAACGCCCAATCGCCAGTTATCATTCCGGAGGTTGCAATACCACAAAATGCATGAATACAAGCCCCAACTGACCAAATTCCAATTGCCCAAAGAAAGCCTTTTTTTGTATCCATCCAATCTACAAATCGCCCTGCGATTAACATTGAGATAGCATAAAAAAGAGAGAAAAGAGCGGTGATTGTACCGTAATCGCTATCTGTCCAGTGAAATTCCGGAACAAAATAATCTTTCCATGTTAACGACAGTACTTGTCTGTCTAAATAATTTATGGTAGTGGCGACAAATAGTAAGGCACAAATTGTCCATCTATAATTTCCTTTGGTTGCTTGGTTCATTTTGGTTAGGTGTGTTTTTTGGTTATTTACTCTGCTTAATCAAATCAAGCGCTAGTTTAGTATTCTCATGTAAATCATCATAAAGACCTTTGCTCATCACATCCTTACTAATTAATTTGCTACCCATTCCGACAGCACAAACTCCAGATTTAAACCATGTTTTCAGGTTCTCCAAATTAATTTCTACGCCACCTGTAGGCATAAAAAGTTGTCCGGCAAATAGATCTTTAATTGATGAAACAAAATCAGGGCCGAGTATGTTAGCAGGGAAAATTTTAATCAACATGGCTTTATGTTCTTGCGCAACGCTGATTTCAGTTGGCGTCATACAGCCGGGAATCCAAAGCATACCAATCTTATTTGCAATTTCTGCAACAGCAGGATTTACAATTGGTGCTACAATAAAATCTGTTCCGGCTTCAATGAATGCGTTTGCATCAGCAGGCGTTTTAATTGTGCCAATGCCTAAATATAAATCAGGCATTTCCGCATCGCGGATTTCTTTTAGCTTTTTAAAATTTGGCAAAGCCGATTTACCTCGGTTTGTATATTCAAAAACACGAACACCAGCTTTATATAACGTACGCAGAATTTCTACGCTTCCAGCTTCGCTGTCTTGATAAAAAAGTGGTAGCATGCCTTGTTCTAAAATGGCATCTAAAATTTTATGCTTGTTGCTTATCATTTCGTATAATTCTTTTTTCTATATCGGTTACCGTACTTGTTGTAGCATCGCTTGGAATGTATAATTTATCGTATGCCGCTGCGGTTGCAAAATCCAGTGTTTCTTGTGTGCTCAGGTTATTATAAAAACCATATATCAAACCACCCATAAAACAATCTCCGCTACCAACTTTATCTAAAATTTCGTCAGAAATGTATTCTGCTGAAACTGTTAGTTCGTTATCTGTATAAATCGCGGTATAATATTTTATGCCTTTCCCATTATCAAAACGGAAGGTATTAGCAACCGCCTTACATGCCGGAAAATCCTGCAGAATTTGCTTTGATGTATCGATTGCTTGCTGTAAGAGTGTTTCTTTTTGATAACCATCAGTAGGTTTTAAATCTTCATGTAAGTTTGTACCCAACATCTTATTTGCCGCCCAAACATTGCCCATAATTAGTGTGCAATATTTGGCTAGTTCTGGTAAAATTTGAATTGGTTCTTTACCGTATTTCCAAAGTTTTGCACGATAATTTAAATCTAAAGAAATGGTAATGTTTTTTGATTGTGCAAACTTTAAAGCTTCAAGACAAACATCAGCAACATCTTGGTTTACAGCCGGGCAAATTGCACTAAAGTGAAACCAGGTTACGTTTTCAAAAACTTCATCCCAATTAATTTGACCAGGTTTTAATGTTGCATAAGCAGAATTTGCTCTGTCGTAAATTACGCCTGCGTTTTTTAAATCTTTACCTTTTGGCAAATAATATAAACCCAATCTTTCGCCATGATAAACCATTGGCGTGGTATCTATATTTTTAGTATTCAGGTAATCGATAATTTCTTCAGTAACCGAATTTTTAGGCACAGCCGATAAATAGGCAGAAGGAACATCCCATAAGGCTAGCGCAGTAGCAACATTAAGCTCGGCGCCGCCAATATAAAAAGGTAGCTTATTTTCTTGAAGCCATTGTCCATCCATATCGGGGCAAATGCGTAAAAGCAATTCACCAAAACTTAAAACTTTTTCTCCTTTTTTTATTGAAGATGATATCGGGTTACTCATTTTTGTATTTAATCGGCGTAAATCACGCAATTTGAATGGTGATGTTGAAAATTTAAGGAAAACGATTGAAACGATTTGATTCGGTTAATTTTCCTTAAAAAAACCGGTTTTTGGTTAAAATTTAAAGTAATTTTTTGCGTTAAAATACGAAATATCCTGCACTATCTTGCCAATCCACTCAATGTCGTTTGGTAATTCTCCGTTCTCTACATCAGTTCCGAAAAGGTTACAAACTATTCTTCTAAAATATTCGTGGCGAGGGAAGGAGAGGAAACTTCTTGAATCGGTTAACATACCAACCAGGCGACTTAAAAGCCCCATGTTTGATAATGCGTTAAGTTGTTTAATCATGCCATCTTTTTGATCTAAAAACCACCATGCAGAACCAAATTGAACCTTACCGGCAACAGAACCATCGTTAAAATTGCCAATCATCGTTGCGATTAGTTCATTATCAGCAGGATTTAAGTTGTAGATAATGGTTTTGGCCAATTTATCTTGCGTATCTAATCGGTTTAAAAACTTAGAAAGCATTCTCGCCTGACTAAAATCGCCAATCGAATCCCAACCTGTATCTGGGCCAAGTTTGCTTAACATTCTGGCATTGTTATTTCTTAAAGCGCCCAAATGATATTGCTGAACCCAACCTTTTTCATGATCCCACTCGGCAAAATAAACCAGCATAGCTGATTTGAATTTCAGATTTTCCTGGTGAGAAATGTTTTGCTTACTTCTTATTTTTTCAAAAATTGATGAAATTTCTGCATCCGTGTAATCTTCTGCATAAATTTGTTCTAGACCATGATCAGAAACTGAACAGCCATTTTCATTGAAATAATCGTGACGGCTTTTTAAAGCATCGATATAATTCTGGAAAGTGCTGATGCTTTTATCAACAACTTTTTCCAGTTTATCAATGTACTCATTTAAGCTTGAAACATCATCGCTGTTCATTGCTTTATCCGGACGAAATGCAGGCAACATTTTAAGTTTAGCGCCTTCATTTGCCAATTGCTGATGAAAATTTAAGCTGTCCAAAGGGTCGTCAGTTGTACAAACGGCTTCTACATTCATTTTGGCTAGTAAACCACGAACAGAATATTCTGGTGTTTGTAATTTAGTCGAACATTCATCATAAATCTTTTGAGCAGTTTTTCCAGTTAGCAAATCATTTACTCCAAAATAGCGTTGAAGCTCTAAATGCGTCCAATGGTATAATGGATTTCTTAATGTATAAGGAACAGTTTCTGCCCATTTTTCAAATTTTTCGAAATCAGAAGCTGTACCTGTAATAAACTTTTCATCCACACCGTTAGCTCGCATAGCCCGCCATTTGTAGTGGTCGCCGGCAAGCCAAACCTGGCTCATATTCTCAAATTGAACATCGTTTGCAATTTGTTCAGGTATCAAATGGTTGTGGTAATCAATTATAGGTAATGCTTTAGAATACTCATGAAACAGCGTTTTTGCTGTCTGTGTTTCTAAAAGAAAATCTTCATCTAAAAAAGGTTTCATGCTCGATATGTTTAAGAGATTTTAACAATGGAATCTGTATTGCTAAAATCTATTATTTTGTAATTAAATATTTGTTTCGTCTATAAGTTATAAGCTTACGCCTCTTTTCCAAGGAATAAAATCATCTTGATTTAGCAAAACTGCTTTCGGAATTACTTCACCACTTGCAGCTTTAATACAATATTCTAAAATGTCTTCACCCATTTGTTCAATCGTTTTTTCGCCTTCTATAACCGGACCGCAATTAATATCGATAATGTCACTCATTCGTTTCGTTAGCGCATTATTTGTAGCCACTTTAATCGTTGGGCAAACTGGATTTCCGGTTGGGGTGCCTAGTCCCGTTGTAAATAAAATTAGCGTTGCGCCAGATGCAGCCTTTCCTGTTGTTGCTTCTACATCGTTTCCTGGCGTACAAACTAAATTTAAGCCTGGTTTAGTCGCAGGTTCGGTGTAATCTAAAACATCTTCAACTGGAGAAGTACCACCTTTTTTTGCTGCGCCGGTACTTTTAATTGCATCTGTAATTAATCCATCTTTAATGTTTCCTGGAGATGGGTTCATGAAAAATCCAGAGCCAACATTTTCTGCAGCCTGATTGTAATTCGTCATCAATTGGATGAACTTTCTAGCTGCAGTTTCATCTTTGGTTCTGTCGATAAGCTGTTGCTCTGCACCACACAATTCAGGGAACTCGGCCAACAAAACTTTACCACCAAGCGCCACTAATAAATCAGAAGTATAACCAACTGCCGGGTTTGCACTAATGCCGCTGAAACCATCGCTTCCACCGCATTTTACACCAAGAACCAATTTGCTTAAAGGTGCAGGTTCACGCTCGAATTTGTTGATTTCAGTTAAGCCGATAAAGGTTTTACGAATGGCTTCTTTAACTAATTGTTCTTCGCTTTGTGATTGTTGTTGCTCAAAAATAAATAGTGGTTTATCAAAATTCGGACTGCGTAATTTTAAATCGTTTACAAAATCCTGAACTTGTAAATTCTGGCAACCTAAACTTAAAACCGTTACACCGGCAACGTTTGGATGGTCTGCATAAGCAGCCAAAAGCTTACTTAATACTGCAGCATCCTGACGAGTACCGCCACAGCCGCCCTGATGATTTAAAAATTTAATTCCATCAACGTTTTTAAAAATTCGATTTGAAACATGGTTTGCCTGAGCGATTGAATTATTATCTGCCTCAGTTAAGGCTTCGCCATTTTTATAGGCTTCGACAAGATGATGTGTATAGGTTTTGTATTTATCAGTAACTGCATAACCCAATTCGTTGTGCAGAGCCTCTCTAATCACATCAAGATTACGGTTTTCGCAGAATACGGTTGGTATAAAAAGCCAGTAATTTGCTGTACCAACTCTACCATCGTTACGTATGTAGCCATTAAAAGTTCTGTTCTCAAATTTGGAAACATCAGGCGCATGCCACTCATAATGGTAAGGTCTAAATTCGTAAGGATCGGATGCATGTTTGGTATTTTCGGTATCCATCAAGCCACCTTTTAAAATAAAATGTTGAGCCTTCCCAACCAAAACGCCATACATAATAATGTGGTCGCCCTCATTCATATCCTGCATAAAAAATTTATGCTTTGCCTGAATGTCGTCTTGTAAAACATATTCGTGCCCGTCGTGAATAATCGTTTCGCCTTTTGCAAGATTTTGCAAGGCTACTAATACGTTATCATTCGGATGAATTTTTAAAATTCTTGTTACCATTTTTAAAGTGTTCTTTCTGAATGCAAATTACTTAATGTTTCCTTTGCACCCTTATTTTGTAATAGGCTAACGTAGTTTTTAATGGCTGCGTTAAAACCAGGGTAATTGTTTAAATTTTTATCCCACAAACGTCTGTCGCCAAGGATATTGTCAATTGCAGTTTCAGGATTTTTCCAGTAATCGAATAAAATCTGCGCAAATTCATCATCTATTGGAAATTGCTGCCCATTTAGATTCGCAGTAAATGTTTTGCCATCTTTTACCGTATTCATAAAAATAATATAAGCCGCCAAACCAATTGCCATGAAAGGCGGCACTTCGTTTTTCTGACTATAATATTTTCTAATCAATGGCATATTACGCATTTGCATTTTCGAGGTGAAATTCAAAGTAATTGCCTGCCATTTATGCTCTAAAAATGGATTGCTAAATCTATCGATTACGCTTTTTGCGAAATCAACTGCATCAGCATAAGTGATGTCATCATTCTCCAAAGAATGTGCAATTTCATCTTGCATTAAATTAGAAACGTAGTTGGCAAAAGTTTCATCAGCCATTGCTTCTTTAACTGTGTTGAAACCTGAAAGTATGGCTAAACCACAGCTAAATGTATGTGTTCCGTTTAATAAACGAAGTTTAAGTTCTTTAAATTTATTGATTGATGGAACAATGAAAATTCCTTTATCCGCTTTTGCGAAAGATAAAATTTCTTTAACCTTTTCATTTGATGATTCAATTGCCCATAAGCGAAAAGGCTCTGCCATTATCATCAATTCATCGCTGTAACCTAATTGCTTTTCGATAGATTCTTGTGCTTCGGCAGGAAGTTTTCCTGGTACAATTCTATCCACTAAAGTTTTACAGAAATGGTTAGCTGTTTTTAACCATTGTTGAAAATCCCAGCTCAGTTTATTATGGATAGCCAAGTTCAATAAAATGTCTTTTAATTTATCGGCATTATCACTAATTAATTCAGTTGGCACTATAACCATTCCGCTATCGGCAGCGCCATTAAATGCCTGAAATCTCTCATGTAAAAAAGCCAGTAACTTACCAGGGAAAGATTGGGGAGGTGTTTCGGTAATTTTATCTTCACTCGCCACTATACCAACTTCAGTTGTGTTCGAAATTACGATTTGCATTTCCGGATTGTGTGCTGCCTTTAAGATTTCAGCCCAGTCCTGCGAAGCAGATAAAACCCTGCTAATTGATGAATTGATGGTATTTTCTTCAACATTTTTTCCATCTTCAATTCCTTTTACACAAAGCGTGTAAAGGTTATCTTGTTTAGAAAAAGCATCAGCACCGCCTTTAGCTGTAGATTTTACAACCAAAACACGGCCATTAAAAATTCCGTTTCTATTTGCTTTATCAATAAAATAATCTGGTAAACCACGTAATAAAACGCCTGTGCCAAATTGAATTACTCTTTCTGGCAATTCTAAAAGTTCTGCAGCAGGAATATTAACGTTTTCTGCGCTTATGTTTTTTAAATTTTCTTTGTTTAAAATCATTGTTTTCATTTTGCCGTCAGCGACGAGTTTACATTAATTTATTGCGTTGGCATTTAGCCATTTTGGATATTCTTTTTCTAATAACTTTTGGGCGAAATTTCCGTACCAGGCATAACCATTTCTACGTTCCGGAGATAAATCTTCCAACTTAAGTTTGATGGTATTATCTCTATCGCCAAAAATTGGAGTGTTCTTATCTAAATCGTAAAAACGAGCCCAAACCATACTGCTGCTATCGGCCACAAGTGAAGTTATTTTACCAGTTTTTGTATCATTTCGCTCAAACCGATAACCCGAAATTTTATATTTTTCGAACCATTTAACTGCTGATGAAATAGATGTTTTGATTTCTGCTGAAGGATTTGCAAAGCGCATCAAAAACCTAACAATACCCACAGATTCTCCTGTACTTAAAGATGCTGGTTCAAAATTTCTGGCTTTTGCCGGTAACATCGAATCTTTATCATATTGGGCAGCCCAAATGGTTAAGTTGCCATTTTGCTTTACCTGTGTTTTTAATATGCAGGCCAAGCCATTTTTTACAGCCAATTCCGCTTTTGAAATGTATTTTGGATTTATTACTTCAAAACCATTTGATTTTGTCACAATATCTTGAAGGATGTTCAGAACATTAATCATTGCATCATCATTATAAGTTATCTGGGCACGATACAATGCCTTATCAGGATAATATTGTGGCCATCCGCCATTTGCATTTTGTGCAGATAAAGCATAATCCAAGCCTTTTTCTGCTGCTTTTAAATAAGCTTCGTTTTTGGTTGTGTTATATGCTTTTACGAGATGAACAATTTCTCTGCTAGTTGCTTTATTATCGAAAGTAGCATGCAAAATAGTAGTCGCTTTGATTTTTGACATTAAATCGCCGGTTAACGGCAGACTATAATTTACAACGCTTTTATCTTCGAGTTGCTTAGGCCAACCACCATTTTCAAGTTGGTAAACTAACATTTTATCGGCAACAGAATCTGTTTGTTTCTGTGCATAACAAGACATTAGCATAAAACTGCATATTAGGAATGAAAATATTTTGAATCTATTTATCATTA
Source organism: Pedobacter aquatilis (assembly GCF_030409415.1). Taxonomy (GTDB): domain Bacteria; phylum Bacteroidota; class Bacteroidia; order Sphingobacteriales; family Sphingobacteriaceae; genus Pedobacter; species Pedobacter aquatilis. Next base: position 108,679 of record NZ_JAUFPW010000031.1, on the reverse strand, counting down.
TTTAACCTGAGCTTGTTTAATTAACCAGTTTACTAAATCGTTTGTTGCTTTAAAGTTTTCTAGATCTTTTGGAAGTTTTCTGCCATCGATATATTCATTGTAAAACCAAGGGTCGCCGACTGCAAATACAGTACCTTTGCCATATTTTGCTGTCGCGATGATTACATCGCCATTATCTGTCAAGGCAGAAACAGCAGGATTACTAACTTTAATTGTAGAAATTTCTTTGATGTAAACCTTCTTAGCGGTTTTAAAAATTGTATTTCCTTCCGGGATTTTTATAGCGCCTTGCTCAAAGTTTGCACCCTGAACTTTATTGCGGCTATCCTCATTAAATTTTATTCCGAAAGTTTCTGGCAAAACATTAAACTTTGCTATTTCGCAATTTCCAACATCATTTAAAAGCAATACTAAAACACCACCAGCTTTTACCCATTCGCTAATTTGCTTGGCATGTTCTGCATTCATGTAATTAGGTGATGCAGTTTCTTTTTCCGTATCCGGATCAACAATAATGTAAATATTTGTGCCTTTTAAATTTGAAGTAGTAGGGGCGGTTTTTAATGTAGAGGTTTCAACGCCTGCATCATTAAATATCTTTCCGAATAGTGAAAAGCCATTGTTATCGTCTTCATTCCACAAATAATGGAAAGGAATTTTATCGCCCGTAGGGCCAGTCATGTACTCGTTGTTAAAGAAATTGTCAACTGTAACTTTTAAGCCCTTTCCTGGTCTAGGCAATGCAGCAATTTCCATCTCTGCCGATGCACAAATAAATGCACCAACACCTTTGGGATCGTTTGTAATTACCTTTTCACTAATGTAATATTCAAAACTTCCATCGCGATATTTAGGTTTTCCACCCAAACCAGAAACGGAAACCGTTTTAGTTAAATTAACTCTTTCAGCACCTGCTTGTTCAATAAATTCTTTTTTTAAACCTGCATAACCTTTATTTGCAGCTGCTGTAAATGATTTTGGTAACCAGCCTTTTCTTACGCCCTTAGCTAAGCCATAAACAAACATGCTCGATGCAGAAGATTCCAAATAATTTCCTTCGCGTTTTGGCATGTCTAAAATATCAAACCAAACGCCTGATTTTGCATCCTGATATTTTACAGTTACGGTAGCTGTACGGTTTAAAATCGCGACTAATTCATTGTATTTAGGGTGATTTTTCGGGAAATAATCTAAAACATCTACAAGTGCCATAATGTACCAGCCCATTGCTCTGCCCCAAAAGTTAGGCGATTTTCCAGTGGTTTTATCGGCCCATTTTTCTTCACGACTTTCATCATATCCATGATAAAGTAATCCGGTTTTCGAATCTCTTGCATTTTTTTCCATCCAAATAAATTGGTTGGCAATGTCATCAAAGGCTGCATCTTTTTTCATCAGCGTTGCATACTCCGCGTAAAAAGGTTCTGCCATGTATAATCCATCGAGCCACATTTGGTTTGGATAGATTTTTTTATGCCAAAAACCACCTTCTTTTGTGCGTGGTTGCTGTTGTAACTGGTTGTAAAGTTTTGTTGCAGCTAATAAATATTTCTGTTGCCCGGTAACTTTATAAAGCAACAACAAAGCACGGCCGTTCTTGACGTTATCAATGTTAAAATCTTCGGCTTTGTATGTTGTTATGTTGCCATCTTTATCTAAATAAGCATCCATGGAATACTGGATGTATTTAAAATAATCGCCATTTCCGGTGTTTCTCCAAACTGCAGCAGCTCCTTCTAAAACAACACCCATATCGTAGCTCCACCTTGGTCCTTTAGCAGTTTTCAAAACAGTTGTGTCTTGAAAAAGCTTTTCCATCGCCGTTAATGTGAGTTGCTCAGATAGTTTCTTTTGTGCAAAACCACCAACCGATAATATGCTTAATCCGATTGTTGCAACAGCAGCATATAAAATAGATAATCTCATCTTTAAATTATTTAGAAATTTCCAAAACCGATTTATTTACTTCTTCGCCAAAGGCGGATGCTTTCTTGGCTTTTGAAACATCCGTTCCGCTTACTTTAACACCTTTAGTTTTTTCGCCGTTGATGTTAAATAAAAGTTCAGAGCCATTTTTATATTGCAAACCATTAATATTTATGTTGCTTCCATTCTGAACAAATACAACCGGATTGGTATCATCAGTAATTACATTCACGTTTTTTAAGAAAATACCCGAAGCTTCTATAATCTCAATGCCTTTTTTAGATTGAATGGTCACATTTTCCAGGTGAATATCTTTGATGTTCATCTCTGGTAATCCTCTAAAAAATATTGCTTTTTCTGCGCCATTTGCCACCACATTTTTGATGTACATATTTTTAAATTGTGGGGTTGCCTCTGTAACTGGAACGGTTACGGTTTTAATCGCTTCGCGTTTTTCTCCGGCAAGTACAATTGGGTCTTGTGCGGCATAATACATATCGAAAAGAATGGCTTCGCCCGGAATGTCAATCATGTTAATTCTATCAACATAAATATTTTCTACAACGCCACCTCTTCCCCGGGTGGTTTTAAAACGCAAACCAATATCCGTTCCGATGAAAGAGCAATCGTAAACCCAAATATTTTTTGCGCCACCACTCATTTCGCTACCAATTACAAAACCTCCGTGTGCATGATAAACTACATTATTTCTAATGATTACATTTTCAGTTGGTACACCACGTTTACGGCCAGCTTCATCACGACCAGATTTAATACAAATTCCATCGTCGCCAACATCAAACGTGCTGCCTTCTATTAATACATTTTTGCAAGATTCTACATCAACACCATCGCCGTTTTGTGCAAACCAAGGGTTTTTAACTTGAAGGTTTCTTAAAGTTAAATCCTCACAAAGCAATGGATGAAGATTCCATGCAGGTGAATTTTGGAAGGTAACACCTTCTAAAAGGATTTTTTTGCAATTTGTTAATACCAATAAGTTAGGACGAAGAAAATCTTTAATGTCTTCGTAATCTGCTGCCGTTTTTCCCGGAACAATTACACCAGCATTTTTGGTTTTAGAACCTTTAACTGTTTTCTCCGAAGGATACCATAATTTTCCATCCTCGCTTACCGAACCGCCAGATGCAGTGAGATTTTTCCATTGAGATTCAGTTAACTTGTCTTTTTTAACCATTCTCCAGGCGCCGCCGTTCCCATCAATTATTCCGGTTCCTGTAATTGCAATGTTTTCAAGGTTAGTACCAGAAATAGGACTCTGGTTTCTCCAAGCTGGCTGTCCTTCCCAATTTCCCTGAACTAATTTATATTGGTTAAAATCTGCTGTAAATTGCAAAATTGCATCACGTTTTATGTGTAAATTAACATTGCTTTTTAACTCAATTGGGCCTGTTAGCCATAAACCTGAAGGAATTAAAACTACGCCTCCTCCTTTTTGGTTCATTGCAGATATAGCCGTATTAATACTTTGCGTATTTAAGGTTACACCATCGCCTTTGGCGCCAAAATTTGCAATGCTTATTGTATCTTTTTTGAATTTAACCTGCTGGATGCTCGGTAACTTTTGATTTTGAGCTCCTGCGATGCTTGCAGAAAACAAAATGGCTGAAAGTAATAGCCCTTTAAATTGGTTCAGACGACCAGAATTATGTTTCATTAGTTGCTCAGTTAAAATATACTTGGTTGTTAATAAACAAGTGTACGGTCTTTACAGCTAAAATCGAAGAGAAATCTATGCAATCGTTGCCAAAGAATGCGGCAAAAACAAGTGTGTCTTTGGTTTTAAGTTATTGATTATTAACGCTTTATTGTTTTATTTAAGCATTGGTAACCAGCCACGGAAAACGTTTTCCAAAGTATATTGCTCAAATTCCTGTCTGGTTAGCTGATGCGCCCAATTTACTCTGGAAGTAGCTTTGGCTCCTGTTCCCTTATTATTGTACTCTGCATAATAGGCTGTTTGCTCATTACTTTCCTTGCCCCAATTATTCCAGCCTTCTGGTTTGATGATTGCCGATAATTCGCAATTCAAGAAGGCAACTTTAGCATATGGACGCCAAGGTCTTCCCAGGTAAAAACTGTTATTTGGTGCATCGCCATCTACTTTACAATTGTTGAATACGTAACCAAATTTTGTGGTATCAGCAGTAGAGGCGGCGGAAATGTAGCCAGATTTTTTGCAGAATAACGTGCAGTTTTCGAACCAGGCCGTAGCTGCACCAAAAATATAATCAACTGTACCTTCTATGTAGCAGTTTTTATAATACTGACGATTATTAGCGCCATAAGTATATAAAGTATCTTGAAAACCTAAAAATCGGCAATTTAAAAAAGTTGATTTATCACCGCCAACCCAGACTGCAACAGCTTGTCCGACCGGACCTGAGGAATTTTCAAAAGTCAAATTTTCAGCAGAAAAACCTTCAGCATAAATATAAAAACTTGATGAGCCTGAGGTGCCTTTATCTTCGCCAAAGGCATTCTTCTTTTGTGCAAAATCATCATAAGTGAGAATGGTTTTGTGCAAATCTTCTCCAATAAATTTTACGTTTTTCTTCGAACCAGCTAAAATTAGTTTCTCTTTATAGATCCCTTTTTTTATAAAAATTGTGGTTGTTTTATTTCTAAAATCGGGCACTGCATTTATCGCTTCTTGAACAGTCTTAAAGTTACCTGAGCCATCCTGAGCAACTATAAAATCTGCTTTGATTTCAACAGCTTTTACATTCAAACAAAATATCGAAAGGAAAATTAAAAGGGCTAGTTTCATGTAATTTGGTTAGGCAAAATTAAAATCGGCTGCATTTTTTGTTATCCTAAAAAGCAGCCGAATTCTAAAACTAAAATATGATGAGCAATTTTAGTCAATAAACTTAAAGCTAAAAAAGATTTCTCGAAATTTAAAAACGCAATCGATGTCGGGAACGTTTGCACAAATTCAGTCGATATCAAATTAAAATTCTATCTACCTTGTTTAACCAAATATTTATATAATTTTTCCATCTTGCCAATGAAGTACCTGTTAAATTCTTTCTTTCTGGTAATGCTCAGTCTATTTGGCTTTGCTCAAAAAAACCAATATGTTTCTAAAGTTTGGGTGTCAGATTTAGGGAATGGAATGTACAAAAATCCTGTTCTAAATGCCGATTATTCAGATCCCGATGCAATTAGAGTAGGTGAAGATTATTATATGGTCGCCTCCAGCTTTGATGCTGTTCCTGGTTTGCCAATTATACATTCAAAGGATTTGGTAAATTGGAAAATTATCGCTCATGCTCTTTTAAAACAACCTCCATTTGAGCATTTTGAAAAAACGCAACATGGCAATGGCGTTTGGGCACCCGCGATAAGATACAGGAATGGCGAATTTTATATCTATTATCCTGACCCAGATTTTGGAATTTATTTAACAAAAGCTAAAAGTATACCTGGAGTATGGTCTGAGCCAAAATTAGTGGTTAGTGGAAAAGGTTTAATAGATCCATGTCCGCTTTGGGATGATGACAACAAAATCTATCTTGCTTATGCCTATGCTGGCAGTCGTGCAGGTATAAAAAGTGTACTGGCCGTTATGCCTTTAAATGCTGATGGGGATAAAGCAATAGGAAATGGTCAAATTGTTTATGATGGCCACGAACTCGACCCTACTATTGAAGGGCCAAAAGCCTATAAACGTAATGGATTTTATTACCTCTTTGCCCCCGCCGGCGGAGTTTCTACGGGTTGGCAAGTTGTGCTAAGAAGTAAGAACATTTATGGCCCGTATGAAAGAAAAGTTGTAATGCATCAGGGCAAATCGGCTGTAAATGGTCCGCATCAAGGCGCTTGGGTAAATACAATTTCTGGCGAAGACTGGTTTTTGCATTTTCAAGATAAAGACGCGTATGGAAGGGTAATGCACTTACAACCGATGAAATGGGTAAATAATTGGCCGGTAATTGGCTTAGATAATGATGGTGATGGAATCGGTGAGCCTGTTTTAACTTATAAAAAGCCGAATGTTAATAAGGTTTATCCGATTGAAACGCCTGCTGAAGGTGATGAATTCTCGACTCAAAAATTAGGTTTACAATGGCAATGGCAGGCAAATCCGAAACCAACATGGTTATTTACTGATGCTATAAAAGGCGTACTAAAATTATATACTGCACAAATCCCTGAGGAAGCCAAAAATTTATGGGATGTTCCAAATGTTTTGATGCAGAAATTCCCTGCTGATGAATTTCAGGTTACAACAAAACTAACTTTTAAACTTAATCCTAAATTGGAAAACGAGAGAACAGGTTTAGTTATTATGGGTAGGAGTTATGCGAACTTGTCCGTTAAAAATAAAAAAGGTGAGCTATTCTTAAATTTCGGTATTTGCCAAAATGCTGATAAAGGCAAGCAAGAGCAAGAAACTGAGATAGCTAAGTTAAAAACATCGAGTATTTATTTAAGAGTAAAAGTTTATATCGGAGCCAAATGTAAATTTAGCTACAGCGAAGATGGAATCAATTTTATTGAGATTGATAAAGACTTTCAAGCAGTAGCTGGACAATGGATTGGTGCAAAAGTTGGACTTTTCGCAAGTCGTGATTTGCAAACAAATGATTCTGGTGTTGCCGAATATGATTGGTTTAGGTTTGATAAATTATAGAGTAATGAATAAGAAATTAACTGTATTGTGCATTTTGTTAAGTGTATTTATTTCTATAGCATTTGTATCATTTAAAAAGCCTATAAATATTTATCTAATTGGCGATTCTACAGTGGCAGATTATTCATTGGAGCCAGACTATCTTCAAAAGAAATATCCAATAACTGGCTGGGGTCAAGTATTTCAATCCTTTTTCAATCGTAACAGTTTAAAAGAATTAAAAAATATTATCGATAATGATTCAGTTTTAGTAATGGATAAGGCTAAAGGTGGTCGAAGTACAAGAACTTTTTTTAGTGAAGGGAGATGGACTGAAATTATGAATGTGCTTAGAAAAGATGATTTAGTTCTAATTCAATTTGGGCATAACGATGCTGCTAAGGATAAACCCGAACGATACATTGACACGGCTGGATATAAAAGATTATTGAGAATGTATGTTAAGGATGCTCGTTCTAAAAAGGCAAAACCGATATTAATTACGCCTGTTACTCGAAACTATCCATGGATAAATAATAAGCTAAAAAGCGCCCATGGTGATTATCCTGAAGCGGTTAAGCAGGTTGCTCGTGAGCAAAACATTCCTTTAATTGATTTAACAACCTTATCAGCCAATTTCTTCACAGAAAAAGGAAAAGATTATGTTTCGAAAAACTATTTTATGAACCTTGATTCTGCTAAATATGAAGCCTATCCTAATGGTCAAAAAGATAATACTCATTTTCAACCTCAAGGAGCAAAAGAAATAGCAAGATTGGTTTTTGAGGAACTTCTAAAAATTAATAAAAAATAAAATTCTGCTAGAGGCGCCATCCAGTCAGAATTTATTTTGATTAACCTACCATAGTTCTTGATGTAATCGCAATTCTATTCCATGCGTTGATGGTCGCTATAGCTATGATAATTTGCGATAAATAATTCTCATCAAACAGTTTAGCAGCTCTATCAAAAGTTGCATCAGAAACATGATTGCTAATTAAGGTTACTTCTTCTGTTAAAGCTAAAATTGCTTGCTCTTCCTCGGTATATAAATTTGTTTCCTTCCAGGCATTTAAAAGATAGATGCGTTGTTCTGTTTCGCCTAATTTTCTTGCATCTATGCTGTGCATGTTTATACAAAATGCGCAGCCATTAATTTGCGATGCACGTAGCTTAATTAATTTTTTATGCGTTGATGTTAATTGACTTCCAGCTAAATATTTCTCTAAAGCATACATTGCTTGATATGCAGCTGGTTCTGTTTTTTGAATGTCGATTCTACTTTCCATTATTTTTTTTTTTTATAATGATGTAAAGTTGCACATCTCAAGTATTAAAAAACTTAATGTAGTTTAAGAAAATCACTTTTAAGATTATGAATATAATAAAGTAGTAATAGTTTAAATTTATATATTTGGTAAAATAAATCGTTTTTAACTATATGACTTTAGTTCAGCTAGAATACATTGTTGCAGTAGATACTTACAGAAGTTTTGTTACAGCAGCAGAAAAGTGTTTTGTTACACAGCCAACCTTGAGTATGCAGGTTCAAAAATTGGAAGAATTATTAAGTGTTAAAATTTTTGATAGAAGCAAACAACCTGTAAGTCCGACAGAAATCGGAGCACAAATTATTGCACAGGCTAGAATAATTTTGCAAGAAAGCGGAAAGGTGAAAGAGTTGATAAGCAGCCAGCAACAAGATGTTTTAGGTGAGCTAAGAATTGGTGTTATACCTACTGTAGCGCCATATTTGCTGCCTGAGGTTATATCAGCCATGCTTGAAAAATATCCAGAATTAAAACTTTTAATTTGGGAGTATACAACCGAAGATATAATTCATCATCTTAAAACTGGTGTTTTGGATTGTGGTATTTTGGCAACGCCACTTACTGATGCGAACATTACCGAAATGCCACTGTACTACGAAACGTTTGTAAGCTATATTAGTAAAAGCAGTAAGCTGTATAAGAAAAAGGCTGTAGACTCTGAAGATTTAAACGATGAAAATATCTGGTTGCTCAACGAAGGTCATTGCATGCGTAACCAGGTTTTGAATATTTGTCGCTCTACTAAAAATAACCGCTTGCAAGGTTTAGAATACAATACAGGAAGTGTAGAAACGCTAATAAGAATGGTTGATTTGAATGGAGGAGCAACTTTACTACCCGAGTTGGCAATTGCTGAACTAAATGCAAAGCAAGCAGGGAAAATTAGATATTTTAAAACACCAGAACCTGTGCGGGAGATTAGTTTGGTAACACACAAAAACTTTATTAAAAAACGGATGCTTAATGCATTAAAAGATGAGATTTTGGAGATTATCCCTAAAGCGATGAAGCAAAAAAAGAAAAAAGATGTGGTTGGAATATAAATTATTCTTCTATTTTTTGTCTTTATTGTTTACATGGCTTGCTAATTTATAGCCTTCTGGGTTTGGATTTTTATCCTCCAAAAAAATTAAAATAACCAGTGAAATTATTGGAATAAGGAAAGAAATAAAAAACCAAAACCAAAAATCTCTTCCGGTTCTTTTAGCTAGAAAACCTGCCAATAATTGTGGTGATAGCAAAAGGCCGAGCACAACGGCCCCAACTAAAATCTCAGGCATTTATTTAGTGCCTAATTAATTTTTTCTGGTTTAGCTAATAGAAGGCCGTTAATATCGCCTTCAACTTCTTCTTCGCCTTTTTTCTTTTTCTTATTTGATTTTCCACTTAAGCGCTCTTCAATAATTTTATCATATTGTTTTTGTTGGTCGGCCTTTAAAACATTACGAATGTTTTTCGTGGTTTCGTTTTGAAGCTTATAGTATCTATCTGCATCTTCCTCTCTGGATGTTCCCGCTTGCTGACGTTTTATCAAATCTGCTTGTTCTTTTGCCTGTGCATAAGTTAAGCTGTGAATGATACTTTTTTGGGTGTCGTTCAATTTTAGCTTTTTATCTAAATCCTCCACATTTTTCTTCGCAATTTCTGTTGGAGTAGGCATTTTATTTTGTTGTGCATTAGCTAACGTGCTGATGCCTATAACCATTAAAAATAAAAATATAATCTTTTTCATGTTTGCTAAAATATATGCAAAGTTATCAATTAATAAGAAAGCCTGCAAATTTGTGTTTGCAGGCTTTCGTAAATTATATCAAGAATGATGGATTAGATTGCTTTTTTGTAAAGTTCTGCAACGGCATCCCAGTTAACCGCATTCCAAATGGCCGCTAAATAATCAGGGCGCTTGTTTTGATATTTTAAGTAATAAGCGTGCTCCCATACATCGATACCAAAAATTGGCGTGCCTTTTACTTCAGCAACATCCATTAATGGATTATCTTGATTTGGAGTAGATGAAACCTGAAGTTTTTTATCAGCACCAACTGATAACCAAGCCCAACCAGAACCGAAACGGGTTGCACCAGCTTCTTGCATTTTAGTTTTTAATTCAGCAAATGAACCAAAAGCATCAGTAATTGCTTTCGCTAATTCGCCAGTTGGCTCACCACCTTTATTTGGGCCTAAAACGTTCCAAAATAATGAGTGATTGTAATGACCACCACCGTTATTTCTAACTGCAGCAGGATATTTTGAAATGTTTTTGATAATATCTTCGATGCTAGAATTCGCTTCTGGTTTACCTTCCAAAGCTTTGTTTAAATTGGTAACGTAAGCTTGGTGGTGTTTATCATGGTGGATTTCCATGGTAGTTTTATCAATATGCGGTTCTAGTGCATCGGTTGCGTAATGTAACGCAGGTAATTCAAAAGCCATAATATTATATGTTTAAGTTTAAAAATGTTTCTTGAAGCAAATATAACATTCGAACATTAAGTTTTGTTCATGTTATTATCATCAAATGCTATTGTTTGAACGTTAAATGGTTTTAAAGTTGTTAATCTTATTGTATTTCAATAAACGAGTTTACCTTTTCTTTTTGAAAAAATCGATCATCAGTTGGCCGCATTCTTCGGCTAAAATGCCACCCTTCAATTTGGTTTTAGGATGTAAGAGATTTACTGCTTTTGATAAAAAACCCCTTTTTTCTTCGCGAGCACCATACACTATTCGACTAATTTGCGTCCAATAGCTTGCGCCGGCACACATTACGCAAGGCTCTATTGTAACATATAATGTGCAATCAGTTAAGTATTTGCCTCCGATGGTTTGTGATGCTGATGTAAAAGCCTGCATTTCTGCATGTGCGGTAACATCGTTAAACCGTTCTGTTAAATTATAACCTCTTCCAATAACTCTATTCTTACTTACTACAATTGCGCCAATTGGAATTTCATTTTCTGCCAAAGCTTTTTGAGCCTCAACTAATGCAAGTTTCATGTAATGTATATCTTCTTCTTCTGGATTATTATCCTCAAAATTATAGAAACTCATGTTCTGTATTGAATAATGATAAAGGAGCAAAGAAAAAGGAGCAATGACCTAATTGCGCTATTTTATATTTTATCTTTAATCCTTGCTATTTCGTCTTTGCTCTAAATTAAATTAATTTACTTCCGTTCGGAACGGTTTGTTGTGTTGTGCTTAAAACAATTTCTCCTTGTTCATTTGCAAAACCAGTAACCAAAAACTCAGACATAAATTTACCAATTTGTTTTTTAGGGAAGTTTATAACCCCAATTATTTGCTTGCCCGGCAAATCTTCTTTATTGTAAAGTTTAGTGATTTGAGCGCTACTCATTTTAACACCAAAGGGGCCAAAATCAACCGTAAGTTTATAAGCTGGTTTTTTAGCCTCAGGGAAATCGAAAACCTCGATTATAGTTCCTGCTCTTAATTCTACTTTTTCGAAATCGTTCCAGCTAATCTCTTCCATTGTGTTTTTTAAATTATAATGAAATCAAATGTAATAAAAAAGGCCTTTTTTAAGGCCTGCAATAAATTTGAATATACTTATTGAGCACAAGGCCCATCAGGAATTTCTTTGCTAATTTTAATCACTTTGGTAACCACCAGGGTAGAATCAAAATCTGCCGCAACTGATGCTGTATCAGATTTAGTGAAATAACCCTCAAGTTCTACATAAACTGGTTCGTAAGGTTTTTCGAAGTTAAGGTTGCTGTAAGAAAGTTCGAGGTTTTTAACACTATCTAAAACCCAGTACTCTCGGTTATCTTCACATAATGTAAATGATTTCATTTCAGGTCCAAAGCTGTACAAACCCTTAACATTCTTAATATTGCTTTCCTCTGGTTTTTCAGCTCGGTTACAAGCGGTAATGGCCACACCTAAAAGCATAACAAATACAATTGCTTGTTTAAATAACTTCATTTTTATATTGTTTGATTAATTTGATCTATCTTCTTAACGCTTAAATTAGATGACAAAGCAGATGCCAAAAATGAGAAAATCCCAACAGTTACAAAAACTAAAATAAAATCTTTCCACTTAAGGCCTATAGGATAAGAACTTAAAAGTGTATCGCTTCCTTCACCCATCTTTATTAAACCAAAATTATGTTGTAAAAGGTAAAAAATTACCCCAATTAAAAGTCCCAAAACGCAACCAGACATTGTAATCATCATTCCCTCAAAAAGAAAAATTCTTTTTATTAACTTTTTACTTGCGCCAAGGCTACTCAATATTGCAATATCTTTAACCTTATCAATTACCAACATGGTTAGAGAGCCGATAATATTAAATATAGCAATAATAAGTATGAATGTTAAAATAATGTAAACCGCCCATTTTTCGGTATTTAAAATGTGGTAAACTGAGCGGTTTTGTTCTGCTTGGTTACGAACTTCAAAGGCACCTGAAGTTTTATCAACAATATCATTTTTAAATTTTTCTACGTCGACACCAGGTTTTAGATTAATCTCAATTGATGAAACATTTTGCTCCTCACCCAACAGTTCACGGGCAAAATTTAAAGGCACAATTATTCCGTTGTCAAATTCTTGCTGTACTTCGAAAACGCCGCTAACACGTATGCTTTTAGTGGTAAAATCTTCTGTTGGATTAATGCTATTCACTTTTATATCCTTTTTAGGAGAAAAAATTTCTAACTCCGTAAATGGATCTACCGTGTTTACAGCAAGGTAACTTTGCAATGCCGAACCGATAACAGAACTATATCCGCTTCTGTTGCTCAACACAAACCGACCTTCTTTAATGGTGCTGTCTAGTTTATTGTTTTTAAGGAAATCTGCTCCAACACCTTTAACCATGCCAACAGCCTGCTTATTATTATATTTTAGCAATGCGTTTTCTTGCAAAACTTCAGTAAAGGAGTAAATATTTTTATCTTTTTTAAGCTGATTAAAATATTCGGTATCAGGATTAAATGTTTTGCCTTTTGATGGTGTAATTGCAATTTCTGGAGTAAGCGTATTAAACATGTTTAAAATGGTAACTTCTAAACCATTAAAAACAGAAAGTATGATGATTAAAGCAGCGCTCCCAACCATAACGCCAACCATAGATATGCCTGAAATCAAATTGATTGCATTGGTAGACTTTTTGGCAAATAAATATCTTTTGGCGATATATAAGGGCGTATTCACGGATTATAATTTTTATTTAAAGTGAAATTGTTTGTTAAAGAAAGACACTTAGAAAAATGGATTGTTTTGTTTTTCAAAACCAATTGTAGTTGAAGGGCCGTGGCCGGGGTAAACTTTGCATTCATCTGGCAATGTGAATATTTTTGTTTTAATATTATTAATTAACTGCTGATGATTGCCACCTGGTAAATCTGTTCTGCCAATACTTTGGTAAAATAAAACATCGCCACCAATTAAAAAGCCATCAGCTTTGCTGTAAAAGCATAAATGTGCCGGAGAGTGGCCGGGTGCAAAAATTAAATCCAAGCTGCTGTTGCCAAAAGTTACTGTGCCACTTTCGCCTAAAAATGTTTCAGGTTCTGGAGATAGCTCATAATTTGAAAAACCCATCTGTGGCGCATAACTGGGAACGGCTTGTAAAACCTGTAATTCGCCTTTATTAAATTGAGGTTTTAATCCCCAATTATCAAAAACAAACTTGTTGCCGAATACATGGTCTAGGTGGCAATGTGTGTTCAATAACAAAACAGGTTTCAAATCATTTTCCTTAATAAAAGCAACCAATTCGTTTTGCTCAAAGCCCTCATACATTCCAGAGTCGATAATTACACATTCATTCGTTTCATCGAATAAAACGTATGTATTTTCTCCGTAAGCGTTAAACGTAAAAATTTTTATTTTAATCATGATTTATCTTTCTAGTTTTTCCATTTAAAGGTTGAAATCATTTTATCAATATCCTTTTTGATAAACTTAACAACCGGCTCAATGGAGTCGTATTGCGGCCGCTCGTTAAAATAAAGCGCACCTCTAAAATAGTGTTTAGCACTATCGGTTAAAAAAAATTGTACTGAAGAAGCGGTGTTACCCTCAATTGCGTAATAAATTCCGTAAACTTTTCTTTCAGGATAGTGTATAAGTTTTTGGTCGATTGCGCTTGCTTTTATGGTGTGCTTAAAAGCAAGTTTTCTAGCATCTTCAACCATTTCATCGTATATGGTTTTATTTGCAATGTCGTAATAAGTTAAATGCAAGTAGCCATTAAATTGATTGAAATGTAAATTGTACCAAAATTTCTTCCCTTTCTTATCATCATTTTCCATTTTGGCATAAACAGGGTATTCAAAACTGAAAGGTGCATTACTACCAAAAAGCTGATATTTTTTTTCTGGATAAACAATACGAAAATAACCACGTGGTTTAGGGCTGTAATCGTTGTTCTGACAGCCAGCAATAAATAAAAACAGAACAAAAGGTAAAAGTATTAGGTTTCTGATTTTCATATTCGGCTTTTAAATTTTATCAAACGCTATTAACCTAGGTTATTCCAAATATACCAAGCTTGTTCGGCTTGTTTATACAACATTTCCAATCCATTTTTTATTGCTGCTCCTTGCTGAGCTGCTTTGGTTAAAAAAGTTGTTTCTAATGGATTATATACTAAATCGTAAGCTAAATGCTGAGGGGTTAATAAACTGTAATCAATTTCCGGACAACCTTCTAAATTTGGAGACATACCCAAAGGCGTTGTGTTAATTAATAGCGCATGCGATTTTAACAATTCAGGCGTAATTTCATTATATAAAATTGCACCTGACACAGGCTTTCTTACAACAGTTTTATAACTGATGTTGAGTTTTTCGAGCACATATTTAACCGCCTTTGCTGCACCACCATCACCAAAAACTAAAGCATTTGTATGATGAAACTTTAGCAGTGGTTTTAATGATTCTTCGAAACCAAATGCATCTGTGTTGTATCCTTTTAAGTGTTTTTGGCCACTTATATTTTTTACTGAAATGCAATTTACAGCACCAATTTTATCTGCGGCTTCATCAATTTCGTTTAATAATGGCAATACCGAAACTTTATGAGGTATGGTTACATTTAAACCGCAAATGCTTTTATCCTCATTTAATAACGTTGTGATTAAGGAAACATTTTCTATCGGAAATAGCTCGTATTGATGATTTTCAATATGCTCATTCAAAAATTTTTCTGTAAAATATTTTTTCGAAAAGGAGTGTGAAAGTGGGTAACCGATTAAGCCGTAGGTTTTCATTTTTAATTAAGTTTGCGCAACAATTTAACGTACAGAGTTGCGTGTAGCTAACAAAATAATGGCTTTAGCCAGGTTAAGCTAAAGCCATTTATCGTTAAAAACCATTCGAATAAAATGGTTTATATTTTATTTATTCAGGTTAAGGAAATGATCAAAAGTATCACCTCGTAATCCTAATCTGATGGTTTCTAATGGAATAACCTCTGCTGGTGCAATGTTTCCAAGATTTACATTTGTGCCGATTAGTTTAATAAACCAAACCTGCTGCTCTTTTTGAGGAGCTTCCCAAATAATGGTTTCTTCTGGTATTTGCGTTAAAATTTCATCAACTAACCCTTCTCTTACTTCCCCACTACCGCGATAAATACCTACATTTCCACCTTCGCGAGCCTCGGCGATTACTTTCCAGGAACCCGCCTCAATTTCTGCTTTCATTAACTTTATCCACTTATATGGCGCAAATATTTTGGCAGCATCTTTACTACCAACTTCAGAAATTACGGTAACCTGTTTTGCAAGTTCGCTAATGTAACCGCATTTTAAGTCATGTTCAATTTCGATAGAACCATCAGAAACTTCTGCATATTCCATTCCGTATTGGTCTAAAACACGTTGATAATCTGCAAACTGATTTCTAATGATAAAAGCTTCGAATAGTGTACCCCCGAAATAAGTAGGAATACCTGCACTTTTATATAATGCTAATTTTTCTTTAAGCTTCGGAGTAACATGAGAGGTTGCCCAGCCTAATTTTACGATATCTGTATGTACGCCCGCTACATCTAGAAAATCTTCTACCTGGCGTAGGCTAAGTCCCTTATCCATAACCATTGTTATGCCTTTTTGGCGTGGTTTTTCCGGACGTTCGGGAACGTTTAATAATGGGTAATTCATATGTGTACAAAAGTGGAAAAAAAATTGAGAATTATATGTCAAAATTTTCTCACACTCTTTTTACCTGATGTAACGGTTAATAACATTTATAATTGCACTATTATCTTGCAGTTGTGGTAAATACTCAAACAAAATATAATGCTTTTCTGGGTCGGTGCTTAAAGCCGTTTCTAAATAACCCAAAGCATCGGCATAATGGCCAAGGGCAAATAAATATGCAACCATCCTGTAATATAACTCTGCTGCTTCCGGGTTGTTCTTAATGGCTTCTGCCATTGTTTCCGAAGCTTCTAAAAGTTTTCCTTGCTCGTATAAAACTGTACTAAAATCTAACCAGGCTTCAATATCCAATGGATTGTACTCTAAAACCTTCTCGTAGGCTTCTATCGATTCATCAATTTGATTTAGTTTATAGTAAGCATCAGCCATTGCAAACCAGAAATCAGAATTTTCTGCCTCTAAGTCAATCGCTTTCTTGTAAAAATGTAGCGATTCAAAATAGCGTTCTTCGTGATTTAGTGTAACGCCAATCCCAAACCAGGCATCTGCCATTTTTGGGTCCATTTTTACCGATTTTTTATAGTAAGAACGGGCTTCATCCATTTTTTCAAGCTTTTCGTAGCATTCGCCAATTGCACAATAAGTATCTGCATTTGGTTGCTCATACTCAAAAGTTTGCTTGTAAACATCAATCGCTTCATCATATTTATCAAGCTGAACTAATGCATTACCCTTGTTAAAATAAGCAGAGCTGAAATCTTCTTTGATTAAAATCGCATAATCATAAGCATCAATTGCCTTTTCAAATAGATTTAACTTATGAAAACTGTTGCCTAAATTATACCATGCAGCATAAGAATATGGATCAGTATCAATATATTGTTGATAAAACTTTATGCTTTCTTCCTGTTTATCTAAAACATCATAACAAAAAGCAAGTTCATACAAGCCATCCTGATTTTCCATGTTTTGCTCCAAACTAAGCTTGATGTAAACAATTGCATTTTCATAATCAGACATGCTTTGATAAACATAAGCCATCTGCAAAAGTATTTCATCAGTGCTTTCGGCTAAGCCCAAAGCTTTTTCGTAGTTCTCCAAAGCCTCTGTATATCTTTCGGTATTTTGATAGATATTTCCGCGAAGCAAATAAATATCCGGTTCTGAAGATTCTAAAAGTTCTGCTTTTTGCAAAGCTTCAAAAGCATTGTTGTAATTGTTAGTAAGGATGTATAAATGTGCTTGTTTAATTAAAAAAACAGTTGCGTAAGGATGCTGGCTAATAGCATAATCCACTACTTGCAATGCCTTAACCGGATCGTTTTTCTCGATATAAAAATCTACAATGTATTCAAATGCGCCTGCATCAAAGAAATACTGATCCTTGTTCCGGATCATTTCTTCGTAACGTTCAACCGAACGTTGTGCATCTTCGTTGGATTCAAAAAAGAATTCTTCTTCCATATATTAAACAATTAAAGAATCGTGCCAATAAGCAGATAAACACATTATAAGTTTACAATATTTACCTATTAACAATAAAAATAATTATCAACATTGTTAAGATTAACACTCGTAAATCATTGAAAATAAATGATATTGATTGTTTTGATGTGTGTGTATTATCAATAACTTTTTTCTGCATCGCAGTTCCTTTTCCCTTCTTTCACAAAAATAGTATAAATTTATTTAATTAACGGTAATGTATAAGTCATGAAAAAAGGAGCCTTTTTAGCAATAATGTGTATGTTTTTTGCTAACATTTCGTTTGCACAAAGTGATGAAGAAACCGCAATTAAGCAGCGTGTTAACAATCTATTTACTGGAATGAAGACCTGCGATAGCACTTTAGCTTCATCAGCTTTTGCTAAAGGGAGCATATTGCAAACCATTGTTAATAAAGAGGGTAAAACCATTGTTAAAACAGAATCAGTTTCTGCGTTTTTAAAAATGATTGCAACGCCCAGAAATCAAAAATATGATGAACGAATTGTGTTCTCAAAAATTTTAATCGATGGCCCTTTGGCTTCTGTTTGGACGGATTATAAATTCTATATTGGTGAAAACCATCAAGAGCAATCCATTAATAAAAACAAAAAAAATGCTATTGATAGCTCCATTACAGATAAAAGACAAACAGAAATCCAATGGAAATTCAGCCATTGCGGCGTAAACTCTTTTCAATTGGTTAAAGGAGATAATGGTTGGCAAATTGCTTATCTTATTGATACCAGAAGAAAAGAAAACTGTAAACCTTAGATTTTGAAATAATAATTAACAACAAATATATGAGCGCAAATATTCAATCCATTCTAAATAAACTTGGAATAGAAAATACAAACCCTGCATTTAGTACTGGTAGCAATTGGGGTGGAGTAAATAACAATGAAAGCATCGAAAGTTTCTCTCCTGTTGATGGTGCAAAAATAGCTGCTGTTAAAATTGCTACAGAAAATGATTATGAGGTAATTATTAATAAAGCACAAGAAGCGTTTGTATTTTGGAGAACAGTTCCATCGCCAAGAAGAGGTGAAATTGTTCGCCAGTTTGGCGATGCTTTGCGTCAAAATAAAGAGGCTTTAGGAACCTTGGTATCTTACGAAATGGGTAAAAGCTTACAAGAAGGCTTGGGTGAAGTGCAGGAAATGATAGATATCTGCGATTTCGCTGTTGGCTTATCGCGTCAGCTTTATGGATTAACCATGCACAGCGAACGCCCAAACCACAGAATGTACGAGCAATGGCATCCGCTTGGAATTGTTGGTATTATCTCAGCCTTTAATTTTCCGGTTGCCGTTTGGAGCTGGAATGCGGCGCTTGCATGGGTTTGCGGTAATGTTTGTGTTTGGAAACCATCAGAAAAGACCCCGCTTACGGGAATTGCATGTCAAAAAATTATCGCTGAAATTTTAAGAGCGAATGATATTCCAGAAGGTGTATCGAGTTTAATTATTGGCGATAAGGTTATTGGCGAATTAATGACCAAAGACGGACGTGTGCCATTAATTTCTGCAACTGGTTCTACCAGAATGGGAAAAGAAGTTGGTGCAGCCGTTGGTGCTCGATTAGGCAAAAGTTTATTAGAACTTGGTGGCAACAATGCCATTATTATTTCTGAACATGCTGATTTAGATATGAGCTTAATTGGTGCCGTTTTTGGTGCTGTAGGTACTGCCGGACAAAGATGTACATCAACAAGAAGATTAATTATTCACGAAAGTGTTTATGATGCTTTCACTGCAAAACTTGTAAAAGCTTATGGCCAGCTAAGAATTGGCGATCCGTTGGATCAAAACAACCATGTTGGTCCGCTGATAGATAAAGAAGCCGTAAATGCCTACCTTTCTTCAATAGAAAAATGTAAAGCTGAAGGTGGAGATTTCGTTGTGGAAGGCGGTGTTTTAGAAGGAGATAAATATGCTAGTGGTTGTTATGTAAAACCTTGTATTGCAGAAGTTAAAAATGATTACAAAATTGTTCAGCATGAAACTTTTGCGCCCATTTTATATTTGATTAAATACAGATCGCTTGATGAAGCCATCGCTTTACAAAATGGTGTTCCGCAGGGTTTATCTTCAGCAATAATGACGCTTAATTTGAGAGAAGCCGAACAGTTTCTTTCTTATCAAGGTTCTGATTGTGGAATTGCGAATGTAAACATAGGTACTTCTGGTGCTGAAATTGGTGGTGCTTTCGGCGGAGAAAAAGAAACTGGCGGAGGTAGAGAAAGTGGCTCTGATGCATGGAGAGCATATATGCGTAGGCAAACCAATACCATAAATTATTCGAACACACTTCCATTAGCGCAGGGAATTAAATTTGATTTGTAAGAATAAAAACTCCTTTAAAAAAAACATCGGCAGGAATCGCTCCTGCCGATGTATCATTAACTAAAACTAAACTATGTATGTAGATTATTAGAAAAGTTTTTCTAATAAGTCGATTTTTAAGTCTTCGTAACGGTTTAGGTTACTAGCATAAAACGCTTTTGGCGCTATACTGATATTTGTATTTGTTGATGCAAATTCGTTCATTTTTAATTTCGCTTCGTTACCTAAAACTGCGGTGTGCATTTCTGTAGTGCCTTCTAAGTTCAGGCTTGTTCCATCGTTAACTGTTGTGTATAAATTCACCGTATTTGCATTAATAGATGCCGATGCTTTATCTTTAAGCGTAACTTCTAAATTCAATAAATTAAATTTTCCTGAGGTTGCAACACTCGAGGTGTTCGATGCTTCAACTGAGCTAATGTTGTTAACATGAGCGATTACAGTTAATGGTTCTTTAGAAAACGAACTGATTCTAAGTTCTGCACCTTGTTGTTGTACCATTGCATTGTTTGCATAGTATTTATCAAAAACTTCAATGCTTTCTTTGCTATCCTGAATCAAGATTAATTTTACATTTCCGCTTACATAAATTTTATTTATGTTTTTAACCTGGCTTATTGTAGTATAACTTCCGTTGATTTCTGCAGCATTTGCTACCACTGTTGCACTACTTAGAGTAACCATTACTAAAGCTGTTGCGAATAAGTTTTTAATAGAATTTTTCATGACCTGAATATTTTAAGTTTTATAAATCTGTTTTTAATCTCCTAACTTTCTGGAGGTTTTGAATATAAGACGTCAACATTTCAGAAACGTTTCAAGGAATACAGAAGTAATATACCATTGCATGTAATTTATAGACGAACAGGCATTATATCTATACTAAAAAATTATCAGCCGCACTACTTATTAGACTAAATCGATTAAGCTAAAGTAATTTATCTATAACATTATTGTTAAATAGTGTTAATGCGTATTTAAAACTAAAATATTAGTTCTATATTAGTCAGGAAAACCAAATCTCATCTATGAAAAGAATGCTACTCGTTGTATGCTTTATGGTTCTGATATTTTGTACTGCAAAAGCTCAAAACCTGCATACTATTAAGGGCCGTGTTATTGATACGGCCTCAACTTCAATACTGGGCGGAACCTCAGTTTCAATTCTAAATGCCAAAGACTCTACTATGGTAAAATTTACCAGAGCTGTAGATAATGGCTCCTTCGAACTTCCAAACATCAGAAATGGAAAATACATCCTTTTAGTATCTTATCCTAAATATGCTGATTTTGTCGATCACTTTATACTCGATTCTACAAAAAAAGATATTGATTACGGAAGAATTAACCTGACAGGCAAAGCACAACTCTTGGCTGATGTAATTATTAAAGGAAACCGATCGGCTATTAAAATTAAGGGAGATACAACTGAATTTGATCCACAGGCTTATAATATTGAGCCAAATTCTAAAGTTGAAGATTTAATTAAACAATTTCCTGGAATAGAAGTGGATAAAGACGGAAAAATTACTGCTCAAGGCCAAAAAAATGTTAAGGTTTTAGTAGATGGTGAGGAGTTCTTTGGAGATGACCCAACTTTGGTAACCAAAAACATCCGTGCAGATATGGTTGATAAGGTGCAGCTATATGATAAAAAAAGTGACCAGGCAACTTTTACCGGCGTTGATGATGGTGAAAAAACCAAAACGCTAAACATTAAGCTTAAAGAAAATGCAAAGAATGGTTATTTCGGAAAAGCTATAGCTGGTGTTGGTACCGATGATTTTTATCAGGGTCAATTAATGTTTAATAAGTTTGCTGGTAAAAAGAAGTTCTCAGCTTACGGAATATTGGGCAACAATGGCAGGGTTGGTTTAGGTTGGGAAGATAGCCAGAAACTTGGAACTCAAAGTGCTGGTACCGTTAGCGATGATGGAGGAATATACTTTACCGGTAGTGGCGACGAATTTGAAGGTTGGGGCGGACAGTACAATGGGCAAGGTATACCAGTTGCACGTACAGGAGGTTTGCACTTTGATAACAAATGGAACAGCGATAAAGAAACTTTAAATACAAACTACAAAATTGGTTCTTTAAGGGTTTTTGGCGATAGAAATACAATTAGTCAGAATAACTTATCTACAGGTATAATTAACAACACATCTACACAAAATTATGATAATGATGTTTTCAGACAGAAGCTTGATGCGATGTATGAAATTAAGTTGGATACAACCTTAACCTTAAAAATTAATGTTGATGGTACACTGAAAAATAGCGATACTTTTCAGGATTATTCTACTTTAAGTACTAGAGGCGATAATAGTTTGTTAAATACAAGTTCGAGGGTTTTAACTAATGATGCAAAAGACCAGATATTTAATGTCAACGCATTCCTGACTAAGAGATTAAAAAAGAAAGGCAGGACACTTTCACTTAATTTAAGTCAATCGGTTACAGATAATAAAACTGATGGCTATTTAAATTCTGCTAATAATTTCTACAACTTAAATGGTGCGTTAGATAGCATTACAAATGTTAATCAGTACAAGGTTAATAGCATTAAAAACAATGTATTCAAATCAAACTTAGCTTACACCGAACCACTTTCAAAAACATTAACGGTTGTGTTAAATTACGGCCTGACTTTATCTAATGGTCGCTCTGATAGGAAATCCTTTAATCAATCGCTTCCTGGGAGATACGATGTTTTGGATACAGAATTTAGTAATGATTATCAGTTAGATCAGATTATCAATCAAGGTGGGGCCATTTTTAATTATAAAAAAGGCAAGAGTGTTCTAAACATTGGCTCTAAATTTAGCGGTGTAAACTTTAAACAAGAAGATTTATATAATAAAGTGCGTTACGATAGGAAATTTGTGAATTATATGCCACAGGCGATGTATCAGTATAATTTTTCACAGCAAGAGAACTTTCGTATAAATTATAATGGTAATACACAACAGCCTAACTTAGAGCAAATCCAACCAATTAGAGTAAATACAGACCCTCTAAATATTACCTTAGGAAATCCTGATTTAAGGCCATCTTTTAGAAGTAACTTAAATGCTAGTTACAATTCTTATAAGGTTTTGAGCAGTCAATCGATTTACATTAGTGGTTATTATAGTTTCACTAACAATCCGATTGTGAGTAATGTAATTACAGATGCAGCTGGTAAAAGTACTTTTCAGGCAGTAAATATTTCCGATAAAATGCCATCTAATTTTAGTGTTTACTCAAGTATCGGCAGAAAAATCTTTGGAACAAATATGGGCGTTGGGTTTAATATGAACGGCAATACATCTTACAATTTTATTAATAGTGTATTGAACCAAACTCAAAATATGACCTATTCACCTCAAATTAATCTTAACAGATACAAAGACGGTAAATATAATTTTTATGCTTATTTCGGTCCTCAGTATACTACGACTGTGGCTTCAGTTCAGCAAGCATTTAACAGTAATGGATGGGGTGCTCAAGGTTATTTCTCAGGTTCTGTTCAATTGCCTGGTAAGTTTGAAATTACATCAGATGGTGAATATACTTACCGTGGCAAAACGCAGGCCTTTAACGAATCGTTTAAGCAGTTTTTATGGAATGCAACTATTACTAAAAAGTTTTTCAAAGCACAGAATTTGAGAACATCAATTCAGGGATTCGATTTATTGAATCAGAACCAAGGATTTAGCCGTTCAGCATCAAATGGTAATATAACACAAAGCAGTTACAGGACCATCAGAAGATATTTTATGTTTACCGTAAGCTGGGATTTTACTAAAATGGGTGGTGGCGCAGCTACTCCAGCTCCTCAAAACTAATAGCCATGAAAACAATATTAAAACTCACAATAATTTTAGCGGTAATTTTTATCAGTAATAATTGTATCGCACAAAATGTTCATTTCGTTAAAAACGGTGTTATCGAGTACGAGAAACGCTCAAATATGTATGCGCTTATAAAAAAGCGTATAAACTCAAGAAATGAGAGCTACATGAACCAGTCTTTTGATAATTATAAGAAGAATTTTCCTCAATTTAAATCGGCAAAAAGCACATTAAAATTTGATAGTGATAAAAGCTTATATAAGTTTAATGATGAAGCTGCACCAGCTTCTAATAATTGGTTAAATAATAATCCGATTGCTGATTTAAAGAATATAATTGGTACTGATTTTAAAACTGAAACCAACACGATTCAAAAAAGTGTTTACGAAGCAACGTACCTTGTAAAGGATACTATTCGTAAAATAAATTGGAAAATTACGGATGAAACACGCGAAATTGCAGGATACGAATGTCGAAGAGCAAATGCAATTATAATGGATTCAGTGTATGTTGTAGCGTATTATGCCAATCAAATTGCTGTTTCTGGTGGCCCTGAATCATTCGCAGGTTTGCCGGGTATGATTTTAGGTTTAGCATTACCCCACGAAAATATAACCTGGTTTGCAACAAAAGTTACAGAAGTAACCGTTCCTGAAAAAGAATTATTACCACCAACTAAAGGTAAGCCTGTAGATAATGCAGGCTTGAAAAAGGTTTTAATGGCGGCTATGAAAGATTGGGGAGAATGGGCACAGCCTGATTTGAAAGCCTTTTCGCTGTAAGGGTTGTAAAATAATGCTAAATTAGCATGGTTTTATAAGCCATAAATGTACAGCCCACTTTTTAGCCACATAAATAGATTTATAGATTTGAATTATGGCGAACAGGAAAACCTGAGCCCATTATTCAAATCTATTGCCATTAAAAAGAAAGCTTTCTTATTAGCAGAAGGGCAAATTTGCAAAGCAAATTATTTTGTTGTAAAAGGTTGCTTGCGCTTATATTTTATCGATATAAAAGGAGCAGAGCAAACCACACAGTTTGCAATTGAAAATTGGTGGATTACAGATTTGACGAGTTTTTTGTTTCAGAAACCTTCAGAGTTTTATATTCAGGCGGCAGAAAATACAGAGGTAATTGCGATTGAGCATCATAACTACGATTTGTTATTTAATCAATTGCCAAAAATCGAAAGATACTTCAGGCTTATTTTACAAAAAAATCATCAGGCATCGCAAATGCGTATTAAGTTTTTGTACAGCCAAACCGCCGAAGAAAGATACCATCATTTTAACAGGCTATTTCCAGACTTTGTTCAGCGTGTACCACAATATATGCTCGCTTCGTATTTGGGCTTTACACCAGAATTTCTAAGTAAAATAAGGGCGAAGAAATAATTAATACCTGCTTAAAAAATCCTGGTAAGCTAAAGCAATTCCCTCACGAAGTTCAATTTTATGTTTCCAGCCTAATGCATGTAACTTATTTACATCCATTAATTTACGAGGTGTTCCATCAGGTTTACTTGCATCAAAAACCAATTCGCCATCGTATTGCAACACATCTTTAATCAGCAATGCTAAATCTTTTATGGTCAAATCATGTCCAACTCCAATGTTGATAAGGTTTGGTTCATTGTAATTTTCCATTAAGAAGTAACAAGCATCGGCCAAGTCATCGGCAAATAAAAACTCACGCATTGGCGAACCAGAACCCCAAACTGTTATTTGCTTTTCGTTATTAATTTTAGCTTCATGCACTTTACGAATTAACGCAGGTAAAACATGCGAATTTTGAGGGTGGTAATTATCGTTATAGCCATATAGGTTTGTAGGCATAACCGAAACAAAATTACACCCATATTGGTCGCGGTAGGCATCACACATTTTTATTCCGGCAATTTTGGCTATTGCATAAGGCTCATTGGTTTCTTCTAAAGTGCCCATTAATAGATATTCCTCTTTTAAAGGCTGCGGTGCCATTTTTGGATAAATACAGCTTGAACCTAAAAACATTAATTTTTTAACTTGATTTAGGTAAGCACTGTGTATAACATTATTTTGAATGGCTAAATTTTCGAACAGGAAATCAGCCCGGTAGGTATTATTGGCAACAATGCCACCAACTTTAGCAGCAGCTAAAAATACATATTCAGGCTTTTCAGCCGCGAAAAAGTCTAAAACCGCTTGCTGATTTCGAAGATCTAATTCCTCTGAAGTTCTGGAAAGCAAGTTTGTGTAACCTTCTTTTTCTAATTTGCGGTAAATTGCCGAGCCCACCATTCCACGGTGTCCTGCTATGTAAATTTTAGCTGATTTTTTCAATGTCGAAATTTAAAAATACTCGCAAAAGTACAATAGATTGTGCAAATACATGATAAGATTATTTGGAAAAAAAATCCCTTTAAATGATTTAATTGTATTTTTGACGAAAAAAACTCTTGGGTAAAGATAAACTTAGACGATTTGCTGAGATTGAGACATTCGCAAACGTATTACAATTAGATGAAGGTAAGCCCTTAAAAGGAAATTGGGCTAATAAACATTTCAAAAACGATAATCCTATTGTGTTGGAATTAGCCTGTGGAAAAGGTGAGTATTCGGTGAACCTTGCTAAATTATTTCCAGATAAAAATTTTATAGGTGTTGATTATAAGGGCAATAGAATTTGGCGAGGTGCTAAAACTGCAATTGAAGAAGGGATAAACAATGTTTCGTTTTTAAGAATTCAGATTGAAAATTTATTGGATTATTTTGAGGCTGGTGAAATCGATGAGATATGGATAACCTTTCCTGATCCTCAGCCGCAAATTAGTCGTGAAAAGAAGCGATTAACTTTTCCAGGTTTTTTAAACAAGTATAAGATTATTTTAAAAGATGGTGGCAAAGTAAATTTAAAAACCGATAACGATCAATTATACCTTTACACAAATGAAAAGGTACAGGAGTTGAATTTTCCAATTCATAAGAACACCGATCATTTATACACATCGGAATTTGCTGATGAAGTGCTTTCGATTAAAACTTATTACGAGAAAAAATATTTATTACACGAGAAAAACATTAACTACATTCAGTTTTCGTTCCAATAATGGATACTAACTTTTATGAGCAGGTTTATGAAGTAGCAAGGCTAATTCCAAAAGGCAGGGTTACCTCCTATGGTGCGATTGCAAAAAGCTTGGGTGCGGCCAAATCATCAAGAATGGTTGGGCACGCTATGGCTTATTCACATATTGCGCATCCAAAGGTTCCAGCGCATCGGGTGGTTTGTTAACTGGTAAATTTCATTTTAGCCCGCCAGAATTGATGGAAGAATTACTTGCAAAAGAAGGAGTTGAGGTAAAAAATAATAAAGTAATTAATTTCAAAAAGGTTTTCTGGAATCCTTTGCAAGAGTTGTAAGTCTGAAAGTCTTTAGTCTGAAGAGCGATAATAAGGCATTAACCATTCAAAAATCATTCATTCAATAATTAAATATGGGCAAATTAGTAGAAGAATTTAACGGCTATCGGGAAAAAATGAACGATAGGATTATGGAGACCGCAAATACGAACATTAAAAGGTTTTTTGCTTTAGATACAACAAGTTATGCCGATGGCGCTTTAGATGTTAAAACTAAAGAGATGTTGGGTTTAGTTGCTTCGATGGTTTTGCGTTGCGATGATTGCATTAAATATCATTTAGGGAAGTGTTATGATGCAGGCGTAAATAGCGATGAAATGAACGAAATTTTCATGATTGCAAATCTCGTTGGCGGAAGTATTGTTATACCGCATTATAGGAGAGCTGTTGAATATTGGGATGATTTACAAGCTGGTTAATTAAATATGTTCGTCATGCTGAACCTGTAAGATCCTGAAATAAATTCAGGATGACGATAGCTTAAAATTTTTTAAATTTCCATTATGCAAACTCCAAACTTAACCCGTTGCGCATGGGCAGGTACCGATCCACTTTACATAAAATATCATGATGAAGAATGGGGAAAACCAGTTTATGATGATGAAACGCTTTTCGAATTCTTAATTTTGGAAGGCGCACAGGCTGGCTTAAGCTGGATAACTATTCTTAAAAGAAGAGAAAACTACAGACAAGCCTTTGCCAATTTCGATGTAAAAAAAGTGGCCGCTTTTAATGAGAAAGATGTTGAGCGTTTGATGAATGATGCCGGAATTATTCGCAACAAGCTAAAAGTAAATGGCGCCATTACGAATGCGAAACTTTTCATAGAGATTCAACAGGAGTTTGAAAGTTTTTCAAAATATATTTGGGGATTCCTACCTGATGGAAAACCTTTGCTTAATCATATTAAAAAAATGAGTGATGTACCTGCAAGAACAGAATTATCAGATAAAATAAGTAAAGACATGAAAAAACGTGGCTTCAAATTCTTCGGTACAACAATTTGTTATGCACACATGCAGGCAACAGGTATGGTTAATGATCACCTTTTAAATTGCTGCGCACGATGATAAATGTTTTTCCTGAATTGTTAACTAGTCGACTGCGATTAAGGCAATTTGAAGACTTCGATTTAGAAAATGTTTATCAAGGTTTATCTAATCCTGATGTAATTAAGCACTACGGCGTTCATTATCATTCATTGGCGGAAACTCAAGACCAATTGAATTGGTTTAAAGCACTCCAAGATGATGGTACAGGATTGTGGTGGGCAATTTGTAATAAAGCAGATGAAGAATTTATTGGTGCTGTTGGATTTAATAATTTCAATAAATCTCACAAGAAGATAGAAATAGGATTTTGGCTGCTGCCTAAATATTGGAAAAGAGGAATTATAAATGAATCAGCAACTTTAATTTGTAACTACGCATTTTATAGTTTACATGTTAACAGAATAGAAGCATTTGTAGAATCTGAGAATGAAAACAGTAAAAAAGCATTGTTAAAATTAGCTTTTGAATACGAAGGAACAATGAAAAACTGTGAAATTAAAAATGGCAAGACAATTAGCCTATCAATTTTTGCAAAGTTAACACCTGTATCTTACAATCCTTAAATCCCGATAATCCAGTTCTTATTTTTTTACCTCATTATATTCCTTAATAAACTCAACAACATCTTTGCTATTTAAAGAAGTATTTGTCTCAATTTTAGCCCTTAATGCTGTTTGGTCGCCCAATTTTTGGAGTAATATACTTCGCACCTCAATTTTTCTTTCATCTTCTGTTATGGCTTTAATCGGAATTTCCTGAAGTGGCCCTGTTCCTGGTTTTTCAATAAAATAACGTACAACCGGAGCACCAATTGGAGGTTCGGGTGCGCTGTTTCTACCACCGCCAATGCTAATGCCGCCACCCATGCCCATTCCGCCAAAGCCACCAGTTCCGGTGCCAATACCCACTGATGGTCTGAACCTAACATTCTTTTCCTTTTTAGCGGGAACTAAAGTTCCGCCTCCAAAAGAATATAAATTTACCGTTCCGGTTTCTATAACTTTTACAAATCGATACTCAAAGTTTTTCTTGTTGGCAAAACCTTTGCTAATGTAGCTGTTACCATTCCAAAAGAAGTTCTTTACATCCTTTGCTAGTAAAATAACATCAGCCTCATCATTTGCACTTATAAAAACAGAGAAATAATCTGTGCCTTTAATCGTACCACGAATTACATCATCATTATTTTTAATAACGAAATCCTGAGCATTGGCACTGTATACAAATACTGAAAGTAGAATCGAAAAAAGGAAAAATTTCATAATAAAGATTGCTTGCTCAAAATAACGCAACTAAATTTATAATCTTATCCATTATACTTAAATTTTATTGATATCATTAACTTTGGTTACTTTTATATGCTGATGCTAAATCAGCAGAATCTTTAAATAAGTGGAATCACATGAATAAAAAACTCTTTCTTTTAGATGGCATGGCGCTAATGTACAGAGCACATTTTGCCCTTAGCAAAAATCCACGTTTTACATCAACAGGAATTAATACATCGGCAGTAATGGGCTTTACGAATACTTTGCTTGATGTTTTAAAGAAAGAAAAGCCGACACACATTGCAGTTGTTTTTGATACAGAAGCGCCAACAGAGCGACATACTACTTTTGAAGCTTATAAAGCACAACGCCAGGCAATGCCAGAAGATTTGGCTGCGGCAATGCCTTATGTTATTAAACTAATTACAGGTTTTAATATTCCAGTGATTACATCTGATGGTTATGAAGCCGATGATATTATTGGAACCTTGGCCAAAAAAGCAGAATTAAAAGGCTATCAGGTTTATTGTATGACGCCCGATAAGGATTTTGCTCAACTCGTTTCTGAAAATATTTTTATTTACAAACCAGCCAGAATGGGCAATGAGATGGAGATTTTGGGCGTGAAAGAAGTTTTAGCCAAATGGGAAATCGACAATGTATTACAGGTTATCGATATTTTAGGCTTATGGGGAGATGCAGTAGATAATATTCCGGGCATTCCAGGCATTGGCGAAAAAACAGCAAAAGCTTTGATTAAAACCTATGGCTCGATGGAAAATATTATTGCAAATTCACACGAGTTAAAAGGAAAGCAACGTGAA
Source organism: Pedobacter aquatilis (assembly GCF_030409415.1). Lineage (GTDB taxonomy): Bacteria > Bacteroidota > Bacteroidia > Sphingobacteriales > Sphingobacteriaceae > Pedobacter > Pedobacter aquatilis. The sequence continues at coordinate 78,433 of NZ_JAUFPW010000031.1, read as the reverse complement.
AATGTAGAAAATTTTGCAGAACAGGGTTTGCTATCTAAAAAACTTGCAACCATTTTGTTAGATGTACCTGTCGAATTAGATGAGGCTAATTTGGAACTTTGCGACCCAAGCAAGGATTTATTAGAGCCCTTGTTTACAGAACTTGAATTTAGAACCTTGGGTAGAAGAGTTTTTGGTGATGAGTTTTCAGTTACCACGGCAAAATTTGGTGAGGGAACACAAACAGATTTATTTGGTAATCAAACGGGTGAAACGATTCAGTACACAAACACCATAGAAGAGGAACCAACTGAGAAACTTCCGGCTAAAAATATTGAAAATACCGAACATAATTATAAATTAATTGCCACCGCTGAAGAAAGAGCAGAATTGATTGCCATTTTGCTTCAGCAAAAAAGAATTTCTTTTGATACCGAAACTACTGGAACAGATGCAAATATGGCAGAGTTAGTAGGGCTTTCTTTTTCAACAAAACCAGGCGAAGGTTATTACATTCCGCTTTCTGCAAACCGCGATGAAGTAATCGTAATTCTTGATGAATTTAAAGTTGTACTTGAGAATGAGCAGATAGAAAAAATTGGGCAAAATACAAAGTACGATATTTTAGTGCTAAAATGGTATGGTATTGAAGTTAAAGGAAAACTTTTTGATACAATGCTTGCGCATTATTTAATCGATCCAGATACCCGTCATGGTATGGATGTGTTATCAGAAAATTACCTTGGCTATTCGCCAATTTCAATTACAAAATTGATCGGCCCCAAAGGTAAAAGCCAAGGTAATATGCGTGATGTCCCTGTGGAACAGGTTGTAGATTACGCCGCCGAAGATGCAGACATTACCCTTCAGTTGGCGCATGTTTTTGAACCAAAACTAAAAGAATTAAATGCTGCAAAACTTGCCGAAGAAGTAGAAAATCCTTTGGTTTATGTACTAGCAGATATAGAGAAGGAAGGCGTTAGAATAGATATTCAAACTCTTAAAGCTTATTCAAAAGAGCTGGAAACTGAGATTGTTAAGTTTGAACAAAATGTTTATGATAAAGCTGGGGTTAAATTTAATCTGGCTTCGCCAAAACAACTTGGCGAGGTTTTATTTGATAAACTACAGCTAGATCCAAAAGCAAAGAAAACAAAAACCGGTCAGTACCAAACTGGTGAAGATGTGCTTTTGGCATTAGCGAGTAAAAGCGATATTGTTCAGGATATTTTGGATTTCCGCCAGCTGCAAAAATTAAAATCAACGTATGTTGATGCTTTGCCGCTTATGGTAAATCCAAAAACCGGCCGTGTACATACTTCATATAATCAAGCTGTAGCCGCAACAGGGCGATTGAGTTCTAACAATCCTAATCTTCAAAATATTCCGATAAGAACTGAGCGTGGGCGAGAGGTTAGAAAAGCTTTTATCGCCAGAGATGAAAATCACATTTTATTATCGGCCGATTATTCGCAAATTGAATTAAGGATTATTGCAGAAATCAGCAAAGAAGAAAATATGCTCGATGCTTTTACAAAAGGCATCGATATCCATACAGCAACGGCTGCAAAAGTTTACGGAATAACTATTGAGGAGGTTGATGGTACTCAAAGAAGAAACGCCAAGGCGGTAAACTTTGGTATCATTTACGGACAGTCTGCCTTTGGTTTATCTCAAAATTTGGGTATTCCACGCAAAGAAGCTGCTGAAATTATCGAACAGTATTTCGCTCAATATCCGGGTATAAAACGTTACATGAGTGATACCATGAATTTCGCAAGAGAAAATGGTTTTGTGGAAACAATAATGGGCAGAAGACGCTATCTGAGAGACATCAATTCCGCTAACCAAACGGTAAGAGGCTTTGCCGAGCGAAATGCAATAAATGCGCCAATTCAAGGCTCTGCAGCAGATATGATTAAGATTGCTATGATAAACATCCATAAAGAAATGAAGCTACAAAACTTAAAATCTACAATGACTATGCAAGTACATGATGAGTTGGTTTTTGATGTGCTAAAATCTGAAAAGAATGTGATGAAAGCAATCATTCAGGACAAAATGGCAAATGCCATCAAATTATCAGTGCCAATTGTTGTAGAAATAGGAGAAGGAGATAACTGGCTTGCCGCTCATTAATTATGAAAAGGATTTTACTCTTATTATTCAGTTTTATTTCATTATCAGCCTTTGCACAGCAAAGCGATACATTATATAGCTATACAAATATCAATGGGAAAGGGGTAAAGAAGCTGGAAAAAGCTAGTAATATTTATAAAATATATAAAGGTGACAGCGCTGCCTGGATTAAGGTAACATCTGATAAGGACCTCAAAGTACTTAAAAAGGAAACCTTTTCAGACTCCAAATTGAGCATTTTAAACGGTTCTTATATAGAATATCAACAGGAAAAGATTATGCTTGCAGGTTCATATATTTTGGGCAATAAAACGGGATTGTGGGTTAGGAATTATCCCGAAGGACAAATAATGGAATCTGAAACTTATAGTAAAAATATTCTAAATGGTCCATTTACTTCGTACTTTCCCAGTGGAAAAATAATGGAACAGGGAAATTATGCCGATGGAAAAATGACTGGTGATTGGAAATTATTTAGCGAAGAAGGGCAATTAGTTTCAGTAAAAGTTTTTAGAGATGGAATTTTATCGCATCCAGATATTGTCAATGTTAAATTATTGGATTTGACACCTCCGCAGTTTCCTGGCGGCATTAAAATGTTTTATCAATACCTCTCAAGAAACATAAGATACCCGGCAGAAGCGCTAAGCGCAAGATTAACAGGGAAAGTTTATTTTCTTTTAACTATTGATAAGGAAGGATATCCAAAAGATTTCAAAGTTATTTCTTCTCCTGGAGATATCCTTACTGCAGAAGCAAAAAGAGTTGTTATGATGTCCCCAAAATGGATTCCTGCAACTGAAAATGGCAAACCTGTCGATATGAAACAAAATCTTAATATCAGCTTTTCACTAAATTGACATCCTAATTCTAATTTTTCTTATCTTCATAAAAACTTCATCCCGATTTATCAATTTTATATCAACAAATTAACGAGTTAAAAAAATCGAAAGGTATTAAACTCCAATCAGAACAAGGAGTTTTATCTTAACTAAAAAAATTAAAGGCATGAAAAAGTTATTAAGTTTAATCGCAATCGCAGCATTTGGTTTATCTACAGCATTTGCACAAACACCAGCTACTGCAACACAAACAAAAAAAACTGTTAAAACTACTGCGGCAGCAGGTAAAGCCGGTGCTAAAAAAGTTGAAACAAAAACAACTACAACAGCGGCAAAATTAAAGGCAGATGGAACGCCAGATATGCGTTTTAAAGAAAATAAAACAAAGGTTGTAACTAAAGTTGCAGGGCCTGTAAAAAAAGATGGTACAGCAGATATGCGCTATAAAGCAAATAAAGCTGCCGCTAAAAAGAATTAGGTTTAGATTTTTAATTTTAGAAGGCTCCGATTGTGAAATCGGAGCTTTCTGCTTTTTATAAGGTTATTGTTTCGCCAATAGCAGGTAGCAAAAGATTTTTATTTTCTCTCTTGAATTTAGCTACAGCATCTTCCATATCTATGCTAATAGGTGGAAAAGTATTGTAATGAACACCAATAATATCATCACAATCTATGTATTTGGCCGCAATTACCGCATCATCAACACCCATTGTGTAATGGCCGCCAATTGGCAAAATAGCATATTCTAAATTGTGTAATTCCGCAAGCAGTTTCATTTCTAGTGTTAAAGCAGTATCCCCAGCAAAATAAATTTGTTTACCTTCTAGGGTTAATACAAAACCTGCCGGATTGCCACCATAACTGCCGTCAGGATTTGAACTGCTATGAACCGCCCAAACTGTTCTTAAACTACCAAAAGGTAATTTTTGTGTGCCAAAGTTAATGTCGATAACATTTTCTACACCCTGTTCCTTAATCCAGTTTGCAACTTCTACCATTGCAATTACTTGTGCATTGGTTTGTTTAGCCAGTTCAACCAAATCGGCAACATGATCGCCATGTCCATGACTTATCAAAATATAATCCGCTTCGATTTTTGTAGTATCTATATCCTTAGCTAAAGGATTATGTTTTATAAAAGGATCAAATAGAAACTTTTTTCCGTCTGCCTCTATTGCAAAACAAGATTGACCGTAATATGTAAATTTCATAGTTTTTTCTTTTGAGATTAATGTGCAAATACTATCCACCGAACATGCCGCCCAAACCACCAAGCATATCTTTTGCCGAAGCCTGCATTTCCGTGTTGCTAACTTCTTCTGCATTTGCAAGGGCTTTATTTACGGCAATTTGCAAAAGCTCTTCCAGCTCTTCTTTATCTGCATTTTTGAAAAATTCTTCATCAATTGCAATGCCGGTAATGGCTTTATTAGCCGTTGCAGTAACTTTAATTGCACCGTTTTCTACTTCGCCAAATACCGAAATTGTATCTAAACGTTTCTTTATTTCTTCGGCTTTTTGCTGTGCTGCGAATAATTTATCGAACATAATTTTATCGTTTTAATTAAAAAGCTAAAATCGGTAAATTGTTTTAAGTATTTAATTTTATCGCGGTAATTAAAATCCTCCAGTTTAGAATTATATTTTTTAGAAGCGCATGTTTCTGCTTTTCATGGCAAATACAGTCCCGCCAATGCTGCAATCTTTTGGTTTCTGTAAACCAAAAGTATTTCCGCGTTTGTCGGGGCTAATTAACTTAAAACTATGCTCATGGCTTCATAATTTGCACCGTCATTTCAACCTTAGCGGAAAATCTTTTGAAGTTGATTTCAGGGCTAAATATTATTTTTGCCACGGAAACACAGAATACACGGAAATATTTATTTAAAAGTACGTCATTCCCGCGTAGGCGGTAATTTTAAAGCGCCCTAATTACGAACTCACGTTTAGGTAACACCGAATGTTTTGCCGATAAGTTCTTTGCCAAAATCCCCTGACATTGTTAAATAAACCTGATAAAACGGAAAACCCGCAATCCAGATTCTTCATCGGGAGCGGACTTGAAGTGATAGCAGGACTACCGGCCGCCATCAACGCCAAGCATTCATTTTCAAAAAATAAATTTAACTGATTTAATCCTCGTCACTACCAGGCAAACTTCCATTACCATGATAAGCCCCTTTTCGAATTACGGGCATGTTGAAGTGTTTATATAAATCATCAAGATGCATTAAACTGCCATTTGTTAAATTGCCCAAGAAGATAATTACAATGTTTTTATCTAAATCGCGGACGTAAATATGGCGGAAACCGTGCCACCAACCTGTATGGTAAACAACTTTGTCCATTTTTTCGCCATCAAACATTCTCCAGCCGTAGCCGTAGTTAAAATGTCCATTTACAGGCTTATTTCTACCAACATAAGATGAATCTAAACTTTTCTTGGTGAGTAAACGCTCATTTTTAAGGTACTTATCGAACAAAACCAAATCGTGTACGGTACTGTAAATGCCTTTGTCGCCAACTGGTCCATCCAGAAAATTTTGTGCAACAGAATAACGCCATGTTCTATCATGACCAACAACATCAACAGGAATTTTTTCGTATTCAGATGTGCTGTAAACATGCGTGTTTTTCAATCCTGCCGGTTTAAAAACATGTTCCATCATATATTGCGAATAGCGTTGTCCGGTTACTTTTTCTATTATAGCACCCAACACCATAAAGTTAGAGTTGTTGTAATGAAAGCGGTTATCTGGTTTTGTGTAAGGGTTAGGTTTGCGCTCAGCAATTACGTTCATCACATCTTGATTGGTAACGCCTTTTTTCATTGGTCGTTTTTCTTTGCGCCAAATGTCATCAATAAAATAAACGTAGTTCATCATCCCGCTGCGATGACTCAAAAGCAGTTTAACGGTAATGCCATCATAAGGAAAGTTTGGATAGAATTTCTTCACATCATCATTTAACGAAAGTTTACCGGCTTCTACCAATTGCATTATGGCAACACCGGTAAAGGTTTTGGTGATAGATGCGAGTTCAAATTCTGAGTTTATTTTCAGGCTATCGCGATGTAAATAATCTGCCCAACCAATTGCTTTCTCGTAAAGAATCTTACCGTCTTTCGCAACGAGCATATTTCCATTAAAACCGTATTTTTTGTGTAAATTGGTTACAAAGTCAGCAATCCACTTGTCGCCTTTTTCAGGGTTGTAGGCTAGTAAAAGACTGTCTGCCTTATCATCTTCTTTAACCCTGATTTTCTTTTCAGCAGCTTTTTTTTCTTCGGCTTTTTTTGGATTACAAGCGGTAAATATAGTAACAGAGATTGCAATTGCAGAGATTATATGCTTAAAATTCATTTATTCAGGTAGTGTGTTATTTAAAACCCGAAAATTAAAGAATTTTGAGTGGTTAAAGGCAAAGAGTTTTACACATTTTCGCAATTTTGGTTATACCAGCATTCAAATAAATGTCCTTTGCTACCATAAACCGGGTCGCTGTCTGGTTTTTCTACTTTGGAAATATCTTCATCTGCTTGTAAACGTTCATCTGCTTCGCCATATTTTATATTATAGTCAGCACCTTTTGGGTATGCACCTACAACTTTAAAATCATCGCTCGATTTTAATTTTTTATGGGCAACACCTGCAGGAATAAGTACAACATCACCTTTGTCAAGCTCGATGCAAACACCATGTTCACCGCCAAACTGTACATCGGCTTTGCCACAGTAAACACCCATAACTTCATGTGTATTGCTATGGTAATGATGATAATCAAAGATTCCATCAACCCAGGCATTCGTATATCCGTTTTTTGCAAAAACCGTTTTAATTACATCAATTTCATCATCAGGATGAATAAGAAATGCGCCTTTGTAAATCATTAAAGGATACAAAGGGTTATTAGGGAAGTTTCCATTTTCTTCTATCTTGTGCGAAACTAAATAGGCTTCTTGTATCAACTTTTCTTTATCCATGATTTAGGGTTGTTTTATGTTATTAACAAAGTAAAGCACTTTAGGTTTGCCACAGATTAACTGATTATAGCGAAACAGTTTTCGAAGACTTCAATATGTAATTAGAGATAATCTGATAATCTGTGGCTGTAGAATTTTAGAGTCATGGCTTATAATTAAAGATATATCCATAACGTCATACCGGCACTAAAAACCAAAAAAGCCACCCCTTTTCAGGAATGGCTTTATACTTTATTATCCAATTAAAAACTTACGCTAATAATCTAATCGGCTCTTCTAATAAACCTTTTAATGTTTGTAAGAATTGTGCTCCTGTTGCACCATCAACCACACGGTGATCGCAACCTAAAGTCAACTTCATTACGTTACCAGGAACAACAGCACCATTTTTAACAACTGGTACAGCTTGTATAGCACCAACTGATAAAATTGCACCATCAGGAGAATTAATAATTGATGTAAACTCATCAATACCAAACATACCTAAGTTAGAAACCGTGAAAGTAGAACCTTCCCAATCTGCAGGTTGTAATTTTTTAGCTTTTGCCTTACCGCCAAAATCTTTAACCTCAGCAGAAATGTGAGATAAAGATTTACCATCAGCAAAACGAACTACTGGTACTAATAAGCCATCTTCAACAGCCATAGCAACACCAATGTTAGTATGCTCATTGAAACGGATTTTATCGCCACCCCATGATGAGTTAACAGCCGGGTGTTTTTTCAATGCAACAGCAACTGCTTTAATTACTAAATCGTTGAAAGAAACCTTAACAGGCGCAACAGCATTAATTGCTGTACGAGCAGCCATTGCGTTATCCATATCGATACTTACGGTTAAGTAGAAATGTGGCGCTGTAAATAAACTTTCTGCCAAACGTTTTGCAATTACTTTACGCATTTGCGAAACTGGTTGTTCCGTGTATTTAACTTCACCAACAAAGGTTGGGATAACTGGAGCAGCAGCAGTAGATTTCGGACTTTCGGACTTCTGACTTTCAGACTGTTGTGCAGCAGCTGGTTTAAAGTTTTCGATATCTTTTTTAATAATACGACCACCTTCTGCACTACCTGCAACTTGCGATAAATCGATTCCTTTATCTTTAGCAATTTTCTTAGCTAAAGGCGATGCTTTAACACGGCTATCTGATGAAGAACTTTCTGATACAGGAGCAGATGAACTTGCATCTTTACTTTCGATTTGTTTTTCTTCACTAGGCGCTTCAGACTTCGGACTTTCGGACTTCGGACTTCCCGACGCTCCTCCAGCCAAAATACCACTAACATCAGTTCCTTCCGGACCAACGATAGCAATAATGCCATTTACTTTTGCAGCAGAACCTTTTTCTACACCAATATGTAATAGAGTACCAGTTGCGTAACCCATAACTTCCATAGTTGCCTTATCGGTTTCTACATCAGCCAAAACATCATCATCCTTAACTTTATCGCCAACTTTTTTATGCCATTCAGCAATAACGCCTTCAGTCATGGTATCGCTTAACAAAGGCATACGAATTACTGTAACACCTTTTTCTGCTAATTCTTCTTCGCTTAAACCACCACCTTGTGCAGGAGCAGCTTCTTCTTTCTTATCTTCAGCTTTAGGAGCATCAGCGCTTGCTGCTTTTGGAGCATCACCACCTTTTTCAGCCTCTAATGCTGCCTTGTAATCTTCGCCTTCTTTACCAATAACGGCCATAATAGCATCAACTGGTACAGCAGTTCCTTCTTCTACACCTACGTATAAAAGAACGCCATCCCAATAAGATTCCATATCCATTGTTGCTTTGTCAGTTTCTACTTCTGCCAAAACATCGCCGCTTTTCACTTTATCGCCTACTTTTTTGTGCCACTTAGCCAAAACCCCTTCGGTCATGGTGTCGCTCATTTTGGGCATTTTAATTACATCAGCCATTGTATCTAATTAATTGAAATCTTTTAAAAAATATTAGTCCATTACGTAAGGGTAGTTCTCAGTCATATATACATCTTTGTACAATTCAGATGCATCTGGCCAAGGAGATTCTTCTGCAAATTTCACAGCCTGGTCTACCGTAGCTTTAACTTTAGCTTCTACCTCTTCAATCCATTTCTCATCAGCATACTTTTCTTTAAGAATAGTTTCTCTTGCTAACTCAACCGGATCTTTTGCTTTATAATCTTCTAACTCTTCTTTCGAACGGTACTTAGCAGGGTCAGACATTGAATGACCACGGTAACGGTAAGTTCTCATTTCTAAGAAAGTTGGTCCTTCACCTTTACGAGCACGCTGAATAGCTTCATCCATTGCATTGTGAACTGCAACAGGGTCCATACCATCAACAGGCGCACAAGGCATATCAAATCCTAAACCAATTTTATAAATATCAGTCATGTTTGTAGTACGTTGTACCGAAGTACCCATTGCATAACCATTGTTTTCGCAAACAAAAACAACAGGCAATTTCCAAAGCATAGCCATGTTAAAAGTTTCGTTTAATGCACCTTGGCGCACCGCACCATCGCCCATGTAACAAATATTAACATTATCTGTTCCTTTGTATTTTTCTGCAAAAGCAACGCCAGCACCTAATGGAATTTGACCTCCAACAATTGCATGACCACCATAAAAGTTATGTTCTTTACTAAACATGTGCATAGAGCCACCTTTACCTTTAGAGCAACCAGTAGCTTTACCATACATTTCTGCCATAATGCTGTCGGCAGTTACACCTAAAGCTAAAGCATGTGCATGATCACGGTAAGTAGTAATCATTGAATCGCCTTTTTGCATTGCAGATATTGCGCCTGCAACTACAGCTTCTTGTCCAATGTATAAATGACAAAAGCCACGAATTTTTTGTTGTCCGTATAACTGGCCAGTTTTTTCTTCGAATTTGCGCATAAGCAACATCGACTCGAACCACTTCAACCAGGTATCTTTATTTATTTCTACTGCACTCATTTTAAGGTTATTTGTTTTTTGCGACAGCAAATCTAATTTTTTTATTGTAATTTTTGTCACTTTCTATTGTAAAAACATCATAATAATAGTGCTAAAATATCACTTAACAGTTGTTTTACAATTAAATAAGTTAAATCTAATGCATTCTCAATAAATAGCCGATTTTATATAAGTTAAACTTCGCAATTTTTCATAATATACATTCTAAATCATAGTAAAATTTAATTCTGTAAAAGACAAAATACTCCTAATTATAAATATTTTTAGAAAGGCAATTGTCGAAGTGCTTGGGTTAAAACAGTCCCGCCATTTGAATTATCTTTTTTGTTAAAGTTTTTGCTAAATTTTATGAATAGCATCAAAAAAGTATAATTGCTGCTGTCGGGCTTAGTTAAATTAAGCTTGTAAATGTATTAGTGGTTTAAACCATAACCAAGAACAAATAACCTAAGTAATTTAAACCAGACAGAAGCGGGCATCCCGATTTTCTCGGGATAAAGCGGATGGCGGGGCTTTCGGAACCGAAGAAGCTCTGACATTGATTTCCAAATTTTTAATCAATAAACCCACAAAAAACCTGTAATAATTTGGGAAATGTTAATAACTTTGGGTTTTTAACAATAAACATTTGGATAACATTTGTATAATTAATAATTTTGAAGCTCAAACAATAAGCCCAAGGTGGTGTACGTTAATGTGTAAGTGAAGTACCCAAACATAACTGTATAACATGATTAAAAAATTTTTGTTTTCATCCTTAATCGCTATCTGCACGCTCTCCGCCGCATTTGCGCAAACAAAAACAAAAGAAACCGGCAAAGAATTAACTGACCCAGACAACCTTGCTTCACAGTATTTTTCTCAGGTTATGGGTGTAGCGGTTGATGCAACATCTAACTTAAAACTATACAAATTTGTTTACGAGTGGATTGGAACTCCCTACAGTTTTGGTGGAAATACAAAAAAAGGCATCGATTGTTCTGCTTTTACTAAGGCGATTTACGATAAAGTTTTCAACACAACCATCAGAAGAAATTCCAGGGACATTTTCAGCATGGTAGATCCTTTATCAAAGGAGGATTTAAGAGAAGGCGATTTGGTTTTCTTCAAAATAAAAAGCAGAAGCATTTCTCACATTGGTATTTACTTAGGCGATAATAGATTTGCTCACGCATCTAGTTCTCGTGGTGTAGTTATCAGTAATTTAAATGAGCCGTATTACAGCCGTTATTTTTACAAGGGCGGTCGTATTTTAGAATCGTTTAAGAAAGATTTTACAGTAGAATAAGATAATTATAATTTGAAAATATATAATCCTCCAGAAGTAATTTTGGAGGATTTTTTTATACATATGCATCTCAACTATCGTCATTCTGAATTTATTTCAGAATCTTAATGCGAAAGGTATTTATTGGATGCACATAACCTTAATTAACTACTTAATGAAATTAACTGCTAGCATAATTCTATCATTCCTCCTTTTAATAGTAATCATCAGTTGTACCAGTAACAGCGCTCAGGTTACATCTACTGAAAAAAGGGATTCCATTGTTAGAAAAATAAAGGATACAATTTCTATTACAGCAGTTGGCGATATTATGCTGGGTTCTGCTTTTCCTTCAAAATCAAACCTACCACCAGATGATGCAGTTGGCAGTTTTAAAGCTGTTGATAGCCTTCTAAAGGGTGATATTGTTTTCGGCAATTTGGAAGGTTGTTTTTTAAACTCAGGAAATTCTACCAAATGCAACGGTATAAACCCAAATAATTGCTATGCATTTAGAATGCCCGAACGTTATGCAGATATTTACAAAAAGGCTGGCTTCAATGTTTTAAGCATCGCCAATAACCATGTTGGAGATTTCGATTCCAAAGGGCGTAAAAATACCGCTAGAATTTTAGATTCATTACAAATTCATTACGCTGGCCAGTTAAACAAACCCTTTGAAATTTTTGAAAAGGATAGTGTTAAATATGCATTTTGTGCTTTTGCCCCGAATGAAAATACAGTTTCAATTAATAAGATTGATAGTGCAAAAGCGCTGGTTGCAAGGCTAAAAACGATGGCTGATATCGTCATTGTTTCATTTCATGGTGGAGGAGAGGGCGCAAGATTTGAGCATGTAACACGCAGAAATGAAATATTTTACAATGAAAATCGTGGTAATGTTTATGCCTTTGCACATGCTGTAATTGATGCCGGTGCGGATGTTGTTCTTGGCCACGGACCGCACGTTAGTCGTGCTGTTGAAGTTTACAAAAATAAATTTATTGCCTACAGCTTAGGTAACTTCTGCACTTATGGAATGTTTAGCCTAAAGGGTTCAAATGGTTATGCACCGCTTTTGCAATTAAAAATTAATAGCAAAGGCGATTTCTTATTTGCAGATTTGATTTCTGTTAAGCAAGATAAAATTAACGGTTTAACAATTGATGATAACGTTACTGCTTTTAAGAAAATTAAAACCTTAACAGATATCGACTTTGTTGGGCACCAGTTAAAATTTGAAAATAATAGGATTAGCTTAAAAGATTAAATTGCGCTTACATCAATATCATTGAAAATAAGAATATTTGCTTAATGAAAAATTTGATTTACGTACACTATATTATTTGCATAAGTGCAGTAATTTTAGTTTTTGCGGCAGCATTCTATATTAACCAAAATCCTAAAAATCTTTTATCTGCTGGAATAATAATTCTTGCCGGTTCTCTAGTGGCTTACAGCCAATACCTGATTATCAAAAGCAAGAAAAAAAGTAAGTAGTTTAAGGAACAATTATTTCTTCGGCTGTCATGTTTAGGATTAAAGCGATATGAAAAAGTCTTTCTAGTGGAATATCTTTTACCTGCTTTTCATTCTTAGAATAAGTCCCGGTAGCGATGTTTAACATAGCTGCCATTTTATTTTGAGTAATGTGTAATTCAATTCTTCTTGATCGAATTTTATCGCCAATGATTTGATAGCGCATATCTTGTCCCATAATTTAAGGTATAAAATAAATTTTGGGATGATTTTATAGTGCAATAATACGAATATGATTGCACTATAAAAATTATTTATGTGAGCAATTAGCTTTCATCTTTGGTATTTTTAACCAATCCAATACCAGAAACAAAAAAGATTAATCCTATCACACCGTAAACCATAAGTCCTCTGGTATCTTGATTATGGTTTACAAAGCCATATCCTGCATATACTAGTCCAATAATGCCTAAGATGGTTAGGACAGTTCCGAAAGTGCGTTTTACATTCATATTTTAGAATTTAATATGAATGAAGACAAACATATTCTAATTTTGTTTTTACTTTAATTAAAATTAGTTATTTAAATCAAAAGCCACAGATTCGCAGATTTTGAATCTGTTAATCTGTGGCTTGGGATGTAAGGTCTAGTTATATTACAACTCTATTACCAAACACCCAATCTATTTTCTGGAGCAATGTACATCTTAGCAGTCGCAGGCACATTAAAGGCTTTGTAAAACGCTTCCATATTGTAAACAGGACCATTTACGCGAAACATTTCAGGGCTATGCGGATCTGTTTTTAAACGTACACGCATGGTTTCGTCTCTGTTTTTGATTCTCCAAACCTGCGCAAAACTTAAAAAGAAACGTTGGTCTGGTGTAAAGCCATCAATTTTATCGTTTTCTTTTCCTTGTTTAGTTAATTTAAAGGCATCATAGGCAATATTTAAACCACCTAAATCTGCAAGATTTTCGCCCATAGTTAATGAGCCATTAACATGTTGATTATCTAACAAAGCAAAATTGCTGTAGAATGCACCAACTTTATCCGCTTTGGTTTTAAATTTGGCAGCATCTTCTTTGGTCCACCATTCTTTTAAATTACCTGTCGCATCGTACTGGCGACCTTGATCATCAAATCCATGCGTCATTTCATGGCCAATTACAGCACCAATCGCACCATAATTAATTGCATCATCCGCATTGAAGGCAAAAAACGGAAATTGTAAAATTCCGGCAGGAAAAACAATTTCGTTGTATGCAGGATTATAATAAGCATTTACGGTTGGTGGTGTCATAAACCACTCGCTTTTGTCTACAGGTTTTCCGAGCTTATCTATCATTTCTTTGTACTGATTTTTCTCAGCCGATTGAAGATTTGCAAAGAATGTATTTTTAGAAATTTCTACATCATCATATTTCTTCCATTTATCGGTATAACCAATTTTCTTAACGAATGCGTTTAGTTTTTCGAGTGCTTTTTTCTTAGTTTCAGCGCTCATCCAGTCAAGTTTTTTAATTCTATCCTCGTAAACTTTTTGCAAATTATTAACCAGTTCTAGCATTCTTTTTTTAGCTTCTGGTTTAAAATATTGCTCTGCATATAATTGACCTAATAAATCGCCTAAATTATTGTCAGTATTATTAACCATCGATTTCCAACGCTCTTTTTGCGATTGACGGCCGGCTAAAGTTTTATCAAAAAACTCAAATCTTGCATCCCTAAATTTTTGGGTTAACGCATAAGCTTTGTTATTTAATGCATCAAATTTTAGCTTTTCTTTCCAAACCTCTATTGGTTGAGTTTTGATTAACGAAGCCAGTGCTTTATAATATTTTGGCTGGCGAACAATTATGGTATCTGTATTTGTACCCAATTTGCTCAAAACTGTTTTAAAATCAATATCGGGTACTTGTTTTTGAAAATCAGCAACTGCAAACTTATTGTAATTTTTAACAGGATCTCTTAATTCAACTGGCGTAGAATGAGATTGAGCAATGGCAGTTTCCAGTTTCAGAATATCGTCAGCATATTTTTTACTGTTTACAGAATCTCCTGCAAGCGCAAAAACTTTAGAAATGTAAGCTAAATACTGAGTTCTTATTTTTTTAGCTTTTTCATCCTGATCTAAATAGTAACTTCTTTCAGGTAGATTTAAGCCGGTTTGAGAAAAAACCAAAGCATTTTTGGTGCTATTCTTATCATCAGGTTCAACACCAAAACCTAACAAATCGCCCTCTGCATTTTTATAACCATCAGCAATAAAATTGATTAAATCTTTAGCATTTTTAATACCATCAATTTTTGAAAGTAGTGGCTTTATTGGTTCAACACCTAGTTTTTCGATAGTTACCGAATCCATGCCACTGGCATAAAAATCGCCAACTTTTTGTTCGGCTGTACCTTTTGCTGCATTTCCTTTTGCAGCTTGCTCTAAAATTCCTTTTAAATTTTTTATGTTATCATTATATAAGGTATAAAAGGAACCCCAACCAGTTTCTGTTTTCGGAATTTCAGTATCTTTAATCCATTTACCGTTTGCGTATAGGAAGAAATTATCGCCTGGTTTTACTGTTGTATCCATGCCAGCGGTATCAAAAAATACCGTTCTTTGGTCGCCTTCGTTAGCCTGGTGGCTTTTATCATTTTGGCAAGCTGCTAAAATTAACAAAGCGGCCGCAGGTAAAATTAATTTTTTTTTCATACGGTTTTAAAAGTTAGTAAAGTAAAGCTACAAAATGCAGCAGGTAGTTTATATGAATTTTTTTCTAACTTCATAAAAAAATCTAATTATGCAATATACAATCTACATTCTTATCTTTCTCGGAGTCATTATTTTGTTAAGCTCTTTTGTAACGGTGAAGCAAGGTACAATAGCTGTTGTTACCGTTTTTGGTAAATATCAGCGCTTGCTCAGACCTGGGTTAAATTTTAAAATTCCATTAATCGAGCAAATTTATTCTCGTATATCTATTCAAAACCGTTCGGTAGAACTTTCTTTCCAGGCGGTAACTCAAGATCAGGCAAATGTATATTTTAAGGCAATGCTGCTTTATTCGGTTATTAACCAAGATGAAGAAACCATAAAAAACGTAGCCTTTAAATTTGTAGACGCCACCAATTTAATGCAAGCTTTAATTAGAACGATTGAAGGTTCAATTCGTGCTTATGTTGCTACCCAAAAACAAGCCAACGTATTAGCGCAAAGGAATGAAATTGTTTTACATGTTAAAGAGCAAATCGATCAGGTTTTAGATGGTTGGGGTTATCACTTGCAAGATTTACAACTGAACGATATCACATTCGACGAAGAAATTATGCGTTCAATGAGCCGTGTAGTTGCTTCAAACAATTTAAAGGCCGCGGCAGAAAACGAAGGTCAGGCTTTGCTAATTACTAAAACCAAAGGAGCTGAAGCGGATGGTAATGCTATTAAAATTGCAGCCACTGCTGAGCGTGAAGCAGCACAACTTCGCGGTCAGGGTATTGCTTTGTTTAGAGAAGAGGTAGCAAAAGGGATGACAAATGCCGCACACGAGATGCAACAAGCTAATTTAGATACATCGGTAATCTTATTCACGATGTGGACCGAAGCCATTAAACAATTTGCAGAATACAGCGAGGGCAATGTAATTTTCCTTGATGGAAGCACAGAAGGAATGAATAACACGATGAAACAAATGATGGCGATGCAGCAGAGCCAGGCAAATAACGCAAAGAAATAATAATATTTTGAAAAGGTAATGAGACAGTAATCCTTCTGAGAAATTCGTCAGGCTGTTCGCTAAATCTTTTGTTAACGATGGAGGCGTGAGGTAAAGGAAGTCTAACAAAAGGATCCCACTACCATCCTGTTTATTAACAAAAATTGCTGCACCAAAGCCAAATTGCATAAAACCGATAGCATATTTTGCTATCGGTTTTTTTTATAGCGATTAATTCTTAAAACTTTGGTGTAGAACCTAAGCCTAAATTCATAACATAACTTCCAGCTTGTTGCATAAAATCTCCCATTACATGCAAAGATTCATCCTCAATAAAATCATAAGCATCTTGCTTGGTAACTTTTTCGCCTTTCTTTAATGCTGGTAAACCTCTTGCCGTTCTTAACTCATTAGCTCGAGATAATGTTTTAACTTCTTGAGCGTCACGTTCTGATTTAAGTTTCGCTTCATTTAAAGTTACAGAAGTCTCTGCATCGCGTTTTTTCATTTCAGCAATATCTTCTTTCAAGTATTTAAAATCTAAGGAGTTTGCAACGCGTTGCTCGCTATTTTTAATCAAATTAGGTTTAACTGCAGTTAAATTTGCAACCGATTTAAAGTTTGAACTAGGAATAACATCCCACGGCAAAGCTGATGGTTCTGTATCTTCTCCAATTTTATCCATTGGGTAAAGAGAAGGGAAAACAACATCGGGAACAACACCTTTATGCTGTGTACTGCTACCAGCCACACGATAGAACTTTGCCATTGTAAGGTTGATTTGTCCTAAATTAACATCTGCAGCAGTAGTGCTCGAAGGCGCTGTACCAGTAGTTTTGTTTTTAGTTATGATGCCTGCAATTCGCTGCAACATACTTGGGTTAACCAATTTATTTAAATCAATTGAGGATTGCACTGTTCCTTTACCATAAGTTTGGCTTCCCATTATAATTCCACGACCATAATCCTGAATTGCACCTGCAAAAATTTCAGATGCAGAAGCACTTAAGCGGTCAACCATTACACCCAACGGACCATCCCACGCTACACCCATAGTATCGTCTTCATCAACCTCAATTTTACCACGTAGATCTTTAACCTGTACAACTGGGCCTTTATCAATGAATAATCCGGTTAATGAAATGGCTTCAACTAAGGAACCACCACCATTTCCGCGTAAATCCATCACAATTGCATCAACTTTATCGACATTTTTTAAAGAATCAATCAGTTTCTTAACATCCCGAGTTGTGCTTTTGTAGTTTTTATCGCCTGCATTTGCAGCTTTAAAATCGGCATAGAAGGCGGGTAGAGTGATAATACCCATTTTGTATTCTTTGCCATTTTGATTAATGGTTTTAACCTTTTTCTTAGCAGATGTTTCCTCTAAAACAATTTTATCGCGAACTAAAGATATAATAACCGGTTTCGAAGACATTTCTTTACCAGATGGAATCACTTTTAAACGAACTTTTGTTCCTTTAGCACCTTTGATTTTGGCAACTGTAGCATCTAATCTCCATCCCACAACA
The DNA here is from genome assembly GCF_030409415.1 of Pedobacter aquatilis. Classification (GTDB taxonomy): domain Bacteria; phylum Bacteroidota; class Bacteroidia; order Sphingobacteriales; family Sphingobacteriaceae; genus Pedobacter; species Pedobacter aquatilis. Next base: position 60,556 of record NZ_JAUFPW010000031.1, on the reverse strand, counting down.
TCAACAAATTCACCATCGCCTTGAGCAACTGCAATAATTTTATCGCCAGGACTTAACTGCTTATCTTTAAAAGCTGGTCCGCCGGCAATAATTTCAGAAATTTTTACAACTTCGTTTTCTAATTGTAAACGAGCGCCAATACCTTCAAATGAACGAGACATGTCTTCGTTAAAGGCTATTGCATTCACCGGATTGAAATAATTAGTATGTGGATCAATTGATTCTGTAAAAGCATCCATCAATATTTGAAACACATCCTGATTATTGGTTTTTGACGTTTGAGATTGAAGATTTTGGTAACGCTTTGTTAAAGTTTCAATCCCTTTCGGGCCAGTCGTGCCAGCCAGATTTAGATTGATGAGTTCATATTTAACACGCTTTTTCCAGGTATCATTCAACGCAGTGATTGAGGTTGCCCATGGCATTTTTTCTCTATCATACACGTATGAATCAGTTTGATTAAAGTCGAATTTATTCTTGATTTGACCCAATGAGTACGCAAAATATTCGTTTAAACGTTTTGCATAAACATTGTAAATGTAGAAAGGGCCGCTTAAATCGCCGTTTTTGAAATCATCATCTAGCGTATATCTGTATTTTTCAAATTCTTTAATATCAGAAGCGATGAAGTAGTTTTTACCCTGGTCTAAAGCTTTGATATATTTATCTAAAATGATTGATGATATCGAATCATTAATCTCTAACTTTTTATAATTGTAGCTTTCAATTAAGTTAACAACTTCCCGAATTACGAGCTGCTGTTGCTCATCTGGCTTAACATTAGTTACCCCATCGACAATAGGCTGTGATTTCGGAGCTGCCTGACAGGCAAGAACAGCTGCGGTAAAAAGTACAAAAAATATTCTCTTCAACATCTCTTTAAATAATTTAAAATCCATTTCAAATATTATATAGCCAATATGATACCATTTTATCAAATAAACAAAAAAGAGACAGTATTATTTCCGTCTCTATTCAAAACGTATCAAATCTAACTAAAAGCTTTTTATTTGTCAATCTTCTAAAAGAACGATAATGTACGCCTTTTGTTTTGAAATGAATGTCTTAGGCTGTTTTGAGGAATGAAATTTACATCAAGATTAACACTATGTTAAATAGTGTTAAAATGTTTTCAAGTAAAAGGGAAGATTATTTTTTGGGAGATATTTTGCTTGCAATAACTTCTCTGGCATCTTTTATTTGCGACTTGTATACCGTGCTTTTTAGCGAACGTGAAAGGAGTTCTGCCTGATTTAAATCGCGGCTGGCCAATGTGAAGTCTTTTTTCTTAATTTTTACCTGTGCCAATCCAAGTACCGATTCTATATAAGAATTGTTATTGCCTAATTGTTTAGCCAAAATACCCTGTTGTGTGTAAAACCACATCGATTGAGTGTATTTGTTGCTTGCCAAATAAACTTTACCTAATAAGTTATAGGTGCTCATCTGTCCACTTCGGCTACCCATTTTTGAATAGTTTTTTAAAACAACGTTTAAAAGGATTTGTTCAGCATCACCGAAACGGCCAAGCTGATAATGCATATTGCTCATTTTTGTTAACGCCTGTACATAAAGATTTAGATTTCTTACAGCATTAAATTCAAATGCAGCCTTACCAAATAAGGTTAAAGCTTCGTTAAAATCGCCTTTTCGCTCTAGGTCTTGCGCATCTTCAAAATAGTTGTTGCCTTCAGCTAAATCATATTTGGAAACCGCAATATTTATTGCGCTACCACCAACACCAGGTTCCTGGAAATCAGATTTATCAATGTTTTGAGCATTAAGTTGTAAGGAGGCAAAAAGGCTTAAAAAAGCCACAACTATTTTAGTCATGCAACAAAAATAATACTTTAAATGATATTTTAGCTAAATACCTCTAAATTAACATCGAAAGATGCCCAAACCATGTATGGATGTGAATCGCAATGGTAAATTTCTCCCTCTGAGGTTATGCCTATAATACCGGCAAATCCGTCAAAAGCCTTAAGTTCATTAAAACTTTTATCGGCAGCATTTTTCAAAGAAAATCCGTCGGTTACGCGGGTTACAATTTTGGCTGCTAATGCGCCACTTACAATATCTTCGCCAACGCCTGTACAAGAAATGCCTGCAAATTGGTTAGCATAGTTGCCGGCAACGGTAGCAGAATCGCTTACACGACAGGGAATTTCAAAGCCTTTGCCGCCAGTTGAAGTTGCAGCTGCTAAATTTCCATCCTTATCCAAAGCAACACAGCCAACTGTTCCCTTATTATTTTGTTGATTTAATTTTGCTTCGTATTCTGTTTGTCTTTGAGGGATGATTGGATTGAAGAACTCAAATCCATTCTTTCTGGCAAAATTCTGAGCGCCTTCACCACTTAAAACCCTGTCATCATAATCCATTAATTTTAAGGAGACCTCGATAGGATTTTTGATATCTTCTACATTAATAACACCACTAAATTTTTCAGTTTTACCATCCATTAAAGCCGAACTTAAACGAACTTTTCCATCACTTTGTATTTGCGAACCAATCCCCGCATTAAATAGTTCATTGTTTTCGAGAAGTGAAACGGTGTAAACGACTGTTTCTAGGGCACTATGATTTTCCAGATATTGATGCCCAAGTGTTACGATTTCAGCTAAAGCATCTTGTTTGGCTTTTTTCGTTTCTTGATTGGTAGATGACTCGCTAAAAAAGCCACCATGAATAATTAGCTTCATTTTGTTAGTTTCAAAATATAAGTGGCAATAAGGGTTGCTCAATTTACCCTACCGGAATAACTTTTGGATGGTGAATAATAAGACTGTGATCATTTAAATCATAAACATCGCCATCGCACATTACGTGTACAACCATGTTCTTAATTGAAACCGGTTGTCCCATTTCAACATCAGTTAAGTTGGTATCTGCCATGTTTCTTCCGTCAACCAAAATTACCATTCCAGAGCCGATTGCCTCCATAGTATGCCCGTCTGATATGAATAAGCCCGTATCTTCTCCTAAACCAATGCCTAAAATGCCTGGATTACTTGCAGCTGCATATAATAAACGACCGATTCTACCACGTTGAACAAAATGGGTATCAACAATAACATCATCAATAAAACCTAAGCCGCCAGTAATTTTTACTTCACCTTTTAGTAAAGCATCTTTACTGCTTCCCTGATAAATCATATTTTTTGAGCTTGCCGCAGCACCCGCAGAAGTACCTGCAATTACTACAGCCTCGTTCTTGTATTTTTCTAAAAGGATTTGATGAATTTTGGTGCCACCAAAAATCGAAGACAATCTTAATTGGTCTCCACCTGTAAAAATGATAACATCAGCAGCTTTGATTCTTTCGCAATTTTCTTCTGCATTTGCATCTTCACGGTTTGCAATATTTAGTACACCAAGATTGTGAACGTCTAACTGTGCGTAAGCTTTTATGTACTCTTCACCAACTTTTTCAGGCATTAAGGATGCTGTAGTGATAATTTCAAAGCGAGATTCTGCATCTTTTACAGATTCTGTAGTGATTCTTTTCAAAATCCCACGCTCAAAAAAATTCATATTTTCAGGTAGTCCAAATTGCGTTTCTGCAAAGCTTCCTGTGTTTATAGCACCACCTATTATGATGAGTTTACCTTTCGGAACCATTCTTTGTGTATTATTATTAAACGAAAAACTCAAATATATCAGCTTATGATAAAAAACACGACATTTTTTGTCAATAATATTTACTTTATTAACATAGGTTGATAGAATTTTATTCGTTGAACACCTTTTTTATGTTGAAAATAAAACAAATACAGTTTAAATTGATTTAGGTAATTGATCGCAACTAATTAAAAATAAATGCATAATTTACAATCACCAAATTTGCTCAAATAATAATTAAAAAGGCTATCTCTACTTTTTTAAACGAACTACAAAACATTAAATGAAGATATTAAATATACAAGTACTAAGAGGGCCAAATATATGGTCGATAAGCCGCAAAAAACTAATTCAGATGCGTTTGGATTTGGAAGATTTGGAACAGAGACCAACCAACACGATTGAAGGATTTAGTGAGCGAATTGAAAAACTTTTGCCAAGTATGTTCACGCACCGCTGTTCTAAAGGTGTGGAAGGTGGTTTCTTTACCCGTGTGAAGGAGGGAACATGGATGGGGCATGTTATAGAACACATTGCGCTCGAAATTCAAACCATTGCAGGTATGGAAACAGGTTTTGGTCGCACGCGTCAAACCAAAACTGAAGGCATTTACAATGTTGTTTTTACATATTTAGAAGAAAAAGTAGGCGTTTATGCTGCCGAAGCAGCTGTCAATATTGCACAAGCTTTAATAGATGATCAAGAATACGATTTAGAACACGACATCCGCCGGATGAAGGAGATTCGAGAACTAGAAGCTTTAGGTCCGAGTACAGGTTCGATTGTACAGGAAGCGGTAAGCAGAAGTATTCCTTGGATTCGATTAAACAAAAGTTCTCTTGTACAATTAGGTTATGGTAAAAATCAGGTACGCTTTCGTGCAACAATGACTGAAAAAACGAGCAGCATTGCCGTCGATATTGCCAGTAATAAGGAAGAAACCAAAAGATTATTAACAGAAGCTGCAATTCCTGTGGCTAAAGGTGTTACCATTTCAAATCCAGATGATGTAGAAGCATCAGTAGAAAAAGTGGGTTTTCCATTAGTTTTTAAACCTTTGGATGGTAACCATGGTAAAGGCGCTACTATAAATGTTAAAACCCTTGAGGATGCAAAAGCTGCCTTTGAATATGCTAAATCATATTCAAGAAGGGTTATCATCGAAAAGTTTATTACAGGTTATGATTTTAGAGTACTTGTTATAGATAATAAGGTTGTTGCTGCTGCTCAAAGAGATCCAGCCCATGTTAAAGGAAACGGAATTCATACTATTCAGGAATTAATTGATAAAGAAAATGAAGACCCACGCCGTGGCTATGGCCATGAAAATGTGTTAACAGAAATTTCTGTTGATAGAGATACCTTAGATTTGTTAGCCAAAAAGGAATATACCTTAGAAACGATTCCTGAAAAGGGCGAAATCGTTTACCTGAAATCTACAGCAAATTTAAGCACGGGTGGTACATCTATCGATGTAACCGATATTGTGCATCCGCAGAATATTTTTATTTGTGAAAGGATATCAAGAGTAATTGGATTGGATATTTGCGGAATTGATATTATGGCGCAAAACTTAACACAGCCACTTACTGAAAATGGCGGTGTTGTTTTAGAAGTTAATGCTGCGCCAGGTTTTAGAATGCATCTTGCGCCAAGCGAAGGCTTACCACGAAACGTAGCAGCTTCTGTTGTAGATATGCTTTATCCGCAAGGCAGATTATCTCAAATTCCAATCATAGCAGTTACCGGAACAAATGGTAAAACAACTACAACCAGACTTATTGCGCACATTGTAAGAAGCAATGGTAAGCGTGTAGGTTTCACAACTTCGGATGGTGTTTATGTTCACAACACCATGCTCATGAAAGGCGATACTACTGGTCCGGTTAGTGCGGAGTTTATTTTAAAAGATCCAACTGTAGAATTTGCAGTGCTTGAAACAGCTCGTGGTGGAATTTTGCGTGCTGGTTTAGGCTTTAATGCATGCGATATTGGTGTTGTTACAAATATCCAGGAAGATCATTTGGGCCTTTCTGATATTCATACACTCGACGATTTAACCAGAGTTAAGGCTGTGGTTATTGGTGCAGTAAGAAGAAAAGGTTGGGCGGTTTTAAATGCGGATAATGGCTATTGTGTTCGTATTGCCAAGGATGCCCGTTGTAATGTAGCTTATTTTAGTATGGATGAGAACAATCCGGTTATTAAAGAACATTGCCGTAAGGGTGGTGTTGCAGCAATTTACGAGAATGGTTTTATTACCATTAAAACAGGAGATTGGAAGTTAAGAGTTGATAAAGCAACTCATATTCCATTAACTTTTGGGGGTTCTGTGAATTTCATGATTCAAAACGTACTTGCAGCAACACTTGCTGCATATTTATGGGGTTATAAGCCAGAGGATATCCGTTTATCGCTAGAAACCTTTATTCCGTCAGCTGCGCACACGCCAGGTCGAATGAATGTTTTCAACTTTAAAGATTTTAAAGTTTTGGTTGATTTCGCTCACAATCCCGATGGCTTTAATGGTGTGAAAGCTTTCTTACAATCTGTTGAAGCTACTAAGCATGTTGGTATAATTTCTGGAACCGGTGATAGAAGAGATGAAGATATTATCGAAACGGCTAGAATTTCCGCTCAGATGTTTGATAAGATTTATGTTTGTCAAGAGAAATACCTACGTGGCCGCGACCAGCAGGAATTGGTTGATTTATTAGTGAAAGGCATTAAGGAAGTTGATCCTAACAAAGAAATTGTAATTAATAATAAAAGCACAGCCTGCCTTCAAAATGCAATTGATACCGCTGAAAAAGGCTCTTACATTACAATTTTAAGTAACACGATTGATAATACGATTCAAAGAGTTACAGAACACCTGGATAAAGAATTGGAAGGCTAATCGTCAAAAGCTATATAACAAGAAAGCCCCGAAATTTTCGGGGCTTTCTTGTTATATAAGAAACTCTAATTATAATTTTCTTGCTACTTCAACTTGTTCGTAAGCTTCTACAATATCACCAACTTCGATATTGTTAAAGTTTTGAATGTTTAAACCACACTCATAACCTTTAGAAACTTCTTTAACATCATCTTTGAAGCGTTTTAATGATGCAAGTTCACCAGTGTAAATTACAACACCATCTCTAACAATTCTGATTTTGCTGTTACGGGTAATCTTACCATCCAAGACCATACAACCTGCAATGGTACCAACTTTAGTAATTTTGAACGTTTCACGTATCTCAACGTTAGCCACAATTTTCTCTTCAAATTCTGGGTCTAACATACCTTCCATTGCTGATTTAATCTCGTTGATTGCATCGTAAATGATAGAATATAAACGGATATCGATTTGTTCAGCTTCTGCTAATTTACGTGCACCTGTTGATGGACGAACCTGGAAACCTATAATAATCGCATCAGAAGCTGAAGCTAATAATACATCAGATTCAGAAATCTGTCCAACACCTTTACTGATGATATTGATTTGAATCTGTTCAGTAGAAAGTTTCAATAATGAATCGGCTAATGCCTCAATTGAACCATCCACATCACCTTTAACAATGATGTTAAGTTCTTTGAAGTTACCAATCGCTAAACGACGTCCAATCTCATCGAGTGTAATGTGTTTCTGTGTACGTAAACCTTGCTCACGTTGTAACTGCATACGTTTGTTTGCAATATCACGAGCTTCACTTTCACTTTCTAATGCATTAAATCTATCTCCAGCTGTTGGTGCTCCTTGCATACCCAATACTTGAACCGGTTGCGATGGACCTGCAGAATCTACTTTAGCACCACGCTCATTCGTTAACGCTTTAACACGTCCACTATAGCTACCTGCTAAAATCGGGTCTCCAACTTTTAAAGTACCAGCCTGAACCAATACTGTAGTTACAATACCACGTCCTTTATCTAAGGCTGATTCGATTACCGTACCAGTTGCTCTTTTGCTTGGGTTAGCTTTAAGTTCTAATAATTCAGCTTCTAATAATACCTTATCTAAAAGTAAATCAACATTTAAACCACTTTTGCTTGATATTTCCTGAGACTGGTATTTACCACCCCAATCCTCAACTAAAATGTTCATTACTGACAATTGCTCGCGTACTTTATCCGCGTTAGCACCAGGCTTATCTACTTTTGTAAATGCAAATACCAATGGTACACCGGCAGCTTGCGCATGGTTTATCGCTTCTTTAGTTTGAGGCATTACCGCATCATCTGCTGCAATAACAATAATTGCAATATCGGCAGCTTTAGCACCACGGGCACGCATCGCAGTAAAGGCTTCGTGACCAGGTGTATCTAAAAACGTTACCTTTTTACCATTTGGAGTAGTTACCATGTAAGCACCAATGTGCTGTGTAATACCACCCGCCTCACCAGCAACAACATTGGCTTTACGGATATAATCCAGCAATGATGTTTTACCATGATCTACGTGACCCATAATCGTAACAACCGGAGCTCTTTCGATTAAATCTGCCTCGTTATCTTCTTCCTCAATTACATTTTCTTCATCCTCATCTGGTTTAACGAATTGAATTTCGTAACCAAATTCATCTGCAACAATAGTTAAGGTTTCAGCATCTAAACGCTGGTTAATTGAAACAAACATGCCCAGACTCATACATGTACCAATAATTTTGGTAACCTGTACATCCATCATACTTGCCAATTCATTGGCTGTAACAAATTCTGTTACTTTTAATATTTTCGATTGAGATTCAAGTTCATTTGCTGCTTCTTCTGCAGATGTAGCAACATCATCACGTTTCTGACGACGTAATTTAGCACGTTGAGCAAATTTACCAGACTTACCTGCTCCACTTAAACGAGCAAGAGTTGCCTTGATTTGATCTTGAATTTCTTTCTCAGTAGGTTCTTCTTTAGGTCCGCTTGGTGTAGCATTTCTATTTTGGAAACCTGGTCTGTTGTTGTTTCTATTTCCTTGATAAGGAGTTCCGCCTTGTCCGGCTGGTCTGTTACCTTGGTATGGAGTACCGCCCGGTCTATTACCTTGATAAGGTTGACGAGGTTGACCTGGTGCACCACCTTGACCTGCTGGGTTCTGACCCTGCTGTCCTTGGTTACCACCGTGTTGACCCTGCTGTCCTGGTGCTCCCGGAGTTTTTTTACGTTTACGCTTACGTTTAGCGGCTTCACTATCGCTAGATGATGCCACAGGACCGTTTCTTCTGTCTGGTGTTGTCGGTAATTCAATTTTACCAATAATATTCGGTCCAGAAAGTTTAACAGTACGTGCCTTTATAACTTCAGGCTCGGCATTTGTAGCAGCAGGTGCAGGCTTTTGCTCAGTTGGTTTTTGCTCTACCTTTGGTTGTTCAACAACAGGTGCAGGTTTTTCTTCAGCTTTAGCAGCAACAGGAGTTGGTGCTTCTTCTTTCTTTACCTCAACTGGTTTTTCATCAACCTTTGGTGTTTCTACAACAGGTTTTGAAGCTGTTTCTGCTTTAGGCGTTTCAACTGGCGCCTCATCCTTTTTAGCAGGACGAGTTTTTGAGTTTAAATCATTTAAATTGATTTTTCCTACAATTTTTACACCTGGTAAGTTTCCTTCTTCTACTTTTTCTTCCTGTTTAGTTACCTTTATAGGTTCTTTCGCAGTGGCAGCTGGTTGCTCTACTTTCGGTGTTTCAACCTTCTCAGGTTCAGCTTTTGGCTTTTCTACCGGAGGTACAAATGATTGAGCATTTTTTATCAAAATCTCCTCATTTTTCTCGAAATCGGTATTCTTTTTAGGTGCTTCAGCTGGCTTTTCAGTCTCAGGCTCGTCACGACGTATTTTACCAATCACTATTTGTTTGGCTTCTTCTCTTACGATCTTATCTCCCTGATACTCTTTTAATAAGGCATTATACATATCGCCCGTAAGTTTAAACATAGGGCTTTTCTCTGCCGAGAATCCCTTTTTGTTTAAAAACTCAACGGCCGTACCCATGCCTATATTAAGTTCTTTAATAGCTTTAATTAAAATGATTGGTTTGTCGTCTGACATTTAGCTCCTGTTATTTTTTATTTAATACAAAAGTAGTGTTTATTTGGTAATTACACCACTTATTCAAATTCTGACTGTAAAATCTGAACCACTTCCTTAATGGTTTCTTCTTCTAAGTCGGTGCGTTTTACCAAATCTTCTACTGTAAGTGCTAATACACTCTTAGCAGTATCGCAACCGATAGCCTTTAATTCATCGATGATCCAGCTATCAATCTCGTCTGAGAATTCTTCTAAATCAACGTCTTCATCATTTTCTTCACCTGCCTCGCGATAAACATCAATTTCGTAACCGCTTAATTTTCCGGCTAATTTGATGTTATGTCCACCACGGCCAATTGCCAATGAAACCTGATCTGGTTTTAAATAAACCGATGCATGTTTAGTTTCATCATCTAATTTAATAGAGGTAATTTTTGCCGGGCTTAAAGCACGTGTAATGTATAATGAAACATTATTTGTGAAGTTAATCACATCAATATTTTCGTTTTTCAATTCGCGAACAATACCATGAATACGAGAACCTTTCATACCCACACATGCACCTACCGGATCGATACGATCATCGTAAGATTCTACTGCAACTTTAGCACGTTCTCCTGGCTCACGAACAATTTTCTTAATGGTAATTAAACCATCAAAAATTTCCGGAACTTCTTGCTCAAATAAACGTTGCAAAAATTCTGGCGCTGTTCTCGAAATAATAATTTTTGGGTTTGCATTAATCATTTCAACTTTAGAAATTACTGCTCTAACAGAATCTCCTTTTTTGAAATAATCAGCAGGAATTTGCTCTGTTTTAGGCATTAAAAGCTCATTGCCTTCATCATCTAAAACCAAAGTTTCTTTCTTCCAGACCTGATAAACTTCACCAGTTACGATTTCGCCTACGCGGTCCTTATACTTTTTGAAAATTTCATCTTTCTCTAATTCTAAAACTTTAGAAACTAATGTTTGGCGTGCAGCTAAAATTGCTCTACGGCCAAAACTTTCTAAAGTAATTTGCTCGATGTAATCATCGCCAACTTCTAAAGTACTATCTAATTTAGAAACCTCAGCAAGCTCAATTTCTAAATCATCATCTTCAGAAAATCCATCCTCCATCACTTTTCTCGTTCTCCAGATTTCCAAATCTCCATTATCAGGATTCACAATTACATCACAGTTTTCGTCTGTTCCGTATTTTTTACGCAACATGCTACGAAAAACTTCTTCCAACACACTAATCACCGTAGGGCGATCTATATTTTTGAAATCTTTAAACTCCTGAAAAGAGTCAATTAAATTAATTGTTGTAGTACTCATTTTACTTAAATGAAATTAACACACTTGTTTCTATTATATCATTAAACGGAACAGTTGTTTCTACTGAAACCGCTTTTTTTCCTTTTTGTTTAACTGATTCTTCAATCAGCAAATCATTTTCGGTAACCGATAAAAGTTTACCTTCTTTCTTTTGCCCGTCTTTTAGTTTTATACTAACCGTACGGCCAATGTTTTTATTGTACTGGCGGATAAGTTTTAAAGGTTCGCCAACGCCAGGAGAAGAAACTTCTAAATTATAAGCCTGCTCTATTGTATTTTCCTCTTCTAGATGAAAACCAACATGCCTGCTGATTGCCACACAATCTTGAATGCTTATACCTTCATCGCCATCAACATGGATAATTAATTTGTTGTTTGGCAACATTTTCACTTCAACCAAGAATAACTCTGGCCTGTCTGCAATTTTTTCCTCTACGAGTGTTGTAACTCTCTTTTCTACCTGCATATTTTAACCTGATTTCATAGAAAAAGGGGACATTGTCCCCTTCTCTTTTCTTCGATTACGATGCAAATGTACAAATATTTTGTAAATAATCAAACTCTTAGACAGTTATTTACATTCAGTATTATCTTTTTAATGGTCGTGTAAAAGGTTTCAAGTTATGTTTAATCGTGCCTTTAAATATTTTTTCTTTATCGGCAAAAGATGTACCTAAATAAGTTTCAACGATGTATATTTTGCCCTTCGTGAAATTCTTTTCAGGTGTAAAAATAATGGAATCGCCAGCCAGGTTTAATTTTCCAGCAACCTTTTCTTCATCTTGCAAGCTATCCGTTATATTGGGAATTGAAATAACTGAAATAAGATTAGATGAGTTTAAGTTGAAATTATTTTTTGTCTGATATAAGCTTGTTTTATCAATATTTTTAATGATAATTAAATTGCTGTCAGCCGAAAACTTAATAATAGGATTATTGTTTGTGTTAGAGCAAGAAGCTATATTTATTAGCAAAAACAATAAAAACAAAAAATTAACAGGTTTAAACATTTTACTAAATTAAACATTATGAGATTAATTATCGAAGTACTTTTAATGGGGCTTGCCTTTTTTATTGGTGCAAAATTGGTGCCCGGTGTTACTATCGATGGCTTCGGAAACGCAATTATTGCCGCAATTTTAATTGCCCTAGCCAACGCAACTATTGGTTTTATTTTAAGGCTTTTAACTTTTCCTGTAAATTTTATAACATTGGGATTAATGTCGTTTATTATTACAGTATTGATGATTTTACTGGTAGATAATATGATGACAACCTTTAATACAAGTGGTTTTTTAGCCGCAGCATTTTTAGCAATTGTTGTTGCTTTAATTAAAGCAATATTTGGCGCAATTGCCGGAGAGAAGGAATAGCTGGGATGCAAGCTAGAAAATGTTTAAGAGAAGATATAAGATGGATTCCATTCTCCATCTTACATCTTCATGATTTCTCAATCATTTAAATTATCTTATCACTTCTCTAGAAATCACCATTTTTTGAATTTCTGAAGTTCCTTCGTAAATCTGTGTGATTTTGGCATCACGCATTAAGCGTTCTACATGGTATTCTTTAACAAAACCATACCCGCCATGTACTTGAACGGCTTCTACCGTAACATCCATTGCAACTTTTGAAGCATAAAGTTTAGCCATCGAACCTGCTTGCGTGTAAGGTAATCCCTGGTCTTTTAACCATGCGGCTTTGTAAACTAATAATCTTGCCGCCTCAATTTGGGTCGCCATATCAGCTAATTTAAAGGCAATCGACTGATGTTCTGAAATTGGTTTACCAAAAGATTTTCGCTCTTTAGCGTATTTTGTTGCCAACTCAAAAGCGCCTTGAGCAATTCCTAAAGCTTGAGCCGCAATTCCAATTCTACCACCTTCAAGCGTTTTCATGGCAAACTTAAAACCAAATCCATCTTCACCGATTCTGTTTTCTTTTGGTACTTTAACGTCATTAAACATTAATGAGTGCGTATCAGAGCCACGGATGCCTAATTTATTCTCTTTCGGACCAATTGTAAAACCTTCCGTGCCTTTTTCTACGATAAAAGCATTAATGCCCTTATGTTTAAGTTCTGGATGTGTTTGTGCAATTACTAAATAAGTTGATGCCGTGCTTCCATTGGTTATCCAGTTTTTAGTGCCATTTAGCAAATAGTAATCGCCTTTATCTTCGGCTGTAGTTCTTTGCGAAGTTGCATCCGAGCCAGCTTCAGGTTCTGATAAACAAAAGGCGCCTATTTTCTCACCAGATGCCAAAGGTTTAAGGTATTTTTCCTTCTGTGCTTCGCTGCCGTAAGCTTCCAATCCGTAACAAACTAAAGAATTGTTCACTGAAACCACAACAGATGCAGAAGCGTCAATTTTAGAAAGCTCTTCCATAACGAGTACATATGAAATCGCATCAAGTCCGCTTCCATTATATTTTGGGTCAACCATCATTCCTAAAAAGCCCAATTCTCCAAGTTGCTTAACTTGCGCTGTAGGAAATTTCTGGTGTTCATCTCGTTCAATAACGTCAGGCTTTAATTCTTGCTGCGCAAAATCGCGGGCAGCCTGTTGTATCATTAATTGTTCTTCACTTAATTCGAAATGCATAACATTTATGTATAAAAGGTTAGTGTATCAAATGTAACATTATTAGATTATAATACTATGGCTGCATAGTATTATTTTGAAATATTTACATTATCATTTCTTTTAGTTAGCACAATTATTAAACTTACAGTACCGAGTATAAGTGTAATTAATACCTGAGCAGAATGAATGATTGTTGCGTAAGTTAAACCTTCATAAAAAGGAATGGAGTATAAAACGAGTGCTTTTGCAACCATCCAATGAAAAATACCTATACCACCTTGAACCGGTGCAACCATAGCAAAACTGGAGAAAACAAGTGCAGTAAATGCGGCTGAAAAACCTAGATTTTGAGTTGAATGTATTGAGAAGAAACAGGTATACATAGATAGGAAGTAGAAAACCCAAATCCCGATTGTGTAAATTGTAAAAAGAGTTTTGCTTTTAACTTGGGTAACTGAGTTGAACCCTTGTTTTAATCCGACGAAAATTCTTAAAAATTTCTTATTTATTTTGCTTTTGAGCAAGCGGATAATGAAAAATCCACCAATTATCAATACAAGAACTATAACTATAAGAACGTAATAATTAATGTTTTGAAATTTATTAATCAAATTCAGATATATGGTTTGATATAGAAAATCGAATATTAAATGGTATTGAAATATCAAAATGAGCAGCCCCATAAAAAATAAAATAGCTACATCGATTAATCTTTCGGTTACAACGGTTCCAATTGAAGAACTAAGTGGGATTTTCTCCGTTCTTAATAAGACAGAACATCGCCCGATTTCCCCAAAACGTGGTAATGCCAGATTTGCAAGGTAGCCTATAATTAATGCATGGAATGTTGCCTCAAAACCAATATTATAATTTATTGATTTATAGAGCATGCGCCACCTAAGTGCTCTCAAAACATTGGCAATAAGAACACAGCTGGCAGATAAACAGACCCAGTAAAGATTTGCTTGTATAATTTCAGCCCAGATTTTTTCTAAATCTTGATCCTTAAAAGCTAAATACAGAATGCCAAATCCAATAGCTAGAAGGATTAGGTATTTTGTAGCCAACTTAAAGCTGAAATTCAAAGGCTTTATTTTAATAAATGGTTATTATCATCAGGGAAAACAAGAATCGGATTATATTTTTTGGCTTCATCTATAGGTAATGAACCGTAAGACATGATAATTAGTACATCTCCAAGTTGCGCCAATCTGGCTGTTGCACCATTTAAGCAAATAGTTCCAGTTCCACGTTCGCCTTTAATTACATAGGTTTCGAAACGAGCACCATTATTATTATTAACAATTTGCACCTTTTCATTCGCAATAATGTTAGCTGCATCCATTAAATCCTCATCAATCGTAATACTGCCTACATAATTTAATTCGGCCTGTGTAACTCTAACACGGTGTATTTTTGATTTTAATATTGTGATTACCATTTGGCAAAGTTAGTAAAGTTGGATTGAATTTAAGAAGGATAGAATTATGAATGAGAAACTGATTGAATTAGTAAATGGTATGTCGAACGAAAATGATTAAATATTTGGATGATTTAATTAGCCAATTGCAATATACCATTCAATAATTCAATCAATCAAAACTCATTCATTATCTGATAATCATATTGTCGATTAACCTGGTATTGCCAACTTTTGCAGCAACCAATGCAACTTGATTTTTTTCATCTTTTGATGCGACAGGTTCCAGAGTATCACCATTGGCAATTACAAAGTAATCTAACTCCACACCATCAATTCCTTTATAAAAATCTTTTGCTTTCTCCTGTAGTTCAGTTAGTGGGTAGTTATCATAATTAACAACAACAAATTGAAGTGATTTATTAAGCACTAAAGCATGGATTCTATCAGCGGATGATAAATGTATATTTCTACTACTCATCGCTAAGCCATCATCTTCCCGAATAATGGGGCAGGTAATAATTGTAATTGGTAAGTTAAAATGAGCCAGCATGTTTTTTATCATCAGCACCTGCTGAAAATCTTTTTGCCCAAACATGGCAACATTAGGCTCTACAGCATCAAAAAGTTTTTTTACAATTTGAGTTACGCCTTGATAATGCCCTTTTCTAAACTCGCCTTCTAACAAAAACTCAGCTTTTCCTAAATCGATGTGCCAGTTTTCATTTTCAGAAGATGGGTACATTTCAGTTACATCAGGCATAAAAACACCATTGCAGCCAGCATTATCTAACATCGCTAAATCGTGTTCAATTGGCCTCGGGTATTTTTCTAAATCCTTCGGGTCGGTAAATTGAGTTGGGTTTACAAAAATGCTGCATACAATAATATCCGCATTTCTTTGTGCAAGTTCGATTAACGAAATATGGCCATTATGCAACGCACCCATGGTAGGTACGAGTGCAATTTTTTTACCTGCTGCCTTTAAAGGTTTTAAGTATGCTTTAAGTGCGTCTTTTGTTTTAAATATTTCCAATTCGGACAATCTAAATTAAAGGCGTAAAGGTGTAAATTAATCTAAACCTAAGCAAACAAATACTTGCTATATTGATAAATAGTATTATTATTCTTATCTTTGCAGCTCATTATCTTTTATTTAACTTAATATTTTCTTAAAATATGGAGATGGCAAAAACGAAGCTGCTGATTGTTACACACGAGATGTCGCCTTTCCTCGAGCTTACTAAAATTTCTGAAATCACCCGTCAATTACCACAGGCAATGCAAGAAAAAGGATTCGAAATCCGTATTCTAATGCCAAAATTTGGTAACATCAATGAAAGAAGAAATCGTTTACACGAAGTAATACGCTTATCAGGAATGAACATCATTATTGATGACAATGATAACCCTTTAATTATTAAGGTAGCTTCTATTCCTGCGGCCCGTATGCAGGTTTACTTCTTAGATAATGAAGAGTATTTTCAGCGCAAGCAAGTATTTAGAGATGCTAGCGGTAAATTCTTTGATGATAACGATGAGCGAACAATTTTCTTCTGCAAAGGTGCATTAGAAACGGTTAAAAAATTAGGATGGGCTCCGGATATTGTTCACTGCCATGGGTGGATGAGCGCTTTGGTGCCGGCTTATATCAAAACAACTTATAAAAACGACCCGACTTTCAAAAATTCTAGAGTTGTTTATTCTGTTTATGAAGATGGCTTTACTGAAAAATTACATGCTAATTTTTCTAAAAAAGCTGTAATGGCAAACATGACTGAAGATGATACTAAAGCTTATGAAGGTGCTGATGTTAACAGCTTGCATGTTGGAGCAATAACACACTCTGATGCTGTAGTTTTAGCTGATGAAAATCTTGACGCTTCTTTGTTAAAATTTGTTAAAGATTCAAATAAGCCAACTTTAGCTTATAACTTAACCGAAAATTTTGAAAACTTCTACACTTTTTACGAAGAAGTTTCAAATGAAGAATTGGTTTCTGTAGCTTAATTAGGCATTATTATTTTTAAATATGAAATTTACAAAACAAGACTTATTAACCCTGTTGATAGGTCTTTTTCTTTTTGCATCGTGTAAAAATCCTAACGGAGTTGGTTTAGATGTTGATCCAAATTCGGCGCTGCAAGGCACATTGGTTAACGATCAATTAGTTACTTCTCAAACGGTTAGAGAGCCAGATTTAACAACATCTCAGCTATCTTCTCACCCGCTTGGGTACATGGTTGATCCAATCTTTGGAAAAACGGAATCGAGTGTTGGAATGGTAGTAGTACCTTCAGAAAATAGTTTAGATTTTACATCTGCAACATTAGATTCTGCTGTACTTGTTCTCAATTTAGGTACTCAATTTTATGGCGATACTGCAACATCTAAATATAGTATAGATGTATATCAGTTAAGTACTGCGATAACAAAATACAAATCATCTGATGCGATAGCGCATAACAGTACTTTGCTTGGGAATTTTAATAATAGAATATTCCCAAATACTAAAATTAAGGTTACAGAGGTAGTTGCAGCAGGAAAAGATACTATTAGAACAATGACTCCTCAAATCAGGATTCCATTGAATAAAGCCTTTATTCAGAGTACAATTCTGAGTTTGCCAACAACAGGTACTTCAACTAATGCTAAATTTGTTGATTACTTTAAGGGTTTATACGCAGAAATTAATAAATCATCTTCTACTGGAACTGGTGGTATTGCATTTTTAGATTTTGCAGGTACTAATTCATATTTACAGCTGGTTTACAGAAAGCCGAATACCACTAATGGTGTTGATACATTATCTAAGAATTTTGCAATTAGTCCTACTAAACTTTCAAGTATTGTTACGGCAAATATTAAGCATGATTACACCGGAACTGCAATAAAAACACAGTTGGATAATCCTACAGTTCAATATGGCGTAACCTATCTGCAGGGATTAGCTGGTGTTAGAACCAAAATTTCATTTCCAACACTTAAAAACTTTACTAGCGTTTATGGTAAGGCTGTAGTTAATAAGGCCGAACTTGTGATAGATTTAAGTGCAGGAACCTTTGCCCTTCCTTTTGTGCCGTCTCAAAGGTTATCACTATATCGTTGGGATATTGCAGAGCAAGAAGTGAATGTTCCTGATCATGATCAGTCTGGAACTTCAGCAAATGGAGCAACTTACTCTGGAGACCCGAGAGCAAAACCGGATGCTATTTTTGGAGGATATTATGACTCTTTAAAAAATCGATACATATTTAACGTTACAGCTTATGTACAAGATTTAATTGATGGTACAAAGATTGATTATGGTACATTTATCGCTCCGGAAGCTTTGGCTGGGACTTCTTTCAATGTAGGAACGAGTAGGACTTTATCGACTGCATCAAGAGCTGTAATAGGTTCGTTCGGCAATACTACAAATCGTTTGAAGCTTAATATTTATTATACAAAGATAAATTAAGCAAACTGAAACATATTTTAAGCCTCGTATGAATACATACGGGGCTTTTTTTTATCAAAAAAATAACCAGGTATTAAAACAAACGTTTGTTTATTATATTTGCCGCATATATTTATAAAAACATGTGTGGAATAGTAGGTTACATTGGTTATAGAGATGCTTGGCCAATCGTTTTAAAAGGTCTGAAAAGATTAGAATACAGAGGTTATGATAGTGCTGGTATTGCGTTAATGAATAACAGTGGCGAGCATATTTATAAAAAAGTTGGTAAAGTTGCCGCTTTAGAAGAATTTGCCGAAAATAAAGACAGATCTGGTAATATTGCTATGGGCCACACTAGGTGGGCCACACACGGTGTACCATCTGACCGTAATTCACATCCCCACACATCAAACAACGGTCAGTTATCGATCATTCACAATGGTATTATTGAGAATTATGCAACTATAAAAGAAGAACTTATCGGTCGCGGTCACGAATTTAACAGTGATACAGATACTGAGGTTTTAATTCACCTTATTGAAGAAATTCAAAAGATCGAGCAGATAGATTTATTTGAAGCAGTTAGATTAGCTTTACATGAAGTAAGCGGAGCTTATGCTATCGTTATCATGGATAAGGAAAACCCAGATCGCTTAATTGCAGCGAGAAAAGGTAGTCCAATGGTAATTGGGGTTGGGAAAGGTGAATATTTCATCGCTTCAGATGCAACACCTATTATTGAATATACTAAAAACGTTATTTACTTAAACGATAATGAAATCGCTTTAGTTACTAAAGATGATTTATTGGTAAAACACTTGGATAATGTTGTTCAAACACCTTTAATACAAGAGCTTGAGTTGAAGCTTGAAATGCTTGAAAAAGGGGGTTTTGATCATTTTATGTTAAAAGAAATTTACGAACAACCTCGTTCTATTAAAGATTGTATGCGTGGTCGTATTTATCCCGAAGAAGGAAAAGTACAACTGGGCGGCATTAAAGAGTTTGTTGAGAAGCTAAAAAATGTTGATAGGATTGTTATTGTAGCCTGCGGAACATCTTGGCATGCTGGCTTAGTTGGTGAATATTTAATTGAGGAATATGCTCGTATCCCTGTTGAGGTTGAATATGCTTCGGAATTTAGATATAGAAATCCAATTATTTCAGAAAAAGATGTGGTAATTGCAATTTCGCAATCAGGTGAAACAGCTGATACCATGGCTGCGATTGAAATGGCTAAAGAAAAAGGAGCAACAATTTTCGGCATTTGTAACGTAGCCGGAGCTTCAATTCCGAGGTTATCTCACGCTGGTGTTTACACACATGCGGGGCCTGAAATCGGTGTGGCTTCTACTAAAGCATTTACAGCACAAGTTACTGCGCTTACACTGATGGCTTTCTATATGGCTCAGCAAAAAGGTACCATTACACAATCTAAAATGATCAGTTTATTAACTGAATTAGATACTGTTCCGGAGAAAATTCAGGTTGCTTTGGAATCTAACGAACTGATTAAAGAAGTTGCAGAGAAAATTAAGGATTCGAGAAACTGCTTGTTTTTAGGTAGAGGAAGTGGTTTCCCTGTTGCTTTAGAGGGTGCTTTAAAGCTTAAGGAGATTTCTTATATTCATGCCGAAGGTTATCCTGCCGCAGAGATGAAACACGGGCCTATCGCTTTAATTGATGAAGAAATGCCAGTTGTATTTATTGCAACTCAAAATTCATCTTACGAAAAAGTTATCAGTAACATTCAGGAAGTAAAAGCACGTAAAGGAAAAGTAATTGCGATTGTAACGCAAGGCGATACAGAGGTTAAGAAAATGGCAGATTATTGTATAGAAATTCCTGATACAGATGAAGCGTTCTTGCCTTTGTTGGCTACTATTCCGCTTCAGTTGCTGTCTTATCACATTGCTGTAATGCGGGGTTGCAACGTAGATCAACCAAGAAACCTTGCAAAATCTGTTACTGTAGAGTAATTATGTTATAAAAAAAAGCTTCTTGAAATCATCAAGAAGCTTTTTTGCTTTTAAGATTGAGTTAAAAAGGCAAATCACCATTTTCATCACCTGGCCTTATCGTAAATTCATCCTCTATTTTTGATTCTGTAGGTTGCGTGTGGTTTACAGTTTGTCCGGGTTCAAAATCGCTTTTTCTGCCTAACATTGTAAAATTCTCGGCAACTATTTCGGTAACATATTTTTTTACTTTTTCCTTATCCTCGAAAGATCGGGTTCTTAACTTGCCTTCGATGTAAACCAACTTCCCTTTTTGAAGATATTTAGATGCAACTTCGGCTAAACCTCTCCACAAAACAATATTATGCCATTCTGTTTGCTCTACTCGTTTACCATCTTTGTTGTACGTTTCAGATGTGGCTAACGGAAAGCTTGCTACCGTAACACCTCCGTCTAAGTGGCGAACTTCAGGATCTTTGCCTAAATGTCCCACTAAAATAACTTTGTTAATCCCAGACATAAAATATTTTTTTGGTTAGTTTTTCAATTTAGATAAATTTTTAGCCACTTAAAAAAGGTTAGTTACTCCTTAAAAATGCTGTCAGAAAATTCGTGAATAAAATTTCTGATAACATTGGGTTTAGGTAATTCATCTAACGTATTAAAAGAAACCCAATTAAGTTCCTTTTGTTTACTAAAGTTAAATATATAATTATTTAATGCAAAAAATTGCACATGGATTATTTGATGTGTTAAAACATGTTTTTGGTAACTTAAAAAGTCTAAAGTGGCAGCCTTACCAAATGTTTCTTTAACTATTGATGTGAAATTGTCCTCATCAACCCTTGAAATAAACGAAGTTTCTATTGATGGAAAATCATACAAATGTTGCCAAACATCTCCTTTTTGCCGTTCTCGAACCAAAATTTTTCCTTCCTCAATACAAATGAAATAATTTAAAAACCGATTTTTTTTTTCGGCCTTTTGCAATTTAACCGGTAATTGATTGACCAAGTTTTTATTTAGGGCATAACAACTTAAATTTAAAGGGCAAATGGCGCAATTTGGCGATTTAGGTTTGCATTGAATGGCGCCAAACTCCATGATTGCCTGATTATACAAAGCAGGGTCAGCTGTGTAGAGCAAATTATTTGCAAGCTTAAAAAAGTCTTTTTTGCCTTTGGGAGAATTTATTGGTGTATCATTACCATAATATCTTGCTAAAACTCTAAATACATTTCCATCAACTACGGCTTTGGCTTCGCCAGATGAAAAGGAAGAAATCGCAGCTGCGGTATATTCTCCAATTCCCTTAAGTGTGATAAGTTCATTATAATTTGTCGGGAAGATTGCGTGGTAATCATTTACTATGATTCTAGCGGTAGCATGCATATTTCTCCCCCGAGAATAATAGCCTAAACCTTGCCAAAGTTGTAAAACTTTCGCTTCGGTAGCATTCGCAAAATCATTAACTGTGGGGAAATTCGATAAGAATTTATTGAAATATGGCAAACCTTGCTCAACACGGGTTTGCTGTAAAATGATTTCAGATAGCCAGATGGTATAAGCATCATTCGTGTGTCTCCACGGCAAATCTCTCTTGTTGGCTGAATACCAGTTTATGATTTCATTTTGGAATGTCATTACTGCAAATTACGGTCTAAAAATCGGTTTTAAGAAAAAGTTGCATTAGTCTGATGATAAGGCAGACAAAAAAATCATCTTTTATTTCCCTATCTCATTAAAAAGCAATACTTTTGCAACCCCAAATCAGTGATAATATTAAAATACACAATACATAATAAATAATAAAATATGACTAAGGCAGATATTATTTCAGAAATATCAACAAAAACCGGAATTGAGAAGGTTGATGTGCAGGAAACAGTTGAGGCATTCTTCAAGGTTATCAAAACCAGCATGATTGGCGGTGAAAATGTTTATGTTAGAGGCTTCGGAAGCTTTGTTGTTAAAAAGAGAGCACAAAAAACTGCTAGAAACATCTCTAAAAACACTGCAATAATTATCCCTGAACATTTCGTTCCAAGCTTTAAACCAGCAAAAGTATTTGTTGATAAAGTAAAAAGTAACTCTAAAAAAATTAAAGTAGAAGCCTAAACCATATTATTGTGAATAGTAGCATCAGATTAAAACAAACCATCATTATCGGAGCGATTTTATTGCTTGTTGCTTTCTTATTTACACGAGATATTAAAGGTTTAGTTAAACCAACAGAAGAAAATGGAAAAATGCCTGCTGCTGGTGAAATGGCAGCACAAGGTGCACCATCTACTTCTGGCTTAACAATCGAACAAACATCTGTTGCTGCTAAAAATGTAATAAACCAAAGCCTTGCTAAGGATATTACAAATTTGGAAAACAGTTACAAAGGTGCTACAGGTGCAGAAAAGGTAGAACTTGCGCAACAACTTGCCCAGAAATGGGATGATGTTGAACAAATTACACCATCGGCACTTTATTTGGAAGTTGTTGCCGAGGCAAAACCATCCGCATCAAGTTGGTTAGCATCTGGTAATAAATTTTTAAAGGCTTTTGAAAGTACACAAGATAGCTTAGCTCAGCCTGCTTTATTGCAAAAAGCTAATGTATCATTTACAAAAGCACTAGAATTAGATAAAGAGAATATTGATGCTAAAACAGGTTTGGGTGTAACAATAGTAAACGGTTTAGGAGCGCCAATGCAAGGTATTGCAATGTTGCTTGAGGTTGTTGCTAAGGAGCCTAAAAATGTCAAAGCAAATATGAATCTTGGTTTATTCTCGATTAAATCTGGTCAGTTTGATAAAGCAATTCCTCGTTTTAATACGGTGATTGCAACTGCACCAACCCCTGAGGCCTATTTTTATTTAGGTACGGCTTTAGAAAATTTAAATAAAAACAAAGAAGCTGTTGAAGCTTATTTAAAAAGCAAAAAATTAGCGGCTAACCCAACTTTATCATCTTTTATTGATAAAAAGGTTGCTGAACTAAAGAATAAAAATTAATTAACGGATTAATAAAAACATTTAAAACTTAAAATTATGCCAAGCGGTAAAAAAAGAAAAAGACATAAAATGGCTACTCACAAACGTAAAAAACGTTTAAGAAAAAACAGACATAAGAAAAAATAATTTCTTATTGATTTAGCCTGATTAAACCTCATAGTTCTACTGTGAGGTTTAAACACTTGTATATGATTTTTTCTTTCGTATAACGCTAGGGCTATATCTCTGTGTTCTTATTTACTATCCATTTGTTAATAGGCGTAAGCCTTAAATCTATAGCTGTTGGTAAAAGAATTAATTATCAATTCGACTCCTGCCGGAGTTACCATAGCTTTGATTGAAGACAAACAACTTGTTGAGCTTCATAAAGAACAAATCAATAATAACTACGCCGTAGGCGATATTTATTTAGGTCGCATTAAAAAAATAATGCCCGGCCTGAATGCTGCTTTCGTGGATGTTGGTTATGAAAAAGATGCATTTTTGCATTATTTTGATTTAGGCCCACAGGTACAATCTTTAATTAAGCTAACTAAGATCAAGCGAAATGGCTCGGTTACAGGCACATTATTAGATAATTTAAAACTCGAGGCCGATATTAATAAGGCGGGTAAGATATCTGATGTGCTTAGTAAAAATATGCTTTTGCCTGTACAAATTGCAAAAGAACCTATTTCTACTAAAGGACCGCGATTAAGTTCCGATTTATCAATTGCCGGCAGATATGTGGTACTGGTGCCATTCTCCAATACCATTTCCATATCAAAAAAAATAAAAAGTAATACCGAACGTAATCGACTAAAAAAGATTATTGAAAGTATTAAGCCTCAAAATTTTGGGGTAATTATCAGAACCGTTTCCGAAGGAAGAGGTGTTACTGAAATGCAAAAGGACCTATTAGATCTAATTGCAAAATGGGAAACATTTATTAAAAAACTTCCCACAGCCGAGCCTGCTAAACGGGTTTGGGGTGAAATGGACAGATCATCTACGTTAATTCGTGATATTCTGAACCCTGATTTTACAAACGTTTACGTTAGTACACCAGAATTGTACGATGATATTCGGTCTTACGTACACGATATTTCTCCAGAAATGGAAAAAATTGTAAAGTTGTACAAACAGAAAGAACCAATTTACGACCATTTTGGAGTAGAAAAGCAGATAAAAAATGCTTTTGGAAAAACTGTAAACTTACCAGGTGGCGCCTACTTAGTTGTAGAACACACCGAAGCACTTCACGTTATAGATGTGAATAGTGGCAACCGCACAGCCAGTAAAGAAAACCAAGAGGAAAATGCTTTACAGGTTAACAAAGAAGCGGCTAAAGAAATTGCCCGACAATTGCGCTTGCGTGATATGGGTGGTATTGTGGTAATCGATTTTATCGATATGCACAAACCAACAAACCGTAAAATACTATTCGATTATTTGCGTGAGCTGATGTTATTGGATAGAGCGAAACACACCATTTTGCCACCGAGTAAATTTGGTTTGGTTCAAATTACCAGACAACGTGTTCGTCCGGAAATGAATATTGTTACGGTAGAAAAATGTCCGGCCTGCGATGGGACTGGAGAAATTAAAGCAAGCATTGTTTTAATGGATGATATTGAAAACAACCTTAATTATATTTTACGTGAGCAAAACGAAAAAGGTATAACACTTTGTGTTCATCCTTACATCGAGGCATACATAACTAAAGGAATTTTCAATCTTCAACGCCGTTGGTTCTTTAAATATGGTCAATGGATTAAAGTTAAGGCACAATCTGCCTATTACTTAACAGAATTTCATTTTATTTCTTCGAAGGATGAAGAGATAAAACTTTAACACAAAATACATTTTACAAAAAGCCTGGTTTATCAAAATCAGGCTTTTTGCTTTTTATAGATTTAGGTAATTCCTCAACTTGTTTAAAAAAATTAAAGCATTTTAAGTAGTTAACATCTAAATTCGTAAATCTAAAATCTTAAATCAATTGGCAAAATCGAAAACTGCTTATTTCTGTCAAAGCTGTGGCTATGAATCGGCAAAATGGCTGGGCAAATGCCCATCTTGTAATCAATGGAATACTTTTGTTGAGGAAATTGTTGAAAAAACGCCTGCCTCTGTACCAACCTGGAAAAACGAAGCGACTGGTAGAAAGGTTAATAAACCAAGTAAGGTAGATGAAATAGAGCAATCGGCAGAACGTAGAATTTCTACAAATGATAAAGAACTTGATAGAGTTTTAGGTGGCGGATTGGTAGAAGGATCGTTAATCTTAATTGGTGGCGAACCAGGAATTGGAAAATCGACATTAATGCTGCAGCTCGCTTTAAATCTTAATGGGAAAAAACTATTGTATGTTTCTGGCGAAGAAAGCGAACAACAAATCAAAATGCGGGCAGAGAGAATAACAGAAAGCCCATCATCTAATTGTTATATCCTAACTGAAACCTCAACCCAAAATATTTTTAAGCAAATAGAAATTCTTCAACCGGAAATAGTTGTTGTTGATTCTATTCAAACTTTACATTCTGCTCATATAGATTCTACGCCTGGAAGTGTTTCGCAGGTGAGGGAGTGTACTGCAGAGTTACTGCGCTTTGCCAAAGAAACCGGAACGCCAGTTTTTTTAATTGGGCACATTACAAAAGATGGGGCAATTGCAGGGCCTAAAATCCTCGAACATATGGTTGATACCGTTTTGCAGTTTGAAGGCGATAGACATCATGTTTATCGAATTTTACGGTCGATTAAAAATCGTTTTGGTGCAGCTGCAGAGCTTGGTATTTATGAAATGCAAGGTAGCGGGTTAAGAGAGGTTTCAAATCCTTCAGAAATTTTGCTCTCGCAACGCGATGAAGAATTAAGTGGGATTGCAATAGCTGCAATGTTAGAAGGCGCCAGACCAATGTTAATAGAAACACAGGCTTTGGTGAGTCAGGCTGCGTACGGAACGCCACAACGTTCTGCTACTGGTTTTGATACGAAGAGAATGAACATGTTATTGGCTGTATTAGAAAAACGTTGTGGTTTTAGATTAAGTGCTCAGGATGTATTTTTGAATATTGCTGGTGGAATTAGAGTAGAAGATCCAGCTATAGATCTTGCCGTTCTAATTGCCATTATTTCATCTCATCAGGATATCCCTGTATCTACAAAAAATTGCTTTGCAGCAGAAGTTGGTTTGTCTGGGGAAATTAGAGCTGTTAACAGAATTGAACAAAGGATAGCAGAAGCAGATAAACTCGGTTTTGAAATCATTTATATCTCAAAGTATAACCTTAAAGGTATCGATGCCAAAAAATATAATTTAGAAATTAAAGCGGTTAGCAAGATTGAGGAAGTTTTTACCTTAATTTTTGGCTAATTGCTTGCGCTTAAAGAGGAACTCTTTCTACATAATTCCACATAAAAGAGAATGTTTTCCTCACTTCCACAGTTTGAATTTTTTTGGCACAATATTGTTTTTAATACAAAAAGCTCATTTTTAATACGTTACGAATAAATGCTACTCATTTTAGAGTTTGGATTAACATTTGTCTAATAGATAGTGTTGTACATCATGGGATGTGATCTATAACAATAGGGATGATTTTCCTCGTTAGTGAGAGCTAGCGAGGATTTTTTTTGCTTTATATTATTTAGAAAAAAATTAAATAACTTTGTTGCAGATAATTAACTGAACAAATTATAAAACTAACTATTGAAAAAATATTATTATGAGAAAGATTATCCTAAGTTTAAGTTTTTGCCTATTTGCTGCAGTAGCCTTCTCCCAAGCTGATTTCAAAGGTCAGAAATTTGGAACTGCTGTAACGCCAGGCGATATTAAATCTGTAGCTAAAATTGAGGGATCAATGGGCGAAAAGAATGTTGCTGATATGAAAATTAAGGGCAAAGTTGTAGAGGTTTGTAAAAAGAAAGGATGCTGGATGACATTGGAAACACCAAACGGAGAACCAATGCGTGTAACGTTTAAAGATTATGCTTTTTTTATGCCAATGGATATTGTAGGTAAAGAAGTTGTTTTAGATGGTATTGCAAAAAAACAAACAATATCGGTTGAGACCTTGAAACATTATGCTGAAGATGCTAAGAAATCTCCAGAGGAAATTGCAAAAATTACAGATCCTAAAAAAGAACTTGCTTTTGAAGCTAAGGGAGTTGTTATTTTAGACAAATAAGCATATATATTAAATAAAAGCAAAAGGGCTAACTTTTTACAAGTTAGCCCTTTTGCTTTTAAGATTTTTTAACTGCATTTAGTAATTTAAATTATCACAACTTACCAATAGCATATTTTATTCCGCCAAGCAGATGATTAAGGAATTTCTCTTCGCCCCAACTTTCTTTGGTGTGCCCCATCGAAGTGTAGAATGCTCTACCTCCATCATAACTATGATACCAGCTAAATGGATGGAAATTACCATTTTTCCCGCCTTTGTATGAAGCTTCATCAATTGTGATTAAAACTTTTATATCTGGATTAATATCTTTAAAATTATAAAGCTCATCTTTGTGCATCCAAACAGAATCTGTAAAGAATTTGGTGGATTTATGTTTCTTATCTTTTATTACAAAACGAGCTATCTGTACTTCTGGATGGCTGATGAAGTATGCCCCAACAAGTTTGCCATACCAAGGCCAGTCATATTCAGTATCTGTAGCAGCATGTACGCCAACATAACCTCCACCTGCTTCAATATATTTCTCAAATGCTGTCTGTTGATTATCGTTTAAAACATCGCCTGTTGTGCTTAAGAAAATTACCGATGCATACCTCTTTAAATTTTCTTCTGAAAAAGCATCTGCATTTTCCGTTGTATCAACATCAAAATTGTTTTTTAAACCAAGTTGCATAATGGCCAATTTTCCCGTTTCTATTGAGTTATGTCTAAAACCCTTTGTTTTAGAGAAAACCAAAATTCTTGATTTTTTAGTTTGCCTCGTAAAACTTTGCAATAAAATAATTGAACAGATAACAATGCTCAAAGCCAGAATTTTTTTCATAATGAAATTGGTTAGATAGAAGATTGTTAAATTTAAGAAAGTTGTTTGATAATTTGTTTACATCTTTCTTCAACTTGTTTACAAACCGGAGTAAATAAGTTATTGTCCCAATATGGATCAGTAACTTCATCATCATCCAAAAATAATTTAACCTTGTTATACTCTTCATCTGTTCTGGCCAGATTTTGTACATCCTTCAAATTATTTCTATCCATTACAAAAATCAAATCGTATGCAGCAAACATGGCATGATGAAATTGTTGTGCCCTCTGTGCGCTAATGTCATAACCAAAGGATTTGGCTGCCGCTACACTTCTATGATCCGGAGCTTTGCCAATGTGCCAATTGCCCGTTCCTGCTGAAGCAATTTCCCAGTTTAAGTTTTCATCATTCGATAAATGACGCATAATGCCTTCAGCCAATGGCGAACGACAAATATTGCCCAGGCAAACCATTAAAATTTTCAAATTTATTTTGCTTTATAAACGTAGTTAAAAGTATAAACAGTTCCACCTGTTGCATCTGTTGTAACGGTTTGGCTCAATGTTTTTCCACTTAATGTCATTGGAAATTTTTTGGTTGCGGATAAAATTATCTGATTTCCGGATCTTTCCCAGGTTCTGATACCAGTAACAGTAGCCATGTCGCAGAGCGCTCCATTTGAGCCCATAGTGTATGTTCCATCATTCGAGAATGAAATCATCATAGTTGCGGCGCAACTTGCTTGACCCATTAATTCGATGTAATTACTACTGGTTTTTGTGCCAATTGTCATAGCTGGGCTAACACTTATAGATTCTATAACCCATGTGTTGCTGGTAAGCGTTTTATCAGCATCTTTTTTACATGCAAATGCAGTGCATACAAATAATAATAAGAGAAGTTTTTTCATGATGGTTGGTTTTGTAGTTCAAACGAAAATACATTAAGTTTTGCTACAGCTGGAAATAATAAAAGCCTCAAATGTGAGGCTTTATTATGGCTACAATTAACTGTAAATATCGTTAAGCATTTTTGCCAAGCGAACACCACCTTTAAGCAGTTGTTCGTTTAAAGTATCAACCCAGTCGAAATTATAGCGGTAACTTAATTTAGAATCTGGCTTAGTTTTATCATAAATTTTAGCGGCAACCAAATAAGATTCGTAAATACAATCTTTTAAAGTGGTGTTTTGCCAATTGTAAAGCTGAACTGCTGAAGGATGATTAATCGCCTTGGTATATTCCGTATAGCTTAATTGTTGGTATTCGATTAATTGTTCATCCCAAACTCTATGAAGGTTGGATTTTTCGTTAAACCATAAAACGGAAACTCTGTTGCCACCTAAATCTTCTTTGTGGCCAACGTGCATGGGTTGACATAAATCGCCAGCCATGTGAATCAGCATTCTTAAAGCTAATTTTTTCTCTGTTAAGGTGCTGCCTGGCTTTTTTAAAACTGCAGTTAAATCAATTATTTTGTTGTAAAGATTTGGGTCTTTTTCAGTTTCCAGATAATTATATATACTCTGTTTATCCAAATTAGCAGGGAGATTAACAAAATGCCAGTTGTAAAGATAATTGTAAGCGGAGTCTGATTTTATAAAATCGCCCCAGTTTGCAGACATTGCCAGGCTTTCAGAACCTAATATTGCCTGAATGGCTTTACGTGTTTTTGCCTTTAGATAACTATCGGCAATTTCCCCCACAACACGGTGGCCAGTCATTCCCCAAGCACTTGCCTGCATCGGCAAATAGGTTAATGAGCCAATAACTGCAATTGCTGCAATTTTAGTTTTGATTGATTTGAATATCATTTTATAATTCTTTTTGTACGCAGGTTAATTTTTGTTTTAGCGAAAGCACTACCTCACGCTGGTCGCTTAGGTTTTCTAAAATTAAGCTATCTGTAGTTTTTTTCTTGATTAAAAAGTTTTTATCATAACGGCCGATGCGATAACAGCCCGATATTTTTTGCTTGTAGTTGGCATGGGTAAAAGTAGCGCCAACAAATAAAGTATCACCTTTAATGGCATAAACGCCCTTTGCATATTCTTTCCAAATACCATTATTAAAGCAAGAATCTTCGTATAAATTTAATTTGCTTTTGGTAACGAAATCGATGTAAATAGAATCGCAGGTAATTTTAAAATGGTGCTGTGTGTAATTGTTTAACTTATCGCTAAAGGCAACAGAATCTTCATTCCAAACACCTTGCATAAATTCTTCTCCTTTACCTTGTATGTTAGGGCGTGGGGAACAGGCAATCAGGATGGTGGAAAAAGTAAAAAACATAATATAGATAAACCTTAAGCCTACTTTTTTTTGCATTGCAGATTTTATTGATAAACAGCTCTTAATGCTGATTAGTGGGAAATTGGTTGTCGGCAGTTTTATTGCTTTTAACCGTGTTATAAATTAGCAAGAACAGTCCTGTTGCAAAACAAAGTCCGGCGATGAAGCTTACTACGCCTAAAGCTGTATAGTATTGAGTTACTTCTGAAACAGGCATGCCACTGTTTTGCACCAGATAAGGCATGACAACACTGTAAAAAATATTTAAGATTAAGGCAACACCTGAGCCTATAAAAAGTAGAATGGCGTCAACCTTAGTGTTTTTGGAAATGTAATAGCAAGAAGCTATAAACACAAAAAGTGGTGAGATTAAAGAAACTAAACTGAAAAATATTGAAGTTATTGAGCTATCCATTTTCTTAGTTTTAATTTTAATTCTACGATTTGCAACTTAAATTCTACTTTGAGGCCTTAGTTAATTAAACCCGATTGAAGCGGCATTTTAAAACTGTCATTCTGAGCGTAGTCGAAGAACAGTTTTAAAATATAGCGAAAAGCGGGACTATCGGAACCGAAGCACGAATAGCCCTGCTTTTCAAAAGCTTAAGCAAGCTTTATTTTAAACTACCAACCATATCTTCCGGACGAACCCACTCATCGAATTGTTCGTTGGTTAATAAGCCTAATTCTACAGCTGCTGCTTTTAATGTTTTATTTTCTTTATGTGCTTTTTTAGCAATTTTAGCTGCGTTTTCGTAACCTACATGTGGGTTTAAAGCTGTAACCAACATTAACGAGTTTTGTAAATGTTTCTCAATTTCTGGCAAGTTTGCTGTAATGCCTTCAGCACATTTTACCGTGAAAGAAACGCAAGCATCGCCAATTAAGCGAGCTGATTGCAATACGTTTGCCGCGATTAAAGGTTTGAAAACGTTTAGCTCGAAATGACCAGACATACCGCCAACTGAAACCGCAACATCGTTACCGATAACCTGTGCGCAAACCATAGTTAAAGCCTCTGGTTGAGTAGGATTTACCTTACCCGGCATAATCGAAGAACCTGGTTCGTTATCAGGAATTACGATTTCGCCAATACCGCAACGAGGACCAGAGCTTAACATACGAACATCGTTTGCAACTTTCATAAGCGCTACAGCTGTACGTTTTAAAGCGCCAGAAAGCTCAACCATTGCATCGTGAGCCGCTAAAGCCTCAAATTTATTCGGAGCAGTTACAAAAGGTAAACCGGTTAAATCGGCGATTTTTTTAGCAACCAAAACATCGTAACCTTTTGGTGTATTTAAGCCAGTACCAACAGCTGTACCACCTAAAGCTAGTTCAGCAACCATAACCAAAGCGTTCTTAATTGCTCTGATGCTGTTATCAATTTGCTGTACATAACCTGAAAATTCTTGTCCAAGCGTTAAAGGCGTAGCATCCATAAAGTGAGTACGACCAGTTTTGGTGATTCCAGAAAATTCTTCAACTTTTTTAGCCAGTGCGTTACGCAAAGTTTCTAAACCTGGAATAGTGTTTTCTACCGTTAATTTATAGGCTGCAATGTGCATTGCAGTTGGATAGGTATCGTTTGATGATTGCGATTTATTCACATCATCATTCGGGTGAAGCACTTTTTTATCATCAGCCAATGCGCCACCGTTAATTACGTGAGCACGGTTTGCAATCACTTCGTTTCCGTTCATGTTACTTTGCGTACCAGAACCAGTTTGCCAAATTACCAAAGGAAATTGGTCATCTAACTGACCAGCAATAATCTCATCGCAAGCTTTGGCAATTAATTCTGCTTTATCTACTGCAAGAACGCCAAGTTCGGTATTTGCTAAAGCAGCTGCTTTTTTTAAGTAACCAAAAGCATGAATAATTTCTTTCGGCATTGAACCTTCTGGCCCAATTTTAAAGTTATTGCGTGAGCGTTCGGTTTGTGCACCCCAGTATTTATCAGCAGGCACTTGAACCTCGCCCATGGTATCGTGTTCTATTCTGAAACTCATTATAATTTGATTTTTGTTGTGGCAAATTTAAGTTTTTTGCCTATAAAGCAAGGTATTATCTTCGTTATTTCCTTCGGGTTGATTACACAGATTTTAGGATTGCACAGATTTTTATTTTGGAAAGGTGCTGAAGTGGTTTTTGGGCTGGCTCCGGTCCCGCTCATTCGCTTAAATCTTTTTGTTGAACATGACAGGATTTTCGGAGTTTGTGCAAACAAAAAGTATTTACGCTGCCATCGGGTTTAGGAAATCAATTTAGTGCTGTAAACAAAGTTTGTATGTAGCTAATTTTGGCTAAAGCCGATAATATTTATCCTATTTTCCGTTGGTTGAAACCAACGGCAAGGAATATATTGTAAATTTTGCTATCATTTTATGGAAAGTTCCGTCATCGAGGCACGGAAGCAATCTCAAAGCGATATATGTATAGTATTAAGATTGCTCCGTACCTCGAAATAACAAGCATTCTGTTGCTATTCATGGCCGTTCGGCTTTAGGCAACGGAATCTAAATCCTGTCCAAAACCATTCAAATACTAAGTCAATGGTTTCAATTACTATTTTGGTATTTTACAGGCCGGGTTTTAAGCAGATGTTTATGAAAAATGTAAAACTCAAATTATGAAAAATATAGTCTTCGTCCTGTTTAATTTAATTATTGTCTTTTCGGATGTAAAAGCCCAAAACGAAATCAACTTTAATAAAAAGTACCCTGGTGGAGGAAAACTGCTCATGGCTGTAGATAGTTCAGCCAAAAAAGTCTATTATTCGAATGTATTCCCAAACCAACCTAATACATCTTTTAGTTATTTACCCGAAGTAAAATATATAAGTTTTCAAATTAACTTCAGAAAGAATATTAATGTTGAACATTATCGATACAGCATTTTAGTGAATGATAAACCGATAGTGGTAAACAAGTCTATCAACAAAGCGCAACTGATAGATACTCATGCAGGTGGAGATGAAGAAGTATTTAGCTCTACAACACTTGGAACCTTTGCTATAAAAGATAAAGTAATTACGATATTAAGTTACAGCATCGAAAAACCTCAAGATATTGATAAATCTGTTTTTTACGGGAAGTCTATCCCTAAAGCCAAAATTGCCGCCTTTGGAAAAAGGTTTGCAGTTGAAAAGGGAGTTGACTATAGTTACATTGCTAATCCAAAAGAAAAAACAAGCCTTAATCTTAATAAAAAAGATGATGAACTAACAATTGTAAAAGATAGAACAGAAATTGATTATATCTATCAGGTATTGATTAAAGACAAGCAAACAAATAAAATTATTTATGAATCAACCGCCTGGCAATATGGTGGATATGTTGATGAAACACATCAGTTTTCACCTTATTTAAAATTTGATAAAAGCATTTTTAAAAAATCGGGTGACTATGAAATTATTATCCAGCCATCAGCATTTAGGCGTTTTAAAATGCCAGCTAAAGAGATGGAAAAATATACAAGCAGATACACACTTTCTATAATTTTAGATCAAGAAAGCTATACTCAAAGGCAAATGCTAATATTTGGTGTTGTAATTTCCATTGTGTTTGGTGCAATCTTAGGCGCAACGCTAGCATACATAAAAAAGAAAGCAGCCAAAAAACTCGCTGCTCAATCCAAACAAAAAGAAATCGCTCAACTTCAACTTAACTCCGTTCGTTCACAACTTAACCCGCACTTTTTATTTAACGCATTGGCGGGCATCCAAAACTTAATGAATAAAAACGAAATTGATAAAGCCAATCGTTACCTAAGCAAGTTCGCTCGCTTAACACGAAATGTTTTAGATAGTAAAGAACTCATCAGTTTAACTGAAGAAAAGACTTTATTAGATGATTACTTTCAAATGGAAGCGTTGCGATTTGGCTTTCAATATACCATCAATGCATCAGCAGATTTAGACACCGAAAATATTGAAATACCAGCAATGCTTCTACAGCCATTTGTAGAAAACGCTGTTAAGCATGGCATTGCAGAAAAAGGAAAAGATGGTGAAATTACAGTGAATTTTGAAAAGCAAGTTTCTAACTTAGTACTAAAAATAACCGACAATGGCAAAGGTTTCAATGCCACCGAAACATATGAAGGTTTAGGCTTGGCACTCAGTAAAAATCGAATATCTTTACTAAACTCGATTTATAAGGAAACACCTTTTATTCTGGAAATTCAATCAGATATAAATGGAACAAAAGTAAGAATTACCTTAACACAATGGCTATAAAATGAGGACGGTTTTAGTAGATGACGAGCAGGCAAACTTAGAAAACCTACAGGCTTTGCTTGCTAAGAATTGCCCCGAAATTAAGGTTGTTGCCACTGCCAGGGATATTGATGATGCCTTTGAGAAAGTAATTCTGCATCGCCCCGATTTACTTTTTCTTGATATCCAAATGGGAAAAACCACAGGTTTTGATTTGCTTAACAAACTTGCTGAAAAACCTTTTGAAGTGATTTTTGTAACGGCGTACGATAATTATGGAATCCAAGCGATAAAATTTGCTGCTCTGGATTACCTGCTTAAGCCGGTCGATCCTGATGAATTAATTTCGGCGGTTTCAAAAGCTCACAGTAGAATCGCAAGTAAAACTAATGGCGAACAGTTGAACTTTTTGCTCAATCAAATTAAACGCACCGAACCTGCCGTTCCAAAAATTGCACTGCCACAACAACACGAAATCCGTTATGTTTCGGTTGATGATATTGTACGTTGCGTTGCAGATAATACCTACACTTTTATCTATTTATCAACAGATGAGAAAATTTTAATCTCAAAACCTTTAAAAGAATATTCTGATTTGTTAAAACCACATGGATTTGTTCGGGTACACCAAAGTCATTTGGTTAATCCAAAATTTGTGAAGAGCTGGCTTAAAGAAGATGGCGGAACTTTATTAATGAACAATGGTGATAAAATTCCAGTATCGAAGCCAAACCGGGAAATGGTTAAAGCAGTTTTGGAAAAATAGTAGTTTAAATTCCTTTCATTATAAACTTACTTGCCGTTCGGCTTTAGCCAACGGCAAGTAAAACATTTAAGAATAAATATCTTCGAAATAGCGTACGACTAAGGATTTCATCAAGAGTTCTTGCTCCAACATTGTATAAGGAGGAATAGGCTTTATCAATTTCCAATGTGGCCAACCATCCTGATCTACACCTTCCAGCTCGTAGAAATCCATCTCACTCAACAATCTGCAGGTTGCAATATGCATTAATTCTTCCTTTTGGCGTTTGCTATATTTTTTTGGTCCCTTTCCTAGCTCCTGAACGCCAATTAAAAAAAGCATTACTTTCAAGTCTGGGAAGTCCGAATCAAATTCCTTTGAAATTCTTTCTTGCAAAACTTTCCACTTGGCATTAATCTCTGATGGCTTCATGACGGCAAAGATAGTGTTTAACCTAAATAAGCTATAAGCTGAATACGGAAAGCTGAAAGTTTGACTTTAAAAGGTAAAACTTTTAATATGGAAGCATTTCAGCATCACCCAAAAACTAATTTTAGTTACATTTATAGCCTATGAGTACAAATTCAAATAAAACAATTACAGCTGGTTTATTAGCTTACGGCATGTCTGGTAAAGTATTTCATGCCCCTTTTTTAAATGCCCATAATGGCTTTAAATTAAAAGCTGTTGTAGAGCGTAATACCAAAAAAGCAGCTGTAGATTATCCTGAAATTTTAAGTTATAATAGTGTTGATGAGCTATTAAATGATTCGGAAATTGAATTGGTTGTTATCAACACGCCTAATAATCTGCATTATGAACATGCTGAAGCGGCATTAAAAAGCGGCAAGCATATTCTGGTAGAGAAACCTTTTACGGCAACATCTGCCCAAGCTAAAATATTATTTGACTTGGCAGATTCGGTTGGGAAACAAATTTTCTTTTACCAAAACCGCCGCTGGGATAGTGACTTTGCATCTGTAAAAAAAGTTTTGGCAAGTGGTAAATTGGGTAAGCTAAACGAATTCCATTTGCGTTACGATAGATATAGAAATGTTATCGGCCCGAAGGCTTTTAAAGAACAAGCAATTGAAGCCAGTGGTTTATTGTATGATTTAGGCCCACACCTTTTAGACCAGGTAATTAGTCTTTTCGGTAAGCCGCTTTCTTTCCATAAAACCTTAGGTAAAAACAGAAAAGATACCTTGGTTGATGATTATTTCACTATTCAGTTAAATTACGCAGATAGCATTAATGTTTTTGTAACTTCCAGTATGTTGGTGGTAAACCCGCAAGCTGCATTTGTTTTGCATGGTGTAAATGGTAGTTTTATAAAAGACCGTACAGATATTCAAGAAGAACAGTTGCTTTCAGGTATGAAATTAACCGATGAAGGTTATGGAATTGAAGCGAAAGGTAAAGATGGCTTATTAACTACGATAGATAGTGAAGGAAATAAAACTGAAGAAATTATCCCTTCTGAGATTGGAAGTTATTTACCACTTTTTGAAGCCGTTTACCAATCTATAACTTCGGATAAGGCTTATCCTGTTAAACGTGAAGATGTTTTAATCCAATTAGAAATTTTAGAAAGCTAAGTTTTTATTAAAGATTATATGAATTCGTTACCATACGCATACTTAATACCAATTTTTTTATTAGCTCTTTATTTTATCCTCCGGAAGAAAAAACAAAAAATTGAGCCGTTAACGGAAGTTGATAGGCAAATTTTGAATGACTACGTTTCTTATTATCGAAAGTTAGACAAGACAAAAAAACTTCGGTTTGAGCAAAAGGTGGCAGAGTTTTTTGCCTCAATTAGAATTGAAGGTATTGAGCTGGAATTAACTACTCTTGATGAATTACTCATTGCTTCAAGTGCGGTTATCCCAATTTTTGGTTTTGAAGATTGGCAATATAAAAACCTGAGCAGCGTTTTGTTATATCCTGATACTTTTAACAAGGATTTTCAGTTTGAAGGTGGCGAAAGAAATATAATGGGAATGGTTGGAAGTGGCTATATGAACGGGCAAATGATTCTGTCTCGCTCAGCGCTCAGACATGGGTTTTCTAAAAGTGCGGGTAAGGAAAATACAGCTATACACGAATTTGTACATTTGTTAGATAAATCAGACGGTGCTACTGATGGCGTACCTGAAAATTTGATGGCTCATGAATATACTTTACCTTGGGTAAAAATGATGCGTGAAGAAATCGAAAAAATTGAGGACAATAAATCAGACATTAATCCTTATGCAATTACTAACGAAGCAGAATTTTTTGCTGTAGTGTCTGAATATTTCTTCGAAAAACCGGATTTGTTTAAGGATAAACACCCAGAATTGTATCTTCAACTGAGTAAAATTTTTGCTCAACATCCGGCAAAATAACATTAAATCATCTATGAAACTCATAACAACAATAACCTGTTTTCTAATTACTGCAAGTACATTTGCTCAAAAAACATATTTGCTAAAACAAGCTTTTCCGGTAGGGAAAAAATATGCTTACAGTATAAATTCAGATCAGATTATTAGTCAGAAGGCTGATGGAAAGGAGTCTAACTACATTCAAAATATTGGTACAGATTACACTTTTGAAATTGCAGAAGTTAAAGCCTTAGATAAAAACATAAAGGTTGTTTATAACCGTGTTAAGATAAAATCT
This sequence comes from Pedobacter aquatilis, assembly GCF_030409415.1. Lineage (GTDB taxonomy): Bacteria > Bacteroidota > Bacteroidia > Sphingobacteriales > Sphingobacteriaceae > Pedobacter > Pedobacter aquatilis. The sequence goes on along the minus strand of NZ_JAUFPW010000031.1, from coordinate 22,291 downwards.
GCAGGTATGGGTAATGAGTTGATTTTAGATTCAGATACGGAAGAAGCCGGCAAACCAAATCCATTTGCGGGTTTAAAAAATGCCAGTTTTAATATGTTAATTAGTTCGGATGGAAGTATAAAATCTGTTTCTGGAGTAGATAAAATGGTTAACGATATGGTAACTAAAATCACGACAGATACCGCCCAAATTAGAGCTGTAAAAGCATCGCTTGCTAAACAATTTAATGCAGATGTTATTAAACAAACGATGGAGTCTGCATTAAAAATTTTTCCTCAAAAATCAGTTAAAATCGGCGATAGCTGGACAATTTCATCAAAAGTAAACATTACAATGCCAATTGAATCTATTGTTACTTATACTTTGAAAGAAGTTAAAGGCAATGTTGCGGTTTTAAGCATTAAAGGAAATCTGCTTTCCAAAGGTGGTTTTGAAAGCTTAGGCACAAAAATGCAAACAGATTTAAAAGGTTTAAATATGGGAGATGCACAAGTTGATTTAACCACCGGAATGATTTTAAACAGCCACACCAGATTAGAACTTTACGGTAAAATGAATGCCGCAGGTTCTGTATCTGATTTTGAGCTCGAAGGCATCACTAAAATTACAGGGAAAGAAATAAACTAAATTTTATAAACTTCCGGTTAAGGCAATCAAAAATTCTGTTGTAATTTCGATGTGCGGAATATGTCCGCAAGCATCAAATTCAACAATTTTTGAACCTGGAATTTTCAGAGCTGTGTTTTTACCCAAAAATCTGTATAAACCATGTATTGCTTGTTGATCTGCACTGAGTAAGCCTTTACCAACAATGGTTTTATCATCTTTACCAATAAATAAAATTGTCGGGACTTTCAGGTTTCGAAATTCATCAGCAACAGGTTGGTTATATATCATGTTATAAGTAAGTGCAGCAACTTTTGCATATTTCGGAAAATCGGCACTAAATGTTACGCCAGCGCCAATATTTACCAGGTATTCGTAATCTGGTTTCCACACTGTAAAATAAGAGCTTCTGTAATACTGTCGAATGCTTTCTGCTGTGTTCTTTAATTCTCGCTGATATTGCTCTTCTACTGTTGATGCCGGAACAAAAGTCTTATAATCTTCCAGCCCTATAGGGTTTTCCAAAAGCAATTTATCCATTCTATCAGGATACATTAACGCAAATCTTGTAGCAAGCATTCCGCCCATACTATGCCCTAATATTGATGTTTTTTGAATGCTCAGCGTATCTAATAATTTCTTGTTCCAGTTTACAAGTTGTTCAAATGTGTAATTTATTATCGGTTTAGATGATCTCCCGAAACCAATTTGATCTGGAGCGATAACCCTAAAACCTACACCTGTAAGTGCTCTAATTACATTTCCCCAATAATACCCACCAAAGTTCTTCCCGTGGAAAAGCATTATTGTTCTGCCATTTGGGGTAATGGTTGGTGCAACATCCATGTATGCCATTTTAACATCTTGTCCATCAATACTTAATGGCAAATATTTTAATGCATAAGGATATTTTACATTTTCAAGATTAATGGATAATGTATCTATCTTTTGAGCGTAAGTTATTGATAATGAAAGAATAGAAATTGATATTAAAAGGAAAAGTTTTTTCATGTGTAAAATATTTTGGTGCAATGTAATTTGCAAAGCGACTTAATTTATACTTTTGAGCCAACCAAATAGACTAAAAACCATGCCCGTTTTCCACATAGGTGAGCAACCATTAAGCATAAAATCCATTTCAGAGATAATTACTGGTTACTATTCTATAGCATTAGGTGATGCTGCCAAGGATAGAATTAATAAATGCAGAAGTTACCTGGATAACAAATTACAGCTTAATAATGAGCCGGTTTATGGCATTAACACAGGCTTTGGTTATTTGCAAAATGTTAAAATAGAGCAAGAACATTTAACCAGTTTGCAACATAATTTACTGCTTTCTCACGCATGTGGTACGGGTGTAGAAGTGCCACAGGAAATTGTAAAGTTAATGTTGCTTTTAAAAATTCAGTCGCTTAGTTATGGCTTTTCGGCTATTTCGATAGAAACTGTACAACGCTTAGTAGATTTTTATACACATAATATATTCCCGGTTGTTTACACACAAGGCTCGTTAGGTGCATCCGGAGATTTAGCGCCTCTTGCACACTTGGCTTTACCGCTTATTGGCGAAGGCGAGGTTATTTACCAAGGGGAAAAAGTTAAAACGGCTGAACTTTACAAAATACTAAACTGGCAACCATTGGCTCTGCAATCTAAAGAAGGTTTAGCTTTAATAAATGGTACTCAGTTTATGAGCGCTTATGGAATTCATATTTTAGTCAATACCAATAAGCTGGTGCGGTGGGCAGATAGAATTGCTGCTATTTCTATCGATGCTTTTGATTGTAGAATTGATCCTTTTGATGCATTAAGTCATCAAATTAGACCACACAAAGGGCAGATGCAAACAGCAGAATGCATTAATAATTATTTAAGTGGAAGTGAGATTATCAAGCAAGCTGTTAAGCAAACTCAAGATCCATATTCTTTTAGATGTGTACCACAAGTGCATGGCGCAAGTAAAGACAGTATCAATTACATCAATTCTGTTTTTGAAACCGAAATTAATTCTGTTACGGATAATCCAAATGTTTTTCCTGATGATGATAAAATTATTTCTGCAGGAAATTTCCACGGACAACCACTGGCTTTAACTCTTGATTTTTTATGCATCGCATTGGCAGAGCTTGGCTCAATTTCAGAAAGGCGGGTTTTTCAGTTAATTTCTGGTCAGCGGGGATTACCACCTTTTTTGGTTAAAAATGCAGGGTTGAATTCTGGTTTAATGATAGCTCAATATACGGCAGCTTCAATCGTTAGCGAAAATAAGCAGCTTTGTACACCATCATCGGTTGATAGTATTGTAAGTAGCAACGGGCAAGAAGATCATGTAAGCATGGGTGCAAATGGTGCAACAAAATGCCTTCGCGTAGTTAATAATTTAGAAAATATTTTAGCTATTGAACTTTTAACTGCTTGTCAGGCTTTAGATTTAAGAAGACCTTTAAAATCCTCGCCGAAAATTGAAGAAATTTTAAGTGCTTACAGAAAGACAGTTACTTTTAACGATGCGGATAGAATTTTGGCTGATGATATAAAAAACTCAGTAAGTTTTATGCGGAATTTTAGTGCATAAAACTTACTGAGAGCATTTTGATTATTTGTTAAGCATAGATTTTATAATAGACGCAGATGCATTCACTTTTGTCGAATCAGATAAACTGCCAGAAGATTTAAGTACTTTGATATCATCAATATTTAACTCGGTTTTACCCGCTGTTTTAATGCTAAGGCTTTCAATTTTATATTTTGTTTTATCGCCTGTGTCTCCATATATTTCGATGTTAGAATTGCCAAAAGAATTAATACTTAAAGATTGAAATGGCGATTTCAAAGTGCTAAAATTTGAATTATTCAACTCGATATTAACATTGCTGTTTTTTGCGTTATCAAATCTTAAATCTCCAACTTTATTTGCCTTGATGTTTAGGAAACCTATTTCCGTTAAATCTTGAAAAGATATTCTATTTACATCTATCGCATTTAGTTGTACTGAGTCAGATTTTATATCTAAAGTAAAACCTCCAGCTTTTGAAATGTTAAATGCTTTTACCTTATTTGAGTAAATATAAGCGGTTAAAGAATATCTAAGTTTCTTCTCCGCATTTTTTAAAGTAATTTGCAGCGTATTGTTCTCATCAACTTTTATGTTGTATATTTCAATTAAATCACTTGGAATTTTGATGCCAGATTTATCGCTTTTGACTACTACAAAATTAATGTAGCTATCATTTCCATCATTTAAATTTACTGCTGAAAATTGCGGTAATTCCTTAATTGTGTACCCATCCAGTTCCGATTTAAAGTCTGTATTTTCTTTTAAATTCCTGTAAAAAGCCTTAGTATCTCTATAATTTATTTTAACATTTACTGCAATTACAATAATTGGTATTATAATAAGCGATACGGCTAAAGCGATTAATAATTTATTACTTGTTTTCATGTTTTAAGCGTTAAAATTTTCCTTAACAAATGATTCATATTTGGCTTGCAATTCATCAAAACCAATATTTAGTAAATAGATATTTCTAAAAACTACTGGTAGTTCATCATCTATAAACTGTATTTTTCTGTAACTTTTTACATTATCAATTGCATGTTCATCAATAAAAAAACCAATGCCTCTTTTATTGTTAATTATGCCTTTATTTTGAAGTAGTTCGTAAGTTCTCATAACTGTATTTGGGTTTACTTCCATTTCTACAGCCAACTCCCTTACCGAAGGTACTTTTTCATCGGCTTTCCATTTCTCTAGCAAAATGTGTTCGCAAACATAATCTGCTATTTGAAGGTATATTGCCTTATTATCTCTAAATTCCATGTTGTAGCAATTAAAAATTAAACTTCTTTTTCTTTAAGGCGGATATAAACAATTGCCCAAATGATTAATGTTAAGGCTGTTGTTATCAAGAAAATTAACAAAAATGCTGAGTCTTCTTTATTCTGATGAACACTATGATTTATACTTATCATATTACGTTTTAGAAAGTGTGCTGATTCGGAGATAACATAACTTGCTGCGCCAATAAAAATCATAACTGAGATGGCTGTTTTTATGTAATGAAATCTGTTAAAATAGATTGAACCAAGTAAAAACACACTGGTAACAAGAAACGGAACAGATATAAAACTAAATAAAAACTTTCTGTAGTTTGCATCAGTAAATAATTGTGTAGCAATGCTTTCGACAGGTTTTAGTGACGAGATTTTTCCTTGGTCAATTTTAAAATCACTAAGATTTGCATTAATATATTTTACAAAAGATAAGTCAACTAAGAAAAATAAAATTAAATAAGTTGCAAGACTAAGGATTGCCGTGTAAAAAACACCCCCTAAAAATTTTTCAAATAAAGATGCTGGATTCATGAGCTCCAGAATTGCTCTCGCTTTTTGTCCAAACAAAGCAAAATAGCTGCTCGCAACTACACTTATAAAAAGAAAGCCTAATATTAAGAATAAGCCATATCTAAATCTCATATCAAGATTACCATCATTATCATAATTATTAAATCTTAAAGGTGAAGGAGCATACCATGCGTAAAAGCCTATAATTACTCCAACAATTACCACCAGACCTATCAAATATATTTTACCAAAATCCAACCATTGTCTTTTCAGTAAAAGCCCGAATCGGGTTATGTTAAATGTATTGTTCATCGCTTAGTTAAATAATGGTTTAAATTTTGTTTTTTCTGCAAGGATTGCATTAAACAGCAGCTCCATATCTAGTCTGCTGTCCTCATTATGATAATTTGGCATTACGGCATTAAAGCCTGATAATGATGGTTCTGCATAAAAAATGCTATCATCAACTTCCTTAACTTTTTTAAAGGTTAATTTCTCGGTAATTTCTTCTACAGATGCCATTAATGCTACATCGTTGTCGTCTAACATAATTACCGTATCAATAAGATTATCCAAATCCCTTACCTGATGTGTTGAAATGATGATGCATTTGTCATCTGTTAAAGCGGAAGCCATTATTTTCCTGAATTGTGCTTTCGATGGAATATCTAGTCCGTTTGTGGGTTCATCCATTATAATCAGCTTTGCTTGTGTTGCCAAACCAAATGCAATAATGAATTTCTTTTTTTGCCCGTAACTCATGTTAATCAGCTTGTTTCCTGCCGGGATATCAAACTCTTTAATCAGCGAATCGAAATAATTGTAATTGAAGTTTTTGTAAAAGGGCGCATTAGCCTTTAAATAGGCATCAATTTTAACACCTGGTAAGTATAGTTCTTCTGGAATAAAACATATTTGCTCCAAAAGTTGTGGCTCACGCTTTGCCGGGTTAAATCCCATAACATCTAGTGTTCCACTTTGTGCATAAACCAAACCAGCCAGGTTTTTTAACAAAGTTGATTTACCTGCACCATTTTTTCCAAGCAAACCGTAAATATGGCCATTACTTAATTGCATGCTCATATTTTTAAATAATGGTTTATGCTTGCTGTAACCAAAATTTAGATTGTTAATTTTAATCATATCTACTGTATTAGTTAAATAATACACTAATGTATGGTGTTAGTTTTAAATCACCAAATTATTTTTAATCTTTTTTAAAATTGAGCTTTATAAAGTTTGTGTAAAATATGGGTTTAATCTTTGTTTCAATCAAACATCTAGGGATTGCCAATTGTATGTTTATATGATAATATGTTTCTATGGATACAAAATGGGCATATCTGATTAGCAGATTGGCAATTGGTTTAAGTTTTTTCGGACACGGTTTAATTCGCTTACCAAAGCTCGAAGTATTTAGCAAGTGGATGATGGAGCAGTTCTCAAAGTCATTTCTACCAGATACCATAGTTCTCCCTTTTAGTTATGCGCTACCAATTTTAGAATTTGCTGCGGGCTTAATGATTTTAGTTGGATTGTGGACGCGTCAGGGATTATTACTTGCTGGAGCTATTTCTCTGGCTCTAATATTTGGTACAACTATGATAGAAAACTGGGATGCTTTGCCATCTCAACTTATTCATGTCGCATTTTTATCAGTGTTACTAACATACCTTCCGCATAATAGCTATGCGGTTGATAAAATTTTAAAGAAATAATATGGAATACAGAAGAATTGGAAATTCGGATTTAGAACTTTCGGTAATTACATTCGGTGCTTGGGCAGCCGGTGGTTGGATGTGGGGAAGTACAGACAGAAATGATGCAATTGAAGCCATTAAAGCTTCATATGATTTAGGTGTAACCTCAATTGATACCGCTCCGATTTACGGTCAGGGAGACAGTGAAGAAATTGTTGGTGATGCGATCAAGGGAATTTCAAGAGATAAATTGCAAATTGTGACCAAATTTGGTATGCGTTGGGATTTAGCCAAGGGCGATTTTGGTTTCAAGAGTAAAGATAATTCTGGTCAAGAAATCGATATTTATAAATATGCAGGCAAGGAAAGCATCATTTATGAATGTGAGCAATCTCTAAAAAGATTAGGAACTGATTATATCGATTTGTATCAAATCCATTGGCCGGATAAAACAACTCCAATTAACGAAACTTTCGAGGCCGTTAGCCGATTAATCGAACAAGGAAAAGTACGTTATGCAGGGGTTTGTAATTACAACGTGGAGCAATTAAAAGAGGCTGATAAAACTTTAGAAATTGTCTCAAATCAGATTCCGTTCAGCATGGTAAATCGTGGGGTCGAAGATGAAACCGTTCCATTTTGTATCGAGAATAATAAGGCCGTTTTAGCCTATAGCCCGATGGAACGAGGTTTGCTAACCGGAAAATTATCTGCAAACCATAAATTTGAAGCAGGCGACCATCGCCAGGGGAATCCGTTTTTTACTCCAGAAAGTATCGAAAAAACAAATGCATTTCTTGCAAAAATTAAGCCTTTGGCTGATGAAAAAAATGCTACTTTGTCTCAGTTGGTTTTACGTTGGACAGTTGAGCGCCCAGGCATAACCATTGCATTGGCCGGTGCAAGAAATGCTCAACAATCAAAGCAAAATGCAGAAGCAATAAATGTAAAATTAAGTGCTGAAGAAATTCAGTTTATTAATACAGAACTTAAAAACGCAGGATTTTAAAATAATTAATCACAAAGAATTGAAGCGAACAGAAAAAAGACAGAAGCAAAATGCTTCTTTTGCTTTGCGTAAAACTTTGCGTTCTTTGCGGTAAACTTTAAACAATTATGTCTAAATTATTTTCTCCTTTAAAGTTAAAGGATATCACCTTAAAAAATAGAATTGTAATCTCACCGATGTGCCAATATTCGGCAATTGATGGTTTTGCCAATGATTGGCATCTGGTACATCTTGGAAGCAGGGCCGTGGGCGGTGCTGGATTAATTATCCAGGAAGCTACGGCTGTTGTACCCGAAGGTAGAATTACCCATGCCGATTTAGGCATTTGGAAAGATGAACACATCAATAAATTAAAACAAATTGTTTCATTTATACACGAAAATGGAGCAATCGCTGGTATTCAATTGGCTCATGCCGGAAGAAAAGCAAGTTGCGATTTACCTTGGAATGGGGGAGAACAAATCGCCGAAGGCGAAAATACTTGGCAAACGGTTGGCCCATCTCCGATTCCTTTTAAAGCAGGTCAATTGCCACCACACGAATTGAATATTAAGGAAATTCAGGATATTGTTCTTGCATTTAGAGCTGCAGCAAAACGAGCATTAGAAGCAGGCTATAAAGTTGTAGAAGTTCATGCGGCGCATGGTTATCTGCTGCACGAATTTTTTAGTCCGATAAGTAATAAACGTACCGATGTTTATGGCGGTAGTTTTGAAAACAGAATCCGTTTGGTAATTGATGTTGTAGAAGCGGTACAATCCGTGTGGCCAGAAGACTTGCCAATATTTGTGCGTATTTCTGCTACAGACTGGACAGAGGGCGGCTGGAATGAAAATGATTCCTTGCAACTTGCTGCGGTTTTAAAAGATAGGGGTGTCGATTTAATTGATACATCATCGGGCGGCAATGTGCCAGATGCCTTTATCCCGGCAGGACCAAATTATCAGGTGCCTTTTGCTGATAAAATCCGTAACGAGATTGGTATTTATACGGGTGCAGTTGGTGTTATTGTAGATGCGCATCAGGCAGAAGAAATATTGCAAGAAGAAAAGGCAGATTTAATCTTTATCGCCCGTGAATCTTTAAGAGATGCCTATTTCCCAACACATGCAGCGCAGATTTTGGGCGATGATGTTGAGTGGCCAAACCAATATGTACGTGCTAAAAGGGAAACGTTTAAGAAGTAGACCTAAAAGTAAATATTGCTACAAAAAAATGGAAACAGAACAAGCTATTCTCCTTATTCCGTGTCTTCCGTGGCAAATAATTGTTAAAATCTTAAAGCAAAAACGCTCCCCGAATAGTCGGGGAGCGTTTTCATTGAGTTAAATCGGGATGATCTTCCTCGTTATTTTGCCAATGTAAACGGCACATACAATCCAAAAGTGATATTTCTACCAGGATTATAAACACCAAGATTTGGGTTTTCGTAATCAAAACGGCCAGGTTTGTATCTGCTTAACGCATCATAATACCTTTGATTTAGCAAATTGTTTGCAGAAACTGAAAAACGTAGCGGCTGTTTACCTAAGTTAAAGGTTGCACCAATTCCGGCATTTAATAACGTGTATCCACTTGTTGGGGTTTCAAAAACTTCGTCAACACGATTTTGTCTGAAAGCAGAATTAATGCCCACCGATAAATAAGCATCATTTGTACCTTTAATTTTTGGTTCAAAACGCAACTCATTTCTCAGTGTTCCGGCAGGGATAAATGCTAATGGACGATTAAGCGATATGTTTTGAGCATGTACGTAACCAACGGTATTTTCGAAGTGGATGAAAGATACCGGATGAATGGTTACAGTTGCCTCCGCACCATAAAGATTTGCATTTACTTGTCCGTAACGGTAAACCGGATAATTATCGCCTTCAGCAATAATGGTTTCGCCATTATTTGAGGCATAAATAAAATTGTGGACGTAATTATTGTAAATACTTGCACTTGCGCTTACAATCTTGCCTTCATATTCTAAAGCTGCATCGACTTGGTAACTACGCTCCGGCCTTAAGTTTGCATTTCCAATTTCATATCTGAAAGTTCCTTCATGCACACCGTTTGAACCTAGCTCTGCAGGGTTTGGCGCTCTAAATGCAGAACCAGCATTCGCTTTGAAGTTTAATTCATCATTAAACTGGTGTGTAAAACCTAAGGCACCGCTAACATTCGAAAATTTATTTTCAAAAGGTGCAAAAACTTCCTCCCCATCGGCAATTAATTGTTTGCCGTTATTTTTACGGAAATCGTAACGTGCGCCGATACTGAATGTGTTATTTTCCCAGTTCCTTTTAGCATAAGCAAAAGCACCGATTCCGTAAGTATTATAATCTGGCACTAAAAACTCTTCACCTTTATTTAAACTTTTACCGGCATCGGCACTTAAACCGAAAACAGGCTGCCATCCATTTGTTTCGTGGATATAGTATTTTAAATCTGCATTATAAGTTTTTAAGTCGAAGAATAAGGATGGATCAGGGCCGTCTTCCAATTCTCTACGCTGATTTTGCTGATAACCGAAATCAGCCTTTAAATTACCATTGCCTAAAACGAAGTTGTTATTCAACGCAATTTTAAAATGTCTGATGTCTTGTCGGGGGAAATCCAGCGTTCTGTTTTTAAAATCACTATCTAAAAATGGAGCACCACCTTCCTTTACAAAATTTCCGTTCCCATCTGTTTCTCCTTCAAAAAAACCAATATTATTTCGGAAACTCGAAACATTTAAATGTGTATAACCCCAGCTTTTATTTAAGCCAATCATTCCGCTTAAATCCGTTTCGTTAAAACCAGAATTTGGAAAATAACCTGTTGGCGTATTAAAAGAATGCGCATTTTTATAGGTTCCCCTTGCTCTCCATACAAAACCATTCTGGTTGCCGTTTAACATTAATGAATTAGCCGTTAAACCATTATTGGTGGAGTAATTGGTTACAAACTCTCCCTTTACCTGTCCTTGTGGAGCGGCACTTGGCTCTAATAAGTTGATGACACCACCAAGTGCATCAGAACCATACATTAAAGATGCTGCACCACGTAAAATTTCTACCCTATCCGACTTAAACTGGTCAATTTCAATTCCGTGTTCATCGCCCCATTGCTGCCCTTGTTGTTTAATTCCATCATCTAAGGTTACAATTCTATTGTAACCCAAACCTCTGATAACGGGTTTAGAGATTGATGGACCTGTAGTAATTTGCGAAACACCCGGAACTTTTGCCAACGCATCAATTAAATTTGTTGAAGGTGCTAAAAGCTGATCTTTACCAACAACGGCAGATGAAGCACTATTTCTCTTACTTGTACTGCTAATCAATGTTCCGGTAATCACCACTTCTCTGGTTTCAATTGCTGTAGGTTTTAAAGCAAATTCTAAAGAAGTTGTTGTGCTAAAATTTACGGTTTTTGCCTGTTCTTTGTATCCTAAATAATGTACTTCAACCAGATAAATTCCTCTTGATGGAAGATTTTTTAAAGTAAATTCTCCATTTGCATTGGTAACTGCAGTAACTTTTAAATCAGGAATAAAAATAGTTGCGCCCGGTAATGTTTGATTGGTTTCTGCATCGGAAACCTTTCCCTTAATTTCTGCAAGCGTATTTGCAAAGGCATTAATGCTAAATAATGTATATAGAATTACGAAGCCAAGAAGCTGTAATTTTTTCATGTCTGTTGTTTTAAAATGATAGAGATAGAAAAATATAAAGCACCAAAACAGACGTGCCTTTCTATCTCCGAATAAAAAAATAAATAATATGGTGGCATAAAAATGCCTCAGCAGAAAAAATTAAGCCGTGGGAGGCCCGCGTAAAGAACTCCGTTTTATTTCGGTATAAAAGCTTTTTAGAGTTCGCTCTGTTTGTCCGAATATTTTAACTGAAAGATAAATTTTATAAAGATGGGCAGTGTGCACATAATTCTTTTCAAAGCTGGCATTACATATTAAGCAGTTATCTGCATGTGCCTGTACGTGGCTAACATGTTTACAGTTAACTTCTTTAACCGTAATTGGAATTTGTTGGTGATGGTGAATAATATTCCACGGTGTTAAAGCAATAGCAAAAACCACCAGCATAATTACTGATAGCGAATGGTTAATATTTTGCCTGTGCTTTTTCAACGCCCCAAAATTAGCAATTCATATGCAAATATATATCTTTGGAAAGTAACATTGCCTTTATAGTAATTATGACTGCTAACCTAACCAACGGTTTAAATTTAAGCCAAAAACAAACTCCTAACGGTTCAGAATTAACCTGCAAAGGTTGGATACAAGAAGCTGCATTGCGCATGCTCTTAAATAATTTAGACCCAGATGTTGCCGAACGCCCAGAAGATTTAATTGTTTATGGGGGTAGAGGTAAGGCGGCCAGAAATAAAGAATCGCTAAGCCTTATTGTAAAAGCATTAAAAGATTTGGAGAATGATGAAACCCTGCTTATCCAATCTGGTAAACCTGTAGCCATATTACCTACACATAGTGATGCACCAAGAGTTTTAATCTCAAATTCGCAATTGGTTCCTAAATGGGCAACCCAAAAACATTTTGATGAATTGGAGGATAAAGGTTTAATGATGTATGGGCAAATGACGGCCGGTTCATGGATTTACATTGGTTCGCAAGGTATTGTACAAGGAACTTATGAAACCTATGCCGCTCTGGCTAAAAAACATTTTAACTCTAGCTTAAAAGGAAAATTAAATGTTACTGCAGGTTTGGGCGGAATGGGGGGTGCACAACCTTTAGCAATTACAATGAATGAAGGCGTTTGTTTAGCTGCAGAAGTAGAAGAATGGAGAATCAGAAAACGTTTAGAAACACGGTACATAGATGAAATTATTTTTGATATTGATGAAGCGATTGATAAAGCAATCAAATATAAGGAAGACGGAAAAGCGATTTCAATTGGTGTGGTTTGTAACGCAGTTGAACTTTTGCAAAGGCTAATTGATAGAAACATTACTCCAGATACGCTAACGGATCAAACTTCTGCTCATGATCCTTTAATTGGTTATTTCCCTGATGGTTTAACAGTTAGCGAAGCAGCTGAATTACGTAAAACCAATCCTGATGAATATGTAAAAAAATCTTACGCAACAATGGCAAAGCATGTAAAGCAAATGCTGGAGTTGCAAAAAAGAGGCGCTATAACTTTCGATTATGGAAACAATTTACGCGGTCGTGCTTTAGAAGTTGGTATAGAAAATGCCTTTGACTTTCCAGGTTTTGTACCGGCTTATATTCGTCCGCTTTTTTGCGAGGGAAAGGGACCATTTCGGTGGGCGGCATTAAGTGGCGACCCACAAGATATTTATGAAACTGATAAATTAATATTGGAGCTTTTCCCTGAAAACGAAAGTTTGTACAGATGGATAAAAATGGCACAAGAACGCATTGCTTTTCAAGGCTTACCAGCACGCATTTGCTGGCTGGGTCAGGGCGAAAGAGAAAAAGCAGGTTTGGCTTTTAACAAACTTGTAGCCGATGGGAAAGTTAAAGCACCCATTGTTATTGGAAGAGACCATTTAGATACCGGTTCGGTTGCTTCACCGAATAGAGAAACTGAAGCCATGCTAGATGGCTCTGATGCAGTTGCAGATTGGCCAATTTTGAATGCATTAATCAATACAGCAGGCGGTGCAAGTTGGGTTTCCTTACATCATGGTGGAGGTGTCGGCATCGGTTATTCGATACATGCCGGTATGGTAATTGTTGCTGATGGTACTCAGGAGGCCGAAAAAAGACTTAAACGTGTTTTACATAACGACCCCGCAATGGGCGTTATTCGCCATGCAGATGCAGGTTATGATATTGCAAAAGACACCGCCAGAAACTTTAGGTTAGGATTAAAAAAATAGTTATATGTCGGTATTTGAATGGTTATTCGAAGTAAATAATCCTGGACCAACCGGCGATTTTGAAACTGGTCATCACAGGTTAAACTGGCCACGAATTTGGATTCTCGTTGCTGGTTTAACTTCACTTCTTTTCGTTGGGTTTGTTATTTACCTTGGCCCGTTTAATCGGTTTCACGATTATGAATTATCTAATGCAATGCTCATTACAGGCTTAATAATTATTTATTTATCCTTATCATATTACATTTATCCAAAACCCAACTTAGATAATATGGGTTTTTTAGGTTTTATAGATAATCCGTTTCGCTATACCGATGATATTAACCGATTTTTAATATATAGTCAAGTTCTTTTATTGCCGGGAAAAATTTTAGCCATACCAATTGTAAATCTTTGGTTTGTATTTATTGCTTTTAAAAATGAGAAAAATAATATAGATCGAAACTCATGATATTCATTAAGAAAAATATAGTAAACATCTTACTAATTGCTTTCCTTTTACTTGTAATTTTTGTGCCTGATGCTAAAGCTTTTTTGATAAAAGGCTTGATGGAAATTGGACTTTATTCGCCAAAAATTGAAAATACTGCTCCTGTAGAAATGGATCTTTCCGGAATAAATTTCAGTAATGTCAAAGGTGAAAAAGTTGATTTAAATGATTTAAAAGGCAAAGTGATTTTTATAAACTTTTGGGCAACCTGGTGTCCTCCTTGTCGGGCAGAAATGCCTTCAATTAATAAACTATACAATCAGTTTAAAAATGATAAAGAATTGGTTTTTCTATTTGTAGATGCAGATAGTGATTTGCCCAAATCGCAGAAATTTATGACTGATAGAAAATATGAATTGCCACTTTACAAATCGGAAAGTGAAATACCACAGCAAATTTTTTCAGGTTCGTTGCCAACCACTGTAATTTTTGATAAACAAGGTCGGTTATCTTTTAGGCATGAAGGTATTGCAAATTACGGTGATAAAAAGTTTGTCTCATTTTTGAATGAATTAAAACAGCAATCTAAATAGTTTTATTTTTTCGAAAAGCAGCGTTTCTGCGTCTCTCGGCTTTCAGTCCCGCTATCACCTATAGTCCTCGTTTCGTTCCTCAACTCCGGGCTATTTGCTTCTATCGGGTTTAAACAACTTCTTTCGTAATTCTTAGTAAGGGAAGATACCCACCCTTGCTCCTCCTAAATTAGGGGGGAGTTGTGCTTGTTAGTATATACTGTATTTGATGTTTTAAAGTTATGCCTTCAACCCATTTCAAATTTATTGGCTACTTTATATTTGCAATTGTATAGCTTCCCTCTTTATTTTCAAGGAGTCTTTGCCCCAATCATTCGGGAGGTTGGGGGTTGTTTTTATTTAATTAACGGGGTTTGTGCAAGGAAAACCCACCGATAATGAATGCAATGAGTTAAATAGCCCCGACATTCGCGGAAATACTTTTGGCAAATCTTTCGTGCGGAAACTTACGAAGTTTCTGTATATTGATGATTAATAGACTTCGTAAGTTTACCGAGCCAAAAGATTGTAGCATTGGCGGGTGAGAATCTAAGCTAAGCATTACAATTTCTGCGCTACAAATATCACTTTTCGTCATTGCTAAATATCAAGCAATCTTTGCAAGATCCTTTTAGAATTGTTAAGAGATTTCTTTGTGCCTCGTAATAACGGATTTCATACCAAAATAGTTACACGTAGTGTGCCGCCTTTCAAGGGTAAGTGTCTACTACTAAATTAGTAAACAAAAAAAAATCCCGATGTTTTAGCATCGGGATTGGATATATAATGACCTCATAGGTAGAGGGAATTTTTTATTATCCTTGTTTTTGTGCTGTGCTTTTTAATGCATCATTTGCAACAATAACAATCTCTACACGACGGTTAGCCGCACGGCCAGCATCAGTTTCGTTATCTGCAATTGGCTCTGCAAAACCTTTACCAATAGTTACCAATCTTGATGAAGGCACACCTTGAGAAACTGCATAAGCTTTTACAGCTGCTGCTCTTCTCTCAGATAAACCTTGGTTATACTGCTCCGTTCCACGACTATCTGTATGGCCGATTACTTTAATATCTGTATCAGGATATTGATTTAATGAAGCGGCTAAACTTTGAACGTTTGTTTTTGCTGCATCTTTTAAAGCAGTTTTATCAAAATCGAATAAAATACCACTATCAAATTTTACAATAATACCTTCTCCCTCACGAATAACTTCTGCATTAGGAATTGCCTTTTGAATTTCAGCTGCTTGTCTATCCATTCGACGACCGATAAAGGCACCTGCTGTACCACCAATAGCACCACCAATTAAAGCACCCACAGCAGTATTACCAGCTTTTTTACCAATTAAAGCCCCAACTACGCCACCAGCTGCTGCACCAATACCTGCACCTTTTTGTGTTTTAGTTAAACTATCACAACTTTGCAATGCCATTGAACCCACTGCTAACCCTATACTTAATGTTGCTATTCTTACTTTTGAAATATTCATAATAATGTTGATTTATAATTCTGAATTGCATTATTCAAACACAATGCCAAAAAAAATCTAAGCAGATATTTATTTCGTTTTTACCGTTATAGAGCTTTTAAGAATAATTAACTATGCAAAAAAAGGAGTGTTCAACTGTTGAACACTCCCTTATGTATCATTATTAGTACAAATTTAAGCAGAGAAATAACTTTCTAGCTCTTTCAAAGTGTTTTCATCTGTTTTAAAATCTTTGATAACAATGCCTTTTTCCACAAGAATTATGCGATTGCAGACATCTGTTACGTGATTTAAATCGTGACTTGAAATAAATGTCGTCATGCTTCCAGCTTGTAGTTTAAGCAAATTTTTTAAACGGATTTGAGTTGTTGGGTCGAGGTTTGCAAAAGGCTCATCCAAAATTAATATTTCTGGTTTTTGCATCAATGCTGCTGCAATGCCAACTTTAACCTGGTTTCCTTTACTAAAATCGCGGATATATTTGCCACTATTTAAAATCTCACCATTAAAAAATTCCCCGTATTGTGTAAGGTATGCAGAAACATCAGCAACGCTTAAATTGTGTAGACTGCCAATAAAAATGAAATATTCTTCAGGCGTGAGGTAATCTATTAGAAAACCTTCATCTAAAAATGAAGCGGTATAATTTTTCCAATTATCATTTTGCATTACGTTTGCTCCTTTAGATAATACTTCGCCGCTAGTTGGTCGAATTAAATCTAAAAGCATACGGAAAAAGGTTGTTTTACCGGCACCGTTATTTCCTACTAAACCTACGGTTTCGCCGGCTTCGATATTTAAATCCTGAATGTTTACAACGGTTTTATCGCCATAAACTTTTTGTAAATTCTTAACTTCTAGTATCATAATTATTCTCTAAAGCCTTCGGCTATTTTATAACGTTGTAATTCTAATCTTTTAGCAATGTAGTTTACCCAAAAACCACGCATTAATAACATGGCAAGTCCGAAAACAGAAACTGCAATTAAACCCCAATAAGGTTTATCCAACATCCCGAAAGGAACATAAATTAAAATTGGAGTTAATGCGTAAGGAAACATCAGTAGCCATTGCGTTGCGCCTGTACCTTGATAATTAAAGCTTGCTGCTTTTGTAATATCCAGGCGTTTATAGTTTAAAGTTGCCAAATATAAAACTACCACGGTGCCAAATCCAATATTGTATAAATAGGCTGCTACGTGTAGCAACAATAGCTTCGGACTTAAGAAACCATAAAAGCTTGCCAATAAAGTAATAATTGTACAGCCAATGGTGAAAAGTAAAAACTTTGCTCTGATGTAATCTTTAAAATTAATTTTATTAGCCAATATTCCATCAAAATGGGCACTTTGCCATGCAAACATGAATTGGCCGTAAATGATGATGGATATGCCCGTCATAAAAATGGCACCAAACATCATCTGACCGAAAGCATCTCTATCAATGGCTTTTTCTTTGTAAAAGATAAATCCGTAAAAAAGAAAAAAGAAGCCCATAATAACCGATGAACGAGGTCTTTTATGTCGGAGAATTAATTTCAATTCTAAAGCGGCCAATTCACCAACACGACCAAACCTGTTTAAGAAAGCATAATCTGTACTTGCTTTTTTCTCTTGTTTACTGCTTAATTCTTCAGTGTACAAGTTTTTGCGAAGAAAATTTGAATTGATGTAGAATATAGCAACAGCAGCTAAGGTAAAGGCAAAGCCGATAAATGGTTTTGCTGCAACTGCTTTAAAAACATAATCAGATGCAGCCATCACAGAAATCACTTTGTAGTATTCCAAGGCGGCAAAAGTGGCAAAAATAACTAGGCCAACAAGTGTATATAGCACATTGCTTATCGATTTGCGTTTAATGTAAAGTGCCAGGTAGTTATTAAATACTGTTATTGAAAAGATGCTAATCACATACATTAAAGTAACGAAAACACCGTAAGTTGTGCCAACCTTTAAAAATACGAACGGAAGAAATATAAAAAGCGGCCACAAATTAAAAGCAGAAAACAGCGCCTTTAAGTTTAGAAAACTGATGATTTTGCTTCTGGAAATTCTTAAATGTAAATAGGGGATTATACTTAATGTTGGCAATTCTTGTAACTGCAAACGCATTATAAAATCAAAAGCAAAATAATAAAGAATTAAGCCGTTGAAGCTGGTAAAAACATTTACACCCTTAAAAATTTTTGGTAAAAAAATAGTCATTCCAAAGCCAACGCCAACTGCGACAGCTAAAAAATACAGCATAAAAAAGCCCAAAACAATTTGACCTGCAATACTGCTGCCTCGGTTCCGCGAACGCCAAAATGATTTCCATTGATGGCTTAAAAAAGTATTCAGCATATAGTTTAGATATTAGTTTGCAATAGTTCTATATATTAGTACGCAATAACCGTTAAATGTTACAGCTAATAATTGTATTTATCTTTCCAGTTTTGCTTTAATTTTTCTCTAAGTTTTTCTTCTGCCGGATTTTTACCCGGGTCATAAAGTTTAGTGCCACTTAATTCATCGGGGAAATATTCCTGTGTTTCGAAATTTCCATCATAGCTGTGCGAATATTTGTAATCCTTTCCGTACCCGATGTTTTTCATCAACTTGGTTGGTGCGTTACGAATGTGTAATGGAACCGGGAGATTTCCGGTTTGCTTAACTAATGTTTGTGCATGGTTTATAGCCATATACGATGCATTACTTTTCACAGAACTTGCAAGATAGGTTACACATTGTGATAAAATTATCCGAGCTTCTGGATAGCCAATCACATTTACAGCAGTAAAACAATTATTAGCGAGCAATAAAGCATTCGGGTTTGCATTGCCTATATCTTCAGAAGATAAAATAAGTAATCGCCTTGCAATAAATAATGGGTCTTCGCCGCCTTCAATCATCCTGGCTAACCAATAAACGGCTGCATTCGGGTCGCTGCCGCGGATTGATTTTATAAAAGCTGAAATAATATCGTAATGCTGTTCGCCTGCCTTATCGTATAAAGCTAAATTTTGTTGGGCGTGGGCAAGTACATTTTCGTTTGTTAGGGTAATTTCATCACCGCCAATCCCGTTTATGGCAATTTCTAAAACGTTTAGAAGTTTTCTGGCATCACCACCGGATAAGCGAATTAAGGCTTCATGCTCTTTTATCGTTATTTTTTTTTGAGCGAGAAGAGTATCTTTTTCAATGGCTGTTTGTAATAAACCGGCTAATTCTTCCTCTGTTAATGACTTTAAGATGTAAACCTGGCATCGCGAAAGTAAAGCTGAAATTACTTCGAATGACGGATTTTCGGTAGTAGCGCCAATAAGCGTAACTAAACCTCGTTCAACTGCGCCAAGCAAACTATCTTGTTGTGACTTACTGAAACGATGAATCTCGTCAATAAATAAAATTGGTAGACCTAAAAAGCTATCCTTTAGTTGAGCTGCCCTATCAATAACTTCTCGGATATCTTTAACGCCACTATTTATGGCACTAAGGTTAAAAAATGGCCTGTCTAAAGCTTGAGAGATAATGTATGCAAGTGTGGTTTTACCTACGCCTGGAGGTCCCCAGAAAATCATTGAGGGGAGCTGATTGCTTTCTATCGCTTTGCGTAAAACTGCATTTTCTCCAACCAGATGTTGCTGCCCAACATATTCGTTAAGGTTTTGAGGGCGCATACGTTCGGCTAAAGGTGGCAAATTTTGCATATTGGTAAATATATGAAAATGATTTTTGCTTGCGGATATTTTGCTATAAATTTTAGCTAAAAAACTGTAACAATCCTATAATTTGATTGATTTATAAAACTTGTTAATCTTCAATTTTTGAGTGATGCTTGGTATCTTTCATCGTCGTGTACAGAATTAAAGAGATTAAAATGCAGCCCGTTACGTACCCAAAAAAATAATTTTCGTGTCCGATGTTTTTAAACCAAAGGGCAAAATACTCCGCCGTTCCACCAAAAATTGCAACGGTTAAAGCGTAAGGTAAACCAACTCCTAAGGCTCGGATTTCTGCTGGAAACAATTCTGCCTTAACCACGGCATTGATGCTTGTATAGCCACTAACGATGATTAAAGCCGCAATCATTAATAGAAAAATAACTGTTGTGTTGTTCTCTTTTGTTATTGCTGTTAAAATTGGATAGGTTAACAAAGTACCCAAAATCCCGAAGCTAATTAATAATGGTTTTCGCCCGATTTTATCAGACAATAATCCGAACAACGGTTGAATTATAGCAAAAACCAATAACGATAAAAATGATAATGATGTTGAGGTTTCTTTACTTAAGTGAACCGTATTCACGAGAAATTTTTGCATGTATGTACTAAAGGTGTAAAATGCAATTGTACCACCTAAAGTTAAACCAACAACAGTTAAAACTTCTTTCGGATATTTCATTAGAACCGCTAATCCGCCCTTTTTATCCTCGGCAGATTTACTTTTAAAAGCTGATGTTTCGGCAATGTGTCGCCTTAAATATAGTGCGATGAAAGAAAGTATAGCGCCAATAAAGAATGGAATGCGCCAACCCCAGGCTTGTAATTCTGCCGGACTAAGCAACCAGTTTTGTAAAATCAACTGAATACCCAAAGCCAGTAATTGTCCGCCAATTAAAGTTACATACTGAAAGCTAGAGTAAAACCCACGATGTTTCTTCGCTGCCATTTCGCTTAGATAAGTTGCAGATGTTCCGTATTCTCCACCTGTACTCAGTCCTTGAATCAGCCGGGCAAAGACTAATAATAACGGTGCCGCAATTCCGATTTGTTTATAGCCTGGCGTTAATCCGATAATCAGCGAGCCAATAGCCATAATTAAAACGGAAATTGCCATCGATTTCTTCCTGCCATATTTATCGGCAATGCTTCCAAAAAGCCAACCACCAATGGGGCGCATTAAAAAGCCTACGGCAAAAATGCCTGCGCTATTTAAAAGTTGTGCGGTTGGGTTGCTATTTGGAAAAAACGCAGGCGAAAAATAGAGCGCAAAAGCAGAATAAGTATACCAATCGTACCATTCTACCAAATTACCAACCGAGCCACCAAAAATAGATTTCAGTCTAAATTTCACTTCATCCATTTCTCCCATGCTAAAATCGTTTAAAGTTTTGCTCATCTCGTTTGGGTTTAGAATTGTAAGTCTTAAACACAAATACATTAATTACGTGTTTATGGTAAGATAGTAGTAGAATAATATATTTGCAAATACTGCCGTCAACATCACCAATTCTGTTATTCAAAATTAATCATTTTGTTATGAAAGATAATTTCTCCACCCAAGCTGCAGAATATGCAATTTATCGCCCAACTTACCCAAAAGAATTGTACGATTATATTTTATCTTTAGTAAAAAACAAAAAAGCGGCATGGGATTGTGCAACTGGAAACGGACAGGTTGCCAGAGAATTGGCTTTGCATTTTGATGGTGTTTACGCAACAGATATCAGCAAAAAGCAAATTGAGCAAGCCTTAAAACTGCCAAATATTGTTTATCAGGTAGAATCATCAGATAAGGCAAATGTTGATGATGAAAGTTTCGATTTGATAACCGTTGCACAGGCAATACATTGGTTTAATTTTGATGCTTTTTACCATGAAGTAAAACGCACTTTAAAGCCCGACGGCATTTTAGCGGTAATTGGCTATGGAATTATGAATATCGATAAAAAGGTAGATAAGGCCGTACATAAACTTTATGAAGATTTTTTAGGCAAATATTGGGACCCCGAAAGAAGATATATTGAAGAAAGTTATAAAACCATTCCTTTCCCCTTCGAAGAAATTATTGCGCCGCATTTTCAAATTAAAACCCGCTGGAATTTTAACCAATTGATAGGATATTTAAATACCTGGTCTGCATTGCAGCATTATAAAAAAGCCAACGAAAGGAATCCCTTAGAGTATATGTTTACCGAACTTAAGGAGGCTTGGGGCAGCGATGCAGAAAAAGAAGTTCGGTTTCCGATTTTGTTAAGGGTTGGGAAGTAATTTTACACCGTCATTGCGAGGTACGAAGCAATCTAAATTAAAAATTTTAGTTTTGGCCTATGTCCTCACTAACCATTCAAAAATTTTTAGAAAACGTTAGTGTAGTAATTCTTCGATTAGTTCAGTACCGCTTTACGTTGCAAGTCCGCACTCGTACCTCGCCTACGGGCTTTTCACTGCAATCCCTTAGGTTTGTTCAATATTATTTAAAAGAGATAATTTTGATTCGGAAACCTTAAAAGCAGGGGTGAACTATACTGCAATCCAGACTTATAAAGGTCTAAGCCCTGTAACAGACCCCTGCTTT
>NZ_JAUFPW010000030.1 GCF_030409415.1 Pedobacter aquatilis | reverse complement strand
GACCTTTATAAGTCTGGATTGCAGTATAGTTCACCCCTGCTTTTAAGGTTTCCGAATCAAAATTATCTCTTTTAAATAAAATTGAACAAACCTAAGGGATTGCAGTGGAAATACTTTTGAAATTCAGCTACCCTGAATAAGCTGTCATTCTGAGGTACTGCCTGTCCCGAAAATTCGGGAAAGAATCTGCTGCCTATGAAACAGATTCTTTCTTCCTCAGAAAAACAGAAGTTATTGAAAAAGATTGGAACAAAAAGCGGGGCTGCTGTTTCCGAAGAAATGCAAGCCCCGCTTTTCAAATTATTTAGTTTTTCTATTTGATGGAAGAAAATCAGAATCCAATGTTTTAAACCCCGATGCGTTGCTCTATTTTTTTCACGCATTTGTACGCTTCTTCCAAAATCACATCGTTTTCAATGGCTTTATCTGCATTTAGTGCATTCAACATTGAAATGGTTAAACAAGCAATAATGCCGTTGTTGTTGGCAATGCCGATGGGCACAGAAATATCGGTAACGCCAGAAACCGAATCACTATTTTTGAAATATGAACCCGTTTGCTGAATATCGGTTAGCGATGTTAAAAAATCTTCTTGTTGAGGCTTAGGATATTTCTTAAAAATGGCGTTATTTTTTAATACCGTACTACGCTCGTTCTCGGGCATGTAGGCCAATAAAACCTTTCCAGATGCCGTTAAAGGTAGTGGGAATAAATTTCCTTCTTCGATGGAAAGCGCAATTGGCCCAGGGCTTTTTGCGTGGATAATCACCATAACCTGGTTCATGTACAAAATACTCACATGGCAAGACTGCCGAATGGTATTAGCCAGTTCCTCCAACGGAAATTGTGCTGCTTTTCTAAGTTCGTCCATCGGAGAGTGGCGATGAGAAAGATAAAATAACTTTAGCGAGAGACGGTATTTTCCAGAAACTTCATCACGTAAAATGTAACCACGGCTCTCCAAGCTCATTAACATGCGATAAATTTCGTTCGGTGTTTTTTCGATACCTGTTGCAATTTCGGTTTGCGATAATGGCACCGATTGAGCAGATAAGTATTCAAGTATATCCAAGCCCTTATCTAAAGCGGGTGCCTGGTATTTCGATTCGTTATTCATTGATTAGAATTTAAACAAACTTAATGATTTGGATGAAAAAAAATAATTTATATATAAATAGAAATTTCATGGTAAAAGTTACATTCATATATGAAATATATATTTATATTTGAGATAGTCAGATGCTAGGGAAAAATTATGAGAATTTTATTCATCCTAACCAATGAATGATTTCGGGCACCTGAAAACAAAAACCAAATATTCACCCTTTAAAAAATCATTATCTATTCTTCATTACAACTCAGGTAATCAACATTGATTATCTATAATTAACCTAACCAAATAAAATTCGATTATGAACCCAATTAAATGCAAAAGCTATTGCCGATTTAGGCTACGCAATGTTTTAATCGCAAAACTCATTACTATAATGCTGTTTACTGCGATTACAGGATTTGCCCAGACTTTACCAAGTACATTTATTATTAAGGGGGAGGTAACAGCACAAACCGGAGAACCTATAGCCGGTGTAAGTGTTAAAGTGAAAGGCACAAATACTGGTGCAACAACCGATAACGATGGAAAATATTCAATTTCGACTACATCAGGAAATGTAACTCTTGTGTTTTCATTTGTTGGATATGCCAATCAGGAAATAGCAGTAGGTAATAGAAATACCATAAATGTTAAGTTAGCCGAAGAACAAAATGACCTAAATGAGGTAATTGTTGTTGGTTATGGCACACAAAAGAAAATAAATTTAACAGGTGCAGTTGCAACAGTAAGTGGTGCAACCTTGACCGAAAGACCAGCGCCAAACGCCGCAAACTTAATTCAAGGTCGTATAACAGGTGTGCAGGTAACACAGCCATCTGGCGAACCTGGCAGAGATAATCCAAATTTTTTAATTAGAGGACGTTCAACCTATGGCGGCAGTACCGACCCACTTATCTTAATCGATGGTGTTGCGGGCTCATTCAATAATTTATCACCAGATGATATTGAAAATGTAACAGTTTTAAAAGATGCTTCATCTGCATCAATATACGGCGCAAGGGCTGCAAATGGGGTAATTTTGGTTACAACAAAAAAAGGTAAAAGGGGCGAAACTGTTTTTAGTTATCGTACAAATTTTGCCCGCCATACGCCAACAGCATTACCAGATTTAATCACAAATTCGGCTCAGTACATGGAAATGTACAATACCGCTGCGGCACGTTCTGGAATCGCTTTTAGATATCCTCAAGCCGATATAGATTTATATAGAAATTCACCAAATAAGGCTCAGTATCCAGATTTTAACAGCATGGATTATTACATCAATCCGGCTAATGTGATGCAGCATAACCTTTCTATTTCTGGTGGAAGTGATAAAAGTACGTTCAATCTTTCTGCTGGTTATTTAGACCAAAATGCGGTTTTTAAAGGCTACAAATTTAAACGCTATAACGCTTTATTAAATTATAACAACAACTTAACGAAAAGTATCAGCGTGGGTACAATCATCAACATGACTTATAAGGATCGTAAGGAACCGCCTTTTACAGGTGAAAATATGGCTTTATTGGTTTATGCTGCCGGACCACTTTATGGTCCATTTCTACCCGACGGAAGCGGTAGAATCGTATCACGAGCTTACGCAAATGAAGGTAGAAATCGTAATCCTCAGGAAGCTTACGCAATGGGTGAGCAAACCACTAAGGAATACAATATTAATGCTCAGGCTTACATCGATATAAAACCATTTAAAGGCTTTACTTGGAGCTCAAAAGTTGCCATAAATTATGTTGATGAGTACTATAAAATGTATCAGCATCCATATTCAGCTTACTTATTGCAAGATAGAGCTGCAGGAACAAATGAATATGTGGCGAACTCTTTCGGTCCGGATATTTTGGGCGTTACAGACCAATATTCAAAGGTTTTAAATCCTACCGTTTACTCTACATTTACTTACGAAAAAACTTTAGGCACAAATCATAACCTTAAAGCATTGGCTGGTTTTGAGCAGCTATCTTACAAAAATCAAAATTTGAGAGGTAGGAGAATAAATACAGTTGCACCAATTTTAGAAGATTTAACTGGTTATTCGGCTTCTGGAGAATCATTGTATTTCACTCATCCACGTTTACCTTCATTAGCAGGTCCTTCAGAATGGGGTATGCGTTCCTTGTTTGGTAGACTTAACTACGATTTTAAAGGAAAATATCTATTAGAAGCCAATATTCGTTATGATGGAACTTCGAAAGTTTCTCCCGATTACAGATGGGGTGTATTTCCATCTTTCTCTGCTGGTTGGCTAGTTTCTGAAGAAAGCTTTTTGAAAGATAAATTAAGCTGGTTGAGTAGCTTTAAAGTTAGAGCATCTTATGGTACTTTGGGAAATCAGGATATTGGAACTTATTTATACCAGGATAACATCATCATTAATAACGTAAATTATCCATTTGGCAATGGCGCTTTGCAACAGGGCGGTGTAATTAACGATTTTAAAGATGTGAGTTTGAGATGGGAATCGACCAGAAGTATTGATGTTGGTTTTGATTTGAATATTAAAAATGGCCTATTTGGCGCTACTTTCGATTGGTTCAGACGTTCTACTTTTGATATTCTGGCAAGACCAACGGTGCCTTTGAGTTTAGGTTTAGGCGCTTCAACAGTGAATGATGGAAAAATGAGAAGTCAGGGTGTTGAATTAGCCTTGACACACCAAAATAAAATTGGCGAATTTACTTATGGCCTAAATGCATTAATATCTACCGCAAAAAATAAAGTTATTGAGCTTAGAACACCGGCAAAAGGTAGTACTATAAACGAAGTTGGTTTGCCATATTCTTCTTTTTATTTGTATGAGTGGGATGGTATTTTTCAGGTTGAAGATATCGGCAATCCAAATGTACCGGTACATGAGTTAAATCGCAACCCAAAAGCTGGCGATTTAAAAATGAAAGATGTTAACGGCGATGGTATTGTAAACGCAAACGATAGAGTAGTAGTTGATGGAGCATATCCGGATTTTAATTACTCTTTCGGCTTAAACATGGGTTACAAGAGATTTAGTTTCAGTGCATTTTTTCAAGGTGTTGAAGGCATTAAAAACCGCGTAAACAACTGGGGGATTGACCCTTTTATGCAAGGAACAGCTCCATCTACAAAATTCTTAAACGCCTGGACACCTGAAAATAGGAGTAACACTGTTCCGGCACTTTATGTAGCTGGTTATAGTGGCGTTGCACCTTACACGGCATCAACTTACTATTTACAAGATGCATCTTACTTAAGGTTGAAAAATGTAATGTTAGGCTATGATGTTCCGGTTGGGGCAATTTCAAAAATTGGCATTAAAAATCTGAATGTTTACGTATCGGCAGATAACCTTTTTACCATTACTAAGTACGAAGGAGGCGACCCAGAGCGAGCAAGTTCTACAGGTAACCTTGCGCAATATCCGCAAACCAAAATTTTTAATGTTGGTCTAAATGTTAAATTCTAAGCTGTATCTAATGAAAAATAAAAACATATTATTGTGTGCTGTATTCGGATTATTAACATTCGGATCATGCAAGAAAGATTTTTTAGATAAAAATCCATTAAATAGTGTTTCATCGCAAATTTTCTGGGCATCAGAAACTGATGTTCAAACCGCTTTAGCTGGTGTATATTCTCGATTGCAACAAAACTATTTAGGTTACGAGAGAGTGTACATGGATGCATTGAGCGATAATGCTTTTCCTTATCAAAATACCAATCAGGCAAATCTACTAGAAATGACAACCGGAAGTATTTCGCCAGCCTTAGGTGGTGTTTTGCCAAATCTTTATTCATCTCCATACAGAGCAATAACCTCTTGTAATTACTTTTTAGATAATGTTGATAGAGCACCAATAACCGATGCAAAGAAAAACCTTTACAAAGGAGAGGTTCGTTTCATCAGAGCATTAGCTTACTTTGATCTGGTTCAAAATTTTGGTGGTGTTCCCATTAATACAACCTACCCAAAAACGGTTGATGAAGTTAAAGTTCCTAAAAGCACCAAAGAACAGGTTTATGCTTTAATTCAGCAAGATTTAGATTTTGCAATTGCCAATCTTCCAAACGAAAAATATACCGGACATGCAGTAAAAGGCAGTGCTCAAGGTATTAAAGCTAGGGTTTTAATTACGCAGCAGAAATGGGGAGAAGCGGTTCCGGTTTTAAGAGAAATTATGACTGATGCCAAATTTGCATTATCAAACAACTATGCAGCTTTGTTTAGAACAAGCGGCCAAGCAACGGCTGCGGTGAACACCGAAATTATGTTTTCAACGCAATATCTTGCACCAACAAATCCGCAAAGAACTTCTCCAGGCGCAGGTGGTATGGATATCGAATTAGGCTGGTTTTCATTAATTCAGCCTTACAAAGATTTAGCTGATGATTATGAAATGACTGATGGAAAACCAAGCGCAGAATCTCCGCTGTTCAGTGCTGCGAATCCATACGCAAACCGCGACCCTCGTTTAGATCTAACAATGAAATTACCCAACGAAGTTTGGAGAAATTCTACAAATGTAGTATGGAGTGGTTTCATACAATCTTTTACAGGTTTTTTGATGGAAAAATATGTTGATTTATCTCGTGCACCGATAACTGCGGGTACAGCAACATTAACCGATCAGGATTATATTCATTTACGTTATGCAGATATTTTATTAATGTATGCAGAAGCTCAGAATGAAGTAAGCGGTCCTGATGCAACTGTTTACAAGGCGATTGATGATGTTAGACAACGTACCGGAATTGCAATGCCTGTAACTGACAGGACAAGATACAACACGCAAACGACTCTTAGAAATTATATTCGCCATGAAAGAAGGATTGAATTTGCGCTAGAAGGTCAGCGTTATAATGACTTAAAACGTTGGAATATTGCGCATATAAAATTGCCAACGTTAAAAACTCCTGCAGGTGTAGCCTTAATTTTTGAAACTAAAAATTATGTTTTGCCGTTCCCGGCTTCTGAGTTAGATAATAATCCGCAGTTGGTGCAAAATCCTAATTATTAAAAAAATAACTGTAGCGCTAGTAGCGTTACAGTTATTTTACAGTTCAATGTAAGTTAGTTTGAGTTCATATTTAAAAAAATAATTTATATTTGAATTTATTGAGGTAATTTTATTATTTCATAAAATGTCTACAATTGATATTTTTACAATCAAGATGTTAACCAAATTATAAACCTAAACAAGCATCAATAACGGTGTAGAACTTTTAATGAGCAAAATCGTATTTTTTTCTTGTCTGTTATTAATTAGCATTTCGCTGTTTGGGCAAAATATAAATGTTGCTGAAGTTCACTGTAATTATCG
Organism: Pedobacter aquatilis; assembly: GCF_030409415.1. GTDB lineage: Bacteria > Bacteroidota > Bacteroidia > Sphingobacteriales > Sphingobacteriaceae > Pedobacter > Pedobacter aquatilis. The sequence goes on along the minus strand of NZ_JAUFPW010000030.1, from coordinate 166,577 downwards.
CGAAAATCCGATTGGTGTGGATATCACCACACCAAATTTGAGTTGGAAATTAAAATCTTCGAAACAAAATGTGATGCAAACAGCCTATCAAATTTTAGTTTCGAGCAGTGCGGTTAATTTAGAGAAGAATATTGGTGATGTTTGGGATAGTAAAAAAGTAAATTCAGCACAATCTATTCAAATACAATACAAAGGCGTAAAACTTTTATCAACCAAAACTTATTATTGGAAAGTTCGTGTTTGGGATAATTCTGGCAATCAATCCAGTTGGAGCAAACCTGCCTTTTGGCAAATGGGTTTATTAAATGCAGAAGATTGGAAAGGGGCAAAATGGATTGCTTATGAAAAATTGGCCGATTCTAATTTAAATATTCTCCCAACCGATGGTAAAAAGGATAAATACAATACAAACAATGTGTTGCCAATGTTTCGCAAAGGATTTTCGGTGGCAAAGCCGATAAAAAAAGCATCTGTCTTTATTTCTGGATTGGGTCATTTTGAAATGAGTTTAAACGGCGAAAAAGTTGGTGACGATTTCCTGGCGCCAGGCTGGACTAAATACGATAAAGAAGCCTTGTATGTAACCTATGATGTAACCAAGCAAATTAAAAAAGGCGCAAATGCCATTGGTGTAATGCTGGGCAACGGCTTTTATTATGTTCCTCCTGTAAAAAATAGATATAGAAAATTAAAGGTGGCTTATGGATATCCAAAAATGATATGCCGTTTGCAAATCGAATATATGGACGGAACTTTTGAAAATATCATCAGTAATCAAACTTGGAAAACGGATAAATCGCCGGTTGTTTTTTCGAGTATTTATGGTGGCGAAGATTACGATGCAAACCTGGAGCAAAAAGGTTGGAATGTTGCAGGTTTTAATGATGGCAAATGGAAATCGCCTATACTTGTTGATGGACCAAAATTAAGCGCACAAAAAGAAGAACCTGTTAAAGTTTTTGAAAATTTTTCTGCTCAAAAAATAAGTCAAGTCGGTAACGGAGAATGGGTTTACGATTTAGGTCAAAATTCTTCTGCTATTATCGAATTAAAAGTTCGCGGTAAAAAAGGCGATACCATTCGCATTACACCTGCCGAATTGATTAAGGAAGATGGTGCTGTAACGCAGAAAAATATCGGCGGTCCATCGTACTTTAGTTATATTTTAAAAGGTGATGGTTTAGAAACCTGGCAACCAAAATTCTTTTACACAGGATTTCGCTATTTGCAAGTAAAAGGGGGTGTTCCGGTAGGGAAAGAAAATTCATCCGGCAAAGCCGAAATAGAGAATTTGAAAGCCTTGCACGTTAGAAATGCAGCCCAAAAAGTAGGCGAATTTTCAACTTCCAACGATTTGTTTAATAAAACTTTTAACCTGATTGATTGGTCGATTAAGAGCAATATGGTTAGCGTTTTTACCGATTGTCCGCACCGCGAAAAATTGGGTTGGTTAGAACAATTACATTTAATGGGCAATTCTGTTGGCTACAATTACGATGCTGCGCCAATTTTCAAAAAGGCATTGCAGGATATGAAAAACTCGCAGTTGCCAAATGGATTAATCCCCGAAATTGCACCAGAGTATGTAAAATTTGAATGGGGCGGCGATATGTTTCGCGATTCGCCTGAGTGGGGAAGCAGCGGTATTTTATTGCCTTGGTATTTGTATCAATGGTATGGCGATAAGCAGGCCATGGTTGATTATTACCCGATGATGCAGCGTTATATAAATTATTTGGCCACCAAAGCCGATAACCACATTTTATCACAAGGTTTGGGCGATTGGTACGATTTGGGTCCAAAACCTCCGGGCGTTTCTCAACTTACGCCAATGGGTGTTACCGGAACAGCAATTTATCATTACGATTTACAAATCCTTGGAAAAATGGCAACCTTATTAGGTAAAAATGCTGATGCTTTGAAATATGAAAAGCTTGCCGCTGAAGTAAGAAAATCATTTAACAATAAATTTTTTGATGCGAAAACCAAGCAATATGCTACAGGTTCGCAGGCTGCAGATGCCATTGCAGTTTACATGGACTTGGTAGAAGATGCAGATAAAAATGCAGTTATCGATAATTTGGTAAAAGATATCAGAGATAGAAAAAATAGTTTAACTGCTGGTGACATTGGTTACAGATATGTGCTACGGGTTCTTGAAGATGCTGGTAAATCGGATGTGATTTTCGATATGAATAGTCGCTCGGATGTACCTGGATACGGAATGCAAATTGCCAAAGGCGCTACAGCGCTAACCGAAAGTTGGGCGGCTTTGCCAACGGTTTCCAATAATCATTTTATGCTTGGGCATTTAATGGAGTGGTTGTATAGCGGCGTTGGCGGCATTCGTCAGGCAGAAAATTCAATTGCTTTTAACCACATTAAAATTGAACCCGAAGTAGTTGGCGATTTGACTTTTGCCAATGTGAGCTACAACTCTCCTTACGGCAAAATATCTTCCTCATGGGAAAAAACAGATAAAAATTTTACGCTGGAACTTCATATTCCAGTAAATACAAAAGCGGATGTTTATTTCCCGGGCAGAATTCAGCAAACAGTATCTGATGAATTGAACCAAAAATTTGGTGCCTTGAGTATTGAAAATGGGAAGTTAAAAACTACCATTGGTTCAGGCCATTATAAATTTATATGCACAAATGAATAAGATGAAGTATATCATATTTCTAATGTTTTGTGCGATGAATTTGCAGGCTCAAAACACAAATCAAGTTTCTGTTGAAACGATGGAAAAGATTTATCAGGAAGTTAAAACGCCTTATAAATATGGTTTGGCTATGGTTCCGGGCGATAAAGACCATAAAATGGATTGCCCGACTATTTTTAGAAAAGGCAAAGACTGGTACATGACTTACCTGATTTTTAGCGGTCTTGGTTATGAAACCTGGATGGCGAAAAGTAAGGATTTGCTGCACTGGGAAAATCTGGGCAAATTAATGTCGTTCGAAGATTCTGGCAAATGGGATGATAACCAAAAAGCAGGTTACAATGCACTTTTAGATACGAAATGGGGCGGAAGTTACGCGGCGAAATCTTTCAATGGGAAATATTGGATGTCTTACTTCGGCGGAAAAGAAAAAGGTTACGAAGTAGAACCGTTGTCAATCGGAATGGCTTATACAAGTAAACATCCGTCAATTGTACAAGAATGGAATAGGTTTGATAAACCAGTTTTAAGTTCGCTGGATAAAGATGTACGCTGGTGGGAAAATCGCCATAAATTATTTAAAAGCACAGTAGTTGAAGATAAAAAAAGATTAACCGGACATCGTTTTGTAATGTATTACAATGCCGTAGGCGATTCGTTAGCAAATAACAAGAAAACCCGTTGGTACGAGCGCATTGGCATGGCAGTTTCTGATGATATGATTAACTGGCAGCGATTTAATAAAAATCCTGTGGTTCATCATCCGGTTGGGATTACTGGTGATGGCGTGATTCAGCAAATTGGCGACAATTATGTGATGTTTTATTTTGGTGCTTTTTGGCAGGATAGGAAGGGTTCGTTCAATCGCTTTGCGGTATCAAAAGATTTAATAAACTGGACCGATTGGACCGGCGATAATTTGATTGAATCATCTGAAAAATACGATGAATTGTATGCACATAAATCATTTGTGGTAAAATATAAAGGTGTGGTTTATCATTTCTATTGTGCGGTTAACAAGCAAGACCAACGCGGAATTGCTGTGGCAACATCAAAAGATTTAGGTACAAGTAAAGTGAATTTTGTGGAATGATTAGATATGAAGATGCAAGGTTATTTTAAGGTTTTAGTTCTTGTGATTGCTGCATTATCGGCTTCACGTCATTGCGAGGCACGAAGCAATCTTAATGCTTTCGCTAATGAAACCTATAGTGGTGAGATTGCTTCTTGCCTCGCAATGACGCACCCTTTATCGTCATTGCGAGGCACGAAGCAATCTGTTTCAGGTACTCGCACCCGAACCAGCTTCAACAAAGACTGGAAATTCTTTTTAGGTGATGAACCTGGTGCAAAATCGCCTGCTTTTATCGATACAAAATGGCGTAAACTAACCTTGCCTCACGATTGGAGCATTGAAGGGAAATTCGATGAGAAAAATCCTGCAAAACCAGAGGGTGGTGGTTTGCCAACGGGAATTGGTTGGTATAGAAAGGAATTTACAGCGCCCGCAAATTTTGCATCAAGATTAATCACCATCGAATTTGATGGTGTTTATAAAAACTCAGAAGTTTGGGTAAATGGCAAATATTTAGGCAAACGCCCGTATGGTTATATTTCTTTTGCTTACGAGATAAGCAAATACCTAAAAGCCGGAAAAAACATCATTGCGGTTAAAGTTGATAATTCACTACAACCAGATTCTCGCTGGTATTCTGGTTCGGGGATATATAGAAATGTGTGGTTAACATCAACAGCAAAAGTTGGAGTAGCAAATTGGGGAACTTTTGTTACATCTGATAAGTCTGGAAAAGTTCAGATTCAAACTCAGATTCATAACAAAACCCTGAAAACGCAAACTGTTTCTTTGGTAAATTCAATCTACGGTGGTGATGGAAAATTAATAGTTAAAAGTGCTCCACAATCATCGAAAATAGATGCTTCAGGCAAAACATTAAATGAAACTTTAGACATTAAAAATCCAATACTTTGGTCTGTAAAAAATCCTAATCAATACAAATTAGTTACGCAAGTTCTTCAAAACGGGAAAGTAATCGATTCTTACGAAACCAAATTTGGTATCCGTTCGTTTGATTTCGATGCTGCCAAAGGCTTCTCGTTAAACGGAAAACCAATGAAGATTTTAGGCGTTTGCCTACACCACGATTTAGGTGCTTTAGGCGCTGCGGTAAACACCAGAGCTATAGAACGCCAGCTGGAAATTATGAAAGAAATGGGCGTTAACGCCATTCGTACTGCTCATAATCCGCCATCGCCTGAGTTTTTAGATTTATGCGATAAAATGGGTTTTCTAGTGATGGATGAGGCTTTTGACATGTGGGCGAAGAAGAAAAATAAAAATGATTACCACCTGAATTTCCCTGAATGGCATAAACGTGATTTGCAAGATATGATTCTTCGCGATAGAAATCATCCATCAATCATTTTATGGAGTATCGGCAACGAAATTCGGGAGCAGTTCGATAGCACAGGTATTGCGCTTACAAAAGAATTGGTATCAATAGTTAAAAATTTAGATAAAACCCGTCCGGTTATCTCTGCTTTAACAGAAACCGATTCTACTAAAAACTTTATGTATCAGGCGAAAGCCCTGGATATGTATGCGCTGAATTATAACCACAAGAAGTACGCTGATTTTCCGAAAAATTACCCCGGCGTTAAATTTATTGCAGCTGAAACTACATCAGCATTAGAAACAAGGGGATATTACGATACCGCAGATACCATTCGCCGCTGGCCTAGAGATGGTAAAACAAAATTTACTGAGGGTAATAAAGAATGGTCGGCTTCATCTTACGATAATGTTTCTGCTTATTGGGGTTCTACACACGAAGAAACCTGGAAGGAAGCTAAAAAATACGACCATGTTTCGGGTTTATTCGTTTGGACAGGATTTGATTATTTAGGTGAGCCTTTACCTTACCCTTGGCCAGCCAGAAGTTCCTATTTCGGCATTGTAGATTTAGCAGGTTTCCCAAAAGATTCATATTACATGTACCAAAGTGAGTGGACAAACCAACCTGTGTTGCATATTTTACCACATTGGAACTGGGAGCAAGGTAAATCGGTTGAAGTTTGGGCCTATTATAACAATGCTGATGAAGTTGAACTATACCTAAACGGAAAATCCTTAGGCAAAAAATCCAAGCAAAATGATGATTTGCATATCCAATGGAACGTAAAATTTGAACCCGGAACCTTAAAAGCGGTTTCCCGCAATAATGGTCAAGATGTTTTGGTCCGCGAAATAAAAACCGCAGGTAAGCCTGCAAAAATTGAACTAATTGCCGATAGAAAAAACATTAAAGCCGATGGTAAAGATTTATCATTTGTAACCGTTCGTATTTTGGATTCAGCTGGTAATGTTGTGCCAAATTCGGATAATTTGGTTGATTTTAAAGTTGAAGGTGAAGGATTTGTCGCGGGTGTAGATAATGGTTTTCAGGCTAGTGTTGAGCCTTTTAAAGCAAATTACCGTAAAGCATTTCACGGTTTGTGTTTAGCCATTCTTCAATCAACAGAAAAAAATGGCACTATTAAATTAACCGCAACATCGACCGGTTTGGCTGCTTCATCAATTACGATTAATACTAGTAAATGATGAGAAAACTTAATTATAAAGAGATTGCTTTCCCGAAAAAACGGGACAGGCTGTGCCTTGCAATGACGTTCAAATTGTCGTCGTTGCAAAGCTGGGATTGAGCGAACTGAAGAAATCTAAAGAATGAAGATTAAAAATTGCCGTTTACTTCAGTCAACGGTTAAAAAATAAGATATATAAGTGGAAAATATCATAAATTTAAAAGGAATAAGCTGGAACCATAGTCGTGGATTATTGCCGATGCAGGCAACTGCACAGCGATTTTCTGAATTAAACCCAAATGTGAATATCACTTGGGAGAAAAGAAGTTTGCAACAGTTTGCCGATTTCTCCATCCAGGAATTAGCAGAGCAATTCGATTTATTGGTTATCGACCATCCTTGGGCAGGTTTCGCAGCCAAAACAAAATCAATTGTGCCTTTGGATTTTTACCTGTCGGATGAATATTTAAAAGACCAGCAAGAAAATTCAGTCGGTCAATCTTATGAAAGTTACTTTTACAATGAACATTTATGGGCTTTGCCGATTGATGCGGCGACACCTGTAGCCGCTTCTCGACCAGATTTACTTGCCGAAAAAGGATTAAACCTACCAAAGTCTTTTGAAAATTTATTAGCCCTAGCCGACAAAGGATTGGTTGCTTTTGCAGGCATCCCGATTGATGTTTTGATGAATTTTTACACGCTTTGTTGTTCTTTAGGTGAAGACCCTTGCCAAAATGATGAGGAAGTAATTTCGGCCGAAATTGGTGTAAAAGCTTTGCAAATGTATCGCGAATTGGCTTCGAAAATGGATAAAGCAAACTTTAACAGAAATCCGATTCAGATTTATGAAGCCATGACGCAAAGCGATGAAATTGCTTATTGTCCTTTTGCTTATGGTTACTCGAATTATTCAAGAAATGGTTATGCCCGCAAGGCATTACATTTTCACGATATGATTTCCTTAGATGGAAAAACCAATTTGAGAAGCACTTTGGGCGGAACTGGTTTGGCTATTTCTTCGAAATGCGAAGAATTGGAAATCGCAGCAAAATATGTAGAATTTGTTGGCGCTCCATCTTGCCAATCAACTTTGTTCTTCGAAAGTGGAGGCCAGCCGGGGCATTTAGCCGCCTGGAACAACGAAGAAGTGAATCGCCAAAGTCAAAATTACTTTTCGAATACACTACCTGCTTTACAAAGAGCTTTTCTTCGTCCGCGTTATCACGGTTCCATGTATTTTCAAGACCATGCAGGAGATGTGGTGAGAGATTATTTAATGAATGGTGGAGATGAAATGCAGGTTTTATCGAAAATGAATGAATTATATCAAAAATCTAAAACTTTGGTTTTATCATGAACAGACCATTAGAAGGACTTTTGGTTTTAGAGTTTTGCCAATTCCTGGCAGGACCATCGGCTGGATTAAAACTGGCTGATTTAGGTGCCCGTGTAATCAAAATCGAGCGACCAAATACTGGTGATGCTTGCCGACAATTATCCATTAAAAACCTATTTGTTGATGAAGATAGTTTGCTTTTTCATACAATAAACCGCAATAAGGAAAGTTACGCAGCCGATTTAAAAAATCCAGAAGATTTAGCAAAGCTGAAACAATTAATCGGCAAAGCGGATGTGATGACACATAATTTCCGCCCGGGTGTGATGGAGAAAATCGGATTGGATTATGCGAATGTTCAAAACATCAACCCAAAAATTATTTACGGAATGGTTACAGGTTATGGTAATGATGGACCATGGCGAAACAAACCGGGTCAGGATTTATTGGTGCAGGCCGTTTCTGGTTTAACGTTTTTATCTGGTTTAGATACCGATGGACCCATTCCTTTTGGTTTATCAGTTTCTGATATCATGTGTGGAAATCACTTGGCGCAAGGTATTATGGCTGCTTTAATCAAACGGGCAAAAACCAATAAAAGCGTTTTGGTTGAGGTAAGTTTGCTGGAATCTATTTTGGATGTTCAGTTCGAAGTAATTACCACTTACTTAAATGATGGCGGAAAACTGCCCGATAGAAGTGGGGCAAAAGGTAGTGCACATGCTTATTTAAGTGCGCCTTACGGTATGTATGAAACCCGTGATGGCTACATCGCAATGGCCATGGGTAACCTTCCAAATATTTGCAATATCATAAAATGTGATATAAGCGATTTGTATGTGGAAGCAGGCTCAGCTTTTGATAATCGGGATAAATTAATTGTGCGTTTGGCCGAAAGATTTTTGCAAGATGATACCAATAATTGGGTTAATCTTTTAGAAAGTAATGGGGTTTGGTGCGCCGAAGTGTTAAATTACAAAACTGCAACAGAACTGAATACTTATAAAAAATTGCAAATAGAGCAAGAATTGGATTTAGGTAATGATGTGAAAATTAAGACAACCGTAAGCCCGATTCGTTTGGATAATGAAAAGTTATTTGCGGCAAAACCAGCGCCGAAGTTGGGTTTTAATACGGAGCAAATTAATAAAGAGTTTGAAATAAGTTAATAAACAGTTCTCGTCATTGCTAGGCACCAAGCAATCTTTTTTGCTGAAAATTGCTTCTTGCCTCGCAATGACGGAATGCTTAAAGAAATAAATGTCACATTGAGCCTGTAGAAACGTTTAAAAAGTTCTTCGCTGCGCTCAGAATGACAAAATGAAATATAATATTGGTTCGTGGAGACACGAAACAAGACTAGATGCCAAGGTACGTGTCTTCACGTACCTCAAAAAAAAAATAAAACTATGCGACCGCTTGAAGATTATTTAGTCATCGATTTCAGTCAGTTCCTTTCGGGGCCATCGGCAAGTTTGCGCTTGGCCGATATGGGTGCTCGTGTAATCAAAATCGAGCGTTTAGGTGTTGGCGATATTTGCCGAACACTTTACACCTCTAATTTGATTATGAATGGCGAATCATCGGTTTTTCATGCCATAAACAGAAATAAAGAGAGCTTTGAAGTCGATTTAAAAAGTGAGGAAGATTGCGAAATGGTTCGCGAACTGCTTAAAAAAGCAGACGTCATGATTCATAATTTCCGCCCTGGCGTAATGGAACGTTTGGGTTTCGATTACAAATCAGTTACCGCTTTAAATCCAACCATTATTTATGGCGAAATTTCTGGTTATGGAGCTGAAACAGAGTGGAAAAATAAACCTGGTCAGGATTTACTGCTGCAATCGGTTACCGGACTTACTTCCTTAACTGGAAATGCGGATAGCGGACCTGTAGCTATGGGTTTATCTATTGTAGATATGCTTGCAGGCGCACATTTGGCGCAAGGTCTTTTAGCTTGTTTGTATCGCAAAGCGATAAAAAATGAGGGCGGTTTTGTGCAGGTAAGTATGATGGAATCTGCTTATGATTTTCAGTTTGAAACCATTACCACTTTTATGAATGATGGCGGAAGCTTGCCAGAGCGTTCAAAAAAGAACAATGCCAATGCTTATCTGGGTGCGCCTTATGGTATTTATCAAACAGAAAATGGATATTTAGCTTTAGCAATGGGGTCAATTCCCCAACTGGGAAATTTGCTTGGATGCGATAAACTTCTAGATTATATCGCCATTGAAGAAGCCTTTGATAAACGCGATGAAATTAAAACCATTTTAGCTGAACATTTGCTAACTGAAAGCACCGAGAAATGGCTTTCCAAATTAGAACCAGCAGATATTTGGTGTTCTGATGTATTGAATTGGAATGCTTTGATGGCTCATGATGGCTTTAAGGTTTTGAAAATGATACAAGAAGTAGAAATGGTTGATGGCTATAAGTATGAAACCACGCGTTGCCCGATTCGTATTGATGGAGAATTATTAACTTCACCAAAAGGTTCGCCAAAATTAGGGCAGGACAACGAGAAAATCATCAAAGAATTTATTACTCAGAATACAACCGCAAATGCATAATCAAGCCGATACTTTCAGAATAGCCGTACGCAAATTTGCCCCTTTTGAGTCTGCAATGCAGAAATTTTGGGACAAATTTTGTGCATTTTCTGACTGTAAGCTGAAACTCGAAATGGTTGTGATGGATTTGCATGAACTTTACGAAAGCACCATTACTAGTAGAGGCTTAGAGAATGGTGATTTTGATATAGCCCACATCAATACCGATTGGATTTATGAAGGTTATTTAAGCAATGCTTTCGAAGTTTTAAATCCATATATCAATAATAATAAGCCAGTTGATTTTCCAAAAGGATGGAGTAAATCGCTATTAGGTTTACAGGGTTTTGGATGGGAAGTGGTAGGTTTACCTTTCCACGATGGACCAGAATGTTTCATTTACAGAAAAGATTTATTTGAAAGCGAAGCAGAGCAGGCCAGCTATTTAAAGCAATTCGGAAAAGCTTTAGAGGTGCCAAAAACCTGGGAAGATTTTCATCAGGTTGCGCAATTTTTTAATCGCCCTGCGGATAATTTATATGGAAGTATTTTCGCTTGCTATCCTGATGGACATAATACGGTTTTCGATTTTTGCCTGCAACTTTGGACCAGAGGTGGAACTTTAGTCGATAAGGATGGAAACATTCAAATCAATACTAAAGCCGCAATTGATGGCTTGGATTTTTACCGCAACATCGTAAATGATGAGTCTGCGATTCATCCAAAATCTGCCGAATTCGAATCTGTAGCCGCAGGAATTGCCTTCTCACAAGGTGAAGCGGCGATGATGATAAATTGGTTTGGCTTTGCCGCCATGTGTGAAGTAGATTCCAACTCAAAAGTTAAAGGCAAAGTCGCAGTAGATTTATTGCCGGCAGCATTAGGAAAGGAGTCCGCATCTTTGAACGTATATTGGCTTTATACCATCGCCAAAGGCAGTAAAAATAAAAATCTGGCTTACGATTTTTTAAGGTTTGTAACAGATGTAGAACAGGATAAAATGCTAACGCTGGAGGGTGGAATTGGCTGCCGAATTTCGACCTGGAAAGATGCAGAGGTGAACGAAATTATTCCATATTACCATAAATTGGAACAGTTGCATGAGGTGGCAAACATGCTGCCACAGCATAAAAACTGGACTTCGATAGCCAAAATAATTGATGAAATGGTTTTGAAAGCGATGAATACAGATGAGCAATCAGTAATTTTAATTGAAGAAGCACAAAGCCAAATTAACAAATTGAATTAAATGAGTATCGACATTAAATATAAACCAGAATTACCCGAAACCAAGCAGCCCATCATTATTATTGGTGCTGGCGGAATTGTTGCAGATGCACACTTGCCAGCTTACAAAATAGCAGGTTTTGAGGTTTTTGGAATCGTAAACAGAACAAAAGAAAGGGCACAAAAATTAGCTGATGCTTTTGGTATTCCGAATGTATTTAATACGGTTGCAGAAGCTGTAGCAAATGCGCCAGAAAATGCCATTTACGATTTAACCACCATGCCTGCGCAATATATCGATGCTTTAAATCAATTGCCAGATGGAAGTGCGGTTTTGATTCAGAAGCCAATGGGCGATGATTTTGAACAGGCTAATGAGATTTTAGCACTTTGTAAATCCAAAAATTTAAAAGCAGCAATTAACTTTCAACTGCGTTTTGCACCATTTGTAAGTGCGGCCAGGTTTTTAATTAATAAGGGCCTAATTGGCGAGTTGTATGATATGGAAGTTCGGGTGACAATTAAAACACCTTGGGAGATTTTTCCGCATGTAATCATTCATCCGCGTTTGGAAATTCAGTACCACAGCATCCATTATGTTGACTTAATTCGTTCATTTTTAGGTAATCCACAAAGCGTTTTGGCAAAAACTTTAAAGCATCCTGCCAAAACTTTATCCTCATCTCGTTCTACAATTTTATTCGATTACGGCGATACGATGCATGCAGTAATCAATACCAACCACGACCATGATTTTGGACCAAATCACCAGGAAAGTTACATCAAATGGGAGGGAACCAAAGGCGCAATTGTGGCGAAGATTGGTTTGCTAATGGATTATCCTCATGGTGTACCTGATGTTTTTGAATATTGCATTGTTGAAGAAGGGAAATCGCCAGAATGGCAAACGGTAAAATTGGATGGTTCTTGGTTTCCAGAGGCTTTTATTGGTACGATGGCAAATTTAATGCGCTATAATGAGGGAAGTGACCAAGTATTGCATACGAGTGTGGAGGATGTGATTCAGACGATGGCGGTTGTGGAAAGTGCGTATAAATCGAGTGATATTGGAGGGGTTAAGGTTGAATAGGAATATCGTCATTGCGAAGTACGAAGCAATCTTTTTAATTTGTCTTGGCCAGACGGGCTTTTTTCTTTTGACCGCAAAAGAAACAAAACTCCTGGCTTAAAATTTTTCTTTTGAAGTTTCTGCTTTGGCTTGGAAACTACATTCCGAAAAATTTGTTAGGCCAGATTTGAGTAGAACGAAGATGTAGTGAGCTGGCTTAGTTGGGCGGCATTTCAAATTAGAAAATAGCGCATGATTTTAATCATGGCAATAAAATTTAAAAAATAATTAAAATGTATTTCAAATCAACATTTTTTGAAGATTATCAATTACAAGATAAACGTGTAACCTTAGGTCGCACGATAACGGAAACAGATTTTGTGGTTCACGCTGGTCATACGGGCGATTTCTTTCCGCACCATATGGATGCAGAATGGTGTGCAACGCAACCTTTTAAACAGCGTATCGCCCACGGAACCATGATTTTTAGCATTGGGATTGGATTAACAGCATCAGAAATTAATCCAGAAGCAATGTCGAAAGGTTATGATAAATTGCGTTTTGTAAAGCCTGTTTTCATTGGCGATACCATTCATTCAGAAATTACCATATCTGAAAAAGGAGAAAGCAAAAGACCAGAATACGGAACCGTTACCGAACATGTAGAAATAATTAACCAGCATAAAGAAGTGGTTCTAGTTTGCGACCATTTACTTGTAGTGAAGAAGAAATAGTTCACTCGTTCATTGGTTCACTCGTTCATTAGTCAAAACGCCTAATAAACTTCTGAACTAAACCACTATCTAATACAATTGCTAACCAATGAACTAATGACTAATGAACCATTGAACCAATAAAACCAAATATAATGAACCACAACACACAACCCGAAATCATCACAGAGAGCGACCCGGCCTCAGAAAAGAAGTATTTATTGCCATTTATCTTGGTGGTAAGTCTGTTTTTTCTTTGGGGGATGGCACATAACTTAGATTCTATTTTAATCCCACATTTAAAAAAGGCATGTAATTTAAGCAATAGCCAATCTACGCTGATTGATACCTCTGTATTTCTTGCATACTTTTTAATGGCAATTCCTGCGGGAATTCTATTAAAGCGTTTCGGCTATAAATCAACCATGATTACAGGTTTACTTGCGTTTGCGTTTGGGGCATTTTTATTTGTTCCAGCGGCTAATAATTTATCTTATATTACTTTTTTGGTGGCTCTATTCATAATTGGTTGTGGTTTAACCTTGCTCGAAACATCTGCAAATCCTTATGCAACTATTTTAGGAAGCCCGGATAAAGCGGCTTGGAGAATTAACTTAGCGGCTACTTTCAATGGTTTGGCAGCTCCGTTGGCTACAGTTGTTGGTCGGTTTATTCTTTCAGGTAAATCTCACACACAAGAAGAATTAGCTGCAATGACGGAAACGGTTAGGAACAATTACTTTTTAACAGAAGCATCAACAGTAAAAACACCATACATCATTTTAGGAACGGTACTGGTTTTAGTGGCGATTCTATTTTACTTTATGAAACTGCCCGAAGTTAAAACAGCCAGTAAAGATGGGATTTCGCAAGGCAGTTTTTTGGGTGCTTTAAAACATAAACATTTACGCTGGGCAGTAATTGCGCAATTCTTCTATGTAGGTGCACAGGTTTGTGTGACGAGTTTCTTCATCAGGGCAGCGCAACAGGCAGGCGGTTTTGACGAATATACAGCACTCTATTATTTGGGTTTATACGGTACATTATTTTTAGTAGGGCGTTTTGTGGGTACAGCCTTACTTCGTTACATCGCCTCAAATAAACTCTTGGCTATTTACGCTGTGGTTTGTGTGCTCTTGAGCATCGTTGCCATTACTTCAACAGGTGTAATCGTAGTTTATGCGCTCGGCGGATTAGGTTTTTTTATGTCAATTATGTTTCCAACCATTTTTGCTTTAGGTATTGATGGAATTGGCGATGACACCAAACCAGGTTCATCGTGGTTAATCATGTCGATAGTTGGTGGCGCAATTTTGCCTTATGCAATGGGCAGTTTGATCGATGCTTATGGAGATAACATTCAAATCGGTTATAGCATTCCCTTCGTTTGCTATTTGATTATTTTATTCTTCGGATTGCGAGGATATAAAATCGTTCATAATTAATAAAAAATGGCCGTCATTGCGAGGTACGAAGCAATCTTACAACTCTAGTTTATAGCGAGTACTTTAGGATTGCTTCGTACCTCGCAATGACGAAAAAGAATAATAATGAAACCAATACTTAAAAAAATCTTCTTGTTTTTTCTGCTTTCTGCTTTCTGCTTTGAGCTTCATGCTCAAAAAAATGATAGTGCGAAGCCTTGGGTTTTCTGGTATTGGGTGAAAGGTGCCGTTTCGAAAGAAGGAATTACCTCAGATTTGGAAGCCATGAAAACCAACGGAATTGCAGGGGCTTACTTAATGAGTATTCAAGGGCCAGACAAAACACCAGTTTACAGTCCGCCCGCGGTGCAACTTACGCCAGAATGGTGGAAGTTGGTTGAGTTCGCCATGAACGAAGCAAAGCGTTTGGATTTGAAAATAGGCATGCATGTTAGCGATGGTTTTGCTTTGGCTGGTGGTCCGTGGATTACTCCAGAACTATCAATGCAAAAGGTAGTTTGGTCTAAAATAAATATCAGTAAATCAGCTACTAAAATAAATTTACCTAAACCAAAACATAAAGAAAATTATTACAAAGATATCGCGGTTTATGCTTATCTATCACCAGCTGGTGAGGGAATTTCAACCCGAGCAATTATTCCAAAAATTACTGCTAGTAACGGTGCTGATGCGAGTGGTTTGGTTAAAGTTGGGAATAAAATAAGCTTCGGTTCAAACGAGCCTTGTTACATTCAGTACGAATTTGATAAACCATTTACTTGCAGAACGATAACCATTAAAATCAGTGGTAATAATTATCAGGCGCAAAGATTGGCCATCGAAGTTAGCGATGATGGTAAAATTTTTCGCTCTGCGGGAAGATTGGAAGCACCACGACATGGCTGGCAAGATACTGATGAAGATGTAACGCATTCCATTACGCCAACCACAGCAAAGTATTTCAGGTTTATTTATGATAAGAAAGGCTCAGAACCTGGCTCCGAAGATTTAGATGCTGCGAAATGGAAACCCTCTTTAAAATTAGTAAATCTAGAATTATCTTCAGAAGCGCAAATTAATCAATTTGAAGGTAAAAATGGCTCTGTTTGGAGAGTTAGTAAGCGAAGCACAGAAGAACAAATCGCTCAAAACCTTTGTGTTCCATTAAATAAAATCATCAACCTAACGGATAAATTAAATCCTGATGGTAGTTTAAACTGGAAAGCAACAAAAGGAAACTGGACAATTTTAAGGGTCGGACATACATCAACAGGGCATACCAATGCTACGGCTGGCGCTGGTAAAGGCCTAGAAAGCGATAAATTTAATCCTGCAGCAGTTAAACTGCAATTTGATAGTTGGTACGGTGAAGCATTAAACCATGGCGGACCAGAAATTGCCAAGAAAGTTTTGAGCACTTTTCATGTAGATAGTTGGGAGTGCGGAAGTCAGAACTGGTCGCCGTTGTTTAAGTCGGAATTTTTAAAACGCAGAGGATATGATTTAACGCCTTATTTGCCAATTATGACTGGGTTGCCAGTTGAGAGTACAAAAGTATCTGAGGATTTCTTATACGATGTAAGAAAAACAATTTCAGAATTGGTTGTTGACCAGTTTTATAAAACCTTAGTCACGCTTGCAAAAGAAAAAGGCGTAACCTTTACGGCAGAAAGTATTGCACCAACCATGATGAGCGATGGTTTGTTGCATTACAAAGCGGTTGATGTGCCAATGGGCGAATTTTGGTTAAATAGTCCAACACACGATAAGCCAAATGATATGCTAGATGCCATTTCTGGCGCTCATATTTACGGTAAAAATATCATTCAGGCAGAAGCTTTTACAACCGTTCGTATGGATTGGAACGAAAGTCCTGCCAATATGAAAACCCTGCAAGACAGAAATTACGCTTTGGGGATTAATAAATTGGTGTATCATGTTTTTACGCATAATCCGTGGATGGATAGAAAGCCTGGGATGACTTTGGATGGTGTTGGTTTATACTTCCAACGCGACCAAACCTGGTGGAAACTGGGTAAAGCCTGGATAGATTACGCAGAGCGAACACAAAATCTTTTACAACAAGGCAAGCCAGTAGTTGATATCGCTGTTTTTACAGGCGAAGAATTGCCCCGTCGGTCGGTTTTACCTGATAGATTAGTAGGGACTTTGCCTGGCATTTTTGGTGATGATGTTGTGGAAGCTGAACAGAAACGCCTGGAAAATGTAGATGAACCTTTAAGGCAAATTCCCGCCGGCGTTACACATTCTGCAAACATGGCCGACCCAGAAAATTGGGTGAATCCGCTTCGTGGCTATGCTTACGATAGTTTTAACCCCGATGTATTGAGCACAGCAACTGTTGAAGATGGTAATGTGGTTTTTGAAAGTGGTGCAACTTACAAGGTTTTAGTTTTTACAGGGAAGTTAAAACTAAACCCTAACTATGAATACATCAGTTACGAAACCGTAAAGAAACTTTCAGAACTAATTAATGCAGGTGCAAAGGTAATTGTTGCAGAAAAGCCTTCGTTTCAAAATGGAATTAAACAAGTTTCAAATTCGGAATTTAATCAGCTAGTGGATGAAATTTGGGGTGGAAATTTTGATTCATTTAAAAGTGGCGGTAAACCAATTTACAATAAGAAATTAGGTTTAGGACAGATTTTTAGAGCGCCTTTTGAGGGAAATGATTTCAATAGTTTGGGAATAGAGAAGGATTTGCAGGTAAACATGCTACAGGACATTTTAAGTTCAACAATTACACCTGTAAAGCATATCGCGTTTGCGCACAGAAAAACTTCAGATTCAGATATTTATTTTATTGCTAATCAAAAAGATAAAGAACAAGATTTTCTATTCTCATTTAGAGTAAACGGGAAAATTCCTCAAATATATGATGCGGTTTCTGATGATACTTTAACCTTAAAAAATTGGTCGATTAAGGATGGAAGAACAAATTTTCATTATCGATTGGCAGCGAAGGGTTCGGTGTTTGTGATTTTTAAGGAAAAGGCAAATGCAACAAAGCTAAGTCTCGGCGCTAACTGGAATAAGTTGAAACCAGCTCAAGATATTTCCAAAAACTGGACTGTACAATTCGATGCAGCGTATGGTGGGCCTCCAAAACCCATAATTTTTAATGAATTAATCAATTGGACAAAACATCCAGACAGTGCAATTAAATATTATTCAGGTACAGCTATCTATACCAAAACCTTTAATCACAATGGTGATACTAAAAACATTTGGATTGACTTAGGCGGTTTTTCGAGCATGGCAGCTGTAAAAATTAACGGAATAGATTGCGGCACTTTGTGGACGGCGCCGCACCGCCTCGATATTAGTAAAGCCATCAAAAAAGGTAAAAATGAAATCACAATCGAAGTAGTAAATACCTGGGCTAATCGTTTAATTGGTGATAGTAAATTACCTGAAGATAAAAGGCTTACAAAAACGACAGCGCCATTCAGATTAGAAGGGAAGCCATTAAATCCTGCAGGTTTATTTGGGCCTGTGGTTATACAATTGGAGGAGAAATAACCGTCATTGCGAGGCACGAAGCAATCTATTTCGATAATTCAGATTGCTTCGTACCTCGCAATGACGTCAAGAAAATTAATAGCAAGTAATATGATTAACAGATTCGCATTCATTATAATCTTAGCTCTATCATGTATGGAGGTAAACGCTCAAGACAAAGCTTTAGTTAATACTTCGAATAGTAAATTTGCAAAGCTTCACAGCCTAAACATGAGCGATGTAACCTGGACAAAAGGTTTCTGGGCAGACAGATTTAAGGTTGCAACCGAAACAATGGTGCCAAATATGTGGGCCATTTACAACGACCCGAAAATCAGCCATGCGTTTAAAAACTTTGAAATTGCTGCAGGTTTAGATACAGGTTCGCATAAAGGTCCATCTTTTCATGATGGCGATTACTACAAAACTTTAGAAGCGGTTGCTGTACTTTACGCCTCAACTAAAAATCCAAAATTGAATGAAATGATGGATAAAGCTATTGTGGTGATTGGGAAATCGCAGCGTGAAGATGGTTACATCTACACAAAAGCAATGATTGAGCAACGTAAAACTGGCTCTAAAAATCAATTTCAGGATAGATTAAGCTTCGAATCTTATAATATTGGACATTTAATGACGGCTGGTTGCATTCATTACCGAGCAACTGGAAAAACCACCTTGCTTAACATCGCTAAAAAGGCAACTGACTATTTATACAATTTCTACAAATCGGCTTCGCCAACATTAGCGAGAAATGCCATTTGTCCATCGCACTACATGGGTGTTGTAGAAATGTATCGCACCACGAAAGACCCTCGTTATTTGGAATTAGCCAATCATTTAATCGCCATAAAAGGCAAAATTGATGATGGAACGGATGATAATCAGGATAGAATTCCATTTTTACAGCAGAAAAAAGCAATGGGGCATGCGGTGCGGGCGAGTTATTTGTACGCAGGTGTTGCAGATTTGTATTCTGAAACTGGAAAAGATTCGCTTTTAAATACATTAAACTTGATGTGGGATGATGTGCAAAACCACAAAATGTACATTACAGGTGGTTTAGGCTCTTTATACGATGGGACTTCTCCAGACGGAACTTCATACAATCCCGTTGATGTTCAAAAAATCCATCAGGCTTTCGGTCGTGATTACCAATTGCCAAATTTTACGGCACACAATGAAACGTGTGCAAACATTGGAAACGTACTTTGGAACTGGCGAATGCTACAAATTACGGGCGATGCAAAATACGCAGATGTAATGGAATTGGCTTTACACAACAGCGTTTTATCAGGCATTAGTTTAGATGGGAAGAAGTTTTTGTATACCAATCCACTTGCACAATCTGATGATTTACCTTTCAAGCAACGTTGGTCAAAAGATAGACTGCCTTACATTGGTTTATCAAATTGTTGTCCGCCAAATGTGGTAAGAACCATCGCAGAAGTTAGCGATTATGCTTACAGTATTTCTGATAAAGGTTTGTGGTTCAATTTGTATGGGGGTAATAACTTAAGTACAAAATTAGCTGATGGAACAAAAATTTCTCTTGTGCAGGAAACCAACTATCCTTGGGATGGAAAGATTAAAATCTCCGTAAATGAAGTCGGGAATAAAGCATATTCCATGTTTCTTAGAATTCCTGCATGGACTCAAAATGCAAAAATCAGCATCAACGGAAAACTAGAGAATATTAAAACCATTTCTGGAACTTATGCCGAAATCAATCGGGTTTGGAAAAAGGGCGATGTTGTGGAATTAAATCTTCCAATGGATGCCACTTTAATTGAAGCCAACCCATTAGTTGAAGAAAATAGAAACCAAATTGCGGTTAAACGTGGTCCGATTGTGTATTGCTTAGAATCGACCGATTTACCTGGTAAAAGTATCTTCAATGCCTTTATTCCAACCTCTACCAAATTTGAAGCTAAATCAATGAATATTGATGGTGCAGAAGTGATGAGTTTAGTTGGCAACGCTAAAATTGTAGAGCCAAATAGCTGGAAAAACGTATTGTATCGCCCTGTAAATGATAATAATAGCCAAACAGAAATAAAACTCGTACCGTATTTCACTTGGGGCAATCGTGGGCATTCGGAAATGTCGGTTTGGTTACCCGTAAGCAAATAATTATGGAAAGAATTACAGCAACATATTACATTGAAACGCCACTCGATTTAGAAAAATCGGCTCAGGTATTGGCTGGAGAGCAATCTTCGGGAACATTTATAGCCGTACCTGGAGAAACAGAAGAATTAAAAGCAAGGTTTGCAGCTCGGGTTGAATCCATTGAAAAACTGGATTCTTCTACAGAACCATCTATTCCGAGTGTAAAATTAAACGCAGGGATTTATCAAAGAGCGATTGTAAAGGTTTCTTGGTCGATAGAAAATTTTGGCTATAACTTACCTGTCCTTATCTCAACCTTACAAGGCAATTTATACGAATTAACACAATTCACCGGCTTAAAATTAATGGATATTGGTTTCCCTGAATCGTTTGCAAATGCATTTAAGGGACCTCAATTTGGGATTGATGGTTGTAGAAAATTAACCAATGTGCACGGAAGACCGCTAATTGGAACCATCATTAAACCAAGTATTGGGATGAGTCCGGAACAAACAGCCGAACTGGTAAAAACTTTAGCAGAAGCTGGAATCGATTTTATCAAGGATGATGAATTGCTTGGCTCATCGGCTAATTCTCCGTTTGATAAGCGTGTTGATGCGATTATGAATGTGATTAATGCACACGCAGATAAAACTGGGAAAAAAGTGATGTATGCTTTTAATTTGAGTGATGAGTTAGACCAAATGCAACGTAACTATGAAAAAATTGTATGCAGTGGCGGAACATCGGCTATGATAAGCTTAAATAGTGTTGGTTTGGCTGGCGTTAAAAAGATATGTGATAACCGAGAATTGGCCATTCACGCCCATAGAAATGGTTGGGGCATGTTAAACAGGCACCCACTTTTGGGTATTGAATTTCCAGCTTATCAGAAACTTTGGCGTTTGGTAGGCGTAGACCAAATTCATGTAAATGGCATTCAGAATAAGTTTTGGGAATCTGATGATTCTGTAGTTACCTCAATCGAATCTTGCTTAAAACCATTTTTAGGTGGATTCTCTGTACTTCCGGTTGTATCATCAGGGCAATGGGGTGGACAAGCTGTTGAAACTTACAGACGTACAAAAACTGTTGATTTACTTTATATGGCAGGTGGCGGTATTATGGCACATCCAAGTGGTCCAACTGGTGGCGTAATTGCTTTGCAACAGGCTTGGCAAGGTGCTGTAGATGGTTTATCAGTAGAAGATACGGCAAAAAAATATTCAGAATTTAATCAATCAGTTTCCGTTTTCGGTAAAAAATAAAATGGATAATACAGAAAATAAACGTTTGTTAATGGCTTATTATGGCGATGATTTCACTGGCTCTACCGATGCCTTGGAATTTTTGTGCAGGGCAGGAATTAAAACGGTTTTATTTATAGATGTGCCTTGTGAAGAACAATTAAAGCAATATCATGATATACAAGCCATTGGCATTGCAGGCATGACGAGGGCTTTATCGCCAGAAAATATGGAAGACGTTTTATTGCCCACATTTACGGCTATAAGACAACTTAACCCAAAGCATGTTCACTATAAAGTTTGCTCCACATTCGATTCCTCCCCAAAAATTGGCAGCATTGGCAAGGCAATAGATGTTGCGCAAACGATATTCAAAACAGCATTTGTTCCATTGGTCGTGGCCGCACCAGCATTGGGTAGGTATTGCTTATTCGGTAATTTATTTGCCCGAATGGGCATTGGAAGCGATGGCGACATTTATCGTTTAGATAGGCATCCATCAATGCGCAAACACCCGGTTACGCCTGCTGATGAAAGTGATATTCGCTTGCATTTAGCGAAACAAACCAATAAAAAAATCGGCTTGTTTAACATCACAAATTTACACCAGTTTGCAGATAAACCGTTTGAATTAAATTTTGCTGATAATGAAATAATGCTTTTTGATGCCTTAACCAATGCTGATTTAAAGCCTGTTGGCGAAATTATTGAAAGACAATCTAACGCTGAAAATATTGTTTTTTCTGTGGGTTCATCGGGCATTGAAATGGCTTTAGGTGCTTATTGGGCAGAAACTGGAATTGTGAATGAAAAATCAACTTGGGATAAAGTAGAACTTTCAAAACCTGTGTTGATTATATCGGGGAGTTGCTCACCAGTAACTTCGGCACAAATACAACATGCGTTGGATAATGGTTTTGCGGAGGTTGGCATAGATACAGTTACCCTTGCCAAACAATACCGTACGGACTCAGAACTAAAAGAATGCATTGTTGATGATTATGTTCTGAAAGTCTCGGAAATTATCAAATCAGGTAAAAGCGTTTTGGTACATACCAGTCTTGGTCACGATGATATTCGTGTAATTGAAACGGATAAAATATTTAATAACAGAGATTTACAGAAGTCAATTGCATCAAAAATTTACGGTGGTTTGCTTGGTGAAATCGCTAAAAAAGTGGCTGAGCAAACCGATTTGGAGCGGATAATAATTGCTGGAGGTGATACTTCTAGCTATGCAGCCAGAGCCATGGATATTGAAGCGGTTGAAATGATTTTACCGCTTGCACCAGGTGCGCCATTATGCAGGGCAAGTTCAAAAAATATCAAAATAAATAATTTACAGGTCGTTTTTAAAGGCGGCCAAGTTGGTAAACCTGATTTTTTTGTTCAGGCATCAACCAATAATTTCAATTAAAAACCTATTAAACAACCAAATATGAAAGCTAAAACACTCGGTCTTGTACATACTTCAGCAACATTAGTTCCTGTTTTCCAACAGTTATGTGCTACGCATTTACCAAATATTAATGTTTTTAACATTGTTGATGATAGTTTGATAAAAGATGTGATTGCCCGTAATGAACTCACTAAACTAACGGCTAGAAGAGTTGTAGACCATGTTGGTTCAGCTGCTTTGGCGGGCGCCGATTATATTTTAGTAACCTGTTCTTCAATTGGTGCCGCTGTAGAAGCGGCAGCCGAGTTAACTGGCGTTCCTGTTTTAAGGGTAGACCAACCAATGGCTGATTTAGCCGTGCAAACGGGGAAAAAAATAGGTGTTATTGCAACATTACCTACAACATTAGGACCAACAAGCGATTTAGTAAAACGTAGAGCTGCCGCTGCTGGTAAAGAAATTGAACTAACTTCTAAATTGTGTGAAGGTGCTTTTGAAGCTTTAATGAGTGGAAATCCTGAGCAGCACGATGAAATGGTTTCGGCAGCTTTAAAGCAGCTTTCTACAGAGGTTGATGTAATCGTTTTAGCTCAGGCTTCTATGTCTAGAGTGGTGGATGGTTTGCAGGAATCTGAAAAACGCATTCCAATTTTATCAAGTCCTGCTTTAGCAATTCAACATATTGCCTCACTATTAAAGGATTAGGGGCATGTATAAAATCCGAAAAATTTGCCTCGGCATTGCCGCAATTGCATTGGCAATATTACTGTTCGGCTGTATTACTCAAAACGCGGCTTTGTGGCAGCCTGCCTTAGTTACAACCGCTGTAAGTTTTGCAATTGGCATTGGTGCAATCGAAAGTTTAAAAAGTTATCAATACACCATGTGGATTATCGTTGCAGTTGTTGCAGGAATGGTTTATCCGTCAGCATTTTTAAAATGGGGCAGCTTCGATTTAAGAAATAAATGGCTTGTTTTAGTGGTGGTGCAATTTGTAATGTTCGGTATGGGCATACAAATGGGTTTAAAGGATTTTTCTGGATTAGCAAATTCGGGTAAAGGAATAATTATTGGTTTGCTTTGCCACTTTTCTATCATGCCTTTAATGGGGTTACTGCTGGTTAAAGTATTCAATTTTGAACCTGAAATTGCCGCAGGCATTATTTTGATAGGTTCTTGTTCAAGTGGTTTGGCATCGAATGTTATGGTTTACATTGCAAGGGCGAATTTGGTTTTATCAGTTGCTGTAACGGCAATCGCAACTTTAGTGGCACCAATTATGACACCGCTGTTGATGAAACTTTTGGCTGGAACACTTATCGAAATTAAGTTTTTGAACATGATGATGGAAATTATCAAAATTGTTATTGTTCCGATTGGAGCAGCATTAGTACACGATTATCTGAAAAAAGCATCACCAAAAGGCATCAATATTATAAAAGTTATTGTTGGCTTTAGCATACTGTGGCTTACCGCAATATATTTTGGATTATGGAATAGTTTAGCACAAACTTTACCAGAAGATGCCATGCAATCTGTTGAGATTTTCAGTTTTTTTGCAGGCGCATTTTTGGTTGGCGTAATTTATCATTTGCTCACCTATAAAATCAAAAATTTAGATGATTTGATGCCTTACGTTTCCATGTTTGGGATTGTTTATTTTACAACGGTAACTACAGCGGCTGGTCGCGATAACCTTTTGAAGGTTGGTTTTTTACTGTTTTTGGCTTCAGTTATTCATAATGGAGCAGGTTATTTATTTGGATATATGTTAAGTCGAGTGTTTGGTTTGGACAAAAAATCATCGAGAACCGTAGCGTTTGAAGTTGGTCTGCAAAATGGTGGCATGGCTTCTGGTTTGGCTGGTGGAATGGGTAAATTAGGAACAGTAGGTTTAGCGGCCGCTGTTTTTAGTCCGTGGATGAATATTTCGGGCTCTATCTTGGCAAATTATTGGAGAAGAAAAGCATTAAAAGTAGAAGAAAATGAAAAGAAAGTTTCTTAAAATCATATTAATATTAAATTGCTTTGCAAATGTGTTCATTGCGAATGCAACGGTTAAACCTGCATCAATTTTTACCAACCACATGGTTTTACAGCAACAAAGCAACGTTGCCATTTGGGGTTGGGCAAAGCCATCTTCCAAAGTAAAAATCATCACTTCGTGGAATAAGGAAAACTATTCGGTTACGACAGACCAAAATGGTAAATGGAAGGTTAAAATTGCTACTTCGTCAGCTGGAGGACCATATAATATCGAATTTAATGATGGTGAAAAGCTAATTTTAACAGATATTTTAATCGGCGAGGTTTGGTTTTGCGGTGGACAATCGAACATGGAATTGCCAATGAAGGGATATAAAGGTCAGCCAAATATTGGTAGTAATGAAGCAATTTTGAAATCTAAAAATCCGAACATCAGATTATACACGGTTCCACGTTCATCTACAACAGAGCGACAAGAAAAAAGCAAACCATCCGAATGGAAATTGAGTGAGCCAGAAGTTGTTGCTAATTTCAGTGCAACGGCCTATTATTTTGGTTCGCTTTTAAGTGAGATTTTAAATGTACCTATCGGGATAATTAACGATAGTTATAGCGGTTCTTCCATTGAAGCCTGGATGTCGCCCGAAGATTTAAAAGCATTTCCAGAAATTAAAATTCCATCAAAAGGCGATTCGATTAAAGACGTGAGCAGAACGCCAACCACTTTATACAATGGAATGCTTTATCCAGTGATTGGATATGGTATAAAAGGCGCAATTTTTTATCAAGGCGAATCTAATTACGAACGGCCAGACCGTTATGAAGATTTGTTTCCTGCAATGGTTTCGAGTTGGCGGAAAAACTGGGATAATGGCGAATTTCCATTCTATTATGCACAAATTGCGCCTTACAATTATTCGCAATTAGCGCCATTTCATAAGGGCGGAAAATATAATTCAGCTTTTTTAAGAGATGCGCAACGTAAATCCTTAGACAAAATCCCAAACTCAGCAATGGCTGTTTTAATGGATATTGGTGAAGAAAATATGATTCATCCTTCGAGAAAAAAGCAGGGTGGAGAGCGTTTAGCTTTTCTGGCTTTGGCTAAAACATACGGTATTAAAGGTTTTAGTGCAACAAGTCCGTTATATGAATCTTTAACCATCGAAAAAAATACTGCAATTGTTAAATTTAAAGACGTTCCGAATGGATTAACTTCGTTTAGTAAAGAGTTAACCACGTTTGAAATTGCTGGCGCAGATAAGAAATTTTATCCCGCGAAAGCGATAATTAAAGGAAGCAGCATTGCGGTTTCGGCAGAACAAGTGAAAGTTCCAGTTGCGGTACGTTATGCTTTTAAAGATTTTATAGTTGGAGATTTATTTGGAAATGACGGCCTGCCAGTTTCCTCTTTCCGTACAGATGATTGGGATAATTAAACACACCCCTCATTGCGAGGTAAGAAGCAATCTCTTGTATTAAGATTGCTTCGTACCTCGCAATGACGTAATAAAGAATAAACACAAATAAAAATAATGATATATTTTACCACTGAGACACCAATAACACCAAGTAATTTGGCTAAGAACTTAAATGTTCTTAAATGTCTTATATGGTCAAAATTTATTCGATTAAAACTACTTAATCTTTTCTTTCTGTCTTTGTGGTTCATCCCAACAACCCAAGCTCAAGAAAACGTTATTTGGACTACCCAAAGCCTTAATTCAGCAGAATCGATGCCTGTTGGTGGTGGCGATATTGGTCTAAATTTATGGGTTGAAAAAGGAGATGTTTATCTTTATTTATCGCGTAGCGGAACTTTCGATGAAAATAATACCTTACTCAAACTCGGTCGTATAAGGTTGAAATTTAGCTCGAATCCTTTTGACGGAAAAACCTTCAAACAAGAATTGATTTTAAATGATGGTTATGCTCAAATCAATGGTCCAGGAATTCAAATTAACGTTTGGGTTGATGTGTTTAATCCTGTTGTTCATTTGGACATAAAATCAAACCAGAAGATTATTACCGAAGCAAGTTACGAAAGCTGGCGTTACGAAGATAGAATTACAAAAGGTAAAGAAAATAACCAGAATTCTTACAAATGGGCGCCGCAAGGCATTGTTAAAACTGCGAAAGATGTAATTGCTTTTAAAAATAATAGTATTCAATTTTATCATCAAAATAAAGCAGAAACTGTTTTCGATGTTGCGGTTAAACAGCAAGGTTTGGAAGATAGGAAAGCCGATTTTTTCAATCCTATAAAAAACTTAATTTTCGGCGGTTCGATGCAAGGAAAAAATATGATTCCAACTGGAAATGATACTGGAATTTATTTAAGTACTCCTTTCAAATCTTGGAAGTTGAAAAGCAAAACCCCAACTCAGTCGCAAGAAATAACGATTAGCTTAAATACGAGCAAAGCTGATGTCCAAAATTGGGAAAAGGAATTGTATTCGATTAAACAGCATTCAACCCAAAAAGCAAGTATAAAATGGTGGAACGATTACTGGAAAAAAAGTTTCATTTACATCAATTCTAAAAACGAGCAAGCCAATCAATCCTCAAAAAATTATCAGTTGTTTCGATATATGTTGGGTTGCAATGCCTTTGGTAAATATCCAACCAAATTTAACGGTGGTTTGTTTACATTCGACCCGCAACTTACGGATTCGACATTGAAATACACACCCGATTTTAGAAATTGGGGCGGCGGAACACATACGGCTCAAAACCAGCGTTTGGTTTATTGGCCAATGCTAAAAAGCGGCGATTTTGATATGATGAAACCGCAGTTCGATTTTTATCTGGACTTGCTGAAAAATGCTGAAATCAGAACGGAAGCCGCTTGGGGGCATAAGGGCGCAAGCTTTACCGAGCAATTGGAGAACTTTGGCTTACCAAATCCTGCTGAATATGGCTGGAAACGTCCTGCCGATTTTAATAAAGGAATGGAATACAATGCCTGGTTAGAATATGAATGGGATACAGTTTTGGAGTTTTGTATGATGATTTTGGAAACTGAAAGATATGATAACCGCAACATCGAAAAATATTTTCCGTTGATTGAAAGTTCATTGACTTTTTTCAAAGAACATTATACTTATCTGGCTAAACAACGTGGCGCAAAAGCTTTGGATGCCAACGGACATTTAGTTTTGTATCCAGGTTCGGGAGTTGAAACGTACAAAATGGCTTATAATGCTACTTCAACAATCGCGGCTTTAAAAACAGTTTTACAGCGGTTGATTGAGCAACCTAATTTATCAGAAGTTAAAAAGAAAGAATGGACTGAAATGCTGAAAACCATTCCTGAAATCAGTTTTAGAAGTTTCGATGGTAAACCAACCATTGCACCAGCTAAACTTTGGGAACGTATTAATAATACAGAAAGTCCGCAGTTGTACCCGGTTTACCCATGGGGAATTTATGGCGTTGGAAAAAAAGGCCTGGATACCGCCATCAATACTTTTAAATTTGATACTGATGTTTTGAAATTTAGAAGTCATGTGGGTTGGAAACAGGATAATATTTTCGCAGCAAGATTAGGTTTAACGGAAGAGGCAGCAAATTTAACAACGGCTAAACTGAAAAATTCAGAAAGAAGATTTCCTACCTTTTGGGGGCCAGGTTTTGATTGGACACCCGACCATAATTGGGGAGGCTCT
This sequence comes from Pedobacter aquatilis, assembly GCF_030409415.1. Classification (GTDB taxonomy): domain Bacteria; phylum Bacteroidota; class Bacteroidia; order Sphingobacteriales; family Sphingobacteriaceae; genus Pedobacter; species Pedobacter aquatilis. The sequence goes on along the minus strand of NZ_JAUFPW010000030.1, from coordinate 138,054 downwards.
GGTATGATTGGTTTACAGGAAATGTTAATGCAGGTTGATGGGAAAAAGATTTATCTATTTCCAGCATGGCCAAAAGATTGGGATGTACATTTCAAATTACATGCGCCTTACCAAACTACAGTTGAAGTACAATTAAAAAACGGAAAAATAGAAAGCTTAAAAGTTTTGCCAGAATCAAGAAAGGCAGATGTAGTTAGAATGATGGAGTAATAGAATGAGTGAATGATAGAATTAATGAATGATTGAATCAGCAAATTTATGGCATTCACTCATACAATAATTAAGAAATAAAATTGACTGAACGGATGAGGGCTTGACGAAATATAAATAGGAATTTGCCTAGCACATTCACTCATTCAAAAATCAATCATTCAATAATTTAAAAAAGACATGGATTTAAATTTAAAGGAAAAAGTTATCATCATCACTGGCGCTGCAAAAGGCATCGGTAGAAGTATTGCAGAAGTATTTGCTAAAGAAAATGCAATTGCAGTTATCGTTGGTAGAAAAGCAGCAGACAACCAAAAAGTTGTTGAAGCGATTGAAGAAAACGGTGGAAAAGCAGCTCAGTTTGTAGCCGAATTATCGAACCCAAAAGATTGCGAAAAAGTAGTTGCAGAAATTGTGGCGAAATTTGGTAGAATCGATGGTTTGGTAAACAACGCTGGCGTTAATGATGGTGTTGGTTTGGAAAGCGGTAATTATGAAGATTTCATGGCTTCTCTACATAAAAACGTGGTTCATTATTATTTAATGGCACATCACGCTTTGCCAGAATTAATTAAAAGCAAAGGCGCAATTGTAAACATTACCTCAAAAACAGCAGAAACTGGACAAGGAAATACTTCAGCTTATGCTGCCGCAAATGGCGGTAGAAATGCTTTAACCCGCGAGTGGGCTGTAGAATTACTAAAATACGGAATTCGAGTAAATGCAGTGGTTGTGGCAGAATGTTGGACGCCTGCCTACGAAACCTGGATTGAAACTTTATCCGATGCACAGGCAAAATTGGATGAAATCACGTCTAAAATCCCATTGGAAAATAGAATGACAACCGCAGAAGAAATTGCAAACATGACGGCTTTTTTAATGTCTGATAAATCTAGCCACACCACAGGGCAAATTATTCATGTTGATGGTGGATATGTGCATTTAGATAGGGCTTTGGCAAACGCGTAGTTTAATTAGAGAATGACAGATTTAGTCAATGATAGAATGAGAGAATGGTCTTTACTAATCTGCTATTCAATAATTCATTCATTATTTTCTTGATTTTTTTACTATCGCTATAAAACATTCAATAATTCACTCATTCAAAATTCACTCATTCTCGCAAATCAATCATTATAAATGAAAACCCTTACCTGTACAACACCCGGAGCATTTGAATATTCAGAAACTGAAAAACCTGAATTGAAAAAAGACCACGCCATTATAAAAATAAAAAGAATCGGTATTTGTGGAACTGATTTACACGCTTTTGAGGGCACACAACCCTTCTTTAATTATCCACGCGTTTTAGGACACGAACTTTCTGGCGAATTGGTGGAAGCTGATTGTGCAACAGATTTTAAAATAGGAGAGGCGGTAACTTTTATCCCATATTTTAATTGTGGCGAATGTATTGCCTGCAGAATGAAAAAGCCAAATTGCTGTGTAAAAATGCAGGTTTGTGGTGTACATGTGGATGGAGGCATGCGTGAATATCTGCAAGTGCCAACGCGTACACTTTTGCATGGCGAAGATTTAAGTTACGATGAATTAGCATTAGTTGAACCTTTGGCTATCGGTGCTCATGGTGTTCGCAGAGCGGATGTAAAACCTGGAGAATTTGTTTTAGTAATTGGTGCTGGTCCGATTGGTTTGGGTACAATGGAGTTTGCCCGCATTGCTGGTGGAAATGTGATTGCATTAGATATTAATGATGACCGCTTGGCTTTTTGCAAGAACAAGTTAGGCGTTGCACATACCATTAATGCATTGGCTCCAGACGTTATTGAACAATTAAGCAAAATTACCAATGGCGATATGCCAACGGTTGTTATAGATGCAACGGGAAATCAAAAGGCGATAAACAATGCCATTAATTATATGGCTCATGGTGCAAGGTTTGTACTAATTGGTTTGCAAAAAGGAGATTTAATTTTCAATCATCCTGAGTTTCACAAAAGAGAATCTACCTTAATGAGTAGCCGAAATGCCAATATCGAAGATTTTGAGCATGTAATTAAATCAATGAAAGCTGGATTGGTAAAACCGACAACTTATATTACGCATCAAGTTTCTTTTGAAGAGGTTAAAGACAATTTCGAAAGTTGGTTAGACCCGAAAAGTGGAGTGATTAAGGCGATGGTTAAAATAGAAGATTAGAAGCACAAGCCATTTCCGTCATTGCGAGGCACAGTTCATCCCGAAAATTCGGGAAAGCAATCTCTCAAAAATGCGACGTCATTCTCGCGTATGCGGGAATCCTAAAGCGCAAAACAAATAGCTTTAGGATTCCCGATTGGATTTGGAACGACGAACGTTCATATTGTAACTCCATCGTCATTCTCGCGTATGCGGGAATCCTAAGCGGATAAAAAATATTACGAGGCTTAAAGAACCAAAAAAGGCAATTTTCATCAAGAAAATTGCCTTTTTTCATTTAAATCAAATTCCGCTTTACCAGAACTTCACATAAATAAGTGTAATTAAAAGTAGCGTGATAACTATTAACACCAGTGTAGATGGTGCAACTTTAAACATTGCTTTATCCAATTCGAATGCTTTAGGGTTAACTTTCGGACCTAATAAACTTAATCCAACCATTACAATCATGGTAAATAAGAACGATAAACCCATACAGATTAAGAATGGAATTTCGTAAATGCCATCTTTGTTTAAGTATGCAGTGTATAAAAAGTTATCGTGACCAAACCAGGTTGGTGCATAGTTATTGAAAACCACCGAAAGCAAGAATCCGGTTACTAAACCTGCAATTGCAGCAGTTCCAGTAGTGCGTTTCCAAAACATACCTAAAAGAAACATAGCAAACACACCAGGGCTAATAAAACCGGTATATTTCTGGATAAAGGTAAACCCACCTTCACCACCAATGCCCAATAAATCATCCCAAGTTAAAATTACCGACAGTACAATTGCTACTAAAATACTTATGCGACCAACAACTACTAATTTACTTTCATCAGCATCTTTGTTGATGTATTTTTTGTAAATGTCCAAGGTCCAGATGGTAGAAATACTGTTTGCCTTACCCGCTAAAGAAGCTACAATTGCAGCCGTTAATGCCGCTAGCGATAAACCTTTTAATCCGGTAGGTAAAAATGTTAAAACAGCCGAATATGCATTATCTGCAATTACTTTACCATCAGGTGCCATTTCGGCTTGTAAAGCACCGTTTCGATGTAAAACGTAAGCCGCAATACCTGGTAACATCACAATAATCGGCATACCAAGTTTTAAAAAACCTGCAAATAAAATACCTGTTCTTGCGGTTTTTAAATCGGCTCCAAGCGCTCTTTGTGTAATGTATTGGTTGCAACCCCAGTAATTCAAATTCACAATCCACTGACCAGCAAAATACATGGCGATACCCGGCAAAGCCAAATATTTGTTTACGTATTCTTGCGATGAATTTGCATCTGGTTTATCCAAAATCATTTTAAAATGGTCTGGTGAATCCTTCATCAACATTTTAAAACCTGCAATTGCATCTTTACCTAAACCAAAATGGTCGCTCACCATCGTTAAGGCAATGTACGTAGTAACCAAACCACCGGCAATTAAAACAATAACCTGAATAACATCTGTAAAACCGATTACCTTCATCCCGCCAAGGGTAATAATTAAAGAGAAAGCGGCCAAACCGATAACGATGTATTTAAAATATTCAGGGTTTATCATGCTGCTAATGGCGATAGAACCCAGATAAAGAATTGAGGTTAGGTTAACGAAAATGTAAAGGAACAACCAGAAAATTGCCATAATTAAACTTACCGTTTCGTTGTACCTCGTTTGCAAAAACTGAGGCATGGTAAAGATTTTATTCTTCAGGTAAACTGGAATAAACCAAACGGCAACAATAATTAAGGCAATAGCTGCAACCCATTCATAAGCGGCAACGGCCATACCCACTTGAAAACCCTGACCACTCATGCCGATAAATTGTTCGGCAGAAATGTTCGATGCGATAAGTGAGGCACCTATTGCCCACCAGGTTAAAGAGCCTTCGGCAAGGAAGAAGTCGTGACTTCCTGATGTACCTTTATTTTTCTTTTTGCTGTAAATCCAAAATCCGTAAGCGGAAATCAGAATAAAGTAAAAGATAAAAACGGCGTAATCAACCGTCGAAAAATTGTTCATAATTCAGTTTAATTTGGTTATAGTTTATTATTTATAGAATACTTCATTCCACTGCAATTCATTTCTGAACTGGTTTATTTTAGTTTCAGCGCCGATGTTAATATACTCCAATCCTGCAATATTTGCAAAATCTGATAAATGTTCGGTAGTTAAATTCTGACTATAAGCGGTGTGGTGCGCTCCACCCGCATAAATCCAAGCTGCACAACCTGTCTTCATATCAGGAAGTGGTTTCCAAAGTACTCGGGCAACAGGTAAATTTGGTAATTCATTTTCCGCTTCAACAGCTTTAACTTCGTTAACCAATAAACGGAAACGATTGCCCATATCAATTAATGAGGCATTTAAAGCATCGCCGCCCGCAACATTAAAAACCAAACGAGCTGGGTCTGCCTTGCCGCCAATGCCTAAAGGATGAATCTCTAAACTTGCTTTTCCTTTAGCCAACGAAGCATCAACCTCTAGCATGTGCGAACCTAAAACCATAGAATTTGCAGGGTCGAAGTGGTAAGTATAATCTTCCATAAAAGCATTGCCACCGGCTAAACCAGCACCCATTACTTTACAAGCACGTACTAAGGCTGCGGTTTTCCAATCGCCTTCGCCAGCAAAACCATAACCATCGGCCATTAATCTTTGCGCAGCAATTCCTGGTAATTGAACCATACCGTGCAGGTCTTCAAACGTATCAGAAAAACCTTTAAAATTTCCATCCTCTAAAAATTTTCTTAAACCTAATTCAATTTTAGCGGCCTCATACACAGAACCGTGTCTTTCGCCGCCAGCTTTTAAATCATCGCCCATTTCATACGTTTCCTCGTATTCCTTCAATAAGTTTTGAATTGCATCTTCACTTATCGAATTAATTACCGCAACTAAATCGCCAATGCCGTAGGTATTAACAGCGAAACCAAATTTCATTTCAGCTTCAACTTTATCGCCATCGGTTACGGCAACATAACGCATATTATCGCCAAAACGGGCAAATTTAGCGCCTTGCCAATCGTTCCAACCAGCGGCAGCTCTTGCCCAAACATCAATTTGCTTTGCAACTTCTTCATCTTGCCAATACCCAACAACAACCTTTCTATCTTTACGCATTCGCGAAACCATAAAGCCAAATTCTCTATCGCCATGGGCACTCTGGTTAAGGTTCATAAAATCCATATCAATTGTATTCCATGGAATATCACGATTAAATTGGGTATGCAAGTGCAATAAAGGCTTTTGTAAAACATTTAAACCCCTAATCCACATTTTAGCTGGAGAAAAAGTATGCATCCAGGTTACAACACCAATACAATTTTTATCGGTATTGGCACTTTGTAAGGTTTCAAAAATCTCATCTGTATTTTTAACAATTGGCTTAAAAACCACCGAAACCGAAATCTTTTGATTGTCGTTTAATGATTTAGCAACTTGTTCTGCGTGTATTGCAACTTGTTTTAAGGTTTCCTCGCCGTACAAATCCTGCGTACCTGTAATAAACCAAACTTGTAATTTTTTTAAATCAATCATTGCTCTTATATTTTTAGTTAGAATATTTTTTGCCTGTTATTTACAGGCGTTTTTTATTTTTTTTGAAAAGCAGGCTTCGGTGTTTATCGGTTCCGATAGTCCTGCTTTCCGTTATTACTCAGCCGATAAAAAAACGGCTTTCGTGTTCACTCCAATCAGGTTTATTTAACTTAGCTAAACCTTACTATTACAATTTTTCCTTTTCACCTGTCGTCATTGCGAAGCAGGGTTGTGTGAGCTGAAGCAATCTTATTTTCTGCAATTTTTTAAAATGAGATTGCTTCGTGCCTCGCAATGACGAGTCCCTTAGTTAATAGTCTATGTCTTTTCACTCCATTACTTCGAACGCCTAACCGCCTTTACTTTGCTAAACCCTGCCATCTAAACCCGACAGAAGCGGCAGCCCCGAGTTTTTTACGAGGGCTATAGCGAATGGCTCCAAAGGAGTGCCTTTGGTACGGGACTGTATTTTCCTAAGTACTACTGCAATTGCTTTCCAAATTATTCTGCTTTCTTCTGCCCATAATAGGCATCAGCACCATGCTTACGGTCGTAATGTTTTTTTATTAACGAATCTTTTAATCTCGGTGCGTTCGCATTTATTTGTTCAGTTAATAAAGCCATTTGCGCTACAGCTTCTAAGACTGCGCTATTGTAAACAGCCTTATCGGCAGTTTTGCCCCAGGTAAAAGGAGCGTGGTTGCCAACTAAAATCATTTCAACCTCTTTGTGGCTTAAGCCTAAATCTTTGAAATGATTGATAATTTGAAAACCAGTTTCATACTCGTAATTTCCCTTAATCATCTCATCATCCATTGGCGGTGCACAAGGAATATCAACCGTTAAATGGTCGCCGTGTGTGGTGCCAAAAATTGGAATTGCCCTTTGCGCTTGTGCCCAGGCGGTGCCATAAGTAGAATGTGTGTGTACAATTCCACCGATTTCTTCCCAATGTTTGTACAGTACAGCGTGGGTTTTCGTGTCAGATGATGGTCGCAAATTTCCTTCAACAGTATTGCCATCAAAATCTACAATTACCATGCTGTCAACCGTTAAATCATCGTATGGAACGCCACTTGGTTTAATGGCAAAAATACCTTTGTTTCTATCAGCAGCACTAACATTACCGAAGGTAAAAAGCACTAATCCCAACTTGGGTAATTGCATATTTGCGGCGTAAGCCTGTTCTTTTATATCTTGATAGTTGCTCATGATATATATGGTTTTACATCTTTTTTGTTATATTTTTCAAGGTATCTGCCAAGGCTTAAATATTGCTGGTAATGCTGACGATAAAGTTTCTGCATTTTGATGTTTGGTTTATATTCTTTCTCGAAACCTGTACCCATAGCTGCCATTGCACTCTCAACATCAGGATAAATGCCGGCAACAACTGCTGCAAACATGGCTGCACCCAAGGCGCAAGTATGTTCGAAACGGTGAATGCGAATCGGCATTTCTAATACATCGGCCATCATTTGCATAATATAGGCCGATTTTTTAGCCACACCACCAATACCAATAATACCCTTAACTGGTACACCTTCTTCCTTGAACCTATCTACAATTGCTTTTGCGCCAAAGCAAGTTGCGGCGGCTAATCCTCTGAAAAATCTTGGCGCATCGGTACCCAAACCTAAGCCGGTAACTGCACCTTTTAACTCCTGATTTGCATCTGGTGTTCTTCTGCCGTTTAACCAATCAACAGCAAGTTCAGAATAATCATCATCAGGTAATTCTGAAGCCTGTTTAGCTAAGTTGGTTAAGATTTTTTGCTCAAGTTCTGCTCTTAAAGCAATCGCTGTTGCTTCATCAATTACGGCAGATTCGGTTAGCAAATTATCGATTGGCCAGCTGATTAGTTTTTTAAACCAGGCGTAAGCATCGCCAAAGGCAGATTGACCAGCTTCTAAACCAGCCATGCCAGGAATAACCGAGCCATCTACTTGTCCGCAGATGCCGTTAATGAGTTTGCCTTCCATGTCAGTATTTGGTGCAACTAAAATATCACAAGTGCTTGTGCCCATTACTTTACTCAAATAGTAAGGCTCAATTTGCCCGCCAACGGCACCCATGTGTGCATCAAAAGCACCGACACCAATAACTACATCTGTGCTAAGTCCAAGCTTTTCAGCCCATTCTGCACTTAAATTTCCAGCAGAAACATCAGATGTGTAGGTATCTTTAAATAGTAAATCTCTGTATCCTTTTAATAATGGGTCTAAGGTTTTAAAAAAATCTTCAGGAGGTAATCCATCAAATTCTTCAGCCCATAAAGCTTTATGCCCAGCTGCACAACGACTGCGTTTCATCTCTTTTACATCAGTTTTACCTGACAGTAAAAATGGAATCCAATCGCAATGCTCAACCCAAGAAACCGTATTTTTTCTAACCTGTGTATCTACTCTTAAAATATGAAGCAGTTTAGACCAAAACCATTCCGATGAATAGATGCCACCTACATATTTTAAGTAATTAACAGGAAATTTTTCGGCGTGTTTATTAATTTCAGCGGCTTCTTTAACAGCAGTATGGTCTTTCCATAATACAAACATGGCATTCGGATTCTCTGCAAATTCAGCTTTCAAAGCCAATGGTGTTCCTTGCTCATCAACAGCTACAGGACTTGAACCAGTTGTATCAACAGAAATTCCTTTAACAAGTGCTGCGGCAGATTCGCCTCCGGCTTTTGCAATACAATCTTTAATGGTGTGGGTTAATCCTTCAATATAATCTAAAGGATGTTGTCTGAATTGGTTAAGTGATGGTTTACAATATAAACCTTTTTGCCATCGTGGATATAGGAAAACGGAAGAGGAGATTTCTTTTCCGTTGGCGGAATCAACCAAAACCGAACGGACAGAATCTGTCCCGTAATCTACACCGATTACATAGTTTGCTGTGCTCATAACAATAAATAAATGTCTAATTAACGTTTATTTATTTACAAATAAAAATTTTTAATGTGTTTTTGACGTTTATAAATTTCAACAATTGTTTTTAAGAGTGTTTTGGCTGTTTTTCAGGTGGATAGGGAAATGTCATCAATACTGACAAGCAGACAAAAATCTCCTTTAAATTTGAGCTAAAAATCTGCGGGAAAAATATACCTACAGCGATTTCCTTAAATTCAAATAAAAAGGCACCTGAATTTTCTCAACAATGTTATTTAAAATACAATTTGCGGTTTCTGTTCCGAGCATGGCAAAATCAGTAGATATAGTTGTGATACCGTTTAATATTATTCTTTTCAATGGCGTTTCGTTGTAAGAAATTACGCCAACATCAGTACCAACAGTTAAACCCTGAGCAATTATTTTTTCGATTAGGTAAACCAAATCATCTTCCATTAAGCTGATGTAAACTTCGCCAGCATTAATTTCTTCTTCGGCAATCTTATCTACTACTTTATGGTTAAAAGCATATTGCTGGCAAAAACGATAAAAGCCATCTAAAATCTCCTTCGGAAAATAACTTCCCTTTGGGAAAATAATTTTTAAGGTATTGTATTTAGAAAGCGGAGTAAGTGCTTGTTCTAATGCATTGTAAATATCAAGGGCAAAATTTTCGTAAACAGCGGCATAATCACCAGAAATTCCTGGTAAAAGTTTATCTAAAATAACCAGTTTCTCCCTCGGTATGGCATTTATAATATCCTGTGCTTTTTCATCGCCCTCGTTAAAATGTGGAATGATTACGTAATGTGTGTAATCGTCCTTTTTGTTATTTAATAAGCTTTTAAAAAGTGTAAAATCATTGTTATATACATACAAATCGATAGCTGCACTTTCGCCGATGGCTTTACTAAACGAATCGTAGATGATTTTTTTATGCGTGCTAAGTTTATTAAACAGCAGGCAGATTTTAAGTTTTCTGGAGAAATCGGTGTTGATTACAAAATAACCTTTACCCGGAATAGATTCGATAACACCTAATTTACGCAATCTGCGGTAACCTTTTTCGGCGGTATCTCTAGAAATTTCTAAAGCAAAACTGAGCTCGTTTATCGATGGTAAAAGATTACCCTTTTCAATTTTTCCGATTTCTATTGCGTACAAAATTGCATTAACTAACTGCTTGTATTTTGGAGTTGCAGAGTATTCATCAATAACAATGTGGCTTAATAAATCTTCAGATTTCACGGTTTCGGGCTTAGATTTTCCAAATATAGCAAACACATTTATTATTTATTGGTGGTTGGCATAACAGTACATAACAGTTAAGTTTGAATCAATCGATACTTTCGAAAACCAAATATAAAACCAATAATATGCAAGCAATACTAGGTGTACTATTCCATTTTATCGGGGGCTTTGCCTCGGGCAGTTTTTATATTCCTTATAAGAAAGTTAAGGGTTGGGCCTGGGAAAGTTATTGGATAGTTGGTGGCATATTCTCGTGGTTAATTGTTCCGCCTTTGGCTGCATTTTTAACCATCCCGAACTTTACAGATATTATTGCCAGCACCAGCGGAAGTATCCTTTTGCTAACTTATTTTTTCGGCATTCTTTGGGGTATTGGCGGTTTAACATACGGTTTAGGCGTTCGTTATCTTGGAGTTTCCCTTGGAAGCAGCATTATTCTGGGCCTTTGTATGGTTCTGGGTTCAATTCTTCCATCTATTTATTTCGATTTTTTTCCGCAAGAAGGTAAAGACACTTTCAGCATGTTTATTCATACCGACTGGGGAAGAATGGTTTTACTTGGCCTTATTGTGTGTGTGTTGGGAATTGTAATCTGCGGAAAGGCAGGTATGATGAAAGAAAAAGAAATTAAAGCTGATGTTACCGACCCGCATGGAATGGAAGTTAAAACCGAGTATAAATTTGGATTAGGCCTGTTTGTTGGGATAGTTTCAGGCGTTTTAAGTGCTTGTTTTAATTTTGGTATCGAGGCAGGAAAGCCAATGGCTGATGCTGCAAATGCAATTTGGAAAGCTGCAAATCCTGCGGAAACTGGAAATTTCCTGTTTCAAAATAATGTAACCTACGTTGTTGTGCTTTGGGGAGGTTTATCAACCAACTTTATTTGGTGTATGATTCTTAACGCTCGTAACAAAACCTTCGGCGATTACACAAAAACAAGTACCCCATTATTAAAAAATTACATTTTTTCTGCACTTGCAGGTACAACCTGGTTTCTTCAGTTTTTCTTTTACGGTATGGGAGAAAGTAAAATGGGTAATGGCGCAAGCTCGTGGATTTTACACATGGCCTTTATCATCTTAATCGCCAACGTTTGGGGCTTAATTTTAAAGGAGTGGAAAGGTGTATCCAAAAAAACAATGTACACCGTATTGGCTGGTATTTTAACCATCATCGTATCTGTTTTAATTGTCGGCTACGGTAATTCAATTAAATAAATTTTAAAAAAGAAAAATATTAATATACATGTCTGTTAAAGAAACAAATTATAAGTACGTAAGTTACTTATGGGATGAAGAAGAGGCCGCAAAATTGGCTGGCGATGAAGTCGCATTACTTATTTATCGCTCTAATTTATTAGGCGCAGATTTACGCTTAACCAATTATGGTGGTGGAAATACATCATGCAAATTATTAGAAAAAGACCCATTAACAGGTTCAGAAACTGAAGTTATGTGGGTTAAAGGTTCTGGTGGCGATTTAGGCACATTAAAGAAAAGCGGTTTAGCAGCACTTTATGTGGATAGACTTCGCAGCTTGAAAAATATTTACCGTGGTGTAGAACATGAAGATGAAATGGTTGAATTATTTAACCACTGCATTTTCGATTTAAGTTCAAAAGCACCATCTATCGATACACCATTACACGGATTTTTACCTTTCGCACATATTGACCATTTACATCCGGATGCAGCCATCGCAATAGCGGCAGCAAAAGATGGTAAAAAAATAACTGAAGAGTTATTTGGTGGAACAATTGGTTGGGTAGAATGGAAAAAACCAGGCTTCGAACTAGGCTTAACTTTAAAGAAATGTTTGGATGAAAATCCGGGCATTCGTGGCATTATGTTAGGTTCTCATGGTTTATTTACCTGGGGAAACACGGCTTACGAAAGTTATGTAAATACCTTAGATGTAATCGAAATCTGTTCTGCTTATCTGGAAGAAAATTATGGTAAAAAAGCTCCAGTTTTCGGCGGTCAAAAAATATCTAGTGCAGAAGCGGATAATCGTAAAAAACAAGCAGCAGCTTTAGCGCCAGTTTTACGTGGATTGTGTTCTTCAAAACAACACATGATTGGTCACTTTACAGATGATAGCCGTGTTTTAGAATTTATAAACTCAAATGATTTGGCTCGTCTTGCACCAATGGGCACAAGTTGTCCAGACCACTTTTTGAGAACGAAAATCAGTCCTTTAGTTTTAACTTTAGCTGCTGATGCCGATTTATCGGATACAAAAGCTTTAAAAGAAACTTTAGAGCCGGCATTTGAGGCTTACCGTAAAATGTACACCGAATATTACGAAAACTGCAAGCATTCAAATAGTCCTGCCATTCGTGATACCAACCCTGTTGTAATTTTATATCCAGGAATTGGAATGTTTACTTTTTCAAAGGATAAACAAACTGCAAGGGTTGCGGCAGAATTTTACATCAACGCAATTAATGTAATGAAAGGTGCAGAAGCCGTTTCAGAATATACTTCATTGCCTCATCAGGAAGCTTTTAACATCGAATATTGGTTGTTGGAAGAAGCTAAATTGCAACGTATGCCTAAACCTAAACCTTTAACAGGTAAAATTGCCTTAATTACGGGCAGTGGTGGTGGTATTGGTAAAGCAATTGCTAAAAAGTTTGTTGCAGAGGGTGGCGTTGTAATTTTAAACGACATGAATGCTGAACGTTTAGAAGCCGCAGGCGAAGAATTTAAAGCACAATTCGGTAAAGATTCTTACGCTACAGCAATTCTAAATGTAACCAGTCAGGAAGATATTAATGCGGCTTTTGATGCTGCTGCATTGGCTTTTGGTGGTGTAGATATTATTGTAAACAACGCGGGCTTATCTATTTCAAAAACAATTGGCGACCACACCGAAAAAGATTGGGATTTGCTTTATGATGTTTTGGTAAAAGGCCAATTCTTTATTACGCAGGCTGCAACAAATACCATGCAAAAACAAAATATTGGTGGCGACATCATTAATATTGTAAGTAAAAATGCATTGGTTAGCGGACCAAATAACGCTGGTTATGGAAGTGCTAAAGCGGCTCAACTTCACTTAAGCAGATTAAACGCGGCAGAATTAGGTGCAGATAACATTCGCGTTAATGTTGTAAATCCAGATGCGGTGATTAGTGATAGTAACATTTGGGCAGGCGGATGGGCCGAAGGCAGAGCAAAAGCTTATGGCGTTACCGTTGCCGAGTTGCCTGCTTATTACGCAAAACGTACCTTGTTAAATCAAATTATCTTACCAGATGATATTGCAAATGCATGTTTCGCTTTTGTTGGCGGTTTGCTTCAAAAATCAACAGGAAATGTTTTAAATGTTGATGGCGGCGTTGCAATGGCATTTGTGAGATAAGATTTTTGCTTGATAAGCAGACTAAACCATGATTATGCTGTCAGTCTGAGCTTCCCGAAATATCGGGACAAGTTGTCGAAGACCTTTATACATTGACCTGTGTTTTCACAGACAATAGAAAAGTTTTAAATTTAGTTTTAGTAAGTTGTTTCAAGTGCCCGTAGCTCATTGCGGGCCGAAATAACTTTTAAAATGATTAATTTTCACCACGAGGTAAAATAAAATAATATCATAACCTAACCTCAGTTTTTTAAACTGTATAACCGAATAAAATAATGAATATTGAGCAGAACCATATAGAAAAACACAACGATGCACTTATAACTTCACATCATCGTAAGCTTAATTTTTTAAAAGAAGAATGGAGCCATGTTGATTTAGAAAGCGTAATCCAAAAACTGGTTGATTTCCAGATTGCAATACCGAGTTGGGCATTAGGCACTGGTGGAACACGTTTCGGCCGTTTTGCAATTACTGGTGGCGAGCCACGTACCATCGAAGAAAAAATTGAAGATGTTGGTTTATTACATGCTTTAAACGGTGCAAGTGGAGCAATTTCATTACATATTCCTTGGGATATTCCACAAAATGCAGAAGCGTTGAAAAGCCTTGCAAGTAGCTATGGCTTAACATTCGATGCCATGAACTCAAATACTTTTCAAGACCAGGCTGGAAGTGCGCACAGCTATAAATTTGGTTCGCTTCAAAACGTAAATAAAGCAGTTCGTAAACAGGCGATTGAGCATAATATCGAAGTAATTAAACAAGGAGTTGCTTTAGGTTCTAATGCCTTAACCGTTTGGTTGGCAGATGGTTCTTGTTTTCCAGGTCAGTTAAATTTCCGTAAAGCTTTTGAAAATACTTTAGAGAGTTTACAAGAAATTTATTCGGCTTTGCCTGAAGACTGGAAAATGTTTGTAGAATATAAAGCTTTCGAGCCGAACTTCTATTCAACAACCGTTGGCGATTGGGGACAATCGTTACTTTATGCGAGTAAATTAGGAAGAAAGGCTTACACGCTGGTTGATTTAGGTCACCACTTACCAAATGCAAACATCGAACAAATTGTTGCCCTGCTTTTAATGGAAGGTAAATTGGGCGGCTTCCACTTCAATGATTCTAAATACGGCGATGATGATTTAACAGCAGGCAGCATTAAACCTTATCAATTGTTCTTAATTTTTAACGAACTGGTTGAAGGTATGGATGCAAAGGGCATGAATCATGCTAAAGATTTAGGTTGGATGATTGATGCATCTCACAATGTGAAAGACCCGTTAGAAGATTTATTACAATCGGTAGAAGCCATTATGATTGCTTACGCTCAGGCTTTATTGGTCGATAGAAAGGTTTTAAATGCTGCACAGGATAATAATGATGTAGCTGCTGCGCAGGAAATTTTACAAAATACTTTCCGTAGCGATTTTAGAGCCTTGGTTGCCGAAGCGAGATTAAGAGCAAATGCGGCATTATCGCCAATTGGCTTATACCGCGACCTTAAGGTAAGAGAAAATTTAGTTAAATATCGTGGTTTAGAAACCGTAGCAACAGGATTATAAGAGGAGAATAGAAATGCCAAAAACTGTTGCAGCCATATTTGATGTAGGTAAAACGAATAAAAAATTGTTTCTCATTGATGAAAATTACAACATCGTTTACGAGCGTTCGGCTCGTTTTGTAGAAACAAAAGATGAAGATGGCGAGGTTTGCGAAAATCTGGAAAGCCTTCGTTCATCGGTTTTCGATTCCCTGAATCAGGTTATGCAATTAAAGGAATACGATATTAAAGCCATTAATTTTTCATCATACGGCGCAAGTTTTGTTTATCTAGATGAAAAAGGAACGCCTTTAACGCCACTTTACAATTACCTAAAAGAATATCCCGAAGATTTAAAAAAAGAATTTTATGCTAAATATGGAGGCGAAGCAAAAATTTCATTAGAAACCGCATCGCCGATTTTAGGTAGCTTAAATTCAGGGATGCAATTGTATCGCCTAAAAAAGGAAAAACCCGAAATATTTGCAAAAATAAAGTACGCCCTACATTTACCACAATATTTAAGTTACCTGATTTCTAACAAAGCGGTGGCCGATATTACCAGTATTGGCTGCCATACACAATTATGGGATTTTAGCAAAAACGAATACCATAAATGGGTTGCAGAAGAAGGTTTGGAAGAAAAATTCGGCGCTTTTACACCAGCAGATTCGGTAATTGATGCCAAATTTGAAGGCAGAAATTTTGAAGTTGGCGTAGGTTTGCATGATAGTTCTGCAGCATTAATTCCTTATTTGGCAAATTTTTCTGTGCCATTTGTTTTATTGTCTACAGGAACCTGGTGCATCAGTTTAAATCCGTTTAATCAGGAAGTATTAACTGAAGAAGAATTGAAACAAGATTGCCTTTGCTACATGCATTTTAAAGGCAAGGCAGTAAAAGCATCGCGGATTTTTGCAGGTTATGAACACGAAATGCAATTAAAAAGAATTGCCGAACATTTCGACAGGGCAGCTTATTTGTTTAAGCATCTGCAGTTTAACCCTGGCATGATTTTAAAACTAGCGAATAAAGTTCCCGAAAATCAATTTCCACAGAATGGTTTTTATGAAAAATCTGCTTTTTCTGAACGAGATTTGAATCTATTTCAAACCGCTGAAGAAGCTTATCATCAATTAATATTTGATTTGGTAAAGCAACAACTATATTCTTTAAAATTAGTGCTTAACGAAGGCGTGAAAAGAATTTTTGTGGATGGTGGTTTCGGGAAAAACGCCATTTACATGAATCTACTTGCAACTTCCATTCCTGATATTGAAGTTTACGCATCTTCTGTATCTCAGGCAACTGCAATTGGTACGGCGCTGGCAATCCACGATTCATGGAACCCAAATCCGCCACCAAGCGATATCATTCAATTAAAATATTATTCTGCAATACAACGCAGTATGCAATTCTAAAATACAATTACAATGAGCTGGAAATACAATGCTGATTATCCATCAGTTGATGATTTAAGAAATAAAGCAAAATCTAAAATACCGAGATTTG
Organism: Pedobacter aquatilis; assembly: GCF_030409415.1. Taxonomy (GTDB): domain Bacteria; phylum Bacteroidota; class Bacteroidia; order Sphingobacteriales; family Sphingobacteriaceae; genus Pedobacter; species Pedobacter aquatilis. Next base: position 121,611 of record NZ_JAUFPW010000030.1, on the reverse strand, counting down.
CCTTTGAATATCTGGATGGGGGCTGCAATGAAGATGTTAACCTTTTTCGCAATACAGATGACATAAGGGCATTGGAACTTTTGCCTTTTTACATCCGCGATTTTAAAGAAGCATCCTTAAAAACAAACCTTTTCGGACATACTTACGATGCGCCTTTTGGAATTGCACCAGTAGGTTTACAAGGTTTGATTTGGCCAAATGCACCAGAAATTTTAGCGAAGGCATCTTTCGAACATAATATTCCTTTTATTTTGAGTACAGTAAGTACTTCATCAATAGAAAGAATCATGCAAATTACCGAAGGAAATGCCTGGTATCAGCTTTATCATCCAGCTGAAGAATTAATAAAGGACGACATTATTAATAGGGCAGAAGCTTCTGGTTGTAAAGTTCTAGTTATCCTTTGCGATGTTCCAAGTTTTGGTTTCAGACCGAGAGACATTCGTAATGGTTTGGCAATGCCGCCTAAAATGTCGGTGAGAAATATGCTTCAAATTATGGGCAGACCAGAATGGGCACTAAGAACATTATTCCATGGACAACCGGCTTTCGAAACCATGAAACCTTATATGCCAAAAGGTTTAAATATGAAACAGTTGGGTTTATATATGAACAAAACTTTTTCTGGCAGATTAAATGCCGATAGAATTTCTGCTATTCGCGATAAATGGAAAGGTAAATTGGTTCTAAAAGGGGTTGCTACGGATGAAGATGCGCAATTGGCTGTTCAACTTGGTCTGGATGGAATTATTGTTTCCAATCATGGCGGCAGGCAGTTAGATGCGGGTCAGTCTTCGATAAAACCATTGGTACAAATTGCGCCAAAATACAAGGATAAATTAACGGTGATGATGGATAGCGGCCTTCGCTCTGGTCCGGATATTGCCCGCAGTATCGCCGCAGGCGCAGATTTTACCTTCCTAGGTAGAAGTTTTATGTATGGAGTTGGCGCTTTAGGTAGCGAAGGTGGAAACCACACAATTGGTATGCTTAAAACGCAGCTAAAACAAGTTATGGATCAGGTAGGCTGTGAGCGTGTTGAAGATTTACATCAACATTTATCATAGCGTTTTTAAGGTTTATAAATATCTGATTAGATGCCCATTTCGTAATAGAATGGGCATCTTTTGTGTAGTATGAATCTACTTCGCCAACTATTTCGTTAATTTACTGTTGAAAAGAAAAATCTTTTTTATGTTCAGAAACCTATTTCTAATAATGCTTTTGTTTCAAACCATCATTTCATCTGCTCAGGTAAAAACGGCTAAAAATATTAATTACGCTGGCAATACTGAAGTTAAAAATACCCTCAATATTTTTTACAAAAATGATGGAATAGCCGATAAGCCTGTGCTGGTTTTTATTCATGGTGGCTCGTGGAGCAGTGGAAAAAAGGAAACTTATTGGTGGTTGGGCAGGAATTTTGCTAAAAAAGGTATTGTTACGGTAATCATTAATTATACTTTAGCGCCAGATGTGCAATACGGTAAAATGGCAGAAGATTGTGCTTTGGCAGTAAAATGGGTGAAGGAAAACATCGGCAGCTACCAAGCCAGTGGCGATAAATTATTTGTAATGGGGCATTCTGCAGGGGCACATTTAGGTGAGCTAATTAATGCCGACCCGCAGTACTTTAAAAAGGTTGGCATTGCAAATCCAATTAAAGGCGTAATTTTAAACGACCCCTTTGGCTTAGACCTTTATGAATATTTAACCACTGCAGAAAAGGATAATTTTTATTTCGACTTTATCAGGACCTTTACCACTAAGCCTGAAGTTTGGAAACTAGCCTCACCAATGGATTATGTTAATAATGTAAAGAATCCACATTTACTTTTGTATGGGGGTAAAACCTATGGTGCTATTCGCATTCAAACACCAAGATTATACGAAAAATTAAAAGCAAACCATGTCCCGGTAGAGATAATGGAAATTAAGGGAAAAAGCCATGTGCCGATGATTAGTCAGATGATATTTGGAGGGAATGATTTGTACAAGGAGATTGTGGCTTTTATTAATAAGTAGGATTTATCGATTGCATAGCCATTTTTATAGGCCAATTTGCTAAACATACTTTAATAGTAGCATTGCAAAAAGTAAATTAAACCCGATTGACGTGAATGCCGATTTTTCTTCGGCAGAAACAAAAAGCGGGTCTATCGGAATCGATAAGCATTGAAATTGCTTTCCAAAATTTAATTCGTGGGTTTGGTTTTATCCAATAAACTATAATCCAGCACAGTTTTACCCTGTTCGTTATGGTAATGCATAATTTCGAATTTGGCATTTCGCTCAATATCTTCATCCTGATAACTGGTTCGGGCATGTATTGTTTGGGCAAAGGTATCGTCGAAAGCCTTTAAAATTACAAAAACCTCTACTTCAGCAACTTTTAGCTCTGCTAAGCTTTTTTCAAAAAGTGGACTATCTTCGGTTATGGGGTGCACAAGCGTCCAGTTTAAAGAGAGTACACTGATTTTATCTCTTTCCAAAACAAGTGGATAGAAGCTGCGTTTGAGTTGGCCATCAACAGTTTCGTTAAAGGTCATAAACATTTGTACTTCAATATCAATAAGCGAATTTCGTCTTAAATTAACCAGCCTGCACATTAACCCTGTTTGATTTTTATAAGGTGCAATAACCATTTTTTTACTGAAAGATACCTTCGATGTTGGCCTGCTGAAACGACCATAAAGTAATCCTGTAGCTAAGGCAAAGGCCAACAAGCCCAACATACTTTCAAAAGCAGCAAGTACACTGGTAATAAAGCCTTGGGGAGAAATATGGCCATAACCAACTGTAGAAATGGTTTGGGCCGAAAAGAAAAAGGCGTCGAAAAACTGGTCGCGGAGGGTTAAACCATTTGCGCCATTTAAATTTTCGATGCCAATAATATTATACGCAATTGCAAAAAGTGTATTAACAATAAGGTATGCAATTAATATTACGGCGAAAAAACGTGGCCAACTCATAGTAACCAAACGGGTGTAAGTATCATCAAATTTAAACCAGGGCAAGCCTGTACGTTCAATATTTGGAGAGCCATCTGTATTTAAAACGCGTTGATTTTTGATAACGGGTACAGAGCCGAAACCTAAATCATCATTAAATTGTACTTTTCTTTTAAAGAAAGCCATATATTTTTAGAAAGATTTTGGAATTATAAAAAACTATATCAATATTTGTTAATACAAACATGATAATTAAAAACTTAAATAACAATTGGTGGTGGCATAACGAAATTCGTTAGGCAAATTCTATTGTTATATATTTTAAAATATTTTATAAACGATGAAAAGGATTGCCCAAAAAGCAATCCTTTTTTTATGCGCAATTGTCATGCTGAATTTATTTCAGCATCAACTTATATCAACGCCTCGGTTCGTGTCCTCACGAAACGGAATGATAAACATTAAAATGAAAAAGATATTAAACCATTTATTTGAAAATAAGAGTTTTAGCAGGGAAGAAGCAAAAAACATCCTTATTTCTATCACGCAGGGCGAATTTAATTCATCGCAAATTGCCGCATTTATTACCGCCTATGCCATGCGTAATATTACGGTTGATGAATTGCAAGGTTTTAGAGACGCGATGTTGGATTTGGGTATCAAAACTGATTTTGCAGATTACGAATTAATCGACCTTTGCGGTACGGGCGGCGATGGAAAGGATACATTTAATATTTCTACACTTTCATCTTTTGTGGTTGCTGGCACCGGACATAAAGTGGCTAAACATGGTAACTATGGCGTTTCTTCGGGTTGTGGTTCTTCTAATGTGATGGAATATTTGGGTTATAATTTTACAAACGACCAAAGTATTTTGAAAAGTAATTTGGATGATGCAGGAATTTGCTTTTTGCATGCGCCATTGTTTAATCCGGCAATGAAAATTGTAGCGCCAATCCGTAAAGATTTAGGTATAAAAACCTTTTTTAATATGTTGGGTCCGATGGTAAATCCTTCTCAACCTAAATATCAAATGGTAGGTGTTTTCAGTTTAGAGTTGGCACGTCTTTATAATTATTTATATCAGGATACAACAAAGAATTATACCATTGTACATGCGCTTGAGGGTTATGATGAAATATCGTTAACCTGCGATGTAAAAACCTTTAATAACAAAGGAGAAAGCATTTTAACCTTAAATGATATGGGTTTTGAAAGGGTTTCGGTTAACGAAATTAAAGGAGGCGATACCGTAGAATCATCAGCAAAAATATTTATGGATGTTTTAAATGGCGAAGCAACTGATGTGCAGAATAATGTAGTGTTGTGTAATTCTGCTTTGGCCATAAAAACCATTAAGCCAACGGCCACATTTGCCGATTGTTTTTACGAAGCAGAAGAATCTTTAGTAAGTAAAAAAGCCTTGGAAAGCTTTAAAAAATTGGTGGCTTAATGAATCAGTTAAAATTAAAAATTTGTGGGATGAAATTCGCAGCGAATATTGCAGCAATTGCTGAGCTGCAACCCGATTATTTAGGCTTTATATTTTATGATAAATCGCCACGTTTTATAAGTGATGTTTCAGCAGAGCTGATAAAATATATTCCGGCAGAAATTAAAACGGTTGGTGTTTTTGTGAATGAGGATTTGGAAACCGTTAAGCAAAAGGTAAAATTTCATCAGCTAAAAGCTGTTCAGTTGCATGGAAATGAAACACCAGATTATTGCCAGCAATTGAAAGATAATTTCAATGATTTGGAAGTGATTAAAGCTTTTGGACTCGATGAAGATTTTGATTTCAGCATTTTGGATGTTTATGTAGCAGCAGTTGATTACTTTTTATTCGATACTAAAACAAAAGCACATGGTGGTTCGGGTAAAACTTTCGATTGGCAAATTTTAAAACAATATCGCTTAGATAAATCTTACTTTTTAAGTGGAGGCATTGATTTGGAACATGCTGCTTCAATAAATGAAATTAAAGATGAGCGATTGTATGCTTTAGATATTAATAGCCGATTTGAAATTGAACCTGGTTTTAAAAATGTGGAAAAGGTTATAGAGTTTGTAAAGGAAATTAGAAGATAGTTTCTGCAATCATGCCATCACCCTTTTGAGGGGGTAGGGAGAGGATTTAGATTTTGTTTTGTCCTGGCCGGACTGGCTTCTTTCTTTTTGATGTCAAAAAGAAACAAAAAACACCGGCTGAAAATTTTTCTTTTGAAGTTTGTACTTTGGCTCGGACAGTGTTTTCCGAAAAATTTATTAGGCCGGATTTGAGTAGAACGAAGATTTTGTGGTAAGGCTTAGCAGGATGGAATTTTAAGTGGCGAAATATTGGTTGAAAAATAACCCATGATTTCAATCATGGGTAAATAAAACGGCCATTGGCTTCAACCAATGGATAATTAAAAAAATATGAAATACAAAGTAAACGAAAAAGGATATTACGGAGATTTTGGTGGAGCATACATCCCGGAGATGCTGTACCCGAACGTAGAGGAATTGCGTCAAAACTACTTTAAGATTATTGATGATGCCGATTTTCAAAAGGAATTTCATCAGTTACTAAAAGATTACGTTGGTCGCCCTTCGCCATTGTATTTGGCAAACAGGTTATCAGAAAAATATGGCGCTAATATTTTCCTCAAAAGGGAAGACTTAAACCATACCGGTGCACATAAAATTAACAATACAATCGGCCAGATTTTACTGGCAGAAAAGTTAGGTAAAAAGAGAATCATTGCCGAAACCGGTGCAGGTCAGCATGGTGTTGCAACCGCAACCGTTTGTGCCTTACGTAACCTGGAATGTGTAATTTACATGGGCGAGGTAGATATCGAGCGACAAGCGCCAAATGTTGCCCGTATGAAAATGTTGGGCGCAAAGGTTGTTCCGGCAAGTTCTGGTAGTAAAACTTTAAAAGATGCAACCAACGAAGCTATGCGTGATTGGATTAACAATCCGGTAGATACGCATTACATCATTGGTTCGGTGGTTGGTCCACATCCTTATCCGGATATGGTGGCGATTTTTCAATCCATCATTTCAGAAGAAACTAAAAAACAATTAATTGAGCAAACCGGAAACGACCAACCCGATTATGTTTTGGCTTGTGTAGGTGGTGGAAGTAATGCAATGGGTATGTTTTATCATTTTATGGAAGATGAAAATGTAAAACTTGTTGCTATAGAAGCTGCTGGCAAGGGCGTATCAAGTGGCTTTTCTGCGGCCACAACTTATTTAGGTAAAGAAGGCGTTTTACATGGTAGTAGAAGTATTTTAATGCAAACCGAAGACGGGCAAGTGGTAGAGCCACACTCTGTTTCAGCTGGTTTGGATTATCCTGGCATTGGTCCGCAACATGCGCATTTATTTAAAACAGGCCGTGGAAAATATGTTTCCATTACCGATGAGGAAAGTTTGGATGCAGGCTTATTGCTTACTCAATTAGAAGGTATCATTCCGGCAATTGAAAGTGCACACGCTTTGGCTTATCTAGAGAAAATGGAATTTAAAGGCGGCGAAAATGTAGTGATTTGCCTTTCTGGCAGAGGCGATAAAGATTTAGATACTTACATTAAATATTTTAATTTATAATTAAAGTCGTCATTGCGAGGCACGAAGCAATCTCTGTATGAATATTGCTTCGTAACTCGCAGTGATGGAATGATTGAGGTTTTATGAACAGAATTAAACAACTTTTCCAACAGAAGAAAAATATATTATCGATTTATTACACCGCTGGTTATCCTAACTTAGGCGATACCATTCAAATTGCAGAAGCTTTGGAAAAGTCGGGTGCAGATATGCTTGAGATTGGTTTTCCATATTCAGACCCAGTTGCCGATGGTCCTGTGATACAGGCCAGCAGCAAGAAATCTTTAGACCAAGGCATGAACTTAAAATTGCTTTTTGAGCAGTTAAAAGATTTGCGTAAAAACGTTACCATACCTGTTTTATTGATGGGTTATGTAAATCCGGTTTTGCAATTTGGTGTAGAAAATTTTTGCAAAGCTTGTGCAGAAGTAGGGGTAGATGGCTGCATCGTGCCCGATTTGCCAATGGTTGAGTACGAAGAATTTTACCAGACATGTTTTGAGGAACATAATTTAAGCAACGTGTTTCTAATTACGCCACAAACGGCCGAAGAACGTATTCATAAAATTGATGGTTTAACAAATGGATTTATTTATTTACTGTCATCATCAGCTACAACTGGTAAAAATCTGGAGGTAGGCGATACAACGGAAACATATTTCAGCCGCATTCAAAATATGAATCTGAAAAACCCAACCATGATTGGTTTTGGCATTAGTGATAAGAAAACTTTCGATAAGGCTTGTACTTATGCTAACGGAGCCATTATCGGAACTGCTTTTGTTAAGGCAATTGCTGATGGAAATTTAGAAGAAAGTGTGAGTAGTTTTATGAAAGAATTCAAGGGTTAGTTAGGGCGCTCGTCATTGCGTGGTGCAGCTCGCTCCGATATAGGATAAGCAATCTAAAAATGACAGATTGCTTTGTGCCTTTTGATTTTAAAAATTATTGAAGCGCAAAACCTGTGTATTTTGGGTTGCGACAGTCCCGCCACCGCTTCAAGTCCTCATTTCGCTGCGCTACATTGTGGGCTTTCCGCTTTGTCGGGGCTACTTAATTTAAAACTGTGCAAATTTGTAAAGCGAAAAAGTGTTCATCATTGCGAGGCATGAAGCAATCTAATTGGAAACATGTTAAGCGTTGGCTTCGTGCCTTGTAATGAGTGAATGAACTACTTCACCCAATCCTCATAACACATCTCAAACTTTACTTCACCTTTGTTTACCATTCCAACATTCTTCCAGCCTTGTTGGGTGTAAAATTGTTCTGCTCTTGTATTTGGAGCAGTACCTAACCAAACCGTTTGCTTCGTTTGAATGAAATACCAATCTATCATCAACCGATGTAATTCTTTTCCTATGCCCTTTCCTTCAAATTCTGGACGGAGAAAAAGCGCCCAAATGTTGCTTTCTTCTAAATCGACAATAGAAAAGCCGACAATTTGATTATCAATTTCGCAAACCCAACCTTTGCCTTTTTTGGTGATAAATTCTTCGCAATCTGCATCTGTAACTAATGCCGGATTGGATAGGGTATTTTCCTTAACAGTATGCCTAACAATTTGGATTTGTGGTATGTCTGATATTTTTGCTTCGCGATAAATCATATACGAATATAAAGTTTATTTAAATATTTCGCCATTTCGATAGGAGTGAGAACCTCTATTGCTCAGTGAGGCTAAAATAATTTAGTTAGGTTCAAAGATTTCTCAGTTCCTTTGCGCTGCATTCGAAAAGACGACCGTCCTGAATATGAAATTTATTGTTAGATCTCACATTACCTAAGCCACTATAAAAGAGAAGATTCGCAAATTGCTTAGCAAACTTTGATGGTCAGCTCCCCTCCTTATTTTCAAGGAGGGGTTGGGGGTGGTTTTCTTTGTTTATCGGTTAAACGCGGGAATGGCTGGCGATATGATAGTTTGTAGTTTTAACATTCCATTTTTATATTCTAAACCAAGCCACCTAAACCCGACCGAAATGGAAATACTTTTTTATTTGCAGAACATTGGTTCATCAGCATTACAGTTGCCGTAAAAAAGATTGCAATAAAGGGCGGGGCTGCTGTTTCAAAAGGACTACAAATTTTGCTTTCCAAAATCTTAAAAATGTTAGCTTGTTAGGTTTTAGCTTTCAGAGAAAAAATAACCCGATGTAATCATGGCTTTCAAATAGCTTTAAAGTGTGTTTTTTGCTCGCTAAATTCTATTTGACAATAAAATGATTGTTGATTTCGGAATTGGTTATACATTTGCTTAACAGTGTTAAATTATTTATCACTAAATATTCCACATCATGGGAAGCAAAGAAAGAATTTTACGCTTAAAAGAAGAAACCAGAACAAGTATTCTGGATGCGGCCTTGAACATTGTTCAAACGGAGGGTTGGCAGGCTTTAAGTATGCGTAAAATTGCTGACCAGATTGAATATACTGCTCCAATTATTTACGAATACTTTTCGAATAAAGAAGGCATTTTGTTGGAGTTGACCAGAAGAGGTTACCAAATTTTAGGCAAAGATATTCGCGAGGCCCGCGATAAACACGAAAACGCTGAGGATAAAATGGAAGCCATGTGGGTTGCCTATTGGAACTTTGCTTTCTCACATAAAGAGTTTTACCAATTAATGTATGGGGTAGACATGGTTTGTTGCACTGTTAAAAATTCCATGCAGGAAGCAGAACAGGTTTCAAATATGCTTGGCGATGTAATTGAATCTTTATTTGTTAAAAAGCCGGTATCAGATGATGATATTTGCATGAAATATTATACTTATTGGTCGATTATTCATGGTTTGATTTCGATAAACCTAGTAAGGCCAAATGGTAGAACCACTGATGAATTAAACCAACAAATTTTAAAAGATGCTATTAAGGGCATCACATTATCAATAAACAATTAATTTTTTTTACAAAGTAATTTAACACTGTTAGATTATTTATACACTTTAAATCCACTATAATTTTTAATCATATGAATGCTATCCACCGCTTGTTTATTTTACTTAACACTGTTAAGAAATTTAATAGTGTTAACTCACTGATTCTAATTTCTTCGATTTCTATTATCCTTGCCAGCTGTAAATCGGCTCCAGAGCAATCTGCTGCAGCACCGCCACCGCCAGTTTTACCCGTGAGTATGGTTAACGAAAGCACGCAAACCACTTATATCGATTATCCTGCTGCTATACAAGGTGCGGTAGATATTGATGTTCGTCCGCAGGTTAGCGGATATTTGCAGAGCGTTTTGGTTAACGAGGGTGCTTATGTAACTGCCGGACAAACACTTTTTAAAATCAACGAAAATCCTTATCGCGAAGCTTTAAATAATGCAAAGGCAAGTTTACATGCGGCCGAAGCCGCTATTTTAAATGCTCAGTTAGAAGTAGATAAGTTAACACCACTAGTGCAAAACAAAGTCGTATCTGAATTTCAGTTAAAAACTGCAAAAACGGCTTATAAAATTGCCCAGGCAAATGCCGAGCAGGCAAAAGCCAGTGTTGCTTCGGCCAAAATTAATCTAGGCTATACCAATGTTAAGGCAACGGTAAGTGGCTACATCGGCCGTATTCCTAAAAAACAGGGAAGTTTGGTAGCACCAACCGACCAGGATGCGTTAACCCAATTGTCAGATATCCACGAAGTACATGTTTATTTTTCTCTAGCGGAGAACGATTTCAATAGTTTCAATGCAAACTATCCTGGCAAATCACCCGCTGATAGAATTAAACATTTGCCAGCAGTTGAATTGCTTTTATCGGATAATACGACCTATCCCGTTAAAGGAAAAATCGATATGATTGATGGTCAGTTTGACAAAAATACTGGTGCTATAACTCTAAGGGCAAGTTTCCCAAATGCTAATGGCGTGTTACGTTCAGGAAATACGGGCAAGGTTCGTTTAGGCTTACAGCATGATGATGCAATTTTGATTCCACAGGCTGCTACTGTAGAAATGCAGGATAAAGTCTTCGTTTTTTCAGTAAATAAAGATAATAAAGTAAGCAAATTGCCAATCACTGTAATAGGTAAAAGCGGTAGCAATTACTTAGTAAAAAATGGTGTAAAATCTGGCGACCAAATTGTATTAAGCGGTTTAGATCGTTTACAAGAAGGACAAGTAATTACGCCTGAGAAAGGAACAGATAAAGCAGCGAGTTTGAAGAAAGATTAAAGCTGAAAGACTAAAGTAGAAAGCTGAAAGTTGGGTTAGTCTGAGGACCGAAGTTGGGAGTCAAAAGTTGAAAAACTAAAGCTTAAAGCAAATAGCCAAAATATTCTCAATGCCTTATATGGTGAAAACCTAAAGCACAAAAATAAAATAATAGAAAAAATGTTCAAGATATTTATACAAAGGCCTGTATTGGCAACCGTTATCTCAATTTTATTGGTAATATTGGGTGTACTTGGCCTAACGAAACTGCCTTTACAACAGTTTCCTGATATAGCACCACCGTCGGTTTTGGTTACCGCGGTTTATCCTGGTGCAAATGCCGAAACGGTTTTACGTTCGGTTGCGCCATCACTCGAAGAATCAATAAACGGCGTAGAAAACATGACATACATGAGTTCTACCGCCAGTAATGATGGCTCATTGGCGATTACGGTTTTCTTTAAGTTAGGTACCAATGCAGACCAGGCCGCGGTTAACGTTCAAAATCGCGTGGCACAGGCAACCAGTCAATTGCCTGCCGAGGTTGTGCAACAAGGCGTAACTACGGCAAAGCAACAAAACAGTTTCATCATGGCAATTGGTATGTATACGGATGATGAATCGAAGTACGACCAGACTTTCGTGGCCAATTATGCACAAATCAATATTATTCCAGAGATTAAACGTATTCCCGGTGTTGGTTCGGCGGCTATTTTTGGCGGTGTGAAAGATTATTCAATGCGTGTTTGGTTAAATCCAACGCAAATGACTACTTATAAAGTTACCCCAAATGAAGTAATGAAAGCCATCCAAGATAAGAGTTTAGAGGCTGCACCTGGTAAATTTGGCGAGAAAAGTAAAGAGGTTTTTGAATACGTAATTAAGTACAAAGGTAAATTAACCAAACCCGAAGAGTATGAAAATATAGCTATACGTGCCAATGCGGATGGTTCTATTCTACATTTGAAAGATGTAGCGAGGGTAGAATTAGGCGCATATTCTTACAATAGCATTACGCGTATTAATGGTAAAAAAGCTATTGTAATTGGTATTATTCAATTGGCGGGCTCTAATTCGAATGATATTCAGGTGGCCATTAATAAGCTGATGGAAAAATCTGAAAAGAGTTTTCCGGCAGGGATAAAAAAGAATATTTTCTACAGTACAAAAGTAGCTTTAGACCAATCGATAGAGCAGGTAGAACATACTTTGGTTGAAGCTTTTATTCTCGTTTTTATTGTGGTGTTTTTGTTCCTGCAAGATTTCAGGTCGACCTTAATACCAGCAATTGCTGTTCCAGTTGCTATTTTGGGCACATTTTTCTTTATGCAGTTATTCGGTTTCTCGATAAACTTGTTAACTCTTTTCGCCCTGATTTTAGCCATTGGTATTGTTGTGGATGATGCGATTGTGGTCGTTGAGGCGGTGCATGCAAAGATGGAGCATAAAGGCTTGGGTCCGAAAGCGGCTACGCATGAGGCCATGCATGAAATTACCGGAGCAATTATTTCCATCACTTTGGTTATGGCGGCCGTGTTTTTACCGGTAGGTTTTATGGAAGGTTCCACAGGTGTTTTCTATCGGCAGTTTGCCTTTACCATGGCTATTGCAATCGTAATTTCAGCAATTAACGCATTAACTTTAAGTCCTGCTTTGGCTGCTTTATTCTTAAAAGATAATCATGCAACGCATGGCGATAAACCAACGGTTAAACCAAATTTTAAACAAAGATTTTTTGACGGATTTAATCACAGTTTCAATTCCCTTACTAATCGCTATGTCGGTGGTTTGAAGTTTTTGGTTCGCCATAAATGGTTAAGCATGGGTGGTTTAGTGTTGATTACCTTGGCTACAGTTTTCATGGTAAAAACTACTCCAGCAGGATTTATTCCTACTGAAGACCAAGGGTTTATCGCCATTGCAGTAAATACACCATCGGGTACATCATTAGAAGGCACTCAGAAAGTAATGACGGAAGCTGAAAGTGTATTAAGCAAACTAGATGCTTCAAGAGATGTGACGGCGATATCGGGTTTTAACCTGTTAACCAATTCAACAAGTCCATCTTCGGCGGTGGTTTTCGTACTCTTGAAACCAAATGAAGAACGTGGTGCGGTTAAAAACATCGAAGAAATCATGAATCAGGTTCGCGGTACATTAGGGGCCATTTCGGGTGGTAGTTTCTTTGTGTTTAGCTTTCCTACAGTTCCGGGTTTTAGTAATGTTGAGGCTCTGGATATGGTACTTCAAGATAAAACAGGTGGAAAGCTGGATAAGTTTAGTGGTGTATCGCAACAGTTCATTGGCGAGTTAATGAAACGCCCGGAAATTGCCGTTGCTTTTACAAGTTTCAAAGCCGATTATCCGCAATTGCAACTGGATATTAACGATGAAAAAGCTGACCAGCTAGGCGTTAATGTGAAAGATATTTTGCAAACCATGCAAACTTATTTTGGTAGTGCACAAGCGTCGGATTTTAATCGTTTTGGTAAATATTATCGTGTTGTTGTTCAAGCCGATGTGCAAGATAGGGCAGACCCATCATCAATCGACCGTGTTTTTGTGAAAAGCAATCGTGGCGAAATGGTGCCGATTAATACACTGGTAAAATTGAGCCGTATTTATGGTTCAGAAACGGCTTCGAGATACAATCTATTCAATTCTATCTCTATAAATGCAATTCCTAAACCGGGTTTTAGTTCGGGGCAGGCCATTAAAGCAATTGAAGAAGTGGCTGAAAAACAATTGCCATCAGGCTACAGTTATGAATTTTCTGGACAAACGCGTGAGGAAATTTCTTCAGGTGGGCAATCTACCGTGATATTCTTACTGTGTCTGGTATTTATTTACTTCCTTTTGTCAGCTCAATATGAAAGCTACATTCTGCCTTTAGCAGTTATTTTATCAATCCCTGCCGGAATATTTGGTGTATTTGTAGCCATTGGTTTAACAGGTATTCAAAATAATATTTATGTACAAGTTGCGCTGATTATGCTCATTGGTTTGCTGGCGAAAAATGCGATTCTGATTGTAGAATTTGCCGTTCAGCGAAGAAGAAGTGGACAGCCATTGGTGGCTTCAGCATTAGAAGCTGCAAAATCGAGGTTACGTCCGATTATTATGACTTCTTTAGCTTTTATCGTCGGGTTAATCCCGATGATGAGTGCAACGGGTCCATCAGCACAAGGTAATCACTCCATCAGTATTGGCGCAGCAGGAGGGATGATTTCAGGCGTAATTTTAGGTTTGTTCATCATTCCGGTACTCTTTGTCATCTTCCAGGCATTACAAGAAAAAATTTCAAGAAAATCTAACGAGGTTGTTCATTACCATGAAGAAAAACCTTTAAATCATGTAGTTTATGAAACGGTTTAATATTTTAAGCATTCTGCTCCTTGCATTAATCTGGAGCGGATGTTCAGTATCTAAAAATTTAGCTTTACCACAAAGTTTAGCGCCAAAAATGTTTAGAAACACTGCACCAACAGATTCTTCGAGCATTGGCGATTTGCCCTTGAAGAACTTTATTAATGACTTAACTGTACAAAATTTAATCGATACAGCTTTGGTTCGCAATTACGATATGCAAATTGCATTAAAAAATATAGATGCTGCCGAAGTACTTTTCAAGCAATCGAAATTAGGTTATTTGCCAGAATTAAAATTACAGGTGGCGGCAAGTTCAAGTCGCCCATCTGATAACAGTTTAAACGGGTTGAGCCTGAACCAATTTACAGGTTCTACCCATATAGAAGATTATAATGCCAACCTTGGCGTATTTTGGGAAGCCGATATCTGGGGTAAAATCCGCAATCAAAAAGCAGGCGCTTTAGCTAGTTTTTTACAAACCGAGGAGGCTCGTAAAGCGGTTCAAACCCGTTTAGTTGCCAATGTAGCACAGGGTTATTATAATTTATTGATGTTGGATGCGCAATTGGAAATCGCCAGAAAAAACCTCAAACTGAATGATAGCACGCTGAGAATTATCAATTTGCAGTTTGATGCTGGTCAGGTTACATCTTTGGCAATACAACAGGCCGAAGCGCAACAGTTAAATGCATCGCAGTTAATCCCACGTTTGGAGCAAAATGTTACGATTCAAGAAAATGCTTTGAGTGTTTTAATTGGTACCTTGCCAAAGGCGATTAATAGGTCAAGCCGCTTAGATAAAATGGCTATTCCTCAGGATTTGAATGCTGGTTTTCCATCGTCATTATTAAGCAGACGGCCAGATATTAAATCGGCAGAATTAGCGCTTAATGTGGCAAATGCCAAGGTTGGTGTGGCTAAAGCAAGTTTGTATCCATCTTTGGTAATTACGGCCAGTGGCGGTATTAATTCATTCAAAGCCAGTAATTGGTTTAACGTTCCAGCTTCTTTATTTGGTTTAGTTTCTGGAGGGATTACACAACCTATTTTCCAAAGAGGACAGCTAAAATCTAATTTAGAACTAGCAAAAATAGACAGAGAAAAAACAGTTATAACATTTCGTCAGTCTGTTATTAATGCCGTAGGCGAAGTATCTGATGAATTAACCAAAGTTGAAAAATTAAAAACGCAGTACAGCATCGCTGAAAAAAGAGCACAAACTTTACAGCAAGCCTCTAAAAATGCCAGCTTATTATTCAAAAGCGGTATGGCAAATTATTTAGAAGTCATTACGGCGCAAGGTAATTTATTACAAAGTGAATTAGAATTAACTACCATAAAAACCGAACAACTTAATGCCGTTGTTGGTTTGTATCGCTCATTGGGCGGGGGTTGGAATTAAGTTTTTAACCTACATTAACCATATAAGAATGCTAATAATATTTAAGCTTTTGGCTTATACGTAGATTTAGTAGTCTTATATGGTTTTTAGTTTTACATAATCTGTGCATCAATTCTCCTTGAAATGTATTTGTTGAAGCGCTTAAAGTTTTATTACAAAAAATCTTCAATATTACCCTTACCCTCACGAATAATTTCAAACTCACCAGTTGTGCAATCTATAACAGTTGATGCTTCGTTATCACCGTAACCGCCGTCAATAACTAAATCAACTAATTCCTGGTATTTTTCGTAAATCAACTCCGGGTCAGTAGAATATTCTATAAGTTCGTCATCATCTTTAATTGAAGTTGATAGAATCGGGTTACCGAGTTCTTTAACAATGCAACGAGCGATGTTATTATCAGGTACACGAATACCGACTGTTTTTTTATTTGAACTTAATAATTTTGGTACATTATTATTTGCATTGAAGATAAATGTAAAAGGACCAGGTAAGGCTTTTTTCAAAATTCGAAAAGTTGTATTGTCGATTGGTTTAATGTAATCTGCAATGTGACTTAAATCGTGGCAAATAAAGGAAAAGTTAGCTTTTTCAGGTTTTATTCCGCGAATTCGGGCAATTTTTTCAATAGCTTTCGGATTGGTAATATCGCAGCCCAAACCATACACCGTATCCGTTGGATATATGATTAAACCGCCTTTTTTTAAAACTTCAACAACTTGTTCAATTGCCTTTTCATTTGGGTTTTCTGGATAAATCTTGATAAGCATAGCGTAAAAATAACAATTTATTAGTGTCAGTTGTTTAATAATCCTAATCTTTGTACTAACAAAACATAACGCTAACCCATTTAATATGAGAAAAGCTTTCGTCGCAATTGCCGCATTTTTAGTTGCCCTTACCATCATGTTAGGTCTGTATCATCCATTTTTATGGTGGACATTCCTCTTCACAGGCCCATTTGTAATTTTAGGTATTTATGATTTATATCAACCTAAGCATAGTATTGTCAGAAATTATCCTGTTTTTGGTCGATTGCGGTATTTTATGGAAGAATTACGGCCAAAAGTATATCAGTATTTCGTAGAAAGTGATACCAATGGAACGCCATATAACCGATTAAATCGTTCGTTAATTTACCAACGTGCTAAAACTGATAACGATACTATTCCTTTCGGAACACAGTTGAATGTTTACGAAAATGGATATGAGTGGTTAAGTCATAGCATTTCGGCTATTTCTCACCATGAACTAAATTTAGATCCTCGTGTTTTAGTTGGTGGGCCGGACTGTAAAAAGCCTTATTCTTCGAGTATTTATAATATTTCGGCTATGAGCTTTGGCTCTCTAAGTCAGAATGCAATTTTAGCTTTAAATGGTGGTGCCAAACTCGGTAATTTTGCACACAATACCGGCGAGGGTGGTATAAGTGATTATCACCGTGAGCCAGGAGGCGATTTGATCTGGCAAATTGGTACCGGTTATTTTGGTTGTAGAAATAATGATGGTACGTTTAATTTTGATGCTTACGCAGAACGAGCAGTTGGAGAACAGGTTAAAATGATTGAAATTAAGTTATCGCAAGGTGCTAAACCAGGTCATGGAGGTATGTTACCCGCGAAAAAGGTTACACCTGAGGTTGCTCGTATTCGCTTGGTTCCGCAAGGGAAAGATATTTTATCGCCCCCGGCACATTCTGCTTTCAGCACGCCGATAGGTTTATTGGAATTTATAAAGAAATTAAGAGATTTATCTGGCGGTAAACCGGTTGGTTTTAAACTTTGTATTGGTAGAAGAAGTGAATTTTACGCCATTTGCAAAGCGATGATTGAGACCAAAATCTATCCCGACTTTATTACTGTGGATGGGGGTGAAGGTGGAACTGGTGCTGCTCCACAAGAGTTTTCAAACTCAGTAGGGATGCCATTGCGTGAGGGTGTTGCTTTTGTTTACGATGTTTTAAATGGTTTCGACCTGAAAAAACATATTAAAATTATTGCTTCTGGTAAGGTAGCAACAGGCTTCGATTTAGTTAAAAATATAGCACTTGGAGCAGATATGTGTAATACGGCTCGTGGTATGATGTTCGCTTTAGGCTGTATTCAAGCCTTAGAATGTAATAGCAATACTTGTCCGACAGGTGTGGCTACGCAAGACCAAAGTTTAATGAAAGGACTTGTAGTTGATGATAAAAAAGTTAGGGTTAAGAATTTCCACAATCTAACGGTTGCCAGTGCGGTTGAGCTTTTGGGTGCTGCGGGATTGAGAGAACCTCATCAATTGAGTAGAGCATATATAAATAGAAGGGTTAGTTCAAATTTAATTCAAAGTTATTTAGAAAGTTTCCCTTATATCCCTGCCGGAAGTTTATTGCAAACCCCTTATCCTACACGTTTTGAATTGGGAATGGCTTTAAGTAGCTCGGCAAGTTTTGCACCAACTGATTATAAAGTTTCTGCAGTGGATTATGCACACGCAAATCCGTTTAACGATACGATACACGATGATGGTAGGTTGTAAGTTAGCTGGTTAATTGTTTAAGCGTAAATAGTTTATTAAGAGGATAATTCAAGCTTTGCAAGAGAAGTTTAGAAGTCGTAGCCTTTGGTTACAACTTTTTTGTTTCAGTTAATTTATTCTGACTTTCGTTTGAAGAATTTTTGGAATGCTCCATATATCGTCCTTACCGGACAGGCTTGTTTCTTTTGACAACAAAAGAAACAAAATTGCCGGCTCGCTAGATTTCTATTGAAGTAAGAGGTAAGGCTAGTTAGTGCATCCCAAAATCTAGACCATGCCGATTAAAAAGTTGAACGGAGATTGAGTGGTTTGGCTTAGCTGGATGAAAAAAGAGAGTGTTTAGTTAATTGTTTGAACCATTAGATACCTGTATGATTGTTGAATTGATTAATTGTGTAACTGATTAACTGGTAATTGCTGAGTTGTTGAAAGGGTAACCAAACTATTGTCTTTAATCTGCGAATCTGTGGCTAAGTAGTCATATTGAGCTTATCGAAATGCAAGCCGATCTTCTTGGGCAGAAACTCATAATAAGAAAAAAAAGGTCAGATTTTTTTTAAAACCTGACCTTTTTAATATTGTAAGTTGTTTACCCTAAACCCTAATTAAAACTCTGCGTTTTTAGGGAATCGAGGGAAAGCAATAACATCACGGATATTGGTCATGCCAGTTACGAATAAAACTAAGCGTTCGAAACCTAAGCCAAAGCCTGCATGTGGCGCAGAACCGAAACGACGGGTATCTAAATACCACCAAAGTTCATCCTGTGGTATATCTAAATCTTCCATACGTTTTGTTAAGCGATCTAAACGCTCTTCACGTTGCGAGCCACCAATCATTTCGCCAATACCTGGAAATAAAATATCCATCGCTGCAACAGTTTGTCTACCTTCTGCATCTGGCTCATTCTGGCGCATGTAGAAAGATTTAATATCTGCCGGATAATCAGTTAGAATAACTGGTTTTTTAAAGTGTTTCTCTACCAGATACCGTTCGTGCTCACTCTGTAAATCTGCACCCCACTCATCAATTAAATATTTAAATTGTTTTTTCTGATTTGGTTTAGAAGACTTTAAAATTTTGATGGCTTCTGTATAAGTTAAACGCTCAAAATCGTTCGCTAAACAGAAATCTAATTTCTCAATCAGCGTAAATTCACTACGTTCATTTTGTGGTTTCTGTTTGTCTTCTTCTGCTAAACGTGTATTTAGGAATTCCAATTCATCTTTACAGTTGTCTAAAGCATATTTAATTACATACTTCATCATATCTTCTGCAAGCTGCATGTTATCTTCTAAATCTGCAAATGCAACTTCAGGCTCAATCATCCAAAACTCAGCTAAATGGCGTGTTGTATTTGAATTTTCAGCTCTGAAAGTTGGTCCAAATGTGTAAATCTGTCCGAAAGCCATAGCTGCTAATTCACCTTCCAATTGCCCTGAAACTGTTAAGTTTGTTGCCCTTCCGAAGAAATCTTGAGAAAAATCAACTTTCCCATCATCAGTGCGTGGGGTGTTGTCAAAATCAAGTGCTGTAACTTTAAACATTTCGCCTGCACCTTCCGCATCACTTGCTGTAATTACTGGTGTATGCATATAGACAAAGCCACGCTCGTTGTAAAACTGGTGTATTGCAAATGCCAATGCATGACGAACTTTAAAAACTGCATTAAAAGTGTTGGTACGGAAACGCAAGTGTGCAATTTCACGTAAAAACTCTAAACTGTGTTTTTTAGGTTGTAAAGGAAATTTCTCCGGGTCGCTATCACCTAAAATCTCAACTGTTGTAGCTTTAATTTCTACAGATTGACCTTTACCCAAAGACTCTACCAGCTTACCCGTTGCAGAAATTGCTGCACCTGTAGTAATTCTTTTTAACAGCTCCTCTGGTAAATTATTGAAATCTAACACCACCTGGATGTTGCTCATGCAACTCCCATCATTTAATGCAATAAACTGATTATTACGGAAAGTTCTTACCCATCCCATAACCGTTACTTCTGTGTTAAATGCAGTCGATTTTAATAAATCTCTAATTTGCTGTCTCTTAATCATATTGTTATTTGTAAAAGGCGCAAATTTAGGAAAAAAATTGAGGTTAAATATTGGATTTGCTTAATTGTTTAAATTGTTTCACTGTAAGCTTTGGCTTATTGAATTTATAAAATTTACCATTCATTTATTTCTGCATAGATTTGTCTCTTGCCGTTTTAAACTCCGAACCATTTTTCCATCCGGGAAATGTCGTTTCATTACTTAGCTTATATCCAACCGTAAATAGTATGTTAGCGATTTGAGTGATTCCATCCGCATTCATATTTTTATTATATTCATCAGATGGTTGGTGATATTGCTTTTCGTTATACTCTTTTTTCTGTTTTTGTCCCCAATCAGCCCCATGTTCTACACTTGCTAAACCGTTAACAATATCGATTGCTGGTACGCCAACTTTTGCAAAATTAAAGTGGTCTGAACGATAATAACTTCCTGCACTTGGTCTTGTATCGCCAACGGCCTCTAATTTATTATCCGCTAAAACCTTCAAGATGTAATCTTCTACATCATTTTGGCCTTTTCCTTTAACAGAAATATCTTTCGTTGCACCATAAAAACCCAATGCATCCATATTCAGGTTAGCAACGGTTTTGTTTAGCGGGTATATTGGGTTTAAGGCATAATATTCAGAACCCAGTAAACCTTGTTCTTCTCCAGTAACCGCTAGAAACACAATAGAACGCTCTGGTTTCTCCTTCGTATTTTGGAAAGCTTTAGCAATGGAAAGCATTGCAGCAACTCCACTTGCATTATCTACAGCACCATTGTAAATAGAATCTCCATTTATTTTTGGTCCGATACCAAAATGATCCCAATGTGCAGTATAAATAATTGTTTCATCTGGTCGTTTACTGCCTTTAATAATGCCGATAACATTTTTTGATGTGGAATATTTTATTCTATTGCTCAGGCTTACCGTTAAGGATTGTTTTAAGGGCACTGCTTTAAAATCTTTTTTGCGGGCATATTCTCTTATGTCGCCGGTGATACCTGCATTTGCCAAAAGTTTTGTCGCTGCATCTTCTGTCATCCAGCCTTCTAGTTTGCACCTCGATACATATTTGTCTTCAGCTTGCAAATACAACCTTGCTCCGGTATTACTGTTTGTAATAACCGACCAGCCATAACTTGCAGGCTCAGTTTGGTGCACAATAATCACGGCAGCTGCACCTTGTCGGGCAGCTTCTTCGTATTTGTAAGTCCATCTACCGTAGTAAGTCATCGTATCACCTCTAAAAACAGTTTTATCTTTTGATTTGAAACCAGGGTCGCTGATTAAAACCACAACTGTTTTACCTTTTACATCTAAATCTTTGTAATCGTTCCACTTAAAGTCTGGCGCAACAATTCCATAGCCTGCAAACACAATTGGTGAATTTTTTATTTGGATAGTATTTTGGGCTCTTCTACTAAATGCTACAAATTCTTTTACGGCTTTAAAATTTAATTGCTCTTTGCCGCCAGATATTTCCATGTTTTCTGATGGGGTTGTGGTTACTTCCATCATTGGCACTTCTTGTATATATGAATCTGCATTGCCAGGTTCTACACCGGCATTTTTTAATTCGGTGGCAATATAATTCACGGTTTTCGTTTCTCCAATGGTAAAAGGACGTCTGCCCTGAAGTGAATCATTGGCTAATACGGCTATGTGAGATTTAATTTCTTCTGGCAATATTGGCCCAAGTTTGGTGGCTTTATCGTTTTGCCTACATGCAGTTAATGTAAAAATGGCTAATGCCATAGATAAGCAAGCATTTAAAATTTTCATAATGTTTATTTTATAAAACGAAAATTATGAAAATAAATAATAAATCTTATTCGGTTGAATTATTAGTATCATTTTGTTCTAATAAATCTTGTCTTATAAACACAATAGACATTTATAATACTTTTACTAAATGAAAAGTTTTTTAGCCAGCTCTTCCTTTTTGTTTAAGTTCTCGAAAGATTCTTTTGAGAAGTTTTTAATGAATTTTGTATAGTAATTTATGAAATTATCACCATAGAAATAAGATTTCACCTTATTTTTGGATTATTTGTGTAATTATATTTAAAATATAATATAGTTTAACTTAAATTTTCAATTATTGATGATTTTTAAGAATATAAATTAACTTATTTTATATAAAACCTTATTATTTTATAATTTATTTTCAATTATATTTAATTATTCGTGTTGAAATATAGAATGTTATGATTTTTTAAATAAAAAATACTAAATAAATGACACTTTTATTTGTAAATGTGTGAAATGTTCGTACATTTGTAATGCTCGTTAATTATTATTATATATTTGGTTTAAAAAAAGCGCTGGTAACGGCGCTTTTTTTACAAAAAAAAAGCTTATCCATAATCAACATAAACCAAACAAACTAAACAAAAAAGAAGCTTCCTTTAGAAATATCGGAAGCTTTCTTATTTATGATTGATTATTTGCAAAAAAAAAAGCTACCCAAAGGGCAGCTTCTATATTTGTTTTGTTAAATGTGTTCTGATTTAATCTTCAGAGTAAGTGATTTTATTAACGTGCTTATCAATTTCCCATCTTCCTGTACCTTCTTCGCCAATTACCTCAAATAATTCTAATGCACGACGGGCTTTGTATTCTTCTTCACGTTGTTCTTTCAAGAACCAGTTTAAAAATTCCATTGTAACAAAATCTTGTTCTTTATGGCATTTAGAAGCTAAATTTTTGAAACTTTGTGTAATAGCGATTTCTGCTTCAAGTGCATCTTCAAAAACCTCTCTAAAACCTGCAAAATCAGTTTTAACTCCAGTAACTTCAGGTGAAATTGCATTTCCGCCCATATCTAAAACATATTTGAATAGTTTTAATTGGTGCATCCTTTCTTCTTCAGATTGTTTTAAGAAGTAATCTGCAGAAAAGTCAAATCCATTTTGGTCACACCAGGATGACATTGCTAAATATAGTGATGAAGAGTGAGCTTCTTTTTTTATCTGCTGATTTAAAAGTGTTTCTATATCTTGAGATATTAAACATTTAATACGCATTAAATCTTTCATAATTTCTGTGCTTTAATAACTATACAAATGTAGTATGTATTTGTTTAGCTAAATAAATTATTTGCTATATGAAATTAGTCTAAATTGCTGATAATTAGTTATTTGTAATGAGTTTAAATAATGACAAGAAGATGTAAAATGGAAGATGTAAAATGTGGAATGGGTTCGATCAACGTTAAACGGATACTTATTGAAAGTTAATTAGATAGGAGGAGATTTTGAGTGAAAATACCTTGCAATTGGTTTTGATTAGCCTAATGAACTAAAAAACCAAACAACTAAAAAATTAATAAACCAAACGATAAAGGCAGTCGCTAATCAGGTGATTTAACTTAAACATGGTAAAAGTACCTTGTAATAAATCTTTCAAAGCAATAATTTCTAATGCGCTTAATAGATAAATATGTTCGCAGCCATTAAAGGTTACTAATTCGAAATCGGCCTTTTTAGTATTCAAAAGAAGTGATTCAATATCAATATCCTCTACAACCTTTTTTAATTTCTGAAGGGACAGGCAATTGTAGCGTGCAAACTTTCCACCAAAATCAACATAAAAACAGTTCAATTTATCTGATTGATAAACAGAGCCATAATTATTTGAGAATACGTTAACCAGTTCGTTAATATCAACACACGCTTTTTCCATTGATACAAAAGTTGCTATTATTTAGATTAAATACAAATAAAATCTAAAATAAATTGTCAGAATTTGGTATTTATTGGTTGAGGAGGATTGTTAGTATTGTTGAATTGTTGAAACTGGTGAATTGTTTGAATTTATGAATTGCTAATTGATAATTAAAATTTGAAATTCTCTCGCCCTAAATTTCACTTAACTTAAATGTTTCATTAACCCGAATTCCTTTTTCGGTTCTCCGTAAGGTGCAACATTCATTTATCGGGTCATGCTCTAAGAACAGAATGTAATTATTGTTTACAGCTTCTTCTAAAAAGGCCTGTTTTTCTGTTAAAGTTTTCAATGGAAACATATCATAAGCCATAACATAGGGTAGAGGGAGATGTCCTACTGATGGAAGTAAATCAGCCATGTAAACAATCGTGCTGCCATTATAATTAATTTTTGGTAGCATCATCGCATCTGTATGCCCGTAAGCAAAGCTGATGTTAATGTCAGGCTGAAATGCGATATTTTCTTGCTCTTTTACAAATTGAAGCTGACCACTTTCATGTATAGGCAAAATATTTTCTTTTAAAAAAGATGCTTTTTCTCTTTGATTTGGTTCAATAGCCCATTGCCAATGTTTTTCGTTGCTCCAGTAATTGGCATTTCTAAAAGCCGGAACTAGTTTTTCTCCATCACGAACAATTGCACCACCAACATGGTCGAAATGTAAATGCGTTAAAAATACATCGGTGATATCCGCACTGCTAAAGCCTAAGGAAGCGAGTGATTTTTCCATTGAATCATTACCATGCAAATAATAATGACTAAAAAACTTATCATCTTGCTTATTGCCAATCCCCGTATCAATTAAAGTAAGTTTATTATCGTTTTCTATTAAGAGGCAGCGCATTGCCCAGGTACAAAGATTATTTATATCCGCAGGATTGGTTTTTTGCCAAATTGCTTTGGGTACTACGCCAAACATAGCGCCACCATCTAATTTAAATAAACCTGTATCTATTGTGTGTAATTTCATCGCTTTGCTCGTTAGTCGTTGCTCATCATTTC
Organism: Pedobacter aquatilis; assembly: GCF_030409415.1. Taxonomy (GTDB): domain Bacteria; phylum Bacteroidota; class Bacteroidia; order Sphingobacteriales; family Sphingobacteriaceae; genus Pedobacter; species Pedobacter aquatilis. The sequence goes on along the minus strand of NZ_JAUFPW010000030.1, from coordinate 96,842 downwards.
GTTTAATGCTGAGTGGTGTGACGTTAAATCCGCTCAACCGATCAAATTTAAAATGTTTTAAGCGATGAGCAAAATTCTATTTGATTAAGCAGATTTATCTGGCGTAACCATTTTTAATCCAACAATAGATAGAATTAGTAATCCGATAAAGAAAATACGCCAGAAATTGGCATCTTCTTTAAAATAGAGTATTCCAACTAAAACCGTTCCAACTGCACCAATACCCGACCAAATTGCGTAAGCGGTTCCAAGTGGAATTTGTTCAATAGCCTTAGTTAAAAAAACAAAACTAATGATAACGCAAACCACAAAACCTGTAGCCCACTTCCAATTTGTAAAACCTTCTGATAATTTTAATGATGTAGTAAATCCAACCTCGAAAAGTCCGGCAATAATTAGTAAAATCCAATGCATAACGTGCTCCTTGTTTTTAATGAAAATTTTGTTAGTTAATTATCGAACAGATTGCACCGCTAAATGTTTCAGGAATAATCTAGAAAGCGGCCTATAGTTTATGTATTACGTCATTAGGAACCGCGAAGCAATGGCGCTGTAGCTAATTTAATTTCAATGATATATAGTTATTTGAAAATGAATGTTCAGTTTGTAATGGCGGCTTCCAGTCCCGCCAATCACTTTACTCATCCCGAAGAAAAATCGGGATTCGTGTTCGTTTTTGTCGGGTTTAGATACAATGGTTTGTGAGCTGATTACCCCTCAAAATGGTTACTGAATTAAGTAAAATAGACCCGGCATAACGAAAATCCTTTTGGTAAAACTTAAGAACTATACTTTATAATCACTCTTCGTAAGTTTTAAAACCAAAAGATTGTAGTATTGGCGGGCCTGCTGTAAGTGAAGAGCACAGGTTTTGCGCTACAAAATATTCTCAGCTTCATTCGAATGGTATTTTTCGTTATTGCGCAATACTGCTTGTACCAATAATTCTAGTAAGCAATTTCTCTTTGTAAAAGATTTCTCCACTACGGTCGAAATGACGGTAATGTCTATAAACAAAAAAGGAAGTTCATTAACTGAACTTCCTTCTCAATATTAATGAGATGAAATGTTACAAGTGAATCACTTCTCCGTAAGCATCAGCAGCAGCTTCCATAATGGCTTCGCTCATGGTTGGGTGAGGGTGAACTGATTTAATCATTTCATGACCTGTGGTTTCTAATTTACGGGCAACTACAATTTCTGCAATCATTTCTGTAACGTTTGCACCAATCATGTGTGCACCTAACAACTCTCCGTATTTAGCATCAAAGATTAATTTAATGAAACCATCTTTTGCACCTGCTGCACTTGCTTTACCTGATGCTGAGAATGGGAACTTACCAATTTTTAATTCGTAACCCGCTGCTTTAGCTGCTTTTTCGGTGTAACCAACAGATGCAATTTCTGGTGTGCAATACGTACAACCCGGAATGTTATTGTAATCCAGTGGTTCAGCATGTTGACCAGCAATTTTCTCTACACAAATAATACCTTCTGCAGATGCAACGTGCGCCAAAGCTTGTCCGCCAACAACATCACCAATTGCGTAATATCCTTTTACCGATGTGTTGTAAAACTCATCCGTAACAATTTTACCTTTTTCAGTTTTGATACCAGTTTCCTCTAAACCAATGTTTTCGATGTTTGCAACAATACCAGCCGCAGAAAGCACGATATCGGCTTCGATGGTTTGCATACCTGAAGCCGTTTTTACCGAAACTTTGCAACCTGCGCCGCTTGTGTCAACAGATTCAACAGAAGCAGATGTCATTACATCGATACCAACTTTTTTCAAACTGCGTAACAATTGTTTCGATACATCTTCATCTTCAACCGGAACTACATTTTCCATAAATTCTACAATCGTCACTTTTGTACCCATTGTTGCGTAGAAATATGCAAATTCAACTCCAATTGCTCCAGAACCAACAACAACCATGCTTTTTGGTAATTCTGGTAAAACCATTGCCTGGCGGTAACCGATGATTTTTTTACCGTCTTGTTTTAGGTTCGGTAACTCTCTAGAGCGAGCACCAGTTGCAATAATAATATTTTTAGCGGTTAATTCTTTTTGAGATCCATCAGCACCTTTAACCTCTAATTTGTTACCAGGTTTAACTTTGCCAGTGCCCATGATTACGTCAATCTTATTCTTTTTCATCAAGAATTGAACGCCTTTACTCATGCCATCTGCAACACCACGGCTACGTTTTACTACTGCAGCAAAATCGGCAGTTGCTTCGGTAGTTGTAATTCCGTAATCGGCAGCGTGGTTAATATATTCGAAAACCTGCGCACTTTTTAAAAGCGCTTTAGTAGGGATACAACCCCAGTTTAAACAAATACCACCTAAAGATTCACGCTCTACAATTGCAACTTTCATTCCTAATTGTGAAGCTCTAATTGCAGCTACATAGCCACCTGGGCCGCTGCCTAAAACAATAACGTCGTAATTCATCTGTTTTTATATTTATATTCTATCTGCCAGATTGTGCATACTATAACTAATGTCATCAATAAGATGAAGGGATAACTAAAGTTGTTTCACATCTATTTCAAATAGCTTTTGCTTTTTAGTTGTTCTATATTTTTTGGTAAGCTCCGAATCGGAGGAGGCTCTTATGAGAAGATTTCCCTCGCTTTGCAGGATTGCTGCATTAGCATTACACTTTAAGGGGATGTTAGTTCCCTTTCAATGCCAAAACTAAAAAAATGTTTGTTAATAAACGACTATTGAAAAATTCGTTACAATAAGTTTATAATGACATAAATACAATCATTTGAAACTGCATTATTTACGAAATGTATTTAATTGCTATCAAGTTATTGATAAAGTGAAAGTTAAATATTAAAGATTGAAGTTAATTGTTGAAAAGTTTTGACATAATTAATAATAATTTAACATTGGATGTTAAAATGTGTTAAAAATTAATAATTACATTTGCGCCATAAAATCTTTCCCCGATTTATTATTCAACAAAAAACAAATTTAAAAAACAAAGTATGAAGAAATCTTTACTTTTAAGATTAGTACTCGTTGTTGTGGCTTTTGTGGGTATTACTTTTGGTGCTAATGCACAGGTAACCACATCGTCAATGACAGGAACAATTAAGGATAACCAGGGTGCGCTTCCTGGTGCTAGTGTAAAAGCTACGCATACGCCTACAGGAACTGTTTACAGTGTATCAACCAACAACGACGGTCGTTTTACGATTGGCGGTATGCGTGTTGGTGGACCATACACCATCGAGATTAGTTTTGTTGGTTACAACCCTGCAAAACAAACTGAGGTTTACTTAAAACTTGGTGAGCCTTATGTAGTAAACACTACAATGGTTGATAACAGCTCTACTTTATCTGAGGTTAAAATCGTTGGTACTGGTACAAGTACAATTTTAAATTCAAATAAAAACGGAACTTCAACTGTTATTAACAAGGCTCAAATCCAATCATTACCAACCATTACGCGTAGTGTAAACGATTTAACGCGTTTAACGCCACAAGCTAACGGTACTTCAATTGGTGGTGGTAACTACCGTTCGAACAACTTTACGGTAGATGGTGCTAACTTTAACAACCAATTTGGTATTGGTGGTAACATTCCTGCTGGTGGTTCTCCAATTTCAATTGATGCATTGGAGCAAATCTCTATCAATGTAACGCCTTATGATGCTCGTCAGACTGGTTTTACAGGTGGTTCGGTAAGTGCTGTTACTCGTTCAGGAACGAATACTTTTTCTGGTAATGCTTTTTATACGATGCGTGGCGAAGAGCAACAAGGAAAAAGAATTGGTGATTTCAGAATTGGTACACTTCAAAAATTGGATGAGAAAAACTACGGTTTCAGTTTAGGTGGTCCGATTATTAAAGATAAATTATTCTTCTTTGTTAACTATGAGAAGAAATTAACTATTGCTCCAGGTACACAAAGAATTGCTTCAACTCCTGCAACCCTTTATTCGGTTGCAAATCCAAATGTTGTTCAAGCATCAGAAAGTTTCTTAAACGAAGTGAGTTCTTATCTGTTAAATAGATATAATTATTCAACTGGCCCTTACCAAGGATACCAAAATAGAAGTGATAACGAAAAAATGTTCGCCCGTTTAGACTGGAACATCAATAAAAATCACCGTTTTAGTGTTCGCTACAATCAGGTTGAGAGTAAATCTCCATCACCAGCTAGTACTTCAACTACGGGTTCTCCAATCGGTTCGATTACTGGATTTGCATATGCAAACTTAAGATCTGGAACGGCAAGAACTTCTGGTTTACCATTCTTCAACTCAAATTACTACCAAGCAGCAAATCTTTATTCAGGTGTTGCTGAATTAAACTCAAACTTTGGTAGTAAAGTTACTAATGTTTTAAGAGCGACTTACTCTCACCAAAACGATCCTCGTACAAGTGACGGAAATCCTTTCCCATTAGTTGATATCTTAGATGGTGTTCCGACTGGTAACAACTTTGGTAGTGTTTTAACAACTTTTGGTTATGAACCATTTTCTTACGGTAACTTAAGAGATGTTAAAACTTATACTTATAGTGATGATTTGAGTATAGCTTTAGGCAAGCATAATTTAACTTTAGGTGTTCAAGGTGAATTCAGTACAACTAAAAATGGTTTCCAACGTTTCGGAACAGGTTTTTATACTTTCAGAACCTGGAGTGATTTCATTAACAATCAGAGAGCACTTCAATATACTGTTACATACCCATTAACTGCTGATGGTTCACAAGCTTATCCTAGCTTCAAATTCAACCAATACTCAGCATATTTGCAAGATGAATTTACAGTAACTGACCGTTTAAAATTAACTGCTGGTTTACGTGTAGAACAAGCTACATATCCTGATGTTACTGAAGTTAGAACACACCCATTGGTTGCGGGCTTAAATTTTGGTGGACAAAAAATTAATACTGGCGTTTTACCAGAAAACAAAATTTCATTCTCTCCGCGTTTTGGTTTTAACTGGGATGTAATGGGTGATCGTTCATTCCAAGTGCGTGGTGGTTCAGGTATTTTTACTGGCCGTATTCCATTTGTTTGGATTGTTTCACAATCAGGTGATGCTGGTTTAATTCAATATACTCAAAGTTACACAGGTACCGCTGTACCATTATTCAATCCATCAATAGCACCACAATTATCAACTGCTGCTCCTGCTGCCGGAACTTCAATTCCTTCATCTGGTATTAGTGTGATGGCGCCAAACTTGAGGTTTCCTCAAACCTGGAAATCAAGCTTAGCCTTTGATGTTAAATTACCAGGTGGTATAGTAGGTACTTTAGAAGGTATTTATGGACGTGATTTAAATGTTGCAGTTGCTAAGAACTTAAACTTAATTAATCCAACTGTTCAGATTACTGGCTATCCAGATGGTAGATTCTTTTATCCTGTAAACAATACTGACAAATATATCAATCCAATTAATGGCTCTGGTCTGCCAGTTGCTAATGGTACTCCAAGTGGTGGCGCTAATGGTACAGTAACAGGCTTCAACGCAATCCAAATGGAAAATGTTAAAGGTGGTTACAACTGGATGGCTACAGCTCAATTAACAAAACAATTTAGCAATGGTATTTCAGCTATGATTGCATATACACGTTCTGATCAACGTAACTATGGTGATCAAAGTGGTGACCAATTAGCTGGTTTATGGAATGCTCCACAAACTCAAAATATTGCTAACATTCCAACTTTAAGTTATTCTAGCAACTTAAATCCTGATAGAATTGTTGCTAACGTATCATATAAAAAAGCTTACTTTGGTAATTTAGCTACTTCATTCTCATTATTCTATGAAGGTGCTCAGCAAGGTAGATTCTCATATGTTTACAATGGTGACTTCAACCGTGATGGTGTTTCTGGAAACGATTTGATCTATATACCTAATCAAGGTGAGTTAACCGCAGCTTCGTTTGTTGCAATTCCAGCAAATACTACCAACTATTTAAGAGCATATAGTGCGCAAGAGCAAGCTGATATTTTCGAAGCGTTCATCGCTCAGGATAAATATTTAAGCAAAAATAGAGGTAAAGTTGCAGAACGTAACGGTGGTGTATCTCCTTGGAGAAACCAATTTGATTTCAGATTAACTCAGGAAGTTTTTAAAGATTTTGGTAAAACTAAAAACTCTTTCCAATTTACTGTTGACATCTTTAACGTAGGTAACTTATTAAACCGTAACTGGGGTAATGTAAACTTTGTTAATAATTCTCAAGTTTTGGTTCCTCAAAATGTTAATTCAATTAACGCAACTACCAGACCAACATTTAGAGTTGCTAATGCATCTGGCGATATTGTAAGAGAAACGTTTGGTACTTCTCAAACAATTTCTTCTACTTATTACATGCAGTTTGGTGTACGTTATAACTTTAATTAATACTTAATTTAGTATAAATGAAAAGTCCCGATGCAAATCGGGACTTTTTTGTTTATATAAGGTTTTTGGTTATATAATTGATAATCTGAATTGGGTAACTAGAATCTAATATACAATTTAGTACTAATACAATACACCAATCTATACTTGAACTATACTTCATCTATTTAGTGGGATGAGCTAGTTGGTCAGCTGTAATATTGGTTAGTTGAAAAGTTGTGTGTCACAGTTAAAGAGCGGAAATTATGCGGTGATGCATTTGCTATTTTTGTAAGAAGAAAGAAAGCTGGGATATGAGAAAGCATCTTCAACGCATTCTTGTAAATGCACCCGTATTGCCTAAAGATGTAAGTTTGTAAACAGAGAAATCCTTGCTTTTCAAATTACAAAGATTTCTCGGCTTCGCTCGAAATGACGGTTGACAATTGTTTTAATTACAGATATGTTGAGCAATCTTTGTTCTCGCCTTCGCTCGAAATGACGGAGTGGAACTAATTATATATAAAAGTTCCTTTTTCGCTGTTGATGGTTACTTGTTTTTTATCGCTCTTTTCTACACGACCAATAATTTGTGCATCAATGTTAAAGCTTTTTGAAATTGCAATAATATCATCAGCAATTTCCTGTGGCACGTATAGTTCCATTCTATGTCCCATATTAAATACCTTATACATTTCCTTCCAGTCCGTTCCAGATTCTTCCTGAATCAGTTTAAATAGTGGTGGTACAGGAAACAGGTTATCTTTAATTACATGCACATCATCGTTAACGAAATGAAGCACTTTAGTTTGTGCGCCACCGCTGCAGTGTACAATGCCGTTAATTTTGTTTCTGTGCTGCTCAAGAATTTTTTTAATTACAGGTGCATAAGTACGGGTAGGAGATAACACCAATTTGCCTGCTGTGATTTTGCCAAAGCCTTCAATTTCAATTTCATCTGTCAATTTCTGGTTTCCAGAAAATACTAAATCAAAAGGAACAGCCGGGTCAAAACTTTCGGGGTAATTGTTGGCGATATATTTATCAAAAACATCGTGACGAGCAGAAGTTAATCCGTTTGAACCCATACCGCCATTGTATTCCGTTTCATAAGTTGCTTGTCCGTAAGAAGCTAAGCCTACTACAACATCGCCTGGCTTTATGTTATCATTGCTGATGATATCTTTACGCTTTAAGCGGCAAGTTACAGTAGAATCTACAATTATGGTTCTTACTAAATCGCCAACATCGGCGGTTTCGCCACCTGTAGAATATATAGAAATTCCTTGTTCACGTAAATCAGCTAAAATTTCTTCCGTTCCATTAATAATTTCGGCAAGCACTTCACCAGGAATTAAATTTTTATTACGACCGATAGTAGAGGATAAAAGAATATTGTCAGTTGCACCAACACAGATTAAATCATCAATATTCATAATGATTGCATCTTGTGCAATGCCTTTCCAAACAGATAAATCGTTGGTTTCTTTCCAATAAACATAAGCTAAGGAAGATTTCGTTCCGGCACCATCTGCATGCATGATGTTACAATATTCTTCATCAGCTCCTAAAATATCTGGAATGATTTTACAAAATGCTTTCGGGAAAATTCCTTTATCAATGTTTTTGATGGCATTATGCACATCTTCTTTTGAGGCAGAAACACCCCTTTGATTGTACCTGTTATCACTCATGTTGGCGCAAAGATAATGATTAGAGGTAGAAGGTAAAAGGTAAAAGGTAAAAGGTTTTTAGTATTGAGTAAAAAGTGGGGAATTAGTAGACAGAAGCCAAAAGGTTTAGTGCATAATGAGTAGAAATGAGCTGTAAAAAGGTGAAGGTAGAAAGTTATTTAATAACCATATTTCAAATAACAATTTCAACTTATAAATGGCATTATCAAGAATCAATTATCAAATAACAATTTTCATCGTACGTTCGAATCCCGACAATTTTTAAATCCTAAAAACCCTGCTACAAAAAAAGGGCGTAAAGTTAAAAACCTTACGCCCTATAACTTAAACCTCGCGGCTTAAAATCTATTTCATGAACAATAATTCTCTGAATTTTGGTAAAGGCCAAACGCTATCGTCAACAATTTGCTCTAATTTATCAGCATGGTAACGAATGGTATCGAAGTAAGATTTAACTTTCTCATCGTAAGCAATTGCTTTTTCGCGAGTATCTTCGATTTTATTAGTCACCTTACGTTCTTCAAGCATCGCATCAATATTCGTCTTAACGATATCCAAGTGCTCAGATAATTTTTTAACGATCTCTAATGATGATTTACTATCTACACCAATTTCTTTTAATCCTTTTACGTTAGCGATTAAAGAATTTTGGTAAGCAATTGCAGCAGGAATAATTGCCGTGTTAGCAACTTCACCCATTACACGAGCCTCGATTTGTAATTTTTTGTAGAAATTCTCTAACATAATCTCATGACGGGCATGGATTTCGCGTTTGCTGTAAATGTTAGTCGCTGCAAATAAATCAGCAGATTTTTCAGTTAAATAAGCATCCAAAGCCTTAGGTGTAGTTTTGATGTTTGATAAACCGCGTGCTGCAGCTTCATCTTCCCACTCTTGACTATAACCATTACCTTCAAAACGAATCGATTTAGATTCTTTGATGTATTTCTTGATTACTGTTAATAATGCGATATCTTTTTTATCACCTTTCTTGATTAGTTTATCAACTTCAGCTTTAAATTTAACCAACTGCTCTGCCATGATAGCATTTAGGATGGTCATTGGTGCTGAAGAGTTTGCTGATGAACCAACTGCTCTTAACTCAAATTTATTACCGGTGAATGCAAATGGAGATGTACGGTTACGGTCGGTGTTATCTAATAAAATTTGTGGAATTTTAGGAATACCTAACCAAAGTGCGTTATCTTCTTTAATTTTTTTGCTGATTCGTGAGTGCTCAATTTCATCTAATACATCGTTCAACTGAGAACCTAAGAAGATTGAAATGATTGCTGGCGGAGCTTCGTTAGCACCTAAACGGTGGTCGTTGCTTACAGATGCAATACTTGCGCGTAATAAATCTGCATGTTCGCTAACTGCTTTAATTGTGTTAACAAAGAAAGCTAAGAACATTAAGTTGTTTTTTGGCGTTTTGCCTGGTGCCAATAAGTTTTTACCAGTATCTGTAATTAAGCTCCAGTTATTATGTTTACCAGAACCGTTGATGCCTGCATATGGTTTTTCGTGTAATAAAACACGGAAATGGTGGCGACGAGCAACTTTTTCCATCAAATCCATCAATAATTGATTGTGATCGATTGCTAAGTTGATTTCTTCGTAAATAGGCGCACACTCAAACTGAGATGGTGCAACCTCATTATGACGGGTTTTTAAAGGAATGCCTAATTTTAAAGCTTCGTTTTCGAAATCTACCATGTAAGTGAAAACACGCTCAGGAATAGAACCAAAATAATGATCTTCTAATTGCTGGCCTTTAGCAGACATGTGTCCGAATAAAGCACGACCAGTTAATAATAAATCCGGACGAGCGTTGAATAAGGATTCATCAACAAGGAAATATTCTTGTTCGATACCTAATGATGCATTTACTTTAGTAATGCTTTTATCGAAATATTGGCAAACATCAACAGCAGCTTTATCTAATGCAGCTAATGCTTTTAATAATGGTGCTTTATAATCTAATGCCTCGCCAGTGTAAGAAACAAATACAGTCGGAATACAAAGTGTTTTACCAGCTTTGCTTTCCATAATGAAAGCCGGAGAAGATGGATCCCAAGCGGTGTAACCACGCGCTTCGAAAGTATTACGAATACCGCCGTTAGGGAAACTAGATGCATCTGGCTCTTGTTGAACTAATGCGCTACCTGCGAATTTTTCAATAGCACCTTCGCCACTTGGCTCAAAAAATGAATCATGTTTTTCTGCCGTTGTACCTGTTAAAGGCTGGAACCAGTGTGTGTAGTGAGTTGCGCCAGCACTCATTGCCCAAGCTTTCATAGCTGTTGCAATCTGGTTTGCGTCCTCAGTGTTGATTAATTCACCTTGGTTGATAGATGAAATTAATTTTTCATACACGTCTTTAGATAAGAAATCTCTCATTTTTTTCTTATCAAATACATTAGCGCCAAAAAAGTCAGAAATTTTTGTAGATGGTGATTTAACTTCTGGTGAAATTCTGTTTTGAGCCTCTTTTAATGCGATGGTTCTTAAGCTTTTCATTAATTTGTTATGTTTTTTGTCAAAAATAGTATATTTTATTAATTTTTATGAAACAATTGTTAGAAATATCTCAATTTTATCGAAAATGAAATATAAAAATGATTTTATGATTGAAAATTTCATTTTTAGCAAATAATTTAGATTTTTTAAAGTTTTATGGAATTGATGGTTTTATCACATCATGCTACTAAAACTCAAAACTATGTTCAACTCATCATTTAACATTTACAAAACCGAGTGGCTCGATCTTGTATTTTCTGGAAGAAACAAAAATTATGGTGCTTACACATTAAGGGCACAATCGTCATCAACTTTAACTAAATCCTTATTTGCTGCAGGCGGCGTTTTTATACTTTTAAGTGTATCGCCATTAATTTATAACAAGTTAAAACCTGCAGAGATAGTAGAAACCGGCATTCCTGTAAATATCCCTGACGATAAGATTTTTAAAATCGAAGAACCTAAGCCAGAGAAGAAAGAGGAAATGAAGAAAGAAGAACCTGCTAAAGTGAAAAGCATTAATATGCCTTCAAAAATTGAGGTTGTGAATGATGCAATAGCAAAACCAGCGCCAACGATAGACGATACTAATGATGCGGTGATTAGTAACATCACTCAGGATGGAGATATAAATCCAAACATTGTTTTGCCAGCTAAAATAGATGAGGGCAATGGAAACGGAACTAAGGTTGATGGAGATATGCCAGATGGAAATGCAATTACTGATATTTCAGGCGTTGATGAATATCCTGAATTTGAGGGTGGAATGAAAGCCTGGGCGAAATACATTCAGCGTAATTTAAGATACCCATACCAAGCGCAAGAAGCAGGTACACAAGGCAAGGTGTATATTAGCTTTGTGGTAGAAAAAGATGGTTCGATAAGCAATGTCAATTTAATAAAGGGTATTGGATTTGGTTGCGATGAAGAAGCGATAAAAGTAATTAAGAAATCTCCAGCTTGGAATGCGGGTAAAAATAAAGGGAACCCAGTTCGCGTTCGCTTTAACTTGCCTATAACTTTCACTTTAAATAATTAAATTGCTTCCTATGAAAGCCATAACAATCATTTTACTAAGCTTCCTTTTTACAAATCAGTTAAAAGCTGCTGATGTTGTAAATGCTGATACCACTATAAGCCATAGTATTAAACTGGCTCAATCTGATATTAAGAAAGGAAATATTAAATTTTTAATTATGGGAGGCTTTGCGCCAAAACATTATAAGGGAGAAAATCTTTTCGCAAAGAAATATGGTATTAAGTATTATCAGTATGGTTGCGTTTTACCCGCCTCTATTTCAATTGTACATTATAATAAGGTTGTAGCTAATTATATGGATGGTAAATATGGTAAGGGATGGCGAAAGGAAGTAAGGAATGATGTGGTGATGGAAGATGTGAGATTTAGGATGTGAGAGGGGAAGTGTGAGATTGAAGAAGTTAAATGATGATGGAAAAACCCACCGGTTTGTGATGTTATAGCTTAAAGTGAAATTGTCAGGTTGAGCTTGTAGAAACACCTCTTAATTCACGTTGAAGGAATGATGGAAAATGTGAAAAGTAAAAGGTAAGATCGAGTGAATAAGGGGTGTAGAGGAATTCTATTAACCATTGGTCATGATTTTTTTTAGACGGTAAATTGAAAACGGCTTAAGCATTTGCTCAAGCCGTTTTTTATGAATTAAATGTAGAATGGAGGGAAATGAATTCAATTTTCCATCTTACATTATCCATTATTTTTTTACATGTTCTCTATCCATTTTCTTGCGTTTACGAAAGCTTCCATCCATGGCGAAACTTCGTCTTTTCTTCCTTTCGGATAATTTGCCCAGTGCCATTGGAACAATGAACGTTCAATGTGTGGCATCATTACTAAATGGCGGCCGGTTTCATCACACATCATCGCTGTATTGTAATCAGAACCGTTCGGACTTGCAGGATATTGCTCATAAGCATACTTAGATACAATCTGGTATTTATCCTCTGTATATGGTAAGCTAAATTTTCCTTCGCCATGCGATACCCAAACACCTAAAGTTGCGCCTTCAAGTGTAGAAAGCATTACCGATTTGTTTTTGGCAATGGTTAATGAGGTGAAAATACTTTCATGTTTATGGCTATCGTTATGCAACATTTTTGGTTTTTCTTCATGGTCCTTGTTAATCAGGCCAAGCTCAATAAATAACTGACAACCATTGCAAATCCCGACAGATAAAGTATCTGCTCTATTAAAGAATTTTTCTAAAGCAATTCTGGCTTTATCGTTGTACATAAATGCACCAGCCCAACCTTTAGCCGAACCCAAAACATCAGAGTTTGAGAAACCGCCAACAGCTCCGATAAACTGAATATCTTCCAAAGTTTCACGTCCGGTAATTAAATCAGTCATGTGTACATCTTTAACATCAAATCCGGCCAAATACATTGCATTAGCTAATTCACGTTCAGAATTACTTCCCTTTTCGCGGATAATTGCAGCTTTTGGTCTTGGTTTACTGTTGTCGATAACAGGTTTTTTACCATCAAATTGTGTTGGGAAGTTATATTTTAAAGGCTGGTTTTTATAATTATCAAAACGCTCTTTGGCTTTAACATCGCCACTTTGTTTTTTATCTAATAAGTAAGATGTTTTAAACCAAGTATCGCGTAATTCGCTAATGTTAAAATTGTAAGCAGTATCATTGTGGTTAATTTGCAGAATGTTTCCATCAATAACACTTCCAATGTTGAAAAATTCAACACCATTCGCTTTTAAAGTTTCTTCTACTGAAGCATCTGCCTGGAAAACAACACCAATATTCTCTGCGAAAAGAAGTTTAACTAAATCACTTTCTTTTATTTTTTCCAGATTAATGTTTGCTGCCAAATCATTATCTGCAAAACACATCTCTAATAATGTGGTAATTAAACCACCACTACCTATATCATGTCCAGCCTGGATTTTACCTTCTTTAATTAATTGCTGAATCGTGTTGAAAGCAATTTTAAATGCCTCAGCGTTTTTAACATCAGGTGTTTCCGTTCCGATTTTATTTAAAATCTGTGCGAAAGATGAGCCACCCAATTTATATTCATCATTAGAAAGATTGATGTAATAAATTGAACCACCGTTTTTTTGCAGCACTGGTTCTACAACTTTAGTAATATCATCGCAATTGCCACCAGCCGAAATAATAACTGTACCAGGCGCAATTACATCGCCATCCTTATATTTTTGTTTCATTGATAAAGAATCTTTTCCCGTTGGGATATTGATGCCTAAATCAATAGCAAAATCTGAACAAGCTTTAACTGCATTATACAAACGGGCATCTTCACCCTCGTTTTTACAAGCCCACATCCAGTTTGCAGATAATGAAACACTTTTTAGGCCATCTTTTAATGGAGCCCAAACGATATTCGAAAGCGATTCTGCAATTGCATTTCTGCTTCCGGCAGCGGGGTCGATTAATGCAGAAATAGGTGCGTGACCAACCGATGTAGCAATACCTTCTTTTCCAAGAAAATCTAAAGCCATTACGCCACAGTTATTTAAAGGTAACTGTAATGGTCCGGTAGTTTGTTGTTTTGCAACGCGACCACCAACACATCTATCTACTTTATTTGTTAACCAATCTTTAGAAGCTACTGCCTCTAATTGAAGCACTTGATTTAAATATTCACCTAATTTTTCTGCATGGTAGCTTAATTCTTCATATTTTCTGTCGATGGTTTTATCTTCCATCACCACTTTTGGCGAGCTGCCAAACATATCGTTCAATTCGAAATCCATTGGTTTTGCACCTGTGGTTTCAGATTTGAAAGTAAAACGATGGTCGCCTGTTACCTTACCAACCGTATACATTGGAGCACGTTCTCTATCTGCAATTTTTTGCAAAGTTTCGATGTGCTCATTTCCAATAACCAATCCCATGCGTTCCTGAGATTCATTACCGATAATTTCCTTTGCCGATAGGGTAGGGTCGCCTACTGGAAGTTTGTCCAAATTGATTAAACCACCATTTTCTTCCACCAGTTCTGATAAGCAGTTTAAGTGTCCGCCAGCACCATGATCATGTATAGATATGATGGTGTTGTACTCACTTTCTACCATTCCGCGAACAGCATTAGCAGCTCTTTTTTGCATTTCAGGGTTGGAACGCTGGATGGCGTTTAATTCAATGCCAGTTCCAAATGCACCAGTATCTGCCGATGAAACAGCAGCACCGCCCATTCCGATTCTATAATTTTCACCACCTAAAACTACTATATTGTCGCCTTCTTGTGGTTTTTGTTTTTTAGCCTGACTTGCTTTTCCATAACCTACGCCACCGGCAAGCATAATCACTTTATCAAAACCTAACTTACGGTTGTCTTCTTCGTGCTCGAAAGTTAAAACAGAACCGGTAATTAATGGCTGACCGAATTTATTGCCAAAATCAGTAGCCCCGTTAGATGCTTTGATTAAAATATCCATTGGTGTTTGATAAAGCCATGCCCTTTCTTCAACACCCTTTTCCCATGCTCTATTTTCTTCCAAACGCGATAATGCAGTCATGTAAACTGCTGTTCCGGCTAAAGGTAATGAGCCTTGTCCACCCGCTAATCTATCTCTAATTTCTCCTCCAGAACCTGTTGCTGCACCATTAAAAGGTTCTACAGTTGTTGGGAAATTGTGTGTTTCTGCTTTTATTGATATTACCGATTCAAAATCACTTGTTGCGTAATAATCAGGCTCATCTGCACGTTTTGGCGCAAATTGCTGTACCACCGGACCTTTAATAAAAGCTACGTTATCTTTATAGGCCGAAACAATATCGTTCGGATTTTCTTCTGAAGTTTTACGGATAAGTTTAAAAAGTGATGTCGGTTTCTCTTCTCCATCGATAACAAATGTACCATTGAATATTTTGTGGCGGCAATGCTCTGAATTTACTTGTGAAAAGCCAAAAACTTCCGAATCCGTTAAAGGTCTTTCCAGTCTATCAGCAAGCTTAATCAAGTAATCCACCTCATCATCACTTAAAGATAAACCTTCTTGTTTGTTGTAGGCTGCAATATCCGTAATTTCTAAAATCGGTTCAGGTTGAATATTTATCGTGTAAACCTCTTGATTAAGGGCCTCATACTTTTGTGAAAGCATAGGGTCGAAATCAGAAAAATCTGCCGCAACCTTTTTAAATTCTTCAATTCTTATAATCCCCTGAATATCCATGTTTTGGGTAATCTCTACCGCATTTGTGCTCCAAGGTGTTATCATTGCAGCTCGTGGACCAACAAAAAAACCGCTTAGCGCAGTCTCATTTTGTAGTTTGGCACCGCCAAATAACCATTCAAGTTTTGTAACATCAGTTGAAGATATGGGATGGTCTGTCTGTAAAACAAAAACCGTATCGGATTGATTTAAGAAGAAATGAATCATGCTTTTTTTTTGAAGATGCAAATTTAGCTTTTTTAATTTTAATGATAGAAAGAAATAATGATTGATTTTGAATGAGTGAATGATTGAATGTTGAATGAGTGAATGTTGAAAACCGAAAGGTTGGAATGTTGGAAAGTTAGTGGATATTTGGGGTGTTTAATCATAATTCGTAAATCTAAAATCATAAGTTAAAAGATGTTTAACAGAATTCACCACATCGCAATTATCTGTTCTGATTACGAAAAGTCGAAGGATTTTTACGTAAATAAATTAGGATTTAAGGTTTTAAGTGAGGTTTATAGAGCCGAACGGAAATCTTATAAATTAGATTTGGCGATAGATAATAATTACCAGATTGAATTATTTTCATTCGAAAATCCTCCGGCAAGGCCATCAAGACCGGAAGCACAGGGTTTAAGGCATTTGGCTTTTGAAGTTGATGATGTTGAATTGGAAATAAAAAGATTGAATGGTTTTGGTATTGAAACAGAGGCGATTAGAGTTGATGAATTTACGGATAAGCGCTTTACCTTTTTTACGGATCCTGATGGTTTGCCATTGGAACTTTACGAAAAGTAATAAAAGCAAAATAGCCAACAATTTGGTTGTTGGCTACTTAGATACCGATCGAGTATTCTTTTGTTTTAACAATTCAAAGCCCGGTCGAAACTCGGTTCATTCAAATTGCTAGTGCAAACTTATAATTTGCAGTTCATCAAGTAAAACAAACGTTTGATGTATTTATTAACAGGATAATCAAATGATCTGATGATCATATTTATTTTTGTTTAAATTATTGATTTATAGGTTCTTATTATATTTTTTTATGTGGATAAAATTTATATTTTTTTAGATAAGTATTTTGAGTAGAGATAAATCGCAGGTTTTTAAGTTTAAATCTTTTGAGGTTGATCAAACGGATTGTGCCATGAAAATTAATACGGATGGTGTATTACTTGGGGCAATGGTTCAGCATGAAAGTCCAAATTCGATATTAGATATAGGCACTGGTACTGGAGTGATTGCCCTGATGCTTGCGCAGCGTTTTCCAGAAGCTCAGATTTATGCAATAGAAATTGATGAGCAGGCATCACTTACAGCGAGCAAGAATTTTAAAAACTCCAAGTTTAACAACAGATTAACTTGTGCCCATACATCAATTGAAAATTTTGAAACGAAGGATAAATATGATTTGATTGTTTCTAATCCTCCGTATTTCATCAATGATTTAAAAAATGAAGAACAGCGGAAAGGCTTAGCCCGACACGCAAGTATTGAATTTTTCGAAATGCTTGTTGCTAAATCTGCACTTAATTTAAAGCCGTTTGGTAAAATCTACTTTATTCTTCCAGTTAAGCAGGCAAATATGGTTATCGAGACTGCTAAAAAATACAGTTTAAACATTTGTGAAATAATAAATCTTCATTCTGATAAAAATAAAGAAACGTTTAGGGTAATCATTTGTCTTTCATTTGAAATAAATATTTTGGAAGAATCTGATTTTTATATCTACAAGAGTTTAAAAGAACATACCGATGAGTACAAAAAATTATTAAAGCCTTTTTTTCTGGCTTTTTAAACGATTTAGTATAAATGTATAAGGAATGAAAAATAAATAATGAAAAAAATAGGATTAATTTCTGACACACATGGGTATTTAGATGATGCAGTTTTTAAGCACTTCGATGCGGTAGATGAAATTTGGCATGCAGGCGATTTTGGGCCGAATGTTGTGGAACCGCTTGAAGCTTTTAAGCCACTAAGGGGGGTGTTTGGAAATATTGATGATTCAGAGATTAGATCTCAGTATCCTGAGCAAAATCGATTTAGTTGCGAGGGAATAAACGTCTTAATGACGCATATTGGTGGTTATCCTGGTCGATATTCGTCATACATAAAAAAAGAAATATACACTAACCCTCCAAATTTATTTATTGCCGGACACTCTCATATTTTAAAAGTTATGTTCGATGAAAAGTTAAAATGCTTGCATATAAACCCCGGTGCAGCAGGTAAACATGGCTGGCATAAAGTGAGAACTTTGATTCGTTTTTGCGTTACTGATGAAAATATTCATACCTTAGAGGTTATAGAGTTATCGGGTAGATAATGTAAAAAGTACACTAAGTATGGTTTGTGGCGTTAAAACACTAGGGCAATTTATCATTGAAAAACAGTCGGATTTCCCATATGCCAAGGGAGAATTATCCCGATTATTAAGGGATATTGGCATCGCTGCCAAAATTGTAAACCGAGAGGTTAATAAGGCTGGTTTGGTAGATATTCTGGGCGATGTTGGAACCACAAATATTCAAGGAGAAGAACAAAAAAAACTGGATGTTTATGCA
This sequence comes from Pedobacter aquatilis, assembly GCF_030409415.1. Classification (GTDB taxonomy): domain Bacteria; phylum Bacteroidota; class Bacteroidia; order Sphingobacteriales; family Sphingobacteriaceae; genus Pedobacter; species Pedobacter aquatilis. Next base: position 78,516 of record NZ_JAUFPW010000030.1, on the reverse strand, counting down.
AATGAACAGTTTATTGCGGCCCTAACCAGTGGCGGCGAATGCTGCATCGTGGCCACTGAAGAAGAGGATGAAATCATACATATTGAATCTCCTGTTTCTCAAAATGCCAAATATATTGTTTGTATCGACCCATTAGATGGCTCTTCTAATACAGATGTTAATGTAGCAGTTGGGACTATCTTTTCGATTTATCGCCGAAAAACTATAGATGGACGAGCTGGTTTAGAAGATGTCCTTCAAAAAGGAACTGAGCAGGTTGCGGCAGGATATATTATTTATGGTTCATCAACCATGTTAGTTTATACAACTGGCAAAGGTGTTAATGGCTTTACTCTAGATCCTTCTATTGGTGAATTTTGCTTGTCGCACCCAAATATGCGTATTCCAGAGTGCGGTTATATGTATTCTGTTAATGAAGGAAATTATGTGCATTTTCCTGATGGTGTGAAAAAATACATTAAATATTGTCAGGTAGAAGATGAAGCCACCAAAAGACCTTATACTTCAAGGTATATTGGTTCGATGGTAGGCGATATTCATAGAAACTTAATTAAAGGCGGGATTTATATTTATCCAACTACATCACGTTCTCCAAATGGAAAGCTAAGATTACTTTATGAGTGTAATCCTATGGCTTTTATTATTGAACAGGCAGGAGGAAAGGCTACTACTGGTTTTGATCGTATTTTGGATATTATTCCAACTGAATTACATCAACGTGTGCCCATTTTTATTGGTTCGAAAAATATGGTTGAGAAGGCTGAAGAAATGATGTTAGTATATACAAATCCGTCTTCTACAGAAAAATATACTGTGGATGTAAAGCTTGAAAACTTAGGAATAGTTGGAGGTATTGATTAAATTATAGCAGGGTAGCCTTATTTCGCTCTACTTCAAAAAAGGTGTCTATAGCCAGGTTTTGCTTATCATGCGAAGCCGCCACAGCCAAACGGTCGCAACGTTCATTTTCAGGATGGTCGTTGTGGCCCTTTATCCAAATAAATTTTACTTTATGTAATTTGTAGAGTTCTAGAAAACGCAACCACAGGTCTTTATTTTTCTTATCCTTAAAGTTCTTTGCTACCCAACCAAATACCCATTTTTTTTCGACTGCGTCTACAACATATTTAGAATCAGAATATACTGTTACCTGTTGATTTAAACTTTTGAGCGCTTCCAAACCCTTTATTACGGCAAGCAATTCCATGCGATTGTTGGTTGTCATTCTGAAACCACCGCTTAGTTCCTTGTAATGCTGTCCAGCCCTTAAAATGGTTCCGTAACCTCCAGGGCCGGGATTTCCGCTTGCTGCTCCGTCTGTGTAAATTTCAATCATAAACAGTATAAAGGTAGGTTTTTAGTGCTAATTTATGAGTTTAAAGTGTTTTGGAATTATGTTTTAAAATTAAATTAATTGATTATTAGTTATTTAATTGATCGTTTTAATTCTTTCGAAAAAAATATTTGCAAAAATTATTTAAAGTCGTACTTTTGTGACACTAAAAAATACGGTGGCTGTAGCTCAGTTGGTTAGAGTATTGGTTTGTGGTACCGAGGGTCGTGGGTTCGAGCCCCATCAGCCACCCCCTGTTGGTCCAAAGTCTTTTTCGAAGACTTTGGACCATTTTTTTTGTTCCTAATTCTTTGTTAGATCCCATTTTGGATATTTTATAAGTCCTCTTAGGATTAGTGCTACAGTTATTGATATTTGTTGACTCATCACTTTTCTTCCGTTAAGGATATTTTGAATATTAAGAAATACAGCTTCACTAATTTAGCGTTTTCATTGTATAAATATTGATGCTGTCTCTTTCAAGGCAGGCTACCCGCTTTATCTTTTGTTGCAAAAGAATACTGCCAATATCCTTGACAGAATTAAAAGATATTTTGTTACTACATAATGCTATTTCATAATGAGCATTGGGTTTTCGCCGGGGGAACATAGGAGAATCGAGTATAATCTACTTAGAATAAACTTATACTTTAATTTAACAGCACTAAATTTTGAAACTATTTTTTATAGATAGTTGTTAGTAGTGCTAATTAAATGAACACAACAAAATATGGTTGACAACCGAAAATCTAATAGTTTCACCCAAATAATCAGGAAATTGCTGATGATCTTTCTGGTTTTTACATTTATTATTGCCGGTGGATCATATATTTTACGTCATACTATAAATCTAAAATTAAACAGACTTAGTGGCCAACTCAGTAACCCTGGTTATCAACCTAAAATCAGCAAATTATTATTTGATTTAAATTTATCAGAAAACAGTTTTAGGCAAGCCAGTTCTAATGGAAATGAGAGTGAGTTAATAGCTTATAAGCAACAGCTTGACTCAATTTTCTCTAAAATGGGCGTCATTATAAATCATTACAAACCAAATGATAATAATGATAATTCGCAAAGCAAGGCACAAATTGCTTATGCGCTGCAGCAAAAACTTAAAGTTTCTCAGCAGTTGTTTGATCTGCAAAAAAGGTTTACATTTTTGCTTAATAGAACAAACGTTAATACAATAAGAGATTATGCCTCCAATCCTTCAGCAACTATTGCTGCAGATACAGCTGTATCTGTGCGAAAAGAATCTGCTAAGAGTGGCCTTATAGAACGACTTAAAGATGCCGTACAGAACAAATCCAAAGTTAAAGTTGTAACCATACGTACTCAACAGGAGCAAAATAGAGTTAATGCTGAAGATCCTGCATCGGTTAAGCAACTTGGGCAGCAATACGGTCGGCTGATGCATTCGAATCAGGAATTAATCTTGGCTAACTTAAGCCTATTAACCCAGTTGAGACAAGTACTGTTAGACTTACAGGCTATAGATCGTATGGCTTTCGAACAAAGTCGGGAAAAAATTCTTGACGAATATAAATCAACTTCACGAGACTTAAATATTTATACCGCAGTTGCAACAGCTTTTGTATTACTATTTATCATTTTATTGCTTATCTACATTCGCAAGGCTGCATTAGCAGAAAGAAGATATATCAGAGAAAACTTAAGGGCGGTTCGATTGGCTGGTCAGCGATCTGAAATATTAGCTATTATGAGCCACGAAATACGAAACAAACTTATGGCAATTAATGGTGCAGTTTTTATGCTTAAAAGGACCCAATTAAAAGAAGACCAAGAAAATAAGGTTACTTCCATTAATTTAGCTTCATCTTTATTATTGGAAACAGTAAATAACGTACTCGATGTAAGTAAGTTTGAGCAAAACCCAGATGAAGCTAACTTATCTATATTTTCTCCATATGAAGCAATTAGTGATTCTGTAGAAGCCATGCGATTTATGGCAGAGCGAAAAAATCTTGAATTAAATTTCAAATTTGAAGGAAATGATATAATACAAGTTCAGGGTGATAGTTTGCGACTTAAGCAAATACTTATTAATTTATTAAGTAATGCAATAAAATATACAGATAAAGGCTCAATTGATTTATATGCTAAAATTCAACAAGAAAATAATCTTCCTCTGTTAAGTGTAGTCGTTAAAGATACCGGATTAGGTATTTCTAAGAGCAAGCAAGGGAAATTATTTACGCAATTTTATCAGGCGGGTGGTAAAAAACCAGGCACTGGATTAGGACTCTATCTATGCCGTCAACTTATTAATCAGCAAGGTGGTAGTATAGCCCTTGAAAGTGATGAAGGCGAGGGTTGCACAGTAAGTTTCTTCATTCCCTATAAATAGATTTTCGAGAATTTTGCAAATAAAAAATTGAATAATTGAAGAGATTTTTTTGTAAAACGATTTTAGCTTTTATTTTCAATACATTGGGAAATAGCATGGTCTTGCCAATAATCAGCATGGTAAATAATCGTATATACATCGCCACGCAATTAGTAAAATAGGTATTCAGATTTTTAATTTCCAAAGATAAAGTTACCTTTGAGGCATAATAAATCCCTTAATGCTCAGTTACAAACCAAATCCAACAACTTCATCTAGTCCAGCAATATTATGAGGACTAAATTAAATTGTATAATCATTGATGATGACCCGGAGGTTAGTAATTATGTAGCTGATTTCGTTCGGGAAACATCTTTTCTCGAGCTTTTATCTGTCCACAGCAATCCTGTCGAAACCATTGATTTAATCGGAAAACTAAGTATTGATCTTATCATACTAGATATTAATCTTCCTGGCATTGATGGGATGAGTTTCGCCAAATCTCTCTATGACCAATATGGAAAGGACATGCCAAGAATAATTTTCATTAGTGGCTCTGGCGATTATGCAACTGAAGGCTATAAAGTTGATGCTATAGATTATCTTTTAAAGCCCTTTACCTACGAGGATTTTTTTAAGGCTGCTTTCAAAGCTAAAAATCACTCATCAGCAATTAGTCAAAAGCAGGGTACAGAAGAATTTGTTTTTCTCAAAGTAGAACATGAGCTTATCCGTGTTCCATTTAATGAAATTCTTTATGGCGAGAGTCAAAAAGATTACATTAGGGTTTTTACAAAAGAGGGTAAAATGATTACAGCCTTATCTACTATGAAAACGATGGAAAGTCTTTTGCCTGCAAATCGTTTCATGCGCATTCATAGATCTTTTATTGTCGCGTTAGATAAAATTGATGCTATCCAGCACTATACGGTTAAAATCGGAAAAGCCATTATTCCAGTATCCAGCCAATACAGACCGCAATTCAGATCGCATTTCAAAACCTGGCTCTAAGCTAATTCAACTTTTCTCTTAACGATTAAAATCAACCTTCTGTCGGATGGATTGGGCTTTCTGTCGAACCCATTTCCCGACCATAATCCTTATTCTTTTCTTTGGTCATTATTATTTAGCAATGCGATGGTTTATCAAAAATGAAAATGCTGATAGGCTATCTTTTGCAGCATTAATTTAATAAAAAATATTGCCATTGAGTGCGCCATGATACGGATTGTTCACTTGGCAATTTTAAAAGGTATTAAACCTTTAAGTTTTAGACGCAAATAATAATTAACAAAGAAAAATAAAATGAATATGAATTTTACAAAATCGATGATGGCTATTGGCTTTTTAAGCCTTTCAAGCCAGTTGTTTGCACAAGATGAGCCTAACGCAGCAGGTAGGTTTGGCAAGCAATCTTTAAGAACGTGGAGTATTGGTGCACATGGTGGTATATTAAGTCAGAATACCTTTTTGGGTGGGGGAAGTGTAAAGGCCGATGAATTTAAAAGCATTGGGTATGGAGGTTTTATTAAAAAGCAAATTTTACCAGCATTGGGTCTTCAAGCCGATTTTCTTCGCGGAGAAATCAAAACATTGAATACAACCAGTACAATTGAGCAAAGAAATAAAATTAACTGGTCGGGCTCTTTAACAGCGGTTTTAAATATTGCAAACTTTAGCTTAAATACTGAAAATGCCGTGCTTATACCTTACTTAAAAGCTGGTGCAGGCTATATGTCATCAGATTCCAAATTAGCTAACGTTGATGTTTTCACTGAAAGAGAAGGATGGTTTATTCCAACAGGTGTTGGTTTTAAGTTTGGTGTAGCTAAGGGAATCAATATCGATCTTGGTTACGATATCAACTTTATAAAGTCTTCACCAACGGTTAAAAATGTTTACCACGAAAGCAGATTTTCTTATGCACATGCAGGACTTGAATTTTCTCTTGGAAATAAAGAGAATTCTCAACTACAAAACTATAGCGCTGTAGCAGATTTGCGCAAACAAAGTGCTGAAGAAAGTGCCGAGTTGAGAAATGCTTTATCTACAGCTGAGCAAAACGCTGCCAGAGACCGTGAACAATATGCTAAAGATCTTGCCGATGATGATAATGATGGAGTAGCAAATAAGTTTGATAAGTGCCCTGGAACTCCGACTGCAACTGTTGTTGATGGTTCAGGTTGTCCATTAACAGTTACTCAAACCATTTTAAAAGAAACAACAGTAGTAACCGAGGCCGACCGTAAAATTGTAAAAGATGCAATTTCGAATCTGGAATTCGACCTTGGCAAATCAACAATTCGTGCTAAGTCATACGCAACATTAAACAGGGTTGCATCGCTATTAATCGAGAAAAATTTTAGTCTTAAACTAGCTGGTCATACAGATAATACGGGCGGAAGAGAACTGAACTTACGTTTATCGAAAGAAAGAGCAGAATCAGTTAAAACATATCTTGTATCTCAGGGTGTAAATGCATCAAGAGTAGAAACAACTGGCTACGGGCCAGATCAACCAATTTCTTCAAATAAAACTGCAATTGGCAGACAAGAAAATCGCCGTGTAGAATTCACTTTATACTAATCAATAATCATCAATCATGAAAAAGTTTTTAGCAACAGTTATTATATCTGCAACAACAATTCTTGCAGCTAATGCCCAAATACAAAAAGGAAATGTAATGGTGGGTGGAAACCTAACCAACATTAATCTAGGATTAGATGATCCAAAAATTTTCAGTGTAGACATTACTCCAAAAGCTGCCTGGTTTATACAAGATAACGTAGCATTGGGTGGTTATGTAAATTTCGGCTTAGAAACTGCAAAAAACTCTAACACAACAACCAGTTATGGGGTAGGTGCATTAGGTCGTTATTACACCGGAAAAGATGTTGAAGTACTTCGCCATGGTCGCCTGTTCGCAGAAGCAACGGTTGGTATTGGTGGTGTTAATGTAAGCAAAGGCGGTGGTAATACCAATGGTCTAAACCTAAGCGTTGGGCCAGGTTTTGCGTACTTCATTACACCAAATATCGGTTTAGAAACCTTATTGAAATACAATGGTTTGGTAGGTTTTGGTAGTTCAACCACGCAAAACAATCTTAATCTATCATTCGGATTTCAAATTTATTTACCAGGCCAAAGAACTGCCAACAAAGTTAAGAGTGACATCAATAACTAATATAAAAATTTAATAAGCTGCTTCTATGGGAGCAGCTTTCTTGAAAGAGAAATTTTACATTCATCATTACCTAACCAATTATAATAAAATGGAAAAAAATATTCGTACTACAGAAGACAGATCTGTATTGGGATTTATCAATCGTCTTTCGTGGGGAGCAATAATTGCAGGTGTATTCATAGCAATTGCAGTTCAAATTTTGTTAAGCTTTTTAGGCCTGGGTATTGGTTTTGGAAGTATTAACCCAATGGATGAGGCGAAGCCGTTTAGCGGATTAGGCATTGGCGCATTAATCTGGTGGATTGTAAGTATGCTAATCTCTGTTTTTACAGGAGGTTGGGTTGCAGGATGGTTTTCAAACCATATCCAAAAAACTGATTTAGTGCTTCATGGCTTACTAACATGGTGCTTGCTTACCTTTCTAAACATGTATTTAATCACCTCATCAGTAGGAAAAATTATAGGTGGCGCTGGCTCTGTAATCACTAAAGGGCTTTCGCTTGCAGGAGAGGGCATAAAAGCGGTAGCACCAGAAGCTGGTAATATGATTAAAGACCAATTGGGTGTAGATGAAAGTACTTTCGGAAAAATGAAAAGAGAAGCTGAACTTTTATTGAAGCAGACTGAAAAGAAAGAATTACAACCTGCCAATTTGGATAAAAAATTAGATCGGGCCTCAGGTCAAGGCAAATCTACAGGAAAAGCTATCTTGGAAAATCCACAGGAAGCAGAGCAGCGAGTAGATGCATTGTTTTCGAAACTGTTTTCTCAGAATGATTCTACATTTGAAGCAGCAGATAAAGAGGCTTTGGTAAATATCGTGAAAAATAGAACTGGAAAAAGCGAGGCTGAATCTGAACAAATCGTAGGTAACTGGATAACTACAATTAAAACTGCCAGAGAAAAGGTTCAGGAAGTTAAGGTGCAGGCAGAGGCAAAAGCCAGAGAAGTTGGTGATGAGATGGCGTCGGCACTTTCAAAATTTGCATTATTCTCTTTATTCGGAATGCTGTTAGGAGCGGTAAGTGCAAGTTTCGGGGCCATCGTTGCTTCAAATAAGAGGCTTACAATTGTTCAAGAAATACCAAAAGAAAGCATATAAAACCTTAAATCTTAAATTTTAATTATGACCAGAGGAAAAAAAATTGGAAGCATTTTCGCAGTAATAGCGCTGCTGGTAATTGGATTCATAATCTACTACAAATACTTCTTTGTTTTTGGTGAAGGCGTAAAAGCCGGTGAACTAAATTACATTGTTAAAAAGGGTTATATCTTCAAAACTAATGAGGGAAAGCTTATCCAAAGTGGAATCCGCTCCAGGCAAACCGGCACCTTGGAAAATAACGAATTTGAATTCTCTGTTTCGGATGAAAATATAGCGCAGCAGATGATGGGCAATAGCGGAAAATTTTACGAATTGCACTACAAGGAATATAAAAATAACTTGCCATGGCGAGGTTTCAGCAGATATGTTGTAGACAGTGTTTACGCTTCTAAAGATATTCCGAAATAATATTTAGAATTTAATAAGCTAACGAAAAATATTCAACCTAAAATAAAAAAACAATGGACAAATTAGAATTAAAAGGCGCTTGGAATGAGCTTAAAGGAAAAGTAAAACAAGCTTACGCAGATTTAACTGATGATGATTTGAAGTATGAAGATGGTAAAGAGGATGAGCTTTACGGCAAACTCCAGCAAAAAACAGGTAAAACCCGTGAGCAGATTACCGATTGGTTAAAATCATTGTAGAGAGTAATTAACAGGCTTCCATTAACTTGGAAGCCTGTTTTTGCTTGGTTTCACAGGTTAGTACTATAATCACTTATATCCTAACATTCTTTTATTGTTTCTTTCATTCATAGCTTTTTTAAAGGCCCGTTACCATACTTTCATATACCGTCCATTTTTAATTTTAGTTTTCGAATCCAAGGTTAGGCCTACCTGCATCTTTACAGATAAGGCCAGTTCAAAATGGTTAAGAAATTTCTATCGCTTTTTCCCTTCTCAGCATTATGCCGATTGTCAGTAAGGTACTGTCGATATAAATAAACTTGAAAACCAAAATTTATTTATATGTACAAGATTCTCATTGGTATAATGTACAGGCAATTTGGTATAAATTGCTATAGATTTTGTTTGGATAGGCATATATTTGAGATGATGACTGTACTTTTTATTGTTTTAATAGGATTTTAAAAAGAGAATCAGGACTAATTTTTGTTATAACGAATGATAAATAAAGCCATTTTTGATAAACTTTCAGAAATCACCAGTAAAAATACAACAAGGCTTTACAGTACCAGTTTTTCTCTGGGAATAAAATTCATTGATAAATCATTAAGGCAACCCATTTACAATATTTATGGTTTTGTGAGGCTGGCAGACGAGATTGTTGATAGTTTTGATGGCTTTGAGCAATCAGCATTATTGTCTGAATTCAGAAAGGATTGTTATAAAGCAATCGAACGAAAGATCAGTTCAAATCCCATTCTAAATGCTTTTCAAAAAACAGTTAACGAATATAATATCGACTATGAGTTAATCGAATGTTTTCTAAATAGCATGGAAATGGATCTTTCTCCAGTTAATTTCAATGAAAGTCAATACGATCAATACATTCTTGGATCTGCACAGGTTGTGGGTTTGATGTGTTTAAAGGTTTTTATCAATGGGAATAATAATCGATACGAGCAGCTCAAGCCATCGGCGATGCTGCTTGGTTCTGCTTTTCAAAAAGTAAATTTCCTGCGAGATTTAAACGCAGATTATCAGCAATTGAACCGTTCATATTTTCCAGCAATAAATTCGGCACAGTTAAACAAAGCAGACAAGCTAAATATAGAAAGGGAAATTGAAACTGAATTTGATGCCGCTTTAAAAGGAATAAAGGCTTTGCCAGTATCTTCTGGTATGGGCGTTTATCTGGCCTATATCTATTACCTCAAATTATTTTTGTTGATAAAAAAGGAAAAGCCAGATCAACTATTATCAAGAAGAATCAGGATTTCTAACTGGAAAAAATTATTACTGATGGTGGAAGCCCGCATCCGTTATTCTATCAAAATATTTTAAAAAAGCTATTTGTTTTGTAATTTATCTACTCAGCAAATCCTTTTTAATAATGTCAAAAAAGAATTCGCGATAAGAATTTCCTATCGGAATCTCATGTTGCTCTATGTAAACCGTATTGTTGTCAAAATAATCAATATTTCCTTTATTGATTAGATAAGATTTACTTATTCTGATGAAAATATCTTTCGGCAATTGACCTTGTATGGTTTTGATATTCATCGCCGTTATAATTTTTTGTGATTTCGTGTGCATGATAACGTAATCTTTTAATCCTTCAACGAAAAGAACATCAGCAAAGGAAACCTTCATTATCCTTTTTTCAGATCTGATGAAGCAATATTCCTGATTTATCTGATCAACCTGGGCTGCATCGCTTTTTAAAAGGTTTTGATAGGATATGGACTTTTCTACCGCCTTTTTAAATCTTTCGGGTTTAATGGGCTTAAGCAAATAATCTACTGCATCAAGCTCATAACTTTCCAGTGCATATTGACTAAAGGCTGTTGTAAAAATAATCTGGGTTTCACCGCTAATCGAACGGGCAAAGGAAAGTCCATCCGCTCCAGGCATTTGTATATCTAAAAAAATGAGATCAATAGTATGGGCTTTTAAATAGCTTCCTGCAGTTTCCGCATGGGAAAATTCAGCTTCAAACTGGAGCACAGGAATGTTGGCTATGAGCTGCTTAATCGCTTCCCTGGCCAAAGGTTCATCATCAACAACTATACATTTCATAATTTAATAGCAAGTTTAACCGTGTATATATCTTTGGTTTCAGAAATTTTAAGCTTATGATGTGCACCAAAAATAAGCTCAAGACGACGCCTTACATTCACCAGTCCCAAGCCACCAGCATTATTGTTGCTTATCAAATTTATAGGTTTAGAATTGACACATTTGAAATTAATCCAGCCATCTGTTGTATCGAAATAAACTTGCACATAAGAAGGTTTATCGGCATCCTGACTGTGTTTGATGGCATTTTCTACAAATGTAATAAACAAAAACGGCGGAATTTGAATACCACTCAGATTTCCTTCTTTAGAAATGATAAAATCAAAATGATCCCTTCGGATCATTTCCAGATTTAAACAGTCATTTAAAAAATTGATATCTGAAGTTAGCAATACCTCAGGCCTTGCGCTATCATACAACTGGTAACGTAACAAATCGCTCAAACTCATCAATACCTGCGATGCTTTATGAGGATCTTTGCCAATCAGCACATTTGCATTATTTAGCATGTTGAACAAAAAATGTGGGTTTACCTGATTTTTAAGCTGTTCCAGTTCTGAACGGATGTTAACCTGGGTAAGTTCCGTGATTTCACGCGTGTCTTCAATCCAGCGTTGGAAAAATTTTATAGCCGATGATGCTGCCACAAAAACTAATGCAAATGCAAAATACATTGTTGGCTTTGGGTCAAACAGTTGTTTTGGGGCATATTTAAGTTCGAGCTCACGCATTAGAAATCCTGCCAGACCAATAATTAAACTGAAAGATATGAGCATGACTAAAAGAACGGTCAGATAAATAACAAATTTCTTCCTGAATAGATAAACAGGCACCAACCAGTACATATTTAAATAAGCCTGAATAAATAGGGTAAAGGATATGCCGATTTTAAAATAAGTGGCATAAGGTTCAACTGCATTCGGACTTTCGTAGCTTATGATAAAAATCAGCCAGTAAGTTATCCATATACCGATATGCCTGTAATAGCTATATTTACGGTGTGTAAATAAATCCAATCGGGAAGAAATCTGGTCTAAATGTTCCTGGTTGCTGATAATCATATTCCTTATAACAGCATAAAAGTATTATTAATATCTATATGATTTTCGATTTTCATATCAACTGCCCAACTGTTTATACCAAGTTCAATATCCAGCATATTTAGTTTCAATGTAAAAATTTAGTATGTTCTTAACACGGATTAATATAATAAATCGCTGGTTTGGTATAAAAAGCCAGTTTATCATACACTCAGAAGTTAGATTTGGAAGACAAAAAATAACCTAATCTCATTTTCAGTGAAAGTATCATATATCTTCTTCAGTTTACTGATGTTAATAAGTTTAAATCTCTTTGCTCAAAGAACTGGGGTAATTATCGGTACAGTTCAGGATAGAACAAATGAACTTTTAAGCAAGGTAACCATCAGTTTAAACGATTCGCTTGTTAGCGCCAGTTCTGATTCGACAGGGAAATTCAAAATAACAATACCTGTAGGTACTTATAAACTATTAAGTTTAACCGAATCTGTATTGACGCTTGAAGGTCCGCTTTCCAAAAAAAAAACGACCTTTTTGGCTTCTTTTCTAACGCACTGAAGATAATTATGCCTTTGCGACTACCAACGGGCAGCCTTTACGAACCAATGGAATAATGGCATTCCAAAAAAACTTAACCCCGATTCTGGGAACATTATTCCTTCATTTGGAGTCTTGTTTGAATTTTATTGGGTTCATTGATCTTTCTATTGTTTTATAAGGAGTATTTTAAGTTGTTAATCAGTCCATTCTGAGCAAGCATCAAAAATAGGTTTGTTGTAAGTTTCTGACTTCAGAAATAGTAAATTATGGAGAAGGGGTTATAAGGCTTAATGTGACCAGATTTTCTAGATACTGCTTTATGCAAATACTTTGGCTCGAAATTTTAAAAATGTGAAAGGATAATAATGGTTATCATATCTTGGAACAATCATCATCCATGCTATTGAAATTTAGCATTATTTTACCCCAAGTCATAAAACCCGAATAAATAGATATCAACGGTCAGAAATCAGTCTAAAATCAAATCCTATTTTTGTTATTCGTTAGGATTATTAACCAAATTGCAGCTACTTAGCATGGTTAGATTCTTTGTTAAAGAAACATCAAATTTTGAAGACAATTTTAGGTTAAACCATTTTGCAGATTATTTTTTAAATTTTTAATATTTTCATCAAAACTTAAAATTGTCTTCAATATCTTAATACATATTTGATATTATGAAAATTCTCCTTGTAGAAGACGAACTTAGCCTTCAAAATAGCATTGAACGTACTTTTTGGAGGTATTACATGGATAACTGGGGAATCCGAGCGCATACAGCCGAACTTGAAGTTCCGATAAAGATTAATGCTTTCTTTTCAGTAAGTCCATTCTACAGGTATAATAATCAGGTTGGCACTAAATACTTTGCGCCTTATGGTCAGCATCAAGCTTCGGAACAGTATTTCACCAGTGATTATGACCTATCTACGCTAACCAGCGACTTCTATGGTGCAGGCATTAAATTTTCTCCGCCTAAAGGAGTTTTCGGCTGGCAGCGACTAAATACGCTTGAGCTTCGATATGGGCATTATTCCCGATCTACTGCCTTGACATCAAATATTATCTCCTTAAATCTCAAGTTTAAGTAGCTGTATATTTAGTTCTAAGGGAATAGAGCATAAATAATCTAACAGGCTTCACAAAATATATCTTGTGATGCCTGTTGTTTCAGACAAACCGTTTAGGCTCTCACCAATAATGATTTGTTTAGGTTTAATAAATCTTTTCAAGACTACTTACGGTTTATATTCTTCTATGAACTACGGAAGTAAATTTGCAACATTGCTAAAGGAAAGTATATTACTAAAATGCCCAGAGAGACCATGTTCTTTGGTAAATCCCGCTGGCGTTTCTGCAAAATCTGTCCTATTGTGTAAATAATAAATGGCCACATTTTCCTTCAGTTTGGAAATTGTATCTTAATGCCTCCAAGGAATTAAGCATCTTAATGGATGAAATTCCTCCGGCGTCCAGTATCACAAACTTGGTTTATGAAAAATCCCCAGTTATGTTCTCTTACATTGTAGTTTACCAAATGAATATTCTTGAATTGTGGTGGTTTTGGTGGTGTTAACTCTTATGTCTTCATAATTCTATACCGTCACGTTAAATGATTTAGGAAATCAAATTGTTAATTTAGTGGCCATCTAAGCAATAATATTCTCCTTCTAAAACCAATTGTTGCTGTTGTTTGCAAATAAGGGATGCATTTATTTTGTATCTTCGACTTTAGCCAAATTTGAATCCCTCTATCAAAATCCAATGTTAAAGAATTTTTTCTTTTTTCTTTTTCTGATATTTTATGCAGCACAAAGTTATGCTCAAAATAATGCTCCATCAGTTAAGTATATCAGTATAGAAAATGGTCTATCCAATAACATTGTAAATTCCTTGTACCTTGACCGTTTTGGATTTATGTGGATGGGTACATATGATGGCTTAAATCGTTACGATGGTTACAATTTTAAGGTTTTTAGAAATAATTGGGAAGTCGAAAATTCGCTGGTTAACAACCATATAACCGCACTTAATGGTGATAAAAACAAGGTTTGGGTTGGTACGCAGAAGGGAGTTTCATATTATAATTATTCAGATTCAAAATTTCATACATTAAAATATCTGGCAAATGGCCAAAGTTTAAATTTCTCTTTTTCTGTAAATGCCATCGCGGTTGATAATCATGCAAATGTTTTTATAGCAACCGATGAGCATGGGGTTTTTGTTTTAAGAAAAGGGAAAGATGTTGCAGAAAGTGTTACTATCAAGTCAAAAAAATCATTTTCTATAAAAGCACTGTGTGTTGATGAACAACAAACGATTTGGTTTTTTGCAAAAGATTACGGTTTGTGTAACTACAATCTACATACTAATAAAATTAATTTGGTTAATGCTACTGTTAGAAACGCAACCAGCATTATAAAAGGGAAAGATGATTGGCTGTGGATCGGTTCGGAACATGGACTGTATCAATTTAATAAAATTACAAAGGTTCTAAAACCTGCAGCACATTATTCGCTAGCAGATAATATTATGAGTTTGATGCTAGATGCAGAAGGAAAGCTTTGGGTATCTACCGATGGGAATGGATTAAGGGTATTAAATACAAATAACAATGTTTTGAAAAGTTTACCCGTTGGTCGGGAGAAAGGCTTTATGACCAGTAATTCGATTGGGCAGGTTGTGCAAGATAATCAAAATAGAAAATGGATTGCAACACTTAGGGGCGGCGTTAACATTATAGACCAGGAAAGTGCGCAGTTTCAAACCATTAAAAGAGACCCGCTAAACAAAAATTCTTTAATAAATAATTTCGTGCTTTCTTTTAGCGAAGATAGCACTCAAAATGTTTGGATTGGTACAGATGGTGGCGGCTTAAGTGTATGGAACAGAAAGCTCAACACCTTTACAAATTATAATAAAACTGCTGATGCAGGTTCGCTGAAAAGCAACTTTATCACAAGCATTCTTTGCGATTATAATAGCAATATTTGGGTAGGTAGCTTTAGCGGAGGTATCGACCGGTTTAACAAGCAGTTAGGCAAATTTAAACATTACGCCTGCCACAATACCGAAAAGGGTTTTGATGATATAAATATCTGGAAGTTATATCAAGATAAGAAGAAGAACATTTGGGCTGGTACAACAAGAGGAGGCGCTTTATATTTGTATAATAATTTATCAGATAAATTCGAACTGTTTGATAATCGCCTGAAAGATATTCATGCCATCTTTGAAGATGATAAGGGAAACCTTTGGGCTGGAAATTATACTCAACTTATTAAAATAGACAGAACTTATAAAAAACATACCTATTTTAATATGAATATGGCAATCCGGTCCATCATCCAGGATGCTAAAGATATGCTATGGATTGGTACTGAAGGTGGTGGGTTAGTGTGTTTCAATTCCCAAACTGGAAAATTCACACGTTATGCTCAACAGGATGGCCTGCCAAGTAGCTCGGTTTTAAATATTCTACCCGATGGTAATAACAACCTATGGTGCAGCACTTACAATGGCATTTCACAGTATAATTTAAAAAGCAGAAATTTTAAAAATTATTACACTTCTGACGGTTTGCAAAGTAATCAGTTTAACTATAATGCAGGTTTAAAACTAAAAGATGGCGCATTATTATTCGGAGGTATCGATGGATTTAATCTTTTTTATCCCGAAAAAATAAAACAAAACCGTAGAATACCAAGAATTGTATTAACAGATTTCAGAATCAATAATATTCCCATTGATAAGGATTCTGCTTACAAAAATGTATCGGTTGTAAATCTTCAACAAATATCAATTCCTTATAATGTAGCGGTGATTTCTGTAGATTATGCTGCCATCGAATTTTCATTTCAAGACCAAATATCTTACGCCTATTATCTGGAAGGTTGGGATAGAACCTGGAATTATGTTAATAAAATTTCTACCGCTTACTATTCAAGGCTTGATGAAGGCGAATACAAACTCCACATAAAAAGTACCGATACCGAAGGCAACTGGACTAACAATGAGCGTATAGTTATCATAAATATCTTGCCTCCATGGTATAGAACCTGGTGGGCTTATTCATTATATTTGATTATTTTTTCTGTAGCACTTTACGTATTTCAACGCTACAGAAACAAACAGCGTAATTTAAAGCACGAGGTAGAGATTACCAACCTTAAAATGGAGCGTGAGAAGGATTTGAATGAAAAGAAACTTAATTTTTTTACTAATATTTCTCACGAACTCAGAACGCCGCTGACGTTAATTGTAAATCCGATTAAGGATATTTTAACCACCAAAGAAGCAGGGCAGGAAAAGAATGATTTGAGTATGGTTTACCGAAATTCGAAGCGTTTGTTAAGCCTCGTAGATCAATTATTGCTTTTCAGGAAGATGGAGAATGAAAGTGATGCTTTAAATCTGGTTAAGATTAGCCTGAATAAGTTTGCCAAAGAAATTTTTCTGTGTTTTGGATACATGGCAAAGAACAATAACATAGATTATACGTTCGAGTGCGATGAAGAACCCATAGATATTTATGCCGACCGCGATAAACTTGAAATTGTTTTATTTAACCTATTATCAAACGCAATGAAATTTACGCCACCAGGCGGAATGGTGAAGTTAAAAATTTTTAGAAATGGTATGCATGTTAAAATCGATGTTAGCGATAACGGTGCAGGAATATCGAAAGAGGTTGGCGAAAAACTATTTGATAAATTTTACAAAGCTGCGGGTAAAGAATCGCTCAAAATAGGTTTTGGTATAGGTTTATATTTGGTTAAAACTTTTGTCGAATTACATAAGGGTAAAATATATTTTTCATCTGTGAAGGATAGAGGTACAACTTTCTCTGTTGAAATGCCATTAGGCTATGCTCCAGGTGTTAATTTGCCAGAAGATGAAACTAATGGTTTGGTCTATGTAAATGAATTAATGGCGCATGATGGAGAAATTAGCGAAACTGCTGAGGCAGAAAGTAAAAAAAATATAGAATTATTAATATCCGATTTGCACTCTATTTTAGTGGTTGATGATAATACTGAAATCATCGATTATATCAATCAAATCTTTCAGGATAAGTTTAAAATTTACAAAGCCTCGAATGGTTTAGATGGTTTAAAAATTTGTAAAGATTTTCTGCCAGATATCGTAATATCTGATGTTAATATGGACGGACTTAATGGGATAGAGCTTTGCAAAGCAATAAAGGAAGATTCTGAATTAAGCCATATACCCGTAATACTGCTTACCGCCGACCCAAGTGATGAAATACGGTTAAGCGGAATAGAAGTAGGTGCTTATGATTTTATAACCAAACCCTTTGATAAAGAACTTTTTTCGGCAAAAATTAACGGCATAATCAAGAACAGGCAAAATTTGCAATCTTATTTTTATAACGAAATCACGTTGAAATCAGATGCACAAAAGGTATCTCAGGAAGACAAAGTTTTTTTGCAGAAATGTATTAATATAATTGAAGATAATTTAATGGAAGAAAACTTCAACGTTAAGATATTAGCATCGGCATTAGGCATGAGCCATTCAAACCTTTATAAACGAATCAGAACTACTTCAGGTCAATCCATTAGTGGCTTTGTTCGGTTTATCAGATTACGAAAGGCTGCAGAATTATTGATAAACACAAACTTAAACATTAACGAAGCTGCTTTTAGAGTTGGAATAAACGATGTGAAGTATTTTAGAGCGCATTTTCAGAAATTATTTAATTTAACGCCTTCAGAATTTGTTAAAAAACACCGAAAGACATTTCATAAGTACTATAATCTAAATTCTCTTATGTGAAATAAAAGGAGCGGAAAAATGCTTTTTACCAAAATACCCCCTGTAAAGTATGATTTAACCCCCTATTTTTGAGGTTTAAAATATAGTACTTCGAGTAACCAAATATAACTGGAGAAAAATCAGTATCACATCAGAAGTGCTCATTTTCTCAACCTCAAAAATTATGTTCAAAAAGTTTACCCTCTTATTTTTTTTATCAATACTTGGAAATAAATTCCTACAAGCGCAGAATAAATATTTAATTGCAAGTCCTGATAATAATCTCTCTGCTACCGTTGCGGTATTAAACGGAAAAGCCTTATATACGGTTAATCATCAAAATAAAACTGTTTTAGAAAATTCGGCTTTGGGTTTAGTTAGAAACGATGAAGATTTTTCTCAGAAATTGTCGATACTCTCTGTTTCAAACATTAGTACGGTTACAGATACCTACACTTTACAAAATTCCAAGAGATTGCAAAATCAGTATAATGCAAACAAAAGAATCTTTCATTTAAAAACTGCTTTAGGTAAAAAAATCGATGTAATTTTTCAGGTTTCTAATGATGGAGTGGCATTTCGCTATTATTTTCCAGAAAAAGATGCAGCGACCAAACAGATTTTATCAGAAAAAACATCCTTTAATTTTTTAGATAGCACAAAAGCCTGGTTACAGCCAATGAGCGTGGCAAAAACAGGTTGGGAAAGTACAAATCCATCTTACGAAGAATATTACAAGAAAGCAATTAATGTTGGCGAAGCTGCTCCAACAACTGCAGGTTGGGTTTTTCCTGCGCTTTTTCATACTCAGGATAATTGGGTATTAATTTCTGAAACTGGACTTGATGAAAATTACTGTGCCACACGTTTAAAGCAAAATTCTCCCAATGGGAATTATGAAATTGGCTTTCCAGATAAACGTGAAGCATTTACAGGCAGCAACGTGAATCCAGAATCGGCTTTGCCCTGGTTTACGCCGTGGAGAATTATTGCCGTTGGACGTTTAAAAACAATAACAGAATCTAGCTTAGGAACCGATTTGGCTTACCCACAGAAACCAAATATTAATCCTGCCGATTTTAAATTGGGTAAAGCATCTTGGAGCTGGATAATTTTAAAGGATAACTCGATTACTTACGATGTGCAAAAGAAATTTATAGATTTCGCTGCCGATATGAAATGGGAATATTGCTTAATTGATGTGGATTGGGATACTAAAATTGGCTACGGGAAAATGGAGGAACTTGCTAATTATGCAAAATCTAAAAACGTAGGTTTAATTTTATGGTATAATTCTGCTGGCGATTGGAATACTGTAAAATACACGCCAAAAAATAAACTTACGACAAAAGATAACAGGCTTAAAGAATTCGCTTTGCTTCAAAAAATGGGCATCAAAGGCATTAAGGTCGATTTTTTTGGTGGCGATGGGCAATCAATGATTAAGTATTACCTGGAGATTTTTGAAGATGCAGCAAAATTTGGATTGAGCGTAAATTGCCACGGCGCAACCCTGCCAAGAGGTTGGCAACGAACTTACCCAAATTTAGTTACCATGGAATCGATAAAGGGGATGGAATTTATAACATTCGACCAAAATAACGCAAACGAAGCACCATACCATGCCACCACAATTCCATTTACACGGAATGTTTTCGACCCTATGGATTTTACACCCATGACGCTTACCAAAATCCCGAATATCAACAGGAAAACAAGCAGCGCTTTCGAACTTGCCTTGCCTGTAATTTTTCAATCTGGTGTGCAACATTTAGCCGAAACACCCGAAGGAATAGCAACTGTTCCTGATTATGTAAAAACGCACCTTCAAAATTTTCCTGCTTCTTTTACCGATGTAAAATTTATTGATGGCTATCCAGGTAAATATGTGATTATGGCTCGCAAATCGGGCGATAAATGGTATTTGGCTGGTATTAATGCAGAACAGGAAAACAAAACTGTAAAGATTGATTTTTCAAAATTTGGGAAAATTGGAGCAACGCTAATAACTGACGGGGCTACTGAATTTTCTTTCAAGAAAACTGCACCATATTTAAAAACTACTGAAATTACAATTAAACCATTTGGTGGCTTCGTTGCTGTTGTAGAGTAAATTGCATCAGTCGAAATCAAATACTAACATATAATGAAGAATTTAATTAAAATAGCAGTTTTTCACCTTTTAACGGGATTTGGTGTGTTTTCGGTTAATGCCCAGCAAGTTATAACAGCTAAAGGAAATCCTATAATTACGGATAAATATACCGCAGACCCAGCAGCTTACGTTTATGGCGACTCTGTTTATCTGTATGCGGGGCATGATGTAGCGCCTAAAACCAAGAACAACTATGAAATGAATGAATGGCTTTGTTATTCATCAGCAGATATGATTAATTGGAAAGCGCATAAATCGCCTTTAAATTATAAAGATTTTAGCTGGTCGAAAGGCGATGCATGGGCATCGCAGGTTATAGAACGGGATGGGAAGTTTTTTTGGTTTGTAGCAACAGAACATGCCACTATACCTGGTAAATCAATAGGCGTTGCTGTAGCAGATAATCCTCGCGGACCTTTTAAAGATGCCATTGGCAAGGCATTGGTAACTAATGATATGACTACTGCAACCAAAATTACCTGGGATGATATAGACCCAAGCGTAATTATTGATGATGACGGGCAGGCATATCTTTTTTGGGGGAATACACAATGTTATTACGCTAAACTAAAACAAAACATGGTAGAATTTGATGGACCAATTCAATTGGTAAATTTGCCAGCATTTACCGAAGCACCTTGGGTTCATAAAAGAAAAGATTGGTACTACTTATCTTATGCGACTGGATTTCCCGAAAAAATAGTTTATGCCATGAGTAAAAATATAATTGGGCCCTGGGAATATAAAGGCATTTTAAATGAAATTGCAGGCAATTCCAATACCAACCATCAATCAATAATCGATTTTAAGGGCAAATCTTATTTTGTATACCATAACGGTGCAATCAATAATGATGGTGGCAGCTATCGTCGGTCGGTTTGCATCGATTATTTGCATTATAATAATGATGGTACAATTAAACGTATTGTGATGACTTCTGAAGGTGTTGGTGAAGCTAAATAATATGATGAATTTTTTTTTTACAGTTACCAGGATGGCAATATTTTTCACCTTTAAATTTACTCCATGCTTTCTGCTTTTTGCTTTTACTTGCTCGGCACAGGAGTATCAATCCAGTACAATTTCAAATGAGGGTTGGTCTAAAAATTCTGTAAACGCGGTTATTTTTCGTAAAAATTCTTTAGTGAATTATAAAAACAGTCAGTATGCGGCTTTCTACGATAAAAATCAGTTTGTTGTAGTTGCAAAAAGGAATATCAAAGATAAATTATGGCATTGCCAGAAAACTAAATACCAAGGCGATGCTACTGATGCACACAAATCAATCAGTATTGCTATGGATGGACGCGGATTTTTACACCTTGCATGGGGGCAACATAATAATCAATTAAATTATGTGCAATCAGTTGCTGCCGAATCATTAATATTCGGAGAAAAGATTTCGATGCTTGGAGAAAAAGAAGACAAGGTAAGCTACCCCGAATTTTATAAACTCGTTAACGGCGATTTACTGTTTTTTTATCGCGATGGCGGTTCTGGCAACGGAAACTTAATGATTAACCGATATTCAGTTAAAAATAATTCCTGGAGCCGAGTACAAGATGGTTTAATCAATGGGGAAGGAAAACGCAATGCCTATTGGCAGGTAGCAACCGATAAATCCGGAGGATTACACATTTCCTGGGTTTGGAGAGAAAGTCCGGATGTAGCAAGTAACCACGATTTAGCCTATGCTAAATCTACAGATGGCGGTATAACCTGGATTAAAAGTACGGGTGAAAAATATACGCTTCCAATAACCGAATCAAATGCTGAGTATGCCTTGAAAATTCCTCAAAATAGCGAATTAATTAATCAAACCTCCATGTTTGCTGATGATAGAGGGAGGGTTTTTATCGCTGCTTATTGGCGAGCTAAATTCGATTCGATTCCTCAATACCACATCGTTTATAAGGATGATTTTAAATGGAATGTCAACGATTTAAATTTCAGGAAAACAAGCTTTACTTTAAATGGTGGCGGTACAAAGAAAATCCCGATTTCCCGTCCGCAAATTATAGCCTGGAAACAACAAAAAAACTACGGGGTTGGCATCATATTCAGAGATGCTGAACGTGAAAATAAGGTCTCAATTGCTACCAATCAAAATATATTAACCAATAACTGGAAGCTAAAAGATTTAACCACAACCTGCGTAGGCGATTGGGAACCCAGTTACGATACCGAATTGTGGAAAGATAAACGCATCCTGAATCTATTTATCCAAAAAGTAACCCAGATAGATGGAGAGGGTAAGGCTGATATTGAACCTTCGGCGGTGCAGGTACTTAAATGGATGCCTTTTTAAAAGATTAACAATGCAAAAAATAACAACTGATATGAAAGTAATTTTTCGATTATCGTTATTGATAATTTTAACACCATTTCAAATTTTTGCGCAAAATAAAAGTACCTCCAAAGAGAAAATGGAGGCCTATCTTTTTGTGTATTTTACTGGCAATAATAAAACAGAAGAAGCGATACACTTTGCAATAAGTAAAGATGGTTACACCTACAGGGCACTTAATAATGATAATCCTGTTATTTCATCAACTAAAATAAGTTCTACAGGAGGCGTAAGAGACCCACACATTTTGCGAGGTGAAGATGGGAGGTTGTTCTACATGGTTGCCACAGATATGGAGTCTGCTAAAGGATGGGATTCTAATCGGGCAATGGTGCTTTTAAAATCTAGAGATTTAATTCACTGGACTTCGAACGTTGTAAATATTCAGACCCGATTTAAAGGACAAGATAGTTTAAAAAGAGTTTGGGCGCCGCAAACCATTTACGATACCAAAGCGAAAAAATACATGATATACTGGTCGATGAAACACGGAAACCAGCCAGATATCATATACTATGCTTATGCAAATAAAGATTTTACCGATTTAGAAAGCGAACCGAAGCAACTGTTTTTCAGTCCGACAAATGGCTCTTGTATCGATGGAGATATTATTTACAGTAACGGTAAATACAACCTGTTCTTTAAAACAGAAGGAAAAGGTAATGGGATAAAAAAAGCCGTTTCTAAAGAATTAACCAAGGGGTATGTTTTACAGGATAATTATTTGCAACAAACCAAAGAAGCTGTAGAAGGAGCAGGGGTATTTAAACTTAATAACAGTAATGAGTATATCCTGATGTATGATGTTTACATGAAAGGCAAATATCAGTTTACAAAAAGTACTGATTTGAAAAAATTTAAAGTGATAGATGAAGCGGTAAGCATGAATTTTCATCCTCGTCATGGTACGGTTTTGCCTATTAATGCATCAGAAGCAGGGAGGTTGTTATCTAAATGGTACAGCTCTAAATCGGTTTTAGAATCATCAATTTCATCATCAATAAAAACAAACAACATTGTAGTCGATTCGGCAAATCATACCGTTTTTTTTCCGCTGAAGTATGGCACAAATTTAAAAGCTGTCAATTTGCAATTACTTGGTTTTCCTGGTATCGTAATTTCTCCTTTTGGGCCTGTAGATTTTAGTAAAGGAACAGTTGATATCAGCATAACAATGCCTGGTAAGATTGCCGAAACATTTAAGGCAACGGCTCAAATTACTAATAATCCTGTATTAACGGGTTATTTTGCAGACCCAGAAATTTTGTATTCTAACAAGACATCTAAATATTATTTATATCCAACCAGCGATGGTTTTACAGGTTGGAGTGGTAATTATTTCAAAACTTTTTCATCAACAGATTTAGTAAACTGGAAAGATGAAGGAACAATTTTAGATTTGGTAAATGATGTTAGTTGGGGAAAAAGAAATGCCTGGGCGCCAACCATCGCTGAAAAGAAAATCGGTAATCAATTCAAATATTTTTATTATTACACTGCGGCTCAAAAAATTGGTGTTGCCGTATCTGATAATCCTGCGGGGCCATTTAAAGACAGCGGGCAGGCGCTTATTTCTAAAAAACCAGCAGGTATAAAAGGCGGTCAAGAAATCGACCCAGATGTTTTTACCGACCCTAAAACCAGAAAAAGTTATTTGTATTGGGGGAATGGCTATATGGCCGTTGCGCAGCTAAACGATGATATGGTTTCTATCGACACGAATTCTATTAAAATCATAACACCGAGTAAAGATTTCAGGGAAGGTACAGAAGTATTTTACCGTAATGGAAAATATTATTTTTTATGGTCGGAGGATGATACAAGAAGTGAAAACTACAGAGTTAGATATGGTTTTTCTGATACGCCAACTGGTAAGATTAC
The DNA here is from genome assembly GCF_030409415.1 of Pedobacter aquatilis. GTDB lineage: Bacteria > Bacteroidota > Bacteroidia > Sphingobacteriales > Sphingobacteriaceae > Pedobacter > Pedobacter aquatilis. The sequence goes on along the minus strand of NZ_JAUFPW010000030.1, from coordinate 54,098 downwards.
TATTCCAAAGGATAACTTGATCTTAGCAAAAACCCCTGAGCAAGGCATTTATGGTACAGGGCATAACAGTATTATCCAAATTCCTGGTAAAGATGAATGGTACATGGTTTACCACAGGTTCACCATTCCGAAAGGAATTGAGATGGGAAGTGCAGCTGGTTATAACCGTGAGGTTTGTATAGATAAAATGGAGTTTAATGCAGATGGCAGTATAAAAAAAGTAATTCCGACAATTAAAGGTATTAATCCAATTAAATAATGAAAAAAATATACTTAACATTTATGCTGATTGCGTTTTTACAAATGGTGGCAAACGCACAGAAGCTACCAGCAAAAGCAGATGTACTACAGATTATTGATAAGGTTAACCAATACTGGCAGAGCAACAATAAACCACAGGTTCGCTCATTTTGGGATAATGCGGCTTATCATACAGGAAATATGGAAGTGGTGGCGTTAACCAATAATAAAAGCTATCAGAAATACTCTGAAGATTGGGCAAACCATAACCAGTGGATGGGCGCAAAATCTACCGATAGAAGCTTGTGGAAATATAAATACGGCGAAACTGATGAATATGTCCTTTTTGGCGATTGGCAAATTTGCTTTCAAACCTATGTAGATTTATATCACTTAGATAAGCAGGAATATAAAATAGCCAGAGCTAAGGAAGTGATGGAGTATGAGATGAGTACGCCTCAAAACGATTACTGGTGGTGGGCCGATGGACTATATATGGTAATGCCCGTGATGACCAAGCTTTACAAAACCACAGGCAATAAACAATACCTTGAAAAATTGCACGAATATTTTACCTATGCCAACAGCATTATGTACGATGAAGAAGCAGGGCTTTATTACAGGGATGCTAAATATGTATATCCAAAACACAAAAGTGCTAATGGCAAAAAAGATTTTTGGGCCCGTGGCGATGGATGGGTGTTTGCTGGTTTAGCGAAAGTTTTAAAGGATTTGCCTAAAAATGATAAACATTTTAATGATTATTTATCGAAATACAAAACGATGGCTGCCGCCATTTTAAAAAGCCAGCAACCAGATGGTTACTGGACCAGAAGTATGTTGGATGCTGAACATGCACCTGGGCCAGAAACCAGTGGAACGGCCTTTTTTACTTATGGTTTATTATGGGGCATTAATAACGGTTACCTTAAAAAAAATACTTATTTGCCAGTAGCATTAAAGGGCTGGAGTTATCTTTCCAAAACTGCTTTGCAAGAAAATGGTAAGGTTGGCTATGTTCAGCCTATTGGAGAAAAAGCCATTCCTGGGCAGATTGTAGACCAAAACTCCACATCAAATTTTGGAGTAGGCGCTTTTCTTTTAGCTGGATGTGAATTTTACAGATTTTTAAAAAACTAAACGTATGAAAATTTTATATAAAAAAGGTTTATTGCTGATTACCATTTGCTTTTTAGTGCTTTCTGCTTCGGCCCAAAAGAAGAAATCAATTAAAAATGCTAATGTTTTAAACGACAGACAGTTTTGGTTACAACAGATGGATAAAATGGTAAAGCCAGTGTTGTATAATTTGGCAAAAGATAGCTTGCGTATCGTAATGCCGCAGGTTACTTCAATTCACATTGATAATAAAGAACATAGAATTAAAGTTCAGTACGTTGAGGTTTTAGGGCGTGTTTTGAGTGGTATTGCGCCATGGTTGCAACTAGAAGGTGGTGATAAACAGGAAGTGGCTTTAAGAAAACAATACCGTGAATGGGCAATTCAGGGTTTAAAAAACTCGCTGGATTCTAACGCCAAAGACTTTATGAATTATGACATTGGCGGTCAGCAATTGGTTGATGCATCTTACGTAGCACTCGCTTTTGTAAGGGCTCCTTGGTTGTGGGAAAATCTCGGAGATAAGCATAGACAACTTATTATGAAATCCATCGTAACAACTAAAAAGTTTAAACCTGTGTTTTCAAACTGGCTTTTATTTTCTGCAATGAACGAAGCCTTTTTAGCAAAGTTTGGTTACACCTGGGACCCGATGCGAGTAGATTACGCCTTGCAGCAAATGGAGCAGTGGTATGTAGGTGATGGTATGTATAAAGATGGCAGCACTTACGCATTTGATTATTACAACAGTTATGTCATTCATCCTTTTCTGGCAAAAATTTCTGAAATTATTGGTGCAAAGGTTAAAGATTACAATTCGATGTTCGAGAAGATTAAAAAACGTAACGAGCGCTATGCAATTATTCAGGAACGTTTAATCAACACAGATGGCACTTACCCAGCAACAGGAAGGTCGATTGTTTATCGTGGAGCAGCATTTCATCATCTGGCAGATATGGCACTCAGAAAAGCACTACCTAAGCAATTAAGTCCAGAGCAAGTTCGTTGTGCGCTAACGGCTGTTATTAAAAAAACTTTAGAAAATCCATCAACTTATAAAAATGGTTGGTTAACAATTGGCTTATACGGTTCTCAACCGAACCTTGGCGATTTTTACAACAATCAAGGTAGCCCATACATTTGTTCAAATATTTTTCTCCCATTGGGATTACCTGCAAGCGACCCATTTTGGTCAAACCCGCCAGCTAAATGGAGTGCTCAACGCATTTGGTCTGGAGAAGATTTTCCTAACGACCATAGCGCCGATTTAAGATAACAATATTTAAAAGCGCAATTAAAATTTTTTGCGCTTTTAAAATAAACGTTGTATTTACGGTTAAAAAAACGATAAATGGCTTAAAAGTGCTTTTTTTGGCGATAATTACGAATTTAACCCCCATTAATTACTGTATTGCCCCTCACTATGTGGTCTATTTTAGTCTTTAATTTGTTATAACCAAATGTAAAAATATGAGAATAAGACACACCACTTAATTCGCTTTTGTAAGTAAAAGCCTTCTCATTAATATATGAGAAAAAATCAATTTAAAAATTGATTCCAACTAAAAACAAACTAACCAAATAAAACTATGCTAAAAAAATTACCATCACTAAAAAGGTGTTTGCTGATACTATTCGCAATATTTATAATTGCCAACACAGGTTTCAGTAACCTTTACGCTCAAGGCGTTACAACAGAAGTAAGCGGCACCATTCAGGATGCTAAAGGTTCCCCGATTCCGGGCGTTACTGTTAAAAATATAAGTTCGGCTAAACTGGCCATTACAGATGGCAACGGCCGCTATAAGATTGCGGCTTTAAAAGGCGAAAGTTTATCTTACAGTTATGTTGGTTATACCACTAAAACTGTGGTAGTTGCTAACGATAATCAATTAAATATAAAACTTGAAGAAGCTGACGATAAAACATTGAACGATGTAGTAGTTGTTGGTTACGGAACACAGAAAAGATCTGATGTTACCGGTTCAGTAGTTTCTGTGCCTAAATCAAGATTATCTCAACTTCCGGTTACGAATGTTCTTCAATCAATTGAAGGTGCAGTTGCAGGGGTTAATATTACGACAACATCTACGGTTCCTGGTAGTCAGCCGAATGCCTTAATTAGAGGGCAGAACTCCATTACTGCAGGTACTGGTCCGTTTGTGGTAGTAGATGGAGTTCCTTTAAGTAAAACTGGTGGCTCTTTAAATGATATCAACCCAAATGATATTGCTTCAGTTGAGATATTAAAAGACGCAAGTGCAACCGCAATTTATGGTACAAATGGTTCTAATGGTGTAATTCTAATCACAACCAAGAGAGGTACATCGGGCAAGCCAATAATTAGATATGGAGGTTATGCAGGTATAGAGAATTTATCTAACATTCTTGAGCCCAGAAGTGGTGCGGAATATGCTCAAAAATACGCTGATTTCTTGAAGCAAACAGGGCAGGTTCAGCAACGTCCGGTTCCAAATATTGGTGAACTTCCGGCCTATAATGCCGGTACAACAACAGATTGGGTAAAAGAAGCAACTCAGCAGGGAATAATACAAGACCATAATGTTGGCATATCAGGTGGTTCTCAAGATGTGAAGTATTTTATATCTGGCGATTATCTTGACCAAAAAGGTGTTGTTAAAGGATATAATTTTAAACGCCTTGGTCTGCGTTCAAATCTTGATGTTAATGTAACCAGTTTCTTAACAGTTGGTACATCATTATTTTTAACAAGTAATAATTATGATGGAGGAAGAGCAAACTTGTTATTCGCTACGGCAATGAGTCCTTATGGGCAGTTGTATAATCCAAATGGAACCTATAAAATTTTTCCAATGGAGCCAGAGCAATTATATACTAACCCTTTACTTGGTTTAACCACAACCCAAATTAGCAGAACAACTAATTTAAATGGAAATGGTTATGCCGAAATTAAATTCCCTGGTGCATTAACTGGTTTAAAATACAGATTAAACGCCGGATACACTTATTTTCCAAAAAGAGAAGGAAGTTATATAGGCCGTTTAGCTAATGATAATAATGGCACAGCGAGAAGTTTTAATTCTTCTACAAACAGCTACACAATCGAAAATATTTTAACCTATTCGAAGGATATTAAAAAGCATCATTTTGATATAACTGCTTTATATAGCTCACAAGAACGTAAGTATTTCGAAACTACGGCCGGAGCAACCGGATTTATAAATGATGAGTTAGGTTTAGATAATATTGGCGCTGGGTCTACACAAACAAGTGGTTCTTACAGAGATAGATATGGTATTAATTCTCAAATGGGACGTTTATTTTACTCTTATGATAGCCGTTACTTATTTACATTAACAGCTAGAAGAGATGGTTCATCAGTATTTGGTGCAAATACAACTAAATATGGCGTGTTTCCTTCAGCAGCATTTGGTTGGAACATCATCAACGAAAATTTTATGAAAAATGCCAAGGTGTTTAACAATTTAAAATTAAGATTATCTTACGGTAAAACAGGTAATGAGGCGGTTAGCGTTTATCGTACCATTACAACGGATAATACTGGTCGTTCTCCATTTAACGGAATAAGTACCATTGGTGTATTCCCAGCAAACTTAGGTAACTCATCTTTACAGTGGGAAACCACTAAAACAGCCAATATTGGGTTAGATTTTGGAATTTTAAACAACAGAATTAATGGTAGTATCGAAGCTTACGAGAATAAAACCAGTGGCCTGCTTTTAAGTAGAAGTTTGCCAATTATTACTGGTTATTCCAACGTGCTTGAAAATATAGGTAAAACTACAAATAAGGGTTTAGAAGTAACTTTAAACACTCAGAATGTTGCAGGCAAAGATTTTAGATGGGAAACCATGATTGTATTTGCAACCAATAAAAACAAAATTACCGATTTATACGGCGATGGTAAGGATGATATTGGCAACAGATGGTTTATCGGAAAACCAATAAGCGTTATTTACGATTATGAGATGACAGGCATTTGGCAAACTGGTGAAGATGTATCAAAGCAAGACCCAACTGCAAGACCAGGAAGTATAAAATTTAGTGATCTAAATGGTGATGGAAGAATTACTGGCGATGATAGAAAAATTTTAGGTCAGCTTGCACCAAAATGGACGGGAGGTTTAACGAACACCTTTCATTATAAAAATATTAACCTGAGTGTTTTCATCCAAACTGCACAGGGCATGACCAAAAATAATCCTGATTTAACTTACGGCGATGAAACCGGAAGAAGAAACACACCTGCAGAAATCGGATACTGGACTCCAGAAAATATGAGCCAGACCAGACCAGCATTATCATACAACAATACATTGGGTTATGGTTTTGCTTCTGATGCAAGCTATACCCGTATAAAGGATGTTACTTTAAGTTATGTGTTTGGTCAGTCAATGTTAGATAAACTTCATCTTGGAGGTTTAACAGTATATGCCAGCGGTCGTAACCTCCATACTTTTACAAATTGGGTGGGTTGGGATCCTGAAAATAACTATTCATCTCGTGGTTCCGGAGATTGGGTAAATAACTATCCATTAACCAGAACATTTGTATTCGGTTTAAACGTTTCACTACGCTAATTTATTTATCATGAAAAAGAATATCACAATCATAGCATGTACAGCGGTTATGTTTTTAGCATTTTCATCTTGCAAAAAAGCATTTCTGGATGAAAAACCATTCTCCGCCTACACACCACTAACAGTTACCGATTCACTTGGATTTGAAGCTTCATTAGTTGGGCTTTATAACCATACCAGTACAATATTCTCTTGGTCTGACCAGCAAGGCTGGCCAAGTGTTTGGCAAGTTGGTACCGATGTGGCAAACGCTACAAATAACCAACAAGGTGTAGAAATACCTTACTATAATTACGAAACACTTGCAGCTACCGATGGTGGTTCTGCCCGTACCTGGAACAGGAATTATATTTTGGTAAATCTAACAAATACGATTGTAGATGGTGTTGAAAATCCCGCTACAACCAGTTTGAGTGCAAGAGGTAAGGCTTTGGTAAGTGCCGAAGCGAAATTTTTTAGAGCTTATGCTTATAATAATTTGGCAACGCTATATGGCGGAGTGCCTTTAATTACAAAAGCATTAACTGGTCCAAAGATTGATTTTGTACGGGCTCCGATAGCAGATGTAAATAACTTTATTGTAAGCGATTTAGTTTATGCAGCTGCAAATCTTCCGGATATAGAATCTGTTAAAACAAATACAAAAGGGAAAATGTATGGTCGTGCGAATAAATTTATGGCCATGCAACTACTTGCAGAGGTATATTTAAGGATGGGTAAACCAGATTTGGCCGAACAACAAGCCCAAGCGATTATTACGAGTGGGAAATTCAGTTTAATTAGAAACCGTTTTGGTGTTAAAACCAGTTTACCAGGCGATTATTATTCTGATATGTTCCAGTATGGTAACCAGCGTCGTTCGCAAGGTAATACCGAATCTATTTGGGTATTAGAGCAAGAAAATCCTAATGCAGTTGTTGGCGGTATAACCAATTCACCACAACAAAGAAGGGTTTGGGGAGCAGCATATTATAATATCGCAGGTATGGCATTAGCTGATTCACTCGGTGGAAGATCTATCGGAAGATTACGCTTAAGCAACTGGGTATTATATGGTTTATACAAAGGAAACGATATCCGTAATTCTCAATACAACATCCGCAGAAAATATTATTATAACGATCCTAGTCCGACTTATGCCGCTAGATTTGGAAAACAAGTTCCGTTTACTGGCCCTGATACACTTATAAATATCTGTCCAAGTACTACAAAATGGGGTGCTTTCGACCCTAATGATACTTTCGGTTTTGCGATGATTAAGGATTTTATTCTGATGCGTTTGGGTGAAACTTACTTATTGCTTGCAGAGGCTCAGGTTGCCCAAGGTAAAACCAGCGAAGCTGCTACAACGATTAATGTACTTAGAACCAGAGCTAATGCAGATCAGGTTACTGCAGCTCAAATGACTAAAGATTTTATTTTAGACGAGCGAGCAAGAGAACTTATTGGGGAAGAAAACAGAAGAATGACTTTAATGAGAACCGGAACATTAGTAGAACGTGCCTTACGTTTAAATTCTGGCGATAAATCGAAACCAATTACTGGTTTAACTGCCAGAAATTTACTGTTACCAATTCCATTGGGCGAAATCCAGTTGAATAAAGATGCAGTACTGACTCAAAACCCAGGATATTAGTGAATGTGGTTAGTTAATCGGGGAGGTTTTTTTTAGCCTTCCCGATAATTAAAGTATTGATTATCTTGCCATTTCAATTTACACACCAAAACTAGTTTTATGCTTAAAATCAAAATTGCTCTACTCTTAATTTTTGTTTCAATTTCCAGTTTTATTCTAGCACAAGAGAAATTAAATGCTTTCTATCCTGGCAAAATATGGAAAGATAACAATGGCGTTCACATCAATGCACATGGTGGCGGAATTGTAGAAAATAAAGGAACATATTATTGGTTTGGAGAACATAAGATTGAAGGCGAAAAAGGAAATACAGCTCAGGTAGGTGTACATTGTTATTCATCAAAAGATTTATACAATTGGAAGGATGAAGGTATTGCACTTTCAGTTTCTGATGATTTAAAAAGCGACATTGCTAAAGGGTGTATTTTGGAAAGGCCAAAAGTAGTTTACAATAAAAAAACAAAAAAGTTTGTAATGTGGTTTCATCTGGAGCTTCTTGGTAAAGGTTATGAAGCTGCACGTACTGGTGTTGCAACTGCTGATAAAGCAACTGGACCATATACATTTATAAAAAGCTACCGCCCAAATCCAGGTATTATGCCGTTTTATCTTCCGGGTACTCCGGCTGACGAGAAAGTTAATTGTGCAAAACCAGCCAATAAAAGCGATGGTTTTTTCTGCAGAGATTTACCAGGCGGCCAAATGGCAAGAGATATGACCGTTTTTGTTGATGATGATGGTAAAGCTTATCACATTTTTTCTTCAGAAGAAAACTTTACCCTGCACCTGGCAGAACTAACCCCAGATTATTTAAATCATACTGGCAAATTTATAAGGATTTATGTGGGGCAGCAAACCGAAGCACCTGCACTTTTTAAAAGGGATGGCACATACTACATGATTGGTTCTGGTTGCACTGGTTGGGACCCAAATCCAGCCAGATGGTTCAAATCAAAATCAATTTGGGGGCCGTGGGTGTTTATGGGTAATCCTTGTATCGGAGAAAACGCTAACATTACTTATGGTGGGCAGAGCACTCATGTACTACCAGCACCAGGTAAAAAAGGTCAGTTTATTTTTATGGCAGATAAATGGTCGCCTAAAAATGCAATTGATGGTAGATATCTATGGTTGCCGATTAAGTTTGATAACGAAAAAATTGAAATTAGCTGGCTGGATAAGTGGGATTTAAGCACCTTCAACTAAAAAAATAACTTACAGGCGATTTAGTTTCATAATTGCGATTAATCTCGCGATAGTGGATACTTTTTGCCAAAAAAATCTATCTAATGAACAAATTTACAACATACATTTTAGTGCTAATTGGTTTGTGCTTCGCCTCATCAATTTTTGCCCAACAAGTAAAACACACCTTTAAGCTCAGCAAAACCGATTTTCTATTGGATGATAAACCCTTTCAAATTATCTCTGGAGAAATCCATTATCCACGGGTTCCGAAAGAAGCTTGGCGAGACCGTATGAAAATGGCTAAGGCAATGGGTTTAAACACCATTGGTACTTACGTGTTTTGGAACCTGCACGAACCTCAGAAAGGGAAATTCGATTTTTCTGGTAATAATGATATCGCAAGTTTTGTAAAAATAGCCAAAGAAGAAGGCTTATGGGTTATCTTACGGCCTAGCCCTTACGTTTGTGCGGAGTGGGAATTTGGTGGCTATCCATATTGGTTACAAAATGAAAAAGGTCTTGTTGTTAGAAGCAAACAAAATGAATATTTAAACGAATATAGAAAATATATTAATGCGGTGGGTAAGCAGCTTGCATCATCACAAATTAACCATGGCGGAAACATTTTGATGGTTCAGGTAGAAAATGAATATGGCTCTTACGCAGCTGATAAAGAATATTTAGACATCAACAGAAAAATGTTTATCGAAGCGGGTTTTGATGGTTTGCTGTACACTTGCGACCCTGAAAGTGATATAGTTGGTGGTCATTTGAATGGCTTATTGCCTGCAATTAATGGGCAAGATAATCCTGAAAGGGTTAAAGCTGCCATCAACAAATTTCACAATGGTACTGGGCCGTATTTTATTGCAGAATGGTATCCTGCCTGGTTCGATTGGTGGGGAACACCTCATCACACTGTGCCAGCAGAAAAATATACAGGCAAATTAGATTCAGTTTTAACAGCTGGTATTTCCATCAATATGTATATGTTCCATGGGGGCAGTACACGAGGCTTTATGAATGGAGCAAATTACAAGGATATTTCTCCTTACGAGCCCCAGATAAGTAGTTATGATTATGATGCACCCTTGAATGAAGCTGGAAATGCAACCGAAAAGTTCAAGCAATTCAGGGCGGTAATTCAAAAGCATTTACCTAAAAACGTTAAATTACCAGCTATTCCAGCGGCTAAGCCTGCTATTACAATTAAACCTTTCGAACTTGCTAAAAAGTATTACATTTTAAATCATCTACCAAATGGTATCGAAAACGAAAAACCATTAACTTTTGAAGATTTAAAACAGGACTATGGCTACCTGTTGTACCGCACCAAAATAGAAGGTGGTAAAAAGGGATTACTTAAAATTAACAAGCTAAGAGATTATGCAATTATTTTCATCAACGGAAAACAACAAGGCATTTTAGATAGACGCCTAAATCAAGATAGTTTATTGCTAAATTTACCTCAAGGAACTTTACAACTAGATATTTTTGTTGAGAATATGGGTAGGGTTAATTTTGGTAAATATCTGTTAGAAAATAAAAAAGGTATTACCGAAAGTGTTTTATTTGCTGGTAATGAATTAAAAAACTGGAAAATGTTTAGTTTGCCATTTAGCGATATTAATAGATTCTTAACGGAGCAGACAAGCAATAAATCTTTGTCAGGTCCATTAATCCGAACAGGTGCTTTTAGCTTAAACAAAACTGGCGATACTTACCTTGACATGCAGAATTGGGGTAAAGGAGTGGTTTGGGTTAACGGACACAACTTAGGTAAATACTGGTCTATTGGGCCACAGCAAACCATTTATGTACCCAAAGAATGGTTAAAAGTTGGCGAAAACGATATCAAAGTTTTAGAACTGTTAGATGATAAGGTAATAACTATCAATGCAATTGCTACTCCAATTTTAAATTCATTAAAGAATTAGTGTATGGAAAGAATTGCATTAAAATTGAAATTGTTAAAAGGGTATGAAGAGGAGTACCAAAAAAGACATGATGCCATTTGGCCAGAATTATCAATCCTGTTAACAGAAACTGGAATTTCCGACTATTCTATTTTTTTGGATAGAAGTAATTCCGAACTTTTTGCAGTTTTAAAGATTCAAAATCCTGAATTATTAAAAGAGCTTCCTGAGCAACAAATTATGCAAAAATGGTGGGCATACATGAGCGATATAATGGAAACAAAATCTAATAACGAACCAGTTTCTTCTCCTTTGGAAGAAGTTTTTTACCTTCAATAATACTAATTGATAATTAAGTAATCATCAGTAAGTTTTTTGATAATTAACCTTTAATGCCCTTGAGATGAAATATTTTTTCCTTCTATTTGTTTTGCTTGCTAAGTTTTCAGATGCACAAAACCTGCAAGATTATAAAATTAGACCTATAGAGTTTAATAAGGTAAAATTATCTGATAAATTTTGGCTACCTAGAATTGAAACGAATAAAGTGGAAACCATTCCAACTTCTTTTGCTCGCTGCGAAAATACAGGACGTATTAAGAACTTTGAAATGGCAGCCACAAAAACGGGCAAATTTTGTACAACATTTGTTTTTGATGATACTGATATTTATAAAACTATAGAAGGTGCATCATATTCTTTGGCTGTATATCCAGATAAAAAACTTGAAAATTACATCGATTCTTTGATAGTCGTAATCGCAAATGCGCAAGAACCCGATGGTTATTTATACACGGCCAGAACCATAAATCCCCCAAACCCACCATCATGGTCGGGAAAGGAGCGATGGGTAAACGAAGGCAATATGAGCCATGAATTATACAATTCAGGACATTTAATCGAATCTGCAGTTGCTCATTATCAGGCTACAGGAAAAAAAAATCTTTTAAACATTGCGATAAAAAATGCCAACTTGCTGGTAGCAACTTTCGGAACAAATAAACGAAGTGTAGCACCTGGACATGAAATCATTGAAATGGCTTTGGTACGTTTATATAGGGTAACGGCTAATGAAAATTACTTAAATCTTGCTAAATTCTTCATTAACCAAAGGGGAATTAAAAAGTATGATACGCTGGATTTAAATCCCTGGAAGAATGGCGCTTACTGGCAAGATAATTTACCTGTTGTTAATCAGAATGAAGCAGTTGGACATGCAGTGCGGGCAATGTACTTATATGCTGGGGTTGCAGATGTTGCCGCATTAACTGGCGATGAAAAATATCTGAATGCCATAGATAAAATTTGGGAAAACATGTGCGGGAAGAAGATGTATGTTAATGGAGGCATTGGCGCTGTACCCGATGGTGAACGCTTTGGAAACAATTATGAATTGCCTAATGCTACTGCTTACAACGAAACTTGTGCCGCAATAGGAAATGTCTATTGGAATCAACGTATGTTTCTTTTGCATGGCAGTTCTAAATATATTGATGTGATGGAAAAGGTGATGTATAACGCCTTATTATCTGGTGTGGGTTTGGACGGGAAAACTTTTTTCTACACAAATGCGATGCAGATTTTTGATGGTCCGAAACATAAGGACGTAGAGCCAGGTCGTTCTGGTTGGTTCGAATGTTCTTGTTGCCCTACTAATATGTCCCGTTTCTTGCCGTCGTTATCTGGTTATATTTATGCACAAACTCAAAATCAGGTTTACGTAAATTTATACGTGGCCAGTTCAACCGATTTGCTCTTGGGAAATAAATCAGTTAAAATTACTCAGAAAAATAATTATCCTTGGGAGGGCCACTTAAACTTTGATATTGAGCCTGAAGAGGATTCTGATTTTGCCTTAAAACTGCGTTTGCCAGGCTGGGCAGTAAATCAAGCCATACCATCCGATTTGTATAAATTTCAGAGTAAAAGTAATGAGAAATTTACTGTAAAATTGAATGGGAAAGCTTTAAAATATACTCTTAATGATGGTTATATCACAATTCAAAGGGTATGGAAGCGTGGCGATAAAGTTGAACTTGTTTTGCCAATGGAAATAAAAAAAGTGTTGGCTAACCAGAAATTAACGGATGATATTGGAAAAGTAAGTGTGCAACGTGGCCCAATAACCTTTTGTGCGGAATCTACCGATAACACAGCCAAGATAAGCGAAGCGAAAATACCGTCAAATTCAGATTTCAAATATTCATTCAATTCTAATTTATTAAGCGGAGTTGCCGAAATAAAAGGTAATGCAATTACAAAATCGCCAAGTGGAAATGAAATTTCAGTCCCATTTAAGCTCATCCCATACTATGCCTGGGCAAACAGAACTTTAGGCGAAATGAGTATATGGTTCCCAGTTTATACCCATACAAAATAATTTTCACATGGTCAGGTTTATGGCTTTATTTTAGAAAAATAATAATTGTGTTTGTAACGTCTATTCTTTTTTTAAATATTAAATTACGCTAATAAAAACCTAATATTATCTCTATGGTAACCAAAAAGTATGCAAAAAGTATATTATACAATTGTATTATTTTGTTATTGTTTGCGCCATTATTAACTAGGGCTCAAAATAGTCATTTTATCAAAATTAAATTAGATAAATCTATCGCTAAAGTGCAGCCTAATATGTGGGGCGTTTTTTTTGAGGATATTAATTTTGGTGCTGATGGTGGTATTTATGCAGAACTTATAAAAAACAGGTCATTTGAATTTACCAAACCTTTAATGGGCTGGTCTATTTTAAGAGAGAAACCTCAGGAAGGTGAGGTGCTGGTTGTTAATCGTAAAGAAGAAAACTCGGCTAACCCAAGGTATCTACAAATCAAAAAGCTAACTGGAGATTTTGAATTGGTTAATGAAGGATTTAAAGGAATTGGTGTTAAAAAAGGATTGCGCTACGATTTTTCAGTGCTTTATCATCAGCCAGAGCCTGGTGTAACCATGGTTTTGCAGTTAATTGATGGTGAAAAAAAAGTAATTGGTCAAGGTACTTTTAATCCGAAAGAATATGGGGAAAAGTGGTACAAGCAATTGGTTAGTTTTGTGGCGACAGAAACCAATCCAAAGGCAAAATTTTCTATAGTATTTAAAGGTAAAGGAAAAATCGATTTAGATATGATTTCATTATTTCCAGCTGATACATGGAAAAATCGATCGCAGGGATTAAGGGCTGATATGGTTCAATTATTAGCCGATATGAAACCAGGATTTACCCGTTTTCCTGGCGGTTGTATTGTAGAGGGAACTGATTTGGCCAATAGATACCAATGGAAAAATACAATCGGACCTATTGAAGATAGGAAAATGATTATAAATCGCTGGAATACAGAGTTTGCCCATCGGTCTGCGCCAGATTATTTCCAAAGTTTTGGATTGGGCTTTTTCGAGTATTTCCAATTGGCAGAAGATATCGGCTCAGATGCGTTGCCGATTTTAAATTGTGGTATGGCATGTCAGTTTAATTCTGGCGAAGTGGTAGCGCTTAATGAATTAGGCCCTTATGTTCAAGATGCTTTAGATTTAATCGAGTTTGCCAATGGCGATGTATCGACAAAATGGGGTAAAAAAAGAGCTGATTTGGGGCATCCAAAACCATTTAATTTGAAAATGTTGGGTGTTGGTAACGAAAATTGGGGACCGCAATACCTGGAACGGGTTGCTATATTTAAAAATGCCATCAAAGCAAAATATCCAAACATAAAATTAATATACAGTTCGGGCACCGACCCAGAAGGCGACCGCTTTAACTTGCTAAATAATTACCTCAGAAACGAAAAGGCCGATTTTATTGATGAACATTATTATCGCCCTGCAGAGTGGTTCTTGAAAAATGCAGGTCGTTATGATGAGTATCCAAGAAATGACACGAAAATTTTTGTAGGCGAATATGCGGTTCACGCGGATAAAAGTTTAACAGGAAAGGATAAAAATAACTGGCAAAGTGCGCTAGCTTCTGCCTCATTAATGACTGGCCTAGAACGAAACGCTGATGTTGTTCAAATGGCATCGTACGCACCATTATTCGCTCATATAGATGCATGGCAATGGGCACCCGATATGATTTGGGTTGATAATCTAAAATCCTATGGAACGCCAGATTATTATGTGCAAAAACTATTCTCAACAAATAAAGGCACTGATGTAGTTTCTGCAACTTTAGATAATAAAAACATTATTGGTCAAAATGGATTATTTGCTTCTTCAGTATTGGATAAAACCAAAAAAGAGTTGATAATAAAAATTGCTAATAATGCAGAAAATAGCCAGACTATCGATTTTAATTTAGAAGGTAAAATCAATCTTAATCAAAAAGGAAGTATTGAAGAATTAAGCAATTCGAATTTGAATCAGCAAAATTCTTTCGAAAATCCATTAGCTGTTAGTCCGAAAAAATCAGTTATAACCCTAAATGGAAAAAGCCTTAAAGTTGTTTTAAAACCTTATTCTTTCAATGTGATTAAAATTGGATATAATTAAAAATCTTGGATAGCTTCTTTTTAGCAAAGTCATAATCAAATTCAAAACAAGCAACAGTTAGTAAGAGTATGCTTTTAAATACTAATTGGAATCATCGAGGGCGATAATTCGGATAGGCAGTAATTTATTGGTGAAATTTCATATACAATTATTTTCTTACCCTTTGTACAAATGCATATCCAACATAAATTTCTAATTATATCCACTCAATTGCCGGTTCATTTAAATTCATTTAAGTTTTTGACAATCACGCCTGGTATCTTTTCAAAAATATCTTGCATGTACTTTCGGTGGTTGGCGCCCGCAATTACAACAACTTTTTTTAGGCCTTTCGCTTTTGAATGCGTCACCACATTTTTGCACATGCCTTCATTGCGCATTATCCACCAGTGAATTTTACTAAGCATCTCTTCCTTTGGAAAACCTTTCATGTTATACATCTCAGGGAGGTAAAAATCTCCAGATGCCGAGATAGCGGAAGCCTCAGGCGTATTGAGCCACTCGGTTACTTTATTTGAGGTCTTTTCAATTCGGTCGTATTCTGCAAAACCCTTGTTAATTTTTTCAAGTTTTTCTTTGAGCGCCATGCGAAATACCGCTGATGTGTCTTTCCTGAAAACTAAAAATTTAGTATCAAATGCTGCCCATGAAGCATTCCAGTTTAAATCATAGTCCTGACTGTCCATGGCCAGAAGTTCATTTATACCCATCTTTTTCATCATTGGAAAAGCAATCAACGCATATTCGGAACTCTGCAACCTCCGCATGCTCCGGCCTGTGGTATCCAGCCGCGGACTTAGTACAGCATCCACATACTCCTGGAGCTTCGCATCTGGCTTTGCTTTTAACGCATCAAAAACCTGCCAGTATTGATAATGGGCATTACTAACATCTTGATTTAAGTAAAATGCATGAGCCAGATCCGTTTTCAGCTGAAAGTTTTCAGGCTGCTGCAGCGTAAGTTCCTTTAAACTGTCAATCTTTTTCATTAGCAGCTTCTCTGCAATATACCTGTTTTTCCGAAGCATCTGCAATCTTGCCAGATTATCCTTTTTACACCAGTAATCCATCAGATTCTGTTCATCCGTTTTACTCAAAAACTCACCAAAAAAACCGTCCGGTTTAAACCTTTCTATTTTCCGGTAAATATCAGAAACGTCCTGCTTAGGATATTTGCTATAATTATGAGACACCCCAATCAGGAAAACTTCCAGCTTTTGGGCCGAAGCCGAGCAAGAAAACAAAAGGAACAAAGCGAAAAAATATTTCATACCAGCATTTTAGGTTTAATAGTAGATTTCTTGTCAAATCATTAGGTGAACACAAAATAGAAATTTATATATGGCTGGCAAAGGATTATTTTATTCAAAATGCATGATATGAGGCTGATATGTGTTACACTCTGGTGTTAGATAAATAATTAGGATATCGACATATTAATATCTTTTCCAGGTTCATTATTTCTTTTTTCCAATTATGTTTTACGTTAAGCTTTTACATTACTTTCATTGTTATCCGGATAATCCAGAATCGTTAACTCTGCTCGATCGGAAATAAAGTTAACGTAAGTCGCTGCTAATCTTTGTTTTATCTATTGTTGAAGATGGTCAATTAGATTTGATTTTCCCACTCAATAATTAAGTTAAAAAAAAGTAGACAGACTTGTCTGTATATGTAAGTTATTTTTTTACTTTTGTGTAATTAAATATTATGCATATGTCATCACCAAAAAAAAGGATTATAGAAACAGCATCCGTTCTCTTCGCAAATCAAGGTTATAATTCAACTGGAATTAATCAGATAATTTCTGAGGCTCGTGTCGCTAAGGCTAGTTTTTATCAACATTTTAAGTCGAAGGAAGATTTATGTGTTGCGTTTTTGGATGCCAGACATGAGTATTGGTTTAATGAACTTTATGTGTTTGTAAAAAATGAAAATGAGGTGAAAGCCAAGGTAATTTCGTCATTCGATTTTTTAATATATATGAACATGAAGGAAAATTTTCGTGGCTGTAGTTTTTTAAACGTATTATCTGAAATACCAAATGATAACATTAAACTTTTAAATCCAATTCAGCAACATAAAGCAGATCTCCGAGCATTTTTCAAATCACTGATGGCAGATGAAACATTGTCGGATCATGTTTATCTGCTTTTCGAAAGCTGCATTACAGAAAGTAAGATGTATAAATCGAATGAACTAATAGAAAAATCAAAATCAATTATAAATAACTTAATAAATTAAAGTAATGGAACAGAAATTTCCCCTACCTCCATACACCTTGGAGACAGCATTACAAAAAATCCAATTTGCAGAGGATGCCTGGAATTCACAAAATCCTGAGAAAATCTCTAAAGCTTACACAATTGATAGTGAATGGAGAAACAGAGATCAATTTGTTAATGGGAGAAAAGATATTGTAAAATTTCTTTCTGAAAAATGGAAAAAGGAGTTAAACTATAAACTTAAAAAAGAGTACTGGTCTCATACAGATAATCGCATAGCAGTTAGGTTTGAATATGAATTTATGGATTTAGAGGGTAATTGGTTTAGAGCATATGGAAATGAAAACTGGGAATTCGATGAAAACGGTTTAATGGCGAAGAGGTACGCAAGTATCAATAATTTAGCCATCAGTGAAGAGGAAAGGAAATTTAAATAGTTAGGTTTTTCAAGATGGAAGATGCAGGTGTTTGCATATATTTTGATAATTTTCAACGAACCTGTAAAGTTTTAAATTCAGGATTTTTTTAAAAAAAAAAGAATAAATATTACAATATCATATGAGGAAAACCATAAGAAAGCATATTAGGACTGTTAAATACATCATGTACAAAGAAACCCTGATAGATTTCAAAGAGCATATTTGGACTTTTCTGGGTTCATTTTTCGGAATCGGAATAATTGGATTTATAAATTCGGAATATTTCACCGCATCTGATAATCTTTTTCTTATCGGATCTTTTGGTGCCTCCTCCGTATTGGTTTATGGTATAATCAATAGTCCATTGGCTCAACCGAGAAATCTGATTGGTGGGCACCTTATATGTGCCATAATTGGGGTAACTATACACAAAATGATTCCGTCTGAACTTTGGCTTTCTTCTGCCTTATCTGTTTCACTCTCTATCGTGCTTATGCAAGTAACAAAAACGCTCCATCCACCAGGTGGAGCAACTGCCCTAATTGCGAACATAGGTTCTGCAAAGATACAGTCACTCGGATATTTTTATGTTTTAAGTCCAGTATTAACCGGTGCTTCCATACTTTTGATAGTAGCAATTTTTTTCAACAACCGCACCTCCCATCGGAGCTATCCCTCAAATAAGAATTGGTATCGAATTTGGCGTAGATATCGTCGGTAGTTAAATATTATGTTTATGATAATTGACTTTAATGTCTATTATATTCATTACCATTTTTTTGAGTAAGACTGGTCTTTGGTCATTATTTAGCCTTGATTTAGTCGATGATATAGTGGTGTTAAGGTTAATTGAGGCAAGTTGGTTGTCAGGAGATGTTGATTTGCACAAGCGACACGCGTGCGCCAGTGACGACAATAAGTAGTATTAAAAATAAAAAAGAGCAATAATTTTATTGCTCTTTTTTATTTGAAATGTCTTGATTAAATTCTTTCCTTACCGCTGTATTTTAATGTTAACTCAGGGTTTTTAGCATATTCATCCCAAAGCTCATCAATAGTCTTTCCGGCTAATTTAACCCAGGTATCTTTTGTGTAAGTTTTGTTTCTTAACTCTTTATCCATTTCAATAATTAATCCTGGCTTAACTTTTTGGTCTATCCATTCGAAAAAACGGGCAGTTATACGGTAGCTGTTTTCATATTTCTTTTCGTTGTGTTTAGCAGTTAAATCAGGTAAAGCCCACTTCGAACCAATATTATCAACCCCATATCTGTAGCGGATAAAATCGGCAATGCCTTCTGTTAGCCAAACTGGCCCTGAGCCGTATCCATAACCTTGTACCAAGTGCATACCTTCGTGTGTTACAATATCAATGTCAGTAGGGTGGGCGTTCATGTAATTCGTGCTAAACAGAATTCGGTTTCCACTGGCCTCTGCTACACCTTTATAAGCTGTATCGGTTACAAATAAAACATTGTGCGTAGTTTTATCATTAAAAGTACTTACCAATGTCGGGAAAACTTTAAAGTAAGTTTCGATTAGTTCTTTCTGGATATTTGGATTAAATGCAGAATTCTTATTTATAAAAACCAGCTGATAATCATCTTTCTTAATTGTATCAACTGATGCCCAATTTTTATGAAGTGCTTGTTGGAGGTTAGTCTGAAAGTTATTAAAGTTGGCTTTCTTTTTAATCCATTTGCTGTTTACCACAATTTCGCCAGGTATAGCCTTTATTGTAAAATTATTGGCGGTATCAATAACCCGCATGGTAACCTCTCTTTTAGTTCTATAACCATCTGCTACAGCAAAAGCCGGATAAATTTCTTTAAATGCGGCATTAATTTTTGCTGTATCTAAATTTACATTTGTTTTATTATCAATAGTTATTGAATATGGGCGAGGTGCATTTCTGTTTCGCTGCGGTGTTTGTGCAGAATTATTTGTAGTATTTTGCGCTACTGCAGTTACAGAAAGCAAGGTAAAAAGTGTAAGCTTTGAAATTTTCTTTAACATAGGTTGATTTTTTTTTGCTAAAAATAAGTGTTGTTTGAAAAATATCCTGTAAAAATGAAGCTACACATTGCATTGGAAATAAATAGTCCGTTGCTTTAATTCATTCTCTTTATTTTATCTTTGCCGCAAATTTAATATGCCCAATTGTGATTAATGTAAATAATATCTCCGTTTCATTCGGCGGAAGCACCCTTTTTAGTGATGTAACTTTTTCCATCAACGAAAATGATAAAATTGCCCTAATGGGTAAAAATGGCGCAGGGAAATCGACCATTTTAAAAATTATTGCAGATGTTGCTAAACCAACATCTGGGAATGTTACCGGACCAAAAGACGCAGTTATAGCTTATTTACCACAACATTTACTTACGCAAGATAATGTAACTGTTTTCGAAGAAACAATGAAAGCTTTTGCTGAAGTAAACAACATGCAAAAGGAACTTGATGAATTAAATGAACAGCTTACGATTCGTACTGATTACGATAGTGATGATTACATGAAACTTATAGAGCGTGTATCTGAGCTTAGCGAGAAATTTTATTCGATAGAGGAAACTAATTATGATGCAGAAGTAGAAAAAGTATTAAAAGGTTTGGGTTTTGAACGCAAAGATTTTAATCGTCAAACATCAGAATTTTCTGGTGGATGGCGTATGCGGATTGAATTGGCAAAAATTTTATTAAAAAAACCTGATCTTATTTTGCTCGATGAGCCGACAAACCACATGGATATAGAGAGTATCCAATGGCTTGAAGATTTTCTGATAAATTCGGCTAAAGCTGTAATGGTAATCTCACACGATAGGGCATTTGTAGATAACATAGCCAATCGAACGATTGAAGTTACAATGGGTAGAATATATGATTATAAGGCAAAATATACTCATTATCTGCAATTGAGAGCTGAGCGCCGCGTACATCAGCTAAAGGCTTATGAAGAACAACAACGCTTTATTGCCGATAATCAGGAGTTTATCGACAGGTTTAGAGGGACTTATTCAAAAACACTACAGGTTCAATCGCGTGTAAAAATGCTCGAAAAACTCGAAGTTATTGAAATTGATGAGGTTGATACATCAGCATTGCGTTTAAAATTTCCACCATCTCCACGTTCCGGCCAATATCCGGTAATGGTAGAAGAACTTACTAAAAAATACGGCGATCATGTCGTTTTTGAAAAAGCATCCATGGTTATTGAGAGAGGCGAAAAAGTTGCTTTTGTAGGTAAAAACGGAGAAGGTAAATCAACGATGATTAAAGCTATTATGGGTGAAATAGACTTTGAAGGAAGTTTGAAAGTTGGTCATAATGCTAAAATTGGATATTTTGCTCAAAACCAGGCAGCATTATTAGATGAAAATTTAACTGTATTTGATACTATCGACCAGATTCCTTTAACCGATGGAACCATAAAAATTAAAGATCTTTTAGGCGCTTTTATGTTTAGTGGAGATGATACTACAAAAAAAGTAAAAGTGTTATCTGGTGGAGAGAAAACCCGTTTAGCAATGATTAAACTATTGCTTGAGCCGGTTAACGTTTTAATCCTCGATGAGCCAACCAACCACCTGGATATGAAAACAAAAGACATCATTAAAGATGCCTTAAAAGATTTTGATGGTACTTTAATTCTGGTATCACACGATAGGGATTTCTTAGACGGGCTGGCTAAAAAAGTTTTTGAGTTCGGAAATAAACGTGTTCGCGAACATTTTGAAGATATAAAAGGATTTTTAGCTTACAAGAAAATGAACAACTTAAAAGATATTGAATTGTAGTAGAATAATTAAATATCGATGGGGAAGAAGTTATACAAATTCTGAGTTAAGCTTATTAAGCTTGCAACAATTTAAAGAAGAATGTAGTACCTTTTTCCCACTCGCTGTTTAACCAGATAGTACCTCCATGTCTTTCTACGATTTCTTTGCACAGATATAGGCCAATCCCAAAGCCGGCAATAGAACCCATGTGCTGGTTTTTTACCCTGTAATAACGCTCAAATATATGTTCGTGGTCTTCGGCAGAAATTCCCATCCCTCTATCTTGTATTGAGAAAACAACTTCATTATTATTTACTTCATACCTAATGGTAATCGTAGAACCCATTGGAGAATATTTCACCGCATTTCCAACCAGATTTTGTATAACCTGGGCTATTTTATCTCTGTCGGCATTTAGGTAAATATCACTAGTTAACTCAAATTCCAGCGGATGAGTATGAATTGTTGATTGAAGTTCTGATTCTAACTCATTAAATAATTCTTTAACACTAAAGGAAGAAATTTCAATTAACATTTTCCCTGATTCTAACCTCGAAACATTTAAGAATCCATTAATCATGGATGTCATACTTCGTATTTGTTTTAGTGCCTTACCCAAAACGTTATTTAATGCTTCATCTTCTTGCTTAATTGCAGTTCGTTGTAAAACTTGTATATATGCATTTAAAGATGTTAAAGGAGTTTTTAATTCATGGCTTACCATGCTAATAAAGTCATCTTTACGCTGTTCGTCTTTTTTTTGCTCAGTAATATCTCGTAAAGTTCCATTTAAACTCACCGCATTACCATTTTTATCAAATGTTGTTCGTCCTATAGCTTGTACAGTTCTAATTTCTGCTGATGAATTGGGTTTTAAACGATAATCAATAGCATAACGACCACCATGCTCTTGTATCAGCGCTTCAGAAATTGCTTTGGCAACATAATCTTTGTCATCATCGTAAATGGCAGCGAAAGCATTACTTAAGTCCATTTTTTCATTACTTGAAAGTCCGAACCAGTTTCTTAATAGCTCATTTCCAGAGAAAAGATTACTGGCCGGCTCATAATAAAAGGTTCCTAATTCTCCGGCATCTACAGCTAAAGAAAGCATTTGTTGAGCTTTTTCGTGCTCAAAAGAATCTAATATCTGTTTGGTAATCTCTTCTAAAATAACCAAAACGCCAGTTATTTGTCCGGATGATGATATAATTGGTTGATAAATTGAATTTACAAATGCTTCACGCAATCCATTTTCCTGGTAAAGCATTACTCTAAATACATTATTAATTTTTGGGATTCCAGTTTCGTAAACGCTTCTTAACCATTCGTTAACTGGCTGTCCTTTAAGCTCAGGTCTGGCAAGCTCGTGCGGCTTTCCTAAAACTTCTGATTCTTTTCGTCCCCAAATATTTAAAATCGTTTTATTGGCAATTTCAATAACCAAATCATCGCCTTCAAGCACACAAATACCTACCGGAGCTTGCTCAATTATGGTACGGATATGCTCTCTGCTATCAGCAAGAAGAACCATTGATTTGTTAAGTTCTTCATTTGTAGATAGGAGTTCTTCAACCGTTGCAGCCATTTCTTCATTAATGGCTTGGGCTTGCTCTTCTTTCTCACTTATTAAAAGCAGAGATGCCCTTCTTTGTGATACATCTCTAGCCGTATGAATGATGCAATATGTTTTCTGATTTTCATCGAGCATTGCTCTGTACTCAAAATCGAAATAAAAAGTTTGCAACTCCCCATCAACAATAATATCTGCTGGCGTATCAGATGCATAATAACTAACACCAGTTCGCCATACATTTTGCAGAATAGCAGTAAATGGCTGACCAACAATTTCTGGAATAGCTTCTTCAAAATGTTTACCTACAATAGAGCGATCTTTTCCCCAAATGTTAAGCATAGCATTATTCGCAAAGCGGATAAATAAATCTTCACTTGTGTAAATTGCAGTGGCTTCTTGTGTGTTTTGAAGAACTTCTAGAAGCTTATCATCGCTAAAGTTTGTAGCAGAATTATTTCTAAGATGAGTCATAAACTTTAACAAATATAATAATTGCTTATCGATTTGATAACAATTATTAATGAATTGAAACTGTTAAAATTTTCTGTAACCAAATTTAGAAATCATTTAAATCGAAATCTTATATAATTAGATTAAGGTTTATTCAGATTTAATGTTGTGTTAATCTAGTAATTAAATGGTTGTTGTAAATTCGGGAATAAATAAAAAAGGATAATGACAAACAGTTTAGATTTAGAAGCAGAAATTATAATTGGGTTTACAGCCAAGCTTAAAAAAAGTGTATTTTTTAATGATTCACAAAGTGAGGAGGTATATCAGCTTAAAAATGATTTACTTAATCAAGACTATCTTTTAAAATGTAAAAGCAATTTTAAAAATGCGATAGCAATTGCATCAACTATAACTACTTATTAATGGGTTTATCTCTATAAATCAATTGATTGAGAAACTAACGGACTATTACGAGTGTTGTTCGATTTTTCATTTAAATACAATTTAATAGCTTTTATAGTTTCTTCTGGAGCACTTATATGTGGATAATGACCAGTGGCATTTAATAAATGTAAGGTATTATATGGCGTATGTCTTTTAATAAAATCACCAACCTGTAATGGTACAATCATGTCATTATCATTCATTAAAGTTATGCTTTTTGTTTTGAGTTCTTGTAATTTGTTTCTATAATCACAATTAAAGGTTGCCATAGCAAATTCAAGTGCAATTTTTGGATTCATAGATTCGAAACATTCTTGCAAAAATTCTGCGTGTTCTGGATTTTCTAAATTTCCCATAACATTGGGAGCTAAATATTTACTCCAACCTATATAGTCATCTGCCATATATTTAAATAAACCTTCAACTTGTTCACGTTCAAATCCTCCGAAATATTCGTTTTCATTTATATATTTAGGAGACGGTCCGATAAAAATAAGCTTACTAATAGCTTCAGGAATTTGAATCGCTGCTAGCATACCAATCATTGCGCTTACAGAGTGTCCAATAAATACGATGTCTTTAAGTTTGAGCACTTCAATAATGTCAACTACATCACAAGCATAGCCTTCTAAAGATGAATATTTATGGTAATCATATTGATTTATTTCAGATTTTCCAGAGCCAACGTAATCAAACAAAATAATTTTATAATCATCTAAAAAAGCGCTGGTGATAAATTTCCATGTACTTTGGTCGCATCCGAAACCATGAGCCATCATCAAAACCTTTTCTCCTTTTCCAATAATATTTACATGATTTCTTTTTAGAATATTATTCATAGCGCCCTTAATATTTATTCAGCAAATAAATATAAAAACAAAATTGCTTTCAGTATTTTTTTGAAGTAATTGTTACAAATAATAGATGATTGGATACGGATTTTAGAGAGTGGCGCTAAGAAATGACCGTGATTGAATTTATTAAAAAAGATGAAATTAGAAAGATGAGTGATTTCTAATCGTTACAGTAAGATTGCCCAACTTGCAATCCTCCTCGAGATTTCATTGGGACAATTTCGCCTGATTCCAAATAAACTTTGTACAAAGGCTGACCGTCTGCTGGCGATACCTCTGTACTTATTGCAGAAATAACACCGCAAAATTTCTTTTTACATCCGGTGCTCATCATTACAAACAGCATAAGAAATATGAGTAGTCTATTCATCAATCAAAATAACCAAGCTTAAGAAAAATAGTTTTTATAAGTTATGCACACATCAATTTGTGTTTCAACCTCATCAATAAATTTAGTTTTTCCAAAGTACCAGGTTTTGGGTGCTGAAAAGGCAACTATAATCTTATTAAGTTTTAGCTCAGAAAGATTAGTATTTTTTTTATACTCATAGGCTAAAATGTAAGAATTCATATCTCCGTATCCTCGCAGCTGATGTATTTTTTTTAAGAAAAATTTTAAAAGGTGTATCTGGCTAGAAGTTTCCATATACACAAAGTTAAAACATTGTATAATTAATACTACCGTATTATTACCCTTTTGTTAAATAGCTGCCTAAATCGCAGTTTTTTTGTTTATTTTGAGGGTAAATATTTAATAATGTGTGTATTACGAAATAACGAATGATAAATATCAATTACTTTTTTTTCATTTAATATTATAGAAGAAAAACTAATTAGCGTTGGTGTTTATATTCGCAGATAATCTTATTAGCGCTATGAATAGATTGATACAAAGACACAATACCCATGCTTTTATTGATAAAATAAAGTTAGAGTGGCCGGGTTTTATCGAAGCCGCAAGGCATATGAATGAAAGATTAGTTTTTATTCAACTTTTAGAAAAAGCTGATGCATATGCATTTACATCTAGCCTTATGCCAAAGCTGGGCGCCTTGGTAGATTTTAGTCACCCACTAGAAATATTCATCTTAAATAATGATGGAGTTTCTTTAGAGCATCTTCGTTTTAATTGCGAAACAATCAGCGTAAGTGCTTAACATCTTTTATTTTAATTAATTACTATTCCGATGCATAGCAATTATTCTTTTTAAAAGTATTAAACCTTTTTTCGCGATTTTTTATTCTCTGCGGTTTCGCCCACAAGTAAGGTGGCAATAAGCTCAAATTTATCTGGCTGCGCATTGTATTCATCTGCCATTGTTTCCCACTTTCTTAATTCTAATTGAGCATTTTCAACTTCAACTTTTAATAACTCTATCTTATTTTGTAGTAGTTTGCTAATATTCTGATTTGCCATAATTACAAAATTACAGCCTTTTCCTGCTCTTTTTAATTAGTTATTGTTAAGAAATTGTAACTACTTAATCTACAGAGTGAAAAAAAATTCTAATACATTTTTAGATTTTAGCGCTTACGATAATGGTTTATTGACAAATTCTATAACGTTTCAAAAAAAACAAAATATTGTGCTTGATAATCATAATATTATAAGAAAAGTACGATTAATCTTATATTTAATTGTGCAGATATCGATTAGATGATTACTTTTGCAGCGGAAAGCTGGCAGAGTGGTCGAATGCGGCAGTCTTGAAAACTGTTGACTGTCATAGGTCCGGGGGTTCGAATCCCTCGCTTTCCGCTCAACAAAAAAAGGAAATCGAAAGATTTCCTTTTTTTGTATCCAATACATTTTTCAACTCCTCTTTACAAAACGTATTTCTTCGTAAAATTGTCCAAAGAGTGTAATTACAAGTATCTCCATTTGTTTAAGATTTTATCGCTTTGTACCTTCATAAATAAAATATAAAATTATGGGAATTGAAAAAGCAATATTGGCAGGCGGATGTTTTTGGGGCGTAGAAGAACTTATAAGGCATTTACCTGGCGTAGAATCTACAGTGGTGGGTTACACCGGAGGAGATGTTCCTAACGCAACTTATAGAAATCATGGAACCCATGCCGAAGGAATAGAAATTACATTTGATTCGTCTGTATTATCTTATCGAAAATTACTTGAATATTTTTTTCAAATTCATGATCCGACAACTAAAAACAGGCAAGGGAATGATGTAGGGACATCATATCGTTCTGCAATTTTTTATTTAAATCCAGAACAGGAAGTTACCGCAAAACAATTAATCGAAGAAATGGATGCTTCTGGAGTTTGGCCTGGTAAAATTATTACCGAAATTGTACCAGCTACAGAATTTTGGAACGCAGAAGAAGACCATCAAGATTATCTTCAAAAGGTACCTTATGGCTACACTTGCCATTTCGAGAGACCAAATTGGAAATTATCTTAATGTTTTTATCCGTTGGGATTAATGATTTTGAATTACTTTGCTAAGCGTTGGATTATTGTAAACAATTTTAATAACATGTATTATTGTTACAATAATTAAAATTCCAGTAATTGTTTTCAGCAATAATAGCCTTTTATTTTTCATCATGTTTTTGTTGTTAGAAACGTACTGTAATGCGATAACGCTACATCGAATAATTTGTATTGTACATTGTACCTGAAATATTAATGAAATGAGGATAGCTACCTATAATGTAAATGGCGTAAATGGGCGTTTGCCAGTGTTGTTACGTTGGTTAGATGAAACTAAACCCGATGTTGTTTGCCTGCAGGAATTAAAAGCACCAGATGAAAAATTTCCTATTGAAGCAATAAATGATGCAGGATATAGTGCCATTTGGCATGGACAAAAAAGCTGGAATGGCGTTGCTATTCTTGCAAGAGGTAAACAAATAAAAGAATTAAGAAGAGGTTTGCCGGGCGATAACGATGATTTGCAAAGTCGCTACATTGAAGCTATGGTAGATGATGTGGTTATTGCCTGCCTTTATTTACCAAATGGAAATCCCGCACCCGGACCAAAGTTAGATTATAAAATGGCGTGGATGGAGCGTTTAAATAAACACGCAACAAAACTCTTGCAGTTTAAGTTACCTACTGTTATTTGTGGAGATTTTAATATTATACCAACTGATTTTGATGTTTATAAACCTGAGAGATGGGTTGATGACGCACTTTTTAGAACCGAGGTTAAGGCTGCATTCCATAATTTAATTGCACAAGGTTGGACAGATGCTTTGAGAAAACTTTATCCTGATGATAAAATTTATACATTTTGGGATTATTTTAGAAATGCATACGGTAGAGATGCCGGATTAAGGATAGATCATTTTTTATTGAATGAGCAACTTTTAGGTAAGTTAAAAGCTGCTGGAGTTGATAGGCAAGTTAGAGGATGGGTAAAAACTAGTGACCACGGCCCGGTTTGGATAGAGCTTGAATAATTCATTACATGTGTGACGGATTTTTTACTCTGTAATTTTTTTGACGAGATCGGGTTAATTGGTTTTAATAAATGAAATTATAGCTATTTTAAGCTTACTAAATCTGAAGTTTATGGATATTCTCAAAAACCAAAAAAAAATTGCGGCTTTTTTAAATAGAATTAAATCTGAATGGCCTGGTGTTGTAGAGCGTTTTGAGTTTAAAACCGCAACTGTAATTTACGTTCATTTAAAAGAAGGCATTTCTAGTATGGATTTTTTAGGGAAGCTTTCCAGAAAAATCGAAAGGCTCGTAGATTTTTCAGAACCTATAATTTTATATCATATTGAAAGCGATGGCATGAATCTTCGTTCTCACCCAATTAATTGGTACTCATCAATAAATTCGGGAGTATCAAAATAAAAATTTATAAAAGCTATAGATAATAACAATATAGATAAAATCCTCAATACTTATAAATAAAAAATGGAGGATACAAATACCCTCCATTAACAAACAATTAATCAGTGTTTATCAAAACAATAATTAATGAACTGTAAGATTAAGTATTTTTTCTAATACAGCAAAAGTATTTTTAATTCTATTTTGGAGTAATAGAAAGTAAGTCTGCAAATAAAAATTGTGAGAACCTACCTTGTAGGTTTTCTGGCAACAAATTTTTTAAAAACTTTTGGTGCTTTGCCAGGCTCATCCTCAGAAATTTTTATGCTTAAAATATTTCCCTTATACGATTCACCATTTAAAGCAGATATAACCTTCTGCGCATCATCTAATTTTAGTATTTCTACAAATGCATAACCTTTACATTTATTAGTAGCTCTATCTCGAACAACTTTAATGGTTTCAATATTTCCGTAAAGACCAATAAGCATTGCCAGATCCATTTCACTAATATCAGGTCGTAACCCACCTACAAAGAGCTTCGTCATAGATAATTGGTATTTTTTGTTTTAGAGATGCAAGATAATTTTTTTAACCTGAACAATCAAGCATTAATTCTTAAAGATTGTCCATTAAATAAATCGTTTTAACAGCATTTCTAACTCAGTTTTCAATTCATTTTAATAGATGTTAAGTTACTCTCTATAAAATAATAGGCAAGAATTGATTTGAGATGCTTCAAATAAAATGGGCTAGAACTTTGTTTTTAAAACCTTGATTAAAAGTTAAATGCTTAAAATACAAGTTAAAACTTTAAAAGGGAACAGTTGTTGTAATGAATTATGAAATTTATAATTTAAAAAAAAAAAGTTATGAAACTTTACAAATCAATTCCTTTATTAATGCTCTCCATTATTCTGATTTCGGGATGTGTGAGTAACAAAAAATACGCCGAGTTACAAACTACCTTTGATAAACTAAGAGAAAGAAATCAGGAGTTAAGCAACAAATATCAAGATAGCCAGAGAGAACTTACGGGCGCAACAAGTCGCGTTAAAAGTTTGGAAGAGCAAATTGCATCTGAAAAGGCTAACACAGCCGCATTACAAGATGCATTAACCAAATGCTTAAACTCAAGTAACCAAGGAAATGTTAACATTTCCAAACTGGTTGATGAAATTAATAGTTCGAATAAATACATCAAACAATTAATTAATGCGAAAAACAAAAGCGACTCGCTTAATATGGTACTTACAAATAACTTAACCCGTTCTCTAAGTAGAGAAGAATTGGGCGATGTTGATGTGCAGGTATTAAAAGGTGTGGTTTATATTTCTTTAGCTGATAATATGTTATATAAATCTGGTAGTTATGAAATATCTGATAAGGCAGCAGAAACACTTAGCAAAATTGCCAAAATAATTAAGGATTATGATAGCTATGATGTATTAATTGAAGGTAATACTGATAATGTTCCAATTGCTCAAACTAATATTAGAAATAACTGGGATTTGAGTGCGCTGAGAGCATCCTCAGTAGTTCAAACATTGCAAACCAAATTTGCGGTTGATCCGAAACGTTTAACAGCAGGGGGTAGAGGCGAGTTTAATCCAATAGCCGATAATAGTACGCCTGCAGGTAAAATGAAAAACAGAAGAACGCAGATTATTATAACACCAAAATTAGATCAGTTTATGGAACTAATTGGTAAAGCACCAGAACAACCAGCTGGTACAGCAGCACCGAAACAATAATAATTCAAGTCTTTAATATTCAAAAAACTCCCGATAAAATCGGGAGTTTTTTTTTAAAAAGATATTATGATTTATCATGGTTTGTTAATAGACTAATGATTTAGTTAAATGTAGTTTAGAATTTCATTGCTTCGAAAACAATCAATAATAATTTAATTGAGAAAAAATTAAAGCATAAATAGTATTATTAGTTAGTGAGTAAGTGTTAGTAAAAGTTACAATTTAATGTACTTAGTGTAAAAAGCACACTTTTTGAGGCTAATTGTTTTAAATTTATGCAAAATTAAATGATTGATTAACAGATAATTAAAAATTGTTATTAGAAATAATTGTGTTTTTCTTTCAATTTAACACATATCAAGTATCTTTTTTTAAAAATATACATATATTTGTTCTTACCCTTTCGAGGGTATGTTTTTCATAGGTAGATGTAGGGTCAGAACTTTGTTCTGGCCCTTTTTTGTTTTGTCAAATTAATAAAGCTTATTTTTGTGTTGGATATGAATAAAAAGAAAATAATTGTTGCCGTTACAGGTGCAAGCGGTTCGATATATGCAAAAGTGCTTTTTGATAAACTGACATTACTAAAATCACAAATAGAAGCGGTTGGTGTGGTAATGAGTGATAATGCAAAAGAAGTTTGGCAATTTGAACTCGGCAATAGCGATTACGAAAGATATGATTTCAAATTTTACCAAAAAAATGATTTCAATGCGCCATTTGCATCTGGCTCTGCCAAATATGATAGAATGATTATTATCCCTTGCTCAATGGGTACGCTTGGAAGGATTGCACACGGCATTTCTAATGATTTAATTTCAAGGGCAGCAGATGTTGTTTTAAAAGAGCGACGTAAACTAATAGCCGTTGTTAGAGATACACCTTTCAGCTTGATTCATATAAATAATATGAAGACCGTTACCGAAGCTGGTGGAATTATTTGCCCGGCTAACCCTTCATTTTACAGTTTACCTAAAACGATAGAAGAAGTAGCAGAAACAGTTGTGAGTAGGGTTTTGGATCTGGCAGGTTTTGAACAGCAAAGCTACCGCTGGAATGAAAATCATTAAATAATTAGATAAAATGGTTGTAAAATAATCTCACATATAAATGTAAGGTTTAAAACTGACTCAGATCTCATATCTCAATACTCATATCTAATTCTTATCTTTGCAGGCTAAATGAAAAAGGTCGCATTTTATACATTAGGTTGTAAACTAAATTTCTCTGAAACATCTACTATAGGTCGGTTATTTACTGATGCAGGTTATGCTGTGGTCGAATTTCAAGATGCAGCTGATGTTTATGTGATTAATACCTGCTCCGTTACAGAACATGCCGATAAAAAATGTCGGAAGGTTGTAAAGGAAGCTTTAAAGCATTCTCCAAATGCTTATGTAACCATTGTTGGTTGTTACGCACAACTAAAGCCACAAGAAATTGCCGAAATTGAAGGTGTCGATATGGTTTTAGGTGCAGCAGAAAAATTCAGAATTGTTGAGTTTATTTCTGATTTGACCAAGCAACCGAAGGCGATTGTTCATCAACAAAGCATAGAAAAGGTTAACCATAACTTTATTGCTTCATATTCAATTGGAGATAGAACCCGTACATTTTTAAAAGTTCAGGATGGTTGCGATTACCCATGTACCTATTGTACAATTCCTTTAGCTCGTGGCGCAAGTAGGAGCGATACCATAGAAAATGTAGTTAATCGAGCGAAGCAAATTGCAGAAAGTGGCGTAAAAGAAATTGTGCTTACAGGCGTAAACCTAGGCGATTTTGGTATTAGAAATGGCGAACGTGAAGATAAATTCTTTGATTTGGTTAAAGCCCTGGATGAAGTTGATGGCATTGAGCGTATTCGTATTTCATCTATAGAACCTAATCTTTTAAGTAACGAAATTATCGAATTTGTAGCCACATCGAAAAGATTTGTTCCGCATTTTCATATCCCTCTTCAGTCTGGCTCAGACAAAATCTTAGGCTTAATGCGTCGTCGTTATCGCCGCGATTTATATGTAGAGCGTGTAGCGAAGATTAAGGAAGTAATGCCGCATTGTTGTATAGGCGTAGATGTCATTGTTGGTTTTCCTGGTGAAACAAAAGATGATTTTTTGGATACTTACCAGTTTTTAAACCAATTGGATATTTCTTATTTACACGTATTTACATATTCTGAACGCGAATTAACTGTTGCCGCTGAAATGAAAGGTGTTGTTGCAGGTAGCGAGCGTAACGAACGTAGCAAAATGCTTCATATTTTATCCGATAAGAAGCGTCGTGCTTTTTACGAATCTCAAATTGGAACGGAAGGCGAAGTGCTTTTCGAAGCTGACCAAAAAATGGGCTACATGCATGGTTTCACAAAAAACTATGTAAAGGTTCGTGCTAAATACGATCCGGTTATGGTAAACGAGCTTAAGGCTGTTAAGCTTATCGAAATTACCCCCGATGGCGATGTGGAGGTTGCCGAGCTTGAAACTGTTTACGCACATCATTAATTCGATTTTTAGTAAATCAATTTCCGCCAATTACTTTAACGTTAGTCGGGCTATCCGCTTAATCTTTTTGGCTCTTGCGGAAACTTACGAAATCTAATGAGACTGGGCTTACAAGATTTCGTAAGTTTCTTCCACCTCGCAGCCAAAAAGTATATCGCTTATATCCCGTTTATTAAAAATGGTCCACCTTTTTAAACTCAGGTTCGGCACCTTGCACATTCCTATGAAATACTGCAGAAGTGCTATAAACCTGATCGAAGTAGAAATCCTTTTTTGCTCTCAAAAAAGATTGTAGTGTAGAGCAGGGCTATCTCAACCTATAATTGCAGGAAACTGCTTTTCAAATTAAGATAATAGCATTTTTGGTAATCATTTCCAGCTTTCAGCTTTGCTGTTTCTTTCCTATCTTCGCATCAAATTATTTGTATGTTTCCTACCGTTTCACATTTTTTAGAATATTTGTTGGGCATAAATTTGCCGCTACCCTTCAATACGTTTGGTGTTTTTGTAGCACTTGCATTTGTTGCCGGTTACTGGGCGTTTACGCAGGAGTTAAAGCGTAAAGAAGCATTAGGTATTTTACATCCGTTTGTAAAAACGATAATTGTTGGTAAACCGGCAACTACTACCGATTTGATATTGAATGGTCTTTTCGGGTTTATTATTGGCTATAAATTGTTGTATGCGTTACTTAATTATAGCCTTTTTGTAAGCGATGCGCAATCTATATTAATGTCGGCCAAAGGAAATATTTTTGGTGGTTTGTTTTTAGGTATTCTATTCGCGTATTGGGATTATAAAGAAAAGGAAAAACATAAACTGGCTAACCCAAAAGAAACAAAAGTAATTATTCACCCCTATCAATTAATGAGTAATTTAATTGTGTGGGCAGCAATTTGGGGTTTTTTAGGTGCTAAATTTTTTGATAATCTGGAGTATTGGGACGACTTTGTAAAAAATCCAATTGAAAGATTATTATCGTTTAGCGGCTTAACTTTTTATGGTGGTTTAATTTGCGGTGGTGCTGCAGTTTTAATAATTGCAAAGCGTAATGGAATTAAGCCCTTGCATATGTTGGATGTTGGCGGACCAGGTATGATGCTTGCTTATGCAGTTGGTAGAATTGGATGCCACTTATCTGGTGATGGTGATTGGGGCATTGTTAATCCAAATCCAAAACCATTTTCTTGG
This sequence comes from Pedobacter aquatilis, assembly GCF_030409415.1. Lineage (GTDB taxonomy): Bacteria > Bacteroidota > Bacteroidia > Sphingobacteriales > Sphingobacteriaceae > Pedobacter > Pedobacter aquatilis. Next base: position 19,927 of record NZ_JAUFPW010000030.1, on the reverse strand, counting down.
TTGCCAGATTGGTTATGGTCTTACAAATATCCAAATAATGTTGTTGGCGAGGGTATTCCAATTCCGGGTTGTGGGGCTGGAAAGTTTTGTAATGAATTGGCACAAGGCGTTTATCCAACTCCAATTTATGAAGTTATAATTTGTTTAATCTTATTTGCTTTCCTTTGGAAGATAAGAGATAAAATAAAGGCACCAGGCTTAATGTTTGGTATTTATATGATATTAAATGGTTTAGAGCGCTTCTTCATAGAATTGATTCGAGTAAATTCTAAATATCATGTGTTGGGTTTACCACCATTTACACAAGCCGAAATGATTTCTACTTTCCTGGTAGTAGGTGGAATTATATTGTGTATTTATTCGTTAAGGAATAAGAATAAATTAGCTTAAAAACATTATAAATTCATTAAAACTCAACAACACAGGATTTATGTTGTTTAAATAACTATGAATTACGAATTACTATGCAATAAAGTGATATCTATTGTTCGGCTAACCGGAAATTTTATTCGCAAAGAAGCTATGCAATTTGATACACAAAGGGTTGAATATAAAGGCTTAAACGATATGGTTTCTTATGTTGATAAAACAGCTGAACAGAAACTGGTTCAAAACCTTGAAAAACTTATTCCAAATGCAGGCTTTTTAACAGAAGAGAAAACGATAAACAGGGAAGGCAAAACCTACAAATGGATTATCGACCCGCTTGATGGAACTACAAATTTTATTCATGGTTTGCCTACATACGCCATTAGTGTTGCATTATATGAAGATGATAAAGCAGTTTTAGGCGTTGTTTACGAATTAAATCGTGGAGAAATGTTTTATTCTTACAAAGGTGCGCCAGCATTTATGAATAAAAAGGAAATACAGGTTTCTTCAAATCCGGATTTACAATCTAGCTTATTAGCGACAGGTTTTCCTTATTATCAATTTGATAAGCAACCACAATATTTAAAGTTACTTGAAGAAATGATGCAGAAAACCCACGGTTTAAGACGTATGGGCTCTGCTGCAACGGATTTGATTTATGTAGCTTGTGGTCGTTTTGATGCTTTTTTTGAATATAATTTACAACCCTGGGATTTTGCCGGTGGTTGTTTCATTGTACAGCAAGCAGGTGGAGAAGTTTTCGATTTTAATGGTGGTGATGATTTTTTTGGTAAAAGGGAAATTGTAGCTACAAATGGTAAAATCAGTGAAGAAATGCTTGTGGCGATTAAAAAGTATTTTGGATAAGGGTTTAAGCTTCGGTATTTTTAAGGTTTGATTGCGATTTATCAGGTTACACATAAAGTCATCCTCGAATAAAGTTGTAAAGATTTTTGCAACGCACATTTAAGTCGATTTAAAAATCGCACAGCCTACATAAAGCATTAAAACTTTGGGTATGGACTATTAATTTGTAAACCTTAGAAATTACGAGTCTTCTTAATTTTAATTTGCTTCATTAGTCTGTTTTATATACATTTTGAATACAGAACCTTCGCCTTCTTTACTATTAATTTCGATTTTACCCCCCGAAGTATTAATAATAGTGTGCACCAGATAAAGCCCAACACCCGAACCTTCAACATCTGATTTGATTCGCTTGAATTTAGAAAAAATATGTTCCATTGCCTGTTCGCTTATGCCTACGCCATTATCTTGTACGCTGATTACCACAAAGTCATCAATTTTTTCTGAGCTTATTTTAATTATTGGTTTAACATCTTTCGATGTGTATTTCATAGCATTATTAAGCAAATTATAGATTACACTCCTGAGCTTGCGCCTAACGAAAGTAATTTCCATAATTTTTAAATCGGAAATGATTTCTGCACCAGATTCTATTACCAATGGCGCAATAGCAAGTCTTACATCCTCCAATATGCTGCCAATATCTAGTAATTCTTCCATTGCGTGGTATCGCTGTTTTTGCCACCTGGAATCAAGCATACTTTCTACAACCCCTTTCATACTTGTTAGGCTTTTTTCAAGATTCACCGTTAGACGAGAAAACTCTTCAATGCTTCGTGATGGTAAATTTTTCATCATTTGCACCGAAAGGCTCAATGCTAATAAAGGATTTTTGATGTCGTGAGCAATTGTATCTAGCAAGAGTTCGTGCTCGGCCAGTAATCTTTCCTGCTCTTTTAAGTCTTGAATTCTTGCAGTAATATCTACAAAAGTAATAATTACACCATTTGTAATATTTTCCTTTCGTACAATATATGGTAATACATTCATCTGAAACCACCGCATGTCGGTTGTTTGTATTTCTTTTTCTAATATTTTACCTGTAGCAATAACGGTTTTAATGTTATCGATAATGGTCGGGAAGCGAAAATTTTCTTTAATTTCATCTAAAGGCTTGCCAATAAAATTTTCTTTCAAACTAAACTGTTTCATTGCCGGAGGCGTAAACTTCCGTAAAATTAAATTTGCATCTACAAAAAGTTGTGGAATAATGGTATTGCTGAAATAATTTTCGAGGTCCTCATTAAGTTGAGTAAGGTTATTGATTTGCTCACTATTTGTATCCATTGATAAGTGACGTATGTTTTAGTGGATGATATTACAATTTAAATAAATAATTAATAATTCCTTAATTGTATCAGAGATTTTAGAATAACTTACAAAATCATCTTTTTACATCTTAAATAATTGTTATGAGGTATTGTGTAAAATAAAACAGGCGATACCGTCACAGTATCGCCTGTTATAAATGAAAATATTATTTACTAAATTGTTTAAAATAGAAACTATTCAGCTGCTGCTTCACTATTTATTGCTGAAACTGCAATTTCGGTAAGTGCCACATCTGTCTCTTTTTCATTCTCTAGTGTTTGCTCTAAAAGTGATGATACATCGTTTCTATCCATATTTTCGGCAAATACTTTTAGCGTTCCATAGGTGGCGATTTCGTAATGCTCTACCTTTTGCGCAGCTAGTATTAACCCAGCGTCTCTAATCATTGTTCCTGCATCGGTATCTTCAATTATGCCGTTTGCTTCTTCTAATAATCCTGCCATAGCATCACATTTTTTAGCTGTAGCTTTTTCGTCAAGCAAGCTAAAAATTTCTTCTAAAGTTTCTATGTGAGTTTGCGTTTCCTGAGTGTGTTTTTCAAAAGCTGCTGCTAATTCTGGACTTGTAGCCGCTTTTTTCATTTTTGGAAGTGCTTTAACCAAATGCTTTTCTGCCCAGTAAATATCCTTCAATTCATCTATAAAAAATTCGTGGAATTCAGAAGGATTAATTTTACCAACATTTTTAATCGTTTTGCTAGCAGATGTTTTTGTTTTGGCATTTGCCGTTGTTTTTTTTGAAGTTGCCATAAGTTTTAGTTTGTATATTAATTAACATAAGAACCTATCCTGATTAATAATGGTTTGGCAAAGAATAAGAACGCGTATATTTCTTAACCATTACGTATTTCTTGCTCAACGCTAAAAAGTGGTTTTTAAGCTACTTTAACACATTATTTCCGCAGTTACCAACCAAATATGGAATATTGTAAATCGATATATTTTAACGGTTTCAGTAGTTACTACCTATATAGCATATTACTACGTGTTTTGAATATTCTTAAAACCAAGTGGTGTTTTAAGATGTGGTTAGTGTAAATCTAATTCAAGATTCAATCATCCAGTAACAAAACGAAAGCTTATGTTTCATCATTCAAAAGATTTACAATTTAATGCCAGGGTTTCAAAGCCAGATCCGGTTTTCGCCAATATTCTATTAGAACAGTTTGGCGGAGAAAACGGCGAACTTGCAGCGGCCATGCAATATTTTACGCAAGCATTTGGTGCAAAACAGCCGCATCCAGATAAGTATGATATGTTGATGGATATTGCCACTGAAGAATTTTCACATTTGGAAATAGTGGGTGCAACTATTCAAATGTTACTAAAGGGCGTAAATGGCGAACTTAAAAATGCTGCAGATTCATCTGAAATTATGCAGGTACTTGAAGGTAAAGCGGCTAAAGAAGAAATTATCCATGCTGCGCTTACGGCTAACCCTCATTTTGCAATGCTTAGTAGTGGTGGGCCAAGACTTGCAAATAGTCAAGGGATTCCCTGGTGTGCTTCGTATATCCATTCCAATGGCGACTTAACTGTTGATTTAAGATCTAATTTAGCATCAGAATCAAGAGCTAAGTTAGTTTACGAACACTTAATGAAATTTACGGAAGATCCATACGTAAAAGAAACACTTTCATTTTTGATGACAAGAGAAGTTGCTCATTATAAAATGTTCGAAGCGGCGCTAGATACTATACAGCCTAATTTTCCTCCAGGTGTATTACAAGCCGATCCAAGGTTTACTCAACAATATTTTAATTTATCTCCAGAAAAATCTTCTAAAGGTACATGGAATACAGGAGAAATGCCTGGCATGGGTAAAGAGTGGGAATTAATAGAAGATCCTGTTGCATTTGTTAAAGAAACCGAAGGATTAACATCTTTAGAAGATTCAAAAGACGAGGAATTAGCAGAAACTGAATCGATGAACAAAAAAATGAGTGAGAAGAAAAGTAAAGAAGTAAAAACTTCTGAACCTAAAGGAACAGCTCAGTGGAGCGATTATGGGAAAGCATAGTTAGGTAATTTCATTTTCAAAAAATCCAGATGTCAAAAGCGTCTGGATTTTTTATGTTAAATGCACACTTCCAAATATTCTATTTTTGATTTATTTAAAACTTTATGGAATAGGCTATGTTGTGCATATGCCTAACAGCTGTGAAAATCAATATAATTTTTTCGCTGGTTATGCCTAAACATAATGAAGAAAATCATTTTAGCAGAAGATCACACAGTGATGAGAAATGGCCTTAAAATGCTCATCGAATCAACAAATAAATATCAAATTGTATTTGAGGCCTGTAATGGGCAAGATGTATTGGAAGCTTTTAATAATGGAATTAAAGCTGACCTAATTATATCGGATATAAACATGCCCGTTCTAAACGGTATCGAAATGACGACTACTTTAAAACTTAATGGCTGTCAGGTACCTGTTTTAATCATGTCTATGTTGGAAGATAATGAACATTTTTATCAGGCAATTAAAGCGGGTGCAAATGGTTTTTTAAATAAATCTGTAGATTTTGATGAACTCTTCTTCTGCTTGTCGAGAATTGTTAAGGGAGAGCGTTACATATGTTCATCATTAGCAGTCAGAATTGTGGATGCCGCAATAAACTCTTCATTTTCAGCTTCGAGTAATATACAGAATAGTGAATTTTCATCAAGAGAAATTGAAATTTTAAAGCTTATTGGAGATGGGTTGACTAATGCTGAAATGGCTGAAAAGCTCTTTATCTCCAGGCGGACAGTTGAAGGGCATAGGCAAAACCTTATAGACAAAACCGGCGCAAAAAATACGGCCGTTTTAATGCGTTATGCGTTCAATAGAGGTATACTTAATTAAATTTTGTGGCAAACGTTGAAATATAAATGATACAAATAAATAGTCAGCAGATATTTTGCCAAATGGGAGATGTATCTCCAGATGGTTATTTTATCTATAATATTAGTAAATCTTCGGTAGAATATGCAAATCCTGCTTCATACAAAATTTTTGGTGTTGAGCCTACAGAACTAGAGAATTATGCTGATCTACTTATTAAAAAAGTCCATCCCGAAGATTTGCATCACCTATTGAGTTGTTATGATGAGTTAATTGTAGATGGTGGCGCAAAAAAATATATGTTTAAATTTAATTTTAATCAGGAAGAGAAATACTTGCGGTATTCGCTCGTACGCTCTGAAGATGGAATTTATATTTATGGAACAATTGAAGATTTTACAGTCGATCAGGAGAATAAAATCCACATAGAGCAAATAAATGCCCGTAAAAATGTAACACTAGAGGTGCTTGCTCATGATTTAAAAGAGCCGATGGGAATGATAAGAATGACTGCGAGCTCATTAGAAAATAATCTTGATCGTTTAGGCAAAAATGATTTAGAAAACTCACTGCGTTTTATAAATGATATGTGTGAGCGGAACCTAAAATTGGTGCGTAGTATTGTTAATCAAGAATTTCTTAAATCTTCAGTTGTCGCAATAAAAAAAGACCGTGCAGATTTAGTGTGGGAACTAAAAGATGTTGTGCGCTTTTATAATCGTTCGCATCTTAAGGATGTTAGAAAATTTACATTTTCAAGTACCCAAGATAAAATTTTCTTGTTTTTAGACAGCATGAAGTTTTTGCAAGTAATTAATAACCTAATTTCAAATTCGATTAAATTTACTTCAGAAGGAGGGAAAATAGCGGTATTTGCCGAAGAAAGAGATGATGATGTGTTGGTTTCAGTTAGCGATAATGGAATTGGTATTCCTTCCTCTATGCGTAGTCAGCTTTTTTACTCCAATAAAGAAGTATTAAGAAGAGGACTTAATGGAGAAGAATCTGGTGGTTTAGGTATGAGTATAATTAAGGATATTGTTGATCTACACGGTGGTAAGATTTGGTTTGTTAGTGAAGAAGATGTTGGAACAACCTTTTTTATATCACTTCCTAAAAATTAACTTTTAAATATTTTTAATATGTGCATTCAACTTGCACAATGTTTATTATTTTTTGTATTATCCCTACTATGGATTCATTTGCTCCGCAATTTCATGGTATTATAGCCATCAAACCCTATAATAGGTCAACTGATATCCTCCATATTGTAAGTAAAATTTAATGCATGCCAACTTAAAGAAGCTGCATAAATAGTAATAATTTATTTAGTTATTCTTTAACTTAAGCGAATCTTTAGCTCTTTTTTTAAAGAAACCGCGTAATAGAAAATTACTTTGTAAGGCTTCTAAATCTTCATCAAGTTTTTTACTGCTTTTTTCCAGGTTAAGCATAATAGATTTTACCTGTCTTGCGGTTTGTTCGTCATTGAGTAATAGTCCTGCAGCATTGTCGCTACTTTTCAATTTTGAGGATGCACGCTCTAAATTTGCAGCCATTAAACTTGCCGACTCCGTAGTTTTATTTAGATTAGTAACTGCATTATCAAATTTATTAAAAACTGCAGTGTCGGTAAGCATTTTGTGCATTAGGCCATCTTTCGAATTTATGGTTTTGCTGAACTCCCTAAGTTCAACAGCTGCTTTTGAAGTCATTTGTGAAGTTTGGCTCAAATTAGAAACCATAAGTTTAAAATTTTGTGCCACAGCTTCATCAGTTAGTAAAGCGCCGGCAGCGCCTTTACCATCTACCAAATTACGGGCAAGTACTTTAAAATCTGCAGTAACATCCACTAAATTTTTATTATTAACCTGGAGGGTCTTCATAATATCGTCTGTAGAGAGTGAGGTATTAACTTTGAGCATATCGCCATCTTCAACAAATGGGAATTTTGGCGTACCACCGGTGAGCACTACGATTTTATTTCCGATCAGTCCGTCTGCACCAATACTTGCGCCAGCATCTTTGTGAATGTATTTATGCACATCTTCTTCTATGCTTAACAGTACTTTAACTTGCGAAGATCCATAAAAATCAATTCTCTTGATTGTACCAATCTTTACTCCAGAGAACCAGACATTATTGCCTTTTTTAAGGCCTTGAATATCATTAAAAACCACGCTTAGGTTAAAGCTTTTTACAAATGTTTTCTTTTGGCTTCCTAAGGTAAATATAGCAACTACAAATATCAAAATGCCAATGGCTATAAAGATACCTACCGTTATTTTTTTTCTGTTATCGTTCATGTTTTAACGTATAAAATTATAATCAAAAAATGGTTGTGCCTGCGCATCATTAGCAGTAAATATGGCATCAAAACTTCCCTGACGATCGAAACGTCTTTCTACAAGCATTGCTATACGGTTACCAACTTCTTTGGCACAGGTTAAATCGTGGGTAATAATAATTGCACTGGTGTGGTATCTTTCCTGCACATCGTTAATAAGTTTATTAATTTCTTTTGATGTTATTGGATCGAGGCCCGCGGTTGGTTCATCATAAAGCATAATTTCGGGTTTTAGCATGAGTGTTCTGGCTATTCCTATTCTTTTACGTTGCCCGCCTGAAAGTTCGGAAGGCATCTGGTTAATAGTCTGCAATAAACCTACCGCGTCAAGCATTTCTTCAACTAATGCATCTACCTCATTTTTAGTCATATCTTTTCGGTTTCTCACCAACGGAAATTCAAGGTTTTCCCTAACAGTCATGCTATCGTAAAGCGCACTATTTTGAAAAGAGAAGCCAACCCGAAGTCTAAGATCTAGTAAATCAGCGTATGCAATTTCATCAATACGCTGATTTAGTACACTAATTTTTCCGCTGTCTGGACTAAGAAGGCCAACAATAATTTTAATTAATACAGATTTACCCGTACCACTTTTGCCTAACACCACTAAATTCTCTCCCTTGTATAAATCAAGCGATGCGTTTTCTAAAACAACATAATCTCCAAAGGCTTTGTTTAAACCCGAAATTTCTATCACTTTTTCTCCACTTAAATCGGTTTCTGGTTTTGATAGCATAAACTATGTATTAAATAAACTGAAAATTTGAACGCAGACCACTTCTTCAATAAATATTAAGAACATGGCGGTTACTACAGCAGAGTTAGCTGCTTTTCCTACACCTTCGGTACCCTTAGAAGAGTGATAGCCTTGATAGCAACCCACAATTGCAATGGTGAAGCCGAATAATATTGCTTTAAATGTTGAAGCGATAATGTCTAAATAGGTAATGCTTTCCAGTGCACTTTGAAAAAATGTTGTAGCACTCGTACCTTCATTTACAGAAACATTTAATAAAGCGCCTAGCATACCAACCATTGCGGTATAAAAAGTAAGTATTGGCATTGTTATCGTTGCCGCAAGAACTCTTGTAACCACTAGAAATTTAAATGGGTTTGTTGCACTTACCTCCATTGCATCAATCTGTTCACTAACTTTCATCGAGCCAAGTTCGGCACCAATACTGGAGCCAACTTTTCCGGCAGCAATTAATCCGGTAAGCAAGGGGGCAAGGGTTCTTAACAGGGCAATGCCAACTAGGGAGGGAAGCCAGGAAGTAGCGCCAAATTCTGATAAGGATGGTCGCGATTGTTTAGTAAATACAAGGCCAGTAATGAAACCTGTGGTCGAAATAAGTAACGCAGAACGGTAACCAATTTCGTAACACTGCCGCATAAGTTCTTTAAACTCGTATGGTGGTAGAAAAGCTTCTTTAAAAAACCGCCCAATAAATCCAAAAACATTATATAGTGCAATAAATCCTCGTCCGAATTTGCCTGGCTGATTAGGAGTATTGCGTTCCTGTCCTATTCCCATATAAGTTAGTGATTATTTTTTGCTGCTTTTTTCTGTAATGAAGCTTCCTTTGCTAAACGATATTGATGAATCTCCATTGTATCTGCGGGAGACAAACTGCCATAAAAACTTTGGAAAGTAATATTCAAGGTTTCACTTGCTTTTTGAAATTCTTTTTCGCCAATAAGTCCGTTTTCGAATTCATTGCGAAGAGTGTAAGATTGGTCTAAGACAGATTTAGCAGAATCAACGATTGACTTACTGCCTAATACGGTCTGCTCCTCTACACGATTACCCCCAGAGCCTTTTTCCGGATTGGTGTTGTGACAAGCAATCATAAAGAGTAAGGGTAGAAGCATTAATCTTGATTTCATGCTAATTATACAATAATACCCGATTTTTGTTTGCTCAAACCGTTGTCGTGAGAAAATAAATTCCTTTATCATGTGGCTTTAACAGTAAGGGTTGCAATAACTTCGTATTTGCATCATGCATTTTAGGCAGCAATAGCTTAAAAAGAAATAAAACTCCTCCGCTACATAAATACAATTTATCTAAGCCAGAATTTTGATTTTCACCTCATCGGAGAATACGGAATTTAGTAGTATGACGGAGCTGAAAACACAATTATTAATCTGTAAGTTGTCTGGCAACTCTATTTGTTAAATCTGCTATATCGAATGGTTTAGGAATAAAATCATCAGCCCTGCTGCGGAGTTTCATTTTTTCAATCTCAACATTGGCTGTAAGTAATATAACCGGAATTGCCTTTGTATTTCTATCCAATTTCAGATGTTCACAAATATTTATTCCGTGGCCATCCGGCAACATTACATCCATAAGAAATAGATCAGGTTTGTCGCCTTTTAGTGCGAGATTAAATTCGGCTACATTAGTAAAACCTGTTACCTCGTAACCTGCAGTTGTGAGTATTTCTTCCAGCAATTCCAGAATATCAATCGTATCTTCTAATATGTATATCTTCTTTTTCATTATTATTTATTGAAAAGAAACACATATTAAAAACTTTTGTTTATCCCTTATTAAAAAAAGATATCCAGTGAGGTGTATTAGGTATTATTATTAAGATATATTATTATTTATAATCTTCTAAATCAAGCAGATTAGTATGTAAAAATATTTCACATTAAATAGCTCAAAAAAAAGGAGTTTCTACATAAACAAAAACTCCTTTTAATACTTAAGCAAATGGCTTACATTTTGGTCATTGTGTCTTTAGCCATTGTATCAGTCATCATCGTATCGCTTCCCATACTCATTGTGGTGTCGGTTATTGTAGTGTCTGTCATTGTAGAATCCGCACCATCCGCTTTTTTCTCTGAACAAGCCACTACCGTTAAACTTAATGCCAAGGCTAAGAAACCTAATTTGAATAAATTTTTCATGTTTTTTTGTTTTATAATTTATTGATTACCAGTTGATATATTAAGAAAACAAAAGGTAACCCAAGTTTCTGTAACGTATCGGCGAATATTCCTGATTTGAGTGGTAATCAGTATTTAAGCTTACAAAAATGATACACCATCCGTATAAAGTTTGATGTGTTATCCTTTACGAATTACATTATATGTTGGCGATAATAAATCTATTCCTGCTTCAGATAGGGAATTTCTTATAATTTGTTGATATACTTAATGCCATAACAGCATTTGATTATGCCGCAGGTACATGGCTTACCACAGCTGAAACCATTAGCGTAATTGCACCTACAATAAATAAACTAAGACCAATGGTTTGCATAATTTGTTCGGCTTTTGGAGTAAATGATGCCCGGTCTGTCGCTACTATTTTACTTAATCCTTTTATATTGTTCCTTAACTTTTTTCTATGAATTGCTAAGGCTATAATCACGAACCCAAAGGCCATTACAATAAGTCCGTTTAACTCAAGTATATTAATGATGTTATTTTCCATACATTAATTACAAGTCAGGCTTTAAATTGTTTAGTGATAATTTTTTGGTATTGATTTATAATGTTCCAAATCCATCATTAATCTGCGAATTTATAGTTGATGCATTGGCTGTGATATGGCTTGCAAAAAATAGGATATTTGCATAGTAACGCTAAGGCGTTTCCGCTTCGTGCTGATTTGGAAAGGTTAATGTTTAATTCAAACACAAATGGTAAAAAATTTTATTCTTAGTGTTGCTATAGGGGTTTTCTTTTCAACATTTGCTAAGGCTCAAAAGGTTATAGATAATATGTTAAGCGAAAGCAAAAAAAGAGAAGGATTTAGACTCCTTTTCGATGGTAAAAGTACAAAAGGCTGGCATCTTTATAATCAGGGAAAGATATCATCTGCTTGGATAGCCAAAAATTGTGATCTTAGGTGCGTACCAGGAACAGATGCGGAACATGGGGATTTAGTAACAGATGAAAAGTTCCAGAATTATGAACTTCTTTTCGACTGGAAAATTTTCAAAGATGGAAACGGCGGCGTATTCATCAATGTGTTGGAGAAAAAAGATATACCAACAGCCTGGGCTTCGGGACCTGAGTACCAACTATTGGGTAATGCATTATGATTATGCGAAAGAAATGAAACGTTCTGGTTGCTTATATGGTTTCTCAAAACAACTTAATGCGCCGCCAATGGTTGCTGCGGGCGGGTGGAACCATTCGATAATCCGTCAGCATGATGGAAAAGTTCAGTTCTATTTAAATGGTGTATTAACTGCTGAACAGGATTTTACAACAGAACAATGGAAAAAAGCCATAGCAGCAACAAGTTTTAGTAATTTTCCTGAGTTTGGAAAGCAAACCAGCGGGCAAATTTCCGTACAGGATTGAAATAAAAGTGTTTCGTTCAAGAACCTTTAAATCTAGTACATTTTATAATCCACCTTTAGGAATTACCTTTAGATGGAGGTGTTTTGACCTTAAATTTGCAAGTGGATAAAGGAGTTGGAACTAGACAGAAAGTGTAGGATTATACCAAACTTATCTTAATGAAATAGTTCTGATTCAATCAATCCGATAGATAAGTAATGTGCAACCTTATCCGACCGCATAAACTTCAAACGACTATATATTTAATAAAAAATGACTGAAAATTTTGATCGAATAAAAACAATATCGTAATATTGCAATATTAAAGAACCGAAAAATATGGGTGCAACAAAGACTGAACACTTTACAGACCGACAAAATCAAATTGCGACAATTGCAAAAGCATTGGGACATCCTGCAAGAATTGCAATTATTGAACATCTGATGAAAGTAAACGAATGTATTGGAGGTGACATTGTGAACGAACTTCCTTTGGCTCAACCAACTGTTTCGCAACATTTGAAAGAATTAAAAAATGCTGGAATTATAAAAGGAAATATCGAAGGAAATTCAATTTGCTATTGTATTGACGAAAAAACAATCGACATTTTAAATTCATATTTCTTAAATATTATACAAACCGTTACAAAGGCTAAATGCTGCTAAGTATTTTTTTGAAGTAATTTATCGCAATATTGCATTAAACAAATAAACTAAAAATAAGATGAAATTGTCAAACGTAAAACAAATTTTGCCAACATTAGAAAATGTTGAATTTCAACTTGAAAACGGAACTTTCGTTCCCGAACACTTTCACGTAACAGAAGTGGGAATGATGACTAAAAACTTCATTGATTGTGGCGGTGTAATCCGAAGCGAAAAGGTTTTAAACTTTCAACTTTGGAATGCAGATGATTTTGAACATCGTTTAAAACCAAACAAATTGCTAAATATCATTACACTTTCGGAAGAAAAATTAGGTATCGAAGATTTTGATATTGAAGTGGAATATCAAAGTGAAACAATCGGAAAATACGATTTAGAATTTAATGGAAAAACATTTGTTCTCAAAAATAAAACAACGGCTTGTTTGGCACAAGATGCTTGCGGTATTCCATCAGAAAAGCAAAAGAAAAATCTTATTGAGTTAAATGTAAATCAATCAGCTTGCACACCAAATTCGGGTTGCTGTTAATAGGATACAGTATGGAAATTCAATTTATAATAAAAGACAATTTTTCAGAAGTTGTAGAAATATATAAACAAGGTTTAGCAACCAACCATAGCCACTTTTCAGAACGATTTGCCTCAATGGGAAAATTGGGACAAAGGACATTTTGATTTTTGCAGAATTAGTATTTATGAAGATAATAAAATGCTTGGTTGGACAGCCCTAACACCCGTTTGAGCAGATGTGTTTATGCAGGTGTGGCAGAAGTAAGCGTTTATGTTTCACAAGAAGCAAGGGGAAAAGGTATTGGCAAAATATTATTAACCGAGTTGATTAAACAAAGCGAAGCAAACGGAATATGGACTTTGCAATCTAGTATATTTTCCGAAAACATTAGCAGTATAAAACTGCACAAAAAATGCGGTTTTAGAATGGTAGGATACCGAGAAAAAATTGGAAAAAAAGACGGTATTTGGAAAGACAATTTTCTGATGGAAAGGCGAAGTCTAAATATTTGAAAATGAAAGAAAAATTCATAAACCACAAGAAACCCATTATTATCACTAAATCTGTAATTGTTTTGCAACTCATTTTTGGCTTCGACCCAAAGTTTTGCATTACCAATATCATTTGGTTATTCGTTTAAAATTATGACAAAAAAAGTATTAGTGCTTTGCACGGGAAATAGTTGCAGAAGCCAAATTGCAGAAGGTTATTTAAGACACTTTGCTGGCGAAAAGGCAGAGATTTATAGTGCAGGAGTTGAAACTCACGGAGTAAATCCGAAAGCCATTGCAACGATGAAAGATGACGGAATTGACATTTCAAACCACACTTCTAACAACATTGACGAATATCAAACCATCGACTTCGATATTGTAATTACAGTTTGCGATAACGCTAAAGAACGCTGTCCATTCTTTCCGACAAAAGCTCAGAAATTTCACTATAATTTTCCCGATCCAGCAAAAGCGAAAGGAACAGACGGGGAAATCACCGAAGAATTTAGAAAAATAAGACAACAAATTAAAAGTTACTGCGAGAATTTTATTGCTAAAAATTTATGACTTGACGACCATAAAATGGTGATGGGAGAACAGGCATTTGGCAAAAGTGGCGGTTCAGTTTTGCAGAGAATTTTGTGTTAAAATTCAACTTCGCTAAGCCTTAAACCATCACTTGCCATTATAACCTACGTAAAAAAAAACTTTATCTTACATTTAAAACCACTTTACCTTTAGCTCGACCGCTGGAAACATAAGACATCGCTTCATTCATTTGCTCGAAAGAAAATACTTTATCCACCACAGGATGAATAACACCTGTTTCAATCAATTTTGAGATTTCAGATAACTGTTTTCCATTCGCTTTCATAAACAAAAACGAATAATTAACACCAAGTTTTTTCGCACTACTTTTTGTTTGTCTACTCAAAAAGAAAATGGCCGTTTTCATAAACCATGACAATCCCATTTCTTTTGCAAAAGCAGTGTCAGGCGGACCTGAAATTGAAATCACTTGTCCACCAGGTTTCAAAATCCGTAATGACTTTAAGAGCGTTTTTTCGTCTTGACTATTTAAAACCAAATCATAACCTCTCAAAATCGTTTCAAAATCTTGCGTTTTGTAATCAATCACTACATCAGCACCTAAACTTTTTACCAAGTCAAAATTATTGGCACTTGTGGTAGTGGCGACAGTTGCACCCAAATGTTTTGCCAACTGAATAGCAATGGTACCTACACCACCCGAACCAGCTTGTATAAAAACTTTCTGACCTTTTTTGAGTTTTGCTTTTTCTACAAAAGCTTGCCAAACGGTTAGAGCTACCAACGGAATAGAAGCAGCTTCTTCAAACGAAATGTTTTTCGGCTTTAAAGCCAAATCTTTTTCATTAACAGCAATAAATTCTGCAAAAGTTCCGATATGATAATCAGCAGGGCGGGCAAAAACTTCATCTCCAATTTTGAAGCCACTTACTTTAGGACCAACCCCAACAATAGTTCCTGCAACGTCGTGCCCTAAAATCAAAGGAAACTTATAGGGCATTAGTAACTTAAATTCTCCGCTTTTCAATTTAGCATCTAACTGATTGATACTTGCCGAATGAATTTGAATTAAAACTTCGTTTTCCCCAACAGTTGGTTCTGGTATGTTAACCAATTGAAGTTTGTCGGTTTTACTATATTTTGAAATGCTATATGCTTTCATATCGATTGTAATTAATTTATTAATTTTTTGTTGTGCTTTTTCGAATTGATGATACGGTATGCCACCTTAGGAAGAAAGCGGTTTAAAAAGTAAATAGTCTTACTGTCGCCAATTCTAATGGTATAAATATCATTTTCCAATCCTTTAATCAAGCCACTTACCAATTGTGCAGGACTGATTTTTTTATCATCGCGATCGATAACCATATCTGTATCAACTAAGGGAGGGAGCAGTTCAAAAATCTTCAACTCACTATTAATAATTTGCAGATGATTGCGTAACGATTTCACATAAAAAGCCAAAGCCGTTTTAGAAGACGAATAGGTGGCTTCAATGGAAGATGGAACGATACTGAGAATGGATGTAGTGTGGATAATCGCAGCTTCTTTTCTGGATTTTAGCATATCCATAAAAAGATTGTTCAGCTGTATTACGCCAAAATAGTTGACTTCCATTTCGTAAATAGCACCTTCTAAATGTTCGCTTTTAGGAATACCCAAATTGGATGGTGGTATGCCAACACCTGCATTATGGTACAAAACATCAATACCTCCCAAATCCTCTACTGCTTTGTACAAACTTTTGGCATCAGCTTCTTTAGATGCATCACTTTGTATTGCAATAAGTGCTGGGTAGAGCCGTAATGCATCATCCAGCTTACGCTGATTTCTTCCGGTAATGACCACCTTAGCACCTACCTGCAAAAAATGGCGGGCAGCTTCTAGTCCAATGCCTGATGCACCACCTGTGATTAAGATGGTTTTTCCTTTTAAGTTCATGACATCTAAATTTAAGATTAATTATTAATGAGGTGCTTGTTCTGAAACTGGATTTAACAAAGCGTGGATTTTTTTACTGTCGCCGACTGGAACTTCGAACTGATTTTGTTCTAAAGCTAAAAATAATTCATCCGCAACTTCAGATGGCGGAATACCATTTGCACCACCTATTTCCGCCGAAAATTCCGTGTTGACTAAAGGTGGATAAACTTCGTAAATATGCAGCTTTTCGTTCTCTTCAAACGTATCACGCAAGCCTTGGGTATAACTATGGAGTGCCGCTTTGCTAGCTGAGTAAGTAGGCAAAAATTTGTTTGACCTGAAAACTGCAATGGAAGAAATGTTGACGATTGCCGAATCATCTTGTTTCAATAATTGTGGCAAAACCAAAGATGTGAAATGAATTACACTGATGTAATTGGTATTGATTTCCTGATAAGCTTTTTCGGCAGTATTGTTTTCACTGTTGCTTAGGTCGTTCATAAATGCTGCACCTGCATTGTTCACAATAATATTCACCTGCGGATGATTTGTTTTTAAATCTTCCGCAATGCGAATTCTATCTGCTTCAACTGATAAATCGCCTTCAATGGCAACTGCATTATCAAGCACCTTAAGCGCTTGTTCAAGTCGTTCTCTACTACGTCCGTTAATGATGACCTTGTTGCCTGCTGCATTAAATTTTTTTGCGATTTCCAGACCTATCCCGGCACTTCCGCCACTGATAAAAATTGTATTTCCTGTTGTTTTCATTTTAAAAAATTTGTAAATTTGCTTGCGTTTTGCAAGTGCAAATATATAAAACAACTTTCATTTTGCAAGTGATTTTAATAATAAATTTATGGTTAATAGTAAGAAAAGATCAGATTGTCCTGTTAGTAGTTCTTTAGATGTTTGGGGCGACAAGTGGTCTTTATTAATTGTTCGGGATTTAATGTTTGCAAAACAATGTACCTACGGCGATTTTTTAAAATCAGGAGAAAAGATTGCGACCAATATTTTAGCATCCCGACTGCAAACGTTGGAAGAGAACGGAATTATTACAAAATCAGAACATCCGGACAGTAAAGCAAAAGTTTTATATCAATTAACGCAAAAGGGAATAGACTTACTTCCTTTAATGATTGAAATAAATTTGTGGGCAGAAAAATATTTTACCATACCGGCAGACCGGAAAGAAATGTTGAAAGAAGTAAAAAAGGATAAAGAAAACTTTATTAAAACGGCCATAAAAGACATGAAAAAATGAGCGCTAGTAACTAAAATTGAGGCGATTGCAACTGATGCAAAACAGATCTTAACAATAGAATCCTTTTGTCCGACAGAATTATTAAAGAAACTGCCTAAAAGTTTTCTAGAAAAACTGAAAAATTGTAAAAAAAATATAACTAGATTAAAAGAAAACCTTACTTTATTGAAGTTTTATTTTCTTCTTTTAAACAAAAAAAGCTTATCATTCGATAAGCTTTTTTCGTACTTAAGATAAAAATCTTTAAAGTGCCTCAGAAACTACATCAGTAACTTCTGGAACCATTCTCTGCAGTAAATTTTGAATACCAGATTTCAATGTAATTGTAGAAGAAGGACAACCACTGCAAGAACCACGAAGTTCTACAGTAACAACACCTTCATCAAAAGATTTATAAGTAATTGCACCGCCATCTTGCTCTACCGCTGGGCGAACATAATCGTGCAAAATTTGCTGTATTTTAATTTCAGTTTCCGAACCTTCGAAACTTGGCGCTTCTTCAGCCGTAGCTTCTTTAATTTTTAATTCAGACTCTACTGCACCTTTTACAAACTCTTTTAAAATAGCTTCGATATCAGCCCATTCAGCATCATCGGTTTTTGTAATAGTTACAAAATTGCTGGCGAAGAACACACCCGAAACAAAGTTAAATTTGAATAACTCTTTAGCAAAAGGTGAATGTTCGGCGCTATCTTTAGTCGCGAAATCTTCACTTCCGTTAATTAGCAACTTATTTACCATGAATTTCATGGTTGCCGGATTTGGAGTTTGTTCTGTATATACGTTAATGGTCATGTCTAATCAATTTGATAAACAAAATTACTAATAAAGATTAATAAAGCTTTTTCTTGCTGTCTGTTTAGCGTCAATTTAATATTAGAAAATGCCTGTGTAATTAAATGGTGTAATGGTTCTCAAAGTAGCTTTTACATCTTCAGCAACTGTTAGTCCATCGATAAACTGGCTAATGCTATCTGCGTTTATTTTGGAATTAGTTCTTGTTAATTCCTTCAAAGCTTCATAAGGATTTGGATAATTCTCGCGTCTCAATATAGTTTGGATTGCTTCGGCAACAACCGCCCAGTTATCTTCTAAATCTGCCTGTAAGGCAGCTTCGTTTAATAAAAGTTTATTTAAGCCGCGAAGCGTAGAATTGATAGCAATTAAAGTATGACCAAAAGGAACACCAATATTTCTTAAAACTGTAGAATCAGTTAAATCTCGTTGCAAACGGGAAACCGGAAGCTTGGCAGCAAAAAATTCAAATAACGCATTTGCAATTCCGGCATTACCCTCAGCGTTTTCGAAATCAATCGGGTTTACTTTATGTGGCATAGCCGATGAACCAATTTCACCAGCCTTTATTTTTTGTTTAAAATAATTTTTAGAGATGTATGTCCAGATATCTCTGTCTAAATCAATAATGATGTTGTTAATTCTTTTCAAAGCATCGCATTGCGCTGCAAACTGATCATAATGTTCAATTTGTGTTGTGTGTTGTGCTCTGGTTAAGCCTAAAGTTTCATTTATTAATTTATTAGAGAAACTTACCCAATTTATTTGTGGATATGCGATGTGATGCGCATTAAAGTTTCCTGTTGCGCCACCAAATTTTGCGCTATTGGGAATCGCTTTTAAAACTTCAAGCTGAATGTTTAAACGCTCAGCAAAAACCAAAAATTCTTTACCCAATTTGGTAGGAGAGGCTGGTTGGCCATGCGTATGCGCCAACATTGGAATGTCTTTCCAGTCGTTAGACAGTTCCTCGATTTTTTTTATTAAAGATTGAACAGCTGGATAATAACTTTCATTCAACGCAAGTTTGATAGAATAAGGAATTGCGGTGTTGTTAATATCCTGAGAGGTTAAGCCGAAATGGATGAACTCTTTGTAATCTTGTAAAGATAAACTGTCGAATTTACTTTTGATGAAGTACTCAACCGCTTTAACATCATGGTTGGTTACTTTTTCTGTCTCTTTAATTTCCAAAGCATCGCTTTCTGAAAAGTTTTCATGAATTTTTCTAAGCTGAGGAAAAAGTGATTTTTCGAATTTTTCTAAACCTGGGAGGTTAATCTCGCATAATGCAATAAAATATTCAATTTCAACAAAAACACGATATTTAATTAAAGCTTCTTCTGAGAAATAAGCGGCTAAACTTTCGGTTGTTTTTCTGTAACGACCATCAACTGGAGAAATTGCTTGTAGTGCGGTTAAATTCATTATGCGAAATATATTAAGCCGCAAATTTAGTATAATTGGTTGATTTCCGGGAGTGTGCTAGTTAAGTTTTTTAGAAATAATGATTTTGATTAAATTAAAAAAATATGAACATAAAAAAAAGCCTTAAGAATCTCTTAAGGCTTTTATTTTTACTGAGAATTTTAAAAAGGTCATTATATTGTTGTTATGCAAAATATATTGACTGTTCGTGTGAGGCCATTTGAGGCTAGGTAAACATTGAG